>NZ_JAHTKI010000021.1 GCF_019145475.1 Pseudomonas botevensis
CCTTCGGGCAGGATCTTCGGTTTTTCGAAGTCGTAATCGCGGCGGCTGACGCGGCTGGTGCGGGTTTCCAGGCGCAGGTTGAAGCGCTTGATCACCGGTTTGTCGGCGGCCATGCCGGAGTCTTGCTGGTAGTTCACCGGTTTGAGTTTGCGGAACACTGTCTGGTCGTCGCCGAACACCAGTTTGTGGCCGCTGCTGCTGTGCTGGAAGTGGAAGTGAATGCCTTCCTCCTCGCACAGACGCTGGATGAAATGCAGGTCGGACTCGTCGTACTGCACGCAGTAGTCGCGTTCCGGGTATTCGGTGCCAAGCTGGAAACTGTAGGCATCGGCGAGAATCCCGCGATCCTCCAGCACCTGGGCGATGATTTTCGGCACGGTGAGGTGCTGGAAGATCTGCTGATCGTGGTTGTGCCGCAGGTACGCCAGTTGCGGCACCAGACTGAGGCTGTAGCGGGTCAGGGTCTTGCCGGAGTCGCCTTGCTCGATGCGGTACACCAGACCATGAATCTTGCCCTCTCCGGTGGCGCCGAAGGTCAGGCAGCCGGGCTTGTGCAGGAGTTCTTCGAGCTTGAGGTCGGGACGGGCGCTGACCAGTTCGATGTCGAAACGGAAGGGCTGGTTGAGGGCTTCGCGACCGGTGAAGCTGAGGACTTGCAGGTCGGCGGAGGCGCCTTCGAGCGTGAGGGTGATGTGGGTAGCGTTCGCGTCCAGCATGCCTGACTCCTTCCGTGGAAAAGCTTTGCCGATGGTGCAGGAACGCCAAAGTGCTATCAAGCAATTTAAACGCATCCGGACGCTGAGATTAAACTCGATTACACGACTCTGCACGGGAGCAGCCGCCAGGATGAACTCACTATGGACTCGTTGATCAACGCCGCCGGCCGGGCGCTCGCGGCGGGCGATCCGTTGGCCGCGCTGAATTTCGTCGCTCTGCGCGAAGACCCGCCGGCGCTGGCGCTACGTGGCATCGCCATGGCTCAACTTGGCGATCTGGCGCGGGCCAAGGGCTTGTTGCAGCGGGCAGTGAAGGCGTTCGGCGCCAATGAGCCGCTGTCCCGTGCGCGCTGCGTGGTGGCCGAGGCCGAGGTAGCGCTGGCGGCGCGGGATCTGGGGTGGCCGGTCAAGGCGCTGGACGCCGCGCGGCGCGTGCTGCAGGAGCATGGCGATCCGTTGAATGCGGCGCACGCGGGGTATTTGCAGGCGCGCCGCTGGCTGTTGATCGGCGAGCTGGATGCCGCGCAAGCGTTGCTCGGCGAACTGGACCCCGCGCCGTTGCCGCCAGCCTTGCGTGCGGCTCACGAACTGATGGAGGCGGGACTCGCGCTACGCCGGGTACAGGCGCACAAGGCCCGGTCGACGCTGCTTCGGGCGCGGCACGCGGCGCAACAGTCCGGGATCGCAGCGCTGGCGGCGGAGGTTGAGCATGCGCTGCGCCTGCTCGACGCGCCGGCGGCGCATCTGATCCGTTCGGGGCGAACGCAAACGGTGATTCTGGAGCAGGTCGAAGCGTTGTTTAACTCGCCAGGCCTGGTGGTCGACGCCTGCCGCTACAGCGTGCGCGGCGCCGGCATGACCATCGCATTGTCCAGCCGACCGGTGCTGTTCAACCTCGCCCGGTTGCTCGCCGAAGCCTGGCCGGGGGATGTGCCGCGAGCGGTGCTGATCGCCAACACCTTTCGTTTGAAACTCAGCGATGAATCGCACCGCGCCCGTCTGCGGGTCGAGATCGGACGTTTACGCGCGGCGCTGGAGCCCCTTGGCAACGTCATCGCCACGCCACGCGGTTATGCGCTGGTCGCCAGCGAGGTGGCGCTGCTCACGCCGCCGGTCGAGGAAAAGCACGCGGCGCTGCTGGCCTTGCTCGCCGACGGTCAGGCCTGGTCGAGTTCCGGACTGGCGCTGGCGTTGGGCAACAGTCAGCGCCAGGTGCAACGGGCACTGGAAACCCTGGCGCTCGACGGCAAGGTGCAGGCGTTCGGTCTTGGCCGTGCGCGACGCTGGATGACCCCGCCGGTGCCGGGTTTCGCGACGATCTTGTTACTCCCGGTGTCTCTGGGCAATGGCTAGGCTGGACGCTCCAATCAGCGAGGAAAGCACCATGAAACAGGCAAACGCAGAAGTGCTCCGCGAATACGGCCCGTTCGACGGCATCGGCAACGTCCACGGCGTGACCTTCGACGGCCGGCAAGTGTGGTTCGCCAGTGACGGCCAGCTCAATGCGCTGGACCCGGCCAGCGGCGAAACCACCCGCGCCATCAAGGTCGGCGCCGACGCGGGCACCGCGTTCGACGGCACGCATCTGTTCCAGATCGCCGACAGCCGCATCCAGAAAATCGACCCGGCCACCGGCCGCGTACTCAACAGCATCCCGGCCCCCGGCGGCGGCAATGACTCGGGCCTGGCCTGGGCGGAAGGCTCTCTGTGGGTGGGGCAGTACCGCGAGCGCAAGATCCATCAGATCGACCCGCAGACGGGCGAGGTACTACGGACACTGGAGTCGAACCGGTTCGTCACGGGCGTGACCTGGGTCGACGGCGCGCTGTGGCACGGCACCTGGGAGGGCGATGAAAGCGATCTGCGACGGATCGACCCGCGCAGCGGTGAGGTGCTGGAAAGCCTGAAGATGCCGACCGGGATCGGCGTATCGGGGCTGGAGGCGGACGGCGGCGATCGTTTTTACTGCGGCGGCGGGGGGAGCGGCCGGGTGCGGGTCGTTCGGCGCCCCAGGTAACTGAAGTGCCCGGAGCCGATCAAGGCGCGCCGAACAGCATTGTCCAGTAAACCCCTTCATCACTGCGCGCCTGACTGGCAAACCCGGCGCCGACCTGGGTGAACATCGGGTTCATCAGGTTGGCGCAGTGGCCGGGGCTCGCCAGCCAACCGGCCATGGCCTTGCCTGGGGAACTCTGCCCGGCAGCAATGTTTTCGCCAATCTGCCGGCCACGATAACCGGCGGCCCGCGCGCGATCCGCCGGCATATCGCCGTCCGGGTCACGATGGGCGAAGTAGTTGCCGTAGGCCATGGCTTTGCTGTGACCCTGCGCGGCGGCGCCGAGCGCCGGGTTCCAGCTCAGCGGGCGGGCAGCGGCGAATCGCTGGCGTCCGCACATCCGTGGCCGTGCGCGGGCGGCGTTGACCTCGGCCAGCAGCGCTTTGCCGACGCTGCGGTTGTCGCCTGTGCGACGGTCGAGTACCGGCTGCGCGAGCACCACTTGCCATTCATTGCGCGAGCGACTGATGCCGATGTCGGCGTACTGGCTATCCAGCAGGGCGCCGCAATAATCGCTTTGCAGCAGGTCGAAGGCGTCTTCGGCGTCCTCGGCCCCGACAATGCGGATGCTGCGCACGCTCACCGCCGCATACCCGGACGATTTCAGTGCCTCACGCATGCCACCGCCGTAGCCATAGCCAATCGGCAATGCAAGGTTCGAGTTCAGGGCCAGTGGCGCCAGGCGCTGGGCGGGGCGCCGGTCACAGCGTTGCGGGTGTGCCCGATAGTCGTTGATGGCGGCCACCAGTTGTCGCTCGGCGCTGGCGTGGGCGGTGTCAGCGAGCAGGGGCGAAAGGATCAGCAGGCACAGCGAAATGACGCGAGACGAACGAACGACGTGGCGCATGGGACGGGCGACTCTGAAAAGGACAATGCTGAAAGGGGATGAACCGCAGAACACGGCGCGGGTAGGACTGGTGTTTTTGGACTTGGTTCACGGGTTCAATAATGGCCTTTTGGGCAAGCCGACGACTGGTGTGTCACCGATTCAACACATCCTCCATCCACTGCAGATACTGCTCCCGCTCGGATATCGAGTTGTGCCCTGAATCCGGCACTACCCGCAGCGTTGCCACGCCCTTGGGAAAATGCGCCAGCAACCGTTCCGTGCTGGCCCGGGGGATCACTTCATCATCGCTGGCCGCCAGCAACAGGGTCGGCACGCGGATATGCGCCGCATATTGACCCGACTCGTAACGATCCTTGAGCAGCCAGTTCACCGGCACCCACGGATAGTGCTGGACGGCAAGTTCGGCGAGGCTGTTGTACGGCGTCACCAGAACCAGTTGCGCCACCGGCCGTTGACTCGCCAGCCGTACCGCCACCCCGGAACCGAGACTGCGCCCGACCAGGGCAATCTGCGGATGGCTGGCGTACACCTGATCGAACAGCGCCAGAGCGTCCTGCGCGATCGCTTCCTCTGACGGCGAGCCGCCGCTGCCGCCAAATCCCCGGTAATTCAGCAGATACAGCGCGTAATCGGGAAACGCCTCGGCGAACCCTGGCAGATTGCGTGACACGTCTTCGGCATTGCCGCCGAAATAGATCAGTGCCCTCGACCCGGAGTGCGCGCGGGTAATCACCTGAATCTCGGCATCCGGCATCGACAGGGTCAGCCGGGCGTCCGCTGAAACCGCTGCGCCGGACGACGGGAAATAGATCAACGAACGCTGAAACACGAACAGCCCCGCGCACAGCAGCAGGTAAACGGCGACGAGCAAAACGACGAGTGACAACAGGGTTCGTGACATTCGGCTAACTTTATCGGGACGCGGAGGTTCGTCGTCGCAGTGTAGTCCAGCGATCTGGCGCAGCGGCCGCGATACACAAGGCGCAACAGTTCCACGCAGCAGGAGCGCGGGCATGAGCCACACTCAGGGTTATTCCCGCCGTCACCTTCTGACTCTGGCTGCCGGGGTTTCGGCGGTCGTCACCTTTGATCGGACGTTGGCCATTGCCACGTCGCCGAGCGGCACAGGAGACCAGACCATGCAGACCCGCCCCATCCCTTCGAGCTCCGAGCCGCTGCCGCTGGTGGGATTGGGCACCTATCGCGGTTTCGATGTCGCCCCCGGCGATCCGCTCTACAAACAGCTGCCGGCGGTGCTCAGCGAGTTGTTCCGAAAGGGCGGCACGGTGGTCGACAGCTCGCCGATGTACGGCCGCGCCGAAGAAACCACGGGCGAGCTGCTGTCGATCCATGAGCCGCGCTCACCGGCGTTCCTGGCGACCAAGGTGTGGACGCGCGGCCGCCAGGAGGGCATCGCGCAGATGGAGCGTTCGTTCAGCCTGCTGCGCACCGAGCGCATCGATCTGATGCAGATCCACAACCTGCTGGACTGGCAAACCCACTTGCCGACCCTGCGCGAGTGGAAAGCGCAGGGACGCATTCGCTACATTGGCATTACTCACTACACGTCCTCGGCTTACGAGGAGGTCGAGGCGGTGCTGAAAGCCGAGCCGCTGGATTTCCTGCAAATCAACTACGCCCTCGACGATCGCGGTGTCGAAAAACGCATCCTGCCGCTGTGCCGCGAACGCGGGGTGGCGGTGATCTGCAACCGGCCATTTGGCGGTGGTGATCTGCTCACGAAGCTCAAGGGCAGGCCGTTGCCGGGGTGGGCGCCGCAGGTGCAGGTCAACAGTTGGCCGCAACTGGCGCTGAAATTCCTGCTGGCGCACCCGGCGGTGACCTGCGTGATTCCCGGCACCGGCAATCCGCGCTACATGGCCGACAACGCGGGCGCCGGGTTCGGCTTGATGCTGACTGATGCGCAGCGCCAGCAGTTGATTGCGCTGGTGAGTTAGCGGCCGCGATAACGCAGCGCCTCCAGCAGCAGCGCAAAGGCTGGCGCGGCCTGGCGCCGGCTCGGGTAGTACAGGTGGTAACCGGAAAATGCCGGGCACCAATCCTCCAGCACTTGTCGCAGACGTCCGTCCGCCAGATAAGGGGCGACGACGTTTTCCGGAATGTAGCTCAGACCGAAACCGTCGAGCGCCGCGTCAAGCAAGGGGTAGACGCCGTTGAGGGTGATCTGCCCGGAAACCCGCACCTTGAGGCTTTCGCCGTCCTTCTCGAACTCCCAGCTGTACAAGCCGCCATTGGTCGGCAGACGCAGGTTGTTGCAGGCGTGTCCGGTCAGCTCCCGTGGGGTTGTCGGCGGCGGATGCCGGTCGAAGTAGGCCGGCGAGCCGACCACCGCCATGCGCATGTCCGGGCCGATGCGGGTGGCGATCATGCCTTGCGCCACGTCTTCGCCCAGGCGCACGCCGGCATCGAAGCCTTGCCCGGCGATATCGACGAAGCCGTAGTCGCAGCAGACCTCGACGGCGATGTCCGGGTATTGGGGCAGGAACGTTTGCAGCACCGGGCGCAGCAGCCAGTCCAGCGAATGATCGGTTGCGCTGATGCGAATCCGCCCGGCCGGGGTTTCGCGCAGGTTGCTCAGGGCCGCCAGCTCCAGTTCGATCTCCTCGAAACGCGGGCCAACGGTTTGCAGCAGATGTTCACCGGCCTCGGTGGGGGACACGCTGCGCGTGGTGCGGGTCAGCAGGCGCAGGCCGAGGCGCGCTTCGAGGCTGCGAATCGTATGGCTGAGCGCCGATTGCGAGACGCCGAGCCTGGCCGCTGCCTTGGTGAAACTGCGCTCCCGCGCCACGGCGAGGAAGGCGAGAAGGTCGCTGGCGTTTTCCCGAAGCATTGATGAGTGTCCTGCATAAGTTTTTTCGAATTCTAGTCGATTATCTGAAGAGTACGGCTCGCTAAAGTGCTCGGGTGTATTCATCAGACTCTGGAGACATGCCATGAACCCGATTGCCGCTTCGGCGCTGACCCTTTCCCTGCTCGCGGGCGAGGTGCAGGCCAATGAAACGCCACGCGTGACGGTCACGCCCAATGGTTCGCAACCGTCGGCCAAGGGGCCGGCGGACTGGTTTACCGGCACGGTGCGGGTCGATGCGCCGTTCAAGGGCACTGACGCCGCTCGGGTCAGTGGTGCGACCGTGACCTTCGAACCAGGCGCGCGTACGGCGTGGCATACCCACCCGTTGGGGCAGACGCTGATCGTCACGGCCGGTGCGGGGTTTGTACAGGAGTGGGGGCAGCCGGTTCGCCGTATTCAGCCGGGCGATACCGTGTGGATTGCGCCGGGGGCGAAGCATTGGCATGGCGCGGCAGCGACGACGGCGATGACCCATATCGCGATTGCCGAAGTGCTGGACGGGAGCGTGGTGGAGTGGATGGAGCAGGTGGGGGAGGCGCAGTATCCGCGTACCGAATAAGGCTCTTAGCCCAGCCCTCTCCCCCGGGAGAGGACTGGGCGGGCGGCGTTCGATGAGGACAAAAGGGTTCACCCGATTTCAGCGTCACACCCTCAGACCATCTCCGGCAAAGCCCCCATAATCTTGTCCAGTGTCACCGGGTATTCCCGTACCCTGGCCCCCGTCGCGTTATAGATCGCATTCGCCACTGCCGCGCTCACGCCGCAAATTCCCAGTTCTCCTACTCCCTTGGCTTTCATCGGCGATGAAACCGGGTCCGTCTCATCGAGGAAAATCACCTCCTGATGCGGAATGTCGGCATGTACCGGCACCTCGTACCCCGCCAGGTCATGGTTGACGAAGAAGCCCAACCGCTTGTCCACCGCCAGCTCCTCCATCAATGCCGCCCCGACGCCCATGGTCATGGCGCCGATCACCTGGCTGCGCGCGGATTTCGGGTTGAGAATCCGGCCGGCCGAGCACACCGCGAGCATGCGCCGTACCCGCACTTCACCGGTCGCTGCATCCACCGCGACTTCGGCGAAATGCGCGCCGAACGTCGACTGCTGATACTGCTTGGCAAGGTCGCCGAACTCGATACTGTCCTCGGCCTCCAGCGCCGCATCCTGCGCGGCGTTGCGCAACGGCAGGCTTTTGCTGCCGAGGCGCACATGGCCGTCGATAAACTCGGCTTCGCCCTGGCTCATGCCGAGTTTCGCCGCTACGGCCTCACGCAGTTTCACGCACGCCGCATACACCCCGGCAGTCGAGCAGTTGCCACCGAACTGCCCACCGGAGCCGGACGACACCGGAAAACTCGAATCGCCCAGATGCACCACCACCTCTTCCAGACCCACGCCCATCATCTCGGCCGCCGTCTGCGCGATGATCGTGTAGCTGCCGGTGCCGATGTCGGTCATGTCGGTTTCCACGGTGATTTTGCCGTTGCGCTCCAGCCGCACCCGCGCGCCGGACTTCACCAGCAGATTGTTGCGAATCGCCGCCGCCACGCCCATACCGATCAGCCAGCGACCTTCGCGACGGCTGCCCGGTTGTGCGTTGCGCTTATCCCAGCCGAAGCGTTCGGCGCCGGTTTGCAGGCATTCGATCAGGTGGCGCTGGGAGAATGGTCGCTCGGTTTTCACCGGGTCGACCTGGGTGTCGTTGAGGATGCGGAACTGGATCGGATCGAGTTTGAGTTTTTCCGCCATCTCGTCCATGGCGATTTCCAGCACCATCAGCCCCGGGGTTTCCCCGGGCGCGCGCATGGCATTGCCTTCCGGCAGGTCCAGCGGCGCGAGGCGCATGCTCACCAGACGATTTTCGGCGGCATAGAGCAACTGGCTCGGCTGTGCCGCCAGCTCGACCTTGCCCTCGGCCAGATTACCCGACCAGCCTTCATGGGCGATGGCGGTGAGTTTGCCGTCCGCCGTGGCACCCATGCGAATCCGTTGAATGGTGGCGGGGCGGTGGGTGGTGTTGTTGGCGACCTGCGGCCGGGTCAGCGCGACTTTCACCGGTCGGCCGGCCAGGCGTGCGCCAAGAGCGGCGAGGATTGCATCGGCGCGGATGAACAGCTTGCCACCGAAGCCGCCACCGATGTAGGGCGAGATCAGGCGGACCTTCTCCTTGGGCAGACCCAGGGTGGCGGCGATGTCGCCGACGCTCCAGGCGACCATCTGGTTCGAGGTCCACAGGGTCAGTTGATCGCCTTGCCATGCGGCCAGCGTGGAGTGCGGCTCCATCATGGCGTGGGACTGATCCGGCGTGGTGTAGGTCTGATCGAACTGCACCGGCGCCGCCGCGAATGCCGCCGCAAAGTCGCCGTGGCGGACGTCGGGCATTTCGTCCTTGGGTTCGACGCCCTGGTCGCGCACGCTGGCCAGATCGAACTCGCCCTTGGTGGCCTCATAGTCAACCTTGACGCACTGCGCGGCAGCGCGAGCCTGTTCGAACGTCTCGGCGACCACCAACGCCACGGCCTGGTGATAGTGCTGCACCTGCGGGCCGGCGAGCAGATGCGCGGCGTTGTATTTGCCCTTGCCGAGCTTGCCGGCGTTGGCAGCGGTGACGATCGCCAGCACCCCCGGCGCGGCCTTGGCCTCGGCAAGATCAATGTTGGCGATGCGACCTTTGGCGATGGTCGAGCCGACCATGACGCCATAGGCCTGATGTTTTACCGCTTCATGTTGTTCATAGGCATACGGCGCCTGGCCGCTGGTTTTCAACGGGCCTTCGATACGATCGGTGGCTTTGCCGACGACCTTCAACTGGTCGATCGGATTGCGGGTGGCGGGCGTGTCGAATTTCATGCGTCGTCCCTCGCCTGGGCCAGCACCGAGGCGAGTGTGCGCTCGACCAGGGTCACTTTGAATTGGTTGTCCTGGGTGGGCGTGGCGCCGTCGAGCAAGCGGGTGCTGACCGCTTTGGCGCCCTGAGGCAACAGCGCTTCCGCCGCTTCGACCCGCCAGGGTTTTGGCGCGATGCCACCGACGGCGATGCGGCCGCCGCCGTCCTTTTGCAGGATCAGCCCGACTGAAACCAGCGCAAAAGCGTATGACGCGCGGTCGCGGACCTTGTGATAAACGTGAGTGCCGCCCACGGGTGGCGGCAGAGCCACAGCGGTGATCAGTTCGCCGGGTGCCAGGCTGGTTTCGACATGCGGTGTGTCGCCCGGCAATTGATGGAAATCCGCCATGGCGATACTGCGAGTGCTGCCATCGGCGCTGATCGTTTCGACCTGAGCATCCAGTGCCCGCAGGGCAATCGCCATGTCGCTCGGGTGAGTGGCGATGCAGGCAGCGCTGACACCGATGATGCCCAGTTGCCGACTGACCCCGCCAATCGCCGCGCAACCACTGCCCGGTTTGCGCTTGTTGCAGGCCTGGGCGGTGTCGTAGAAGTACGGACAGCGGGTGCGTTGCAACAGGTTGCCGGCGGTGGTCGCCATGTTGCGCAACTGGCCCGAAGCGCCAGCGAGCAAAGCGCGGGAGAGCAGCGCGTAGTCTTTGCGCACACGGGCGTCGGCGGCCAGATCGGTGTTGCGCACCAGCGCGCCGATGCGCAGGCCGCCGTCGGGCGTGGCGTCGATCTGGTCGAGGCCCAGGTGATTGACGTCGATCAGGTGCTGCGGCGTCTCGATGTCGAGTTTCATCAAGTCCAGCAGATTGGTGCCGCCGGCAATGAACCTGGCGCCCTCGAACTGCGCGGCCAGCGCGGCGGCTGCGGCGGGGGAATCGGCACGGCTGTAATCGAACGCTTTCATGCCGGCACCTCCGCGACTTCGCTGATCGCCTCGATGATGTTGGAGTACGCGCCGCAGCGGCAGATATTGCCGCTCATGCGTTCCTGCAATTCCGCAGCGCTCAGCCTGGGTGGCTCGGTCAGGCTGGGGCTGACGTGGCTGGGGATGCCGTGGTGAATTTCCTCAAGCACCGCCACCGCCGAGCAGATCTGCCCCGGTGTGCAATAACCGCATTGATAGCCGTCGTGCCTGATGAACGCGGCCTGCATCGGATGCAGGTTGTCGGGCAGACCGAGGCCTTCAATGGTGGTGACCTCGACGCCGTTTTGCATCACAGCCAGGGTCAGGCACGAGTTGATCCGCCGACCATCGGCAATCACCGTGCACGCGCCGCACTGACCGTGGTCGCAGCCCTTTTTGCTGCCGGTCAGGTGCAGGTGTTCGCGCAGGGCGTCAAGCAGGGTGGTGCGGGTGTCGACTTCAAGGGTCTGCGACTGACCGTTGACCTGGATCGTGACCTTGGCCATGGGCGGTTGCTCCAGAGTGGCCGCATAGGCCTTGAGGCTGATGAAGGGCGGCATCGCAAACGCGGTCGCGGTGACGACGCCCAGAATCAGGAATCGGCGTCGCGAGAGCGTTGAGGGTTCATGGTCGTTCATGGCTGGGCTTCCTCTGATCAGGGCGGCAGGCTGCACTGAGCCGCGCGGGCGCCGGCATGGTTGCCAGTCTCTTCAACGAGTGACTCTGTGCAGACGGAAAAGGTTTAAGCGGATTTTCGCCAGGGTGTGACGCGCCGCTTTTGTGAGCGCCGGGCTGCCCGCGAACGGGCGGGGACTTGCAGCCTGCAAGTCGGCCGACACAGCGCTTTCGGGGGCAAGCTCACTGCCACGGGAGCGAGCCGACCAACGGTCGTCGGCAGGCCCTGAATCATCAGTCATTTGCCCGGTCGTATCTGCGGCTGCGCGCACCGCGCCTCGAAGGCGAGGGCAGCGCTGACCGTTTCCGTCGTCAAGACCTGGGTTTTAGGGAAGTGTTGAATGAAGCACGCTACAACGATGCTGCTGACCGTTTCTGCCGCCGTATTGCTGGGCGGGTGTGTGGCGGATTTTGATGATGACTATCGCCACGGCCGGCATTACGACCGCGACCACGGGCGTTATTACGACCACGACCGGCGCTGGGACGATCGCGATGACGACCGCCGTGACCGACGTCGTTACTACCGCGACCGGGATGATGACTGAGTAAAAAAAGAAGGCGTCCCCCACACGGGGACGCCTCCAAGGGGCATTAAAAGTGAGCGCTTGCCTGGACGCGGGATCGCGCAGGCGCCGAGGCCTCGATATCCAGCAAATGGGTGGCAAGAATGTCGCTCAGAAAGCGGAACTGATCGTTGAGGCCCACCACTTCATTGCTGAAATGATTGCTGGCGGCGGGCATCAGCAGATCTTCGAAATCTTCGTTGAACACCAGCCCATGGGTCTTTTGTGGCACGGGGTGCTGCTCGTAATAGTTGCTGCCGAATACCGGGAAACTCACGGCGAGGGTGACGGTAGTGATCATGCTGTGAACTCCTCGTTGCGTCTCGGATGTGGCAATCCTGGGCCATTGGGTCCTGCGGCGGAAGGCAATCGTGGCGATGGTGAATATCGACGCCAATGATGGTTGGGTTCTGTGCCGGGTTTGACGGCGCCTGACGCGACCGGACAAACGGCCCGCCACTCACTCCTATACTCAAATCAGCTACCTCCTCATTTGAAGGACTCCGCCCCGTGAAGCTGCGCGCGCTGCTGGTCGCCGCCGTGTTTCTGCTGGCCGGCTGCGCCACTTCGGCACGGGCCCCGGTGACAGCGCCGGCGGTGGTGGTATCACCCGCGACCTGGCAGCAGATCGACCGGGAAATCCTCAGCGCCTCGCAGCAAGCCACCGAACAGGTCAAGGTTTTCGCCCGTGGCTCGATGGAACATTGGCGCACTCGGGTCTACGAGCAAACTGAAGAAAATTTCATCCCGTGGTTCAGCAGCTACTGGACCCAGGAATGGCTGTCGATGAAAGTCAGCTGGTACACGATCAGCGCCGGTGGCGAGCAGGACGCATCGGCCAAGCGTCTGGCGGCGTATCTGCTTGAGCAATATCAGGAAAGGGTGCTGGCGCCGGTGGCGGTGGAGATCGATCCGGACGCGATCCTCGGTCAGTCCACCGCGTTCTACGCGCAACTGATGGCGCAGCAGATGCCGCTCATCGCCCAGCGTCATGGTGTACCGATTGCCCAGCTCAACGGGCGCCTGCAAAAGATTCCAGCGATTGCCCTTGGTCCACCGTCGGCGCGGGACGCGTCGTTGTATCAGGTCGTCAGCACCGAACCGTTGAATACGCTGCCGGCCTATGCCGCGCTGATCGACAAGGTTCACACCGCGGGCGGTTCGAAAGGCGTGGCGTCGACCGACTCGACCATGGCCCCGGTCGCCAAGCGTGCGAGCCAGCGCATGGAAGCGGAAATGGCCCCGCGTGGCGCCGCCGGTGCCGTGGCGGCAGCGGCGGGGAAACTCGCCGGGGCGCTGATTTCCGTGGGCGTGGCGGGCATACGCGCGATCATCCAGGCCAACGACCGGCCCGACAGCGAGGCATTGATCCGCAGTAGCCTGGGCAACACTTTCGACAAGGCCTGGCTGAAACTGCTGCAAAACCCGACGACCGGGGTCATGGCCGGCACGCTGCACATCGCCGGGCAGGTCGAGGGCAGTCTGGGCGGGCGCGACGAACCGTCGGTCGGTTTGGGCGTCAATCGTGTCGAATGGCGGCCGCCGGAATCGATCAACCCACAGATCGAACCGACCCAGCAAGGAGAATGAACATGTCTTATATCGATATTTTCGTGGCGCCCGTTCCGACCGCCAATCTTGCGCAGTACACGAAACACTGCGAAGTCGCGGCAAAACTGTTCAAGGAGTACGGCGCCCTGAGCGTCGTTCAATGCTGGGGCGATGACGTGCCGGACGGCAAGGTCACGTCGTTCCCCATGGCGGTAAAACTCAAGGAGGGTGAAACCGTGTCATCCGGCTGGCTGATCTGGCCCGACAAGGCCACCCGCGACAGCGGCATGGCAAAAATGATGGAGGACCCGCGCATGCAACCGGACGTCAATCCGATGGGCTTTGACGGCCAGCGCATGATCTTCGGCGGCTTCAAATACCTCATTGAACCT
This sequence comes from Pseudomonas botevensis, assembly GCF_019145475.1. Classification (GTDB taxonomy): domain Bacteria; phylum Pseudomonadota; class Gammaproteobacteria; order Pseudomonadales; family Pseudomonadaceae; genus Aquipseudomonas; species Aquipseudomonas botevensis. The sequence continues at coordinate 13,482 of NZ_JAHTKI010000021.1, forward strand.
TGAACCCCTCGGCAACGGCCGGCTCACTCCACCGACGGGGTGATCCGGCAGCTTTTGCGCAGGCGGATTTCTTCATCCGTCGGTCGTTCATGGACGAATTCGAAGCGCGGCTCGCCCTCGCTGTAATGCACCAGCCAGCCCCATTCCAGCTCGTTTTCATTCTGTCCGGGATGCGGCGGGCTGGCCCACCAGGGTTCTTTGCTGAGGATCTCGCGCATGACGTCCTCCGGTTGATGGCAATCCTTGAACTATAGACAGGTGTCGCCGATCGCCAGAATGGGCCGTGTAGAATCGGTCCATCGACACCCGGAAAGGAGCGCGCCCATGACGGACGCAAAGCATGGCGATCAACCGTTCAAGCGGCTGTTTTTCGCTCTGGACTGCCCACCGGCGCAGCGCAAGGCGATTGCCCAGTGGCGTGCTGAGCTGGGCTTGAGAAGCGGTAAACCGGTGCCGGCGGACAATTTTCACCTGACACTGCTGTTTCTCGGTGCGGTGCCGCTGGCGCAGATTGCCGAGGTCTGCGAGTCGGCGGCCAAGGTGCGCACTTCGGGCGAGGTGTTGAAGATTTCGCTGGATCGCTTGCAGGTCTGGCACCGTGCCGGGGTGTTGTCCCTGGCGCCCGAGCAGGCACCGCAAGGGCTGCTGCGGCTGGTGTATGCGCTGGAGCAGGCGATGTTGCCGTTCGGCTTTGAAGAGGCCACGCGCGAGTACCGGCCGCATTTGACCCTGGCCCGGGACTTCCGCGCGCCGGAACCGGAATCCGCGACGCCGCCGGAGTTCTTCCTGCGTGCCGAACGCTTCGTGCTGTTCGAATCCCACAAGGGGCGCTATCGGGCACTGGCCGATTGGCCGCTGACCTGAGCCGACAAAAAAAGGCGCCCGAGGGCGCCTGAATTCACCTGAGCCGAGGGAGCCAGGTGAGGCCGTTCAGAGGAGGGTGCAGCGGTGGTAAGGCGCTGCGTGAACGGGAAATCTTTTCGGTTGATCGTCCAGCAATGTGGGAGTGGGCTTGCTCCCACCGTTCTTTCGAACCGTTATTTACCCAACTTCACCCGCGTCCAGCCCCGGGTCATGATCCGTTGGGTGGCGATCGGCTGATCCGGCACCGCGTACAACGTCGCCATCACCGCTTGCGAAGGGTATGACGCCGGTTCGTTGCGGATTGCTTCGTCCACCAGTGGTGTGGCGGCCGCGTTGGCGTTGCTGTAGCCGATGCTGTTGGTGACTTCGGCGATGATGTCCGGGCGCATCAGGAAGTCCATGAACAGGTAGGCGTTGTCGACGTTGGCGGCATCACGCGGGATCGCGACCATGTCGTAGAAGCTGCCGGCGCCTTCCTTGGGAATGCTGTAGTCGATCTCGATCTTGTTGCCGGATTCCTGCGCGCGGGCCTTGGCCTGCAGCACGTCACCGGAGTAACCGACCGCCACGCAGATGTTGCCGTTGGCCAGGTCCGAGATGTACTTGGAGGAATGGAAATACGCCACCGACGGGCGGATCTTCATGAACAGCGCTTCGGCTTCGGCGATGTGCGCCTTGTCCTTGTCGTTCACCGGGTAGCCCAGGTAGTGCAGGGCGGCCGGGAGCATTTCGGTCGGCGAGTCGAGGAAGCTGATGCCGCAGGCTTTCAGCTTCTCGGCGTTCTCCGGTTTGAACAGCAGGTCCCAGGAGTTGGTGGGGGCGTTGGCGCCCAGCACTTCCTTGACCTTGGCCGGGTTGAAACCGATGCCGATCGAGCCCCACATGTACGGAAACGCGTGGGCGTTGTCCGGGTCACTGGCGGAGGCGTTTTTCAGCAGCACCGGGTTGAGGTTCTTCCAGTTCGGCAGTTTCGATTTGTCCAGCGTCTGATAGACCCCGGCCTTGATCTGCTTGGCCAGGAAACTGTTGGACGGCACCACGATGTCGTAGCCCGATTTGCCCGCCAGCAGACGCGCCTCGAGGGTTTCGTTGCTGTCGAACACGTCATAGGTCACCTGGATCCCGGTCTCGTCCTCGAACTTCTTGACGGTGTCCGGGGCGATGTAGTCCGACCAGTTGTAAACGCGCAGCACCTTGTCGTTGGCCTGGACGCCCGTGGCGATTGCGCCCATTAAGGACAGTGTCAGCAGAGTCCTGCCAAACATTTTCATCGGTACAACTCCATTCTTTTTATTCAAAAGCCATTCAAAAACACAAAGCAGAAGTCCGTAGCGGGGGAGCGGGCTCCCTCGCCACGAAAACATCACGTATCAGGCTGCAGTGGCCGCCCGTTGCGGCTGTTGCCACGACTCGTTGGCGGTCTGGTCCATGGCTTCCTGGATCGCCCGCTTGCGGTTGGCTTCTGCCTTGCGGCCGAAGTACCAGACCAGGAAGGTCACCAGCGACACCGCCAGCAGAATCAGGCTCGCCACGGCGTTGATCTCAGGTTTCACGCCCAGGCGCACCGCCGAGAACACTTCCATCGGCAGGGTCGTTGAACCTGGCCCTGAGACGAAGCTCGCCAGAACCAGATCGTCCAGCGACAGGGCGAACGACATCATGCCGCCCGCCGCCAGCGACGGCGCGATCATTGGAATGGTGATCAGGAAAAACACCTTGAACGGCTTGGCGCCCAGGTCCATCGCCGCTTCTTCGATCGACAGATCCAGCTCACGCAGGCGGGCGGAGACTACCACCGCGACATAGGCGGCACAAAACGTGGTGTGGGCGATCCAGATCGTGACGATGCCACGCTCTTGCGGCCAGCCGATCAGTTGCGCCATCGCCACGAACAGCAGCAACAACGACAGACCGGTGATCACTTCCGGCATCACCAGCGGCGCGGTGACCAGACCACCAAACAGCGTGCGGCCCTTGAAGCGTGTCACGCGGGTCAGGACGAACGCCGCCAGTGTCCCCAGCGCCACCGCCGCGACGGCGGTGTAGCAGGCGATTTCCAGCGAGCGCACCACCGAACCCATCAGTTGCGTGTTGTCGAGCAGCCCGGCGTACCACTTCACCGACCAGCCGCCCCACACCGTCACCAGTTTCGAGGCGTTGAACGAGTAGATCACCAGGATCAGCATCGGCAGATAAATGAACGTCAGGCCGAAGATCAGCATGAACTTAGAAAATCCGAAGCGTTTCATCCCCGTCCCTCCATCTCTTTGGCCTGGCTGCGGTTGAACAGCAGGATCGGCACAATCAGGATCAGCAGCATCACCACCGCCAGGGCGGACGCCACCGGCCAGTCGCGGTTATTGAAGAACTCTTGCCACAGCACGCGACCGATCATCAGCGTCTCCGGACCGCCCAGCAGCTCCGGAATCACGAATTCGCCGACCACCGGAATGAACACCAGCATGCAGCCGGCGATGATGCCGTTCTTGGCCAGCGGCACGGTGATTTTCCAGAAGTTGTTGAAATTGCTCGAACCCAGGTCCTGCGCGGCTTCCAGCAGACTGCCGTCGTGTTTCACCAGGTTGGCGTACAGCGGCAGCACCATGAACGGCAGATATGCATACACCACGCCGATGTACACCGCCGTGTTGGTGTTGAGGATTTCGACAGGGTGATCCGTCAGCCCGGTCCACATCAGAAACGCATTGAGCAGACCGTTGTTGCTGAGGATGCCCATCCACGCATAGACGCGGATCAGGATCGCGGTCCAGGTCGGCATCATGATCAACAGCAGCAGGACGTTTTGCGCTTCCTTGCTGGCCTTGGTGATCGCGTAGGCCATCGGGAAACCGATCACCAGGCACATCAGCGTGCTCAGTGCGGCGACCTTCAGCGAGCCGAGGTAGGCCGACAGATACAGCTCGTCTTCGCCGAGCATGCTGTAGTTGCCGATGTTCAGCAGGAGCTGGAATTTCTGTTCGGCGTAGGTGTAGATCTCGGTGTAGGGCGGGATCGACAGCGCGGCTTCCGAGAAGCTGATCTTCATCACCAAAAAGAACGGCAGCATGAAGAACAGGAACAGCCAGATGAACGGGATGCCGATAACCAACTTGCGTCCGCTGGGCACCAGGCGCAGGCATTGCTGATTGAAGGTTCTCATGAGCGCAGTACCACGCCGCTGTCGTCTTCCCACCAGACGTAGACCTTGTCGTCCCAGGTCGGCCGCGCGCCCCGGCGTTCGGCGTTGGCCATGAACGACTGGACGACCTTGCCGCCGGGCAACTCGACGTAGAACACCGAGTGGCCGCCGAGGTAGGCGATGTCATGCACCTTGCCTTCGGACCAGTTGTAGCGGGCCTCTGGCTTGAGCGTGCTGACCAGCATTTTTTCCGGGCGGATCGCGTAGGTGATCGACTTGTCCTGCACCGAGGTGCTGACACCGTGGCCGACGTAGATCTTCTGCTGCAAGTCCGGGCTATGGATGATCGCGTGACCTTCCAGGTCTTCCACCACGGTGCCGTCGAAGGCGTTCACGTTACCGATGAATTCGCAGACCATGCGGCTGACCGGCGCTTCATAAATGTCCACGGGGCTACCGATCTGGGCGATCCAGCCCAGGTGCATGATTGCGATGCGCTCGGCCATGGTCATGGCCTCTTCCTGGTCGTGGGTCACCATCACGCAGGTCACGCCGACGCGCTCGATGATCTCAACCAGCTCCAGCTGCATTTGCGAACGCAGCTTTTTGTCCAGTGCGCCCATCGGCTCGTCGAGCAGCAGCAGCTTCGGGCGCTTGGCCAGGGAGCGGGCGAGGGCGACACGCTGGCGCTGACCGCCGGACAGTTGATGCGGCTTGCGCTTGGCGTATTGGGTCATGTGAACCAGACGCAGCATCTCTTCGACGCGGGCGTCGATTTCGCTGGCCGGCAAACGGTCCTGCTTGAGGCCGAAGGCGATGTTCTGGGCCACGGTCATGTGCGGGAACAGCGCGTAGGACTGGAACATCATGTTGATCGGCCGCTCGTACGGCGGCATGTCGGTGATGTCCACGCCGTCGAGCAGAATCCGCCCGTCAGTCGGGCGCTCGAAACCGGCGAGCATGCGCAGCAGGGTCGATTTGCCCGAACCGGAGCCGCCGAGCAGGGCGAAGATTTCGCCCTGATGGATCTCCAGGGACACATCGTCCACCGCCGTGGTTTCGTCGAATTTCTTGGTGACGCGATCGACTTTCACCAGAACCTTTTTCGGTTGCTGATGACCTTCAAGAGCCTTCCTGTAAGTGCTGGAGGCGTTTGCCATGTGAAACTCCCAACAGGTTTCAGTCGCCGGGCCAACGTGGCCGGGCTTAAGTGGATTGCAAGCCTGAGTCGGGCGCTTCAGTCAGGTGTGTCGAGGAACCTGTGGGAGCGGGCTTGCCCGCGAAGCGGCCGGAACATCCGGCACTGCTGTCGCCTGACACACCGCTTTCGCGGGCAAGCCCGCTCCCACATGAATCGCGCTACCTGACTGACCTTTCCCGTACCACTGGGCCTGAGCGGCGCCGCCGTCCTGGCTGCCTGGTCGTACTTGTTGTTATTGCGGTTTGTTGTTTTCACGGATGACGGATGCGCAAACGCGCACCCGCCGACCCGTGGGGGCAGTCAATCGTTGTCTGGTTTTCGCCGTTGTCAGCGCTTGTCGCGTCGCGCCGCCCGTTGCCGGCAAGCCTCGCCGAACGCCTGGAAGATCCGCAGGTAGTTCGGGTTGTCCAGCACTTGCCATTCCGGGTGCCATTGCACGCCGAGGGCGAAGGTCGGGCTGTGCTCGACCGAGATCGCCTCGATAAGGCCATCCGGCGCCACGGCTTCGGCACGCAGGCCGGGGGCGAGGCGGTCGATGCCCTGGCTGTGGATCGAGTTGACCTGGAACTCGCCCGGCAACTCCAGCGCTTCGAACACGCCGCCGGCCAATACACGGACGGCGTGGGCCGGTGCGTATTGCACGGCGACGTCCGGGCTGTCGGCTTCGCGATGGTCGAGCATGCCCGGCAGCTCATGCACCTTCTGGTGCAGGCTGCCGCCGAACGCCACGTTCATTTCCTGGAAGCCCCGGCAGATGCCGAGTACCGGAACGCCCGCCGCGATGGCTGCACGCAATAGGGGAAGGGTGGTGGCATCCCGCGCCGGATCGTGATCCGTGCCGGGAGCGCTGGCCGGGCCTTGATAGTGGAAAGGTTCCACGTTGGAAGGCGAGCCGGTCAGCAGCAGACCGTCGAGCTGACCGAGCAGGTCGTCGATTTCAGTCAGTTTGCCAAGGGAAGGAATGACCACCGGCAACCCCAGCGCCGCAACGCTGACAGCGCGCACGTACTTGTCGCCGCTGATGTGATAGGGGTGCAGGCCAATCTGTTTGACGCACGCAGTAACGCCGATCAATGGCTTGAATGCCATTTTTATTCACCTCGAAGTTTGACACTTGAACGAGCTTTTCCGGAGCTTAGCCGCGTTTATTTTAATTAACAACTGCCATGTAAAAAATTCTAAACGCCGTTCATCCAATCTTCATCAAGCGCGGCTATCTGGCGCCTGCTTTGGCACGCAAGTGTTAAAAAAAGCCCGAAAAATAAACGCTGAACGGCCAGGTGTTCGCTATTGACTTCACTTTGCCGTTCGGGTTGACTGGCTCGGCGAAACAGCAGTGAACATAATAATTAACAGCTAAATAGGTGCATCATGTCGGTCCCTCTGCGTGCCGTTCAACTCAACGAAGCAAACGCATTCCTTAAGAAACATCCTGAGGTTTTGTACGTCGACCTTCTGATTGCAGACATGAACGGTGTGGTGCGCGGCAAGCGCATCGAGCGCACCAGTCTTCATAAGGTTTACGAGAAAGGCATCAACCTGCCGGCCTCGCTCTTTGCCCTCGACATCAACGGCTCCACGGTGGAAAGCACCGGCCTGGGCCTGGACATCGGCGACGCCGACCGCATCTGCTACCCGATCCCCGGCACCCTGAGCATCGAGCCGTGGCAGAAGCGCCCGACCGCCCAACTGCTGATGACCATGCATGAACTGGAAGGCGAGGCGTTCTTCGCCGACCCGCGTGAAGTGCTGGCCAATGTGGTGCGCAAGTTCGACGAACTGGGCCTGACCATCTGCGCCGCGTTCGAACTGGAGTTCTACCTGATCGACCAGGACAACGTGAACGGCCGTCCGCAGTCGCCACGCTCGCCAGTGTCGGGCAAGCGCCCGGTGTCGACTCAGGTCTACCTGATCGACGATCTCGACGAATACGTCGACTGCCTGCAAGACATCCTCGAAGGCGCGAAAGAGCAGGGCATCCCTGCCGACGCCATCGTCAAGGAAAGCGCCCCGGCGCAGTTCGAAGTCAACCTGCACCACGTCTCCGACCCGGTGAAGGCTTGCGATTACGCGGTGCTGCTCAAGCGTCTGGTGAAGAACATCGCCTACGACCACGAGATGGACACCACCTTCATGGCCAAGCCGTATCCGGGCCAGGCGGGCAACGGTCTGCATGTACACATTTCGATTCTGGATAAAGAAGGCAACAACATCTTCGCCAGCGAGGATCCCGAGCAGAACGCCGCGCTGCGCCACGCGATCGGCGGTGTGCTGGAGACCCTGCCTGCGCAAATGGCTTTTCTCTGCCCGAACGTCAACTCGTATCGCCGCTTCGGCGCGCAGTTCTACGTACCGAACTCGCCGAGCTGGGGCATCGACAACCGCACCGTGGCCGTGCGCGTACCGACCGGTTCACCGGACGCTGTGCGCATCGAACACCGCGTTGCCGGCGCCGATGCCAACCCGTACCTGCTGATGGCCTCGGTGCTGGCCGGTATCCACCACGGTCTGACCAACGAAATCGAGCCGGGCGCCCCGGTCGAAGGCAACAGCTACGAGCAGAACGAACAAAGCCTGCCGAACAACCTGCGCGACGCCCTGCGTGAGCTGGACGACAGCGAAGTCATGGCCCGCTACATCGACCCGATGTACATCGACGTGTTCGTTGCGTGCAAGGAAAGCGAGCTGGCCGAGTTCGAGAACTCGATCTCTGACCTTGAGTACAACTGGTATCTGCATACGGTGTGATTGAGGCCCTCAAAAGCCAAGACCCCCTCACCCCTAACCCTCCCGAAACGTCGGACCGCCCGGAGGGAGAGGGGACTGACCGGGGGATGCTCAGGAAATCCTGCGACCTGAACCTGCTTTGCCGAATCCATAATCGACTCGGTCATTCAGGTCGTTGCAGCTCCAGAGACAACTCGGTCGGTCCCCTCTCCCTCCGGGCGGTCCGACGTTTCGGGAGGGCCAGGGTGAGGGCAGCCATCCCAAGTCAAACACGCACCCCCAATTCCCCCTCGTCGAGCTAAAACAATGACAACCACCCGCAACGACTGGGAACAACGCTTCCAGTCCCTGACCCTCGAAAGCCGCGCGTTCATCAATGGCGAATACCGCCCGGCCATCAGCGGCGAAACCTTCGAGTGCCTGAGCCCCGTCGATGGCCGCTTCCTGGCCTCCGTCGCCAGCACCGATGAGGCCGACGCCAACCTCGCCGTCGAAGTCGCGCGCCAATCCTTCAATTCCGGTGTCTGGGCCAACAAGGCCCCGGCCGAGCGCAAGCGCATCCTGATTCGCTTCGCCGATCTGATCCTGCAACACCAGGAAGAACTGGCGCTGCTGGAAACCCTCGACATGGGTAAACCGATCAGCGACTCCATGAGCATCGACATCCCGGCGACCGCCAACGCGATCCGCTGGAGCGCCGAAGCCATCGACAAGATTTACGATGAAGTCGCCGCCACGCCCCACGATCAACTCGGCCTGGTGACCCGCGAGCCCTCCGGCGTGGTCGCGGCCATCGTGCCGTGGAACTTCCCGCTGATCATGGCCAGCTGGAAATTCGCCCCGGCCCTGGCCGCGGGCAACTCGTTCATTCTCAAACCTTCGGAGAAGTCGCCGCTGACCGCCATCCGCATCGCGCAACTCGCGCTGGATGCCGGTATTCCAAAAGGCGTGTTCAACGTCCTGCCGGGTTTCGGTCACACCGTCGGCAAGGCGCTGGCGCTGCACATGGACGTCGACGTGCTGGCCTTCACCGGCTCCACGGCGATTGCCAAGCAACTGATGATTTATGCCGGCCAAAGCAATATGAAACGTGTCTGGCTCGAAGCAGGGGGCAAGAGCCCGAACGTGGTGTTCGCCGACGCGCCGGATCTGCGCGCGGCAGCACAAGCGGCGGCCGGCGCCATTGCCTTCAACCAGGGCGAAGTCTGCACCGCCGGCTCGCGCCTGCTGGTGGAGCGTTCGATCCGCGACCAGTTCATTCCGCTGCTGGTGGAAGCGCTGCAAGCGTGGAAACCGGGCCACGCCCTGGACCCTGCGACCACCGTCGGTGCCGTGGTCGATCAGCGTCAACTCGACAACGTCCTGCGTTACATCAGCATCGGCCGCGAGCAGGGCGCCGAACTGATCGCCGGTGGCAAACGCACCCTCGAAGAAACCGGTGGCCTGTACGTGCAACCGGCGATCTTCGACGGCGTGACCAATGCCATGACCATCGCCCAGGAAGAAATCTTCGGCCCGGTGCTGTCGCTGATCACCTTCGACACTGCCGAAGAAGCGCTGCAGATCGCCAACGACAGCATCTTCGGCCTCGCCGCCGGGGTCTGGACCAGCAACCTGAGCAAGGCCCACACCTTCGCCCGTGGCTTGCGCGCCGGCAGCGTGTGGGTCAACCAGTACGACGGCGGCGACATGACCGCGCCGTTCGGTGGTTTCAAGCAGTCGGGCAACGGTCGCGACAAATCGCTGCACGCCTTCGACAAGTACACCGAGCTGAAAGCGACCTGGATCAAGCTCTGACTCTTTATTGAACGGCGGCCGCCGGTTTATGGCGGCCCTCGGAGAATTCTATGAAACAGCAACACGTAAACAGCTACTACGCCGCCACCCGCAACGAAGTCATCGACTTCCCGATTCTCGAAGAAGCGGTGGACTGCGATGTGTGCATCATCGGCGCCGGCTACACCGGTCTGTCCTCGGCGCTGTTCCTGACCGAGGCCGGCTACAAAGTGACGGTGCTGGAAGCGGCGAAAGTCGGCTACGGCGCCAGCGGCCGCAATGGCGGGCAACTGGTCAACTCCTACAGCCGCGACGTCGACGTGATCGAAGAGCGCTACGGCGACAAGACCGCAGAAATCCTCGGCAGCATGATCTTCGAAGGCGCCGACATCATCCGTTCGCGCATCAAGCAATACGACATCAAATGCGACTACCGCCCGGGCGGCATCTTCGCGGCGATGAACAAGAAACAACTCAACGGCCTGGCCGAGCAGAAGCGCAACTGGGAACGTTACGGCAACCGCAACCTGAAGATGCTCGATGCGGCGGACATCCAGCGCGAAGTCGGCTCCGACGCCTACGTCGGTGGCCTGCTCGACATGCAGGGCGGCCACGTCCACCCACTGAACCTGGCTCTCGGCGAAGCCGCTGCCATCGTCAGCCTCGGCGGCAAGATCTACGAGCAATCCGCCGCCGTGGAAATCACCTACGGCGAGCCGAACGTCGTGCGCACCGCCAAGGGCCTGGTGCGCGCCAAGTACCTGCTGATCGCCGGCAACGCCTATCTGCCGCAAGGCCTGGACAACCGCGTGACCGCCAAGAGCATGCCGTGCGGCTCGCAGATCGTCGTCACCGAACCGCTGACCGAGAAGCAGGCGCGTAGCCTGATCACCAACAACTACTGCGTCGAAGACTGCAACTACCTGCTGGATTACTACCGTCTCACCGCCGACAACCGTCTGCTGTACGGTGGCGGCGTGGTTTACGGCGCCCGTGAGCCGGACGACATCGAACAACTGATCCGCCCGAAAATCCTCAAGACCTTCCCGCAGCTCAAGGACGTGAAAATCGACTATCGCTGGACCGGCAACTTCCTGCTGACCATGTCACGCATGCCGCAATTCGGCCGCATCGAGAAAAACGCCTACTACATGCAAGGCTACAGCGGCCACGGCGTCACCTGCTCGCACCTGGCCGGCAAACTGATCTCGGAAATGATCCGTGGCGACGCCGAACGCTTTGATGCGTTCGCCTCGTTGCCGCACATGCCAATGATCGGCGGCCGCACCTTCTCGGCGCCACTCACCGCCCTCGGCGCCGTGTACTACTCGCTGCGCGACCGCTTCGGCATCTGAGTTACCTCCCCGGCGGCGGTCCCCAAGGCCCCGCCGGTTTTTCTGTGATAGATCATCTGCACAAAAAACGGTGGGAGCCGGGCTTGCCCGCGAAGAGGGCATTTCAGCCAACATCCCTGTCGCCTGACACTCCTCTTTCGCGAGCAAGCCCGCTCCCACAGTTGCTGTATTGCCAAGGCCCGAAAGACTTTTACCCAACCGTCCATCGAACCTGCTGAGCAACACCACCAAACGTGATTTAATAGCCGCCTTTCACGGTTCAGGGACAGGGAAAACGGCATGACACGCGGCCTGCGTCCATCCCGCCTTCCACCCCCATTACCCTTAAGTACACTCACATAAGGCTGTCATGGATACGGGTTCTCGACTCAAATTAGTACGCGAAAGCTACAAACTCTCCCAGCGCGAGCTGGCCCGGCGTAGCGGCGTGACCAATGCCACCATTTCCCTGATCGAACAGAATCGCGTCAGCCCTTCCGTCAGCTCCCTGAAAAAGCTGCTCGAAGGCATACCGATGTCCCTGGCCGACTTCTTCACCTTCGACCAGCCGCCGCGCGAACACCAATACGTCTTCCGCGCCAACGAACAACCCGACCTCGGCCGCCACGGCCTGCGCCTGCTCCTGATCGGCGCCTCGGTCCCGAGCCGGCAGATGCGCCTGCTGCGCGAACAATACGCACCGGGCGCCAGCTCTGGCGAAGAGCCGATCGTGCATGCGGAAGGCGAGGAGTGCGGCCTGGTGACCCGTGGCACCGTGGAATTGACCGTGGATGGCTCGGTGAGCATTTTGAGTGCCGGAGATGGGTATTACTTTCCGACGACGCTGCCGCATAAATTCCGCAATATCGGGGCGGATGAGGCGGAAATTATTAGTGCGAATACGCCGGCGAATTTTTGAGGGGATATAACTCCTTATGAAATTTAATTCGTGGTGCGCCATGTTGTGTGTTTTTTAGATTTTTATGCCTGCGGAGTTTCGGACTTGCAAGCGACAAGGAGTTATTGAGTGGTGCTGCAATGATTAATGATAAGGCGGTTGAGTTTTTTAGTAGGATTTTGAATGAGCGTCATGCTGATTTAAAAAAAGTTTCAGAGGAGTTGATTCTAGAGCTTGCAGGTGAGAATGTTACTGAAAAGAAATCGGCTGCGCAGCGTGTCAAAGACTCCGCTATCTATTTACGAAGTATTTTACCTTCGTCAGAGGCTCCGGGTTGGCTTAAGGATCTTATAAATTATACTCAATATTTCATTGAGGGAAGTTGGAATAGTGGCGATCTTGCTAAAAGCCACTATAGGCTTCTCTCGTCAATCCTGAATCACGATTGGGGTATCGTGGTTGGTGAAAGCTCCGGATTGGATTTTGATGGTGTTTTTGAATTCTATAGAAAAGAGAGCCGATTGCCTGAGTTGTTTGATCAAATAATTTCTCTCCTCCAGTCAATTAAAGATAGTGGTGAAATAGATAGTTTAAATATATTGGAGGCCTTGTCAAAAATAATTGCAACTTTGCGAAATGGAAAGGAAGGCTCTTATTTTTCTTTGAATGGCGCCTGGAAGTTTCTAATGAGCTTTGCGAATAACTACCTTTGGGCCGAGTTGGAAAAGGTCCCTTTGTTAGGGACAGCCTTTGAAGCACTTAGGAAAACAGTGGAAGATGCAGACAAGGAAATGAAAGGTCTGCACTCTTCGATTCAGCTCGAACTTGATCGTAGAGTTAAAGAGGAAGTTAAAGTTTTTCGTAATTCGGCTGTCGGGTTTTTGACGTATAGCCGTTACGGTGAGTTGTTAGAGGATGATGGCCGGTCAAGTACGGATATCAAGGCATGATGTGAAGAGGTGACAGATCTGCACATGTCTGATCTGTCACCCTTACGGGTTATTACTTTCTTGGCTTGCCTGAATCACTTCGCTTGTCGAACTTGGCCATCATGATTTCTAGAGCGAGACTGCACACCACCACCTTGCTTCGGTGCAGTAGATATTGGATTTAAAGGGTCTTCTATCTGTCACCTTTCTTCCTTACATAGATTGAAGGGGTTATAAGAAAGCACAGCATCGAATCAATAATACTCGGCAACTTAAGCCTCACCGAACTGCTGGTCGCCAATGGTTTTCTAAAAACATCAAATCTATATCGACAATTTCATCGCTATTCTCATCCCCTTATTCCTGAAAGAAAGGGATGTCTAACAGATGGCGTGCACAGGTGGTTGTTAGCAACGAGCAGTTACTGCTATCCCTGAACTGAGTCACTCCTGTATCTCGAACCCACGCTGCTCAATCACCCGAAAAACATCCCTCACATCCTGCACCAGGATCCTGGCGATGTTGGTAACGGTGTTGATGTCGTGTTCGGCGTAGTCGGGCAGGCTGGTGCAGGCCATGAGGTCGAGGTATTTGAGGACGGCGTTGAGGCGTTCGGCTGCGCAGGCGTGGAGGTCGCGGAGTGGGGAGTCGGCGTCGACCAAGAGGACGGGGTGGTCGGTGGCGGGGTGGGACATGTGCGTGTAGCGGTAGAGCGGTGGCTTGTTGTTCATGGATGGATCCTAGCTCGGGAAATATTCGCCACCCGCTCGCTGCGAAATGAGTTGGGTGGCAGTTATGCGCGGGTTCGCAGACCGAGGAGCTAAGACCCGGCAGACCCGGAGGTCTCCCACGCACAACCGCCATGAAAATGAAGCACAGGCGTATTGCCGGGCCGTATTTTGCCGGGTGTGGACTTAACTCGCTAGGGCTGCGAAACCCTATCGCCGATTGATGTCAGCGACAGCCTCACTCTAGGCACCGATTCCAGCAGCCGCAACCGAGGTGTAGCACGTCCAATCCGCCACTCTGTCGCTCTGGCTCAATCTCTTCCTACGAGCCAGCCTCAGTAAAAACGGGCACTTCGGCCTGTTTGAAGAATCGGGCTAACCGGTTTTGGGTCTGCTTCGCAGCCCAGCGGGAACAGGCTCCCTCGTGACAAAGGGTGTTTTCCTACGAAGCTTTCAGATCTCTAAATTCGGCGCGCATTTCCGTCCCGGAACTTTTCTCAAAAGCGATGTCAATTTGATAGCGTGTCGCGACGCTCATTCATCGACTCAAGCAGTGCCGGGCTGTTCCCGGTAAACCAGGGAAGTGTGAGATGAAACTGATTCTTGCGATGTTGTTGATGTTCAGCGGTTATGCCTTTGCCAGTTGCGGCAACATTGATGACCACGACCAGCGTACTTACTGCAACGCGATGGCAGGCAATGGCAGTTGCGGGAACATCGACGATCACGATTTGCGCACACGCTGTAACGCGGAGTTGGGTAATGGGTCCTGCGGCAACATTGCCGACCATGACCAGCGCACCTACTGCAACGCCAAGCAGGGTAACGGTAGCTGCGGGAATATCGACAATCACGATCTACGCACGCGTTGCAACGCGGAAACGGGTGGCGGCTCCTGCGGCAATATCGATAACAGCGACGAACGTGCCTTTTGCAACGCAACCACGGGGAACGGCAGTTGCGGGAATATCAGTAATCATGACTTGCGCACCCGCTGTGAAGCCATCAAGCGCTGATATCTGATTGGTCGGACGCGCGATCCGATAAGACCACAACGTTGGCACAAAATAGGGACACCAACCGGTGTCCCTTTTTCATGTCCGCGACAAACCCGCTACTTCGCCTTCCAATGCCCACCGCCATTCTCACAATCCACCTTCGCCTGCGCCAAATGCTCTGCATCGTAGTAATACGTGGTCACTTGCGCGTTATCGGGAATGTTCAGCGACTTGGCGTTCTTGTCCTTGCTGGTTGAATGCGGATTGGCCAGGGATTCCTGGGTGAGGGTGGCGATGCACGACGCCTGATAGTGATCGGCGCAATGCTCGACCTTTTTCTTGGTGCTGTTGAGCATGTCCTTGCTCTCGTTGCTGCACGACCAGTCGATCGAGTTGACCGGCATGCCTTCGTATTCGTAGCAGCTATGGGTCTCCACGGCCGGCACGGCGGGGCTGGAGGAGCGGGTCAGGACGTCGCAGCCTTCGGCCATGACGCAGGTGGGGATGACGCTGAAGGTGGCGATCAGAAGCAGAAATCGAATGTTCATCGGGGTTTCCTCTCCCAGGGCCGCGCTCTGATCGAAGATTTGCGCGCTTATTGTTTTCGAGGCGGCAGGGTGAGGGGAGGTTCCATCAGGTTTTTCGTTTGCACCGGTCGACTGGTCTGCGAAACAATCAGACACATCTAGCGCCCCCAAGGATTGGAACATTGCCATGATCGAAATCGGCAGCCGCAACAACGTGCCCACCTCGCAGCATCCTTTCCACGACATCTATCTGTTCCATATCGATCCGTCGAGGCCCGACACGCCGTTCTGTTTCGAGCAGTCGATGGGCGGCGGGCATATGGAGCATGGCGGCGCGCGGTTTCTCGCGCTGGATGAACTGGACGGCTGGCCCGGCGACTGGCGTGAGCATCTGAAGAAAGCCGATTGCGTCTGGGTAGCGGAGTTGATCGACGCGCATCCGGGGGCGGATCAGGCGACGCTGGTGGCGTTGATTCTCCAGCGCCACGTCGAGCAAAAACAACCGGTCGGGCGTCTGCAGGCGATTGGCGGCTGGCTCAAACGCAATATCCATGTCGGCGGCCGGTATGGCGTCTAACCCGGAGGTTTCACTCATGACTCAGACCCTTGAACGCGCCATTGCCATCGCCGCCACGGCTCACACCGGGCAGGTCGACAAGGGCGGTGCGCCGTACATTCTGCATCCGCTGAAGGTGATGCTGCGCATGACCACGCTGGAGGAACGCATCGTCGCGGTGTTGCACGATGTGGTCGAGGACTGCGGCATCAGCCTTGATGACCTGCGCCGGGAAGGGTTCAGCGAAGAGGTTTTATCTGCCATCGAATCGGTGACCAAAGTGCCGGGCGAGTCCTACGAGGATTTCGTCGACCGCGCGGCGCAAAACCCGATCGGGCGGGTGGTGAAACTGGCGGATCTGGAAGAGAACAGCGACCTCTCGCGGATCGCCTCGCCGGGCTGGGAGGATCTGGAGCGGGTCGAGAAGTATCGACGGGCGATCGGGCGGTTGCGTTCGTAGCCGATGGCAATCAAGGGAATGAAGAGGAACCACGGATGGAGTTCGCAACAATTGTTCAATTACTGACGGTCATGGGCATCGTCGCAGCAGCGACGAAAGTCATCCGTGAGTTGTTGTTCATGGGCAAAAGTCGTCTGACCGAGGAATATCGGGTCGCCAGAGACGTACTCAAGGACATGGAGCAAAACCCAAACCAGCACCCTTTGGTCGTCGAGCGTGGTTACTTCGCTATTGCGGGGACTTCGGCGATCAACCCGGCAGATGTTGCGTATCTGATTTCCCTCGTTGACCCCGCCAAAAGCCTGAAGGCTTACGTGCTTTCACGACAGTACGTCGAGCTGGATGCGCGACGGCACAGAATTGATTTTCGGCCGAAGTACAAAAGCAGTTTTTCCAGAATCTGGCGTAAAACCTGGTACGGCACGATGTATGTCGTGTGGTGGTTAATCGCAATGGCACCCCTGCTTTTGATCCAGCCACTGAGCCTTGAGCCCAAGTTCGCTCTCTGGATGGGCATCACGCTTCCGGTCGCGGGTTTCTTTGGCGTCAGTTCGTTGATCGATTGCCTGAAAATTTCCAGGAGCGAGAAATTGGTCAAGTCTCAAGAGCAGCACACACCAAGAATTCTGGTCTCGCGAGAATCGAAGAAGTCGACGATCACCCCCGCTAAAAATCCATCCTGAATCCTCGGTTCAGACGACATCAACCGTACTTTCACGTCGATGGAGTATTGATGAAATCCATTCTGTGTCTACTGATCGCCGCCGCATTGGGCGCGGCGCTGCAAGCCAGCGGCGTGCCCCATGGGCTGCTGCTCGGCTCGATCCTCGCCACTTCGCTGATCGTCAGCCAAACCGGTTTCGCGCCGACGACGCCCTATGGTCTGGGTTATATCCAGGTCACCCTGGGCATCGCCACCGGGTTGATGTTCGAGGCATGGGACAGCGCGACGGCGGCGACGATGTTGCCCAGCCTCGGCGTGTTGTTGCTGTGCCTGATGGCGCAGATCGCCCTGGCCGGTTGGTGGCTGACGCGCGGCGCCGGCTGGAATCGTACGGATGCGTTGCTGGCGGTGTATCCGGGGGCGTTGGCGGCGGTGTTTGATTTGCTTGAGTCGCATCAGGCGTCGAGCAAGGTGATCATCGTGCATCTGATGCGGCTGCTGTTGATCACCGTGCTGGTGAGTCTGTGCATACCCGGTCAGGTGTCGGATGCCGTGGTCGATAGCGCCCCGTTGAGTACCGGCATGGCGCTGACGGCGTTGTCGGTGATTTTCCTGAGTGTGCTGCTGGGGCGATTGTTGCTGGTGGTGGGCGTGCCGGCGCCGTTCATGCTGACGGCGATCATCATCACGGCGGTGTTTGTGAAGGCGGGCTGGCTGCACGGGTTTCATATGCCGGACTGGAGTCTGAATCTGGCGGCGTTGATTCTCGGCGCTCGGATTGGCTCGCGGTTTCAGGGGATTGGCCTTGGCGAACTGGCGCGCCATGGGCGGACGGCGTTGATGTCGGTGGGGTTGATGCTGGTGGTTGCGGCGGCGTTCGCCGGCGTGGCGGGGCGGTGGTTGGGCAGCGATTCGCTGACACTGTGGCTGGCGTACATGCCGGGGGCGATCGAGACGATTGCCATTGTGGCGTTTGGTGGCGGGCTGAATGTGGTGTTTATTCTGACTCATCATTTGAGCCGGATGGTGCTGCTGCATTTTGCGCCGGCGTTGGTGGTACAGGTTCGGCGGGGGCGGGAAGGGGTTTGAGCGTTTCAGTGACCTCGATTCCCTTGAGGGGCTTTTCGCTCTGAAACCTGAACTACACTCCCTGATTACCCCGCACCACAGGCAACCCCACGCCCGCCGGAGGTAATCATGAACCGCATCTCGTCCATCTCGCTTTTCATCGCCGCCGCGCTCTGCGCCAGCGAGGCCCGCGCCGAGTCTGTCGTCCCGCTCAAGGGCCAATCACCGCAACAAACCCAGATCGACATCAACGACTGCCACTCGGTCGCGTCCAGTTCCACCAGCTCGACACCCCAGGCCGGCGGACGGCTGAAAGGCGCGGCAGTCGGCGCGGCGGCGGGAGCAACGGCCGCCCAGGTTCGAGGCCGTCAACACGACGAGTTTTACGAAGCCGTCGACGATGACCGCAAACAGGACTACCGGCAAAACCAGGCCAAACAAACCGCCGCCGCCGGAGCGGTGGTCGGTGGCTCGCGGCAGCGTCAGGATCGGCGCGAGCAGCGCAGGACGGACGCTTCAGCCAGTTCCAGCGCCTACACCGGTTGCCTGCAAGGTCGCGGTTATCAGGTCACGCCCTGAGCGGTGGGGCGATGGTTTTCCAGCAGGTGCATCATCAGCCCGCTGTAGAGCGTCACGAGGATGAACAAGCCCATGCGCACGGCGAACGCGGTGTACACGTCCTTGCCCGCCGCGCTGTCCTCGACCGATTGGCCGAGCAGGATAATCATCGTCACCAAGGTGTTGAGCCAGAAACCGGGGGTGAGCTGCGTGGCGTGCAGGCGATAGAGTTTGCGCGCCAGCGCCAGGCTGAACAGCAGCATCCACAGGGCGAACATCCACAGATGCACGAACAGGCTCAGCGCGCACCAGAACAGCACCGCCAGCAACCCGCCGAGCAGGGTTGAACCGAGCAATTCTCGGCCCGCGTGGTAGGTGCGGGTGGTGGTGCTTTGCTGGCCGAGGCTGACGGCCTTGAGGATGATCGGCAGATAACTGGCCGGATCGATCAGCACCAATACGAAGGTGGGCAAAACGATCAGCGTCGCGCGCAACGCCACGCGCGGCACGTCTTCGGCGGGCATGGCGGGCGGCGGTGGCGGGGCGGGGCTGTTGGCCGGCTCCGGGAAAAACGCGTGGCTGACGGCGACCATGATGACCGCCAGCAGCAGGCCTTTGAGCAGCGCGCCGATCACCGCCATGGCCAGGTCGAACAAGGCGAAACCGGCGGCGGAGATCAGGGTCATGCCGATCACCATGAAGGTCATGATCAGCACGTTGCCGCCGCGCAATCCATAACGGAAAACCACAAACAGACCGATGCCGATCAACAGCACGCCGCACACCGGGTAATAACGCAGCAGCGGCACCAGCAACAGGCCGAAACTGGTGGTGAACGCGGCAGCCAGCGTGAGCGCCACGGCGGCTTTCAACGGCAACGGCCGGGGCACGCTGGCGAGCAGCAACACCGCCAGTACCGGCGACAGAAACGCCAGCGGCAACCCGAGCGCGTAGCTCGCAGCGGTACACAACGCGGTGCCAAACGCCAGGCGCAAGGCGCGTTGCGCCGGGACGCTGCGCTCAGTAGGCATACGACAACCAGCTCATCAGCCAGACAAACATTCGCCCCAATGGATTGAGCCAATTGCCCTCGCTGGGAAACGCCATGACTTCCGCCTGCCCGCCAGCGCGAATCGCCCGGCTGTCGAACAGGCGCTTTTTCGCCTCGTCACTGAATTCGATAATCACCGGAAAACGCTGGGCCGGACGCAGCCAGTCGCGGCTGTTCTGAATGGTCGGCAGGGTGCCGGGTTGAGTCGACTGACCGACGCTGACGCCATAACCGATGCTGCGTACCCGGCCATCCAGCACTTCACCGGGCAGCGAGTCGAGGATGATCGACACCGGTGTGCCGACCTGAATCCGACCCAGATTGTTTTCAGTCAGGTCAGCGCTGACCCACACGTCGTGGATCGCGATCAGGGTCATCACCGGGCTGCCGACGGCGGCAAACTGGCCGGCGTCGGTGCGCAGGTCGGTGATCAGCCCCGCCGAGCGCGCGCCGATGCGGGTGTTGGCCAGATCGAGTTCGGCTTTCGCCAGTGTCGCGGCGGCGCTGCGCAATTTGGCGTTGGTGTCGGCATCGCCACCGCCTTCGGTTTCCTGGGCACGCACGACTTCGGCGCGGGCGGCGGCGACCTGACTGACGGCGGCCTCGCGATTGGCACGGGACACCTCCAGCAGGCGCACCGACACCGTACCCGGATCCTGTTTGTACAGCCCTTCGAGCCGCTGATTGTCCTGGCGTGCCTTCAGTTCATTGGCCTGCGCGGCCCGCAACGAGGCCTCGGCGGAGGCGATGCCGGCGGTGTTGGCGCCGACCGAACGACGGGTCGCTTCCAGATCGGCCCTGGCCCGGTCGACGGCGATTTGCAGCGGCTGCGGATCGAGCTCGAAGAGGATGTCGCCCGCCTTCACATCCTGGTTGTTGCGCACATTGACCTTGATCACCCGACCGGCGACTTCCGACGCTACCGGAATCACGAACGCGCCGACCCGCGCCTGTTGCGTATACGGCGTGAAACGGTCGGCGAGCAGATACCAGGCCAGACTCAGCAGGATCACCAGCAGCACCAGGCGAATGCCTTTTTTGGCCGGATCTGCAGCAGGCGCGGGGGCCGGCGCTGGGGCGGGAGCGGGAGGCGCGGCGTCAGTCATGGCGGCTTACCTGCGAGGGAATGGGGTACGCCGGTTGCGGCGCTGGCGTGGTGAGCAAATGGCCCCAGTCGGTGCGTTGCTGCATCTGTTGCCGGGTCGGCTTGTCGATCTGCGGTGCGCTGCTTTGCCAGCCGCCGCCGAGGGCTTTGTAGAGGGCGATCAGATTGCTCACGGCGTTGGCGCGGGTGACCAGATAACTGTCCTGAATCTGCAACAGCGCCCGTTGCGCATCGAGCACCCGCTGAAAGTCCGAATAACCTTCGCGATATTGAGTGTTGGCCAACGCCAGAGAACGCCGCGCCGCCGCTTCCGCTTCACCCAGCACGCGTTCCTGTTCGAGGCCTTTGCTCAAACCGCTGGCGGCATCGTCGGCCTCGCGCGCGGCTTGGCGCACCTTGTCACGGTAGGCTTCGATCAGTTGCTGCAAACGCGCATCCTGCACCCGCACGTTGTTGCGGATCTGCCCGTAATCGAAGATGTTCCAGCGCAGGCTCGGGCCGCCGATCAGGTCGAGGCTGCGTGGCGTGGCGCCGAGCGTATCGCTGGACCAGACGATGCTGCCGAGCAGGGTCAGCGACGGGTACAGATCGGTTTCGGCGACGCCGACCAGCGCCGATTGTGCGGCGACATTCAGCTCCGCCGCTCGCACGTCCGGCCGGCGCAGCAACAGGTTGGCCGGTACGTCCTGAAGCACCGCGCGGTCAATCAGCGGGATCAGCCCCGGTTGCTCGGCCAGCAGCGCCGCGCCGCCGGGCGGCTGACCGACCAGCACCGCCAGCGCATTGCGGGTGCGCAGCAATTGGTCTTCGAATGCGGGGATGCTTGCCAATGTGGTCAGGTACTGGGTTTTCGCCTGTTGCAGGTCGAGTTCGGCGGTCTGGCCGCTGGTGAACAGTTGCTCGGTGATTTCAAAGTTGCGTTTCTGCTGATCGGCGTTTTCCCGGGCGACCCGCAGCCGCGCCTCGGTGGTGCGCAGCAGAAAGTAGGTGTCCGCGACCGACGCGCGCAGCAGCACCAGCGCATCTTCATAGTTGGCCTGGGCGGCGAAGTAGCTGGCGTCGGAGGATTCGATGGCGCGGCTGAAACGGCCCCAGAAATCCAGCTCCCAGCCGACGTCGAATGCCGCGTTGTGTTGCCAGAAATGCGCGTCCTGCGGGTTGTTGCCGCCGGACTGGCGCCGGTCGATATACAGGCTGTCGACGTCGACCTGTTGCAGTTGCGGGAAGCGCCCGCTCTCGGCGATGCCCAGTTGCGCGCGGGCTTCCAGAACACGCAGGCCGGCGATTTTCAGGCTGGCGTTATGCGCGTCGGCTTCGGCGATCAGGCGATCCAGCACCGGGTCGGCAAACACCTGCCACCACTGGCGCAGGTCCGGATGCGCGCCGCGCTCGCTGGCCTGTTCCAGCGCAGCGCTCTGCCATTGCTTGCTCCAGGGTTCGCCCGGTGGCTGGAAGTCCGGCCCCAGGCGCACGCAACCGCCAAGGCTCAGCGCACCGAGCAACAGCAGATGACCGGGACGTCTGAGCAGGGCCGTCGTTGCAGGCATTCGGTCCGTTCCACATTGGAAATTTCACTGGAGCATAGACGCCAGATTGCGGGTTGAAAGGGCAAATCACCTGCTACGCTTTTTCAGGCGAAGTTCACTGATCTGCGCCCCTGACGAAAAGGTATGGAACCCATGGATACTGCTCAAGATTCGGTTGAACCGACCGGCGCCAACTGGCGCTTCAAGGTCGGCGTGGCAATCATCTGCGTGATGCTCGGTTCATGGCTTCTGGTGCCTCTGGCGGCGGCGCTGGATGTGCCCGGCTCGAAAGTCGCGGCGTTGACCGGGGTGCTGTTCATCAGCAACAAGGTGTTGCTGCTGCTGGTGATCGCGGTGATGGGCAAGGCCGGGTTCGCCGAACTCAAGCGCACCATCGGCCGCTACATCTCCGGGGTGATCCCGACGCCGGTGGCCGAAGTCAGCCCGATACGCCACAAGATCGGCGTGGTGATGTTTTGCCTGCCGCTGCTTTCGTCGTTCCTGGAACCGTATTTCGACAACTTCTTCCCCGGCGTACGGCCCAATCTCTGGCAGATGCAGGCGCTGGGCGACCTGATGTTCATCGGCAGTTTCTTCGTGCTGGGCGGTAATTTCTGGGACAAGGTGCATGCGCTGTTCGTGCGCACGGCGAAGGTGGTGACTGCTTGAATTGAGCGGTGTGGCAGTGGGTACAGCGCTGCCTGACACACCGCTTTCGCGGGCAAGCCCGCTCCCACATTGGAACGGGGGGCTTTTGTGGGAGCCACCTCAGCGCAGATGCGCGGCAAAACCCTCACGGTCCGGTGCGATTTCGTCCTTCAAGGTCAAGTCGGGAAACCGGTAATCCCCGGCATTCTGCTGGCGGAAGGCAATCGGCCGGGTGCTCCACAACTCATCCAGGCGTGCGCCGAGGGCCTCGCAGGTTTGCGCAAACCGCGCCGCATCCATGCGGCTGGTGCGATACACCACGAACGGCGGCAGGACGTCGAAGCCGGGGTAGTAAAGCGTGCCGTGGTGGATCGGAAACAGCAGATCGTCGATCGGCCCGTTGATCCCGCGCGAGCTGTAGTGCGACTCCCAGCCGCCGGCCGTGACCATCAACATCGCCCGTTTGCCCTGCAGCGTGCCCTCGCCGTAACGATCCCCCCAACGGGCATCGGAATGCTCGCCGACGCCGTAGGCAAAACCGTAGGCGTACACCCGTTCGACCCAGCCCTTGAGGATCGCCGGCATCGAAAACCACCACAGCGGAAATTGCAGGATCAGGGTGTCGGCCCACCGCAGTTTTTCCTGCTCGCGGGCGATGTCGGCGGCCTGCGTGCCCTGGGCGAAGGCGATTTTCGAGTCGAGGGAGGTGTGGAACGGCCGGCTGGTGTCGCGTTCGGGGCTGTCGTCGGCGTCGAGGATGGCTTTCCAGTTCATTGCGTACAGGTCGGACACCTGCACGGTATGGCCGGCGGCCTCAAGGCGCTGGACGGCGAAGTCCCTGAGCGAGCCGTTGAGGGAAGTGGGTTCGGGGTGGGCGTAGACTAGTAGCACATTCATTGTGAAGCTCCGTTGCTGAGTGGCAGCAGGATCGGGGTTGCGCAGGTATATTGGAAATGAATGTCTGATATGTCTGGTATAGCCATGAATAATTTGAGACGCCTGGATATCAACCTGCTGCTGACCCTCGACGTGTTGCTGGCCGAGCACAACGTCACCCGTGCCGCACAGCGGCTGAACCTGTCACAGCCCTCGGTGAGCGTGCATCTGGCGAAGTTGCGCGACATCTTTGGCGATCCGTTGTTGCTGCCCGGCCCCCGTGGCATGCGTCCGACCGTCCGCGCCGATGAACTGCGCGAGCCGCTGCGCGAAGCACTGGAAGCATTGGAGCGGGCGGTGGCGCCGGCCAGCCCGTTCGACCCGGCGCTGGCGACCCTCACCTGGAAAATCTCGGCAACGGACTACGGCGAATCGACCATCGTCCTGCCAGCCCTGAGCGGTTTGCGTACGCAGGCGCCGGGTACGCGGCTGGCGGTGGTCGACCTGCTGCCGGGGCAAATGGTCAAGCAGGCGGAGCAGGGGCTGTTCGACCTGGCGCTGCACATCACCGAAGGCGCGCCGCCGGAGTTGCATCAACGGCCGCTGTTCACCGAGCGCTACGTGCTGGCCGGCCGTATCGGCCATCCGGGTTTGAACGCGCCGCCGACACGCGAACAGTTCTGCGCACTGGAACACGTCATGGTGTCGCGGGAGGGCGGGGGCTTCTGGGGCACGACCGACAATGCCTTGGCCGATGTGGGGCTGTCGCGCAAGGTGGTGCTGTCGGTGCCGCACTTTCTGTTGGTGATGTCGGTGCTGGCGAGCACCGACCTGGTGGCGATGCTGCCGTCACGCCTGGTGCGTGGCCACCCGGCGCTGCAAGTGGTCGACGCACCGCTGCAAGTGCCGGGTTACGAGATGGCGATGTTCTGGGGCGAGCGTTCCCACCGCGACCCGGCGCACAAGTGGCTGCGCGAGCATCTGGCGGCGTCGGTCTGAGTGTCAGGCGTGGCCGAGGGCAATTGCGAAGGACACGACGATCATGCAGGCGAAGGCGAAATTGAGGTTCACGGCGGGCATCCTGAGCCATTTGGAGTGGGGCCATTTTGAACAGGCTGAAAGCAAAGGAAAAATTTGCCTTGGTGATTCCAAAGATCGAAACAATTGATGGCAGCCGGTTTGTGTTTGGCCGAGGCTTTCGCTAGGCTCGCAAAACCTGCAACTACAAGCACAAACAGGCATGACCATGCACGACCATTCCGCCAACGAACTCCCGTCCCTGCGCCGCCAGAAAATCCTCCTGATCCTCGAACGTGACGGCAAGGTCATGGCTTCCGAGCTGAGCCAGCACTTTGCGGTGTCCGAGGACACCATTCGCCGCGACCTCGCCGAACTGGACAGCGCAGGCCTGGTGCAGCGGGTGCATGGCGGGGCGCTGCCGCGACCGAAGGACACCGGCAAGGATTACTTCACGCGTCTGGACGAGACGGATGAGGTCAAGGTGCGGCTGGCGCAGTTGGCGGCGCAGAAGGTCGAGGACGGGCAGATCGTGTTGTTCGATTCTGGCTCGACCACGTTGCAGGTGGCGCGGGCGTTGCGCCCGGACATCAGTATCACGGCGGTGACGGCGGCACCGATGACGGCGATTGCCTTGGCGGCGTACGCCGGGGTGAAGGTGATCCTGGCCGGCGGGCAGTTGAACCCGAAAACCCTGTCGGCCGGCGGGCATGAGGCGTTGCGGCTGATTGCCGGGATCAAGGCCGATCTGGCGTTTACCGGGGTCTGCGCGATTCACCCGGACGTGGGCATCACCTCGCTGCATTTCGATGAGGTGCCGGTGAAGCAGGCCTTGCTCGCCAGCGCGGCGCGGGTGATTGCCGTGACCACGGCGGACAAGCTCGGCGCGGTGGAGCCGTTTGTGGTGGCCCCGTGTGAGCGACTGCACACCCTGATCACCGAGCGGCACCTGGCATCGGGCAGTGTCGAGGATTACCGGCGGTTGGGGATTGAGGTGGAGCAGTTGCCAGACTGAAGTCTTGTGGCGGGTCTGACGGCGTTTTCGCGGGCAAGCCCGGCGCCCACATTTTCCGGGGTATCAGGACCCGGACGTTGTGGGAGCCGGGCTTGCCCGCGAAGAGGCCGGTCCATTCACCGCAAAATCCGGCCTCGCTCAGACACCCGAATCAGCGCAACCGCTCCAGCATCTGGTAGTACCACATCCCGGCCGCCAGCATCGGATTGCCCAGCAGATCGCCCATCGGCACGCGAATGTGCTGACACTGCGCAAACGTATCGAACTGCTCCATTTGCCCGGTGATCGCCCGGCCCATGATTTCACCCATGATGTGCGTGGTGGCGATGCCGTGCCCGGAGTAGCCCTGGCAATACCAGACGTTATCCGAGAGCTTGCCCAGTTGCGGGATGCGGTTGATCACGATGCCCATGGCGCAACTCCACTGGTAATCGATCGGCACACCCTTGAGCGCCGGGAAGGTTTGCTCGATGCAGGGCCGCAGTTCGCCGGCGATGTCCCGTGAGTCCTTGCCGCTGTAGTTGGCGCCGCCGCCAAACAGCAAACGCCCGTCGGCGGTGAGGCGGTAGTAATCGAGGACGAAACGGCAGTCGTACACCGCCAGGTCTTGGGGGTTGATCTGCTTCGCCAGATCTCCCAGCGGCGCGGTGGTGACGATGCCGCCCATGGCCGGGAAGATCTTGCCCTTGAGCTGGCCGGGTTCGAGCTTGTGGTAGACATCGCCGGCCAGCAGCACTTGCCTGGCGTCGATCTGGCCCTGGGCGGTTCTGACACCCGGTGTGTCGCCGTGGATGATCTCCAGCACTTCACTGTTTTCGAAAATCAACGCCCCCAGACCTTCCGCCGCCCGTGCTTCGCCGATGCACAGATTGAGCGGGTGCAGGTGCATGTTGCGGGTGTTCTTGATTGCGCCGTGATAGAGGTCGCTTTGCAGCAGATCGCGCACCTGGCTGCGGTCAAGCAGGCTGACTTCGTCGCCCATGCCGCGCCGCACGGCTTCCTCATAGTCGCTGCGCAAACCGTCCATGTGACTCGGCTTGTACGCCGCGTGCAGATGGCCGTGTTTGAGGTCGCACTGGATGGCGTACTTCTCGACTCGCTGCTGGATGATTTCGTGCCCGCGCCAGCGCAGATGCCAGATGAGGTCGTCGACCTCATCGCCGAGTTTGCGGCGCATCTGTTTGCGCATCGCGCCGTCGCCGGACAGGCTGCCGGTGACCTGTCCGCCATTGCGCCCGGTGGCGCCCCAGCCGATCTTGTGGCTTTCGACGATGGCGACTTTCAGGCCTTTTTCGGCCAGTTCGACAGCGGTGGCGACGCCGGTGAAGCCGCCGCCGATGATGACCACGTCAACCTTGTGTCGGCCTTGCAGCGAGGGGTAGTTGGTGTCCTGGTTAAGGGTGGCGGTGTAATAGGAATGCGTGCGTTGGGTCATGTGAGTGTCCAGATAAATTCAGGCTCGAGGGCGGACACAACTCCCTTTATGGGAGTTGTGTGGGGCAGCGGAAATCAGGCCTCCGTCAGATACCAGCGCCAATCCTGCTCGCCCACCTCGGCCATGAACTGGCGGTATTCCGCGCGTTTCACTGCCAGATAAACCCCGAGAAATTCCTGCCCCAACGCATCCCGCGCCCATGCCGAGTGGTGCAACGCATTGAGCGAGGTCAGCCAGTCGGTCGGCAGCAGCTCCGTCGCTTGCGCATACCCATTGCCCTCTACCGGTTCGCCCGGGTCGAGGTTGTCCTTGATGCCGCGATGAATGCCGGCGAGGATCGCGGCCGCTGCCAGATACGGGTTGGCGTCGGCGCCGCAGATGCGGTGTTCGATGTGGCGGGTGTTGGCCGGGCCGCCCGGTACGCGCAGGCTCACGGTGCGGTTGTCGACACCCCAGGTCGGTGCCAGCGGGGCGTAGCTGTTGGCCTGGAAGCGGCGGTAGGAGTTGGCGTTCGGGCAGAACAGCAGCAGCGAGTCGAGCAGGGACGCGAGCATGCCGCCAATCGCTGTGCGCAGCAGCGGGGTGCCGGCCGGGTCTTCGGCAGCGAACAGATTGCGCCCCTCGTCATCGGCGAGGCTGACGTGCATGTGCATGCCGGTGCCCGCCAGATCATCGAAGGGCTTGGCCATGAATGTCGCCTGCATGCCGTGCTTGTGGGCCACCGCCTTGACCAGCCGCTTGTAGCGTACCGCCTGATCCATCGCCTCCAGCGCATCGCCGTGTTCGAGGGTGATTTCCACCTGGCCCGGCGCGTATTCGGAGATCGCCGTGCGCGCCGGAATGCCGTGCAGTTTGCAGGCGCTGTAGAGGTCGGCGAGGAAGGGCTCGATCTGCTCGAGCTCCCGCAAACCGTAGACCTGAGTGTGTCGCGGTCGTCCGCCGTCGGCGTCCAGCGCCGGTTGCGGACGGCCGTTATGATCGCGTTTGGCGTCGAGCAGATAGAACTCCAGCTCGCAGGCCATGACCGGGTGATAACCCTCGGCTTTCAAGCGCTCGATCACCTTGATCAGCAGGTGTCGCGGATCGGCGATGCTGGCCGGCAGACCTTGCTCCGGGTGCATGCTCACCTGCACGGCGGCGGTGGGAATCTGCCGCCACGGCAGGCGCACCAGACTGCCTTCCAGGGGATAGGCGCGGCAGTCGATATCGCCGACGTCCCACACCAGGCCGGAATTTTCCACGTCCTCGCCATGCACCGTCAGGCCGAGGATGGTGCTGGGCAATGGACGGCCGCTTTCATACACGGCGAGCAGTTCTTCACGGTGCAACAGCTTGCCGCGCGGCACGCCGTTAGCGTCGAGGATGAACAGCTCGATCATGTCGATGTCGGGGTTCTGATCGAGAAAGTTACGGGCGTCTTCAAGGGCTGCGAATTTCATGTCAATCACTCACGAGTGCGCCGCACGGGCGCGCAGATTCGGGCCGGACGCAGCAACGGGCAAAAGACCCGGGCGTCCTGGCAGGGATATCGAAAAGAGGGGGACTGTCGCGTGGTCAACCGGCGCGATCAGACGGGCAGGGCGGTATCCGGCGGACGTGCGGAGTGACGCAGCTTGGAACGGCGCAGGGCCATGGGGAGATTGACGATGCGATTCATGCGCGGCTCCTGCGAGGGAGGGCGCATGCAGCAGAGACGTTCAACGATTCTGGTTGTTGTGGTGACGTGCTCATGACGCGTGTTTCCGTTGGCGGAAAACGTCGGCGGCGGGAGTGTCCCGCCATGCCGGGGTGGCTGGATAGTAAGGGGGAATCCCCGGAGAAGTAAACGGCTGATTCGCGACCGGGAGGCACGGCCGCAGGCTCAGCGCAACAGATGGAACCCCAGCCCGACGAGGGCGCAAACGGTCAACACCTCGATCACGCCACGCTTGAAAATAAACAGACCGAGCGTGGCCGCCGCCGCGAGCAGCAGCGAAAAAACATCCGGTGACGCGGCAAAACCGTTCGGCCAGAACACGTGGTAAGCGAAGAAGCACGCCAGGTTCAGAATCACCCCGACCACCGCTGCCGTAATCGCGGTCAGCGGGGCGGTGAACTTCAGTTCGTTGTGGGTCGACTCCACCAGCGGCCCGCCGGCGAGGATGAACAGGAACGAGGGCAGGAAGGTGAACCACGTCACCAGCGTCGCCGCCAATGCACCGGCGACGAACGCATGCTCGGGGCCGAACGCCGGCTGCACATAA
Organism: Pseudomonas botevensis; assembly: GCF_019145475.1. Taxonomy (GTDB): domain Bacteria; phylum Pseudomonadota; class Gammaproteobacteria; order Pseudomonadales; family Pseudomonadaceae; genus Aquipseudomonas; species Aquipseudomonas botevensis. The sequence continues at coordinate 42,825 of NZ_JAHTKI010000021.1, forward strand.
CCGCCGACGAAGCCGACAAACGCCACCACCATGATCAGCGGCCCCGGCGTGGTTTCACCGAGCGCGAGGCCGTCGATCATCTGGGTCGGCGTCAGCCAGCCGTAATGCCCGACCGCGCCTTGATACACGTAGGGCAACACCGCGTAGGCACCGCCGAAGGTAAGCAGCGCCGCTTTGGTGAAGAACCAGCCCATCTGCGTGAACGTGCCGTCCCAGCCGAAGAGTGCTGTCAGCAGGGCCATCGGCAGGCACCACAGCAGCGCGCCGATCACTGCCAGGCGCAGCAGCTTTGGCAGATGAAAGCGTGCGTGTTCGGGTGTCGGTGTGTCGTCGTCGATCAGCGCCGGGCCGAAGGATTTTTCGCTGCCGCGCTGGCCGCCGTTGTTGAATCTTTCCGGTGTCAGGCGCCCACCCAGGTAGCCGATCAGCGCCGCGCCCAGCACGATCAGCGGAAATGGCACGTTGAACGCGAAAATCGCCACGAACGCGGCCCCGGCGATTGCCCATAGCCAGGCGTTTTTCAGCGCCCGCGAGCCGATGCGGTGAGCGGCGTGCAGGACAATCGCCGTCACTGCCGGTTTGATTCCGTAAAACACTCCGGCCACGGCGGGTACGTCACCGAACGCGATGTACACCCACGACAGGCCAATCAGGATAAACAGCGACGGCAGGACAAACAGCGCACCGGCCAGCACCCCGCCCCAGGTACGGTGCAGCAGCCAGCCAATGTAGGTCGCCAATTGCTGAGCCTCGGGACCGGGCAGCAGCATGCAGTAATTGAGGGCGTGGAGAAAACGCCGCTCGGAGATCCAGCGCCGCCGCTCCACCAGCTCCTGATGCATGATCGCGATCTGCCCGGCCGGACCGCCGAAACCGATGCAGCCGAGCTTCAGCCAGAAGCGCCAGGCCTGACGCAGGGTGACGGGTTCGGGGCGGGGGAGATCCTGCGGCGTTGTGCTCAAGGGCACTCCTGGGTTGAGTCGTGTCAGGGGCCTCTATCTCATCAGGTTTGTATTGCAATCAACAACCACCCAGAACCACGCCGGGGACTCGGTTGCCCCCAGAAAGTTTTGCAGCGTGTGGATTCAGCTCAGCACGTAGTCCATCGGCATCAACACGGGAGGCAGTTCGGTTTCGCCGAGCTCAAACAGAATGTCGCGCTCGATGGTGCGCACCAGTGCGTCGGTGGGCAGATCGTTTTCGTCGCGGCCGAAGGGGTCTTCCAGTTCGTCGGCGATGGCGTCCAGGCCGAAGAAGGTGTAGCTGACGATGGCAGTGAACAGCGGTGTCAGCCAACCCAGCGGTTCGGCCATGGCGAACGGCAGCAGGATGCAGAACAGGTAGATCGTGCGGTGCAGCAGCAAGGTGTAGGGGAAGGGCAGCGGGGTGTTCTTGATGCGGTCACACACCGCTTGCGCCTGGGTCAGGCTGGTCAGGTGATTGGCCAGCAGCATGTAGCGCCATTCGCTGAGTTCGCCGCTCTGCTGCAGGTCGCCGCATTGCTCGCCGATCTGATGCAAGATGCGCCCGCTGTAGTCCGGCACTTCTGCATCAAGTTTCGGTGTGATCCACGCAGCGCTGGCCACCGCCTCGCTTTCGCGGCGCAATCGCGCATTCAGGGAGTGGGCGAAACCGCAAAGGTTGAGCAACAACGGCCGGCGGTGGACTGATTCGCGGATAACTTGGGTCTCGCGCATTACCGAGCGGGTATGCACGATCACTTCGCCCCACGCCTTACGGGCTTCGTACCAGCGGTCGTAACAGGCGTTGTTGCGAAAACTCATGAAGATCGACAGCGACAGCCCGAGCAGGGTGAACGGTGTGGCGCTGACCTTGGTGAAACTGCTCGGATGGAGGATTTCCACCAGCACGATACCTGCCGCCAGCAGCGTGACCATCAATGCGCGCAGCGCGATGCGCTTGGCGATCGAACCTTTGAGGGTAAAGAGGATGGCGAATTGGTTGACCTTGGGTCTGATGATCATGCTGTGCGATCCCGGTTACGCAGGGAGGTGGCGGTTCAGCCGCCGGTCATGTTCATGAAGCGCACGACCTGAACGTCGTCGTTCACTTCGAAATGGTGGCGATAGGGTTTGAGTTTCATCGCCTCGACAATCGCTTTCTCCAGCCGCTGCGGCTGCCCCGGATGGGCGCGCAGCACCGCTTTGAGATCCACCGAGTGTTCGTTACCCAGACACAGTAGCAGGCGACCCTCCACGGTCAGCCGCACTCGGTTGCAGGTGTCGCAGAAATTGTGGCTGTGGGGTGAGATGAAGCCCAGGCGGATATGCGGCGCCTCGGCCAGGCGCCAGTAGCGCGACGGGCCTTGGGTCGATTCGGCGGAGTCGATCAGGGTGTAGCGTTCGGCGATCCGCTCGCGCACCTGGGCGCTGGAGAAAAACGACTCGGCGCGGCTGTGTTCATGAATGATGCCCAGGGGCATTTCCTCGATGAAAGAGATGTCCAGTTCACGGTCGATGGCGAAGCGCACCAGATCGTTGATCTCCTGATCGTTGCGCCCCTGCATCACCACGCAGTTGAGCTTGGTGCGGGTGAAACCGGCCTTGCGCGCGGCATCGATGCCGTTGATCACCTGCGCCAGGTCGCCGGTGCGGGTCATCTGTTTGAAGCGGGCGGGATCGAGGCTGTCGAGGCTGACATTGAGGCGCTTGACCCCGGCCTCGAACAGCGGCGCGGCCAGTTTGCCGAGCTGCGAACCGTTGGTGGTCAGGCACAGCTCGCGCAGGCCGGGCAGGGCGGCGATCTGCTCGCACAGTTTGACCACGCCGGGACGAATCAGCGGCTCGCCGCCGGTGAGGCGAATCTTGCGGGTGCCCAGCGCCACGAAACCCTGGGCCAGTTGATAGATTTCTTCCAGGGTCAGCACTTGCTGACGTGGCAGAAACTGCATGTCTTCGGCCATGCAGTACACACAGCGGAAGTCGCAGCGGTCGGTGACCGACATGCGCAGATAGTCGACGCGGCGGTTGTAACCATCGATCAGGACGCGCTCTGGCATGGCAGTCTCGCAGGGAAAACGGCGCAGATTAGGCACAACCGCGCAGAGCGTCCAATCACTAATAGTGAATGATCGATTGACGGGATCGATGACCCCTCCACCGTCCCCTGCCTGAACGGTAGAGGACGGTGGGCAGATTATTCGGCGCCGAACATCGCGGTCCAGTAGATGCCCGCATCGCTTTTCGGGTCGGTGGCGTAGGCGGCGCCGAGCTCGCGGTATTGCGGGTTCATCAGGTTGGCGCAGTGGCCGGGGCTGGCGAGCCAGCCATCGACGACTTTGCGTGGGGTGTCTTGCCCGGCGGCGATGTTTTCGCCGACTTGCTGGCCGCTGTAGCCAGCCAGTTCGGCGCGGTCGCCCGGGGTGCGGCCGTCGCGGTCCTTGTGGTCGAAGTAGTTTTTGTTGGCCATGTCGCGGCTATGGTCCTGAGCGACTGTGCCCAGGGTCGCATTCCACGCCAGCGGCGCAGCGGCGGCGAATGCCTGACCGCCACACTGGCGCGGCTGGCTGCGGGCGGCGTTGAGTTGTTCCAGCAACTTCTGGCCTTCGCTCTGCGCATCGCCTAGGCGTGCGCTGAGCAGCGGCCGGGCGAGGGTGATGCGCCAGTCGCGATCGGCGCGGCTGACAGCGATATCGACGAACTGCGGGTCCAGCACCACCTGACAGAAACTCTCCTGAATCGCCTTCATCGCCGACGCTGCATCGCGAGGTCCGTTGAGGCTGATCGCCTGCACATTGACCATCGGGTAACTGGCGCGAGCCATGGCCTGTTGCAGATCGACCACGCCGCTGGCGGGCAGAATCAGCCGTGGATCGGCCGACAGCGGCGGCAGTTCGTTCGACGCCTGGGTGCCGCAACGCTGGGGCTGGCTGCGATAGCTGTTGATCGACTCGACCAGTTGCGACTCGTCGGTGGCCATGGCCGAGGCGGCAAACGCCAGGCCTGCGGACAGCGCGGCAATTCGCGAAACGGATGGCATGAAGCGCATGGAAATCTCCCTTGGGCTGAGTGCGCCCATGATGCTCGAAATGGCCCCGGTGGGTGCAATGTCTTTTTCTTCACCCTGCGATATTTTCTGCGCAACTTTACCCTCGAGTTTGCCGTCTACACTCTGCGAAACCCCCGGAAACCGGGCGTTTCACCGCTTTAACACCTTGCCCGTACGGGCGCTGCCGGACGTATCGATCATGGGATTCAACGGGTTGCTTTTATGTCTCGCGTTAACCCTGCCGGGCATGGCCGTGATGGCCACCGAGCAGGCCCCGATCAAGGAAAAGGCTGAACAGAAGGCCCAGGTGCTGGAGGAAAAGGCTGCCGATAAAGTCAGCGCGGCACCGGCGCCCAAATCCGAAGCCATCACCCCGACCGAAGCGCAAGCGGTCGACCCGGCCGGCGCCGCGCCGCTGGACGATCCGCTCACCTGCCTGGCGCGCAGCATCTATTGGGAAGCCAAGGGCAAGGACAACGCGGAAATGGAGGCGGTCGCCAATGTGGTGATGAACCGCCTCGGTCATGAAGGTTTTCCGGATACCGTGTGTGCGGTGGTCAAGCAAGGCTCGGAAACCAAGAGCTGCCAGTTTTCCTGGTGGTGCGATGGCCGCTCGGATCAAGTCAAGGAGGACGCCGAATACGCGCTCGCCAAGGAAATCGCCGGCAAGGCGCTGAACCGCCAGCTCACCGATCGCACCCACGGCGCGTTGTACTTCCACGACCGCAATGTGCATCCGAGTTGGGCCAGGGAATACACCAAGACCGCCGAAACCGGAAAGTTCCTGTTCTACAAACCCGCCGGTGGCGATGCGCGCTAGGCGCAAGTCTCCCGCACACAGTCGCGCAGCCAATGGTGCGCCGGATCGGCGTCCATGCGCGGGTGCCAGAGCATCGACACGGTGATGTCCGGCACCACCAGCGGCAGTTCGAAGCTGTGCAGACCCGCGCGCAGCTTTTCGGTATGCCGGTCCGGCACGCAGGCGATCAGATCCGAGTCACGCACCAAGGCCAGCGCAGCGGAAAAACCGCCGACCGTGGTGACGATGTTGCGGCTCAGCCCCAAGCCTTGCAGCGCCTGATCCACCGGGCCGCTGGCAGCGCCATGACGTGACACCAGCACATGTTCGCCGGCGATGAATCGCCGGGTGCTGACCTTGCCCGAACTCAACGGATGCCCCTCGCGCACCACCCCGACAAAACGGTCGCGGAACAGGATGCGGCTGTGCAGCGAGTCATCGGTGCTGTCCACGATCACCCCGGTTTCCAGATCGACCCGACCGTCGCGCAGCAGCGTGCTGTCCTTGTCGGTTTTCTGCAGAAAGCGCAGACGTACGCCGGGCGCTTGCCGGGCAATACGCGCGAGCAGGGCAGCGGCAAATGTCTCGACGAAACCATCGCTGCTGCGCAGCGTAAACGTGCGTTGCAACTGAGCAGGATCGAGCACCCGCGCCGGGCGCAGCAGCGCTTCGGCTTCCTGCACCAGCAGGCTGACCCGCTCGCGCAACTCCAGCGCCCGAGGCGTCGGCACCAGTCCACGACCGGCGCGCACCAGCAACGGGTCGCCAGTGGTTTCACGCAGTCGGGCGAGGGCGCGACTCATGGCCGACGGGCTCAGGTGCAGTTGTTCGGCGGCACGGGCGACGCTGCCTTCGCGCAGCAGCACATCGAGGGTAATCAGCAGGTTCAGGTCCGGCGTGCTCATGACATGGCGTTCCGTGCAGCTATGAAGTGCAAAGCATGCGTCTTCCGCCATGTGCTGTCGAGATTTAGGCTGGTGCTCATGACCTCTCGGGAGCGAAAACCCATGACGCAACAACCTTCCTTGACCAGAAACGCCCGTTGGGCGCTGACCGGCCTGTGCCTGTCGATGCTGATGCCGTCCCTCGACACCAGCATCGCCAACGCCGGCCTGCCGACTCTGGCCGCCGCATTCGATGCCTCGTTCCAGCCAGTGCAATGGATCGTCCTGGCCTATCTGCTGGCGGTAACGACGTTGATCGTCAGCGTCGGCCGTCTCGGCGATTTGCTCGGGCGTCGGCGATTGCTGCTGATCGGCATCGGCATTTTTACCGTCGCTTCGTTGGCCTGTGCAGTGGCCAGCGAGTTGCCGTGGCTGATCGCTGCGCGGGCGGTGCAGGGCCTGGGCGCTGCGATCATGCTGGCGTTGACCATGGCGCTGGTCGGCGGCGCGGTGCCGAAGGAGCGCACTGGCAGTGCCATGGGGTTGCTCGGAACGATGTCGGCGATCGGAACTACGCTTGGGCCATCGCTGGGCGGCGTGTTGATCGCGCAGGTCGGCTGGCAGTGGATTTTCCTGATCAACGTGCCGCTGGGTTTGCTCAACGGGTGGCTGGTTTATCGCTATCTGCCGATGGATCAAACCCGTGGCGCGCGGGTGCGTTTCGATCATGTGGGGACGCTGGTTCTGGCCGTGACGCTGGTGGCTTATGCGCTGGCGATGACGTCCAGGGAGAGTTCCGCGTTCACCCTGGCATTGCTGCTGGTCAGCGTGTGTGGCGGCGGGCTGTTCATCTACATCGAGCGCAGCGTGACGGCGCCGTTGATTCGTTTGTCGCTGTTCGCCGAGCCTCGGTTGAGTGCCAGCCTGGCGATGAGTGCGCTGGTGGCGACGGTGATGATGACCACGCTGGTGGTCGGGCCGTTTTACCTGAGCCGGGGGCTTGGCCTGAGTGCCGGGGTGGTGGGGCTGGCGTTGTCGGTCGGGCCTTTGGTGGCCGCATTCGGCGGCGTGCCGGCGGGGCGGCTGGTGGATCGCTTCGGCGCACAACGGACGATGCGCGGTGGCTTGTTGGGGATGGTCGGCGGTTGTGGATTGCTGGCGCTGTTGCCAATGCGATTCGGGCTGTTCGGGTATGTGCTGCCGATTGCCTGGGTCACGGCCAGTTATGCGTTGTTTCAGGCGGGCAATAACACCGGGCTGATGGCCGGTGTCAGTCAGGATCAGCGCGGGGTGGTGTCGGCGCTGCTGGGGCTGTCGCGCAATCTTGGGTTGATCACGGGAGCAGCGGCGATGGGGGCGGTGTTTGCCGTGGCGACAGGTGATCCGACACAGGCGTCTGCAGCGGTGATCGGCGGAGGTTTGCACAGCACTTTTGGCGTGGCCGCCGGGTTGATGATTCTGGCGCTGTGCCTGAGTCGGATCGAGATAAAAGGCTGGGCGAGCGTCAGCGTGCGGTAGGGGTGGCCGCGCTGGCCTCTTCGCGAGCCGAGCTCACTCCCGAGCCGGAAAAAACAGCTCGAAACAGGTCACGCCCTCAAGGCTGCTGACGCTGTACCGGCCCTGATGCAGTTGCATGATCGTCGCGACGATCGACAACCCCAGGCCGTTGGATTGCGCCGAACGTTCGCGGGATTGGTCGACGCGGTAGAAGCGCTCGAACAGCCGCGACAAATGTTCGGCGGGGATGGTCGCGCCCTGGTTACGCACCCGCAGGTAGCTGCCCTCAGGCTCGGCCACCGCCTCGACCTGCAGCGTCGAGTCCGCCGCGCCGTACTTGATCGCGTTGGCGCACAGGTTGGCGAGTGCCCGGCGCAGCAGCATCGGTTCGGCCCAGATCACGCCGCTGCCGCGCGCCTCGATGCTGATCCCGACATCCGCCGCCACCCCTTCGAAGTAATCGGCAATGCGCTGCATCTCGTCGGCGGCGTCCAGTTCCTGGCGCTGGCTCAACGCCGATGAAGGATCGGTGCGCGCCAGGAACAGCATGTTGTCGAGCATCCGCGTGAGCCGTTCCAGTTCTTCGACGTTGGAGGCGAGCAACTGCTGATAGGCCTCGATGCTACGGTTCTGGTGCAGGGCGACCTGGGTTTCGCCGAGCAGGTTGTTGATCGGCGTGCGCAGTTCGTGGGCCATGTCGGTGGAGACTTGGCTCAACTGGACAAAGCCTTTGGCGAGTCGATCGAGCATGGCGTTGAACGCGTCGATCATCGGCTGCAATTCCCGTGGCGTGCCGTGGCTGTCGAGGCGCTCGCCGAGGTTGCCGACGCCGATCCCGTGGGCATGACGCGCCAGCCGGCGCAACGGCAGCAGGCCGCGATACACCAACAAGCAGCCGATCAACGCCAACACCACCGCCGCCAGCGTCGCCAGGCCGTACACGCTCAGTCGGTAGTTGGCGAGCATCGCCGTGCGCTCGCTCATCAAACGGCCGGTGAGCACCTGCAGGTTGCCCAGTTCGCCGGAGTCGATGGTCGCCGCCACCGCCGAAAACGGTACGCCGTTGACGCTGGGCAGATGCTGCACATCCTTGAGGGTCATCGGGTGGTCGATGGGCACGGCGGGCAGGGTCGGGGTGTTCAGGTTGCCGGGGTTGACCACCAGCAATGGCGGTTGCCCCGGTGCACCGATGGTCAGCAGCGCTTCGCGGTTGCCGAGCATGTTCTGGAACAGCGCCGGTTTGTTCTTGATCAGCTCCAGGGTGTTGCTGTCGTTGAGGAAGGTGCGCAACTGATCGACACGGCTGACCAGGGAAATGTCATCGCGACGAATCAACTGCTCCTCCAGCTCCTGATACAGCGCCGCGCCGAGGCCGGCCAGCGAACCGAAGGCGAGCAGGGCGAACACCAGCGCCAGGCGCAGGGTCAGGGAGTAAGTGCCGGCGTTTTTCTTCATGGCTGGGTATCGAAGCGGTAGCCGATGCCGCGCACGCTATGGATCAGCTTGAGCGTGAACGGGTCGTCGATCTTCTGTCGCAGGCGGCGCACGGCGACATCCACCACATTGGTGTCACTGTCGAAATTCATGTCCCACACCCGCGAGGCGATCAGCGAGCGCGACAGCACTTGCCCGGTGTGGCTGGCGAACAATTGCAACAGGGCGAACTCCTTGTTGGTCAGGGTGATCCGCATGTTGTCGCGGGTCACCCGGCGCTTGAGCACATCGATCTGCAGGTCGGCGACTTGCAGATGTTCCTCTTCGTGGATCGGGCCACGGCGAGTCAGGGTACGCAGGCGCGCCACCAGTTCGGCGAAGGAAAACGGCTTGATCAGGTAATCGTCGGCGCCCAGTTCCAGGCCCTTGACCCGGTCGGCGATGTCGTCGCGGGCGGTGAGGAACAGCACCGGCGTGTCGGCTTCCTTGCGCAGCCGGCGCAGGACTTCCCAGCCATCCATTTTCGGCATCATCACATCCAGCACGATCACGTCGAAGCTGTGCTCCAGCGCCAGGTGCAGGCCGTCGGCGCCGTCCCGGGCCAGGCTCACGCTGTAGCCCAGTTCCTGCAGGCCGTTGAGCAGGTAGTTGCCGGCCTTCGGTTCGTCTTCGACGACAAGGATGTTCATGGACGCTTCGCCTTAGTTGTCATTGGTGCAGCCGCTGCCTTGCACTTGATAGTCCAGCACATGTTCACGGCCCTGGCTGTCGAGATAATTGAGCCGCGCGGGGATCACGCCGCAGGCCTGGGAAATATCGGTGCTGGAGAGCACTTTGTCGACATCCAGATGCACGAAGAAACCGGGTTTGTCATGAATGACGGCAGTGTCCGGGGTGGTCGCGGCGAATACCGAACCACTGGCGAGGAGGGCGGTGAAGGCGAGGATCAGGGTTTTCATGATGGAGTACTCGGTAGTCTGAAGAGGATCGGCGTTCTGGCCGGGACAACTTCAGGCTACCGAGCGATTCGCTCGCTAAACCGACAACTCGATTACAAATCTGTAATGAAACGGGGACGAGTCAATGCTGTTGATCGTTCCCACGCAGAGCATGGGAACGATGTAAGGAAACGGTTGTGTGGTTCAACTGCCGTGGGTGCTGAGGATGCTCGCAATCTGTTGCGGCTGGCAGTTGAGATACGGCGAGGTTTTCAGCCAGCGCTGGTCGGGATACCAGGAGAACATGAACTGGCCGTTCTTCAGGCTGTCGATCACCCGCCGGGCGATTTGCGGGCGTACCGCCGGGCAGCCCTGGCTGCGTCCGATGCGCCCCTGGCGCTTGCTCCACAACGGATTCACGTAATCGGCGGCGTGAATCACGATGGCGCGGTCGCGGGCCATGTCATTGAAACCCGGCTCCAGACCGTCCATGCGCAGCGAGTAACCGTGGGTGCCTTCGTAACTTTCCTGGGTACGGAACAGACCGAGGCTGGACTGGAAACTGCCTTCTCGGTTGGAGAACTGCGTGGCGAAGTTTTCCCCGGAGTTCGAACCGTGGGCGACCAGATCACGCAGCACCAGTTTCTTGCGGGTCAGGTCGAAGATCCACAGGCGGCGCGCGGTGGACGGCTGCGAATAATCGATGATCGCCAGGTGGCGAGACTGTTTGGCGCCGTTGTTGATCGCACATTGCATGGCGTTCAATGCGCCTTTCAGCGCCTGGGGATTGAGTTCCGGTGCGGCGTGCGCGAGGCTGGTGTACAAAACCGGCGAAGTGGTGCCGGCGGCGAAAACCTGACTGGTCACCAGCCCGACGGCGGTGGCAGTCAACAAAAGTCGGCGCAAAAACGTCAACATTTAGAAAGTGTCCTCATCTGTTGCTCATTGGCACTTTGGCTCCTGACGTCCAGTCGTCCCCGGCAGGCCCGAGAATCGAGCCTGACTGTTCACCGCACCTGATGTAAGGTTGACCACTATCAAGGTGGCCATGGATTGGAGTAAAGCAGTTGTTCAAAAAATGCGCATGTTACTTGAGCATTTGTTTGCTCGCAGCGCCGTTGGTCGCGACCGCCGAAGCGCCGTTACCGCCGCTGGAAACACTGCCGGCGCCATTGCCGGTCGAGCCGCAGAGCCCGTTGCAAGCCGTGTTGATCGGTCTGCCGCAGGCGTGCCCGGGCGTTGCCGCGAACCTCAACGGCCCGGCGCTTGAACAATTGCAGGCGTTCTATCAGCAACAGGACTGGTTACCGGTATGGGCGCAGAGCCAGCAATTACCGGCCTTGCAGGCGCAATTGCAACTGCTGGCCGACGACGGCCTGAACCCGAAACGCTACCCGGTGGCGGCCAGCGCACCACAGGACGGCGAGCTGTGCGCCGACATCGAAATCAGCCGCTATTACCTGCAAGCCTTGCAGGATTTGCACTACGGTCGCCTGCTGCAATCGCACTTCGAGCCGCTGTGGCATTCCGACGAAACGCCTCGTGACCGCCAGGCCGAACTGCTGGCGATCGCCGTGCCGGGGATGCATGACATTGCAGCTGCCTTCGACCTGGCCCGCCCGCGTCTGGCGCAATACCAGAACCTGCGTCACCTCTACGCCGCGCAACGCTTGCAAGCCCTGCCGCACTGGCAGTCGGTCGGCAACGGGCCGCTGCTGCGTCCGGACATGGAAGATAAACGCGTGCCGGAACTGGCGCTGCGCTTGTACAGCGAAGGCTATCTGAGCAGCGCGGTCGGCACTCCGGACAACGCGTATCACGGCGTACTGGTCGAGGCGGTGAAAAGCTTCCAGGCCAATCATTCGTTGCAGGCCGACGGCGTGGTCGGGCCGGGCACCATCGCCGAACTCAACATCAGTCCGTTGACTCGCCGCGAACAACTGCGGGTCAACCTCGAACGTTTCCGCTGGCTGGCCCAGGACATGGAGCCGGATGGTCTGCTGGTCAACGTTGCCGCCGCCGAACTGACCCTGTATCAGGACGGCCTGCCGGTGTGGCAGACCCGCACCCAGGTCGGTCGCGCCGAGCGCCAGACTCCATTGCTCAAATCCCGGGTCACGCGCCTGACCCTGAACCCGACCTGGACCGTGCCGCCGACGATCTGGAAGGAAGACAAACTGCCGGAGATCCGCAAGGACCAGACCTTCCTCAGCCGGCAGAACCTGCAGGTGCTGGACGCCAACGGCCAGCCACTGGCCGCAGCGGACATCGACTGGGACAACCCCGGCAACATCCTCCTGCGCCAGGACGCCGGCCCGCGCAACCCGCTTGGGCAAATGGTCATCCGCTTTCCCAACCCGTTCTCGGTGTACCTGCATGACACGCCGAGCAAGGCGCTGTTCGACAAAGGGCCGAGGGCGTTCAGTTCCGGTTGCGTGCGGGTCGAGCATCCACTGAAACTGCGCGACTTTTTACTCAGCCCGGCAGAAAAAGCCCGCACCGACACCTTGCTCGCCAGCGGCACCACCCACGAGTTCCGCCTGAGCAATCCAGTGCCGATCCTGATGACCTACTGGACCGCCCAGGTCGACAACCATGGCCGCGTGCAATACGCCCCGGACATCTACAGCCGCGACACCGCGCTGCTCGCCGGGCTGGACCGGGTGCACTGAGTTTTACCGAGGGTGTCGTTCAACGGTTGGCGCGCTTCCAGAACAGCCGCGCCAGCCACGCATCCACACTCAACTTCCCGGCCCCGGCGAATACCAACGGCACCATCGCGGCCAGGTAGATCGCCGGCAACTTGAAATTGCCGAAGCCCTTGTTGGTGATCGCATAACCCTGGGCCAATTCGCTCAACGACGACCAGTCCGCCGGCCAGTGAACGGCAGCGGTGGCGACGATGGTCACGACAATCAGCGAAATCGCCGAAATCCGCGTACCGAAGCCGATCAGAATGGCCAGGGCACCGATCAACTCGGCCCACATCGACAGCTCCCAGTTCAGCGTCGCCGGCAGGTGGTCGAAGGGAAACGGGAAGCGCTCCTGGATATCCTCGAACCAGTTCTGGCCATTGAATTTCTCCAGACCCGATTCGAAGAATTCCCAGGCGATGAACAGGCGCAGGGTCAGCGGCGCGAGCCATTGACCTGCGCGATCCAGGTTGAAGTGCAAGCCTTTGACGGCGGAGGAGAGGGCAGTGGTCATGGGGTGAACTCCATTCAATCAGAGAGAAACGGGACACCGAAGCGTCCCGTACACGGGTTACTCGCTGGCGCCACACTTGCCTTCGCCGCATTTACCTTCCGAGGACTTTTCCCCGCTGTCGGATTGCGCCTGAGCCTGGCTGTAACCGTGATCCAGCGGCTTGACGCTGAACGCTTCGGCGGCCGATGCCGCGTTGGACAAAGCCAGACCACCGGCAAGCAGCAGGCCGAGGGTCAGGGACGTTTTCGAGAGCTGGGTCATGGTGAATCTCCGTTGCATCAAATGAGTTGAGAGGCTGTACCGGCAGTGCCGATCGACAGGTTCATTTGACGCCCGGGGTGTATCGGGGATGTGTCGCGGGGGAGGGGGATTTATCGGGATCGTGTGTCTGCGGCTGGGGTGGATACAGTGCGATACATGGCAGAGGAGGCTGTTGAAACCATGGGTTCAGATAATTCTCCAGCACCCTCAGAATCGCGGCCCTCACCCTAGCCCTCTCCCAGAGGGAGAGGGGACTGACCGGAGTGGCCGAAAAGAATATGTACACCCGCCAAAACCCGGTCGGCCCGAAGGCCGCCTTGCGGGCACGCCCACTCCCACAGAAAAGCCAAAGCACAAGCACAAGCACAAGCAAAAGCCAAAGCCAAAGCCAAAGCCAAAGCCAAAGCCGTCCGCCCCTGCTTCTCACCACTCAACACAATGAGCGTTAGCTCGAGTACCGCTCTTGATCTTGCCGTGCCGGCCCCTTCGGCAGGCTGAGTGGAGGGATTTATCCGGGGGTGGGAGCGCAGCGACCGTTTGGCGCAGCCAAACACATCGAGAGGAGGTGCAGCGAAGCAAACCGTAGGCGATGCCCCCCGGATGAGTCCCGGAACGAAGGGACGCCGAGCCTAAGCGAGGGGCCGTACGCCGGGGCAAAGCCTTTTGGGTTACCTTTTTGGCGTCTGAAAAAGGTGACTCGCCGTCAGGGCGAAACCGCCAGCAAAAACACCCGCAGAAACGGATATACACCCCAACCCCCCCAAAAAAAACCTGTCGGCCCAGAGGCCGCAGCGCCCACCAAAAACCAGTGTGATCCAACCCCCGAAAAAAGCGTCTAGCCACCGTGTCCCCGCAATCCCACCGGGGCGAAACTTCGGAACCCGGCATGCAAGCCCTGTTGAACGAAATCCTTGACGCCGTCCGGCCCCTGATCGGGCAGGGCAAAGTGGCTGACTACATCCCCGCCCTCGGCACCGTCCCGCCCAACCAACTGGGCATTGCCGTCTACGGCAACGACGGCGAAATGTACTGCGCCGGCGACGCCGACACCCTGTTCTCGGTGCAGAGTATTTCCAAGGTATTTAGCCTGGTGCAGGCCATCGAGCATTCCGGCGAGGCGATCTGGGAGCGTCTGGGCCACGAGCCGTCCGGCCAGCCGTTCAACTCGCTGGTGCAACTGGAATTCGAGCGCGGCCGCCCGCGCAATCCGTTCATCAATGCCGGGGCGCTGGTGATCTGCGACATCAATCAGTCACGGTTCGCCGCGCCAGCGCTGTCGATGCGCGATTTCGTCCGGCGCCTGTCGGGCAATCCGCAGGTGATGGTCGACGGCAAGGTCGCCGACTCCGAATACCTGCACCGCGCGCGCAACGCGGCGATGGCTTATCTGATGCAATCCTTCGGCAACTTCCACAACGACGTCGAAGCGGTGCTGCGCAGCTACTTCAGCCACTGCGCCCTGCGCATGAGCTGCATCGATCTGGCCCGCGCATTCTGCTTCCTCGCCAACGACGGCTACTGCAAACACAGCGGCGAACAGATCCTCACCCCGCGCCAGACCCAGCAAGTCAACTCGATCATGGCCACCAGCGGCCTCTACGACGAGGCGGGCAACTTCGCCTACCGCGTCGGCCTGCCGGGCAAGAGCGGGGTCGGCGGCGGTATCGTCGCGGTGGTGCCGGGGCAGTTCACCGTCTGCGTGTGGTCGCCGGAACTCAACGCGGCGGGCAATTCGCTGGCCGGCATGGCGGCGCTGGAAATGCTCAGCTCGCGGATCGGCTGGTCGGTGTTCTGACAGACTCCCCGGATAAGGCGGGAAGAGCGCCACTCCCCCGGAGGATCTGTGTTGCCTTGGGGGAGGGCATTGCTATACATTTTTCGGCCGCTTCTCACAGGATGAATCCGCTCCATGTCTCTCGCGCTTGAACGTCTCGTCGCTGGCACGCCTATCCCTTTCGCTGGTAACCGCGTCACCGTGGTCAGCCCCGAACTGGCTGAGCGCTTCCGACCCGGCGATCACCTGCTGGTGGAGCAGGTCAGTGGCGAGCTGTTGCTGATTCCCGTGGCCGATCAACAGGCGGCAGCCGTGGCGATCGAACGCGCCGCTGCGGCGTTCACGGCGTTGTCGGCGGTGTCCGACGAGGCCATCAGCCGCTTCTTCGATCTGTTCGCCCAACGTCTGGAAACCCCGGATGCCTGGGCGCTGATCGAAGCCGCCAACCTTGCCGACATCGAGCGCGCCAAGGCGCGCGGTCGCTCCACCACCCGTTTGCTCGCCGATGAACGCATGCGCCGCGACATGATCGCCGGCCTGCGGGCCTGGCGTGATGCCCCGGCCACGCGCGGCAAGGTCATCAGCAGCGTCGAGCACGATGGCTGGAAGGTCGAGCAGGTGGTGTCGCCGCTGGGCATCGTCGCGTTTGTGTTCGAAGGTCGGCCCAACGTCTTCGCCGATGCCGCTGGCGTGTTGCGTACCGGCAACACCGCCGTGCTGCGCATTGGCAGCGATGCCCTGGGCACCGCTCAAGCCATCGTCACCCACGCGCTGAACCCGGCGCTGGCCGATGCCGGTCTGCCGGCGGGCGCGGTGTCGCTGGTAGAGAGCGTCAACCATGCCGCCGGTTGGGCGATGTTTGCCGACCGGCGCCTGTCGCTGGCAGTTGCCCGAGGCTCGGGCCGCGCGGTCAGTCAGTTGGGCAGCATCGCCCAGCAGGCCGGCACCGCCGTCAGCCTCCACGGCACCGGTGGTGCGTGGCTAATCGCCGACCGCGAGGCCGACGCTACACGCTTTGCGGCGGTGGTGCGCAACTCCCTGGATCGCAAGGTCTGCAACACCCTCAACGTCTGCCTGATCCAGCGCGAGCGCGCGGCCGAACTGGTGCCGCTGTTCCTCGATGCCTTGCAGCAGGCCGGCACCGCACGCGGTCAGGGCTGCAAGTTGCACATCGTCGAGGGCAGTGAAAGTTGCCTGCCGAACGAATGGCAAAGCGCGACGGTCGAGGTCTATCGCGCCGAAGGCTACAAGACCGAAGCGCAGGCCGAGCCATTGCCCGAAGCGCAGTTGGGCCGCGAGTGGGAATGGGAAGAAACCCCGGAAGTCAGTCTGATGATTGTCGACGATCTGGATCAGGCGATTACCCTGTTCAACCGCTACAGCCCGCAGTTCACTGTGTCGCTGATCAGCGAGAACGCAGCGGAGCAGGAGCGTTTCTACAGCGCGGTCAACGCGCCGTTCGTGGGCAACGGCATCACCCGTTGGGTCGATGGTCAGTACGCGCTGAACAAGCCGGAACTGGGGCTTTCGAACTGGGAGAGCGGGCGGTTGTTCGCCCGTAGCGCGATTCTCTCCGGTGACGGCGTGTTCACTGTACGCAGCCGCATGACCCAGATCGATCTTGGCGTGAAGCGCTGAATTCAGCGTGCCTGTGGCGAGGGTGCAAATGCCCTCGCCACGGGTAATCGTCCCGCCCAACCTGTTCAGGCAGCATCGAGCGATGTTGCCTGAACCGCGCAGGTTGCGGGCTGCTGCGCCAGTGACACAAAGGTGCGCCGGTCGGCGCTCAAGGCGTCGATCGAACCGGTTTCGATGTCGTACACCCAGCCATGCAGGTTGAGCAGACCTTTCTCCTGCGCCAGGCGTACGCTTGGATGCGTCTGGATATTCGCCAGTTGCGCGATCACGTTTTCCCGCACCATCGAACTCAGTCTGGCCGCGTCATCGGCGTGAGGCCGCGACTCATTGACCACCTTCGCCGACTCGGCGTGTTGCAGCCAGCCGCTGACGGCGGGCAGGTGATCCATGCATTTGCATTGGGCAATCGCAGTCATCGCACCGCAATCGGAGTGGCCGCAGATCACGATATCGGTCACGCCGAGTACCGCCACCGCATATTCCACCGTCGCCGAAACCCCGCCTGGATGCGGGCTGTAGGACGGCACGATATTGCCCGCATTGCGAATCACGAACAGCTCGCCGGGCTCTTGTTGAGTCAGCAGTTCCGGCACGACACGGCTGTCGGAACAGGTGATGAACAAGGTTCCCGGTTGCTGGGTGGTGGCCAGGTGTTTGAACAGTTCGGTGCGTTGCGGGAACGCCTCGCTCTGAAATTTCAGGAAGCCTGCGATCAGGTTTTTCATGGTGTGTCCTCTCAGTTCGAGCAGCCGCTGCCGAATTCGCTGTACTGCAAAATGTGTTTGGCACCGTCGCTGTCCAGGTAGGTCATTTCGACCGGAACCACGCCGCAGACATCGGCAACCGGGGTGATGCTGATGACTTTGGCAATATCCAGATTCATTCCGTAGCGATAGGCGACAGCTTCCTCGGCGGCGTGAGCCTGGGTGCTCAGGCCGGCGATCAGGGTCAGGGTCAGCAGAATTTTTTGCATGGGGCAGCCTCCAGACGAATGTGGTGACAAGTGCAATCGAGATTGGGTGAGGCCCGCACGGCGTGCGGGCCGGGATGAATCAGAACGGACGCAGTGGCAGGAACTTGCCGTCGAGGGTGACTACGGCACGGGAACCGCCTTCAGGGTCTTCGACTTTCTTGATGTCGAGCTTGAAGTTGATCGCGCTGATGATGCCGTCGCCGAATTGTTCGTGGACCAGGGCTTTGAGGGTGGTGCCGTAGATCTGGATCATCTCGTAGAAGCGGTAGATGGTCGGGTCGGTCGGCACACCGCTGAGGCTGCCGCGCAGCGGGATGATTTGCAGGGCGGCGATGTCGGTGGTGTCCAGTTCCAGTTTGTCGCCGACCACTTGGGCGGCGGCTTGCGGCAGAGGATGCTGGCCGAGCAGGGCGGCGGTGACGTAGGCCAGGCTCAGGCCGGTGTCATCCGCCAGATCCTGCCACGACAGATTTTTGCGGGCCTTGGCGTCCAGGGCGCGGGTGGTCAGAGCGAGGCTGGCATCGTTGTAAGCGTGGGACTGTTGCATGGTGTCATTCCTATCGGAGTTGGCTTGCGGTGTGGGTTCATCTTCTGCCGATTGATCCATAGCGTCCAAGATCGATATACAATGCAAAGCATAAGTAACACCTATAGATAGGGTGCCCGATGCTGCTTCGACACTTGCGTTACCTGCTGGCCGTGGCCGATCACGGCGGCTTCACCCGCGCGGCCGAGGCGCTGCATGTGTCGCAGCCGACCTTGTCGCAACAGATTCGCCAGCTGGAGGAAAGCCTCGGGGTGAACCTGTTCGACCGCACTTCGCGTTCAGTCAAACCCACCGATGCCGGCGAGGCTTACATCGAATGTGCGCGGCGGGTGCTGGTGGAGCTGGAGGCGGGCAAGCGTGCGTTGCATGACGTGAGGGATCTGTCTCGCGGCAGCCTGCGCCTGGCGATGACGCCGACGTTCATGGCGTATCTGGTCGGGCCGCTGGTGCGTGATTACGTGGCGCGCTTCCCTGGGATTCGCCTGCAGATTTTCGAACTGTCGATGGACGACATCGAGGCTGGGCTGGCGGACGACTCGCTGGATATCGCGATTGCCTTTACCCCGGTGCGCAACCCGGAGATCGAGTGCATTCCGGCGTTTGTCGAGACGCTGGGGATCATGGTCGGGCGTGAGCATCCTTTGTACGACAGCACTTCAGTGCTGACGCCGCGCGACATCGCGCAACTGGACTTCGCCCTGTTGGGGCCGGATTTCATCACGCGGCTGTCGATTGATGAGTATTTTCGTCAGCACGGCATCACGCCGAAAGTGCAGATCGAGGTGAACTCGGTGAGCACGTTGCTGGAAGTGATGCGTCATGCGCCGATCGCGACCATGTTGCCGGAGGCGATTGCCACGCAGGATCGGGCGTTGCGCAGGCTGGCGTTGCAGAGCGAGGCGCCCCAGCGAGGGGCGGCGTTGTTGCGGCGCAAGAACAATTACCACAGTGCGGCGGCGGTGGCGTTTCTGGAATTGGTGTTAAGCCGGGAGCAGCCGTCACCCTGACCCTCTCCCAGAGGAAGAGGGACGGATCTAACCGTCACCACAAACTTTTCAGGCGAATAAAAAAAGGGCCTGCTTCCATTACAGAAGCAGGCCCTTTTTATATATATAGAGAACTTACAACTCAGCAGAACCGATCAATCACCCGAACTTCGTTCTTGTTCTGCATCGAGTCCCACGCCTGTTTCAGCGTTTGCAGAACATTACCGATGAAGTCCTTGTCGGCTGCGGCTTTCTTGCCGACATAGCCGTGGCCGCGACGGTACATCTTCAGGCGGGCCAGCAGGTTCTGGTTGTTCCGGTCGAACTCTTCTTCACCAGCGTGGGGCGACAGGCAGTCGATATGCACCTGACCCGACTTGCTGATCCACAGAATATGGCTGTCGAGCGTGTCTTTCTGCGCCGCGAACATACGAGCCAGTTCTTCGATAGTAGGTTGATTGTTCAGATTCATGATTTTGCCCCTTGACCAGTCTGGTGATCTTTCAAAGTTGATTCGCTAATACAGGTAGCCCATCGGTTAGTTGATCCCTGGCACCGAAACCAGGACGTCAGCGGTCGCCCGTGATAAGTACGGGGTCATGCATCTGTTGCATGTAGTCGTGTTGAATAACTGCTACGCAATAGCGTCACAACGAGGAGAAGCAGCGAAAACCGGGAGGCTCCTTGACGACGTTTTCAGGGTCGACCACAAGCGTCTTGAGAATTTTCGCCAGCGCTTCTCGTCCTTGTACTGGACGTTCAGGCCAGGTCAGCTTCTTCAATCTGCCTTGTGGGCAGCGTGTATCCGGAAAAAACAGCTCGGCGGTCAGACGAGCTTGCTCAAGCGTGTTACCAGTGCTCCCGATCGGGGAGACGTCTGCATCATGCAAAAGCAAAACGATGCCGTCAACGGTTTTGTAGTGATTATTTTTGAGCACTACATATTGTCGGACAAAGTCATTCTGGAATGAGAAAAGTTCCGCTCAAACGGCGGAGGAAGGGCTGTGCAGGCAGTAGAACGTACACGGATAGCCGTCTACGAGCCGTTGCTGCAAGGTGAATTCGCCGCCGCTCAGCACCGGGATGAGTCCGGCCCAGAAGCGCCGGGCCGGTACGTTGGTGTCGATATGGAAAATCTGCCATCGACCGGGGAAACGGCTCAAGAGGGCAGAGATGACAAACTGCGCGACGCCTTGGCCACGGAATTTTCGGCTGATGAAGAAATAGCCGATGTTGTGCTCGGCGCCTTCGATGTGAATGTGGTCATCCACGGTCACGAATCCCGCCAGTTCGCCGTCGACCCTGATCAGAAACGGCCGGGTCGCCGGGAGGCGCCAGTAGTCGTCCTTGAACTGGACGCGGAAGAAACCATGTTCCGCCAGTTTCAGCGGCAACCATTCGCTGAAGTCGTACAGGTAGAACTGCATCAGGTTTTCGATGGTGTCCAGTTCGTCGCGCTGGGCAGCGAGCAGTTCGATGTCGGCCATGCCGGGACTCCCGAAAGGATGCACCTTGCACAAACAGTAGCGCGTTTTAACCGGCCTTCGGTTTCGCCGTGCGTTTGCCGGTGGCCGGAGTTTTGCGCCGGGTGGATTTGCGCTTGTTTTTCCATGGCGCGGCAGCCTTGCCGGCGGGAGGCGGGCCGCTGATGCTCAGGCTCAGTCCGGCACACCGAGCCACTTGCTTGCTCATCCAGGCTGCCTGTTTGGTGACGAATTCTTCCAGGCTCATTTCGCCGCTCTGCACCATGTCCAGCGCCTGCTCCCAGATCGCCGTGGTGCCGGGATCGGCGATCGCACGGGGCACCGCGTCGATCAGGCTGAACGCCGCGGGTGTCGCGGCCAGCGCCTTGCCGTTCTTCACCAGATAACCGCGATCGAGCAGGCCCTGGATGATCGATGCGCGGGTGGCTTCGGTGCCGATGCCGGTGGTGTCCTTGAGTTTCTGCTTGAGCAGCGGATCTTCCACCAGTTTGGCGACGTTCTTCATCGCCTTGATCAGATCACCTTCGGTGTAGGGCTTGGGTGGTTGCGTCCACAGATCCTTGAGCTTCACGTCGGCCACCGCGCACTCGGCGCCCTGGGTCAGTGTCGGCAGGGTTTGCGGTGCCGGTGCTTCACGGCCCTTGGCTGGCGCCAGGGCTTCGGGCAGGGCGCGTTTCCAGCCCGGTTCGATGATCTGCTTGCCCACCGCGCGCAGGGCTTCACCGGCGCAGTCGAAATCCGCCTGGGTGCGGTCGTATTCATGGTTGGGCAGGAACTGCGCCAGATAGCGCGCGCGAATCAGCGTGTAGACCGCGCGATGCTTGCCGGTCAGACGTTCAAGGTTTTTCGCGGCGGCGGTGGGGATGATGCCGTGGTGGGCGCTGACCTTGGCGTCGTTCCAGGCCCGGGAGCGACGCTGCGGTTCCAGATGCCCGTGCAGTGCTTCAAGGCTCGGGTCGGCCTGACGCAGCGCCGCGAGAATTCCCGGTGCCTCGCTGTGCTGGCTCAGCGGAAGGTAGCCGCAGTCGCTGCGCGGGTAAGTGATGACTTTGTAGGTTTCATAGAGCGCCTGGGCGATGTCGAGGGTTTCCTGGGCGCCGAGGCCGAGTTTCTTCGAGCAGACCTCCTGCAGGGTGCCGAGGTCGAAGGGTAGCGGCGCCACTTCGCGTATGCGTTCGGTGCGTAGCTTGACCACCCGGGCGCTGGCGGCGTTGCTGATCGCTGCCGCCGCTTGCTGAGCCAGCGCCTGGTTGAGACAGCGATCCTGATCGTCACAGGCATCGCCCGGCGCCCGCCACTGAGCGGTGAATGGCGTGCCGTCGTGGAGCAATTGCACATCGACGGCCCAATACGGCACCGGGACGAAATCGGCGATGCTGCGATCACGATCCACCACCAGCCGCAGGGTCGGCGTCTGCACCCGGCCCACCGGCAGCACACCCTGATACCCGGACTGGCGGCCGAGCAGGGTGAACAGACGGCTCATGTTCATCCCGATCAGCCAGTCGGCCCGGGAGCGTCCCAGCGCCGAGTGATAGAGGCTGAACGTCTCGGCGCCCGGCTTGAGCGCGGCAAGGGCCTTGCGGATCGATGCCTCGTCCAGCGCCGACAGCCACAGGCGCCGGATCGGCCCGCGATAGCGGCAATGCTCCACCAGCTCCCGGGCGATCATCTCGCCCTCGCGGTCGGCGTCGGTGGCGATGATCAGTTCGCTGGCTTCGCCGAGCAGACGCTTCACCGCTTTGTACTGGCTGGCGGTGCGCGGCTTGACGGTCATTTTCCATTTGTCGGGGATGATCGGCAGGTCCGCCAGCACCCAGCGCTTGTAGCGGGCGTCATAGGCGTCCGGCGGGGCGGTTTCCAGCAGGTGGCCGACGCACCAGGTCACCGTGACGTCCGTCCCCAGCCAGCAGCCGTCGCCTCGGCGCCGGGCACCGAGCACAGCCGCGATATCCTTGGCCTGGGAGGGTTTTTCACAGAGGTACAGCCGCATAACCACCATCGTCGATCATTGCCCGCAGAGGTGCACAGAATGGCCGGAGTCGGGCGCCGGAGCAACTTTTATCTGTATGGATATACAGATAAAAGATTGCCGGTGATGTCGTGGCAAACCGGGACAGGGTGTCGGGCTATCGAGAAATTGATTGGCGCCTTTCTGGTCGGCCATGTCAGGTTCACCCCGCCTTCCGGTCTCCGTGAAGGGCGAGTGACAGGACGATCTCGCCAGAAGATCGCGTGGTCTGTCGGACACTGACTACTTTGAAACAAGGACGTACACCATGCTCCGAGTGAAATCCAAGGCCTACGACGAAGTCGACACGTTCAGCCATTTGTATGACCGTGGCGGCAATGCAACCGTCAACGGCAAACCGTCGTTCACCGCCGATCAGGCCGCTGATGAAATCCTGCGCAAGGGCCTGTCGTGGCAGGACAAGAACGCTGACGGCAAGATTGATCTCAGCTACAGCTTCCTGACCGGGAAACCGGCGAACTACAACCCGAAACTCGGCAACTTCAGCGAGTTCAGCGCGCTGCAAAAAGCCCAGGCGGTGTTGGCGATGCAATCGTGGTCGGACGTGGCCAATGTGACCTTCAGCGAAGGCAGCGGCGGCGACGGCCACATGACGTTCGGCAACTATGACGTCAGCACCGGCGGCGCGGCGTTTGCCTACCTGCCGGGCGGCAGCAGTTATGACGGCCAGTCGTGGTATCTGATCAATGACCAATATCGGGTCAACGAGACGCCGGGCACCAACAACTACGGGCGCCAGACCCTGACCCACGAAATCGGTCACACCCTCGGCCTGTCGCACCCGGGCGCCTACAACGCCGGCAACGGCAACCCGACCTACAACGACGCCAAGTACGCCGAAGACACCCGTGGCTACAGCCTGATGAGCTACTGGAGCGAAGCCAACACCGACCAGAACTTCAGCAAGGACGGCAGCGGCGCCTATGCTTCGGCGCCGTTGCTGGACGACATCGTGGCGGTGCAGAAACTCTATGGCGCCAACCTGGACACCCGTGCCGGCGACACCGTTTACGGGTTCAATTCCAACGCCGAGCGGGATTTCTACAGTGCTACATCGAACGCCTCGAAAGTGGTGTTTTCGGTGTGGGACGGGGGTGGTAACGACACCCTGGACTTCTCCGGTTTCAGCCAGAACCAGAAGATCAACCTCAATGAAGGTTCGTTCTCCGATGTCGGCGGGCTGGTAGGCAACGTGTCCATCGCCTACGGCGTGACGCTTGAGAACGCCATCGGCGGTTCGGGAAATGATCTGCTGATCGGCAACGCAGCGGCCAACGATCTGGTGGGCGGGGCGGGCAACGATATCCTCTACGGCGGTGGCGGCGGTGATTCGCTGTGGGGCGGCGAGGGCGCCGACACCTTCGTGTTCGGTGCGGCCAGCGATTCGACCATGACCGCGCCGGACTGGATCATGGATTTCACCAGCGGCCTGGACAAGATCGACCTGTCGGGCATCGCCGGCTTCGCCAATGGCTCGGCGACGCTGAATTTTGTCAGCGGCTTCACCGGGCACGCGGGCGACGCGATCCTTACCTACTTCGAGCAGACCCATCAGACCAGCCTGATGATCGATCTGACCGGACAGGGTTCGGTGGACTTCGCCGTGGGCGTGGTCGGGCAGGCGGTGGCGACTGATATTGTTGCGTGATGCCCGCTAGAGCGGCCCTCTCCCTTTGGGAGAGGGCTGGGCGGTGTTCCGATGAGGGGCTTTGGAAGTTGGAATCAACCGTTCAGCCGCGAACCCGGCGCAATCGCAGCCCATGAGTTATACCTGAACCGGTCTCTTTGCCGTATTCAGGAGAAACCGATGAAACGCCCAGGCCCAAGTCCCGTCATCGCCCTCGAAGAACTCTCAGGTTGCCTGCTGGTGAAATTCCACGGCATCCAGGTCGCGGCATCCTCCCATGCGTTGATCCTCAACGAAGCCAACTACCCCCCGGTGTACTACGTCCCGCGCGAAGACATCGACGAAAAATACTTCGCCCGCACCGACCACACCAGCTACTGCCCGTACAAGGGCGACGCCAATTACTTCACCTTGCAGGTGCCGGGGCACGAGAGTGCGAATGCGGTGTGGACCTACGAACACCCGAAAGTCTCGGTCGCGGCGATTCGCGACTACGTGGCGTTTTATCCGGATCAGGTGAAGTTTGAGGTGATCAAGGACTGACGGCAGCGATACGACATTGAGGCGAGGGTGTCAGCCACCTCGCCTCAACGGTGTTCAGCGGATCTCAGTTCTTGTCCAGATCAATATTCTTCGTCTCACGCAGACAAATCATCCCCACCACCAGGCTCACCCCGGTAATCAAGACCGGATACCACAAGCCGTAAAAAATATCCCCGGTGTATACCACCAGCGCGAACGATACGGTTGGCAGGAAACCGCCGAACCAGCCGTTGCCGATGTGGTAGGGCAGGGACATCGAGGTGTAGCGGATGCGGGTCGGGAACAGTTCGACCATCAGCGCCGCGAGCGGGCCGTAGCACATGGCCGAGATGACGATCAGCGCGACGATGAGGGCGACAATCATCGGTTTGTTGATCTGCTGCATGTCGGCCTGTTGCGGGTAGCCGGCCAGGGTGATGGCGCCGCGCAGGGCGGCTTCGTCGAAGCCGTCGAGTTTCACGTCGCCGACGCTTACCTGTACGGCGCTGCCGGCCGGGGCGGCGGCGCTTTCGTAGGGCAGGCCCTGCTTGACCAGGAAGGTTTTGACCTTGTCGCACGGGCTGTCGAATTTGGCCTTGCCCACCGGATCGAACTGGAAGGTGCAGGTGCCCGGGTCGGCCGTTACGGTGATCGGCGCCTGGCGGCTGGCCTGGTCAATCGCCGGGTTGGCATAGTGGGCCAGGGATTTGAAGATCGGGAAGTACAGCGCCGTCGCCAGCAGCAGGCCGAGCATCAGCACCGGTTTGCGCCCGACCTTGTCCGACAGCCAGCCGAAAATGATGAAGAACGGCGCGCCGATCACCACACTGATAATCAGCAGGCTGTTGGCCACCGCCGGGTCCATTTTCAGAAACTGCGTGAGGAAAAACAGCACATAAAACTGCGCGGCATAGAAGGTCACCGCTTGCCCGGCGTTGATGCTGAACAGCGCAATCAGCACCACTTTGAGGTTTTCCCATTTGCCGAAGGATTCGCGGATCGGCGCCTTGGAGGTCTTGCCTTCCTCTTTCATTTTCAGATACGCCGGCGACTCGTGCAGGCTCAGGCGAATCCAGGTGGAAATACCCAGCAGCACGATCGACAGCAGGAACGGAATGCGCCAGCCCCAGACCTCGAACTGATCGCCGGTGAAGTAGCGGCAGGCGAGCACCACCAGCAGCGACAACAGCAGGCCGAGGGTCGCGGTGGATTGAATCCAGCTGGTGTGGAAACCGCGTTTGCCGATCGGCGCGTGCTCCGCCACGTAAGTTGCGGCGCCGCCGTATTCGCCACCGAGCGCCAGGCCCTGGAGCATGCGCAACAGCACCAGAATGATCGGCGCGGCGATGCCGATGCTGGCGTAGGTCGGCAGCAGGCCCACGGCGAAAGTCGCCACGCCCATCAGGATGATCGTGGCGAGGAAGGTATATTTGCGCCCGATCATGTCCCCCAGTCGCCCGAACACCAGCGCACCGAACGGCCGCACGATGAACCCCGCCGCGAACGCCATCAGCGCGAAAATGAACGCCGTGGTGTCGTTGACCCCGGCGAAAAACTGCTTGCTGATCACCGCCGCGAGGGCGCCGTAGAGGAAGAAGTCATACCACTCGAACACCGTCCCCAGGGACGAGGCGAAGATGACTTTGCGCGTATCGGGGCTGGCGTCCGCGCTGAGCGTGGCGGCCATGGGCTGAGCGTGTTCTGACATATCGGTATCCCTCACAGTGATTGTTTTTGTTGTTCCACTGGTGTTGCGTTTCCGGGTAATGCGCGATGTCCGTGAAGCTGATGCAGGGTTTTTCGGTTTCTACAGGGTATGGGCCAGTTCCTGTTTCGCCGTGATGGTTCTTGTGTCCGGGTTGAGGATCAGTTGCGCCGCTTTTTCGGCAATCATCAGCGTAGGCGAACAGGTGTTGCCCGAGGTGATGCGCGGCATGATCGAGGCATCGGCGATCCGCAAACCGGGCACGCCATGCACGCGTAGTTGCGCATCGACCACCGCCTCGGCGTCGTTGCCCATGCGGCAGGTGCCGACCGGATGGAAAATCGTCGTGCCGATCTTCGCCGCCGCTTCGTGCAGTTGCTCTTCGCTTTGCAGGCTGGTGCCGGGCAGGTACTCCACCGGTTTGAACGCTTGCAGGGCCGGGGCGCTGACGATGCGTCGGGTCAGGCGGATCGCGTCGGCGGCCACGCGCAGGTCTTCGGGATGACTCAGATAATTGGGTTGAATCAGTGGCGCGGCCTGCGGATCAGCGGAACGAATCTCCACCCGGCCACGGCTCTGCGGACGCAAATCGCAGACCGACGCGGTGAACGCCGGAAAGCTGTGCAACGGCTCGCCAAAGCGTTCCAGCGACAACGGCTGGACGTGATATTCAAGATTGGCCGACGTCTGTTCCGGCCCCGAGCGGGCGAACGCGCCCAACTGACTCGGCGCCATCGACAGCGGCCCGCTGCGGTCATACAGATAGCGCAGGCCCATGCCCATCTTGCCCCACACGCTGCCGGCGATCTGGTTCAGGGTGCGGGCGTTTTCCAGTTGATAGATCAGACGCAGTTGCAGGTGATCCTGCAGATTGCCGCCGACCCCCGGCAGCTCATGGCTGACACCGATGCCGAGGCGTTCCAGCAACGGACGCGGGCCAATTCCGGAACGCTGCAAAATGCTCGGCGAACCCACGGACCCCGCGCACAACACGATCTCCTTGCGCGCCTTGAAGCGCTTTAGCTGACCCTGGCAACGCGCGCTGACTGCCGCTGCGCGACCGTTGTCGAACAGCACGCGATCCACTTCGACGTCGGTCAGCACCGTCAGATTGGCCCGGTCGCGAATCGGCTTCAAAAACGCCTTCGCTGCGTTCCAGCGCACGCCGGCCTTCTGGTTGACCTGAAAGTAGCCGCAACCTTCGTTATCGCCCTGATTGAAGTCATCGATGCTGGCAATGCCGCTCTGTTCGGCGGCGCTGCGGAAGGCGTCGAGAATCGGCCATGACAGGCGCTGACGCTCAACCCGCCACTCACCCTGGTCACCGTGAAACTCGGCGGCACCGGCAAAGTGGTTTTCGCTCTTGATGAACAGCGGCAGCACGTCGTTCCAGGCCCAGCCGGGATTGCCCTCGGCCGCCCAGCCGTCGTAGTCGCTGGCCTGGCCGCGCATGTAGATCATGCCGTTGATCGAGGAACAGCCGCCGAGCACCTTGCCGCGCGGGTAGCTCAGGCTGCGGCCGTTGAGGCCCGGTTGTTCTTCGGTCTTGAAGCACCAGTCGGTGCGCGGGTTGCCGATGCAGAACAGGTAACCCACGGGGATGTGAATCCACGGATAGTTGTCGCGCCCGCCGGCCTCGAGCAACAGCACGCGCTGTTGCGGGTCCGCCGACAGTCGATTGGCCAGCAAACACCCGGCCGGCCCGGCGCCGACCACGATGTAGTCGTATTCATCAAGGGAAGTCTGCATTCCCTGACCTCGCTTCTTGTTTTTGTTGAGGGTCATCCTAGTTGTTAGCTTTCGTTAAAAGAATGTTAGTTTTTGCGCAGCCGCTGTGCGTTTTCAAACAGCGTTCGTTGACGATAGCCGACAAGGACAAGCGATGTTCGACTGGAATGACCTGCGGTTCTTTCTCGAGTTGCAGCGCAGCGGCCGATTGCTCACCGCCGCGCGCCGGCTCAACACCACCCACGCCACCGTGGCGCGGCATATCGAAGCCATCGAAAAGAGCCTCGGCACCGCGCTGTTCGTGCAGCACGCCCAGGGCTACGAAATGACCCCGGCGGGGGAGGCGCTGCTCAAGCACGCCGAGGCCATGGAAAACGTCGCGCTGCTGGCCCAGGAAGAAATCACCCAATCCACCGCGCCGCTGGGCAAGATCCGCGTCGGCGTCACCGAAGGCCTCGGCGTGATGTTCCTCGCCAGCCGCATGATCGGACTGTTCGAGCGTTATCCGGGGCTGGAAGTGGAACTGGTGGCGGTGCCGCGCTTCGTCAGCATCCTCAACCGTGAGGCGGAAATCAGCATCCACCTAGAACGCCCGGCGGCCGACATGCTGGTCACCCGCAAACTCACCGACTACCGCCTCGCGCTCTACGCCAGCCGGGCCTACCTCGACCACGCGCCGCCGCTGCGCAGTCGCGAAGACCTCGGCCGTCACGCCTGGATCGGCTACGTCGATGACCTGCTGTTCAGCCAGGAACTGATGTTCCTCAACAGCTTCTGCCGCAACCCGCGCGTGGTCTTCCACAGCACCAGCGTCATCGCCCAGCAGCAGGCCGCACGCTCGGGATTGGGGATTGCGGTGCTGCCTTGTTACATGGCGGCTGGCGATCCTGATCTGGTGCCTTTATTGCCGGAGGAGGGCATCGAACGCAGTTACTGGATCAGCACGCGGCGTGAGCTGCACAAGTCGGTACGGCTGCGGGTGGTCTGGGATTATGTGGTGGGGTTGTGCGAGGCGGAGCGCCGTATGCTGCTTGGCTGATCCCAGCCTCTTTGGGGAGCAACGCTTGGCCTTCGCCAGCACGCCCACTCTCACTCTCACAGGATTCATCGCAGGCTCATTTTTTCTCGATAGCGGCCGATGATGTTCGAACGATTTCCACGGATGCACTTCATGAACAAGGTTGTTGCCGTACTCTCGCTCACCGCCCTCATTGCGGGTTGCAAACCCTTCGGCGGACCCAACCCGATTGCCGTTGAATACCCGATCTTCCATTGCTTTCCTTATCTGGAACGGACATCGCTCAGCGAGCTTGAGCTCGACGACCTCCGTTATTACGCCCGTCGCGACAACGGCTGCAAAATGGTCCTCGGCAAAATCTACGAGTTTGGCCGCGCCGTGCCGCAGGACATCCCCCGCGCCAAAGACATTTATCTGTCCGTCGCCGAGGATGACCCTCAAGCCTACGGCCGCCTGGGCGTCATGGCGGAAGAAGGTATTGGCGGGCCGGTGGATCTCGTGGCGGCCAGAGATTTTTATCAGCGTGCCGTTGCCAAACCCGGCAATACCGACATCGAACTCAAACTGGCGCAGTACATGGAGGAGGGCAAGGGCGGGCCGCAGGATCTCCAAGGCGCGCTGACCCATTACTTCAACGCCAGCACTGCCGGCGGCGAAACCTCCTGGAAAGGCCTCGAACGACTGCGCGACAAGGGCGTCGTCATGACCATCGAGCAGCAACAGCGCTATAACAATGTGTTTGTCAGCAGGGTGAAGGTTGGCCTCAGGTTAAAGATGAAGGGCATTGAGAAAGCCTTCGAAAAGGTCATCACACCGGCTACCGCCGGGAAAACGATCCAGGTACAGCTGGAATACAGCCCCGGTTCGCTGGTGCCGGCGATTTCTCTGCGGGAAAGTTCAGGCAATAAAGATTTCGACCAGCAAGCACTGCAGGGCTTCAGCGATTACCGATTCCCCGGCGTTCCAATCCTGCCACCGGAGCAGAAAACCTATCAGGCCATCGCGATGGTCAGGACCGACGGCAAGACCCCGATGCAGCGCTTCAGAGACGAAAGGGCGGCGGCCAAAAACAACTGAGCTGTTGAACGCCAGGTGTGACTGGCCGGTGTGGCAGCGTGGAAACCGGAATAGCACTTGGCGACTTCCAAACCGTAATTCAAGGATCGATCGATGCCCATCAGCTTTCATAAAATGCATGCCAATGGCGATGACTTCATCGTGGTGGATGCGCGAAATACCACCAGTCCAGTCACCTCTGAACTGGCCCGGCGAATGGGCGATCGCCACCTGGGCATCGGCTTCAATCAAGTGGCGGTATTGCTTGATTGCGAGGACGCCGACGCGCGCCTGGTGTTCTGGAACGCCGATGGTTCGCCACTGGACGTGTGCGGCAGCGCCACTCGCGGCGCGGCGGACAGGCTGATGCGCGAGGCCAACCGGACGTCGGTCACCCTGCGCACCAACCGTGGCCTGCTGACCTGCGAGCGGACGTCAGCCGAGCGAATTTCCGTCGCCATGGGCCAGCCGCTGTTCGGCTGGTCGGAGATTCCCCTGGCCCGGGAAATGGACACCACGGTGCTACCCCTGGCCGGCGCGCCCGCCGCCTGTAGCATGGGCAATCCCCACTGCACGTTTTTCGTCGACGACCTGAGCGCCATCGACATCGCCACCCTCGGCCCGACGCTGGAAACCAACCCGCTGTTTCCCCTCAAGACCAATGTGCATTTCGTCCAGATCATCGACCGCCAGCATATTCGGTTGCGCATCTGGGAGCGCGGCGGCGGCATTCCGCTTGGCTCCGGCTCGTGCTGTTGTGGCGCGGCGGTCAACGGTATTCGACGTGGCTTGCTCGACAATAGCGTTGAGGTCGAGTGCGATGGCGGAAGCGTGACGGTGCAGTGGGATGGGCGAGGATCGGTTGTGCTCAGTGGGCCGGTACAGGCCGTTTTCTCGGGAACCATCGCCGACAACTTATTGCGCGGCTGAGGCTGTGCAGGATGTCACCTCGACCACTTGGCGCGCAGCACTTGCCAGAGTTTGGCGCAACCAGGCATGCCCGGGGTCGCGGGCCTGACGTTCATGCCAGACCATTTGCACGGCGCGTGGCGGGGAGGGCCAAGGCAACTCAAACCCACGCAGATTTCCCGATTGCTCGAACAGCTTCGCCAGGGAGGCCGGCACGATCGCCGCCATGTCCGAACCTGCCAACAGACTGGGGATGGCCAGAAAGTGCGGCTGAATCAGTTTGAAATTCGGTGATTGGCCAATCGAATCGAACGCCACCGTCAGTGCGTTCCGGTCGAACATTTCCATGCGCCGCGTCAACCCGCGCTCGGACAGCGAGCCTTCCACCGAACCGCCAGTGGATACCGCCAACAACGGCAGCCCGGCCAGCGCCGCCAGCGTGATGTCGCTGCTCGCCAACGGGTGATCCGCGTTCAGCACTAATTGATCCACCTCTTCGAACAACACCTGTTCGCGCAGCCGATGGGGCAGGCTGGAGAAGCAACCCAGCGCAATATCCACCCGACCCACGTCGATCTGCGCGGTCAAGTCGATCCGGCTGGCGGGCACCACGGTGATGCTGGCCTGCGGCGCATCGCGTGACACCGCGCGCAGAACATGCGGCAACACCACCGCTGTCAGATGGTCGGTGGCGGCAATGCAGAACTGCCGGTCGGTGGCGCCGGGATCGAACTCACTCAGCCCCACCGCGCGCTCAATAGCCATCAACGCATCGCGCACCAGCGGCGCCATCTCCAGCGCCCGCACCGTCGGCTCCATGCCGGCGACCGTGCGCACAAACAACTCGTCATTGAGCAACGAGCGCAGGCGCGACAGCGCATGACTCACCGCTGACGGGCTCAGATTGATCGCCTCACCGGCTCGCAACACATTGCGCTCGCGGATCACCGCGTCGAACACCCGCAGCAGATTCAAATCCAGATTTCTCATCGCCCATCCCCGATTCTTGACCCCACATGCACACCATGCATTTTCAATGTGCCGATATTGCACTTCCGGAGGTTCGATCGGGAACGCAAAAATCACCTCACGTCATTCACATCGAAATGCCTGAGGTGATACATGCTCAACGAGCGCGAAACACTGATCGAGAAAACCGTCGCTTTCCTTGCCACGATCAAAGACAGGACCCCCGGGCCGGACATGGAAAACTGGCTCAATACCCACCACGGCCCCGGCACACTGCTGTACGAAGACTTGGCCCGACTCATCAAGTCCGGCGTTGCCAACGGTTGGGCCGCCGACCAGCAAATCAGCGGCCCGCATTACCGCCGAAGCCGCTTGATGGAGCCAAGCGAGCAAAACCATTTCTTCAGCCTGACCACCGTCTACATCGACCCGCGCGAAGGCCGTCGTGCGCCCGAACACACCTTTCGCGGTGACTACCACCTGCACCCCTATGGTGAATTCAACCTCGTTGTTCCGCTGGAACCCGACGCCGCGCTTATGGGGCCACAGGGCTGGTGCCATGCTGGCTGGACCGCCCCGGCGCCGGGTAGCCACCACTATCCCGAGGTCAGGGGAGGGGCGTTGATTGCGTTTTTCTTTCTGCCGTCGGGGCGGATTTCCTACGACATTCAAGCGCCGAAATAGATCATCTGCCCGACGCCGATTTCCTTTCGTGGGAGTGGGCTTGCCCACGAAGACGTCCGTTCCTTCACCACATCACGCCAAGGGTGAAAACGATACGTTATTGAGAAATAAGTTCATCCTGTGGCTCATAAAAAAATAGTCATTTCGAGCAGAAACTTAGTTTCAGGTGCCCAGTCTGTATGAGTAATGGCAGGCTGCCACCCGCTAAGTAGGTAATAGGTTAAGTTTTAGTATGTTTGTTATTGAATAAGGAGCGCTATCCACTCAATTTTCATTTTTGTTGCGTGCCAACACCTTCGATCACCTGGGTGTGGTCGAGTGGTTTAATGATTTTTCAGTGATTGAGTTTTCTCAGGGATTTTTTCATGAAAATTAAGGTTGCTTTGTTGGGTTCGCTTTTGTTCATTACACCTGTATATCAAGCCTTGGCGGATAGCTGCAGCGCCAATCCCTACGGTGGCCAGAACTGCAGCTATGACGATGGAACAACATCGACCAGCAGCAAGAACATTTATGGCGGAGTAGACACCCGCTACAGTAACGGCCTAACTTCGCAAAGCAGTGCCAATCCTTATGGCGGCTATGACACCCGATACAACAATGGAACCACCTCGACCAGCAGCAGGAATATTTATGGCGGGGAGAATACCAGTTACAGCGATGGTCGTACGTCGCAAAGCAGTGCAAATCCCTATGGTGGATATAATACGACTTACAGTAATAGAAACTCGTCGCAGAGTAGTGCAAATATTTATGGTGGGTTAGATACGCGGAATTAGAGTCGCTAGAAGTCCTTGGGAACGAGAAATGGCCTCGATTGGTAACAGTTGAGGCTGTTTTATATTTGAAATCAAAGTTTTGGTAAGGATTGTCGCTCTACCTGTTCGGGATCGGCTTATGACTCAAAGGGAACGGATCTATTTTCTGAAAAATAAATCCGTCCTCATTAGTTAGAAGTTGGTGGGCTTCATGCTTCCAGGAATAATGGGCAGCGTCAGTTCGGCCTTGGTTTCCATTTTTGACGTACCGCATACGGCCAGAAGCAGTGAGTCACCAAGGCACGCCGCTATGTACGCCCGGCCCCCATCATTTGATTACAGAAATACTCAACGCTTTATTCCGCGAGCAACGTTTCCGCAATCCAGCAGCAAATCATCCAGAAATGGATTGATGTCCTGTAGTTCCATCAGATCGAGCAGCTCTGCGGCGGCGGTTCTTATCGCTCGCCACTCGTCATGCTCAAATATCAACCGATCGTGACAGTAGAATGCAGCCTCAGTAAGGCTATTGCATCGTTCCCAAAGGTCTCGCAGCCGTGTATTGATCTGAGCTGGTAACGCGCTTCCGCAGACTGTAAGAACTTCGTTCAACGGAAGGATCATCTGTGACCATGTTTCACACGCAGGGCAATCCGGGATGGTTTTCTTCTGTATATCCGATGTCAGTGCGAGGAACTCAAGAGCCGGGAATGCCTCGCACACCGCAAGAACACGTTTGTGTTCATCTTGGCCGTACCATTCCCACAACGTAGTGGCGAAACCCATCATGAAGCTCCAAAATAACCTGTCGACCTATAGCCATCAGTGGGCAGATTCAACTTTACCAGTTCACTCTTGCGTAGGTCGAATGGCTACTTGAGGTGGAAAGCGGCCGTTGATGAGTGACCGCTTTCGGCCAGAAGCGGACGTTCGCTAGCGACCGCGAACGGCTAGGAACGGTCATTCATCAGTTCCTGCTAAAATTCCCGTCATTAGACAGCCAGGCCTCTAGACAATGAATCCCCCACTCACGATCAACCCGAAAGATGGTTCTATCCATATAGCATTTGCCGAATGTAACTTTTTAATCGAAAAAACATTTACCTCCGATACCATAGCGGCTCCACTGGCGCAGCTCTTCCGATCCGAGCGAGATCACAAAAACGGATACATGTGGCGAACGTATCATGGAGTCAGTATTGAAGGTGTATTCGGTGGTTTTGATCTTTGCTTCCATTTTGGTCGACTGACTGCAATCCATATTGGCGCGGTTGTACCAAGCTTGGAAACTGAAAACGGCTGGCCAACGAGAAAGTCAATTGAACTAGAAGTGAACTTTCTAAAAAGCTCACTCAGGCGACAGCTGTCCCGCTCATTCCTGACGGATCTGGAAAGGTTTTCATGGGGAAGCGCTTGGGCAACATTTGACGAGAAAGGATTCTCGGCAAGTGCTGGAATAAGCTATGCGCCGACATCACATACCTAAGCACTAGCATCCACGTGGTGGAAAAACAAAGGAAAAGGGCAACTGATATTAGCGCCATTGCTTGGACAACCATCGCACTCTTCAGAGCCTGTGGAGATTCAGGCATGCCTTTACGTGCGCCGTCAGTCCATTGAAATCTTCAAATATCAAATCCAAATAGCCAGGATTCGTCCTTTCGAGGTACTGCCAGACGGGTAGGTTCGCATTCGCTGCCAGTCGATTGTGCAGACCGGAGCGCTCAAGGCAAATCATCCAGTTGGTACCTGGCAATGGTTCTCTGACATGGGCGATCAGCAACCAACGCTCAAAACCCTCATAGCTTGAAACGGCGGCCTCCAAGCGCTTCATCGTGGCATCGTCTTCCTTTTCGAAACGAAAGGCCACCCGTGGCTGGCCGCCAGGAGTTTCTATCAATTCTCGTCCATTCCAAGTATGGGCTATCCGCCGACTGTATCGCCTCCACGCGAGTGCGCCCAAATCCTCAAGTATGTTCAGCAGTTCACCTTCGGGAAGCTGTATTCGCGAGATATCGCTATCGGTCATCTTTCTTGGGTCCAACATTTGATTTCTCGTTTTTTACATGGTGTAAGACGGAATGCAAGTCGTGGTTGTATCTTTTGCTCAACAGCTAATGCAGGCGCGATTTTTTGCAGACGGTAGCTTTTGGTCAATGTCAGCTTCTGGCCGGAAGCAGCCTTCGATAGATCCACCAAAATCGCTACTACACAACAATACTAAAACCACTTCCCCCCATCACAACCCCATTAACCATCACCGTCACCTCATGCCGCCCGCCATAATGCTTCCTTGTCGTAAAATCCCGAATCACCTGACTCCGCTTCATCCCCTCAACCCCAAATCCCACCAAATCCATCCCCTTCAACTTGAACACCTTCCTCGAAGTCCCGCCATTCCCCTTCACATAGTCAATCGAATAATCAATCACCAACCGCTGCGCCTCGGGCACCGTGGAGCGCACGGTAAACGACAACGTAATCGTCTCTCCAAGCCGCACCTCCGCCGGTTCCACCTTCACATCGATCAATTCAACCTCAGGCTTCCCTCCAGCCCCAATCACCGTCAGCGCCCGTTGATCGCCCTGTTTAATCAAATTCCGCAACGCATGCCTGGCAATCCACGCTGTGTGCTTGTTCCCCAGGTCCCAGCCTTCAATCGTGTCCAGCACCCATTCCGGGTGTTCCTTGGTCACGTCATTCAGGTGGTTCGCCACGGATTTGCGCACATAGAGGCTGTCGTCTGCTTTCAAGCGGTCGAGGATTCCCGCTGCCAATGACGGATCTGCCTGCACCGGTTCGAGGCGAAACGACCAAGGCAATCGCGGGCGGCTGCCTTCGCTGGCCAATCGGCGAATGTGGTGGTTCTCGTCGCGGGTCCAGTCGTGCATGTGTTCAAGGGTGCGTTCGAGGTCGGTGCGCAGGAAGTGGCGGATGGCGAACTCGGAGGAGCCGAAGGTGGTGAAGTATTTGAGCGCGTCCATCGAGCGGTCGAAGTCGTGGGCGCCGTAGCTGGCGACGTAGTGCGGCAGGCTCATGGTGACGAAGGCGCTGTTGAGGCGCGGGGCGAGGGCGTGGAGGATTTGTAGGGCGTCGGCGTAGTCCGACGGCAGCACGGCGTGCAGGCTTTCGCTGACGCGGGCCAGGCGTTGCATGATCGACAGGTCGGCGAGGCCGTGGTTGGCGTGTTTAAGGAAAGACTTGGCGTTGAATTCCGGGTACACGGCGCGGGTTTCGTCGGCGATGTGTTGCAGGCGTTCGGCGTTGAAGATTTCTTTCAGCGCCGAGGCGGCGGTTTCGTTGGCGCTCATGGTCAGTTCATCGGGGTGCTGGTGAAGGCTTCGAGGCTTTCGGCGTACGCGGTGTATTGGGCGATGCGCGGGAAGCGTTCGGCGCTGATCTGGTCGGGGACGACGAGGCCGGTGAAGCTCCAGGCGACGGCGAGGGTGATGCCGTCCTGGGCGAGGCTGCCGTCGGTGGGCAGCGGTTGTTGGCTCAGTTCGTGTTCGAGGGCGGTGAACGCGGCGGCGAGTTGGCTTTCGACGCGTTCGACCCACGGCTGGTATTGAATCTCGGCCGGGCGCAGGTTGCGTTCGTAATAAAGCTGCACGGCTTTTTCGCAGGCGGCGAGGCCCAGGCCGATCAGGCGCAGGGCTTTGCTGCGTTGGCTCAGGTCGCTGGGCAGCAGGGTTTTGCCGGACAGGGCTTCGAGGTAGTCGAGGATCAGCGTTGAATCGATGAGGACTTCGCCGTCGTCGAGAACCAGGGTGGGCGCTTTAACCACCGGGTTGATCTGCTGGAAACGCTCGAAATGACGGAATACGGACACCGGGTCATGGTCCAGTGTGATCCCCAGGCGTTTGGCGGAGATGGCCACGCGGCGTACGTAAGGGGAGTCGAGCATGCCGATCAGTTTCATGACGCGTTCCTTCAAGTCGAACCGGGGGAGGGCATAACGTAGCTGAGGTTGTGGGGATTGTCAGTGGGCGAAAGCGATATCCTCGGGCGAGGGTTGAATGTAAAGAATTGCGACAAACCGCCGCGTATTAGCCGTTTGTCTTCTATATACAGCCGCTCGGCTGAATTTCTTGCTATAAACGCACTCCGATGAGCGCCGTGAAGCCTGTGTCAGAGCAGTTTCCGGGCTTTGTCGGACAAATTCCCGGTATTTACAGTTGCTGGCGCCTCAAACGGGCCTTAGACTGCCGCCCCTTCGTAAATTGAGTGCCGGGTGGCGTTTGCAATAAACGATGCCTTTTCGACAACCGGACACGGTTTGCCGGAACGCTCCCTAATTCGCCTTAATGCACGTTTTTTTATAGAGATATCAATGACAAAGGACAAGTTGCTGGCCATGCCGGCAGATGACTACATGAACGCCGAGCAGCACGCTTTCTTCACCGCGCTGCTGCAGAACATGAAAGTCGAAACCCATGAGCGCATTGAGCAGAACCGTATCGCTATCGAAAGCCTGGACACTCCGGCTGACCCGGCGGACGCGGCATCGGTCGAAGAAGAGCGCACCTGGCTGGTGAACGCGATCGATCGCGACCAGCGCATGCTGCCGCAGCTGGAACAGGCCCTTGAGCGCATCAAGGAAGACAGCTTTGGCTGGTGCGACGACAGCGGCGAGCCGATTGGCCTGAAACGCCTGCTGATCAGCCCGACCACCAAGTACTGCATCGAAGCTCAAGAGCGTCACGAGCAGATCGACAAGCACCAGCGTCAGGCCTGATTTCTTGCGGTAACCCATCAAAGTGGGTTGCCCCGAAAAGATCGCAGCCTTCGCTCGCTTCCATTGAGGCGGGCGAAGGCTGCGATCTTTGCTTTTGCTCGTCTGCAAGATGCTTGCACCGTTCCATTGATCTGCTGCAAACCCCACGACTAACGGACCATGGATAATGGCGCTGTAGTGGCGTTTAATGCAGCCACAACAATGAGAAACGCGTGGGGTATCGAAATGACGAGAGATGGATCTCTGGTTGCGGCTCTGCCTGCACCAGTTGTTTTGCCGAAGAATCGCTGGCTGGCGCCGAGCCTGCAAAGTGTCGCCCTGATGCTGTTGCTCGCCGGCATGACCCTGGGCGGCTGGTCTTTATATGTCGGCATGCCGCTGGCGGTGCTGATTGTCTGGCTGCCGCGTCTGCGCTCCCGCGCCATTCCCGAGGCGCAGCCTGTCGATAGCGGCAGCGCGATTGCCGAACTCACCCGAGATCTTTCCTACACCACCAGTCATAACGCGCTGTCGGCGGCGGGCGTGGCGTTTTCCGTCAAGGAACTGGCCAGCAAGCTGCAATCGCAACTCGACGCAGCGGCGCAGATCGTCAGCAACGCCGAGGTGATGATCGCCACCGAACAGGCCACCTCGCAGCTCAGTCGTGAAGCGCTGGGTGCGGCCAGTGAGGCCCATCACAGCAGCGCGGCGGGGCGTACCGAACTGGTCGACTCGATCTCGCGCATGCGCCAGCTCAGCGAGCGGGCCAATGCCAGCCGCGAGTTGATCGAAGCCTTGAGCCAGCGCAGCGACGATATCCAGCGCGTGACCCTGGTGATTCAGTCGATCGCCAGCCAGACCAATTTGCTGGCCCTGAACGCGGCGATTGAAGCGGCCCGTGCCGGCGAGCATGGTCGCGGTTTTGCCGTGGTGGCGGACGAGGTGCGCGGCCTGGCGGCGCGCACGGCGTCGGCGACTGGTGAGGTCGGCGAGATGGTCGCTGACATCCAGCAACGCACCGCGCAGGTGGTGGAGCAGATTCGTCAGCTTTCCGATGACTTGCACAGCGGCGTCGAGCAGGTCGAACACACGGGCGAGCATCTGGAAAACATCGCGCGGCTGGCGGCGGGAGTGGAGGGTCAGGTCGGCGAAATCGCCCGTGGCGCGGAGACTAATCGCGAGCAACTCGACAGCCTGTTCACCGCCATCGAGCAGATGCGCAGCGATCTGGCGATCAGCGATCAACAGACCCGGCGCCTGGCCGAGGCGGCGGTACAGATGGAAGGGCAGGCGGAAACCATCAGCGAACGCCTGGCGGAAGTCGGGCTGGATGACTATCACCAGCGGGTCTACGATCTGGCACGGGAAGGGGCGGCGCAGATTGCCGCGCGTTTCGAGGCGGATGTCGATCAGGGCCGGGTCAGTCTCGAAGACTTGTTCGACCGACAGTATCAAGCGATTCCCAACACCCAACCGGCCAAGTTCCAGACCCGTTTCGACCGCTACACCGATCAGGTGCTGCCGGCGATTCAGGAACCGTTGCTGCCGCGTCATGAGGGTCTGGTGTTCGCGATTGCCTGTACGCAACAGGGGTATGTGCCGACCCACAACCAGATCTTCAGCCAGCCGCTGACCGGCGATGCGCAGGTCGATACCGTCCACAACCGTACCAAACGCAAGTTCGCCGACCGTACCGGCATCCGCTGCGGCAGCCATCAGCAACCGGTGCTGTTGCAGACCTACACCCGCGATACCGGCGAGCTGATGCACGATTTGTCGGTGCCGATCATGGTCAAGGGCCGGCATTGGGGCGGCTTGCGCCTGGGCTACAAACCGGAAAACCCGCGCTGAGGCATTGTTGCCGGATCTGCAATTGAGCTGTGCAGCGGGGTCGGTGTTTCCTGTTGACCGAACTCATTAACATGCCTACTTAGTTAGGTAGCTAATGAAATCGAGAGGTCAACATGCAAAGCAGAGTCGATGTTGCCGTGATGATCGGCAGTGGTGTGCCCGCCGGACTGCGTGCGATGGGGCAGAGCGTCTGCTGGGTGGTGCTGCTCAATGGCGAGCGGCGAGGCACCGCATTCGCCAGTCGGGTCGAGGCTGAGGAGTGCAAGGCTGCCTGGCTCGCGCAATTGAACGCCGGGCCGCGCGACAGCCTGCACTGAGCGGATCTACTGGCCGTCGTGCAGCCGCACGTTGAGCTCATCCACCATCACCGCTTCTTCGCCATCGGCGCGCAGCCATTCCTTGAGTAACTGGGCCTGTTGCGGGGTCCAGAAATCGGCATCGATCAGTTTGGTTCCGGGATCCAGCGGATGGGCGCCGATGAAGTCGTCGATGGCCGAGCCTTCGGACGGCAATCCCAGTTGATCGAACAGGGTTTTCAGATCATACGCAGGCAGTTCCATCATGTGCTCCTTGTGGCGGGCGCCGGGATGGCGCGAACAATCACTCCCTTTATCTGAGGCAGGCTCAGGCCAGGAGTTCGATCCGGGCTTCAAGAGAACGGGCGAGGGCACAGGCCTGGTTGTGGTCCTCGCGGAAACCTCTTACACGTCCCGTCGCCGTTTCCTTGATGTGAAAAAAAGCGATCCCGGCCGGCACCACTTGAAACAGCGGTGGTCTTGTACTTTGGTTCGGTGGCGACGGTTCATGCCGGGGTGACAAATGCATGGCGCAGGTGTGGTTGGCTGGGGTGCCGGCAGGCAAAAACAGATGTGTCAGGGTACACATATGAAGTCCTTTTCATGGATTGACCCGCATTTACAGGACGCTGCGGGTAGTCGTGACCCACATCGCTGCTCTAGAATCGCCAACACCTGTTGACGACATGGCGTTATCTAAAGCAATTTTTTGCCGGCGATATGTCGGAAAAGTGATTTTCTCGGTGAGTTTTTTCCCTAAAGTTTGAAGTCAGTTTCCTCTGGCCGCCCGTGAGGCGTTTTCCTTCAACGCGCGGCGAACGTGATTACAGGTTTCGTGAGTGGCATTGCAGTAGTCTTGTGCACCTTCGCGCAGGCTGAATGTTCGGCTCACTTCAGGCTTTTATTTGAGTTTTTGGCAGCAACGTCTGGCCGTGCAACGTGCCGTTTTTCTGCCGTGCGCGCTTTCTGTGCGCGGCACTCTTTTCAGCTGTGGGGATGTACTTTTGGCAGTCAGTAATCTGGATATGCATGCTTTGTTCGTGCTGGGTGATTTGCGGGCAAAGCTGGTCAAGCAGTTTCAATCGCGTTTTGTTTACGTCACCGAACAGAACCCGGAAGGCATTTACGTCGCCGAGATCGATACCGAATCGGCCCTGGTGGTCGATGACAAGCCGGGCCTGAAGCTCAAGGTCGGCGATCATTTCAGTGCTTCGGTGCTGCCCAGCCGTGAGGGCGGCAAGTTCGACATCCGCTTTCGCGAAGTCAAACTGACGGTGTACGGCCTCGGCGACTATGCGTTTGTCACCACTGCCGACGGTCACGGCATCGTGTTCCGCGAAAGCCATAACGTGGTCACCGTGTTCGCGGCCAACGAGCAGTTGAAGGAAGGCCTGACCAAAACCCTGAAAGCCGTCACCGCCAAAGCCGCCAAGTGGCGCAAGGGCGAACTGGTCACATTCAAGGCCAGTGAGTGAGCGCTGTGAGCCGCGCCGATTTCCACCTGCAAAACCTCGACAGCGCACGCGAGGAAGCCCGGCGCCTGTTCGCGGCGAAGGCCGAACGGCAAGGGGCGTGGCTGGGTTGGGTCGCCTCGCAGATTTACGCGTTGCGCCCGGCGGAATACGCCAGCATGGTCAGACGCGAGCTGCAACGCTTGCAGGAAATGTCTGAAAAGTAACCTCGTCCGGGGCATCGCCCTGAAAAAGCAGGAACCTCGTCTACAGTCAGTTGACTGAGTATTCAGAGGCTTGCGGTCTTCCATCAGGCCATCCTGCTATTGCTGTGAACAGCACGAGGTGCAAAAGCATGAACGGATTTCGACGGTTGCTGGCCGCCTGGCTAGCCACATTGAGCTTGCTGGCAGCGACACCGGCGGTGAATGCGGCCACCACGCCAATCCACTTTGCCGACCTGAACTGGGAAAGCGGCAGTCTGATCACCGATGTTCTGCGGATCATCGTCGAGAAGGGCTACGGGTTGCCGACCGATACCTTGCCGGGCACTACCATCACCCTGGAAACCGCGCTGGCCAACAATGACATTCAGGTCATTGGTGAGGAGTGGGCCGGGCGCAGTCCGGTATGGGTCAAGGCGGAGGCCGAAGGCAAGGTCGCGAGCCTGGGCGATACGGTGAAGGGCGCTACCGAAGGCTGGTGGGTGCCGGAGTACGTGATCAAGGGCGACCCGGCCAAGGGCATCAAGCCGCTGGCGCCGGACCTGCGCAGCGTCACTGACCTGAAGAAATACAAGGACGTGTTCAAGGACCCGGAAAACCCGAGCAAGGGGCGTTTCCTCAACAGCCCGATCGGCTGGACTTCGGAAGTGGTGAACAAGCAGAAACTCACCGCCTACGGACTCCAGGATGACTTCACCAATTTCCGCAGTGGCTCCGGCGCGGCGCTGGATGCCGAGATCAGTTCGTCGATCCGCCGGGGCAAACCGGTGCTGTTCTATTACTGGTCGCCGACGCCGCTGCTCGGCAAGTTCAAACTGGTTCAGCTGGAAGAGCCACCCTTCAACGCCGAGGCCTGGAAGACCCTGACCGACGCCGATAACCCCAACCCGCAACCGACCCGCTCGCTGGCTTCGAAGCTGTCGATCGGGGTGTCTGCGCCGTTCCAGAAGCAATATCCGGACATTGCGGCGTTTTTCAGCAAGGTCGACTTTCCGATTGAAGACTTGAACAAGGCTTTGGCGGACATGAGCGACAAACACACGCCGCCCCGGGAAGCAGCGGAGATGTTCATGAAGACCCATCCGAACGTGTGGCAGGCGTGGTTGCCGAAGGATGTGGCGGATAAGGTGGCGGCTGAACTGAAATAGGTGCGCTGAGCTTTCGGGCGCTTTCGCGGGCAGGCCCGCTCCCATGCTTTCGTGGGAGTGGGCCTGCCCGCGAAGCTTTTAGAAGTGGGTCTGCACCGCCAATTCAAAAGTGCGCGGCGTACCCAGGTAGTACGCCGGGGATACATGGGCAAACTCGGCGTACACCTCGTTGGTCAGGTTGCGCACCCGTCCGGTGACGGTGGTATGTGAATCGACCTTGTAGCTGAGGAAGCTGCCGAACAGCGTGTACGACGGCACGGTCATGGTGTTGGCGTTGTCGGCGAACACCGAGGCCACGTAACGCGCATCGACCCCGCCTTGCCACTGTGGCGAGAAATCATAGGTCAGCCACAGGTTGCCGACCCGATCCGGGACGTTGGTCGGCGTATTGCCCTTGCGCGAAACCACCACGCCGGCGGCGTTCTTCTCGGTGAAATCGTCGTACTGCGCATCGACCCAGGCGAAGTTGCCCTCGGCCAGCAGCTTGTCGGTAATCCGCAGGGAGCTGGCGATTTCGATGCCTTTGGACGTTTGCTGACCGACCGGAATGCTGCTGGTCGGGTCCAGCGGATCGGTCACCGCGAAGTCCTTGCGCTCGATGGTGTAGGCCGCGACC
Source organism: Pseudomonas botevensis (assembly GCF_019145475.1). GTDB lineage: Bacteria > Pseudomonadota > Gammaproteobacteria > Pseudomonadales > Pseudomonadaceae > Aquipseudomonas > Aquipseudomonas botevensis. Next base: position 86,563 of record NZ_JAHTKI010000021.1, read on the forward strand.
GTCGCTGAGCCGCGTCCGTACAGATAGTCGAACTTGCTGCCGATTTCCCACTGCTTGCCGGTCGACACATCGAAATCCTGAGTACCGTTGGGCTGCTCGGCAGCGGTGCTGTATTGCACGTAGACGTTGGCCGAGGGGATGAACTGGTACGTCAGGCCGACGCGCCCGGTGACCGGTTCCCAGCTGCGTTTGAGATGGCGCGGATTGCTCGCGGTCACTGCGCGATGGTTGGTCACGTCGAGGTCAATGTCGTCGTAACGCAGGCCGGTGAGCAGCGCCAGTTTGTCGGTCAACGCCAGACGGTTTTCGACGAACAGGGCCTTGGTGGTGACCTCGTTGGTCTTGTCGCTGACAAACCCCGGTTGGGTCCCGGGGATGTCATAGAAATGCCCCGGCCGGTAATGGTTCGGGTCCACCGTGCTTGCGCCTTTGACGTTGAGCGGCGAGTTGGTGGTCTGGTTGACCTTGTACTCGAAGCCACCGGACCAGGTGGTGTCGAGGCCGAACAGGGTGTTGTCGTGGCGCAGTTCGAACTGGTTGCCGTTCTGCTCGCCCTGGTGCCGCACCTGGTAGGCGGTCGAGCGGTTCACCGCGCTGTTGTCGGCGTTGTACTGGTAGGTTTCCAGGTTGCGGTAATCGCGCTGGCTGTCGAGGTGATAGAGGGTGTTGCGCAAGGTCGTGCTGTCGTTGATCCGGTAGTCGATGATCGAACGCACCCAGATTGTCCGCTGTTCGTAACGCCCGTCCTCGACGTTGTAGTTGTTGAAGCGGTTGTGCCTGTCGATCTTCAGTTCGCCGGCCTTGGGATTGAGCACCGGTGTGCCCCAGTACGGGCTGTCCTCGTGCTCGTCCTGATATTCCAGGGCGAGGGTGTGCGACAGGTCGGGTGTCAGGTCGCTGAGCAGGGAAAACGCCACGCTCCAGGCATCGCGCTCCTGGCGGTCGATGTAGCCGTTGCTGGTGTTGTGGCTGACGTCCAGCCGCGCGTAATGCTGCACGTCGGCGCCGGGCTGGCTCAGGGCGTGGTTGAGGCCGAACGCGGTTTCGCTGGTGTCGTAGGTGCCGTAGCTGACCCGGCCCTCGACGGCCTGCTCGTCGCGGGTCGCCAGTTTGGTCACGTAGTTCAGAGAACCGCCGACCGAGCCGGCGCCGTTGATCAGCGAGGACGGACCGCCGACCAGTTCCACCCGGTCATAGATCCACGAATCCACCGGTCGCGCCAGGCCGCCGGAGACGTTGATGCCGTTGAACATCTGGGTGATCTGGCTGCTGGTGAAGCCGCGATACGAGACGAATCCGCCAAATCCCGGCGGGGCGCTGGCGTTGACGCCGGGCAGGGTGTTGGCGGCGTCCTGGAAGTTCTGCGAGCCGTGGTGCTCGATGTCGTTGCGGTTGGCGACGGCCACCGAGGCCGGGGTGTCGCGCACACTCAGGCCGAGACGCGAGGCCATGCCGCTGGATTGGTCGAGGCTCAGGCCCGGCTCGGCGCCGGATTCGCCATCGATGGTGATCGGCGCCAGATCCACGGTGGATTGCGCCCAGGTGTTGACGGACAGGCAGCCGCACAGGCTTGCCAGCAAGGTGAAATGTTTCATGTGTGAATCCTGAATGCTTGTCTGGGAATCAGCGCACAGGCCAACGCCGCGCATTGGCGCAGTGGGCTGAACGGAACAGGGCAAAAGCATTCAGGCGAGCGGCGGGGCTCGGGGATTGGCCGAAGGCCAGGTGAAGCGGGCAGGGAGGTCGGCGCTGACGATGGCCGGCAGCGGCGGGCTGTGTTGTTCCGGGAGGATCGCCAGGGTCAGGCTGGAGTTGAACGCCGGACCCATGCCGCCGGTGGAGCACAGCGGACAGCCGAAGGCCTTGGCTAAAGTCGGCAATTGTTCGTCGGAAGGGTTGCTGGCGAGCGGCGCCTGGGTCGCCGGATCCACCGCACAGAACTGGCCGCCAATGCCGTTGAGCTGCATCCCGACCATTTGCCCGTGACCGATGCTGCAGGCGAACACGTTGAACAGGACGCAGCAATAGAGCATCCAGGCCAGCAGTGAGCGATCGGAACGGGTGAATTTCATGGGCCGGCACTTTACCCCACCGCTGACCGGTCGTGCACATCAAAAAAAGCCGACTAGGATATTTTGTTCAGATCCCTTTCAAGGATTTTCGACCATGACCTTTGTGTTGGCTCAATGGCTGGTGACGATATTCGCGATGATCAGCCTGATGCATGTGTATTGGGCGCTGGGTGGGCAGTGGGCGGCGGTGGCGGTGGTGCCTCAGGTTCCGGTCGAGGGCGGTGAGCTGACCTTGCGACCGGCATTCAAGCCAAGCGGCTGGCTGACCTTTCTGGTGGCGGCCGCGCTGCTACTGATTGCCGCACTGGTGTGCCTGCGGGTGGGCTGGTGGCTGCCGACGGTGCATCACCGGGCGCTGCAATGGGTGATCAGTGCGATTGCGCTGCTGATGTTTGCCCGGGCAATTGGCGATTCGGAACTGGTGGGTTTTTTCAAGGAGGTGAAGGGGTCGAGGTTTGCCTGGCTTGATACCTGGGTTTATTCGCCGTTGTGTACGGTATTGGGGGCGGGGTTGTTGGCGGTCGCCTGGGTTTGATGCCGGGTGAAGGTTGTATGTTGAAAGTGCCGGCCCTTTCGCGGGCAAGCCCGCTCCCACTTAAGAGCTGTGTGGGAGCCGGTCGTCAGCTATTGCTTTCGGTCCGCCGACTGCTCACTTCGGCCGGCACATCATCCCCGGCCATGCGTTTGCGGAACAACGCTGCCCGGGCGAGTAGCAGGGTGGTCACCGGCACGGTGATCGACAGCAGGATCGGGATCAGCCAGGCGTGTAGGACTGGCCCGGATTTCATCGCGGAAAAACAGATGATCGACGCCAGTGCCACACACCATGCGCCCAGGGTCGAAGCCAGCGCGGGCGGGTGCATGCGCTGGAAGTAGTCCCTCATTCGCAGCAGCCCGGTGGCGCCGATCAGCGCAAACACGCCGCTGAGTACCAGCAGGATCGCCACCGGGATTTCCACCCATAGAGACAGTTCCGCGTTCATTCGATCACCTCGCCGCGCAGGAGGAATTTCGCCAGGGCAAACGAGCCGACGAAGCCGAACAGCGCGATCAGCAGCGCCGCTTCGAAATAAGTGTCGCTGGAGTAGCGAATCCCCAGGGTCAGCATCATCAGCATCGCGACGATGTACAGGTAGTCCAGCGCCAGTACCCGATCCTGCGCCGACGGCCCCTTGAACAGGCGCACCAGGGTCAGCACCATCGCCAGGGAAAACAGGAACAGCGTCAGCAGGATCGCGTTCGACAGCAACGGGCTCATTCGAAAATCTCCATCAATGGCCGCTCGTAAGTGACCTTGAAGTGCTGGATGAACTGCGCCTCGTCATCCAGATCCCAGACGTGCAGCAACAGAATGCTGCGATCCAGCGCCAGTTCCGACCACACCGTACCCGGCACCACCGTGGTGATCATCGACAGCGCCGCAAGGCCGTTGGCGTCGCGCAGATCCAGCGGCACCTTGACGAAACGCGAGCGCGGCGGGCGGCGACCGGCGTTGAGGACGCCCCAGGCCACGGCCAGATTGGAGATCACCACGTCGCGTCCGACCATGAAGAACAGGCGCAGGATCGTGCCGGGGCGGCGGATGCGGATCTGTTGCGGGCGCAGCTTGCGCATCATCAGCGGTGCGCAGAAACCCAGCACTGCACCGAGCAGCAGATTGCCGGGGCTGATCGACAGGTTCAGCACCAGCCACAGCAGCCAGAGCGCCAGGGACAGCCACGGTGCCGGGAACAGACGCTTCATGGTTGCACCTCCAGCAGCGCGGCCTTGGCTTCAGGGCTAGGCACGGCGCGGGTGCCGAGCACCGCCATCACGTACTGTTGCGGATTGTTCAAGGCGTCGGCAGCGGCCTGGGTGTAGCGCAGCAGCGGTTCGGCCTTGAACGTCAGAAGGATGCTCAGACCGAGCAGCAGGAAAATCGGCGTGCATTCCAGTTTGCGCAGCAGCGGCGACGGGCGTTCCTCGGGTGTCCAGAAACGCTGGATGCCCAGGCGTGAGAAGGCCATCAGCGACGCCAGTCCGGTCACGATCAACAACACCAGCAGCGCCCAGGCTGGCGTCGAGATGGGCTCACCGCCGCCCAGGCCCCAGGGATTGAGCAGGGCGCCGATCAGGCTCAGCTTGCCGATGAACCCGGACAGCGGCGGCATGCCGATGATCAGCAGGGCGCAGGCAATGAAGCTCAGACCGAGGAATGCCATGGTCCACGGGATCACCTGGCCGACCACGGCTTTCTGTTCGTCGTCGAGGTTGATGCCCTTGGGCGGCTGCAGCGATTCCTGTGGCCGTGGCAGCAGTTCGCTTTCGTCTTCCAGCGGGACTTCGTTGGCCGAGCGCGAGCGTTCGATCAGCTCGGCCAGCATGAACAGCGCGCTCAGCGCCAGCGTCGAGCTGACCAGATAGAACAACGCTGCGCCGATCAGGTTCGGCTGGGCGAAACCGATGGCCGACAGCAGGATCCCCGCCGACACCAGAATGCTCAGGCTGGCCATGCGCTCCAGACGTTGGGCGGCAATGATCGCCACGCCGGCGCAGACCATGGTCGCCATGCCGCCGTAGATCAGCCAGTCGCCGCCGAAGTAGGCCGATGCCCCGGCCTGACCGGAAAACAGCAGCGTCCACAGGCGCAGCAGGGTGTAGACGCCGACCTTGGTCATGATCGCGAACATCGCCGCCACCGGCGCACTGGCCGAGGAGTAGGCCGGCACCAGCCAGAAGTTCAGCGGCCACATGCCGGCCTTGGCGAGGAACGCCACCGCCAGAATCGCTGCGCCCGCGTGCAGCAAGCCACGGTCGGCTTCCGGCACCAGCGGAATCTTCAGCGCCAGATCGGCCATGTTCAGCGTGCCGGTGACGCCGTAGATCAGCGCCGCGCCGATCAGGAACAGTGACGAAGCCAGCAGGTTGATCGAAATGTAATGCAGCCCCGACGACACCCGCGCCCGTCCTGAGCCATGCAGCAACAGGCCGTAGGACGCGGCGAGCAGGACCTCGAAGAACACGAACAGGTTGAACAGGTCGGCGGTGAGGAAAGCGCCGTACAGCCCCATCAATTGAATCTGGAACAGCGCATGGAAACTCGACCCCGCGCCATCCCAGCGCGCCATCGCGAACAGCAGTGCGGTGACGCCGATGATCCCGGTCAGCACCAGCATCAGCGCCGACAGGCGATCGACCACCAGCACGATGCCGAACGGCACCTGCCAGTTGCCCGGCAAGTACACGCCGATGGAGCCGGGCACGCCGGTGGTCTGCGTCCATTGCAGCAGCATCACTGAAATGAACAGCCCGACAAGGCTGGAGAACAGGTTGATCCGAGCCTTCAGTGGCCGGTGCTTCTCGCCCAGCATCAGCATGATGGCGGCGGTCAGCAGCGGCAGCAGGATCGGCGCGGCGATCAGGTGAGTCATCGCCATCATTCCTTGGGCTCCCGGCCGTCGACGTGGTCAGTGCCGGTCAGGCCCCGTGACGCCAGCAATACCACGAGGAACAGCGCGGTCATGGCGAAGCTGATGACAATCGCGGTCAGGACCAGTGCTTGCGGCAACGGATCGGTGTAGTTGAGCAAGTCCTGCGGCACGCCATCCTTGATGATCGGCTCCTTGCCGATAAACAGGCTGCCCATGCTGAAAATGAACAGGTTGACGCCGTAGGACAGCAGGCACAGGCCCATCACGACCTGGAATGTCCGGGGCCGCAGGATCAGCCAGACACCAGAGGCGGCGAGGACGCCGATGGCGATTGCGATGACTTCTTCCATCAGACGGCTCCTTTGCTGGCGACGGATTTGGGCAGGGCCGCAGTCTTGTGACCACGCACCGATTGGTGGGCGAGGGCGGTGAGGATCAGCAGCGTCGAGCCGACCACCACGGCGTACACGCCGATGTCGAAGAACAGCGCGCTGGCGATGTGAATGTCGCCCAGCAACGGCACGTTGAAATGCCAGGTGTGGGTGGTCAGGAACGGATAGCCGACCGCCATCGCTCCGAGGCCGGTGACCGTGGCGAACAGCAGCCCGGTGCCCATCCAGCGCAGCGGCCGCAGGCTCATTTGCGCCTCGACCCATTGGGTGCCGGCGACCATGTATTGCAGGATGAACGCCACCGACATCACCAGCCCCGCGACGAAGCCGCCGCCCGGCTGGTTGTGCCCGCGCATGAACAGGTAGAACGACACCACCAGCGCGATCGGCAACAGCAGGCGCACCAGCACCGCCGGCACCATCATGAAGCCGAGCGCGGTGTCGCTCGCCGAACGCGGGTTGACCAGGTCGGTGACCACGTCCGGTGCCAGCAGGCGCTGCTGGGCCGGCAGTTGCAGGCTTTCTTTCGGTGGGCGGAAACGCCGCAGCAGGGCGAAGATCGCCAGCGCGACGGCCACCAGCACGGTGATTTCACCCAGGGTGTCGAAGCCCCGGAAGTCCACCAGCATCACGTTGACCACGTTGCTGCCGCCACCCTCGGGCAGCGCCCGGCTCAGGTAGAACGAGGAAATGTCGTTGGGCGTCTGGCGGGTCAGCATCGCGTAGGACAGCAGCGCCATGCCGCCACCGACGGCAATCGACAACAGCAGGTCGCGCAAGCGCCGCACCCGCGCCTTGCGCAGGCTGCTTGGCAATGGCGAAACCTCTTCGATCCGTCGCGGCAGCCAGCGCAGGCCGAGGAGGATCAGCACCGTGGTCACCACTTCGACCACCAGTTGCGTCAGGGCCAGATCCGGCGCCGAGAACCAGACGAAGGTGATGCAGGTCATCAGGCCGCAGACGCTGACCATGGTCAGGGCGGCGAGACGGTGATACTTGGCCTGCCACGCGGCGCCGAGGGCGCAGACGATTGCCAGCAGCCACAGGGTCACGAACACGATGGAGCCGGGGATCTTCGGCCGGTCACCCCAGCTCAGGCTGCTGTGCAGCATCGGAATCAGGCCGGCGAGTACGGCCGCCAGTACCACCAGGAACAATTGCGCTTGCAGGCGCTTGGTGCCGATACGCCGCTCCAGGCGCCGGGCCAGACGCATCAATGCCACCAGGCTGCGCTCGAACAGACGCTTGCCGTTGAAACGTCCCACCAGTGGCGGGTAAGCGAAGCGCCCACGCTTGAGCTGATTGCGCAGCAACAGGTAGACCACGATGCCGCCGGACATGGCGATCAGGCTCATGATCATCGGTGCATTGAGACCATGCCAGATCGCGAGGCTATATTCCGGTAGCTCCCCGCCCACCACGGGCAGCGCAGCGGCGGCGAGCAGCGGACCGACCACTTGCGCCGGGAAGATCCCCACCAGCAGGCAGGTGAACACCAGCAGCTCCACCGGTGCGCGCATCCAGCGTGGCGGTTCGTGCGGGGTGTGCGGCAGGTCGGTGGCGGTGGGGCCGAAGAACACGTCGACGGTGAAGCGCAGCGAGTAGGCCACGCTGAAGGTGCCGGCGATGGTCGCGACGATCGGCAACGTTGCCTCGACCCAGGCGGTGGCGTTGATGAACACCGTTTCGGCGAAGAACATTTCCTTCGACAGGAAGCCGTTGAGCAGCGGCACGCCGGCCATGGAGGCACTGGCGACCATGGCCAGGGTGGCGGTGAACGGAATCAGTTTGAACAGGCCGTTGAGCTTGCGGATGTCGCGGGTGCCACTTTCGTGGTCGATGATCCCGGCGGCCATGAACAGCGAGGCCTTGAAGGTTGCGTGGTTGAGAATGTGGAACACCGCCGCCACGGCAGCCAGCGGACTGTTCAGGCCGAGCAGCAGGGTGATCAGGCCCAGATGGCTGATGGTCGAGTAGGCGAGCAGCCCCTTGAGGTCGTTCTGGAACATCGCGCAATACGCGCCGAGCAACAGCGTCGCAGCCCCGGCACCGCTGACGATGTAGAACCATTCTTCACTGCCGGACAGCGACGGCCACAGGCGCGCGAGCAGGAAAACCCCGGCCTTGACCATGGTCGCCGAGTGCAGATAAGCCGAAACCGGTGTCGGCGCCGCCATGGCGTGGGGCAGCCAGAAATGGAAGGGGAATTGCGCGCTTTTGCTGAGGGCGCCGATGAGGATGAGGGGAAGCAGGATGGGGTAGAGGGCATGTGCGCGAATCAGATCGCCGGCGGCCAGGACCTTGTCCAGGTCATAGCTGCCAACGACATGGCCGAGGATCATGACCCCTGCCAACAGGCACAAACCGCCCGCACCGGTCACCATCAACGCCATGTAGGCACCGCGCCGGGCGTCGTGCCGGTGGTGCCAGTAGCCGATCAGCAGGAACGAGAACAGGCTGGTCAGCTCCCAGAAAAACACGATCTGGATCAGGTTGCCGGAAATCACCAGCCCGAGCATGGCGCCCATGAACGCCAGGAAAAACGCGAAGAAACGCGGCACTGGGTCTTGCGGCGACATGTAGTAACGGGCGTACAGGGAAACCAGGGTGCCGATGCCCAGGACCAGCATCGAGAACAGCCAGGCGAAGCCGTCCATGCGCAGGACGAAGTTCAGGCCCAGGCTGGGCAACCAGAGAAACTCTTCGCGGATCACGCCGCCGTGGGCGATTTGCGGATACAGCAGCGCAACCTGGATGGTGCCGATCAGGGCGACCAGGCCTGCCAGGAGGGATTCGGTATTTCGCGCGTTGTGCGGCAGCACGGCTGCCAGACAGCTGCCCACAAAAGGCAGAAGCAGTAGAACTATCAGGGACATAGGCTTCTAATCTGCGGAAGTTTGTGAAGCATCATACGTGCCAGCTCCCGGATCGCCAAACGCGAGGATGTCTCTGAATCCTACAAAGTAGTCTGGAAATGGGTGGTTTACATTGTTTTGGTTGGAGGGTAGTGGCGGCCTTTGGGCCGACCAGGCTTTGGGTGTCCGGTGTGTATACCCGTTTTTTTGGGTGTTGCGGCTGGCGGTTTCGCCCTGACGGCGAGTCACCTTTTTCAGACGCCAAAAAGGTAACCCAAAAGGCTTGGCCCCGGCGTTCGGCTCCTCGCTGATGCTCGGAGTTCCTTCGTTCCGGGATCCATCCGGGGGCATCGCCTACGGTTTGCTGCGCTGCACCTCCTCTCGATGTGTTTGGCTGCGCCAAACGGTCGCTGCGCTCCCACCCCCGGATAAATCCCTCCACTCAGCCTGCCGAAGGGGCCGGCACGCAAGATCAAGAGCGGTACTCGAGCTAACGCTCATTGTGTTGAGTGGTGACAGGCGGAGGTGGACGTCTTTTGCTTTTGTGGGTGTGGGCTTGCCCACGAAGGCGGCCTTTGGGCCGACCGGGTTTGGATGGGTGTACGCCTTCTTTGCTGCCGCCTCGATCAGTCCCCTCTCCCTCCGGGAGAGGGCTAGGGTGAGGGGCTGCGTCCTCAAGTCCGCTAAAAAAGCATCTGAATCCACGAAGGCGCTCTGACAGGCCCCAGCCTCTACCCGCTCCCGTGGAAGCGAACTTGCCCGCGAAATGCCAGCAGCATACCCAAGCCTCAGCCCTGAGTTTCCCGCTCCAGCTCCGCATCCGCCTCGGTAGCCTTACCCTTGGTCTTCAACTCGCTGACAATCACCGCCGCCACGATCAACCCGGCGCCAACCAGCGCGATCGCTGGCAAGCGTTCGCCGGCGATGCGTCCGACGATGCCGGCCCAGACCGGTTCGCCGGCGTAGATCAGGGTCGCACGGGTGGGCGAAACGCTTTTCTGTGCCCAGTTCATCGCGACCTGGATGGCCGCACTCATTGCGCCGAGGCCCAGCGCGGTCGTCAGCAGCAACCACGAAAAGTCCGGAATCGCCTCGCCGGTCGGCACGACCATCAGGAACGACAGCACCGAGGTGGTTGCCAGTTGCACCACCGTTACCCGACGCACGTCGACCTGGCCGGCGTAGGTGCTGATCAGAATGATTTCGGCGGCGATGGCGATGGCGCTGATCAGTGTGGCGATTTCGCCGGGGCTGAAGTGCAGGGACGCGCCGGACGGCCCCGAGAGCAGCATCAGGCCGGTAAATGCCAGCATGATGCCGATGCTTGGCATCAAGCCCGGGCGTCGGCCCAGCACCAGCCATTGCAGCAGGGGGACGAAGGGCACGTAGAGGGCGGTGATGAAGGCTGACTGGCTGCTCGGGATGCTCTGCAAACCGACCGTCTGCAAGCCATAACCGAGCATGATCGCCACGCCTATGAATGCCCCGGCCTTGAGTTCGAACAGGGTCAACTCGCGCAAATGCTTCCAGGAAAACAGCGCGACGATGCTGGCCGCAGCGGCGAAGCGCAGGCCGACGAAGAACATCGGGCCGCTGACGGTCATCGCGTGTTGCACCAGCAGAAAGGTGCCGCCCCAAAGCATGGTGATGAACACCAGCACGCATTCAGCTTTGCTGAGCCGGGGCAACCACAGGGGAGTTTGGGGAGAATTGGCTGATGTCATGACCTTGCGCGCCATATAGAGGAGACGCACAATGCGCCAAATGTTGCGCAGTATACTGCCCAATCCCAGCCAGCGAGCAATATAGTGCACAAAGATTCCGTTCAACGGGCTTCCGTTCTGCAACACGTCAGTCAGAACGTCCGACGCCTGCGTCACGCCGCCGACATGAGCCAGGCGACCCTCGCCGAAAAGTCCGGGGTCAGTCGCCGGATGCTGGTGGCGATCGAGGCTGGTGAGAAAAATGTCAGCCTGACCACCCTCGACCGCGTCGCCGAGGCCCTCGACGTGGCGTTCAGCGATCTGATCCAGGCCCCCGACAGCCGTGATCCGAGCCGTATCAACGAACTGGCCTGGGCCGGCAGCATTCCCGGCAGCAAGGCGGTTCTGTTGTCGAAAGCCGCCGCCACCCGCGAGGTGGAGCAATGGGAGTGGTGCCTGCAGCCGGGGGAGGTCTATCCCTCGCAGCCGGACGCCGATGGCTGGAGCGAACAGATTTTCGTGTTCGAAGGCTGCCTGACCCTGATGCTCGGCGATCAGCCGCAACGCATCGGCACCGGCGAGTTTTTCATGTTCGCCAGCAACCAGCCTCACGGCTATCGCAACGACGGTGACGTGGCGGTGCGCTTCGTGCGTAACGTGGTGATCTGACTGTTGCCTCGCCGACAGTGAATGAACAATCTGCTTGATCAAGGTGGCGTGCGGTTGTTGTTTTGTGTCTCAACGGCTTGAATTCAAAGGACATTCAATTCGGGCATGACTCCTGCTAAAGGCTCTGGATCCTCATCCGGAAACCACGGAGTCGCCCCCATGACCGTTTCATTCCATAGCTCATCCCGTCACGGCATTCATCCTCACAAAACGCGGAGTGCCGTCTGATGGCCCGTGAAATCCGTCTCAATGCTTTCGACATGAATTGCGTCGGCCATCAGTCACCGGGTTTGTGGGCGCATCCTCGGGATCGTTCCTGGCAGTACAAGGATCTGGAGTACTGGACCGATCTGGCGAAAATTCTGGAGCGCGGCAAGTTCGACGGGCTGTTCATCGCCGACGTGCTGGGCATCTATGACGTGTACAACGGCAACGGTGACGCGGCGATTCGGCAGGCGGCGCAGGTGCCGGTCAATGATCCCTTGCAGTTGATCCCGCCGATGGCGCTGGTCACCGAGCACCTGGGGTTCGGCCTGACCGCTTCGTTGTCGTTCGAGCATCCGTATCCCTTCGCCCGGCGTCTTTCGACCCTCGACCACCTGACCAAGGGCCGCGCCGGCTGGAACATCGTCACCTCGTATCTGGAGAGCGGGGCCAAGAACATCGGCCAGACCGCCCAGACCGAACACGACGCGCGCTACGACTTTGCCGAGGAGTATCTGGAGGTTTGCTACAAGCTCTGGGAAGGCAGTTGGGAAGAGGGCGCGATCCTGCGTGATCGTGAGCGGCGGATCTTCAGCGATCCGGGCAAGATCCACGAGATTCGACACAGCGGTAAACATTTCCAGGTGCCGGGCATTCACCTCTGCGAACCTTCGCCGCAGCGCACGCCGGTGTTGTACCAGGCTGGGGCCTCCAGTCGCGGCAAGCAGTTCGCCGCCGAGCATGCCGAGTGCGTGTTCGTCGCCGCGCCGTCCAAGGTGCTGCTGAAGAAAACCGTGGCTGACATTCGCCGCCGCGCCGCCGAGGCCGGGCGTGATCCGTCGAAGATCCTGATCTTCAATCTGCAGACGGTGATCCTTGGCGAAACCGACGCCAAGGCCAAAGCCAAGTTCGACGAGTACAAGTCCTGGGTCAGCTACGAGGGCGCGATGGCGTTGATCTCGGGCTGGACCGGCATCGATTTCAGCCGTTTCAAACCGGACGAACCGCTCAAGCATGTTCACACCAACGCGATCCAGTCGGCGGTCGAGGCGTTTTCCACCGCGGACCCGAACAAGGTCTGGACGCCCAATGAACTGGCTGACTGGGTCGGCATCGGCGGCTTTGGCCCGCTGTTCGTCGGCAGCCCGCAAACCGTGGCGGATCTGTTGCAGGAGTGGGTCGATGAAACCGATGTCGATGGCTTCAACCTGGCTTACGCGCTGACCCACGAAACCTTTATCGACGCCGTGGAGCTGCTGGTGCCGGAGTTGCAAAAGCGCGGGGTCTACAAGACCGAGTACGCGCCGGGCACCCTGCGCGAGAAGTTGTTCAGCGGGGGGCCGAGGTTGCCGGGGATTCATCCGGGGGCGGGGTATCGGGACCTGGGCGAGTTGCGGCGGCAGGAAAAGAAGGTGGCCTCTGCCTGAGCGCCTTCGCGGGCGAGCCTGGCTCCCGCAGCCGGAACGCATTTTCCTGTGGGAGTGGGCTTATCCTCGAAGAGGCCGGCAAATTCAACACACAACCGGCAGCCAAACCATTAATGTGGCGCAATCCATATCGAGCCAACCCTTCAGCAGCGAGAACGGCATGACCCAACCCTCACACGGCCAGGCGACGCTCGCCATCCGTCACGCCGACATCCTGATCATCGGCGGCGGCCTCAGCGGCACGATGCTCGCGGTGCAACTGCTGCGTCTGCCCGGCCAGCGGCGGATTATGCTGATCGAACCCCGGACGGAACTGGGCCGGGGCGAGGCCTACAGCGCCGTGGAACTGGGCCATACGCTCAACGGCAACGCGGCGCGGATGAGCGTCGACCCGGATAACCCCGATGACCTGACCCAATGGCTCACCGAGCACATTGCGGCGGGTGGCTGGCCGGAGTCGGATCAGCAGCATGTGCCGGTCAGCGAACTGTTTCCACCTCGCGGTTTGTTTGGCGTCTATGTGCAACAGCGACTGGCCGAGGCGCGGGCGGTGGGCGTGGGGCACGGTTCGACCGTCGAGCATGTGCGCGCCGAAGTGGTCGATGTGCAGGTTTCGGCCGATTGCGTGCAACTGACCCTGAGCGACGGTCAGTCATTGCACGGCGCGCAAGCGGTACTCGCCACCGGCATGTTTCCCGCTGCGCGCACACCGCAGAAAACCTCCAGTGGCCTCAACGCCGCGGCGCTCGATCCCTGGGACGTCGCCGCGATGCGCCAGCTCGATCCGCAGTCGACGGTGCTGATCATCGGTTCCGGGCTGACCATGGTCGATGCCGTGGTGTCGCTGGAACAGGCCGGGCATCGCGGGCCGATCGAGGTGTTTTCCCGGCACGGCTTGCTGCCCCATGTGCGACGTCAGCCGCCGGCGTGGGTGGACTTCCTCGCCGAGGATCATGGCATTCGCACGCCCCGGCAATTGCTGCGCGAACTGCGCCGGCATTGCCGCGCAGCCATCGCGCAGGGCATCGACTGGCAGGCGCCGCTGGACACGGTGCGGGCGCACATCGGCCGGTTGTGGAGCCAGGCCAGTGATGTGCAGCGTCGGCAATTCGTGCGCCATGTGCGGCCGTGGTGGGAAAGCCATCACCACCGTTCGCCGCCGCTGAGTGCCGAACTGGTGGAGCGCCTGCACCGCGACGGGCGCCTGCGGATTCAGGCCGCGTCGTTCAAAGGACTGGAACCGGCGGTGGAGGGCGGCGTGGGCATTCGTATCCGGCGTCGCGGCGAGGATCAGACTTGCGTGGTACGTGGGGCGGCGCTGATCAATTCCAGCGGGATCGAATACGACTGGCGCCGCGTTGCGCGACCCTTGCCGCAACAGTTGCTGGCCCGTGGACTGGTGCAGCCGGGGCCGCTGGCGCTGGGGATTACGGCGGCGGTGGACGGGGTGGTGCTGGACGCGCAGGGGCGAGAGTCCACCCGGCTGTTCGCCATGGGACCGCCGTTGCGCGGGATGTGGTGGGAGAGTACGGCGGTGACCGATGTGGCGCTTCAGGCCAAGGCATTGGCGGCCCGGCTTGCTCGCGAAGGGGGCGATACCCTCACCGCAAAATCTCAGTAACCCTCGGAACCCGCTGCCGCATACAGGCCGGCAGGTTCAAGGGTGTTATCGCCAACCATTGCGATATTCGCCGTATGAGACTGAGCGGTGGTCACGCTGGCAACCACAGGATGGCTGTCATGCGCGGTGGCAACGGCGGAGGTGGCGCCGATCAGGGCAACGATGAACCCGAGGGCAATCATGTCTTTCATGGGCGTACACCAGAAAGGGGGTGGAAGATGGCGCCCACTTTATGGCTGCACGGTCGAGAAGAAAAAACACCTGTGCAGATAGTCGTTATCGAAGACGTTGATGCAGGCTCAGCGTGGCAGGATGTCCCCCAGCCAGCGCTGGCGCATCTGCTCCAGGCGGCCGTCGGCGCGCAGGCTGTCCAGCGCCTGTTGCCAGCGGGCCACCTGGCGCGGGTCGGTTTGCCGGGAGAAGGCGATGTAGGTGTCCTGCGTCATCAGCGGCATCTGATACTGCAAGCGCTCCGGCGCCATGCCCTGTTCCCGGGCGAGGGTGCTGCTGGACAGGGTGTCCGAGACGACGAAGTCGGTTCGTCCCAGGCTGAACAGGCGCATCATCTGCTCCGGGGTTTCCACGCCGTAGAGGTTGTTCAGGCCTTGCTGTTGCAGGTAGCTGTAGGCCAGCCATTTGCGCGGCACGGTGATCCGTCCCAAATGATCGGCTTCGCGCAGGCTGCGCACCGGTGGCTGGATCGTGTCGTGGGCGTAGAGCGCGGTTTCGACTTTCAGCAGCGGCCCGACCCATTGATAGCGATCATCGCGCTCGTCGGTGCGCAGTACGGTGAACACGGCAGTGTCGGCGGAGTCGCTGGCCATGCGCAGGGCGCGCAGCAGCGGCACTTGTTGCAGATGAATGCGATCACCGGTCTGCTCCGCCAGGGCTTGCACCACATCCACGCCGAACCCCACCAGTTGGTTGCCTTGCAGAAAATGCAGCGGCGGGTGGTTGTCGGTGAGCAGTTGCAGGTCGGCGGCGCTGGCTGCCACAGCCAGCAGAGACAGCAGACAGGCGGCAAAACGTTTCATGGCTCGTCCCTGAACAAATCAATCGCAAAGCTTATTACGCCGCACGAGGACGTTGCTGGGAAATTGCCGGGGCTTTTGTGTCAGATGCCAAGGTTTATCGGCATTGCTGAAACGATTGAAGCGGTGGGAGCAAGCAAGCCTGCTCCCACCTCAGGTGTGTTTATGCCACTACCTGATAGCACGGCACATACGCCGCACCGCCCGGCAGTTTCATCCGGTGCTGGGCGACGAAGGCCTTGAGCAGCAGATCGAGCGGTTGCAGGATCGCCGCGTCGCCACGGATCTGGTACGGCCCGTGTTCCTCGATCAGGCGAATGCCGTTGTCCTTGACGTTACCGGCGACAATCCCGGAGAACGCCCGACGCAGGTTGGCCGCCAGTTCGTGGGCCGGCTGATCGCGGTGCAGCTTGAGGTTGGCCATGTTTTCGTGGGTCGGGTCGAATGGGCGCTGGAAGCGTTCGTCGATCTTCAGCAGCCAGTTGAAGTGGAACGCGTCGTTGCGCTCGCGGCGGAACTGCTTCACCTCCTTGAGGCCCTGGGTCATCTTGCGCGCGACTTCGGCCGGGTCGTCGATGATGATCTCGTAGTGCTTCTTCGCGGCTTCGCCAAGGGTGGCGGAGACGAAAGCGTCCAGTTGCTCCAGATACGGCGCGGCATGTTTCGGCCCGGTCAGGACCACCGGGAACGGCAGGCCTTCGTTGTCCGGGTGCATCAGAATTCCCAGCAGGTAGAGGAACTCTTCGGCGGTGCCGGCGCCGCCGGGGAAGATGATGATGCCGTGGCCGACGCGGACGAAGGCTTCCAGGCGTTTTTCGATGTCCGGCAGGATCACCAGCTCATTGACGATCGGGTTCGGCGCTTCGGCGGCAATGATGCCCGGCTCGGTCAGGCCCAGGTAGCGGCCGCCGTGGATACGCTGTTTGGCGTGGGCGATGGTCGCGCCTTTCATCGGGCCTTTCATCACGCCGGGGCCGCAGCCGGTGCAGATGTCGAGGCTGCGCAGGCCCAGTTCGTGGCCGACTTTCTTGGTGTATTTGTATTCTTCGGTGTTGATCGAGTGGCCGCCCCAGCACACGACGATCTTCGGCTCGACGCCGGGACGCAGGGTGCGGGCGTTGCGCAGCAGGTGGAAGACGTAGTCGCTGATGCCCTGGGAGGTGCTCAGGTCGATGCTCAAGGCATCCAGTTCGTTTTCGGTGTAGACGATGTCGCGCAGGGCGCTGAACAGCATTTCCCGGGTGCTGGCGATCATTTCGCCGTCGACGAAGGCGTCGGCCGGGGCGTTCAGCAGTTCCAGGCGCACGCCGCGATCCTGCTGGTGAATGCGGATTTCGAAGTCCTTGTAGGCTTCCAGGATGGTTTTCGCGTTGTCGACATGGGCGCCGGTGTTGAGGATGGCCAGGGCGCACTGGCGGAAGAGGGTGTAGGTGCTGCCGGATCCGGCTTCGCTCAGTTGCTGAACTTCACGTTGAGATAGGGTTTCCAGGCTGCCCTTCGGGCTGACTGAGGCATTGATTACGTGTCGTTGGGTCATGCAAAAATCCTTAAAACGATGTCATTGCCGGGTCGGCCAACGGCATCCGAATAGTGTGTTCCCATGAATGAAGATGGCACGCTCTGCGGTGTATCGCCATATCCTTTTTGACTGATGAAAAGATGAAAAGGAGCCCCAGCATAGCTAAATCCTTCTCAGAGGCCATAATGCGCCGGCCGGTTTTTTCCAACGCCCGTTTAACCGCTCAAGGAAGCCATTGCAGATGTTCGAGATCCAGCCGATGAACGCCGCCACTTATCGCCAGCAGACCCGGCGCAGCACATTGATCATTGCCGTGCTGTTCCTGGTGCTGGCGATGTTGTTTTCGACCACGGCAGTGGCGTTGTTCGGCGAGCCGGGCGGGGACAACCTGCGGTTCAACGTCGGAGGTGTGTTTGTCGGGTTTCTGCTGACCGGCGCCCTGTTGCGCGGGCGTTTCTGGAACCAGACGTGGATGGCCCCGGCGGTGTACGGCTGGCGGCTCAAGCGCAGTCTGATGAGCGTCACCAATGTGATGCATCAGGTGACGGCCAGGGTTGGGCAGGGTGACCCGACGGCGATGAAGGTCTTGCGCTTCTATCACCTGGGCCTGACCCAGATGCATGAACTGGACGGCAACTCCAGCGATCATGCGCAATTGCATCGGGAAGTCGAACAGCACAAGGCACGAATGCAAGCGCTGGGGCTCGATCCTGAACAGACGCGCCTTGATCCCGCCTGGCTGGAGTCCTTGAAGCCGACTGCCGGTTAAAACGGAATACGTGCGGCGCGGCGCAACTTCCATCGACGCAAAAGACGCCCGTACACCAGCAGGTTGATCGCCAGCACGATGCTGCCCAGAGCCAGTTGAATCTGCGGGGTCAGCCCGGCCGGGTAGATGACCGGCAAGACGTAGTGCTCGATGAAACCACCGGCGTATTCCGTCTGGCCGGCGGCGTGGCGCATCAGGTTTTCCCAATAGGTCAGCGGACAGGTCAGGTGCAACACCTCGACCGCGACACCCCAGGCCGCCGCCGGCAGGTGCAGCCACATCAGCCGTGGCCACCTGAGCACCAGCAGGCCGCCGAGCAGCACGAAGACAATGAACGATAAATGAAACAGCACGAGGCCGTCTGCGGCGATTCGGTAAAGCATGGTGTCTCCCTGACACGGGTGTGGATGGCTGCAATCTTACGCCGCCCGGCGATGGATGGCTGAGGGGATTTCCCACAACTGCGCAAGATTGTTCAAGCCAGAAAAGGCCGTTTGCTGGCAAAGTCCGAGGTCTTGTCTCACGGTTGAAGAGCGTTATGTCCGATTCACTTATGCCGCGCAGTGCCTTTCTTCGCGGGGCTGCGGCGATCATGCCGTTATCGCTGGCGACGGCACCCTGGGGGCTGCTGGCCGGCTCCATGGCAATCGAAGCCAATCTCACGCCACTGCAAGGGCAGGGCCTGTCGAGCATCGTGTTCGCCGGTGCCGCGCAACTGGTGGCCATCGGCATGCTCAAGGGCGGAGCCGGAATTTTCTCGATTTTGCTGACGACGCTGCTGCTGACGTCACAGCATTTGCTGTACGGCATGAGCATGCGCTCGGTGATTTCACCGCTGCCGGGGCGCTGGCGCATCGGCCTGGGTTTTTTGCTTACCGATGAGTTGTTCGCCCTGACCAGTCAGCACGATCGCCAGCAGTTCAATCGCTGGTATGCGTTGGGCGTCGGTCTGACGTTTTACATCGCCTGGAACCTGTTCACCCTGGCCGGTATCGTCCTCGGTAGCAGCATTCCGGGGCTGGAGCACCTGGGCCTGGACTTCTCGATCGCCGCGACCTTCATCGCCCTGATCACTCCGGTGGTGCGCAACGTGCCGACGGTGGTCTGTGTGGCGGTGTCGCTGTTCTGTTCGGTGCTGTTCAGCTATTGGCAATGGGGCTCGGCGCTGGTGCTGTCGGGGCTGGCCGGAATGACCGCAGGGTTTGTCTGCAACAAGTTGTATCGGGGGCGCACATGATGATCTGGGCAGTGATTATCGGCATGGGAATTCTGGTGTTCCTCAACCGCTACGTGTTTCTCGAGCCACGCTTGCCAGTCCGTTTAAGCAGTAACGCGCGGCAGTTTCTCGGCTTTGCCGTGCCCGGCATGTTGACCGCGATTTGCGGCCCCATCGTGTTCATGCCGGAGAAACAACTGAATTTGCAGTGGGACAATCCTTACTTGCTCAGTTCGCTGGTCGCCATTGGCCTGGTGATCTATACACGCAATACGCTACTTAGCATGCTGTTGAGCATGGCGTTCTTCTTTTTATTGCGTTGGTGGCTCTAGTTCGAGGCTGCAAGTTGCCGGTCGGAATTTGTTCTACGCTTCAGGGATGATTGATGACTTTTCTGGCGAGGTGAGCATGGCAACCGAGAAGAAACGCCCTGACGAAGATGAAGAACCGAGCGAAGAAGAGATCGAGCGGGAGAAACACAAGGAGCAGACCTGGAAACATGACGACAGCCGCGAGCTCTCCGATCGGGATCAGGAACGCCCGTTGAAACCCTGACCTCCTTGTACGAAAAAGCCCCGCGTTTGCGGGGCTTTTTCGTGGTGTCACAGATCGTCCAGCTGCGCGAAGTCGGGGTGCGAAGCCCGATAGCCCAAGGTCTTGTCGATCCATGCATTGAGCTCGTTGACCATCACCGGCGCGTGGCCCGGATAGTTGTCGAGGGTGGCGCGCAGGATGCGGTCGATATCGGGTACGGCGTGCAGGTTTCGGGTCTTGATGTAGTGGCCGATAAAACAGTCGAGTTGAAAGCGTTCTGTCATGGACAGATAAATACACTCCAGGCCGTTGGCCTGTTTGATTGCAAAATCGTCGCGCAACTTAGTTCTCTGCAAGGTTTGTTAAGTTTGTAGGGGATTCCCGGTCTTGTTGACTCTTTGGTCAACTGGTATGCCAATAGGAAATGCGGCGCGCATCCTATCTGTAGCGTCTCGGAATGTATGTATGACGATTGAAATGTCAGACAGGCGGTTGATATCTCTCGACCGGCTGTTTGCGCTGTTGTCTCGCGGTTGAAACACTGGTTGTAACGCTACGGATTCACTCATTGAGTGCTTTCCTTGATAACGCATCGCGCCTGCTGTTCTTTAGGCTATCGGATCCTTCAGTCCTGGCTGTCCTGCCCGGTGAAGGTGTCGCGCCAGCTCAGCCAGCGACGTTCGGCCACCGCCAGCAGGCCATCGCTGAGTTTGCCCAGGAGTGCCAGGACAATGATCGCCGCCAGGACGATATCCGGGCGTGAGGTTTCCCGACCGTCACTGAGCAGATATCCCAGCCCTTTGGTCGCGGCGATCAGTTCGGCGGCGACCAGAAACATCCACGCCAGGCTCATGCCGCTGCGCAATCCGGTGAACAGGCCGGGCAGGGCGGCGGGCAGAAGAATCCGGCGCACCAGTTGCAGACGGCTGAAGCCGTAGATGCGTCCGACTTCCACCAGTTTGCGGTCGATGTTGCGGATGGCCGCAACCACGTTGAGGTACACCGGAAAGAACGCGCCGATGGCGATCAGGACGATTTTCGAGGTTTCGTCGATCCCCAGCCACAGCAGCAACAGCGGCACCCAGGCCAGGCTCGGAATCGAGCGCAGCGCGGCGAAGGTCGGCTCCAGGTACGCTTCGGCTTCGCGGCTCAGTCCCACCCATGCGGCAAACGCCAGGGCCAGGCCGGCGCCGATGGCAAAACCCAGCAGCACCCGCAGCAGGCTGGCGCCGATGTGCTTCCACAGTGCGCCTTCCGCCAGATCCGTCAGGGTCAGGGCAACCTCGCTCGGCGCGGGCATTTGATAGGACGGCAGCCAGCCGATGCGCACGATGAATTCCAGTGCGAGCACGATCAACAGCGGCAGCGCCAGACCTTTGAGGCGGCGTCGCCACACCGGATTCAACGATGGGGACTGGCGGCGCGCTACGGGCAGGGTGAGTTGCGTGGGCAGGTCATTGCTCATGGGCAGTTCTCCACCCACGCCGAATCCGCGACGGGCGCGGATTCGGCGTGGGCCTGATCGGTTACTGGGCGGCGACGGTCTGCTGGAAACCCGGGTCGATCAATTGATCGATCACCTGATCGACATTCACCCCACGGCGCACCAACTCTTCGGACACCAGGATCGGCGCGGCGGCTTTCGAGGCGAGCACGTCCTTGGCGGTGAGTTGCGGGCTGCTCAGATCGGTGCGCGACAGTTGCAGTCTGGCCACCTCCAGCGGCAGACCGGATTCGCTGGAGAGCAGTTTCGCCAGTTCATCCGGGTGCTTCACCGACCATTCGCGCGCCTGCTCGTAGGCCTTGATCACGGTATCGATGGTTTGCGGATGCTCCTTGGCGTATTGCTCGGTCACGCTGACCACGCCGTAGCTGTTGAAACCGGGGTTGCGATACAGCAAGCGTGAACCGGCCTGCACCTGGCTGGCGGCCATGTGCGGATCGAGTCCGGCCCAGGCGTCGACGTCACCTTTTTCCAGGGCGGTGCGGCCGTCCGGATGTTGCAGGTGTACCAGTTCGACGTCGTCCTTTTTCAACCCGGCCTGTTGCAGGCTGCGCAGGGTGAAGAGGTACGGATCGGTGCCCTTGGTGGCGGCGATTTTCTTGCCCTTGAGATCAGCGACGCTCTGGTACGGCGAGTCCTTGCGCACCACCAGCGCGGTCCATTCGGCGCGGCTGTAGACGTACACCGATTTGATCGGGCTGCCATTGGCGCGGCTCAGTACCGCCGCGAGGCTGGCGGAAGAGGCGAAGTCGACGCCGCCGCTGTTCAGGTATTCCAGCGAGCGGTTGCTGCCCTGGCTGAGCACCCAGGTGACTTTGCTCTGGGGCAGGGCTTTTTCCAGGTAGCCCAAATGTTTGAGGGCCAGGCTGATCGGCGAATAGTAGGCGTAGTCCAGATGCACTTCGGCCGGCGCGGTTTCAGCGGCGTGGGCAATGGGTTGCAGGCTCAGGGCTACCGCGCAGGCCGCCAACAGCGTTTTGACTCGGGAAAACGGTAAGAAGGATGTCATGAGGGCGCTCCGGCAAGGCAACAGGTTCTTATGTCCAAAAAGATATTTTTATCGAATGCTTCCTGCATGAATGGAATATTGCAGGCTCTGTGCCATGTGCGCTCAGACGACGGATTTCGCGGGGTGCAAGGGTTTCTCCCGGATTGCAGCTGTTGCCGGATCAACACTTCGTCGCGCCACTGTTGCGGGGCCAACAGTGAAAACCGGCGGTGATGAGCTTATGCATTAATCGAATTTAAATTCAGATTTATAAGAGCGTTATGGTCTATAAAAAGCCATCTTCAGGACTCGCCATGAAGCTCTCCCGTTTCCTACGTTCAACGCTGACCGCCGCGCTGTTTGCCTCACCACTTTCCTATGCCGCCGAACCATTGGTCTTGCATGTCGGCGATCAGAATTACTACAACATCCGCGCTTCAATAGAGGCGTCCGGCGTCTTGAAAGACGCGCCCTACAGCGTCGACTGGAAACACTTCCAGGCCGCCGCGCCGTTGGCCGAAGCATTGCAGACCGGTTCGCTGGACCTGGGGTTTCTCGGTGATTCGGGTTTCCTGTTTCTCGCCGCCAAGCAGGCGCCGGTGAAATTGATCGGGGTGTCGCGACAGAACCCGGACACCATCGCCTTGCTGGTGCCCAAGGATTCGCCGGTGAAAACCATCGCCGATCTCAAGGGCAAAAAGGTCGCCTACTGGCCGGGCGCCTGGAGTCAGCAGTTGACCTTGCGTGCGCTGGAGCAGGGCGGGTTGCCGGACAACTACGTCGATTTCGTCAAACTGATGCCGATCGATGCCGCCGCCGCGTTGCCCCAGGGCAGCATCGATGCGTTCCCGGTGTGGGAACCGTACATTTCCCAGCAGATCGTGTTCTCCGGGGCACGGCCGATTCTCACCGCGAAGAGCCTGATGCCGGGGCTGAGCGCCATCGCCGCGTCGACGCCATCGATCGACAGCAAGCGTGAAGCGATTGCCGACTTTCTCGGGCGTTTGAAGCAGGCCAGGGCCTGGGTCGACAGCCACACTGACGAGTACGCCGACCTGTGGGCGAAGAAGGCCAACCTCGATCAGCAGGTTTCGCGGCACTGGTTGCGCCAGGCGCACATGACCGTCGGCCCGGTGGACCGGCAAGCGGCCGCCGATCTGCAAAGCACGGCGGACTTCCTGTTCAAGGTCAAGGCATTGCCGGCGCCGTTGGCGACGGCGGGCATCATTGATGGCACCTTCGAGCAGGCCCTGGCACGCTGAACGAGCGCTGGAACCAAACCCTGTGTACCCTTATCCAACTTCGGCCCACACTGACAGGTCACGGCTGGCGGGTCGCAGGGAGGCAGCAGCGGCGATGGAGTTTTGCCAATGACAACATGATCGCAACGGTCGGACTCAAGGCAAAACATGAAACAGTGGTTCAAGCTTTTCTGCGCAGCGGCCATCGCCGTCGGGCTGGCCGGTTGCATCGCCGCTCCCATCGAAATGACTTCGCAAACCCGGACGCGCCTGGAGGCACAACCGCCGGTGCGGTTTCTGCTGACCTTCGATGACGGCCCCAGTGCTTCGAGTTTCTGGAACCCGACCGGCACCGTGCTCGACAGCCTGAAGAGCAATGCGTTGCAGCCGGACATCAAAGCCGTGTTTTTCGTCCAGACCAGCGCACCGAGGGCCGGCAACAGCGAGATCGGCTGGCGGCTCATGCAGCGTGAGCATGACGAAGGGCATGTACTGGGTTTCCACACCGCCACCCATTGGCACACCAATCATCGCTCGCTTGACCCCCAGGAACTGGAAGCCTCGCTGACCCGTGGCAGCGCCGACATCGCGGCGGTCACCGGTGCGCCGCCGACGTTGCTGCGTCCGCCATTCTGGAACTACGACAAGCGCACCTTCGCCGCTTATCAGCAGCACCACCTGCATGTGCTGCTCACCGACTTGAGTGCCAACGACGGCAAAATCTGGGGCTTCAACGCCAGCCCCCGGCGCCGGGCGAACATGTTGCGCCAGTTGTCGGAAGTCCGTGAGCGGATTGCCCTCGGGCAATTTCCGACGGTGGACGGGATGATTCCGGTGGTGGTGACCTTCCATGACCTCAACCGCTACACCGCGCGCCACACCCGTGAATACCTGCAGATCCTGCTCGACAGCGCGGCGGCCACGGGAGTGAGGCTGGCGGACAAGCCGTTCTACGACGACCACGCGGCGCTGGAGCGGGCAGCGCTGGCGCGTACCGTGCAAAGCGCCGGGGACCCCGTACGTTTGCCGGGTGTCTGGAACTGGATCTGGGATCGCAACGCACACTGAGGACGGCTGAACGAAGTTGCGACGGTGTTGGCATTTTTGCTCGAGGTCATGAGCGGCAGGGCGCTGAAAGCTCATCTATGCTCAACGGGTCAACCCGACCCATCGCCTGCGAGGCGTCCGTCCATGCTCGCCATTGCCGACATTTGCCGCATCGTCGAATCCGGCTTTTCGCCTCTGTGCTGCGATTGTGCCGAAACCGCGCAGGGGTTGTTGCAGATCAAGGTTTATGACCCTGACAGCGGGCGGGTGGATTTGCTGCTCAACGGTGTTTCCCCGGAACATCTGGTCACGATTCGTGACATTTCCAATTTCATTGGCGAGTTGCGTACCGAAATGAGCGCCGGACGCCGGGCCTTCGCCGGTTAACTCATCAGAGTCGGCGCATAAAGGCACGGACGATGCTCAATGTCGCGTCGCTGACGTTCAGGTTGTGTACCGTCTCCAGCGGATGCCAGATGCAATCGAAAATCTCGTTCTGCGCTTGCGCCTCGTCGATGTTCAGCACCGAGGCTTCGTAGACGTGGTGTCGCGTGCCGCCGCTGTGCAATTCCATCAGATACAGCATGTCGTCGGTCTTGAGGCCGGTTTCCTCGTCGAGTTCACGGGCGGCGGCCTGCGCCCGGGTTTCTCCCGGCTCGACCGTGCCGCCCGGCAGGGTCCAGCGGCATCGGGGTTTGCGCACCAGCAGAATGTGCCGATCCTGCTCGCATATCACGGTTGCACGTACTTTCATCTGTTACCTGATTACTGCTTGTCATGAAACGGTCATGAAACTGCAATATTCGAGCCGTGGCCTGATCTAGAGGTTCCCCTTGAGTTTCCGAGTGGTGTCGGTGCGCAAAAGTGCCGTTCCCTTGACGTTGTGGTGCGCGGGATTGGGGTGGATCGACGTCCGGTCGGCACAGGGATGGGGCGAGGGTGTAAGGTAAAAAAGTGCAACTGGACTTTTAGCAGTCGACAGGAGGTGTCTATGAGCATTGGCATGTTGAACAAAATGCACATGAACGGCTACGACGTACTCAGGGTCAACAATGGCCCCTGGCGGGTCTGCACCGAGGGTGACCGGTTGGCTTCTTTTGCCAGTCGGGAGGAAGCGATGGCGTATGCCGCCGCGCTTCCGGGCTACAAACCTCGTGCGCGCGCACCGAAGGCAGACTGACGGTCTGTCATGAAAAAGCCCCGGAGATCCGGGGCTTTTTGCTGGGGACGATTCAGTGGACTTTCGTTCGGCTGATGGCGCGGGCCTTCACTTCCTTGGCATACAGTTGCAGGCGTTCTTCGTCGCTTTGCAGCACCTCACAGGACCTGAGCACCGTCTGGGCATCTGCCTCGTTGCCCGATTTACGCAACTGCTCGGCGATGCGCTTGAGGTCGACCGCCGACCATCGCAGATCCGATGCGACGGCTTGCAGGTCGCGTTGAAGTTCATGTTCGTATTCATTGAGCCGCATGATCACCTCCGGAACATTCTCGGTAGAACAGAGTAGCCGCATTTTCCGGGTAAAGGTCAAGGCATCTGTCGTCCGAGCGAATGCGGTGGATTTGTGTGCCGTTGGTCGGGATATTCAGGCTGAGGTTCGTTGTAGGCAAGGTGCCCCGATGGATGTAGGAAGAGTTACAAGGTACATTCGCGTTTTTTTTCAATGAAGGATTCATTATGCGGATGTTGATCGGGGGAGTGCTGCTGGCAGCATTGGCCGGTTGCTCACTGCCGGCGTCACTGGTGCCGGGCGAACCGAACTTCAGCAAGATCAGCGGCAAGGCTCCCAAGGAATATGCCGCGTGCTTGTTGCCGCTGTGGCAGAAGGACATTCCCAAGACGTCGCAGGTTTCGATTTCCAATGGTTACCGCATCACCGCGCCGAGCATCGTCACCGCCGACGAAATTCTCGATATCGTGAAGTACAAGGACGGCAGCCGCGTCTCGTTGTATCAGGGGCCGCCATGGGCGAAGTCCGGATCGATGCGCCAATCGGTACGCGATTGCCTGTGATGGCGGAATGAAAAAAAGCAGAAACCGGTTGACGGTTTCTGCTTTTTTTTCGCCTGCGATTGCGATGGGCTCAATCGGAAATATCGGTGAGCGGAATATTACCGCCGGTCTTTTTCTCGCGACGGTCCTGCATCCAGTCTTCCAGTTGGCTGGAAAACTCGGCCGGCGCCTTGCGCCCGACCTTTCTGGCAATGTCGAGAATGGTCTGTTGGGCCAGGGCGTCTTCCATGCGCTTTTGCGCCGTCATCATCGCGGCGTGAATCGAGCACGTACCCTCCAGCGCCCATTCTGGTGGCGAACCCTCGAACAGGGCGCAGCGACCGCGAATGTCCCGGCACTCGAAAATGTTCTTGCGGCCATCGATGGCGTTGACGATGTCGAGCAGGGTGATTTCATCCGCCGGGCGCGCCAGTGTGAAGCCGCCCTTTACCCCACCGGTGGACACCACCAGTTTGCCCTTGGCCAGTTTGGTGAAAATCTTCGCCAGGTAATCCAGCGGCACGCCTTGCAGCTCTGCGAGGTCGCGCACGCTGGCCTCGCGACTGTCGCCGCCGTTACCCACCAGAAAGGCCAGGCAATGGATGCCGTATTCGACGCCCGCACTGTAAAGCGACATAGATATCTCCGACTGTAATTGTCGCATATTTTAACAGGCTGAACGGGCTGCGGCAAATGCGCAATGAAGGAGGGTATAGCCGTCTCCGGCCAGTAATTACGGTGTTTTCTGAGCTTTTTGTCGACATGTCAAGCTTCCGAGCTATCGAAGTTTTCGATGCTAACTATCATGAAATCTGACTTGTTGAATTGAAAGGCGACCAATAAAGTCGCCGTTATCAGGTGAGCAGCGTTCCACGCTTTCTAGAATCGCAAGCGTGCCGGCTCCCGATGAACGTGAGTTCTCGAACCTCTTTCAATGACTTGGCCTTGGCCTGGAGACAACAATGAAACAGCACATTCTGGTAATCGGCGCAGGTTTCGGTGGCATGTGGACGGCGTTGAGCGCCACGCGTCTGGTCGACATGCACAATCGCGACAACATCGAGGTCACCGTGCTGGCCCCGCAAGCCGAGCTGCGGGTGCGTCCACGCTTCTACGAGCCGAACGCTCATCAACTGGCGGCACCGCTGGGCGATCTGTTTGCGGCGGTTGGCGTCAACTTCATCAAGGGCGCGGCCAAGACCATCGACGTCAATGCCAAAACCGTGGGCTACACCGATGCCGACGGCGTTGGTCAGGTGTTCCACTTCGACAAACTGGTGCTGGCCTCCGGCAGTGGCCTGGCTCTGCCGGACACTCCCGGCGTGGCGCAACATGCGTTCGACGTCGACCAGATCGAGGCGGCGATTCGCCTGGAAACCCACCTCAAATCGCTGATCGATCAGCCGCAAAGCCAGGCGCGCAACACCGTCGTGGTCGCCGGTGGCGGCTTCACCGGGATCGAAACCGCGACCGAGATGCCGGCGCGTCTGCGAGCGGTGCTGGGTGACGAGGCCGAGATTCAAGTCATCATCGTCGATCGCGGGCAGAAGGTCGGTGCTGCGATGGGCGAGGCGATCAGCGTGTCGATTGCCGAGGCGAGCGCCGAGCTGGGCGTCGAATGGCGACTGGGTGTGTCGGTGCTGTCGGTCGATGCAAACGGCGTCACGCTGTCGGACGGCCAGCGCATCGAAGCGAACACCGTGGTCTGGACCACCGGCGTGCGCGCCAGCTCGCTGACCGAGCAGATTCCCGCCGAGCGTGATCGTCAGGGCCGCCTGCACGTCGATGCGCACCTGAAAGTCATCGGCCAGGACGACATCTTCGCCACCGGCGATGTGGCTTACGCGGCCAGCGACGATATCGGCAACTTTGCCCTGATGACCTGCCAGCATGCGATTTCCCTGGGGCGTCACGCCGGCAACAACGTCGCCGCGCAGATCCTGGGAGTCGACCCGACGCCGTACAGCCAGCCGAAATACGTGACCTGCCTGGACCTCGGCGCTTGGGGCGCGGTGTACACCGAGGGCTGGGATCGTCAGGTGAAACTGGTCAAGGAGGAGGGCAAGTCGCTCAAGACCCAGATCAACACCCAATGGATCTATCCACCTGCGGCTGACCGTGCGAGCGCCTTGGCCGCTGCCGACCCGATGATTCCCGTCGTCGCGTAATCAACGACGTTGCAATGATCCCGCTCCCTGAGCGGGATTTTTTTTGCCCCTTCAGAGGCTATGACTAAAAGTCATTGCCCCATGATTTTTAATGGTTACAGCCCGCCCGAATCGCGGTGTTAAAAAATCGCAAACACAGCTCATCAATAACAACCAGAGAGCGTTTGCAGCCATGTCCCCTTTCTCCCGCCGCACCTCCCCACGTCCGTTATTGACCGCGCCGGCCCCTCGGCCCGCGTGAGTTGCCGAACACCCAAACATCCCTCTGCATCGCAAAGAGTAATGACTGATGAAAGAACTCGACCTGTACATCGGTGAAGGTTTCGAAGGCCCGGGCGTGAACGCCGCGCACATCAACATCCTGATCGGCCCGCGCAACGGTCCGGCAGGGCAGGCGTTCGCCAACAGCCTGGCCTCGCCGAGCCAGGGCCATTGCCCGTTCATGGTGATTGCCCAGCCGAACATTCCGGTCAAGCCGATGACCTTGTACGTGAACAAGGCTGCGATCAGCAGCGATCTGCACGGCAACGCCACCTGGGGCGCGTCCCAGGCCGGTATCGCCAAGGCAGTGCTCGAAGCGCTGCTCGACGGCACCCTGCCGCCGGAAGCCGAAGACGAGTGGGCCATCGTCACCGCCAACTGGGTCAACCCGGGCTGCGACGACCTCGATGCGGTGTACCTGAACAACTACAACGCCTGCCGCACCGCGATTCGCGCGGCCCTGACCGGCAAGCCGGAAACCGCGCAACTGAAAGACGTTGTCGCGCACATCAGCAACCCTTTCTACACGCCAAAAGCCTGAGGTCCGCGCCATGCAATACATTCGTTTGGGCAACTCCGGCCTGCAAGTTTCCCGCCTGTGCCTGGGCACCATGAACATGGGCACCCCGGACTGGAAACCGTGGATCTTCAATGAAAAACAAAGCGAGCCGATCGTGGCCCACGCCCTGGACAACGGCGTGAATTTCATCGACCTGGCGGACTTCTATTCCGCCGGCGTCGGCGAGGAAGTGGTGGGGCGCATCGTCAAGCGCCTGGCCCGTCGCGACGATCTGGTGATCACCACCAAGGTCGGCTACGGCACCCGCAGTGGCATCAACGCCAGCGGTCATTCGCGCAAGCACATCATGGACAGCATCGATGCTTCGCTGAAGCGTCTGGACATGGATTATGTCGACGTGTTCATGCTGCATTACTTCGACGTGAACACCCCGGTCGAAGAAACCATGGCCGCACTGAACGACATCGTGCGTTCCGGCAAGGCCCGTTACATCGGCGTCTCGACCATGCTCACCGGGCAGCTCGCCAAAATCCTCATGGCCTGCGAGCGCAACGGCTGGGTCAAGCCGATCAACATGCAGCTGCAACTGAACTGCGCCTACCGCGAAGAAGAGCGCGAGATGATTCCGTTCTGCCGCGATCAGGGCATCGGTGTGTCGGTGTTCAGCCCGCTGGCCCGTGGTTTGCTGACCGGTGACGTGCAGTCGACCCGCAACCAGACCGACTTCTTCACCCAGCAGATGTACAGCGACGAAGCCTCGTTCGAAATCGCCCATTCGGTGCAGCGTGTGGCCCGTGCCCGTGGCGTGTCGAACGCGCAGATCGCTCAGGCCTGGGTGGCCAATCATCCGGGCGTGGATTGCATGCTGGTCGGCGCCGACACCACCGCGCAATTCGACAGCGCGCTGGCGGCCCTGGAGACCCGACTGGACGCTGAAGAACTGCATGAGCTGGAGCGCAACTACACGCCGTGCGACGTGATCAACGATTACACCGCCGGCAAACGCATCCTGCGCAACGCCCGTCCCGGCCTTGAGCGTTTCACTCTGCAAGGGGCGGTGGCATGAGCGCGTTGATTCGTCACGGCAACTTCATTGACGGTCAGTGGGGGCAGGGCGGCGCGACCTATGCGGTGCGCAACCCGGCCAACGGCGAACTGATTACCGACGTGCAAAAGGCTGGCGCTGAAGAGACTGACCTGGCCATCGAGGCGGCCAACCGGGCCTTGCCGGCCTGGCGCAAACTTACCGCCAAGGAACGCAGCCAGCGCCTGAAGCGCTGGAGCGAGCTGATGCTCGCCAACCAGAAGGATCTGGCGACCCTGCTCAGTCGCGAACAGGGTAAACCGCTCGCCGAGGCCATGGGCGAAGTGGTTTACGCGGCGAGTTTTCTCGAGTGGTTCGGTGAGGAAGCCAAGCGTGCCTACGGCGATGTCATTCCGAGCCACAAGGCGGATGCGCGGATCATCGTGACCAAGGAAGCCATCGGCGTGGTCGCGGCGATCACTCCTTGGAACTTCCCGCTGGCGATGGTCACCCGCAAGGTCGGACCGGCGCTGGCGGCGGGTTGCACGATGATTCTCAAACCGTCGGAAGAAACGCCGCTGTCGGCTTTCGCCCTCGCGGTGCTGGCTGAGCAGGCCGGCATTCCGGCCGGCGTGTTCAACATCGTTTCCGGCGATGCCGTGGCGATTGGCGGCGCGCTGCAGGCTTCCAGCGTGGTGCGCAAACTGTCGTTCACCGGCTCCACCCGCACCGGCAAATTGCTGATGCGCCAAGCTGCCGACACTTTGAAAAAAGTCTCGCTGGAACTGGGTGGCAACGCGCCGTTCATTGTCTTCGACGATGCCGATCTGGATGCCGCCGTCAAAGGCGCGATGGCTTCCAAATTCCGCAACACCGGGCAGACCTGTGTGTGCGTCAACCGCTTCTTCATTCAGGACGGCGTCTACGAAGCCTTCACCGGCAAGCTCGCCGAAGCCGTGGCGGCCATGCGCGTCGGCCATGCGCTGGAAGGTGAAACCGAGCAAGGTCCGCTGATCAACAACGCGGCACTGGCCAAGGTGGAAAGTCATGTCAGCGATGCGTTGGAAAAAGGCGCCACGCTGCTTTGCGGTGGTCGTCGACATGCACTGGGTGGCACGTTCTACGAGCCGACCATCCTCACCGAAGTCAACGGCGACATGCTGATTGCCCAGGACGAAACCTTCGGCCCGGTGGCCGCCTGTTTCCGCTTCAGGGACGAAGCCGAAGTGCTGGCGCGGGCCAACGACACACCGTTCGGTCTGTCGGCGTACTTCTACAGCCGCGACATCGGCCGGGTCTGGCGCATGGCCGAAGGGCTGGAAGCGGGCATGGTCGGGATCAACGAAGGGATCATCTCCACCGAAGTCGCGCCATTCGGTGGGATCAAGGAATCGGGCCTGGGACGCGAAGGTTCGAAGTACGGTCTGGATGACTATCTGGAGATCAAATACCTGTTGATGGGTGGCCTCTAGATTCACCTCGGCCTTGCGGGAGCAGGCTGGCTCCCGCAAGACCAACGCAAGCGCTCCGTTTCTCCGTCAATAACAACAATTGGAGACGAACATGTCCGCTAAACCCGTAAAAATCGATGACCTGCCCATCGGGCGATTCCACCTCAAGATCGCCGGCCTGACCTTCGGCGCGCACTTCACCGACGGCTACATCCTTGGCCTGATCGGCATCGCGTTCACCTTGCTCAGTCCGCAGATGCAACTGGATGCCTTCTGGCAAGGCTTGATCGGCGCCTCGGCGCTGATCGGGCTGTTTCTCGGCAGTCTGTTTTTCGGCTGGATCTCGGACAAGGTCGGCCGGCAGAAAATCTTCCTGGTCAGTTTTGTGCTGATCACCCTGGCTTCGGTCATGCAGTTCTACGTCGAAACCGCCATGAGCCTGTTCCTCTGTCGGGTGCTGATCGGCATCGGGTTGGGCGGCGACTTCAGCGTCGGCCACGCGATGCTCGCCGAGTTCGCGCCGAAGAAACATCGCGGCGTGCTGCTCGGCTCGTTCAGCGTGATCTGGACGTTCGGTTACGTGGCCGCGACCTTCGTCGGGACTGCCATGCTCAGCCTTGGCGACGATGCCTGGCGCTGGATGCTGGCCTCGTCGGCGATCCCGGCGGCGTTGATTTTGATTGCGCGTATCGGCACTCCGGAATCGCCGCGCTGGCTGGTCAATCAGGGTCGTGTTGCCGAAGCGCGGGCGATCGTCAAAAAACACCTGGGCGCCAATGTCGAACTCGACGAAAGCCAGTCCACTGAAACCCGCTCCGGCTACGCCGTGCTGTTCAGTCGTGAGTACCGCAAGCGCACGGCGTTCAACTGCCTGTTCTTCGTTTGCATCGTCATGCCGTACTTCGCCATCTACACCTTCCTGCCGTCGATCCTGCAGAAGATGGGCCTGGCCGAAGGTTTCGGCACCGAGTTGATGCTGAACATGCTGCTGATCCTCGGCGCGCTGATCGGCATCTGGTGCACGATCAAGTTCACTCGACGCGGGTTCCTGATCAACTCGTTCATCATCCTCGCGGTGGCGCTGTTTCTGCTGGCGGTACTGCCGAGCAGTGCGGCGTGGCTGATGGTGCTGGTGTTCGGGGTGTTCACGCTGGTGTTGTCGGCGGTGAGCAATCTGGTCGGGGTGTTCCCGGCTGAGAGCTTCCCCACCGAAGTGCGCGCCAGTGGTATTGGTCTGGCGACGGCGGTGAGTCGTCTGGGTTCGGCGGTGAGCACGTTCCTGCTGCCGGTGAGTGTGGCGGGGATCGGTCTGAGTCCGACCATGGGAATTCTGGCGGCGATCCTGGCGATTGGCGCGCTGCTGTCGTGGGCGTGGGCGCCGGAGACCAAGTCGCTGACGTTGAGCCAGGCGTGCAAGGCGCAGAGTCCGGTGGAGGGGAGTGGGGTAGTGGCTGCGAAAGTCGCTACATCTGTTTAGCGGTTATTGATGTGTTGTGCTGGCCGGCTCCTCACTCCAGTCCTGCCGAAACGCCGGGCCGCCCGGAGGGAGCCGTCCCCCGATCAATCCCCTCTCCCGCCGGGAGAGGGCTGCTTCGGCACTCGCCACAAGTACCACGCCGCCACTGTCCGGTACGGACTCCAGTCCAATCCAATCTCGATCATCTGTCTGCGCGTCGGCTGTACCTCCAGCCCTTTGAGGCGCCGATAGCCTTCGCGTACACCAAAATCATCCGCCGGCAGGATGTCCCCGCGTTCCAGGCTGTAGATCAGCAACATCTCCACCGTCCAGCGCCCGACCCCGCGCAGGCTGATCAGCCGCTCGATCAGCGCCTCATCGTCCATCGCCAGCGCCGTGGCGTAGTCCGGCACCACGCCATCCAGCGTTGCTTGGGCAATCCCCTGAATCGTCGCGATTTTCCCCGCCGAAAACCCGCAACCGCGCAGCCGCTCGAAATCCGTCGCCAGAATCTGCTCGGGGCGTGGAAAGGTCTGTCCGGCAAACAACCCCACCAGTCGTCCCACAATCGCATCGCCGGCCTTGGCGTGCAGTTGCTGATAGGCGATCGCCCGCACCAGCGACTCGTAAGGATCCCGCGCCGGGTGCGGCTGGTGCAGGCAAGGGCCGACGGCAGCGATGTGGTGCTGCCAGTCGGCGTCGAGGGCGGCGAGGAAAGCGCTCGCCGCTTCATATGGATCGGTCATGGCCTATTTCAGCAAACCGTTGACTTCGCCATAGGTCAGCGCCTTCAGATCGCGGCTGTCGAGTTGGCCGTTGGCGAGGAAGCTCTTCACCAGCGAACCCATCGCGCCATAGAGAAACTCGGCGATCCCGGAGCCGGCGCTCAAGCGGCGCACGCCCAGGGCCTTGAGTTCTTCGGGGGAGGGCAGGCCCGCGAAGCCGAGAACGTTGACCGGCAGCTTCGTGCCTTTGCAGATGGCTGCGATCTCGTAGGCCGAGGTGACACCCGCGGCGAACAGCCCGTCGGTTCCGGCCGCCTGATACAACGCGGCCCGGCGCAGGGTTTCGGCGACGCGATCCTCGGCAGGCACCAGGCCGCGCAGATACACATCGGTGCGGGCGTTGATGAACAGCTTCACAGCGTGTTTCGCCGCCACTTGCCGGGCCACTTCGATCTTGCGTGCCAGCAGTTCCGGCGCGCCGTTGCCGTCCTCGATGTTGATCCCGACCGCACCAGCGGCCAGCACCGCGTCGACCACTTCGGCGACCCGGCCGAGGTCATCGGAGTAACCGGCCTCGATGTCCACGCTCAGCGGCACCTTGATCACCCGGGCGATGGATTCCACGGTACTGATCAGGCGTTCAAGGGGCAGGGTGTTGCCGTCCGGGTAACCGTGGACCCAGGCCACGGCGGCGCTGCTGGTGGCGACGGCCTTGCCGCCCAGATGTTCGACCAGTCGCGCGCCGGTGGCGTCGGCGACGTTGGTCAGGATCAGCAAGTCTTGTTGATGCAACTGGTGAAACTGTGTGTCGAGCGCGCTCATCGAAATCCCTTCTTGTCAGTGGTCCAGATCGTCAGAAAGCCAGTTGTTGCGTGAGTTGTACCGCTGCGTTTTCCAGCCTGAGCAGAAACGCCTTGCGCGGTTGTCCTCCACCATAGCCGGTCAGCGAGCCATCCGCCCCGATCACCCGATGGCAGGGCACCACGATCGACAGCCGATTGTGCCCGTTGGCCAGGCCCACCGCGCGGCTGGCGCCGGGCTTGCCCAGGCGTGCGGCGATGGTGCCATAGGTGCTGGTGTGGCCGTAGGGGATTTGCCGCAATTGGGCCCAGACCTGGCGGGCGAACTCGCTGCCGGGCAAGTGCAGCGGCACGCTGAATTCGTTGAGTTGGCCGGCGAAGTACAGCGCCAGTTCACGTTCGATCTGCTGCAAATGCGCGTTGTGCCCCGGCGCGACCACGTAGCCGTGACGGTTTTGCAGCGCTTCGACTTCCCGGGTCAGCGCCGGGCGGTCGAGAAACTCCAGCAGCACCAGCCCGCGCCGTTCGGCCATGGCGATCATCGGCCCCAGTGGCGTGGTCAGGCGGGTGAACAGCAGCGGCTCACTGGTCGCCGCACGCCCCGGCGTAATGTGGAACGACTTCTGGAACGCATCGCGAAAACCGCTGAGGGATTCGTAACCGGAATCGAACGCCGCGTGGTCGATGGACGTGCCTTGCCTGATTCCTCCCAGCGCCATGCCGAGTCGGCGGGTGCGCAGCCAGGCGTGAAAGGTCATGCCGAAATGCTGTTTGAACCAGCGCCGCAGCTTCAGCGGCTCGATACCCTCGGCGAGCAATTGTGCATCGCTCCAGCGCTGCTCCGGTTCGGCGTCCACAGCCTTGAGCAGACGCTGCACCCAGTCCGGGGCGATGGCCGCCGCGTCCAGCGGCTTGCAGCGCAGGCAGGCGCGGTAACCGGCGGACAGGCAGTCGTCGGCGTGGGCGAAGAACTCGACATTCTCCGGTTTCGGCTTGCGCGCCGTGCAACTGGGGCGGCAGAAGATCCCGGTGGTTTTCACGGCCGTGAAGAACACGCCTTCATAGGCAGTGTCGCGTTCGAGCATGGCGCGAACCATTTCGGCGTGGGGCGGCAGGACAGCGGTCTGTATGTTCATGGGCCGAGCATAAATCCGGGTTTTCGATGGCTCCACCGAAAAATCGACAGTGAATTTTCGGGCCGCTGCACTACATTGATCGGGTCGCTTCAACTCGGGAATTGCATGTATGTCACCGTTCACGATTCAACACATCGACCACATCGTCCTGCGCGTCGCGGATATGCAGCGCAGCATTGATTTCTACGACCGGGTCTTCGGCGCCGAAGTGGTCAGGCACAACGAAAAACTGGGCCTGGTGCATCTACGCGCCGGCACATCGATGATCGATCTGGTCGACATCCACGGCGAAATCGGCCGCAAGGGCGGCGCCGCTGCCGGTGGCGAGCGGCGCAATGTCGATCACTTCTGCCTGCGCATCGAGCCGTTCGATGAGGCGGCGCTGGTCCGTCACCTGCAATCCTGTGGCTTGAGCGTGGAAAAAGCCGCCACCCGCTTCGGCGCCGAGGGCTACGGCCTGTCGCTGTATTGCTTTGATCCGGACGGCAATCAGGTCGAGCTCAAAGGCCCGTCTGAGGCTTGAGGATCAGGCGCGCCTGGCCATCAGCAACACCGAGGCCGCCGCCGACAACAGCCCCGCGCAGCAACGATTGAAAATCCGTTTGCCGCGCGGTTCGGCGAACCAGCGACGCATGTGCAGGCCCATGTAGGCGTAGGCGCTGATGGCGATCCATTCCAGCAGCAGGAACAGCACACCCAGCAGCATGAATTGCGGGGTGATGGCGCGGGCCGGATCGACGAATTGCGGCAGAAATGCGGTGAAGATGAGTATTGCCTTCGGATTGCCTGCGGCCACCAGGAACTCCTGGCGGGCCAGCGCCAGTAGCCCGTTCGCCGGTGCGGCAGCGGCGTCTTCTGCGCCAGGTTTGGCGTGCCAAAGCTGCCACGCCAGATACAGCAGATAAGCCGCGCCCAGAATCTTGATCCCGTAGAACAGCAGTTCAGACGTTTGCAGCACCACCGACAACCCGGCCGCTGCGAGGGCAATCATCCCGGCAAATGCCAGCAACCGCCCGACGCCGGCCACGCAGGCCCGACGATAGCCATAGCGCGTGGCATTGCTGACCGACAGCAGATTGTTCGGGCCGGGTGCCATGTTCAAGGCGAAGCAGGCGGGCAGAAACAGGGAGAGGGTGGCGAGATCCATGGCGCGGGCTCCGGTGACGGGAGCGGCATTTTTATCACGGCGTGGGAAGGGCTGACACGTACAGTCAGGCGACAGTGTCGCGGTACAGCGATGGCGCAGTGCTGGCAATCTCTTCGAACTTTATCCCCGATCCGCGACTCAGAATTCCTCACAGGGAGAGGCAACGGCAGAAAAAACCATCTATCGGGTCAGAAAAAGCCAATGCCGTGTAAGCTCTCACTCCCCATGGCCCAAGCGGCCCACAACATGAGCGATCTACATGCAAGCAACGGTCCGTGAGGTTTTTGTACCACCGGTACTGCAGGATCTGCGCACCGGCACCGCCGAACTGCACATCGCCCTGGAAAAACGCCTGCCCTTTTTCTCCGACAGCCTGGATTTGTCCGCTTTCGAACGGCTGATGCGGGCCTATTACGGTTTTTACCTGCCGCTGGAACGCGCGTTGCAGGACAGCGAGGCCGTCCCTGCCGATTTCGATCTGAACCCGCGCTTGAAAGTCTCGACCCTGCGCAGCGACCTGCTGACCCTGGGCCTGCCCGCCGAGGCGCTGGAGCGGCTGCCGCTGTGCCGCCAGTTGCCTGTCATCGACTCCGCCGCTGCCTGCCTTGGCGTGTTGTACGTGCTTGAAGGCGCGACCCTCGGCGGACAGATCCTGCGCCGGGAAATCGCTGCACGGCTGAGCCTGGATGGGCAAAACGGTGCGGCGTTTCTCGACATTTATGGTGCCGCCACCGGCCGACGCTGGCGCGACTTCATCGATTACCTGGGCGGTCGCTCGATGGACGCCGCCGAGCGTGAAGCCGTCGTGGCGGCCGCCCACACCACATTCAGCTGTTTCGAGCGTTGGCTCGAAAGCCAGGAGGTTCTGGTATGACCCCGCAAGACCAAGACGCCTTTGAAGAGTTGCTGGCCAACTGCGCCGACGAGCCGATCCGCTTTCCCGGCGCGATCCAGCCGCATGGTCTGCTGTTGACCCTGAGCGAGCCGCAGCTGTCGATCATCCAGATCAGCGCCAACGTTGAAACCCTGCTGGCGCGTGCGCCACAGGAGCTGATCGGCCAGCCGCTGGCGGCACTGATCGGTGAGGCCCATGCCGAGCAGGTTCGTGCTGCCGTGCAGCAACCGCTGCTGTCCGACGCGCCGCCGCTGCACTTGCGGCTCAACGGCACGGCGTTTGAAGGCTTGCTGCACCGGCATCAGGGTGTGCTGATCCTGGAACTGGAAATCCACGTCGAGAACTTCCAGCCGCGCAACGTTGCCGGCACCGAAACCCATCTGGGGCGGATGCTCCAGCGCCTGCAGGCGGCCCAGACCCTGCAAGCGCTGTACGACATCAGCGTCAGGGAAATCCAGGCGATGACCGGCTACGACCGGGTGCTGATCTACCGCTTCGAGGAGGAGGGTCACGGCCAGGTCATCGCCGAAGCGTCCGACCCGTCGATGGAGGTCTTCAACGGTCTGTTCTTCCCGGCCTCCGACATCCCCGAGCAGGCCCGCGAGCTGTACCGCACCAACTGGCTGCGGATCATCCCCAACGCCGACTACCAACCGGTGCCGCTGCTGCCCAAGCTGCGCCCGGACACCCAGACCCCGCTCGACCTGAGTTTCGCCACCCTGCGCAGCGTGTCGCCGATCCACTGCCAGTACATGAAGAACATGGGCGTGCTGTCGTCGATGAGCATCTCCCTGCTCAAGGGCGACAAGCTCTGGGGCTTGATCAGTTGCGGCAACCGCCAGCCGCTGCATGTGCCCCATGAGTTGCGCACGGCGTGCCAGACCATCGGCCAGGTGCTGTCGTTGCAGATCAGCGCGATGGAAGCACTGGAAGTCAGCCGCCAGCGCGAAGAGAAAGTCGAGGCGCTGGCGTTGCTCAACCAGGCGATGATCGATTCGCCGCAGAACGTGTTCGATGGCCTGGCCCATCAGCCAGAAGTACTGATGGCGCTGACCAATGCCGGCGGCATCGCGATCATCGAGGACAAACAGCTGCACCGTTACGGCAACTGCCCGGAGCCGGAAGACATCCGCGCCCTGCACAAATGGTTGCAGGAAACTGGCCAGCCGGTGTTCGCCAGCCACCATCTGGCGGATGCCTACCCACCGGCGGCGGCTTATCAGCAGGTCGCCAGCGGCGTGCTCGCCATGAGCCTGCCCAAACCGGTGGACAACGGCGTGCTGTGGTTCCGTCCGGAGGTCAAAGAGAACATCAACTGGAGCGGCGATCCGCGCAAACCGCTGGATCTGGAAAACTCCGAAGCCGGCCTGCGCCTGCGTCCGCGCACCTCGTTTGAAATCTGGAAAGTGGAAATGGCCGGCATTTCCACCAAGTGGAGTCACGGCGACCTGTTCGCCGCCAACGACCTGCGCCGTTCGGCCCTGGAAAACGATCTGGCCCGCCAGGTGCGGCGCGAGCAGGAGGCGGTGCGCGCCCGCGATGAGCTGGTGGCCGTGGTGTCCCACGATCTGCGCAACCCGATGACGGTGATTTCGATGCTGTGCGGCATGATGCAGAAGGCCTTCAGCTCTGACGGTCCGCACACTTCGCGGCGTATCTCCACCGCCATCGACACCATGCAACAAGCCGCCGGACGCATGAACACGCTGCTGGAAGACTTGCTCGATACTTCGAAGATCGACGCCGGGCGCTACACCATCGCGCCGCAGCGACTCGACGTCGCGCAGATGTTCGAGGAAGCGCAATCGCTGTTGGCACCGCTGGCGCTGGACAAGGACATCAGCATCTCGTTCGACGCTGACCCTGACCTGACCATTCATGCTGACCCGGAGCGGTTGTTCCAGGTGCTGTCGAATCTGGTGGGCAACGCGATCAAGTTCACCCCGCGCCTGGGCACGGTCGGCGTGCATGCCAGGTCAGTGGGCGATGACATCGTGTTCACCGTGCGCGACAGCGGCGAAGGCATTCCCAAGGAACACCTGCCTCACGTGTTTGACCGTTACTGGACGGTGAAAGAGGGCAATCCGACCGGCACCGGCCTGGGTCTGTACATCACCCAGGGCATCGTCGAGGCCCATGGCGGGCGGATCGTTGCCGAGAGCGAGCCGGGGCAGGGCAGCGAATTCCGCTTCACCGTGCCGCGTCTGGACTGAGCGCAGCACCTGGCTGTTCAGGGAGCAGGGCAGTTTTGTTCAATACCGGGGACGGGGCGCTGGTTACCGTGGGCGCCTTGTTCCTCGATATGAAGCAGGTGTGCGATGAGTCTGATTGTTTCGATGGCGGCGTTTGCGCTGGTGGCGTCGATCACGCCGGGGCCGGTGAATATCGTGGCGCTGAGTTCCGGGGCGCAGTTCGGCTTTCGCGCCAGCCAGCGGCACGTGGCCGGGGCGACCCTGGGGTTTGTGCTGTTGCTGGTGTTGATGGGCCTGGGGCTGCATGAATTGCTGCAGCTGTGGCCGTTTCTGACCCGCGTGGTGCAACTGGGCGGCGTGGCGTTTCTGCTGTTCATGGCCTGGAAGCTGGCGGCTGACGACGGGCAGTTGCAGGCGAAGGAGTCGGGGCGGGCGCCGTCGATGCTGTATGGCGCGGTGATGCAATGGCTCAACCCGAAAGCCTGGCTCGCCTGTGTGGCGGGGATGGGCGCGTTCGTCGCCGATGGCGAAGCGCGACTGGTGTGGCAGTTTGCGGCGGTGTATCTGGTGATTTGCTATCTGTCGGTGGGTTGCTGGGTGTATGCCGGGACGTTTTTACGCGGCTACCTGAGCAACCCGGCGGGGATGCGGCTGTTCAACCGGAGCATGGCGTTGTTGCTGGCGGGCAGCGCTGTTTACCTTGTCATGCCCTGACCAAGAGAACGCCGCCCACCTGGCTCTCCCGAAACATCGAGCCGCCCCGGGGGAGAGGGAGGTGGCCGAAAAGAACGTGTACAGCCGCCAAAGCCTTGCCGCGCAGTGGTCACCCCCGATACTGCCCCGGTGTAGCCGCCAGATGCTGCTTGAACGCTCGCTGGAAATGCGCCTGATCGGCAAACCCTGCCTCCAGTGCCACATCGGCAATCAACTGGCCGCTACGCAACCGTTCGCGGGCGAACTGGATGCGCTGGTTGACCAGAAACGCATGGGGCGTCATGCCGTAGTTCTGTTTGAACGCGCGGATCAGGTACGACGGCGACAATTGCGCAGCCGCGCAAATGTCATCAAGACTGAGCAGGTCGGTGCAATGTTCGCGGATGTACCCGGCGGCCCGTTCAAGCTTGAAGTTCGGCTCGCGCAACGGTTGCCCGGCCGGGTTCAGGCGCCATTGCAGGTCGCTGAAAAACTCCACCGCCGCGCTCTGTTTGCGCAGCACATCCTGCTGCTCATCGACCAGCACGGCATACAGCGCCCGTAGCTCGTTGAAGACATGCGCGTTGTCCAGATGGGTGTTGGAAAACCGCCGAAACCCAAGCGCCCCGCTGAAGCCCAACTGCTGCTGCAAATCCGCAAGCCACGGGGTTTCCACGTACAGCATCAGGTACGACCAGGGCTGGTCATCGATCGGATTGCAGGCATGCACATCGCCGGGGTTCATCAGCACCACGGTGCCGGCACCGACTTCGAACTGCGCTTGCTCGTGTACATAAGTGCTGCGCCCGGCGGTGATCGCGCCGATGGAGAAGTGCGCGTGGGAGTGCCGCGAATAGCAGACTTCGCGACCATCGGCGATGGCCCGTGCCTCGATGAAGGGCAGGGCGTCGTCGCGCCAGAAGCGCGGGGCTTTTTCAGGGTTCTTGGCGGCAGCGTGTTTCATTGTTGTGGTTCCCGGCAGGCCAGGGCTGGAGTGTATTAGCTCTGGCCGGCAAAGGCCCGTTCGAGTTCGGCGATGTCGAGTTTTTTCATCTGCATCATCGCCTGCATCGCCCGTTGGCTTTTCGCCGTGTCGGGGTCGGTCATCATGTGCATGAACGCCACCGGCACGATCTGCCAGGACACACCGAACTTGTCCTTGAGCCAGCCGCACTGCTGCGCCTGCACCGGCCCGCCGTCCCCGAGATTGCCCCAGAAGTGGTCGACTTCTTCCTGGTTCTGGCAATTGACCTGGAACGACACCGCTTCGTTGAACTGGAACACCGGCCCGCCGTTGAGCCCGGTGAAAGTCTGCCCGTCGAGTTCGAAGCTGACGGTCATCACCGAGCCTTCCGGGCGCCCGTGGAATTCCTGGCCGACCTTGCTGTAGTGGGTCACGGCGGTGATTTTCGAATGGT
Source organism: Pseudomonas botevensis (assembly GCF_019145475.1). Classification (GTDB taxonomy): domain Bacteria; phylum Pseudomonadota; class Gammaproteobacteria; order Pseudomonadales; family Pseudomonadaceae; genus Aquipseudomonas; species Aquipseudomonas botevensis. Next base: position 128,644 of record NZ_JAHTKI010000021.1, read on the forward strand.
CGAAGATCGAGCAGTAGAACTTGGCCGCCGCCTCGGCCTGGTCATCGAACCACAGGCACGGCGTGAGCTTCTGAAAACGTTGCATGGCAGTCATCCTCGGCAGGTTAGACACGCTGGATTAACAGCGTAGTCAGTCCTTGATCGGTTTGACGTGCCGTAGATCGACAACTCGTCGATCCTCAGAAATCCCAGCGCGTTGTCAGTTGCACATTGCGCGGTTCGCCATAAAACCCGGTGCCGAAGTTGCCCAGCCCGGTGTAGTAGGTCGTGTCGAACAGGTTCTTGACGTTGAGCGTCGTGCTCAGGTGTTCGTTGAAGCGGTAGCGCGCCATCGCATCCACCAGGTAATAGCTGTCCTGGGTGATGCGCACGTTGTGGCCGCCGTTGTCCGTATCGGCGGGGTCGGGCTGGAACACGTTGCCGAAGAATTCGCTCTGCCAGCTCACGCCTGCGCCGACCGTGAGGTTCTGCCACGCACCAGGCAGGCGATAGCTGCTGAACACCCGGACGATCTGCTCGGGGGCGGTGGTTTGCAGGATCGCGCCATACACCGGCTCGCCCTTGGCGTCGCGGGTGTGGTTGAAGGCGTAACCGGCGGAGAGGTTCCAGCCTTCGCGCAGTTCGCCGGCCAGTTCGAATTCGAAGCCTTTGGTGGTTGCACCTTGTACGGGGCGGTACACCGACTCGCTGTCGAAACCGCTGACGTATTCGGCGATGTTGTCCTGCTCGATGCGGAACACGGCAAAACCGGCATTGAGCCGACCGTCGAAGTATTCCGCTTTGACGCCCGCTTCGAGGCTGTTGCCTTGCACCGGGTCCAGCACCTGACGCGAGGCGTCCTTGCTCATTTGCGGCTGATAGATGCGCGTGTAGCTGCTGTAGAGCGAGTAGCGGTCGTCGAGGTCGTAGACCACGCCGGCGTAGGGGGTGAGTACGCCGCTCTGGCGATAGCCGTCGCGCACATCTGCACGCGTCGGGTCGCTGTAATCGAGGTGGTCGCTGGCGGTGAAGTCGCTGACCCGTCCGCCGAGAATCAGCGCCAGGTCGTCGGTCGGTTTGAGTCGGGTGGCGAGGTAAGCGCCGGTCTGCTTCTGCCGGATGTCATCGCGGCCGACCTGGGGGATGTCCGGTTTGGCGAATTCGCCGCGCCAGTCGAAGATGCTGCCGCGGAGCGCCGGATAGACCGAACCGTAGACCGGGATGTCCTGACGGGTGTTCATCGACATGAACCCGGCGAGCAACTGATGTTCGCGGCCGAACAGGCTGAAGGGGCCGCTGAGGTTGAGGTCGAAATTGTCCTGGACTTCATCGCCCTGGAACCGGCCCATGTACAGGAACATGCCATCGCCGCTGACGGGATCGGGATTGCCGCCGCTGGCCGAGCCGAGCAGGGTGTCGTGCTGGCGGTGTTTGCGGTCGTAGCTGAGTTTGAACGTCCAGTCGCTCGCCAGTTGTCGCGTCAGCGCGGCGAACAGCGTCTGGTTGCTGAAGTCGCGGCGGCTCCAGTCGGTGGCCGGGTTGAACGAGCGCGAAAAGTGCGTGCGCGAGCCGTCGCTGTAGAACATCGGGAAACCGGTCCAGCTGGCGCCCCGTGAGCGGGTGTTCTGTTGATCGAAACCGATGCTCAGCAAGGTGTCTGGCGAGAGGTCGGCTTCGAGGATGCCGTAGGCGATGTCCTTGTTGTTGCGGTAGTGATCGGCATAGGCGCTGCGTTGCTGATGGACGCCGACGAAGCGCCCGCGCAGGTGGCCGTCGGCGGTCAGCGGCCCGCCAATGTCGGCCTCGCTGCGAGCGTTGTCCCAGGAGCCGACGGTGCCGCTGACGGAGGCTTTGAACGCTTCGGTCGGACGCTTGCGGATCAGGTTGACGGTGGCCGAAGGATCGCCGGAACCGGTCATCAGGCCGGTGGCGCCCTTGATGATCTCGACCCGGTCGTAAGGCGCCATGTCGGTGCTGGTGGTGCCGTAATCGTAGACGCCGTCGTAATCGGTATTGACCCCGTCGTACTGGAAATTGGTGATCGGCGCGCCACGACTGGAAAACTCCCAGCGCTCGCTGTCGTAGTTCTGCACGCTGATGCCGGGGGCGCGACGGAGGATGTCGGCGATGCCGGTGGCGCCCTGGTCATCCAGTTGCTGGCGGGTGATCACCGTTACCGATTGCGGGGTTTCGCGCAGGGACAGCGGCAGGCCGGTGGCCGACGACGTCTGGCCGGTGGTGTAGGCCTGGGTGCCCTCGGTGATGGCGCCGAGGTGTTTGCCGGAAACGGTCGTGACGTCCAGTTCCAGCGGGCCTGCGGCGGAGGGCGCAGCCCGCAGCACATAACCGCCGCCGCTCTGTGCCTGGACCTGTACGCCGCTGCCTTGCAGCAGGCGTCGCAGGGCTTGTTGTTCGGTGTAGTCGCCCACCAGCCCTGGGCTGCGCCGGTCGGCCGCGAGGTCATTGTGGCCGGCGAGGAACACGCCGCTTTGTTCGGCAAAACGGTTGAGCACGCTGACCAGTGAACCGGGGGCGATATTGAAGTGATGTTTCTGTGCAGGGGGCTGCTCCGCGCCGCTCGCGAGCAGCGGCACGCACAGTCCGGGCAGGGTCGATGCCAGAATCAGGGCGAGACGGGTGCGAGCGAACGTGGAGCGCAGCATGGAGTTCCCGAAGGCAAACAAAGGACTACTCAAGGTCAACCGGATGAGCGCGAAAAAAGGGAACCGTGAATTGAAAGATGTCAGCCTTTCGGCCCGACATTGACCCACCAGCCGAGCGTTTTGTTGACCCGGATCGGCAACGCCGCTTCCAGCAGGCGCAGGGCCTGATCGGTGTCCCTGAGCGGGAACGAACCCATCACGGGCAGCGCCGCCACCGCCGGATCGCAATGCAGGTGCCCCGGCCGGTAACGGCTCAGTTCTTCGATCAATTCGCCCAGCGGCAGGTTATCGGCCAGCAACAGACCCTGGCGCCAGGCTTCGCGGGACGGATTGGCCGGCGTTGCGTCCCCCAGGTGACCGGCACTGAAAACCAGTTGCCGCCCGGCCGGCACAACCTCGACCTGATCCCGGCGATTACGCACTTGCACCGCGCCTTCATAGACATTAAGCCATGTTTGTCGATCGTCCTGGCGCACGCTGAAACGGGTGCCCAGCGCCTGCATCCGACCGTGTGCGGTATCGACCAGAAAGGCGCGGCCGGCATCCTTGGCAGTCTCGATCAGCACTTCGCCGACGCGCAGTTGCAGCAAGCGCTGCGTGGTATCGAAGCGCACGTTGAGCGCGCTCAGGGCGTTGAGCCAGATCCGGCTGCCGTCGCTGAGGGTCGCTTCGCGGGTTTCCCCGGTGCCGGTGGAGAGGTCGGCGCTCAGTCGCTCGACCGCGTCCGGCAGCGGCGTGCTGCGCCATGCAACCCAGCCGCTCAGGCCGGTCGCAGCGAGAATCAGCAAGCCTTTGAGCGACTGACGGCGGCTGATCGACGTGCGGCTGCTGCGCAATGTGTGGCTGACGGCGTGGGCTTCATTTTCACCCTGCAATGGCGCGAAGCGCTGGCCGACCCGTTCCACGTAACGCCAGGCTTCCTGATGCTCGGCACTTTGCGCCAGCCATGCCTGCCAGCGCAGACGCTCGTGATCGGCCACCTGCTCGTCATGCAGTTGCACGTACCACTGCGCCGCCTGTTCGAGGCTGGCGTGGCTGAGTCGGTTCATCGGCTTACTCAATCAACAGGCCGTCGAGTTCGGCTTCCAGCATCGCGCAATGCATCATCGCCTGGGCCAGGTACTTCTTGATCATCCGCTCGCTGACGCCGATTTCCTCGGCGATCAGCCGGTAGGGCATGCCGTGCAGTTGCGCGAGGATGAATGCGGTGCTGACTCGCTGCGGCAGACGCTGGAGCATAGCGTCAACTTCATGCAGGGTTTCGACGATGATCGCCTGCTGCTCCGGCGAGGGCTGCAAGGCTGGCGGACGACTGGCAAGGGTTTCCAGCCAGGTCTGTTCCAGTTGCCGACGGCGCCAGTGATCGACGCACAGGCCTCGGGCGATGGTCGCCAGATGCGAGCGCTCGTGGACTTCGCCGTTGAACGTCTGCGGACGCTTGAGAACGCGAATGAAGGTGTCGTGCGCCAGGTCGGCGGCATCCATCGCGTTGCTCAGGCGTCGGCGCAATAACTCATGCAGCCAGCGGTGATGGCTGAGGTAGAGGTTTTGCACGAGAGAGGTGTCGGCGACCGTCATTCGGGGCAAGCGTCCAGGGTGACCGGTTTATCGGTCTAAATAAGAATGGGTCGCGATTAAAGCAAAAGGCTGGAAACTGCGCAAATGATATTGGTTTGCTTTTAGGTAGAAGGCTGGGTGGTGATCGTTGAATGTAGTCCTAATGACTCATTAATTAGTCAAATTGACTTTAAAGCGTTTGAGTCAAATTGACTCTTGATGTGCCAACTCATTGATTTGGCAGGCTGATTTAGATGGCATGAGAATTGATCTGTTTAACGTACAAACTGAATCGCTCAGGAGTACGTCAACATGTTCGCTTTCTTCGAGAGTCCGCTGAACGTTCTGCACCTGTCGAGCAAAGTGCTCGTCGCTGGCCTGATCATGTTGCTGGCCGGGATCTATGGCGCCTATCTCTACCAGGGGCACATGCCGATTGCGCTGTTGGTGGGAATGCACGCGCTGACCATTCTTGGCCCGACGCTGCTGAAGATCGGTTATGTGCTGCGTCTGCTGTCGCAATACCGGCTGGGGAACGCTCGCGCTCTGGCCGTGGCCTGAGACACACTTCAGCGGCGCAGCGCTGTCATCAGCAACGACTGCGGCGCCGGACTCTGCGGATGCTGTGGCTCTTGCAGGCCGGCCAGTTGAAAACCCGCCATGTCCAGCGCATTGAGCCAGCTCGACAGCGTGCGGAAATACCACGGCATCGGCTGCCACTGGCCCTTGAACCCGGCGAAGGTTTCTTCTCGCCAGCCATCCTGATAGTCGCCCGCTGCCACGGCCCATGGGTGCAGGGTCTGGATCACCAGTGTGCCGCCGGGGACGAGCAGGGCGTTCATCGCGGCGAGCAAGGGAATGATGTCCTGATGCAGCAGCGAGAAGTTGGCGCAGATCAGGTCGTAATCGCGGCCGACGTCCAACTGCGCTTGCGCCAGGGCTTCGTAGCTGGCGACGTGAACATCCGCTGAGCCGGCCGCACGCGCCGCTTCAATCAGCGTCGGATCGCCGTCCACGCCGACCGCTGTGATGCCCCGGTCAGCCAGTGCCCGCAACAGCCAGCCTTCACCGCAGCCCAGGTCGAGCACGCGCCCGGGCTGGCGGCCCATCACTGCCAGCAGAATCGCCTGGTCGGTGACTTGCAGGCGGCTGTCGATGGCGCCGCTGCGGATCGCCTCGATCCAGGATCGGGCGTTGTGCTGCCAGCTCTGCAAGAGATCGGATTCGGGGGCGGACATGGCGATCTCCAGTGGCGGATTAAAACGCGGGGTCGATCAGGCGGATCCGGTCACGTCCGCCGCGCTTGGATTCGTACAGCGCGGCGTCGCCCTGTTCGATCAATGCCGTCAGGTTGGCCGGTGGCCGGGTAAACAGCGTGGCGCCGATGCTCAGGGTCACCGCCTGGGGCGTGACGAAGGTCTGTGCGGCGTTCTGGTGAAACTGTTCACGCAGCTTGTCGCCCAGTTCGACAACCTGTTCGTTGGAGGTGTCGCCGAGCAGGATGACAAACTCGTCACCGCCGAGTCTGGCTGCCAGCGCGCCTTCGGGCAACACGGCGCGGATCATTTCACTCAGGCTGATGAGCAAGCGGTCGCCAGCGGTGTGGCCGTAGAGGTCGTTGATCAGTTTGAAATTGTCGATGTCGATCAACAGCAGGGCGCCGCGTCGGTTGCTGGAGACGTCATCCAGCAACCGTGGCGCCCGCATTTCCAGAGCGCGGCGGTTGTACAGGGCGGTCAGCGGGTCGCGCGCGGCCAGTCGGGCAATCTGTTTCTCCCGGCGATAACGCTCGGTGCCGGTCATCGACAGCGCGATCAACATGATCGCCATCGCGCCTTCGACCAGGGAAATCTGGATGATCTCGCCACGAAACGCGGCCAGGTCGATCAACGTGCCCGGAATGATCACCGTGGTCGCCTTGGCGACATAGAACAGTCCATGGACCAGCAGCACGCAGCGCAGTTGCACCGCCCCGATACTCAGCGACTTGCCATGGGGCCGCAGCAGAAAACTGCCCTTGAGCGTCGGCAGGGCCACCAGCAGCGAGTTGGCGACCAGCATGATCTTCGACCACGACGGATCGTCCGGTAGCAACAGCAGGGCCAGCCAGGCGCAGAACATCAGATACCAGACACGGGACAGGCGCTGTTGCGTGAAACGCGCCACGCCCAGCAGAAACAGCCAGTGAGCGAGCACCAGCAGACCGTTGGCGAACCAGATGCCGATGAACAGAAAACCGCTGCCACGCAGCAAGGCCAGGGTCGAGCCCACGGTGATCGTGGCGAAGCCTGCGCTCCAGAACAGCAGCGAGGATTCACGAATGCTGCGCCACTCGACGGCCAGGTACAGCGCGGCAGCCGCTGCGAGGGCGGTCGAGAGGGTCAGCATCGTGGGAGGGTCAAGCGCCATGAACGGACTGGCCTGTTAATCGGGGAAAAGGGACGTGATTGTAAGCGGTTGGCCATTTGCCTGCTAATTTCAAACGCTCAGTGGTGATTGGCAGAGGAGGTGAGCAATGGACCGATTCACTGGCGGTTGCCTGTGCGGCGATGTCCGGATCGAGGCCGTGGGGCGGCCGTGGCGGGTTGGCCTGTGTCATTGCCTGGATTGCCGCAAGCATCACGGCGCGCTGTTTCATGCCTCGGCGATCTTCCCCGAGACAGCAGTGACCATCAGCGGCCAAACCCGTGACTACGCCGGACGATTCTTCTGTCCGCGCTGCGGATCTTCAGTATTCGCCCGGACCGGCGATGAGGTCGAAATCAACCTGGGCTCGCTCGATGCCCCCGATCAACTGCAACCGACCTACGAAAGTTGGGTCGTGCGGCGCGAGTCGTGGCTGCCGGCGTTTACCCTGGCCAGGCATTATCAGGGCGATCGCGAAGGCAGCGGGCGTTCCGAGCCGTAGCCGCCCATGACCGGCGGTCGTGACGGCTGGCCGTCGGGGCAAATTGCGCTTAGCTCAATGGGATAAGCCGAGGCGCGCGTAGGTCGTGAAAGACCACAGCGGCGCCCCTTCAGAACACCGTGAGTCTGAGGAAATCCCCGATGCTGACCTTGAATATCAACGGTAAGGATCAGGAGCTCGATGTCCCGGCGGACATGCCGTTGCTCTGGGTTCTGCGCGACGTCGCGCACCTGACCGGCACCAAGTTCGGTTGCGGCATGGCCCAGTGCGGGGCCTGCACCGTGCATGTCGATGGCGCGCCGCTGCGCTCGTGTATCACGCCGGCCACGGCGGTGGCCCACGGGCAAAAAATCCTCACCATCGAAGGCCTGTCCAGCGACGGCTCGCACCCGGTGCAACAGGCCTGGGCCGAGCTGGACGTGGTGCAATGCGGCTACTGCCAGTCCGGGCAGATCATGTCTGCCGCCGCGCTGCTGGCGAAAATCCCCAAGCCCACCGACAGCGATATCGACCAGGCGCTCTCCGGCAACATCTGCCGCTGCGGCACCTATCCAAGAATCCGGGCGGCGGTCAAACGCGCCGCCGACATCGGTTGAACCGGGCGAGGGGAGATGTGCCATGAACAGTCCTGTATCCCGTCGCGGTTTTCTCAAGGGCAGCGTCGTGCTGGGTGGCGGTCTGGTGGTGGCGTTCGTCGTCCCCGGCGGCCATCGCTTTGCCCGTGCGGCAGAGAATGAAGGCAAGACCTTCGCGCCGAATGCGTTCCTGCGCATCGCTGCCGATAACAGCGTGACCGTGTTGCTGGGGCACTCGGAAATGGGCCAGGGCATCTGGACCGGCCTGACCATGCTGATCGCCGAAGAGCTGGACGCCGACTGGTCAAAAATCCGTGTCGAACACGCGCCGGCCTCGGCTGTCGATTACGGTCTGCCGGCCTTTGGCGGCATGCAGATCACCGGCGGCTCGACGTCGACCTGGATGGAGTTCGACCGCTATCGCCTGGCCGGCGCCACCGCGCGGCAGATGTTGGTCGAAGCGGCGGCCAAACGTTTCGAGGTCGCGCCGTCGGCGATTCGCACCGAATCTGGTGTGGTGATCGCTGGCGATAAACAGGCGACTTATGGCGAGCTGGCGGACGCCGCCGGACAACTGCCGGTGCCGGATCCGAAGTCGATCACTTTCAAGGAAGCCAAGGACTGGAAGGTCATCGGCAAACCGACCAGACGCCTCGACACCCCGGAGAAAATCACCGGTCGCGCCAAATTCGGCATGGATGTGCAATTCGACGGCCTGATGACGGCGATGGTCGCCCGCGCGCCGGTGTTCGGCGCCACGGTCAAGTCCTTCGAAGGCGCCGAGGCGCTGGCGGTGCCGGGTGTGCACAAGGTCGTGCAGGTGCCGAGCGGGGTGGCGGTGATCGCTGAGCATTATTGGGCGGCGAAGCTGGGGCGCGATGCCTTGAAGGTCGAATGGGACAAGGGGCCGCACGCGGACCTGAGCAGTGAGAAGCTGCTGGAGAGTTTTCGCAAACTGGCGGCCACGCCGGGGACTTCCGCCAGTCAGGCCGGGGACGCCGAGGCCAACTTCGGCAAAGCGGCGAAGAAAATCGACGTCGAGTACAGCGTGCCGTACCTGGCCCATGCGCCGATGGAGCCGCTCAATTGCACGGTGAAAATCAGCGCGGAAAAATGCGAGATCTGGACCGGCACCCAGTTCCAGACACTGGATCAGATGATCGCCGGCAAGATCACCGGGCTCAAACCGGAACAGGTCGAGATTCACACTGAATTTCTCGGCGGTGGCTTTGGTCGTCGGGCCAACCCGACCTCGGACTTTGTCGCCGAAGCGGTGCAAGTGGCGAAAGCCGCCGCCCTGCCGGTGAAAACCGTGTGGGCGCGCGAGGATGATATCCGGGGCGGCTATTACCGCTCGATGTTCCTGCATCAGGCGCGCATCGGACTCGGTGCCGATGGCTTGCCGCAAGCCTGGCAGCATGTGCTGGTCGGGCAGTCGATCATGACCGGCACCTTGCTCGAAGCCACCATGGTCAAGAACGGCATCGACCCGACGTCGGTCGAGGGCGTGGCGGACAGTCCTTACATCAAGGGACTGGCGCACCAGCAGGTCGAACTGCATTCGCCACAGACCGGCATCAACGTGCTGTGGCTGCGTTCGGTGGGGCATACCCACACCGCGTTTGTCATGGAGTCGTTGATCGATGAGCTGGCGACGGCGGCGGGCAAGGACCCGGTGGAGTACCGGCGAATCCTGCTCAAGGATCATCCACGGCACCTCGGCGTACTGAACCTGGCGGTGGAGAAAGCCAACTGGAAAGCGCCGCTGCCCGATGGCCACGCCCTCGGCGTGGCGGTGCATGAATCGTTCGGCAGTTATGTGGCGCAGGTGGCCGAGGTGTCCCAGGACAATCTGGCGATCCGCGTGCATCGGGTGGTGTGTGCGGTGGATTGCGGGATTGCGGTCAATCCGCAGAGCATCGCCGCGCAGATGGAGTCGTGCATCACCTTCGGCCTGGGTATGGCCCTGCGCAGCAAACTGACGATCAGGAACGGCCAGGTTCAACAGTCCAACTACCACGACTATCAAGTGTTGCGGCTGAACGAGATGCCGTTGGTCGAGGTGCATCTGTTGCCCAGCAGCGAAAAGCCCGGGGGTATTGGCGAGGCCGGTGTGCCGCCCACCGCGCCGGCGGTGGCCAACGCGGTGTTTGCCTTGACCGGGCAGCGTCTGCGGGAACTGCCGCTGCAACTGTCGGGAGTGTGAGATGAAACGTCATCTGCTGTTGGGAACGGTGATTCTGCTCGGCCTCGGCGGCTACGCCTCGGATCTGTTCGCCGACGATCAGGAGGCCCTGAAAGCCTTCGGCACGGTACAGAAAGTGTTCCAGAGCCCGCGTTGCCAGAACTGCCACATTCCCGGTGACTCGCCGTTGCAGTTCGATGCCGGCATACCCCACGCGATGAACGTGGTGCGGGGCATGGACGGCAAGGGCGCCGCCGGTTTGCCCTGTGCCACCTGCCACGCCGAAAACAATCCACCGGCCAGTTACGGCTCCCACGCGCCGCCCGGAGCGCCGCACTGGAGCCTGCCGCCGGCCGCGCACAAAATGGCCTGGATCGGTCTGCCGGCGGATCGCCTGTGCGCGATGATCAAGGATCGTGCGAGCAACGGCGATCGCGATTTCGCCGCGCTGATCAAGCACGTCAGCGAGGACAAACTGGTGCTGTGGGGCTGGAATCCCGGAGCGGGGCGGCAACCAGTGCCGGTGCCGCACGACATCTTCGTCACCCAGTTCAAGCTCTGGGCCGATGCCGGCGGGCCATGTCCGGTCGCCGGAAGCTGACCGACGGCGGCGCGGCGAGGGAGTAGAACCGGGCGTGGTCTACTCTAAAGAACAGATACCTCAATGGAGTGACTGATGCTGGCGCCCGAAAAACCCGTCAATGAACACGCCCGTATAAAGACTCTGCACGGGCTCAATGTCCTCGATACCGTTCCCGAAGAGCGCTTCGACCGCCTGACCCGTCTGGCGCGGCGGGTGTTCAATGTGCCGATCGCCCTGGTCAGCCTGGTGGATGCCGAGCGGCAGTGGTTCAAGTCGTGTGTGGGTCTCAACGCCACGGAAACCGGACGCGACGTGTCGTTTTGCGGGCATGCGATCCTCGGCGATCAGATTCTGCAGATCAGCGACGCGGCGCAGGATGAGCGCTTTCATGACAACCCGTTGGTGACGGGCGACCCGGGTATTCGTTTCTACGCCGGTTGTCCGTTGCAGGTCGCCGATGGCAGCAAGCTCGGCACGTTATGCCTGATCGACACCAAACCCCGTCAGCTCGACGATGATGAGCGCGAATTGCTGCGCGATCTGGCGCGGATGGCCGAGCAGGAATTGATGGCCGTGCAGATGGCGAGCATGGACGAACTGACGCTGCTGTCCAACCGCCGGGGCTTCAAGGCGCTGGCGCAGCACGGCCTGGACGCCTGCGCACGGGTGGATAAGCCGGCGACATTGCTGTTTTTCGACCTCAATGATTTCAAGCAGATCAACGATCTCTTCGGGCATGCCGAAGGTGACAGCGCGCTGAAAACCTTTGCCGATGTATTGCGCGTTGCGTTTCGCGAGAGCGATGTCATCGGACGTCTGGGCGGCGATGAGTTCGTGGCGCTGCTCACGGGTTCCAGCCATGTGGAGACGACGGCGATCATGGCGCGACTCAAGGAAATCCTCGACGAGCGCAATGCCACGCTGCAGCGCGGTTATGACATCCGCTTCAGCGTCGGCCAGATCGAGTACGATCCGCAGCGCCATGACAGCGTGGCGCGCCTGTTGGCGGACGCCGACGGCGCGATGTATGCGCACAAGCAGGCGCTGAAGCGGCGTTAATCCCGGCCCCTTCGCGGGCAAGCCCGCTCCCACACTGGACTGTGCAGCTTTTGTGGGAGCGGGCTTGCCCGCGAAGGCGTCCTTACAGGTTCCCCCGCGCTACTTGGCAAACAACTGCCCGATATCCTTGAACGCTTTGAACTCCAAAGCATTGCCGCACGGGTCGAACAGAAACATCGTCGCCTGTTCGCCGACCTGGCCCTGAAAGCGAATCCCCGGCTCGATCACAAACCGCGTACCCAGCGATTGCAAGCGCTCGGCCAGCGCCTGCCATTCGTCCATGCCCAACACCACGCCGAAATGCGGCACCGGTACGTCGTGGCCGTCCACGGCATTGGTGTGGGCGGCTTCCTGGGAGGCATTCTTCGGCGCGAGATGGATCACCAGTTGATGGCCGAAAAAATTGAAATCGACCCAGTGATCGCTGGAGCGGCCTTCCTCCAGACCAAACACCTCCCGATAGAAATGCCGTGCGGCGGCCAGGTCGTACACCGGAATGGCCAGATGGAAAGGGCTGAGCTGCATGCTGTAAGTCTCGATCAATGGAGTAGGTGCATAGAGTCTAGCGCTGTGCTTTTCGATGGAAAGACGATAGTTTTTGCGCCGAGCTCAAATTATTTCGATTGAACGAGGTGCGCATGCTGCGTGAACTCAAAACCTTTCTCGCGGTGGCGCGCCATGGCACTTTTGCCGCCGCCGGTTTGCACATCGGGCTGACCCAATCGGCCGTCAGCGCGCAGATCCGCAATCTGGAACAGGCGCTGGGCGTACGTCTGTTTGATCGCACCGGACGTCAAGCGATCCTCAACCCGGCGGGGCAGCGCGCAGTGCCGATGGCGCAGGACATGCTGGCCACCTTCCAGCGCATGGCGGTCAGCGAAGAGGTCAGCGAGTTTCGCGGCGAACTGAAAATCGGCGCTGTCGCCACCGCGCAGACCGGGCTGCTGCCGCAGGCCTTGTTGCGATTGCGTCAGCAGGCGCCGGGTCTTGAGCCGAAACTGGTGCCGGGGGTGTCGCTGAACCTGCTGAGCCAGGTGGATGCCGGCGAAGTCGATCTGGCGATCATGATCAAGCCGCCGTTCGAGCTGCCCAAGGAGTTGTCGGCTCAGGTGATCCGGCGCGAACCTTTCGTGCTGATCGTGTCGCCGACGGTCGAAGGCGACGATCCGCTGCAACTGCTCGCCGACCAACCCCACGTGCGCTACGACCGCAACTCGTTCGGTGGCCGGCTGGTGACGCGGTTTCTGCGCGAACAGCGGATAGACGTGCGGGTGGCGCTGGAACTGGATGAACTGGAAGCCATCGTGAAGATGGTCGAATGCGGGCTCGGGGTTTCTCTGTTGCCCAGAGCAGGGCTGTGGCTTGAGCATCCGCTGAAGGTGAGGGTGATCGAACTGGGGGAGCTGACGTTCTATCGCGAGATGGTGTTGTTACAGCGCTACAGCCAGCGCTCTCAACCGATTCAACAGTTGTTTGCCCGGTGCCTGGAAACGCAGGCATGAAAAAACCCGCCATTGGGCGGGTTTTTTATCGGCTGACCGAAGATTACTCTTCGATGCTGCCCATGGCGGTGGTGTTGAAGCCGCCGTCCACGTACATGATTTCACCGCTGATGCCCGACGCCAGGTCGGAGCACAGGAAGGCGCCGGCGTTGCCGACTTCTTCGATGGTGACGTTGCGGCGCAGCGGGGTTTGCGCTTCGTTGGCGGCGAGCATCTTGCGGAAGTTCTTGATGCCCGAGGCTGCCAGGGTACGGATCGGACCGGCCGATACGCAGTTGACGCGGGTGCCGTCCGGGCCCAGGGAACCGGCCAGGTAACGCACGCCGGCTTCCAGCGAAGCCTTGGCCATGCCCATCACGTTGTAGTTCGGCATGGTGCGCTCGGCGCCCAGGTACGACAGGGTCAGCAGGCTGCCGTTGCGGCCCTTCATCATTTCGCGACCGGCCTTGGCCAGGGCCACGAAGCTGTAGGCGCTGATGTCGTGGGAGATGCGGAAACCTTCACGGGTGGTGGCTTCGGTGAAGTCGCCGTCCAGTTGGTCGCCCGGGGCGAAGCCAACGGAGTGAACGATGCAGTCCAGGCCGTCCCACTTCTTGCTCAGCGCTTCGAAGACCTGGGTGATTTCTTCATCACTGGCCACGTCGCACGGGAAGCACAGCTCAGGGCTCGAACCCCAGCCCTGTGCGAACTCTTCGACACGACCTTTCAGTTTGTCGTTCTGATAAGTGAAGGCAAGCTCAGCGCCCTCGCGATGCATGGCGGCAGCGATGCCGGATGCGATGGACAGCTTGCTGGCGACACCGACGATCAGTACGCGCTTACCGGCGAGAAAACCCATGTGTTGCTCCTCTTTCAGGTTATTGCGCAGTGGCTGGTGCCAGAAAAGCGGCTTCCAGCAACTGCTGTGTATACGGATGTTGGGGGGCGGCAAAAATGTCTTGCGCGTCTCCCTGTTCGACCACTTGGCCATGCTTGACCACCATCAACTGGTGGCTCAGCGCTTTGACGACAGCCAGGTCATGGCTGATGAACAAATACGTCAGGTTGTACTTGGCTTGCAGTGAACGCAACAGCTCCACCACTTGCCGCTGCACCGTCCGGTCGAGCGCCGAAGTCGGCTCGTCCAGCAGGATCAGCGCCGGTTTGAGCACCAGGGCCCGGGCAATGGCGATTCGTTGCCGTTGCCCACCGGAAAATTCGTGGGGGTAGCGGTGCCGGGTTTCCGGATCCAGACCTACCTCCTTGAGCGCAGCGATAATCGCCGCCTCCTGTTCTGCCTCTGTGCCGATCCTGTGGATCCGCAGGCCTTCACCAACGATGTCATTCACGCACATCCGCGGGCTCAAGCTGCCGAACGGATCCTGGAACACCACCTGCATCTCCCGGCGCAACGGGCGAACCTCGTTCTGCGTCAGGCAGTCTAGCTGCTTGCCCTCGAAACGGATCACGCCTTTGCTGCCGATCAACCGCAAAATCGCCAGACCCAGCGTGGATTTGCCGGAACCGCTTTCACCCACGATCCCCAGGGTCTGCCCCTGCGGCAGGCTGAAATGGATGCCGTCCACTGCCTTGACGTGATCCACCGTGCGTTTGAACAAGCCTTTCTTGATCGGGAACCAGACTTTCAAGTCCTCGACCTGCAATAGCGGCGCACCGATTTTATTGCCCGCCGGGCCTCCGCTGGGCTCTGCTGCCAGCAGTTCCCGAGTGTACGGATGCTGCGGCGAACGGAACAGCTCTTCGCACGATGCCTGTTCGACGATGCAACCGCGCTGCATGACACATACGCGATGCGCAATTCTTCGCACGAGGTTCAAATCGTGACTGATCAGTAACAGCGCCATGCCCAGACGGGCCTGCAATTCTTTGAGCAGATCGAGGATTTTCAGCTGAACGGTCACGTCCAGCGCGGTGGTCGGTTCGTCGGCGATCAGCAGTTCCGGCTCGTTGGCCAGGGCCATGGCGATCATCACCCGCTGGCGCTGGCCGCCGGACAATTCGTGGGGCAGGGCCTTGAGGCGCTTGTGCGGCTCGGGGATGCCGACCATCTCCAGCAGTTCCAGGGTGCGTTTGGTCGCGACTTTGCCGGTCAGGCCCTTGTGGATGCCCAGCACCTCGTTGATCTGCTTCTCGATCGAGTGCAGCGGATTGAGCGAGGTCATCGGCTCCTGAAAGATCATCGCGATCCGGTTGCCCCGGATGTGGCGGATGGTTTTTTCCTTCAGCTCCAGCAGGTTTTGCCCGGCGTAATTGATGCTGCCGGCCGGATGTCGGGCCAGCGGGTAGGGCAGCAGGCGCAGGATCGAATGCGCCGTCACCGACTTGCCCGAACCGCTTTCGCCGACCAGGGCCAGGGTTTCGCCACGCTTGATATCGAAGCTGATGCCTTCCACCACCCGGTGCGAGCGCTCGCCGGTGCCGAATTCGACGGCCAGGTCGCGGACTTCGATCAGATTGTCCTGATTCATTTCACTTCCTCGGGTCGAAGGCATCGCGGGCGGATTCGCCGATGAACACCAAAAGGCTGAGCATCAGGGCCAGCACGGCGAACGCGCTCATGCCCAGCCACGGGGCTTGCAGGTTGGATTTGCCCTGGGCCACCAGCTCACCCAGCGACGGACTGCCGGCCGGCAAGCCGAAACCGAGGAAGTCCAGCGCGGTGAGGGTGCCGATGGCGCCGGTCAGGATGAAAGGCATGAAGGTCATGGTCGAGACCATGGCGTTCGGCAGGATGTGGCGGAACATGATCGCGCCGTTCTGCATCCCTAGCGCCCGCGCCGCGCGCACGTATTCGAGGTTGCGCCCGCGCAGGAACTCGGCGCGCACCACGTCCACCAGGCTCATCCAGGAAAACAGCAGCATGATCCCCAGCAGCCACCAGAAGTTGGGCTGCACGAAACTGGCGAGAATGATCAGCAGGTACAGCACCGGCAGGCCCGACCAGATCTCCAGGAAACGCTGGCCGGCCAGATCGACCCAGCCGCCATAGAAACCCTGCAAGGCCCCGGCGATCACGCCGATGATCGAACTCAGTACGGTCAATGTCAGGGCGAACAGCACCGAAATCCGGAAGCCGTAGATCACCCGCGCCAGTACGTCGCGGCCCTGATCGTCAGTACCCAGCAGGTTGTCCGCCGAGGGTGGCGCGGGGGCCGGGACTTTCAGGTCGTAGTTGATGCTCTGGTAGCTGAACGGGATTGGTGCCCACAGTACCCACGCGTCCTTGGCCTTGAGCAGTTCGCGGATGTACGGGCTCTTGTAGTTGGCTTCCAGCGGGAATTCGCCGCCGAAGGTGGTTTCCGGGTAGCGCTTGATCGCCGGGAAATACCAGTGGTTATCGTAATGCACCACCAGCGGTTTGTCGTTGGCGATCAACTCGGCGCCGAGGCTCAGGCCGAACAGCAGCAGAAACAGCCACAGCGACCACCAGCCGCGCTTGTTGGCCTTGAACAGTTCGAAGCGTCGGCGGTTGAGAGGGGACAGGTTCATCTCAATGCTCCCGGCTTTCGAAGTCGATGCGCGGATCGACCAGGGTGTAGGTGAGGTCGCCGATCAGTTTCACCACCAGCCCCAGCAGGGTGAAGATGAACAGGGTGCCGAACACCACCGGGTAATCGCGGTTGATCGCCGCTTCGAAACTCATCAGGCCGAGGCCGTCGAGGGAGAAAATCACTTCCACCAGCAACGAACCGGTGAAGAAGATGCCGATGAACGCCGACGGGAACCCGGCAATCACCAACAGCATGGCATTGCGGAACACATGACCGTAGAGCACGCGGTTGCGCGTCAGGCCCTTGGCCTTGGCGGTCACCACGTACTGCTTGTTGATTTCATCGAGAAAGCTGTTCTTGGTCAGCAGGGTCATGGTCGCGAAGTTGCCGATCACCAGCGCCGTCACCGGCAGCGCCAGGTGCCAGAAGTAATCGAGGACCTTGCCACCCAGGCTCAACTCGTCAAAGTTGTTCGAGGTCAGGCCGCGTAGCGGGAACCAGTCCAGATAGCTGCCGCCGGCAAACACCACGATCAGCAGGATGGCGAACAGGAACGCCGGGATCGCGTAACCGATGATGATTGCCGAACTGGTCCAGACGTCGAAATGACTGCCGTGACGAGTGGCCTTGGCGATCCCCAGCGGGATCGACACCAGGTACATGATCAGGGTGCTCCACAGCCCGAGGGAGATCGACACCGGCATCTTTTCCTTGATCAGATCGATGACCTTGGCATCGCGGAAGAAGCTGTCGCCGAAGTCCAGTCGGGCGTAGTTCTTGACCATGATCCACAGGCGTTCCGGGGCCGACTTGTCGAACCCGTACATGTGTTCGATTTCCTTGATCAGCGCCGGGTCCAGGCCTTGCGCACCGCGATAGGCGGAACCGGCCACCGACACTTCGGCACCGCCGCCGGCGATGCGGCTGGTGGCGCCCTCGAAGCCTTCGAGTTTGGCGATCATCTGCTCCACCGGCCCGCCGGGCGCGGCCTGGATGATCACGAAGTTGATCAGCAGAATGCCGAACAGGGTCGGGATAATCAGCAACAGTCGTCGAAAAATGTACGCCAGCATCTGATTACTCCGTGCCCACAGGTTCGGCTTGCAGTTGGGTTTCGACTTCTACCGCAGGTTTCGTATCGGGTTTGACCCACCAGGTATTAATGCCGATGTCGTACCGGGGAGAGACTTTCGGGTGGCCGATGTGGTTCCAGTAGGCCACGCGCCAGGTCTTGATGTGCCAGTTGGGGATCACGTAGTAGCCCCATTGCAGCACACGGTCCAGCGCCCGGGCGTGGGCCACCAGGCTTTTGCGCGAGTCGGCATTGATCAGTTGCTCGACCAGTTGGTCCACCACCGGATCCTTCAGGCCCATGGTGTTGCGGCTGCTGGGCTTGTCGGCGGCGGCGCTCATCCAGAACTCACGCTGCTCGTTCCCCGGCGAGTTGGATTGCG
The DNA here is from genome assembly GCF_019145475.1 of Pseudomonas botevensis. Lineage (GTDB taxonomy): Bacteria > Pseudomonadota > Gammaproteobacteria > Pseudomonadales > Pseudomonadaceae > Aquipseudomonas > Aquipseudomonas botevensis. Next base: position 146,600 of record NZ_JAHTKI010000021.1, read on the forward strand.
AGAAGCTGCCGACGATCATGTCGAAGTCCCGCGAGCGCACGCGGTTGACGTACTGCGAGACATCGACGCGGCGGATCACCAGATCGATCCCCAGATCGCTGAGGTTGCGCTTGAACGGCAGCAGCACCCGTTCGAAATCGGTCTGCGCGAGCAGGAATTCAATGACCACCGGTTTGCCGCTGGCATCGACCATCTTGTCGTCGACGATCTTCCAGCCTGCCTCTTGCAGCAGTTGATAGGCCTCGCGTTGCTGGGTGCGGATCATGCCGCTGGCATCGGTCTTGGGGCTTTCGAAGGCTTCGCTGAACACCTGGGCCGGCAGCTTGCTGCGAAAAGGATCGAGGATCGCCAGTTGATCGGCGTCCGGCAGGCCGGTGGCGGCCATTTCCGAGTTTTCGAAATAGCTGCGGGTGCGCGCGTAGGCGCTGTTGAACAGCTGTTTGTTGGTCCATTCGAAGTCGAACAGCAGGCTCAGCGCCTGACGCACCCGCACATCCTGGAACACCGGGCGACGCAGGTTGTAGACGAAACCCTGCATGCCGGTGGGATTGCCGTTGGGGATCAGTTCCTTGATCAACCGGCCCTCGGTGACCGCCGGGACGTTGTAGGCGTTGGCCCAGTTCTTCGCCGTCATTTCCAGCCAGTAGTCGAACTGCCCGGCCTTCAAGGCTTCCAGCGCCACGGTGTTGTCGCGGTAATAGTCGGTGGTCATCACGTCGAAGTTGTAGAAACCGCGATTGACCGGCAGGTCCTTGCCCCAGTAGTCCTTGACCCGCTCGTAGCGCACCGAGCGCCCGGCCTTCACCTGGGTGACCCGGTACGGGCCGCTGCCCAGCGGGATTTCCAGATTGCCCTTGGTGAAATCGCGGCTGGCCCACCAGTGTTTCGGCAGCACCGGCAACTGGCCGAGAATCAGCGGCAACTCACGGTTGTTGGTGTGCTTGAACTTGAAGAGGACTTTGAGTGGATCTTCGGCGATCACTTCCTCAACGTCGCTGTAGTAACCGCGAAACAGCGGTGAGCCTTCCTTGGTCAGGGTCTGGAAGCTGAATACCACGTCTTCGGCACGCATCGGGTGGCCATCGTGGAAGCGCGCTTCGGGACGCAGGTAGAAGCGCACCCAACTGTTGTCCGGGGCCTTCTCGATCTGGGCGGCGACCAGGCCGTATTCGGTGAACGGTTCGTCGAGGCTGTGTTTGGTCAGGGTGTCGTAGATCTGCCCGACGTCATCCGCCGGTACGCCCTTGCTGATGAAGGGGTTGAGGCTGTCGAAGCCGCCGAACCCGGCCTGACGGAAAATGCCGCCCTTGGGCGCTTTGGGGTTCACATAATCGAACTGCTTGAAGTCGGCCGGGTATTTCGGCGGCTCGTTGTACAGGGTCACGGCGTGTTGCGGGGCGGCGCAGGCCAGCCCGGCGAACAGCAAGCCGCCGGCCTGCACGAGCAGGGCACGCAAAGGCTTCATTGATCCTTCTCCGAAGATTTCAGCCACCACGCGCTCAAACCCAGGGTGTAGGGCGGCGTGGTGACGAAGGCGAACCGGTTGCGGTACGCCAGACGGTGATAATTGAGATACCAGTTGGGAATGCTGTAGTGCTGCCACAGCAGCACGCGGTCGAGGGCCTTGCCGGCGGCGACCTGTTCGTCGCGGGTGCGGGCGGCGAGCAACTGTTCGAGCAGATGGTCGACCACCGGGTTGGCGATGCCCGCGTAATTCTTGCTGCCCTTGATCCCGACCTGACTGGAGTGGAAATACTGCCATTGCTCCAGGCCCGGGCTGAGGGTCTGGTTCAGGGTCATCAGGATCATGTCGAAATCGAACTGATCCAGGCGTTGTTTGTACTGGGCGCGATCCACCGTGCGCAGGCGCGCGTCGATGCCGATGCTGTTGAGGTTTTCGATGTAGGGCTGAAGGATGCGTTCCAGGTTCGGGTTGACCAGCAGCAACTCGAAGCTCAGCGGCTGGCCGGCGGCGTTCTGCAGGCGCTGGCCGTTGAGCTTCCAGCCAGCCTCGGCCAGCAGCGCCAGGGCCTTGCGCATGGTTTCCCGGGGGATGCCGCGCCCATCGGTCTGCGGCAGGCTGAACGGTTCGGTGAACAGCCGCGCCGGCAGTTGATCCTTGTACGGCTTGAGCATCAGCCACTCGTGACCGACCGGCAGGCCGCTGGCGGTGAATTCGCTGTTCGGGTAATAGCTGGTGCTGCGCCGGTAGGCGTCGCTGAACAGCGCGCGGTTGGTCCACTCGAAGTCGAACATCAGGCCCAGGGCTTCGCGCACCTTGACCTCCGAGAAGGTCGGCCGCCGGGTGTTCATGAACAGGCCCTGGCTCTGGGTCGGAATCTGGTGCGGAATCTGCGCCTTGATCACATCGCCCCGGCGCACTGCCGGAAAGTTGTAGCCGTTGGCCCAGTTCTTCGCCTGGTGTTCGATGTAGATGTCGAACTCACCGGCCTTGAACGCTTCGAACGCCACGTCGCTGTCGCGATAGAACTCGACTTCCATGCGATCGAAATTGTACTTGCCGCGATTGACCGGCAGATCCTTGCCCCAGTAATCCTTGACCCGTTCGAACACCAGTTGGCGCCCCGGAGTCACCGAGGTGATGCGATACGGCCCGCTGCCCAGGGGCGGCTCGAACGTGGTGGCCTTGAAATCCCGGCCTTTCCAGTAGTGTTGCGGCAGCACCGGCAATTCGCCGAGACGCAGGATCAGCAGCGGGTTGCCGGAGCGCTTCATCACGAAACGAATGCGCTGCGGGTTGAGGATGTCGACCCGCAACACTTCCTGCAGGGCCGTGCGATACAGCGGATGACCTTCCTTGAGCAGCAGGCGATAGGAAAACGCCACGTCATAGGCGGTGATCGGCGTGCCGTCATGGAAGCGCGCTTCCGGGCGCAGATTGAACACGACCCAGCTGCGATCTTCGCTGTACTCCACCGATTGTGCGATCAGGCCATAGCTGGAGGCCGGCTCATCCCCGGACGGCGAATACTGACCGGTGCCAACCATCAGCGGCTCGTTCAGCTCGTTGATGCCGTATTGCAGGAAGTTCGCGGTGGTGACGGGGCTGGTGCCCTTGAAGGTGTACGGATTGAGCGTATCGAAGGTGCCAAACGCCATGACCCGTAAGGTGCCGCCCTTGGGCGCTTGCGGGTTGACCCAGTCGAAGTGGGTAAATCTGGCCGGGTACTTGAGCGTGCCGAATTGCGCATAACCGTGACTTTCGGTGATCGTCGCGCTTGCGGAGGAGCTCAAGGCCAGGCTGATCAGGAGCAGGAGGAGGGGGCGCTTCAAGTCAGATCCGATCCAGGCGGCTTGGGCTTTGTGGGCCGTACAGTAACAGCTTGTATGGACAGGAAAAAGACGGGGGTTAATGTGGGGTTAATCGGGAGGGCTGGGGCTGATGGTCACCACCGCCACCAGGCCGGACACCAGACGAAAAAAAGCCCCTGAAATTCAGAGGCTGTTCTATCAGTGCGGCTGATAAACCGTAAGCATCTGCCCCGGCTTCAATGCTTTGCCCGCACCCGGATTCCAGCGCTTGAGATGCTGCATCTCGACGTTGAAACGTTTGGCAACCATATACAGCGAGTCGCCCTGCTGAACCTTGTACTGGGTCTGCTGCTTGCTGTCGGATTTGCCCTTGGTCTTGCTGTTGGCCGCGACCACGGTGTTGATCCGGCCATTGCTGCGAGCAGGGCTGCGCTTGGTGTTGTCCTGCATCACCAGGGTCTGGCCGACCTTGAGGTTTTTGCCGTTCAGCTTGTTCCAGCGTTGCAGGTCCTTGACCTCGACCTTGTTGGCCTTGGCGATGGAGCCGAGGTTGTCGCCGCGCTTGACCCGATAGGCGCGCTTGAGTTGCGCGACTTCGGTGCTGTCGGCCCCTTCGAACACCGGTTTCAGCGAGCGAGGGCTGATCAGTTCTTCAGGCCGCATGGTCTGCAGGCTGGCGGTCAGCAGTTGGGCCTTGGACGTCGGCACCAGCAGATGCTGCGGGCCGTCGACGGTGGTGCGCTGCTTGAACGCCGGATTGAGCTGGAACAGTTCGTCTTCGTCGATGTTGGCCACGGCGGCGACCTTGGACAGGTCCATGCGCTGGTTGATTTCGACGACCTGGAAGTACGGTTCGTTGGCGATCGGGTTGAGGTTCACGCCGTAGGCTTCCGGCGCCATGACCACTTGCGACAGGGCCAGCAGCTTCGGCACGTAGGCCTGGGTTTCCGCCGGCAGCGGCAGGTTCCAGTAGTCGGTCGGCAGGCCGAGACGCTCGTTGCGCTCGATGGCGCGGCTGACCGTGCCTTCACCGGCGTTGTACGCGGCCAGGGCCAGGAGCCAGTCACCGTTGAACATGTCATGCAGGCGGGTCAGGTAATCCATGGCCGCTGTGGTCGACGCGGTGATGTCGCGGCGGCCATCGTAGAAGCGGGTCTGACGCAGGTTGTAATAACGCCCGGTGGAGGGGATGAACTGCCAGAGGCCCACCGCGTCGGCGCGGGAGTAGGCCATCGGGTTGTAGGCACTTTCAATCACCGGCAACAGCGCCAGTTCCAGCGGCATGTTGCGTTCTTCGAGGCGTTCGACGATGTAATGAATGTAGAGACTGCCGCGTTCGCCGGCGTTCTCGAGGAACGAGGGGTTACTGGCGAACCACAGGCGCTGTTGCTCGATGCGCGGGTTCACGCCCAGGCCTTCCTGCAGCTGGAAGCCCCCGCGCATACGCTCCCAGATATCCTGGGGCACTTGCGGGCTCGGCTTTTCGCTCAGCCAGATCGGCTTCTGCTTGGCTCGCGCAGCAATGTTCGGCGTATGGGTCGCTTCAGTCTGCGGAGCATGGCTGGAACAGCCCGCCAGTGTGGCGGACACAGCCACCGCGATGGCTTGTGCCAGGCGGGTCAATGCATCTGAATTGACGGACTTACGTATGGATGACGACATTGGCTGGAAGTAAGTTCCGGGCAAAAATGTCGGGCGATTCTAGAAAGCGCACCCCTATCGGTCAACCATTCAGAATTTTTGTACCAACCGGTGAGCCCCTCAGAATTTATCTTTCCACGCCCGCAGAGCCGCAAAAACCTCGCTCGGCGCCCGGTTTTGAGCGCCATTCCGTTCGTCCACTTTTTGTGTAACTAATGTTTCAGTGGTGCGCAAAAAGGGGTTGGTGAGCTTTTCCAGGGCCAGGGTCGAGGGCAGGGTCATGACCCCGTTTTGCCGTTGCTGGCTGACTTTTTCCAGACGGGCGGCAATGTCCGGGTTGCCGGGTTCGACGGCTGCGGCGAATTTCAGATTGCTCAGGGTGTATTCGTGGGTGCAGTAGACGAGCGTGTCTTCGGGCAGCGCGGCCAGGCGACTCAGCGAATGATGCATTTGCTCCGGCGTGCCTTCGAACAGGCGTCCGCAACCGGCCGCGAACAGCGTATCACCGCAGAACAGCAGGCCGTGGTGGTAGTAGGCGATGTGCCCCAGGGTGTGGCCGGGCACGGCATACACATCGAAGTCCCAGCCGAGCACGCGGACTTTGTCGGTATCCTTGAGGGCAACATCCCGGGCCGGGATGTTCTCGCTGGCCGGCCCGTAGACCGTGGCACCGGTGGTTTTTTTCAGCGTCTCGACGCCGCCGACGTGGTCATGGTGATGGTGAGTGATCAGAATGTCGCTCAGCACCCAGCCCGGATGCGCGCCAAGCCAGGCCTGCACCGGCGCGGCATCGCCCGGATCGACCACCGCGCAGCGCTGGTTGGAGTGATCCTGTAACAACCAGATGTAGTTGTCGGTGAAGGCGGGCAGGGCACTGATCTGTATCATCTTCGGGTTCGCCAAGCGGGAAACATTGGCGCATCTTAGAGGTTCCTGGCGCGTTGGAGAATGACATGACCGATAAAGCATTCGCTCAGGCCGATCCTGACTGGCTCGCGTTGATCGGCGCGGCCCGAGAGTGGCTGGCCGGCCCGCTCGGGCAATTTCTGCTGGATGAAGAGCGGCGCATGCTCGAAGACGAGCTGGGGCGCTTCTTCGGTGGCTACCTGGTGCATTACGGGCCGTCTGCGGAAAACCCGCCGTCCGCCCCCCAGGTGCAGCGCAATGTGCGTCTGGGGGCGCCGTTGCCCGGCGTCGAGATCGTCTGCGAAGAACAGGCCTGGCCATTGAGCGAGCATGCCGCCGACGTGGTGGTGTTGCAGCACGGCCTGGATTTTTCCCTGTCGCCCCACGGCCTGCTGCGTGAAGCGGCCAGCAGCGTGCGACCCGGCGGGCATTTGCTGATTATCGGCATCAATCCCTGGAGCGCCTGGGGACTGCGCCATGTGTTCGCCCACGATGCGCTGCGCCAGGCGCGTTGCATTTCACCGTCGCGGGTGGCTGACTGGCTCAGCCTGCTGGGCTTCGCGCTGGAGAAACGCCGCTTCGGGTGCTATCGTCCGCCGCTCGCGTCACCCAAGTGGCAGGCCCGACTGGCCGGCTGGGAGCGGAGGGCCGGTGCCTGGCAAGTGGCCGGCGGTGGCTTCTATTTATTGGTGGCGCGCAAGATCGTGGTGGGCCTGCGTCCGGTGCGTCAGGAACGTCGTGAGCCGATGGGCAAGCTGATTCCGCTGCCGATGGCCAAGGTCAACCGCCGCCGCATCGAACCGTAAACCTTCTTTATATTCCCGGCCGGGTTTGCCCCGGCCTCGGCCATTGTCGATCCATGATCGGCGAGGCACGCATTTTTCTGGATAGAGTGGCATGAGCGAAAGCGTCGATAGCGTAGAACTGTTCACCGACGGCGCCTGCAAGGGCAACCCCGGCCCGGGCGGCTGGGGCGCCTTGCTGGTCTGCAAGGGTGTCGAAAAAGAGTTGTGGGGCGGCGAAGCCAACACCACCAACAACCGCATGGAACTGCTCGGCGCGATCCGGGGCCTGGAGGCTCTCAAGCGGCCCTGCGAAGTGCTGCTGGTGACCGACTCGCAATACGTGATGAAAGGCATCAACGAGTGGATGGCCAACTGGAAGAAGCGCGGCTGGAAAACCGCTGCCAAGGAACCGGTAAAGAACGCCGACCTGTGGAAAGAGCTGGACGAGCAGGTCAACCGCCACAAAGTCACCTGGAAGTGGGTTCGCGGCCACATCGGCCATCACGGCAACGAGCGGGCCGACCAGTTGGCCAACCGTGGCGTGGATGAAGTGCGTGGCTACAAGCAGGACTGATACCCCCCGGCGAGCGTGCTACCATCGCCGCTTTTGCCCGATAGACCCCGTTGAGAGCTGAACACTGATGGCCACCAGATCCGTTGTACTCGATACCGAAACCACCGGCATGCCGGTGACCGACGGCCACCGGATTATCGAAATCGGTTGTGTCGAGCTGATCGGCCGGCGCCTGACGGGCCGGCATTTTCACGTTTACCTGCAACCGGATCGCGAGAGTGACGAGGGCGCGATCGGCGTTCACGGCATTACCAACGAATTCCTCGTCGGCAAGCCACGTTTCGCTGAAGTGGCCGAGGAATTCTTCGAGTTCATCAACGGCGCGCAACTGATCATCCATAACGCGGCGTTCGACGTTGGCTTCATCAACAACGAATTCGCCCTGATGGGCCAGCACGAGCGCGCGGATATCACGCAGCACTGCTCGATCCTCGACACCCTGATGATGGCCCGGGAACGTCACCCTGGGCAGCGCAACAGCCTCGATGCATTGTGCAAACGCTACGGCGTCGACAACTCCGGCCGTGAGCTGCACGGCGCGTTGCTCGACTCGGAGATTCTTGCCGACGTCTACCTGACCATGACCGGTGGCCAGACCAGTCTGTCGCTGGCCGGCAACGCTTCCGACGGTGCGGAGGGCGGGGGTGCGGCCTCCACGGAAATCCGTCGCCTGTCGGCCGAACGCCAGCCGGGTCGTATCATCCGCGCCACCGAGGACGAACTGGCGCAGCATGTGACGCGTCTGGAAATCATCGCCAAGTCGGCCGGCGCACCGGCGTTGTGGACCCAGTTGCTGGAAGCCGAAGCTCAGGCCTGAGGCTCGAACGATCGCAGCCTCCGTCAGCCCCTTGAGGATGTTCATACATCCCGATGCGGGCGCTGACGGAGGCTGCGATTTTTTTGCTTTTGGCGGAACTGACAATGGCGTGACTGCAACGTGCCACCCTCGCCACATTCGCTCCGACCCTCTACCCTGAGGACATTGGCAGATCACGATCCGCCGCCTCAGGACCCTGAGCCCCATGTACAAAGATTTGAAGTTTCCGGTGTTGATCGTCCACCGCGACATCAAGGCCGACACGGTTGCCGGTGACCGCATACGCGGAATCGCCCGGGAACTGGAGCTCGAAGGTTTCAGCATCGTGTCGGCCACGGACTACACCGAAGGCCGCCTGGTGGCGTCGACCCATCATGGTCTGGCGTGCATGCTGATCGCCGCCGAAGACGCCAGCGCCCACTCGCATTTGTTACAGAACATGGCCGAACTGATCGGGCTGGCCCGGGTCAGGGCGCCGGATCTGCCGATCTTCGCCCTGGGCGAACAGGTCACTCTGGAAAACGCCCCCGCCGACGCCATGGCCGAGCTCAACCAGTTGCGCGGCATTCTCTATCTGTTCGAAGACACCGTGCCGTTTCTCGCCCGGCAAGTGGCGCGGGCGGCGCGCAAGTACCTGGACGGCTTGCTGCCGCCGTTCTTCAAGGCTTTGGTGCAACACACCGCCGATTCCAACTATTCCTGGCACACCCCCGGTCACGGTGGCGGCGTGGCCTATCACAAGAGCCCGGTGGGGCAGGCGTTCCATCAGTTTTTCGGGGAAAACACCCTGCGCTCGGACTTGTCGGTCTCGGTGCCGGAACTCGGTTCGCTGCTCGATCACACCGGGCCGCTGGCCGAGGCCGAAGCGCGGGCGGCGCGCAATTTCGGTGCCGATCACACCTTTTTCGTGATCAATGGCACGTCGACCGCCAACAAGATCGTCTGGCATTCCATGGTCGGGCGCGATGATCTGGTGCTGGTGGATCGCAACTGCCACAAATCGGTGTTGCACGCGATCATCATGACCGGCGCGATCCCGCTGTACCTGTGCCCGGAGCGCAATGAGCTGGGGATCATCGGTCCGATTCCCCTGAGCGAATTCAGCCGTGAGTCGATCCAGGCCAAGATCGACGCCAGCCCGTTGACCAAGGGCCGCGAGCCGAAGGTCAAACTGGCGGTGGTCACCAACTCCACCTACGACGGCCTCTGTTACAACGCCGAACTGATCAAGCAGAGCCTGGGCAACAGCGTCGAGGTCCTGCACTTCGACGAAGCCTGGTACGCCTACGCGGCGTTCCACGAATTCTTTGCCGGACGTTACGGCATGGCGACGTCGCGCAGTGACGACAGTCCGCTGGTGTTCACCACTCATTCCACCCACAAGCTGTTGGCGGCGTTCAGCCAGGCGTCGATGATTCATGTGCAGGACGGTGGGGCGCGGCAACTGGATCGCGACCGTTTCAACGAAGCGTTCATGATGCATATCTCGACTTCCCCGCAATACAGCATCATCGCCTCGCTGGATGTGGCCTCGGCGATGATGGAAGGGCCGGCCGGGCGCTCGCTGTTGCAGGAAACCTTCGATGAAGCCCTGAGTTTTCGCCGGGCGCTGGCCAATCTGCGCCAGCACATCGCCGCCGATGACTGGTGGTTTTCGATCTGGCAGCCACCGGGCGTGGAGGGGATCGAGCGGGTGCTGACCGAAGACTGGTTACTGCAGCCCGACGCGGACTGGCACGGTTTCGGTGACGTCAGCGACGACTACGTGCTGCTCGATCCGATCAAGGTCACGCTGGTGATGCCGGGCCTGAGTGCGGGTGGCGCATTGAGCGACAAAGGCATTCCGGCGGCGGTGGTCAGCAAGTTCCTCTGGGAGCGCGGGCTGGTGGTGGAAAAAACCGGGTTGTATTCGTTCCTGGTGCTGTTCTCCATGGGCATCACCAAAGGCAAATGGAGCACCTTGCTTACCGAGTTGCTGGAGTTCAAGCGCAGCTACGACGCCAACGTCAGTCTCGCCAGTTGCCTGCCCTGTGTCGCCCAGCAGGATACCGCGCGTTATCGCGGCATGGGCCTGCGCGATCTGTGCGATCAGTTGCACGCCTGCTATCGCAGCAATGCCACGGCCAAACACCTCAAGCGCATGTACACCGTCATGCCGGAAATCGCCATGAAGCCGGCCCATGCCTATGACCAACTGGTGCGAGGTGAAGTCGAGGCGGTGCCGATCGATCAGTTGGAAGGGCGGGTGGCTGCCGTGATGCTGGTGCCGTACCCGCCGGGAATTCCGCTGATCATGCCCGGTGAACGCTTTACCGAATCGACTCGCTCGATCATCGACTACCTGAAGTTTGCCCGCACCTTCGATGCAAGCTTCCCGGGGTTCGTGGTCGATGTGCATGGACTGCAACACGAAGACGAGGGCAATGGACGGCAGTACACCGTCGATTGCGTCAAGGAATGAGGAATTTATCCACTATGCAACCGGTCATCACACCGAAGTATCCAGGATTGTCGGTGCGGGTCGCCGATGACGGTTTTGCCGCCTATATCTGGAGCAGCGATTTCAGTTTCGAAGTCAGCGCTTACGGGGCGGCGCAGATCGGTCAGGCCGTGGAGCGCTGGCCGGTGACGCCCATCGTGCCGTACCGCAAGTGCTATGGCATCGATCCCGAAGAGTTCAGCAGTTTCCGCGATGCCGCCGACAGCGCGATTTTCATGGCGTGGCTCGACGACCAGCCGGTCGGCCATCTGGTCATCAGCACCAACTGGAACGGATTCGCCCACATCGATGAGTTGGCGGTACACGCCCCGGCACGGCGGCATGGTGTGGCCAAGGCGTTGCTGGACGTGGCGCAGTTCTGGAGCCGCAAGAAGAAACTGCCGGGGATCATGCTGGAAACCCAGAACAACAACCTCGGCGCGTGCCGGCTGTATGAGCGTTGCGGCTATGTGATTGGCGGGATCGACCACCTGCGCTATCGCGGGATCGACCCGAACACCGCTGAAGTCGCACTGTTCTGGTATCGCCTGTTCGACAATCCGCTGGAAAACCCGATCAGTTCGCCAGCATCGCCTCGGCTTGTTCCTTGACGATGCCGAGCAGGGTCTGAATCGCGGCGGAAGGCGTGGCGTGTTTGCAGGTGAGTGCGTAGAGACTGATCGGCACGGCCGGCGACAGCGGGCACACATCGAGTCCGGCGGCGCGGGCGCCGAGGGCGGTGAACGGGTCGACGATGGCCAGTCCTTCGCCGGCCTCGACCATGCCGCGCATCATCTGCTGGGTCTGCACCCGGGTCTGGATGCTGGGGGCCGGGCGCAGGGCCTGGAGTTTGTGTTCCAGCGCCGGACTCAGCGGGTCCTGCCCTTCGAGGCCGACCATGGCCTGGCCGGCCAGATCCTGCAGGGAAATGTACTTCTGCTTCGGTTGCAGCCAGCCGTGGGGTGCGAGTAGTTGCAGCTTGCCCTGGGCCAGCACCTGGCAATCGATATCCGGGTGTTCGGGATCATGCAGGCTCAGGCCCAGATCGCATTCGCGCAGCAACAGGCTGCGAACGATCAGTCGGGTCGGCTCGCTGAGCAACGTGCAAGGCGCGTCGGGCAGGCGTCGGCGCAGGGTGGCGAGGCTTTGCGGCAACAGTTGTTGCGCCAGCGGCGGGGTGCCGATGATGCGCAAGGGCGGGGCAAGGTATTGCCTGAGACTGCTGGCGAGCCGTTGCACCGGCTCCAGCGCTTCATAGACGTGAGCGATTTCGCCCTGCAAGGCCCGCGCTTCCTGAGTCGCCTGGAGGCGTCCGCGAACGCTGGCGAACAGCATGAACCCCAACTGACTCTCGGCTTCGCGCAAGCGCTCTTCGACCTCGGCCACCGGTAACTGCAACCATTCGGCGGCGGTCCCCACATGGCCGGTCTGCAAAAGCGCCTGAATCACTTCGATATGACGTAAACGCATGCGTGGAGTCCATGTCCGGGCAGTTGGGGTCAGTGGCTGAATCCTACCCCAACTCTGCGTCCAAGACTGCTGCTCATAACAACGCGTTATGAAGCGATGGACGGCTCGGGTTCGCGGATCAGCGTGATGCCCGATTGAACCAGCAGGAACTCGTTCTCATCGATTTTATTGACGCGGTCGCCAATCGCCAGTTTGTAGGTGGTGACAGGCTCCATGCCGCCGAGACCGTCCGCCGACGGGTTGGATTCCTGGAACTCATGCACGGAATAAACGCGGCCTTCCGCATCTCTTGCATGGAACTGACCGACGAGTACTGCTGCCATCTGCTTAGAACCTCTGGAGATAAAACGCTTGATTTGCGGCTTGGTAGACCGTCATCAGGCTCGGTAAGTTTTCCTACAGGAAAAAAATATTCGGGACGCAGGAAAATCCTTCGTCAACTGGTGGAATCGTCGATGGATCATCTATAACTACAGGCTCCTCCCACGGACAGTCGAGAGTCTTCCAATGAGCAACGTCTATAACGTCGCAGTAGTGGTCGGCAGCCTGCGTAAAGCATCGATCAATCGCAAAGTCGCCCTGGCCCTGGCGGAGCTGGCGCCGACCAACCTCAAGCTTGAAATCGTCGAAATTGGCGATCTGCCCCTTTATAACGAAGACATCGACGGCGATTCACCGCCCGCAGCCTACAGTACTTTCCGTCAGCGGGTGGGTTCATCCGACGCGGTGCTGTTTGTGACCCCCGAATACAACCGTTCGGTGCCCGCACCGTTGAAAAACGCCATCGATGTCGGCTCCCGGCCGTACGGCAAAAGTGTCTGGGGTGGCAAGCCGGGGGCGGTCATCAGCGTTTCTCCCGGCGCCATTGGTGGCTTCGGTGCCAACCAGCATCTGCGCCAGTCCTTCGTATTTCTCAACGTGCCGTGCATGCAGCAGCCGGAAGCCTACCTGGGCGGCGCCGGGACTGCGTTCGACGAGGCCGGCAAGTTGAACGAGTCGGTGAAGCCGTTCCTGCAAAGCTTCATCAATGCCTATGGGCAGTGGGTGGAGCAGCACAAAAAGTGAGGCACTGACGCCCCGGACATTGTGGGAGCGGGCGAGCCTGCTCCCATCGGGTTTCAGGCCTGTCCCGGTACATTCGGCCAAAGGTCCGACACCAGAAACAGCCGCTCGGCTTCTTCCCATTCGCCTCGCGCGTTCTCGGTCAGGCGCACCATCAGTTGCGCCGGCGCCAGGGGTTCCAGTTCATTCAACCAGGCCTGCAAGTGTTCCGGGCTCCAGGTCTGATCCGCCGGGTAATGCGCCGGGGCCAGCCAGGCGTGGCGGGGCAGGGACTGCCAGCGTCCGGCCGGGCGCTGGGCGACGAACGCCGGCCAGTCCCGTTGATGCAGCCAGCTGCCGCGCAGGTGCTGCGGATGGGCGCCGTTGGGTGATTCGGACTGCCCGGGCCATGGATAGAGCAGGTAACCGCCCAGCCACAACTGCGCGCTGAACACCTCGATATCCAGCGCCTTCAGGACCTCACGGCTTTCTGCGCGGGCGGAGATCGGTAACTGGTGTTCGCTCAGGTGCGCCAGTTTGCGATCGAGTCGATCGTGACAGCCAGGGCCGAGCCACTGCGCCGGATCGCGGCCGTCGCCATTCTGCGGGCCGAGGTAGAGCTTGATCGCCAGTTCCAGGTGATGCACGCCGTCGCGGTCGCGCAGCAGCATGTCCAGCTCGCCGAGGGTATGGCCTTCGCGGCGGATCGGCAGGTTGGCGGCGATCAGCTCGATGCCCGGCGCATGTTCCACCGCAAACTGCCACAGCCGCTCGTAATACAGCCCCAGACGCCGGGTGCGGGCCTGGGACAGCCAGTGCAGCAGGCCATAGCTGTCGCGATCGAGCCGGCGCAGCCAGTGTTCCAGTTGCTGCGGGTCGCGCACCCAGTCGCTGCCCGCCAGCGGATGGCGTTGCGGCCACGGCGTGCTCGCCAGCATCGGCGGGGCGAGGATCACCCACGCCAGATCGCGCACCTCCGGGTGGCGCAATTGGTGGGGCAGCTGGAGCAAATCGGGAAATAGGATCATCTTGCGAGCATAGCCGCAAACAGGGGCGCGCCCTTGAGGCTGAAAGGATTTTGTCTATCGGTGGCTTTCGCCCATAATCGTCGTTTTCGCCGTCGCAACTCTGCAGGAGTCCCATGGAGCAATTTCGTAATATCGGCATCATCGGTCGCCTGGGCAGTTCCCAGGTGCTGGATACCGTCCGCCGACTGAAACGCTTTCTGCTCGATCGTCACCTGCATGTGATTCTCGAAGACACCATCGCCGAAGTCCTGCCGGGGCATGGTCTGCAAACCTCGTCGCGCAAGATGCTCGGCGAAGTCTGCGACATGGTCATCGTCGTTGGCGGTGACGGCAGCCTGCTCGGCGCCGCCCGGGCGCTGGCGCGGCACAACATTCCGGTGCTCGGGATCAACCGTGGCAGCCTCGGATTTCTTACCGACATTCGTCCGGACGAGCTGGAAATCAAGGTCGCCGAAGTGCTCGACGGCCATTATCTGGTGGAAAACCGCTTCCTGCTGCAAGCCGAAGTCCGCCGCCATGCCGAGGCCATCGGCCAGGGCGATGCGTTGAACGACGTGGTGCTGCACCCCGGCAAGTCGACGCGGATGATCGAGTTCGAACTGTACATCGACGGTCAGTTCGTCTGCAGCCAGAAGGCCGACGGCCTGATCGTCTCCACGCCGACCGGTTCCACCGCTTACGCCCTGTCCGCCGGCGGCCCGATCATGCATCCCAAGCTCGACGCTATTGTGATTGTGCCCATGTACCCCCATACCTTGTCTGGGCGGCCCATCGTGGTCGATGGCAACAGTGAGCTGAAAATCGTCGTGTCCAAAGATATGCAGATCTACCCGCAAGTCTCCTGCGACGGGCAGAACCATTTCACCTGCGCGCCGGGCGACACCATCACCGTCAGCAAGAAAGCACAGAAGCTGCGGCTGATTCATCCGCTTGACCACAACTACTACGAAGTCTGCCGCACCAAGCTCGGCTGGGGCAGCAAGTTGGGTGGTGGAGGCGACTGATGCTCGATCCCGCGCGTAGCTACGACCTGATTGGTGACGTGCACGGATGCGCCCTGACGCTGGAACACTTGCTTGACCGGCTCGGTTATCACAAGCAGGGCGGCGTCTGGCGGCATCCCTCACGCATGGCGGTGTTCGTCGGCGACATCATCGACCGCGGCCCGCGAATCCGCGAGGCGCTGCACATCGTCCACGACATGGTCGAGGCCGGTCAGGCTTTGTGCATCATGGGCAATCATGAATTCAATGCCCTCGGCTGGAGCACCCCGGCGCCACCGGGCAGCGGCAAGCAGTTCGTGCGCGAACACACGCCGCGCCATGCGCGCCTGCTGCACGAAACCCTGACCCAGTTCGAAGAGCATCCGGGCGACTGGCATGATTTCCAGCGCTGGTTCTACGAGTTGCCCTTGTTTGTCGATGCCGGACGCTTCCGGGTGGTGCATGCCTGTTGGGATGCCGGCCTGATCGAGCCGTTGCGTGGGCTGTTTCCCGACGGCTGCATCGATGAACATTTCCTCCAGGCCTCGGCGGTGCCGGAGAGCTTTGCCTGCACGGTCTTCGATCGCCTGCTGCGCGGCACCGACATGCGTTTGCCCCATGGCCTGACCATGACCAGCGGCGACGGCCTGGTGCGATCGTTCTTCCGCACCAAGTTCTGGGAAGACGACCCGAAAACCTACGGCGACATCGTGTTCCAGCCCGATGCCTTGCCGGAACCGGTGGCGCAGACCCCGTTGACCTCCACTGAAAAAAATTCCCTGTTGCGCTACGGCGTCGATGAGCCCTTGTTGTTCGTCGGCCATTACTGGCGCAGCGGCAAACCGGCGCCGATCCGGCCGAACCTGGCGTGCCTGGATTACAGCGCGGTGCTCTACGGCAAGCTGGTGGCTTATCGTCTGGATCAGGAAACCCGCCTCGATCCGCATAAATTCGTCTGGGTCGATGTCGAGCGACCGGAGGTGCTGCAATGAGTGCGATCGCGGTATTGCGCCTGCCGTTGGCGGCGGACTTGAGCGGTTTTGTCAAACTGCTGCAACGCATGCAGGTGCCCCATCGTGTCAGCGAAGAGGCGGGCGAGCAGGTGCTGTGGGTGCCGGCGGAAATCAGCGACGACGTGCGCTCGCTGTACGAACGCTTCCCGGCGGGCGATCCCGATCAGCAGCTGGACATCCCGGTGGCGCAGACCTTCAAGCGCCCGAGCTTTGTCGAACAGTTGAAATACGCCAAGGCCACGGGGTTCATCCTGTTGCTGAGCCTGATCGTCGGCGGGCTGACGTTTCTTGGCGACAACCTCGAGACGATGCGCTGGCTGACGTTCCTCGATTTCCGCGTGGTCGGCGAATACATCCACTTCACACCGCTGGCCGACAGCCTGGCGGCGGGGCAGTGGTGGCGGCTGTTCACGCCGATGCTGCTCCACTTCGGCATCTTGCACCTGGCCATGAACGGCATGTGGTTCTGGGAGCTGGGGCGGCGCATCGAGTCGCGTCAGGGCAGCATCAACCTGATCGGCCTGACCCTGCTGTTCAGCCTGGTGTCGAACTACGCGCAGTATTATTTCAGCGGTGCGACCCTGTTCGGCGGCCTGTCCGGCGTGCTCTACGGCTTGCTCGGGCATTGCTGGATCTTCCAGTTGCTGGCGCCGAACCCGGCCTATCGCCTGCCGCGCGGCGTGCTGGTGATGATGCTGGTGTGGTTGCTGCTGTGCCTGTCCGGACTGGTGTCGATGATCGGTTTCGGCGAAATCGCTAACGCCGCTCACGTCGGCGGGTTACTCATCGGATGCTTCACCGGTTTGTTGGGCGGTTTGTATAACCGCCGTAAACTGGCCGTCTAATTTAGCCTGTGAATAAAGAGCACGGAGACCCTGATGTCCTCTTTTAACGAGTTGATCAAGAACATTACCCCCGACATCTACCAGAGCCTGAAACTGGCGGTGGAGATCGGCAAGTGGTCCGACGGTGGCAAGCTCACCGCCGAGCAGCGTGAGCTGTCGTTGCAGGCAATGATCGCCTGGGAAACCCAGAACCTGCCGGAAGACCAGCGCACCGGTTACATGGGGCCGCAGGAGTGTGCATCGAAATCGATCGAAGTGCCGAACATCCTGTTCAAGTCGGATGCCATCCATTGATCGAGATTGGCCGCGGTGCAATCAGCAAAATGTCGGCACGCCTGGACGGGCCGACCGTGCAATACGCGTTTCGTCTGGATGATGTCGAGGTGCCGGTCAATCCGTTGATCGGTAGCACGGTGCGTCTGGAATACCTGGGGGCGATCCACTGCACCCATTGCGGACGCAAGACCAAAACCAGTTTCAGCCAGGGTTATTGCTACCCGTGCATGACCAGACTGGCCCAGTGCGACATCTGCATCATGAGCCCGGAGCGCTGCCATTTCGACGCCGGCACCTGCCGGGAGCCTGAGTGGGGCGAGAAGTTCTGCATGACCGATCATGTGGTCTACCTGGCGAACTCGTCGGGGATCAAGGTCGGCATCACCCGTGCCACCCAGTTGCCGACCCGTTGGCTCGACCAGGGCGCCAGCCAGGCGTTGCCGATCATGCGCGTCGCCACTCGCCAGCAGTCGGGGTTCGTCGAAGACCTGTTCCGCAGCCAGGTGGCGGACAAGACCAACTGGCGGGCGTTGCTCAAGGGCGATGCGGCGGCGGTGGATCTGGCGCAGGTGCGCGATCAGCTGTTTGCAAGCTGCGCCGAAGGCCTGCAAGGCTTGCAGGAGCGATTCGGCCTACAAGCAATTCAGACGATTACCGATGTCGATCCGCTGGAAATCCGCTATCCGATCGAGCAATACCCGGCCAAAATCGTCAGCTTCAACCTGGACAAGAACCCGATTGCCGAAGGCACGCTGCTGGGGATCAAGGGCCAGTACCTGATCTTCGACACCGGCGTGATCAATATTCGCAAGTACACGGCTTATCAGCTCGCCGTGCATCAATAAGGACTCCAGCATGCGCACCGAACAACCGAAGATGATTTACCTGAAGGACTATCAGGCGCCCGAGTACCTGATCGACGAAACGCACCTGACCTTCGAGTTGTTCGAGGATCACAGCCTGGTTCATGCGCAACTGGTGATGCGCCGCAATCCTGCGCGCGGCCCGGGCCTGCCGCCGCTGGTGCTCGACGGTCAGCAACTGGAGTTGCTGTCGGTGACCCTGGCCGACCAGGAACTGAGCGCCGCTGACTACCAGCTCAGCGAAAACCACCTGACCCTGCAACCGGCCAGCGCCACTTTCACGGTCGACACCAGCGTCAGAATCCACCCGGAAACCAACACCGCGCTGGAGGGCCTGTACAAGTCCGGCACGATGTTCTGTACCCAGTGCGAGGCCGAAGGCTTCCGCAAGATCACCTATTACCTCGACCGCCCGGACGTGATGAGCAAGTTCACCACCACGGTGGTCGCCGAGCAGCACAGCTACCCGGTGTTGCTGTCCAACGGCAACCCGATCGCTTCCGGCCCTGGCGAAGACGGCCGGCACTGGGCGACCTGGGAAGACCCGTTCATGAAGCCGGCGTACCTGTTCGCGCTGGTGGCCGGTGAC
This sequence comes from Pseudomonas botevensis, assembly GCF_019145475.1. GTDB lineage: Bacteria > Pseudomonadota > Gammaproteobacteria > Pseudomonadales > Pseudomonadaceae > Aquipseudomonas > Aquipseudomonas botevensis. The sequence goes on from NZ_JAHTKI010000021.1 coordinate 165,183, forward strand.
CTGTGGTGCGTCGAAGACACCTTCACCACCATGACCCGGCGTGAAGTGGCGCTGCGCATCTACGTCGAGCCGGAAAACATCGACAAGTGCCAGCACGCCATGAACAGCCTGAAGAAGTCGATGCGCTGGGATGAAGAGGTCTACGGTCGCGAGTACGATCTGGACATCTTCATGATCGTTGCCGTGAACGACTTCAACATGGGCGCTATGGAGAACAAGGGCCTCAACATCTTCAACTCCAGCGCCGTGCTGGCCCGCGCCGAAACCGCCACCGACGCCGCGCACCAGCGGGTCGAGGCGATCGTCGCCCACGAGTACTTCCACAACTGGTCGGGCAACCGCGTGACCTGCCGCGACTGGTTCCAGCTGTCGCTCAAGGAAGGTTTCACCGTATTCCGCGATTCCGGTTTCTCCGCCGACATGAACTCGGCCACGGTCAAGCGCATTCAGGACGTGGCCTACCTGCGTACCCACCAGTTCGCCGAAGATGCCGGCCCGATGGCCCATGCGGTGCGCCCGGACAGCTTCATCGAGATCTCCAACTTCTACACCCTGACCGTGTACGAAAAGGGTTCGGAAGTGGTCGGCATGATCCACACGCTCCTGGGTGCCGAAGGCTTCCGCAAGGGCAGTGACCTGTACTTCGAGCGCCATGACGGGCAGGCCGTGACCTGCGATGACTTCATCAAGGCCATGGAAGATGCCAACGGCGTCGATCTGACCCAGTTCAAGCGCTGGTACAGCCAGGCCGGTACGCCACGCCTGGCGGTGAGCGAGTCCTACGACGCAGCGGCGAAAACCTACAGCCTGACCTTCCGCCAGAGCTGCCCGCAGACGCCGGACAAGGTGGAAAAGCTGCCGTTCGTGATTCCGGTGGCGCTGGGTCTGCTGGACAGCCAGGGTCATGAAATCGCGCTGCGTCTGGCCGGTGAAGCCTCCTCGCAAGGCACCAGCCGGGTCATTTCCGTGACCGAGGCCGAGCAGACCTTCACCTTCGTCGACATCGCCGAACAACCGCTGCCCTCGTTGCTGCGCGGCTTCTCGGCGCCGGTGAAACTGAGCTTCCCGTACAACCGCGATCAACTGATGTTCCTGATGCAGCACGACAGCGACGGCTTCAACCGCTGGGATGCCGGCCAGCAGCTGTCGGTGCAGGTCTTGCAAGAGCTGATCGAGCAGCAGCAGAAGGGCGAGGCGCTGGTTCTCGATCCACGTCTGGTTTCTGCGTTGAAAACGGTGTTGTCCGATGAAAGCCTGGATCAGGCCATGGTCGCGGAAATGCTTTCGCTGCCAAGCGAAGCCTACCTGACCGAAATCAGTGAAATCGCTGACGTCGAGGCGATCCATACCGCTCGCGAGTTCGCGCGCCAGCAACTGGCGGACAACCTGTTCGAAGCCCTGTGGCTGCGTTATCAGGCCAACCGCGACCTGTCCAAGCAAACCCCGTACGTGGCCGAGGCCGAGCATTTTGCCCGTCGCGCGTTGCAGAACATCGCGCTGTCGTACCTGATGCTCAGCGGCAAGCCGCAAGTGCTGGCGGCGACGCTGGAGCAGTTCGACGCCTGCGACAACATGACCGAACGCCTGACTGCGCTGGCGGTACTGGTCAACTCGCCGTTCGATGAGCAGAAAGCCCAGGCGCTGGCGAGCTTCGCCGAGCACTTCAAGGACAATCCGCTGGTCATGGATCAGTGGTTCAGCGTGCAGGCCGGCAGCACCTTGCCCGGCGGCCTGGAGCGCACGAAGGCGCTGATGCAGCACCCGGCGTTCAACATCAAGAACCCGAACAAGGTGCGTGCGCTGGTCGGCGCGTTTGCCGGGCAGAACCTGATCAACTTCCATGCGGCCGATGGTTCGGGCTATCGCTTCCTGGCGGATCTGGTCATCGAGCTGAACGGTTTCAATCCGCAGATCGCCTCGCGCCAACTGGCGCCGCTGACCCGCTGGCGCAAGTACGACAGCGCCCGTCAGGCGTTGATGAAAGGCGAGCTGGAGCGGATTCTGGCATCGGGTCAGTTGTCCAGCGATGTGTACGAAGTGGTCAGCAAAAGCCTGGCCTGATTCAAGGCCTTCCCCTCAGCCAGACCATAAAAAACGCCGCTTAAAAGCGGCGTTTTTTGTCCCTGCAACCCCTCTATTTTTTCAAGTCAAACCGGTCCAGATCCATCACCTTGGCCCAGGCCGCCACAAAGTCGCTGACGAACTGCGCTTTTGCATCCGCACTGGCATACACCTCCGCCAGCGCACGCAATTGCGCGTGGGAGCCGAAGACCAGGTCGACACGAGTGGCGGTCCACTTCACGCCACCGGTCTTGCGGTCGCGACCTTCGAACTCGTCCGCCGCCGCCGAGGTCGGTTTCCATTCCACGCCCATGTCCAGCAGGTTGCTGAAGAAGTCGTTGGTCAGGGTTCCCGGCCGGTCGGTGAACACGCCATGGCGGGTTTTGCCGACGTTGGTGTCCAGCACCCGCAGGCCGCCGATCAGTACGGTCATTTCCGGTGCCGAAAGGGTCAGCAGTTGCGCCCGGTCGATCAACAGAGATTCCGCTGACACGCGATACGTGGTCTTGGCGAAGTTGCGGAAGCCATCGGTGTGCGGTTCGAGGAAGCCGAACGAGTCGACATCGGTCTGTTCCTGCGAGGCATCGGTGCGACCCGGCGAAAACGGCACGGTGACGGTATGCCCGGCATTTTTCGCCGCCTGTTCGACGCCGGCGTTGCCGGCCAGCACGATCAGGTCTGCCAGCGAGACTTTTTTGCCTGCGGCATTGAAGTCGTTCTGGATACCCTCGAGTACCTTGAGCACCTTGTCCAGTTGCTCCGGCTGGTTGGCCTGCCAGAACCGCTGTGGCGCCAGACGCAGACGCCCGCCGTTGGCACCGCCGCGCTTGTCCGAGCCACGGAAGGTCGAGGCTGATGCCCAGGCGGTGGAAACCAGTTCCGAGACGGACAGCCCGGAGGCCAGCACTTTGCTTTTCAGTGCTGCCACGTCGCTGTCATCGATCAGCGGGTGGTTCACTTCAGGAATCGGGTCTTGCCAGAGCAATTCTTCGTTGGGCAGTTCCGGGCCGAGATAGCGCGAGAGTGGCCCCATGTCACGGTGGATCAGTTTGTACCAGGCACGGGCGAAGGCGTCGGCCAGTTGATCCGGATTGGCGAGGAAGCGCCGCGAGATCTGGTCATAGGCCGGGTCGAAACGCAGGGCCAGGTCGGAGGTGAGCATTCTCGGGTCGATGCGTTTGCTCGAGTCGTGGGCGTGGGGAATGGTGCCGGCCCCGGCGCCGTTTTTCGGTTTCCATTGATGGGCGCCGGCCGGGCTCTTGGTCAGCTCCCACTCGAAGCCGTAGAGATTTTCCAGATAGTTGTTGCTCCACTTCGTTGGCGTAGTGGTCCAGGTCACTTCCAGGCCGCTGGTGATCGTGTCGCCACCCTTGCCGGTGCCGAACGTGCTTTTCCAGCCCAGGCCTTGAAGCTCCAGACCGGCAGCTTCCGGTTCCGGCCCGACGTTGTCGGCAGGGCCGGCGCCGTGGGTCTTGCCGAAGGCGTGGCCGCCGGCGATCAGGGCCACGGTTTCCTCGTCATTCATGGCCATGCGGCCGAAGGTTTCGCGGATGTCCTTGGCCGAGGCGACCGGATCGGGATGGCCCTCGGGGCCTTCCGGGTTCACGTAGATCAGGCCCATTTGCACGGCGGCCAACGGGTTCTCCAGATTGCGTTCGCCCTGGTTGGTGCGGCTTGCTTCGTTGCCGTGTTCTGCCGGCTCCGCTACCAGGGTGCCGTCGCCAGGTGGCTGCATGGCCTCCGGGTCCTTGCCATAGCGGTTGTCGCCGCCTAGCCACTTGTTTTCCGAACCCCAGTACACGTCCTCATCCGGCTCCCACACATCGGGGCGTCCGCCAGAGAAACCGAAGGTCTTGAAGCCCATGGACTCCAGCGCGACGTTGCCGGTGAGCACGATCAGGTCGGCCCAGGAAATGTTGCGGCCGTACTTTTGCTTGATCGGCCACAGCAGGCGCCGGGCCTTGTCGAGGCTGACGTTGTCCGGCCAGCTGTTGAGCGGGGCGAAGCGTTGCTGGCCGGAGCCGGCGCCGCCCCGGCCGTCAGCGGTGCGGTAGGTGCCGGCACTGTGCCAGGCCATGCGGATGAAGAGCGGGCCGTAGTGGCCGAAGTCGGCGGGCCACCAGTCCTGAGAGTCGGTCATCAGCGCGTTGATATCGCGCTTGAGGGCCTGGAAATCCAGGCTTTTGAAGGCCTTGGCGTAGTCGAAGTCCTTGCCCAGTGGATCGGACTTGGGCGAGTGCTGACTCAGGATTTTCAGGTTCAGTTGATTCGGCCACCAATCGCGGTTCGTTGTGCCACCGCCGGCGGCGTGATTGAACGGGCATTTCGATTCATTTGCCATGTCCGGGTCCTTATCAGGTCTTCTGCGGCCGGCTCGTGCCGACTTCGGAGTAGTAAGGCTAGCCCCGACTTTGCCAGTCGGCTAATAGGCCGACTATTGGACGCTGATAGGCGAAAGCTTTCAGGTTTTTACGCGGCATTAATGCCCCTCGAAAAATCGGTTGAGCCCGCAAGAACCGCGTGCTTGAGCGCTTGTTGCAAATCCATGGCGAGAACAGTGATGGCAAATAGAAATGTTATTGTATAACATTAATTTTGTTTCATGCTGTCTCTGGCATTGCTGTTTGCCAGCGACTTTCACTTTTCTGCTCACGGAATTCTGAAATGCCCGCCCGTTCTCGACCCCTCCCGCGACGCCTGACACCCCTGGCCACCGCGCTGCTGTTTGCAGCGCCGGTGTTCGCCGCCGAAACCCTCGAACTGCAACCGCAAGTCATCACCGGCAACCCCCTCGGCAGCCAAACCCTCGCATCCCCGTCGACGGTGCTGGCGGGTGACGAGCTGACGTTTCAGCAGAAGGGCAGTCTGGGCGAAACCCTGAACAGGCAGCCGGGCGTCTCGTCGTCGTACTTTGGTCCGGGGGCGAGTCGGCCGATCATCCGGGGCCAGGACGGCGACCGCATTCGCATTCTGCGCAATGGCGTCGGGGCGCTGGATGCCTCCTCGCTGTCTTACGACCATGCGGTGCCGCTGGACCCGGTCAACGTCGAGCGCGTTGAAATCGTTCGTGGCCCGGCGGCGCTGTTGTACGGCGGCAGCGCCATCGGCGGGGTGGTCAACACCTTCGACAACCGCATTCCGACCGAAGCCATCGAAGGTATTCACGGTGCGGGCGAACTGCGCTACGGCGGCGCCGACACCACCCGCAGCAGCGCCGGCAAACTGGAGGCGGGCAACGGCCAATTCGCCTTGCATGTGGACGCCAGCGCTCGCGAATTCAACGACCTGAAAATCCCTGGATACGCCAGGACCAGCCGCGAACGCGCCAACGACGATGGCGACTCGAACAAGCATCGCCTGGCCAACAGCGACGGCCGTCAGGATGGCGGAGCGGTCGGCGGTTCCTACACCTGGGACGATGGCTACGCCGGCCTGTCCTATAGCAATTACGACTCGAACTACGGCTCGCCGGCCGAAGACGATGTGCGGATTCGCATGCAGCAGGAGCATTACGCCTTCGCCTCGGAGATTCGCAATCTCGATGGCCCTTTCAGTTCGGTGAAGTTCGACGCCGGGTACACCGATTACGAACACCGGGAAATCGAAGGCGGGGAAACGGGCACCACGTTCAAGAACAAGGGCTACGAGGCGCGGGTCGAGGCGCGGCACCAGCCGCTCGGGCCGCTCAACGGGGTGATTGGCGCCCAGGTCAGCCGCAATGAATTCTCGGCCCTGGGTGAAGAAGCGTTCGTTCCGCAAACCGACACCAATGCCGGTGCGCTGTTCATTCTCGAAGAGTTGCAAGCCACGGATCGACTGCTGCTCACCCTCGGCGGACGACTGGAACACACCACCGTCGACCCGGACGCCAAAGGCAACGAGCGCTTTGCCAATGCCGACCGTTCCAGCAGTTTTACCGCTGGCAGTCTGTCGTCCGGCGCGGTGTACACCCTGACACCAATCTGGTCGGTGGCCGCCACCCTTGGCTACACCGAACGAGCGCCGACGTTCTACGAGCTGTATGCCAACGGCGCCCACGTCGCGACCGGCACCTATGAAGTCGGCGATGCCGGCCTGTCGAAAGAAAAAGCCGTGTCCAGCGACCTGGCGCTGCGTTTCGACAACGGCACTCACAAGGGCAGCGTCGGTGTGTTCTACAGTCACTTCTCCAATTACATCGGTCTGCTGGGCACCGGTCGCACGCTCAATGACGAAGGGGAGCAGGACGCCGATGGCATTCCTGAATATGCCTACTCCGGCGTGCGTGCGCGCTTCAGCGGTGTCGAAGCGCAGGATCGTTGGGAGCTGGGCGAGAGCGCCTACGGCAAGTTTGCCCTGGAGCTGTCCGGCGATTACACCCGGGCGAAAAACCTCGACACCGGCGAAGACCTGCCGCGCATCGCGCCGCTGCGCTTGAACAGCGGTTTGCTGTGGAGTCTGGATCGCTGGCAGGCGCGGATCGATGTCGAGCACGCCAGCGCGCAGCATCGCGTGCCGGACAATGAAAGCAGCACCGATGGCTACACCACACTGGGGGCGAATGTGGGTTACAACTTTGATATCGGCCAGAGCAAGTGGCTGGCCTTCGTCAATGCTGAGAACCTGACCAATCAAACCGTGCGCTACGCCAGTTCGATCCTGCGCGACATCGCGCCGGCCGAAGGGCGCAGCATTCAGGTCGGGTTGCGCACCACGTTCTGATTGTCCGCAAACAGCCTGTACGCCAACGTCTCAGCGGGTGTGAGACGTTGGCTCACCCATCAACTCGATTGCTCGGTATCGTCGGCCGGCAATTCATCCAGCAAATCATCTTGCCCCGGCAGTTCAGTGATCACGCTGAAATCCGTCACTTCCACCGCACCCAACCCATATCCCAGCAGATGGAACGAGAACGCCTTGCGCGGCTGCGGGTTGTCGAAGCTGAAATCCATTTCCAGCGGTTGATCCGCCGTGGCGACCATTTCCGCTGGCAGGCCCAGTTGCACGTCCTGCTCGAACTCCTTGGCCTTGAGCTGGATGTACGCCGCCTGCTGTGGATCCACCGAACGTACGGTCAGACGCACGCGAGTGTGCGAGCCCTTGGGCATTTCCAGGTATTGCGCGCCGATCAGGTTATCGGCCCAGTCGTCCTTGATCTGCGCTTGCAGCGGAATGACGTTGGTGCTGCCGAACTGGTAGTGCTGGTTCAGTGGCGTGCGCAGCAACGAGGCGTCCAGCGCAGTGGCGCGGGCGGCAATCTGCCGGGCGTTCTGGCTGTTGGAGTTGCCCTTGAACGTCGCGCGCTCGGCGATGAAACCTTCGCTGGCGTAGTAGCGGCAGCGGCGGGGCATGTCGCACTCGGCAAAGACGCCCTGGCCGTTGTGGTAGCGCAGTTTGCCGTTGGTGAACGACATGATTTCGCGCCCTGAATCGTAGTCGCGAAACAGCGAACGACCGCTGAGGGCCGAGGGCACCGGCAGGTCGAAGTAATCGAGAATCGAAGCGCTCAGATCGACGTGACCATAGACCCCGGCGTTCAGGCGTGGCAGTTGCGCGTGCTCGGGAGCGAGGGTCAGGTTGAAACCCCAGGACGACGCCAGGCGCACACCATCGATGCCGTGGGACTCATCGGAGGTGATGACCACCAGCGTGTCCTTGAGCACGCCCTGGCGTTCGAGGCCACTGAGGAACTGTTCCAGCGCATCGTCCAGATAACCGACGGCAGCCTGCTTCGGCGTGTCGTAGCGTTGCAGGTATTCGTCCGGCGCGGAGTAGGGCTGGTGGGTGCCGACGGTCAACAGGGTGAGCATCCACGGTTGCTTTTGTTTCTTCAGTTGACCGACGTAATCCAGCGCGCCCTCGAAGAACGCCTTGTCATCCTTGCCCCACGGGAATTCCAGGTAATTGGCGTTGGTGAACCATTCCAGGCCATGGGTCGCATCGAAGCCGATGTGCGGCATGATCTTGTCTTTGGCCATGAAGCGCAGGCCGGCGCCTTGCAGGTAGTGGGTGGCAAAGCCGTTCTGGCGCAGTTGCGCGGGCAGGCAGGCCTGATTGCGCTCGTGCTGGGTGAGCATTTCCACACCCTTGGGCGTGCCGTTGTTGAGCTTGTCATAGTCGCCGCACAACATGGCGTACAGGCCACGAATGGTCTGGTGCGTGTGCAGCACGTAATCCGGGGTGTTCATGCCGCGCTCGGCCCAGCGGCTGAGGTTGGGCATCAGGTCTTCCTGGTAATGGCTGCCGATCGCCTCGCGGTTGGCGCCGATGTAGGCGCCGGGGATGCCTTCCAGGGCGATGATCAGGACGTTGCGCGCCTGACCCGGCGCGCTCAGCAATTTGTGGCCGTTGAGGTCCAGATCAGTGAGGCCGGTCATCGGCGGTGCGGCTTCTTCGACGTCGCCGGCCAGCCAGTCCTCGGCCTGCATCTGTCCTTCGGCAACCTGGGTCGCCAGCAATTGGTGCGGCAGGTTGTACAGGCGCCATGGGTCGTCGTCGCTGGGGGAGAGGTTCTGCGCGCCCCAGTGTGCCCCGAACAACAGCACCGGTGCCGCCCACAGCGCGCGAGGCAGGGCCGGCGCCGGTGTGGCGCGGCTCGCCCAATGGGTCAGCAGCCACAGCAGCAGCGCCAGCACCAGCGCGACAGCCACTTCAGGATGAGCAAAACCGCCGCCGGTGGAGTTCTCGACGAATTGCGGATCGATCAGGTAGTGCAGATCCGCCGGGTTCGGCAGGCGTCCCACCGCGCTGACCAGTTCTGCCGTCGCCACGCTCAGCAGGACGCAGAACAACAGCACCGGCAACGCCAGCCACCACGGCCGGCGATGCAGCGCGACCACCAGCAGACTGCCGATCGCCAGGTCCGACAGATAGCCGAACGGGCTCGACCAGCCGAGTGCCGCACGCAGGCCCACGGGCACCATCAGCACCAGAAGGATCAGGGAGAAGAGGCGGGCCTGAGGGTGCCGCAGCCATTGATAAAGAGCGCTCACAAAAAAAGACCTTCCAGCCATGAAATCGTCATAAAAGTGTGCGCGATGATAACAAGGGCGGGCGTTCGGATCGCCCTTTTAAACGGCGCGCCAGCGCCGCTGTCGGCAGCGTGTTTCCTGCGGCGGGATCGCTCAAGGCCTTGATCGGCGTCCACGACGGGGGTCATGCCGGTGTGTGGCGGATGCGGTGGAGCGGCGGATTTTATGTTTCAAGCTGTTTAAATGCGCCTTTGATCCGTTTGACACTGCAATTGCGAACAACTGCGATTTACAATGCGCGACCTCTGAAAGAGATTGACCGCTGTGGATGCTTCAGCGCCGTTCCTGGTCCAGCTCCATCAATGGGTGATCGCGCCGGTCACCGAACAATTCGTCAGCCTGTTCGACCTCAATGGTCGCCTCGGGGTGGTGTTTATCCTCATGTCTTACGGCCTGGCCTACGTTCTTTTTCGCCAGCGAAAATCCCGGGGCCTGACCGAGGCGCGCTCGTTCTGGCAGTTCATTGGCGGCGGCCGGGTTCATGGGCACCGTTCGGCATGGCTGGATTATCGCTATTACTTCATCAAGGGCATTCTCCGAGTCGCCCTGGTGTTGCCCGTGGTTGGCCTCATCGACCCGCATATTCTGCGCTCGGGCGATTATGTGCAGTTCTTCACCCGACTCTGGGGTGCCCGCGAACAGTTGCCGGATCACCCGTGGCTCGCGGTGTCTTACGGGCTGGGCGTGTTTCTGTTCAGGGACTTTCTGCATTACTGGATTCACCGGGCCTTTCATTCCCGTTACCTGTGGGAATTCCACAAGGTCCACCATTCGGCCCCGGTGCTGGTTCCGGCGACCGCCAGCCGGATTCACATCGTCGAGTCGATCCTCGAACGCATCACCATCACCGCCGGCCTCGGCGCCTTCGCCGGGGTGGTCTGGTACGCCTGTGGCGGTGAGATCAGCCGCTATACCCTGTTCGGCGTGACCTGGCTGGCGCTGATCGTCAACAGCCTGGGGGCCAATCTGCGCCACACACATGTCTGGCTGTCGTTCGGGCCGAAGGTCGAGCATGTGCTCAACAGCCCGGCCCAGCACCAGATCCATCACAGCGACGCACCCCGTCATTTCAACAAGAACTTCGCCATCAACCTGTCGCTGTGGGACTGGATGTTCGGCACGCTGTACGTCACCACCTCAACCCCCGAGGCGTTGCGCTTCGGAACCGGGGAACAGGATCGCGAGCGTTACCTGACGCTGTATGGCCTGATCGTCCTGCCATTCGTGGAAACCGCGCGGCGCTTTCTGCCCGCGCCGGTAAAGCGCAAAACCCGCGTGCTGTGAACGGCGGCGTCAGCGCCGGTTTCTGGACACGATGATGGCCACTCAGTAGCATTCGCGTCTTACGAATCTGCTCTTGCACGTCGTCCGGCGTGGATCTCTCAAGGAATAGGCATGCAAGCGTTCACCCGTGGACGGGTCGTTGTGGAGTTTGGTGATTTTCGGGGTGAAATGGTCCGCCATGAGTGGGAGGCGACGCCTGCTGGCGCGCGCCATGATCGCTTTTGGGTCAAGACCGATGAGGGGCATCTGCCGCTGGACCTCTACAACAAGCACCTGGAGGTCAACCAAGGGGACGAGATTTCGGTGCTGTACGGCTGTGTGCCGAATGGTGAGCTGAAAAGCGCGGTCTGCGTGTTCAATCACACCGATTCCCGGCTTACGTCACTGTCGGACGGGAAAGTGCTTCACGGGGAAATCCTCCCGCGCCGTTCCAGTGTCCTTCCATTGCTTGCCTGCATCGCGACTTCGGCCGTGGCGGCCGGGTTCTTCGGCTGGTGGGGCGCGCCGGCGGGGATGGTGATCTATTACCTTCTCAAAGCCGAGGCGGCCAAGCGCAACCTGTTGCTGATTCATGGCCTGAATTTGCATATGACGAAGCTGAGCAAGCGTTATGTGCGTGAGGCTTCGCGAAGCAATATCAGCCGGTTGTTGGCGCGTACTCACTGACGGCCATCCAGAACGGTGAAGGCAGCCTGCCTTCGCCGTTTGCATTTGACCGCTCTCAGTCTTCGCTGCGCGGGTCGATGCCATCATCAAAGATGCTTTCAATCGGCATCTCGAATGCCCGGGCGATCTGAAACGCCAGCGGCAGGCTTGGGTCGTAGCGTTCGTTCTCGATGGCGTTGATCGTCTGGCGCGACACGTTCAAGCGTTCGGCCAGATCGACTTGCGACCATTTGCGCTCGGCGCGCAGATCCTTGAGGCGGTTTTTCATTGGTAGCGCCGCTTGGCGATGCGCAGGCCGATCATCCACGTCAGACCCATCACCGGCCAGACCCACAGCCACGGGATGTGCGGTGCGCCGACGTTCTCCAGAAAACCGTAGCTGAACGTCAACAGTGCCGATGCGGCGAAGGCGAAGCCGAGGGCTTCGAACTGGATGCGCAAGTACATTTCGTCCAGGCGGCGCATGTCGCGCACGATGGCCCAGCAGAACAGGCAAACCGGAATCATCGGCATCAGCACAATGAGGGTACGCAGCCACAGACTCGCGTCAGCCAGGTACAGCAAGGCGAATTGCGATGTCAGCAATACCACGATGTACAACGCCATCGCAGCAACCATTTCGCGGTTGAAGTGCTTCATTCTCTACCTCCTATGTAAAAGACGCTTTACATAGTCTTTGATGGCTTTCTTGATGTAAAGCACGCTTTCCATAAAAGTGCCGCCGACAGTCCATACGTCCGCTTCACCAGTGCGTCATGACCCCGCGTCTATAGTCAGTGGGCTGTGTGAAACGGGCGGCGCAAGCAACACGCGTCGAAAAGTCAGATTACCAATCAGGAGATGACGATGAGCCAGATCGAAAAAGTGCTCTACACCGCGAAAACCCACACCACCGGCGGGCGTGACGGTGCTTCACGCAGTTCCGACGGGATTCTCGACATCAAGCTGTCGTCTCCGGGTTCCAATGGCGGCGGCACCAACCCGGAACAACTGTTTGCGGCCGGCTGGTCGGCGTGCTTCATCGGTGCGATGAAAGCGGTGGCGGGGCAGGAGAAAATCAGTCTGCCCAAGGATCTGGCGGTGGATGCCGAGGTGGATCTGGGCACCAATGCCGGTGGGTATCTGTTGCAGGCGCGGCTCAATGTGAGCCTGCCGGGCATGGAGCGTGAGGCGGCGCAGAAACTGGTGGAGGCGGCGCATCAGGTGTGCCCGTATTCCAAGGCCACGCGCAACAATATTCAGGTCGAAGTGAAACTGGCCTGAGGTGCAATGCAAAACGGGGCGGCATGATCGTCGATCATGCCGCCCCGTTTTGCATTCCAGTCAGCGATCAGTGCATCTTGCTGTGATCGTGACCTTCCATGTTGGTCAGCGCGCGAACCGGCGCCTTCACTTCAAGCACTTCTTTTTCGCCCTTGGCGTTTTCCACGGTCAGGGTCAGCGGCACGCTGTCGCCTTCCTTGAGCGGGCCGGTCAGGCCCATCAGCATGACGTGGTAGCCGTTCGGATCGAACTTGACGGCTTTGCCGGCAGGCAGATCGACCGATTTCACCGGCCCCATGCTCATCACGTCGTTCTTCATGGTCATTTCGTGGATCTGCACGTCCCTGGCGACGGGCGAGGCGACGCTCAGCAGTTTGCTGTCGCTGTCGGCGGTGAGGGTCATGAAGGCGCCGCTGGCCGACTGGTTGGCAACGGTGCCACGTACCCAGGCGTCGTCGACCTGGGTCTGTGCCGAAACCTGGAACGCCAGGCCCAGCAGGGACAGACCGAATACAGCACGTTTGAGGGTGTTCAGGGCAGCGTTCATCAGCAGACTTCCATAACGGTGAGCAGATCTTCCGTGCACTCTTGTGCCGAAAGCGAGGTAGACAGGCCCAGGCGCAGCTCGCCCCGGGAGTCGTAGACGTAACTGGTGGCGGTGTGCGAGATGGTGTAGGTGTCGCCGGCCGGGACTTTCTCGAAGAACACGTCGAATTCCTTGGCCGTGGCCTTGGTTTCCTCGAGCGTGCCGTACAGCGCGACGAAGCTCGGGTCGAAAGCCTTGACGTAGGCGTCGAGGATTTCAGGCGTGTCGCGCTCCGGATCCAGGGTGATGAAGATCACCTGCAGGCGGTCGCCGTCCTTGCCCATCAGTTTCTTGATTTTCGCCGCGCGGGCCAGCGTGGTCGGGCAGACCGCCGGGCACTGGGTAAAGCCGAAGAAGATCATCGGCATCAGGCCGCGATAGCTCGACAGGGACACGGTGTTGCCGTCGGTGTCCTTGAGCTTGAAGGTGCGTCCGAGGATCTTGTCGCTCAGATCCTTGCCGTACTTGTACGACAGTTGGCCACGGGTGTCGCAGCCGGCGAGCAGGCCAAGGCCGAGTACACCCATTCCCGCAAGCACCTTGCGGCGAGTCAACAAAGCCGTCATTTCATACCGCCTTTTGAAGCCCTCCGGTCGACAAGACTGGCGGGCGGTTAACCGTAAAAGCGGCGCATCATACCAAAATGATCCGCCGCGCCGGCCTTCGAAGGCCGGGCATTGCCGGATCGGGCGATAAAAGGTGTAAGAAAAAATGACCCGGTAATCAGCGGCGAACGGGCTCCGCAGCGCTCCAGCCGCCCCCCAGCGCGGTGTACAGATTCACCTGTGCGACCAATTGTCCCAGGCGATCAGTGATCAGGGTTTGCTGGGCGCTGAACAGCGAGCGTTGCGCATCGAGGAACGTCAGGCTGCTGTCGACGCCGCTGCGATAGCGGTGCTGCGCCATGTCGTAGTAGTCCTGGGTGGATTGCACCAGATCGCGCTGGGCCTGGAGTTGTTCCTGGTAGGTTTTGCGCGCCGCCAGTCCGTCGGACACTTCCTGAAAGGCTGTCTGAATCGACTTCTCGTACTCGGCGACCGTGATGTCTTTCTGCAATTTCGAATAATCCAGGCTGGCCCGCAGGCTGCCGGCGTTGAAAATCGGCAGATTGATTTGCGGCTGGAACGTCCAGGCGCCGGAGCCGGCCTTGAACAGGTCGGACATTTCGCGGCTGGAGGTGCCAGCGCTGGCAGTCAGGCTGACGCTGGGAAAGAACGCCGCCCGGGCCGCGCCGATATTGGCGTTGGCAGCCTTGAGCTTGTACTCGGCCTGGAGAATGTCCGGCCGGCGTTGCAGCAGCTCCGACGGCAGTCCGGCCGGCATTTGCGCCACCAGATCGCTGGCCAGTGGACGCGCCGGCAATGTTTCGGGCACGGCTGCGCCGACCAGCAGGGTCAGGCTGTTCAAGTCCTGGGCCACCTGACGCTGATAGCGGGCGAGACTGGCGCGGGTGCTGTCGACGCTGGTCTGTGCCTGGATCTGATCCAGTGCCGACGACTTGCCCGCCTCGCGGTTGCGGGTGGTCAGGCGCAGGCTCTGTTCGTCGGCGGCCAGGGTCTGGCGGGTCAGCTCGAGCAGTTCCTGATCGGCGCGCCAGGTCAGATAGGCGTTGGCAACGTTGGCCACCAGGCTCAATTGCGCGCTGCGCCGCGCCTCTTCGCTGGCCAGAAACGTCATCAGCGCCTGTTCGCTGAGACTGCGCACCCGGCCGAAGAAGTCCAGTTCATAGGCGCTGATGCCCAGGTTCACGCCGTAGGTCGAGGTGATGGTCGATTGGCCGGTGCGGGTCACGCTGGGCGGCACGCGCTGACGTGATTCGGTGGCATTGGCCGACACCGCCGGCAGCAGGTCGGCGCGCTGGATCCGGTACTGCGCCTGGAACGCCTCGACGTTGAGCGCCGCCACGCGCAGGTCGCGGTTATTGACCAGCGCGCTTTCGATCAACTGTTGCAGCACCGGGTCGTTGAACACGCTGCGCCAATCGTCGTTGGCCAGCATCGGCGGCGGTTGTGTGGCGTAGGCCGGGCCTTGCGGGTAATGCGCCGGGTTGGGCGAGGGCGGCTGCTGATATTCAGGAATCAACGTGCAGCCGCCGAGCAGCAGGGCCACGGTCAGGGACGCGCTCAGCAGGGAAACGGATAAATCAGGCATCACATCATCTCGTACACGGAGGAGGCGGGGCAGCGCAGGGGCCGCACCCGGATTCAGGTCAGGCACCGGCCATCCATTTCGCCAGGCCATGCCGGCCGCTGACGCCAAGTTTGGCGGCCGAGCGCTTGAGGTAGGTTTCGATCGAGCTGTTCTTGACCCGCAACCGTTCGGCCAGTTGCGGCACGGTGCCGCCGGTCAGCAGGCCCAGGCAGACTTCCTTCTCCCGTGCCGAGAGGCTGATGTCATTGAGGGCCAGACGCTCGTCGAACACTTGCGGCAATGACGTCTGTTCCGGGTCGGACAGCGGCACCCGGGCCAGCCGGGCGCTGGTTTTGCGGCTGATCTGCGCGTGGTGCTCGATCAGTGGCAGCAGGGTGTCGGACAGGCTCTTCAAGAACGACAGCTCCGGCAGGGAAAACACCCGGTCTGTATGGAGGCGGCAGAACGCGATGACGCAGCGGCGGTTCGAAGTGCGCGACACCAGATTGCACTGATGGACGCTGTGGTGCGGAGGTCGATGCTGGAGCGAAGCCTTCAACTGGATCAACAGCGAGTCGTTCATTTCAATCATTTGTTGCAGCAGCGGGTGGTCGTCCGGACTCGCCAGCGGGTCCGGCGGTGCCAGCGATTGCGGCAGCCCGGCGCTGCCCAGCGCCTTGATCTCGACCACACTGGACTGACGCTCATCCAGAATCCATTCACTGAGATCGACCCGGCTCACCGGCACCAGCGTGTCCACCAACTGGTACATGCGGGTGGCGAACAGCTCGTCGCCGGTGCTGGCGATCAGATCGCCCAGCTGCCGATAAAAGTGCGGGTTTTCCATGTTGCGAAGACTGCCGGTCAGATTCATATCCTTGTCATCCCTGATTTAAAGCCATCACCGAATCGTCTGCCGTGCATCCACCTGCGAGTTCCCACGCAATCCTTTCTCCCTGAAATGGATAGGTGCGGGATTTAAGCCCAATGATTTGTCCTACGTCTGTAAGGGAAATCGGGGACACAAATTGCCACTGTTTCCGAAAAAGAACTTCGACGTTTCTGGCGTGCTAAGGGATGCCCCGATGGCCCGGTCTGTCAGAGCGGTCGGCTGATGGCCCAGCAAACCATGGGCACTGCGGCGTTGACCTGATGGGCTGAGGCAGTCCCCTACGGGTGTGACTGGCGATTGTCCTACAAGATTTTCAGTCATTCCTCGGTGAGCTTTTGGACGGATCACCACATTTTCCCGCACTGCAAGGTCGGCAGGCGCGCCGTGGGCAGGGCGGAAGTGTCCGGGTTTCAAGTGTCATGCGGGCTAGAGGGCCGATGCTTGAATACCGGGATATAGCCATGAGACGGATCTTATGAATCATTTTGCTGTCGACGCGGCGCACGGACTGTCCGCCACTTGCGAAACCTTTCCGCTGACCACCGCCCAACGGGACATCTGGCTCGATCAACTGCGCCAGGGTGACTCGCCGCTGTACAACATCGGCGGATATGTCGACTTGACCGGCCCGCTGGACCCGGCGCTGATGCAAAGGGCACTTGAAGGCCTCGTGGCCCGGCATGACGCCATGCGCACGATCCTGTTGCCGGGGGCCGGCGAGCACGGCTTGCCGTTGCAGCGCTTTGCCCCGGCATTGCCGGCGCCGATGCAGGTGCATGATGTTTCCGCGCAGCCCGATCCGCAGTCGGCGGCACGACAACTGATTCAGGCGCGCATCGAGCAGCCATTCATCCTTGATGGCGGGCCTCTGTTTCGTCTCACGCTGGTACGGCTGGACAGCCAGCACCATTGGCTGTCCATCCTCGCCCATCACCTGATCACCGACGGCTGGGGCTTCGGCGAGATGCTCAAGTCGCTGGACGAGATCTACAACGCCCTGGCCGACGGACAACCATCGCCGGACTCCGCGCCGTCTTATGTCGACTTCATCCATGACGATGCGCGCTATTACCAGTCCGCGCGTTATGCGCATGACCGCGACTACTGGCTCGACAAGTACCGCAGCCTGCCAGAGCCGTTGCTGTTGCCGCGCTATCAGGAGCGGTTTGTCAGGGAAGCAGCGCCGACGCGGATTTTTTCCACGGCGTTTTCCGCGCAACTGCATGAGCGCATGAAGCACGTGGCCCGCGAGTCCGGTGCGTCGGCGTTCCATGTGTTGCTGGCGGCGTTGCATGTGTATTTCAGCCGAACCGCCCAGCGCGACGAATGGGTGGTGGGGGTGCCGCTGCTCAATCGCTCCGGCGCCCGTTTCAAATCCACACTGGGCCTGTTCACCCAGGTCAGCGCGGTACGCATGGGGTTCGGCCGTGACCTGACGTTCCGCGAACTGATCGTGGCGATCCGCGACGAACTGAAAAAGGATTTTCGCCATCAGCGTTTTCCCCTGAGCGAGATGAACCGCGCCCTGGGCCTGCTGCGCGAGGATCGCTCGCAATTGTTTGAAGTCACCGTGTCCTACGAGCACGACGCGCACGAGTACCGCTACGGCCAGGCGCAGGCGCGGGTGATCAAGGTCTCCAATCACGACGAAGGCACACCGCTGGCGGTGCATTTGCTCAGCAACCGCAGCAGGCATGAGGACAGTCTGTATCTGGTGTACAACGAGGCCTACTTTGACGCCGATGAAGTCCGGGCGCTGACCGAGCGCTTGCTGCTGGTGCTGGAGCAGGGCCTTGAGAATGCCGATCTGCCGGCTGGCGATTTCTGTCTGAGTACGCCAGCCGAATCAATCCTGTTGCAGCAGTGGAACGCCACGCAGGTGGCTTACCCGCAAGGAATGACGATCCACCAGCGCTGCGAAACCCAGGCACAGCAGCGGCCCGATGCCGTGGCGGCGAGTTTCCAGGGACAACACCTGAGCTTCGGCGCACTGAACCATCAGGCCAATGCACTGGCCCATCATCTGCTCGGGCTCGGCGTGCAGCCGGATGACCGGGTGGCGATCGTGGCCCGTCGGGGGCTGGACACGCTGGTCGGCTTGCTGGCGATCCTCAAGGCCGGTGCTGCCTACGTGCCGCTGGACCCCGCGCACCCGGCCGAGCGCTTGAACTATTTGCTCGATGACAGCGCGCCGGTTGCGGTACTGACCCAAAGCGCTCTGCGCGAACGCTTGCCGACGCTGGCGGTGCCGGTGATCGAGCTCGACCGCCGCACCTGGCCAGACAAAACGGCCAATCCGACGCTGCCACAACTGAACGCGACCCACCTGGCCTACGTGATCTATACCTCCGGTTCCACCGGGCAGCCCAAAGGGGTGATGGTCGAGCATCGCACCCTGAGCAACCTGGTGGATTGGCACTGTGCGGCGTTCGGGCTGCGCGCCGGGCAACACACCTCGAGCCTGGCCGGCTTCGGTTTCGACGCCATGGCCTGGGAAGTCTGGCCGGCCTTGTGTGCAGGGGCGACGCTGCACCTGGCGCCGACTCACGACGGCAGCGAAGACATCGGCGCGCTGCTGGAATGGTGGCGCACGCAACCGCTGGACGTGAGCTTCCTGCCGACCCCGATCGCCGAATACGCCTTCAGCCGTCAACTCGAACACCCGACCCTGCGCACGCTGCTCATCGGCGGTGATCGCCTGCGCCAGTTCAAGCAGGCGCAGACATTCGCGGTGATCAACAACTATGGCCCGACCGAAGCCACCGTGGTCGCCACCTCGGGGCCGATTCATCCGGGCGGCGTGCTGCACATCGGCAAACCGGTGAGCAATACGTCGGTGTATCTGCTCGATGATCGACAGCGACCGGTGCCGCTCGGTATCGCGGGTGAACTGTACGTGGGGGGCGAGGGCGTCGCCCGGGGCTATCTGAATCGTCCGCAGTTGACCGAGGAACGCTTCCTCGCCGATCCGTTCAGCGCCCGCCCGGGCGCGCGCATGTATCGCACCGGCGACCTCGCGCGCTGGCGCAGCGATGGCACCCTCGAATACCTGGGGCGCAACGACGATCAAGTGAAAATCCGTGGCGTGCGCATAGAACCCGGTGAGATCGAGGCGGCACTGAGCAGTCACGAGGCCGTGCAGGAGGCGGTGGTCATGGTGCGCGACGGTCAGTTGCTGGCCTGGTTCACCGAACGCGAGCCCGTGGACATCACCCGGTTGCATGCACACCTGAAAACCCGTCTGCCGAGTTCGCTGCTGCCCGGTGCCTATGTGCGTCTGGCAAGCATGCCGCTGACCGCCAACGGCAAGCTTGATCGCAAGGCGCTGCCGGCGCCGGGGCCGGAGGCCTTGATCCGGCGCGAGTACGAAGCGCCCGAAGGTGATGTCGAGGTGCTGTTGGCGCAGCTCTGGGCCGAGTTGCTGCAAGTCGAGCGTGTCGGGCGTCACGATCATTTCTTTGAGCTGGGCGGGCATTCATTGCTGGCGGTGAACCTGATCGAGCGCATGCGCCAGGCCGGCATGAGCAGTGACGTGCGGGTGCTGTTCGGCCAGCCGACGCTGGCGGCATTGGCAGCGTCAGTCGGCAGTGGCCGCGAGGTCGAAGTCCCGGCCAATCGCATTCCGCCGGACTGCCCGCGCATCACCCCGGACCTGCTGCCGCTGGTGCAACTGGATCAGGCCTCCATCGACCGCATCGTCGCCACGGTGCCGGGCGGCGCGGCCAACGTGCAGGACATCTATCCGCTGGCGCCCCTGCAGGAAGGCATTCTGTATCACCACATCACCGCCGCACAGGGCGATCCGTACCTGCTGCAATCGCGTCTGGCGTTCACCGGCCTCGAGCGGGTCGAGGCGTTTGCGGCGGCGCTGCGTCAGGTCATGGCGCGGCACGACATCCTGCGCACGGCGGTGGTTTGGGAAGGCGTGAGTTCGGCGGTGCAAGTGGTGTGGCGGCAGGCCGAATTGCCGGTGCAGGAGATCGTGCTGGATCCGGCCGCCGGCGATGTTCTGGAGCAATTGCATGAACGCTTCGATGCCCGCCGTTATCGTCTGGATATCAGCCAGGCGCCGTTGATTCGTCTGGTTTACGCCCGCGATCCGGCCCTGGGACGAATCGTCGCGATTCTGCTGTTCCATCACCTGGCGCTGGATCACATCGCGCTGGAAGTCATGCGCCACGAAATGCAGGCCAGTCTGCTGGGACAGGCTGAACCACTGGCCCCGGCGGTGCCGTATCGCAACTATGTGGCCCAGACCCGCCTGGGCGTCAGCGAGCAGGAGCACGAAAGCTTTTTCCGCGAGATGCTCGGCGACATCGACGAGCCGACCCTGCCATTCGGCTTGCACAACGTGCAGGGCGACGGCCGGGGCATCGACGAGTCGCAGCAGAGGCTCGATACCGATCTGGAGCAACGTCTGCGCAGTCAGGCGCGGCTTCTGGGCGTGAGTGTCGCAAGCCTGATTCACCTCGCCTGGGCACAGGTCCTGGCGGCGACCTCCGGGCAGGAGCAGGTGGTGTTCGGCACTGTGCTGATGGGGCGCATGCAGGGCGGCGAAGGCGCCGACCGCGCGCTGGGGGTGTTCATCAACACCTTGCCGTTGCGGGTGGATGTGGGCGTCGGGGCACGGGCCGGGGTGCAGGCCACCCATGCGCGCCTGACCGGGCTGCTCGGGCATGAACACGCGTCGCTGGCGCTGGCCCAGCGATGCAGCGGCGTTGCATCGCCGTCGCCGCTGTTCAGCTCGCTGCTCAACTATCGACACACCGACGATCAGGCGCAGCACGAAGCGTCACGTCAGGCCTGGCACGGCATCGAAACCCTGGCCAACGAAGAGCGTACCAACTACCCGATGACCATGAGTGTCGACGACCTGGGCAGCGCCTTGCAGCTGACCGCACGGGCGCTGACCAGCATCGGCGCCGAGCGGGTTGGCGATTACATGCATGCGGCGTTGAAGGGATTGGTCGAAGCGCTGGAGCAGGAACCGCAACGGTCGCTGAATCGTCTGTCGATCCTGTCGCCTGGCGAGCGCGAGCGACTGCTGGTCGGGTTCAACGCCACCGAGGTCGAGTGTGCGCCCGGGCAACCGGTGCAGACGTTGTTCGAGGAGCAGGTGCGGCGCAAACCGGGTGCCATTGCGGTGCAGTTCGGCGAGCAACGCCTGACCTGGCGCCAGCTCAACGAGCAGGCCAACCGCCTCGCTCATCACTTGCGCCAGCGGGGCGTGCAACCGGATACGCGGGTGGCGATCTGCGTCGAGCGCAGCCTCGATCTGGTGATTGGCCTGCTCGGTATTCTCAAGGCGGGCGGCGCCTATGTGCCGCTCGATCCCGACTACCCGCTGGAGCGCTTGAACTACATGTTGCAGGACAGCGCTCCGGTGGCGTTGCTGGTGCATTCGGCGACGCGCAATCTGCTTGCCGAGTCCGGTGTGCCGGTCATTGATCTGGATCGCAGCACCTGGCACGACGCGCCGGGCGACAACCTGCAAGTGCCGGGCCTCGGTGCGGCGAACCTCGCCTACATGATCTACACCTCCGGCTCCACCGGTACGCCGAAGGGCGTGATGATCGAGCATCGCAGCGTCTGCAACATGGTGCATTGGGGCTCGCAGATCAGTCCGCCGACGGAGCATGGCGCGCTGCTGCAAAAAGCCCCGTTCAGCTTCGACAGTTCGGTGTGGGAGATCTTCTGGCCGCTGTGTTCCGGCCTGCGACTGGTGCTGGCGCGACCCGATGGCAACCGCGATTCGGCCTACGTGACCCAAGTGATTCGCGAGCAGCAGATCACCGTGGTCAAGTTCGTCCCGGCGTTGTTGCAGCAGTTCATCGAGCAGGAGGATGTCAGCCAGTGCACCAGCCTGACCGATGTGCTTAACGGCGGCGGCGAACTCACCGCCGCTCTGGCGCGCAGTGTGCGCCAGCGCCTGCCCTGGGTGCGTTTGCACAACGTCTACGGGCCGACGGAGACCACGGTCGACAGCACCGGCTGGACGCTCGAACCGCACATGCCGGTGCCGAACAATGCGGTGCCGATCGGCACAGCGTTGAGCAATACCCGTTTGTATGTCGTCGATGCCCACGACCAACCGGTGCCGCAGGGTGTCAGCGGCGAATTGCTGATCGGTGGCGTCGGCGTCGCGCGGGGCTATTTCGGGCTGCCGAAGCTGCAGGCCGAACGTTTTATCGACAGCCCGTTCGTGGCGGGTGATCGGCTGTACCGCACCGGTGATCTGGTGCGCTACCGCCCGGATGGCAATCTCGAGTTCCTCGGCCGCAACGACTTCCAGGTCAAGCTGCGAGGCCTGCGCCTGGAGCCGGGAGAAATCGAGGCGCGGCTGATTGAACATCCTGCCGTGCGCCAGGCGGTGGTGCTGGTGCGCGATGAGCGCCTGGTGGCGTATTTCACCGTGCGCGCCGGCAGCGACGCGCCGGGCATCGAAGCCTTGCGTGCCCATGTGCTGGAACGCTTGCCGGAGTTCATGGCGCCGGGTGCCTACGTGAAGCTCGATGCGCTGCCCCTGACCCCCAACGACAAGGTCGATCGCAAGGCCTTGCCCGCGCCGGGGCCGGAAGCGGTACTCAGCCGCCACTACGAGGCGCCCGAAGGCGACGTGGAAATCCGGCTGGCGCAGATCTGGGCCGAGGTCCTCGACCTGGAGCGGATCGGCCGCAACGACAACTTCTTCGAACTTGGCGGGCATTCGTTGCTGGCGGTGAGCCTGGTGGCGCGTATGCGTCAGGCCGACCTGCATGTCGATGCGCGGACGCTGTTCAGCCAGCCGACGCTGGCGGCGCTGGCAACGCATACCACGGGGCAGGCCAGGCAACTGGACATCCCGCAGACCACGATTCCGCTGCTCAACCGTAAACGGCGGATCTGACCCACAACACCTGACGGGAATCTGAGAAAGGGCGGCGGCGGATTGTCCCCGCTTCCCATGTCAGCCCCCCAAGCCTCGATGTTTTAGTTTTCCAGAGCTGCGCGCCACCGGCAGGGACTCGCCGCTGCGTGCTTTTTTTCCAGAATTTACAGCAGGTTACCTCCATGCATTTCAGCGAATTGATGGCTGTCCTTTCCACCCATGCGATCCGCCTTCAACAGGACGATGAAGACCTGGTCATTCTGGGCAACGACGAGGCGCTGGATGATGCGCTGTGGGACAGCCTTGCCGAACACAAGGGGCAACTGCTGGCGTTCGTCGCCAGCCACGGCGGCGACTGGCTGAGCCCGGCACTGCGCATCACCCCGGACATGCTGCCGCTGGTGACGCTGGATCAGGACACCCTCGACCGGCTTGTCGCGAGTGTGCCCGGCGGTGCGGCGAACGTGCAGGACATCTACCCGCTGGCGCCCTTGCAGGAGGGCATGCTTTATCACCATCTCTCCGCGCCCGAGGGCGATCCCTACGTGTCCCAGGCGCGCTTCACCTTCGCCAGCCGCGAACGCCTGGAAGCGTTCGCCGAGGCGTTGCGCTGGGTGATCGAGCGTCACGACATTTTGCGTACGGCTTTCCTCTGGGAACGCCTGGACGAACCGCTGCAAGTGGTCCTGCGCAAGGCGCCGCTGATCTGCGAAGAAATCGACCTCGACAGTGACGCTGACACGCTGAGCCAACTGCTCGCGCGGCATGACCCGCGCAGTTTCCGTCTCGACCTGCGCCAGGCGCCGACCCTGCGTCTGGTGTACGCCGAGGACGCCGCCCATGGCCGGGTGGTTGCCTTGCTGCTGTTCCATCACATGATCATGGATCACATCGCGCTCGACGTGGTGCGCAAGGAGATTCAGGCGTACCTGGCGGGGCGGAGCGCGGAGGTTGGCGCGGCGGTGCCGTTTCGCAACTACCTGGCGCAGTCGCGTCTTCGCAGCAACGAACAGGCCCACGAAGCCTTCTTCCGCGACCTGCTCGGCGATATCGATGAGCCGACATTGCCCCTCGGCTTGCAGGATGTGCAGGGCGACGGGCAGAACATCGAAGAGTCCTGGCGGATGCTCGACAGCGCTCTGAGTCAGCGTCTGCGCAGTCAGGCGCGTCAGCTCGGCGTGAGCGTCGCGAGCCTGATGCACCTCGCACTGGCGCGGGTGCTGGGGCAACTGTCCGGGCGCACGGCAGTGGTGTTCGGCACCGTGCTGCTGGGACGGATGGACGCGGGCGAGGGCGTCGAACAGGCGTTGGGGATGTTCATCAATACCTTGCCGTTGCGGGTGGATGTCGGCGCCAACCCGGTACGCGCCGAAGTGCTGGCGACCCATCGTCGCCTCAGCGCATTGCTGGCCCACGAACAGGCATCACTGGCACTGGCCCAGCGTTGCAGCGCGGTGGCGGTGCCTACGCCGTTGTTCAGCGCGATCCTCAATTATCGCCACAGCGCCGTCGAAGAAGTCGCCGAGGTCAGCGATCTGGCTGCCGGCATTCAGGTGCTGGGCGCCCGGGAGCGCACCAACTATCCGCTGACCGTCAACATCGACGACCTGGGGCAGGACCTGCGCATCACCGCGCTGGCGGATGCCGCGCTTGGCGCCGAACGCATCGCCGGTTATCTGCATGTCGCGCTGGAGAGTCTGGTCGAGGCCCTGCAATCCGCGCCGCAAACCGCGCTGCACAGCCTGAATATTCTGCCGGCCGCCGAACGTGAACACCTGCTGTACGGCGTCAATGCACCGCTGTCACGGTTTGCCGAAACACCGTTGATCCACCAGCAATTCGAGGCCCATGCGCAGGCCAGCCCTGACGCCATCGCGCTGATTTTCGAAGGGCAGACGCTGAGCTACGGCGAACTGAACCGCCGCGCCAACCGGGTAGCGCAGCGTTTGCTGGCGCTGGGTATTCGCCCGGATGACCGCGTGGCGATCTGCGTCGAGCGCGGCCCGCAAATGATTGTCGGCCTGCTGGGCGTGCTCAAGGCCGGTGCCGGTTATGTGCCGATCGACCCGGCGTATCCCCTGGAGCGAATTGCTTTCACCCTGCGTGACAGTGCTCCCGTGGCGGTGCTGATGCAGGCGGCCACGTTGGAGCGGATCGCCGATCTGGCGGTGCCGCAGATCGATCTCGATGACCGCACCCTGGAAACCGAACCGGACAGCAATCTGCAGATTTCCGGGCTGACCCCGGCGCACCTTGCCTACGTGATCTACACCTCCGGCTCCACCGGGCTGCCCAAAGGGGTAATGGTCGAGCATCGCCATGTCGCGCGGCTGTTCTCGGCGACCCGCGACTGGTTCCGCTTCAATGCGCAGGATGTCTGGGCGCTGTTTCACTCCTTCGCCTTCGACTTCTCGGTCTGGGAAATCTGGGGCGCGCTGAGTTTCGGTGGGCAATTGTTGCTGGTCCCGCAGCGAACCAGCCGTTCGCCGGACGAGTGCTATGAGTTGCTGTGCCGCAGCGGCGTCACCGTGCTCAACCAGACGCCGAGCGCCTTCCGCCAGATGATCGCGGCCCAGCAACGCAGCACGTTGCAGCATTCGTTGCGCGAAGTGATCTTTGGCGGCGAGGCGCTGGAAACCGGGATGCTCAAGCCGTGGTACGCCGAGGTCGGCAACGCCGGCACGCGACTGGTCAACATGTACGGCATCACCGAAACCACCGTCCACGTGACCTATCGCCCGCTGGAGGCGGCGGACGCCCAGCGGGTGGGCGCCAGCCCGATCGGTGTGCGCATCCCGGACCTGCAACTGTACGTGCTCGACGAGCAGCGCGAGCCAGTGCCGATGGGCGTGGTCGGCGAGTTGTACGTCGGCGGTGCCGGCGTTGCCCGGGGTTACCTGAACCGTGAGCAACTGACGGCCGAGCGCTTCATCCGTGATCCGTTCAACGCTGCGGCGGACAGCCGTTTGTACAAGACCGGCGACCTTGCACGCTGGGCGGCGGATGGCAGCCTCGACTATCTCGGGCGCAACGACGATCAAGTGAAGATCCGTGGTTTCCGTATCGAACTCGGCGAGATCGAGTCGCGTCTCGCAGCCTGCGCCGGGGTGCGTGAAGCGGTGGTGATCGCCCGTGAAGACAGCCCCGGCGATCAGCGTCTGGTGGCCTACTGGCTGGCGGCTGACGGGGTTGAGCCGAGTGCCGGGCAACTGCGCGAGCAACTGCTTGAGTCCCTGGCCGAGTACATGGTGCCCGGCGCCTTCGTGCGTCTCGATGCCTTGCCACTGACCGCCAACGGCAAGCTCGATCGCAAGGCCTTGCCGCGACCGGAGAGCGAGGCCTTTGCCCGCCGTGGTTTCGAGGCGCCGCAGGGTGAGATTGAAACCCGCATCGCGGCGATCTGGCAGACCTTGTTGCAGGTCGAACGCATCGGTCGCCACGACAACTTCTTCGAGCTGGGCGGCCATTCGCTGCTGGCGGTGAAGCTGATCGAGCGCATGCGGCAGCAGGACATGCATTGCGACGTGCGCGTGCTGTTCGGCCAGCCGAGCGTGGCGGCTCTGGCGGCGACCCTTGGCGGCGTATCAACGGTCAGCGTTCCGGCCAATCAAATCGAACCCGGTTGCACCTGCATCACCCCGCAGATGCTGCCGCTGGCGAGCCTGGATCAGGCCAGTATCGAGCGTGTGCTGGAAACCGTGCCCGGCGGCATCGATAACGTGCAGGACATCTATGGTCTGGCGCCGTTGCAGGCGGGGATTCTCTATCACCACCTGGCGACAGCCGAGGGTGACCCTTATGTCTTGCAGGCGCAGTTCGCCTTCGACGGTCTGGCGCAGATCAAGGCGTTCGTCCGTGCGTTGAACAGCGTCATCGCCCGCCACGACATCCTGCGTACCAGCATCGTGCGCGAAGGCGTGGAAGAGCCGGTGCAAGTGGTCTGGCGCGAGGCGCCGCTGGCGCTGGAGCGGGTCGATGTCGAGACGCTGGACGGCGACGTGTTGCAGCAGATGCAGGCACGCTTCGATCCGCGTCACTATCGCCTCGACCTGCAACGCGCACCGCTGATGCGCCTGGCCTACACCGAAGATCCGCAGCACCAGCGCTGGGTCGGCATTCTGTTGCTGCACCACATCGTCCTCGACCACACCGCGCTGGAAGTGTTGGTGGCCGAGATCAGCGATGCGCTGCACGGGCCGCTCACTGAGCTGCCGGCGCCGGTGCAATACCGCAATTACGTCGCCCAGGCCCGACTCGGCGCGAGTGCCGCGAGCCACGAGACGTTCTTCCGCGAGATGCTTGGCGATATCGAGGAACCCACTCTGGCGTTCGGTGTGCAGGACGTGCTGGGCGACGGCAGCCGCATCATCGACAGCGAGCAGGCGCTGGATGCCGATCTGGCCGAACGTCTGCGCGAACAGGCGCGGCGCCTGGGCATCAGCGTCGCCAGCCTGGTGCATCAGGCCTGGGCGCAGGTGCTGGCGCAGGTTTCCGGAACCGAAGAGGTGGTGTTCGGCACCGTCCTGCTGGGGCGGATGCAGGGCGGCGAGGGCGCCGACCGGGCGCTGGGCATGTTCATCAACACCTTGCCGCTGCGGGTCAGCGTCGGGGCGACGGCGGTGGAAGAGGGCGTGCGTGCGACTCACCAGCGGCTGGCGCAACTGTTGGTCCATGAACAGGCGTCATTGGCGCTGGCCCAGCGTTGCAGCGGCGTGGCGGCGTCCCTGCCGCTGTTCAGCACCTTGCTCAACTATCGCCACAGTGCCGCGCAGCCGGCGACGCTGGGGTGGGACGGCATACAGATTCTCAGCTCCCGGGAGCGCAGCAACTACCCGCTGGTGGTCAGCGTCGACGACCTCGGCCAGGGTTTCCGGCTCTCGGTCCAGGCGGTGCCGCAGGTGGACGGCACGCGGGTCTGCGACTACCTGCAAACGGCACTGCACAATCTGGTGACGGCACTGGAGCAGGATCGCACGGCACCGTTGCGCGAGGTGTCGATCCTTTCGGCGGCAGAGCGTCAGCGGGTGTTGGTCGGCTTCAACGTGACCGGCCGCCAGTACCCACATGAACAGGCCGTGCAACGTTTGTTCGAAGCGCAGGTGCTGGCGCATCCCGACGCCGTGGCGGCGGTGCAGGGGACGCAGCGTCTGAGCTATGACGAACTGAACCGGCGCGCCAACCGCCTGGCGCATCACCTGATCGGCCTCGGCGTGCAACCGGATGACCGCATCGCCCTGTGCATGCGCCGTGGCCCGGAGATGCTGGTGGCGTTGCTGGCCATCCTCAAGTCGGGCGCCGGTTACGTGCCGGTGGACCCGGCCTATCCGCCGGAGCGCATCGCCTACCTGTTGCAGGACAGCGATCCGGTGGCGGTGCTGGCGCAAGCCTCAACCCGCCATTTGCTCGGGATGATGCCGGTGATCGATCTGGACAACGGCAATTGGCAGCATCAACCGGACACTAATCCGTCTTTGCCGAACCTGACCTCGGCGAACCTGGCCTATGTCATCTACACCTCCGGCTCCACCGGCCAGCCGAAAGGCGTGATGGTCGAGCACCGTACCCTGGAAAACCTCGTGCATTGGCACGCCGATGCGTTCGAACTGCGCGCCGGCAGCCACACCGCAAGCGTCGCCGGCTTCGGTTTTGATGCGATGGCCTGGGAAGTCTGGCCGGCGCTGTGCGTGGGCGCGACCCTGCACCTGCCGCCGGAATCGATCGGCAACGAACACCTCGACGAACTGCTCGACTGGTGGCGGGCGCAGCCGTTGCAGGTCAGTTTCCTGCCGACTCCGGTGGCCGAGTACGCCTTCAGCCGTCACCTCGGGCATCCGACCTTGCGCACGCTGTTGATCGGCGGCGACAAGTTGCGGCAATTGCCGTGCGACCAGACCTTCGAGGTGATCAACAACTACGGCCCGACCGAGGCCACGGTGGTCGCGACCTCCGGGCGCCTCGAGTTCGGCCAGGTGTTGCACATCGGTCGACCGATCGCCAACGCCAAAACCTATTTGCTCGATGCCCGGCAACAGCCGGTGCCGGTGGGCGTGGCGGGTGAGCTGTACGTCGGTGGCGCCGGGGTGGCACGGGGTTATTTCAATCGCCCGGACCTGACCGCCGAACGGTTCCTCGATGATCCGTTCCGTCATGAAACGGGCGCGCGGATGTACCGCACCGGCGACCTCGCACGCTGGCTGGCGGATGGCACGCTGGAGTATCTGGGGCGCAATGACGATCAAGTCAAACTGCGCGGCGTACGCGTCGAACTTGGGGAAATCGAGGCGGCGCTGGTCAGTCACCCGGCGGTACAGGAGGCGGTGGCGCTGGTACGCGACGGGCAACTGCTGGCGTGGTTCACCGAACGGGCGCCGGTGGACATCGAAGCGCTGCGCAATCACCTGCAAAGCCGATTGCCGCAAGCATTGGTGCCGGCCGCTTACGTGCGTATCGACGCTTTGCCGCTGACCGCCAACGGCAAACTCGACCGCAAGGCCCTGCCGGAGCCGGATCAGGAGGCGTGGCTGAGCCGTGAATACCAGGCGCCGCAAGGCCCGGTGGAAAGCGCGCTGGCGCAGATCTGGGCCGACGTGCTCAAGGTCAAGCAGGTCGGGCGTCACGACAATTTCTTTGAACTGGGCGGACATTCGCTGCTGGCGGTGAGCCTGATCGAGCGCATGCGCCAGATTGGCCTCAGCACTGACGTGCGGGTTCTGTTCAACCAGCCGACTCTGGCGGCGCTGGCTGCGGCGGTGGGCAACGGACGCGAAGTCGACGTCCCGGCCAATCGTATCCCGGCCGGCTGCACCCAGATCACCCCGGACATGCTGCCGCTGACTGAACTGGATCAGGCCAGCATCGAACGCATCGTCGCCACAGTGCCGGGCGGCGCGGCCAATGTGCAGGACATCTACCCGCTGGCGCCGTTGCAGGAAGGCATTCTTTATCATCACTTGAGTGCATCGGAGGGCGACCCTTACCTGCTGCAATCCCATGTCGCCTTCGCCGATATCCAGCGCCTGCAAGCGTTTGCCGACGCCTTGCAAACGGTGGTCGCGCGCCACGACATCCTGCGCACCAGTGTGGTCTGGGAAGGTTTGCAGAGCCCGCAACAAGTGGTGTGGCGTGATGCGCCGCTGCTGGTGCAGGCTGTTGCTCTGGAGTCGGCGAACGGCGACATTCTCGAGCAGTTGCAGGCCCGTTTCGATGCCCGGGGTTATCGCCTCGACCTCGGTCAGGCCCCGCTGATTCGCCTGATGTATGCCGATGATCCCGCCCATGACCGGGTGGTGGGTGTGCTGTT
The DNA here is from genome assembly GCF_019145475.1 of Pseudomonas botevensis. GTDB lineage: Bacteria > Pseudomonadota > Gammaproteobacteria > Pseudomonadales > Pseudomonadaceae > Aquipseudomonas > Aquipseudomonas botevensis. The sequence continues at coordinate 195,243 of NZ_JAHTKI010000021.1, forward strand.
GTTCCACCACATCGCGCTGGATCACACCGCGCTGGACGTGGTCCGGCGTGAAATGCAGGCCGGTTTGCTGGGGCAGCTCGAACCGTTGCCGCCAGCCGCGCCGTATCGCAATTACGTGGCCCAGGCCCGTCAGGGCGTCAGCGAGGCGGAACACGAAACGTTCTTCCGCGAAATGCTGGGCGACATCGACGAGCCGACCCTGCCATTCGGCTTGCAGGACGTGCAGGGCAACGGAAGCGACATCGAGGAACAATCGCTGACGCTGCCGACCCACTTGAGCCAGCGCTTGCGAGCGCAGGCGCGACTGTCCGGGGTGAGTGTCGCGAGTCTGTTCCATCTGGCCTGGGCGCAGGTGCTGGCGGCCACGTCCGGCCGGCAAGAGGTGGTGTTCGGCACCGTCCTGCTGGGGCGGATGCAGAGCGGCGAGGGTGCCGACCGGGCATTGGGCATGTTCATCAATACCTTGCCATTGCGCATGGCGGTCGATGACGCAAGCGTGAGCCAAGCGCTGCGCACGCTGCACCAGCGCCTGGCTGCGTTGCTCGGCCACGAGCATGCGTCGCTGGCCCTTGCCCAGCGTTGCAGCGGGGTGGCCGCGCCGACGCCACTGTTCAGCGCGGTGCTCAACTATCGACACAGCGTTCACGGCGGTGAACACCCGGCATTTGACCAGGCCTGGCAAGGCATCGAGTTCCTGGCCCAGGACGGGCGCACCAACTATCCGCTGACCCTCAGCGTCAATGATTTGGACGACGGCTTCAGCCTGTCGGCGTTGACCCTGGAACAGGTGGGCGCACGCCGCGTCTGCGAGCTGATGCACACGGCGCTGGAAGGACTGGCGACCGCTCTGGCGGAAAGCCCCGCACAGGCCTTCAATCGCCTGGAGGTCCTGCCGGCAACCGAACGCAAGCGCGTACTCGAACACTTCAACGCCAGCGCCGCCGTGTACCCGGCCGCCCAAGGCGTGCATCGATTGTTCGAGACGCAGGTGTTGCGCACACCGCAGGCACTGGCGGTACAGGCCGGCGCGCAGCGGCTGACGTTCAGCCAATTGAACGAGCAGGCCAATCGTCTGGCTCATCACCTGAGTGGACTGGGTGTCGGCCCGGACAGCCGGGTGGCGATCTGTCTCAAACGCGGCCCGCAGATGCTGGTCGGGCTGCTGGCGATTCTCAAGGCTGGCGCTGCGTATGTGCCGGTCGACCCGGCCTATCCCGCCGAGCGCATCGCCTACATGCTGGCCGACAGTGTGCCGGCGGCGGTGCTGGTCTGTGACCTTGTACTGCCGGTGGCGGTTGCAGTGCCGGTGATCGATCTGGGCCGTGGCGGCTGGCACGACCTGCCGGCCGATAACCCGCAGGTCGCCGGGCTGACGCCGGACAATCTGGCCTACGTGATCTACACCTCGGGCTCCACCGGCCAGCCGAAAGGCGTGATGGTCGAGCACCGCACCCTGGAAAACCTCGTGCATTGGCACGCCGATGCCTTCGAGCTGCGCGCCGGCAGCCACACCGCGAGCGTCGCCGGGTTCGGTTTCGATGCGATGGCCTGGGAAGTCTGGCCGGCGCTGTGCGTGGGCGCGACCCTGCACCTGCCGCCGGAATCCATTGGCAACGAACACCTCGACGAACTGCTCGACTGGTGGCGGGCGCAACCGTTGCAGGTCAGCTTCCTGCCGACTCCGGTGGCCGAATACGCCTTCAGCCGTCACCTCGGGCATCCGACCTTGCGCACGCTGTTGATCGGCGGCGATAAACTGCGGCAGTTGCCGTGCGACCAGACCTTCGAGGTGATCAACAAC
>NZ_JAHTKI010000022.1 GCF_019145475.1 Pseudomonas botevensis
CCTACGGTTTGCTGCGCTGCACCTCCTCTCGATGTGTTCGACTTCGTCGAACGGCGCTGCGCGCCTACCCCCGGATGAATCCCTCCACTCAGCCTGCCGAAGGGGCCGGCACGGCAAGATCAAGAGCGGTACTCGAGCTAACGCTCATTGTGTTGAGTGGTGGGAAGCGGGTGTGGACGGCTTTGGCTTTGGCTTTGGCTTTTGCTTTTGCTTTTGTGGGAGTGGGCTTGCCCGTGGAGGCGGCCTTCGGGCCGGCCGGGTTTTGGTGGGGGTACATATTCTTTACTGCCGCTGTGGTCAGTCCCCTCTCCTCCTGGGAGAGGGAGAGGGCAGGGTCCTCAAGTCCAGCAAAGCCCAATCATCCCGCGCATAAACCTTGAACGTAACCCACAAAAAAGGCGACACCCCTCACAGGGCGTCGCCTTCTTCAACGGTCGCTAATGCTTATTCGGACAGTTTGTAGGCAATCACGTAGTCGCCCATTTTGGTGCCCAGCGAGCCGTGGCCGCCGACCACCAGCAGGACGTATTGCTTGCCGTCCTTGCCGGTGTAGGTCATTGGGGTCGCTTGACCGCCCGCAGGCAGGCGCGCTTTCCACAGTTCCTTGCCGCTGTTGACGTCATAGGCGCGCAGGTACTGGTCCAGGGTGCCGCTGAGGAAGCCGACGCCGCCGGCGGTGACGATCGAGCCGCCCATGCTTGGTACGCCCAGGTTCATGCCGATCGGGATTGGCGAGCTGTCGCGGCTGGTGCCGTTCTTGCGTTTCCACACGACTTTGCCGGTGGTCAGGTCGATGCCGGCGACGTAGCCCCAGGCCGGGGCCTGGCACGGTACGCCGAAGGGCGACATGAACGGGTGCATGATCACCGCGTAAGGCGCGCCGGTGTTCGGTTGCACGCCGGCGGTTTCGCTCTCGCGCTTGCTGTCGGCGGCGACTTGGGCGCGTGGCACCATTTTCGAGACGAAAGCCATGTAGTTCGGGCTGGTGAACAGCATCTGGCGAACCGGGTCGACCGATACGCCGCCCCAGTTGAAGACACCGACGTTACCCGGATAGATCAGGCTGCCCTGTTCCGATGGCGGGGTGTACTGGCCTTCGTAGCGCAGTTCCTTGAACTGGATACGGCACAGCATCTGGTCGAACGGGCTGGCGCCCCACATGGCTTTTTCGGTCAGTTCCGGAGCCAGCAGGTTGAGGTCCGAACGGGCCTGGGTCGGGGCGGTGTGATCACCTTTCACGGCGCCTTGCGGAACCGGGATTTCCTTGATCGGAATGATCGGTGTGCCGTCGCGACGGTCGAGGACGTACAGGCTGCCCTGCTTGGTCGGGGCGATCAGGGCCGGTTTCACACCGTCGGCGGTTTTCATGTCGAGCAGGGTTGGCTGGCTGCCGACGTCCATGTCCCACAGGTCGTGGTGGGTGAACTGGTAGTTCCAGCGGACCTTGCCGGTGCCCAAGTCGAGGGCAACGACGCCGGCGCTGAATTTCTCGGCGCCCGGGGTGCGGTCGGCGCCCCACTGGTCAGGGGTCTGGTTGCCCAGTGGCAGGTACACCATGCCGAGTTTTTCGTCGACGCTGGCCAGCGACCACATGTTCGCCGAGTTGCGGCTGTAGATCTTGCCGGGAGCCAGAGGTTCGGTGGCGTCCGGGTTGTTGCTGTCCCAGTTCCACACCAGGTGACCGTCGCGTACATCGTAGGCACGAATCACGCCCGATGGCTCGTTGGTCGACTCGTTGTCGGTGACGTGGCCGCCCATGATCACCAGATCACGGGTGATCGCCGCTGGCGACGTGGAGTAGTAGCCACCGGCGGTGAACGGGCCGATGCCTTGGGTCAGGTCGACCACACCGTTGTTGCCGAAGCCTTCGCAGATCTTGCCGGTGTCGGCGTTCAGCGCGATCAGGCGGGCGTCGGCGGTCGGCAGGTAGAGGCGACGCGGGCAGGCCTGGGCCACCGCTTTGCCAGCTTCGGAGATGACCGCCGAGGCGGCGTTTTCAGACTTGGCGTAGGCCGCTTCGTCGTAGTACGACACGCCACGGCAGGTCATGTGGGCGAAGCCCTTGAAGCCGACCGGGCTCTTGATCTGCGGGTCGAAGCGCCACAGTTCCTTGCCGGTGTCCGGGTCCAGCGCCAGCACCTTGCTGTGAGCGGTGCAGGCGTAAAGCATGCCGTTGGCTTTCAGCGGGGTGTTTTCGTTGGTCAGCTCCACCGGATCATCAGCGGTCGGCAGGTCGCCGGTCTGGATGCGCCAGGCCTCTTGCAGTGTGCCGACGTTGGCCGGGGTGATCTGCTTGAGCGGCGAGTAGCGGTCACCGAACTCGGTGCGGCCGTAGGCCTGCCAGTCGCCGTCCGGCATTTGCGGGGCGGTGCTGGTGGTGTCGGCGGTGTCGCGACCCAGTTCACCGAAGATTTCGCCCGGGTGGGTGAACAGGCTGGCCAGGGCGGTGACGCCGGCCAGAATCACGGCCACGGTCAGGCCGCCGGAGCCCAGCGGTGCAGGACCGTTGAGCAGCAGCGGGCGACGGAACCACGGCAGCAGCATCACGAAGCCGAGGACAAACCAAAGTGCCAGACGTGGCACCAGTTGCCACCAGTCCAGACCGACTTCCCACAGTGCCCATACGGTGCTGGCAAACAGCACGATGGCGTACAGGCCCAGTGCTGCGCGGCGACGCATCAGCAACAGGATGCCGGTCAGCGCGATGCCGATACCGGCCAGCAGGTAGTACAGCGAGCCGCCGAGCGTGCTCAGCTTGATTCCCCCGGCCAGCATGGCCAGGCCCATCAGTAGAAGCAGAATGCCGAGCAGGCTCGGTAGCAGACGGCCTCGACTCGAAGCACTTTCGGTGCTCATAGTGTGGTTCTCCGTGACGTTTCAAGTAGTCCCGCGCTGTAGTCACTTTAGATGACGATCGGGCGCGGGCATGGTTCAGATAAAAACTTGTGTAGCTATCGAATTTCATTTGTGGGAGCTCGCTCCCACATGGGTTTTCAGTTGTGCTTTAGAACGAGGACTGGATCTTGAGCCCGCCGATCAGCGCGTCATCGACCTTGTCCACGCCACCGGGGTGGCGGATGTACTGCAGGTTCGGGCGCACGGTCAGCCAGTTGGTGACGTGTACGCCGTAATAGAGCTCGGCGCTGTATTCGGTGTCCTGCGGCGGCAGGAACGATGGATCGTCGTAGTCGTAGACGGCGCGGGCCTGGTTGGTCGCTTCGGCGTTCTTGCGGTAGGCCGGGTTGACGTGGACGCGGGCCAGGGCAAAACCGATGTCGTCCCTGGCGCGGGCGTCGAACAGGCCTTTGTAGACGAGGCCGGCCTGCACGTAGTTGTCGATCGCGTTGGTCTTCTTGTCGTGCATCGTGCCGTTGGCGAACAGGCTCAAGCCGCGACTGTTGTCGCTGGCAACGCTGGTGACTTGCTGCTGGAGGCCCAGCCACACGCCATGTTTGCTCGACGCGCTGCGGTAGGCCTCGCCAGTGAGGGCGGCCGGCTGGCCGTTGCGATCCTTGTAGGCGTCGGTGGCTTTGGCGTTGCTGTAGTAGTAACCGGCGCGGTACTCGCCCGGCAGGCCGTTGAGCTTCGGTGTCCACACCAGTTCCACCGGGAGGATCGCGCCCTGGGTGCCGCTGCCGCTGAGCTTGAAGCCGTTGCCGCGATCGAGGTTCGACGGGTTCTGCTCATAGGCGCCGACCTGCGCGTACAACTCCGGCGTCAGGTGATATTTGACCCGCAGCGCCCACTGGCTGACCGGCCAGTTGTACCAGATGCCGCCGACCCAGTTGCCGACCTGCGAGCCGCAGAACGCCAGGTTCTGGAAGTCGCAGGGGAAGCTGTTGAAGTCCTCGCCTTCGCCGAAGCGGCCGACCTTGATGTCGAGTTTCTGGTCGAAGAATTTCTGCTGATACCACATCTGCGTCAGACGGGTGGTCTGGCCGCGACCCCAGACTTCCTGGGCCGAGGTGAAGCCACCGACGCGCGGGTCGTTGATGCGGTCGTTGCTGATGTTGTTGCCGCTGCGCTTGGTCACGGTCAGCTGGAATTCGGCGTCGTCCCAGCCCAGCAGTTTTTGCAGATCCAGATGCGTGCCGAGGCCGAACTGATCGCTGTAGCGCGCCGTGCGGTCATGGTCGTAGCCGCCGTGCAGGTTGCTGCCCATTTCGCCGACGTAATCGAGCTTGAAGTCGATGCCTTTTTCCGAGAGTTCGCTGCGGGCGCCATTCCAGTCACCGAGCATGTACGGTGAATCGCTGTCGAAGGCCGCAGCGGCCTGGGTGCAGGTGGCGAGGCCGAGGGCGGTGCAGCCGCCGATCAGGCGCAGGGTTGAGACAGCGCTGTCTCGGAGAAACGGAAAATCGGGCATGAAGAGGTCTTTCTTGATCTTTTTTTGGGGAATGCGCTGAGCGCTACGATTTGACGCAGACAGTGAAGCGATTCAGCAGGAGGGCCGCAGGATAATGGTCTGTTACAAAAAGACAAAGGTCTTTTGCTGACATGAATTCTTTCGGATTCGGTAACAGTGCGGCAAAACGGCACATTGCCGGGGGCGTCACCGGCTGCGATCTTTCGCGGTTGGCCTACATTTGAAGGAAGGCCTTCCACCCGAACACCCCCTCGGCTAAGGTGCGCGGCTTTCGCATTTTCAATTCGCCCAAAGGCCCGGCATGAACGAACACAACCCCGATCCACTGCACGGCGTGACCCTCGAGCAAATCCTCAATGCGCTGGTGACCCACTACGAATGGTCGGGGCTGGCCGAACGTATCGACATTCGTTGCTTCAAGAGCGATCCGACCATCAAGTCGAGCCTGACCTTTTTGCGCAAGACGCCATGGGCACGGGAGAAGGTCGAGCGGCTGTACGTCAAGCTGATGCGCACCAAGCGTCCGCTCTGAGATGGACGCCGTGCTGCGGCGCCGCTTGATCGCGCTGACGGCCGTGCTCGGCTGGGCCGGCCTGAGCATTCAGTTGTATCTGATTTTTTTCGCCCGCCTGAGTGTCGGCGCCAGTCTGCTGGGCGGCCTGGTGAGTTTCTTCAGCTACTTCACGGTCCTGACCAACACCCTGGTGGCGGTGGTGCTGACCTGCGCGGTCACCGAGCGCGAATCCGCCGCGCGCCGCTGGTTTCTGCAGCCGTCGGTGAGCAGTGCGATCGCGGTGAGCATCGCCCTGGTCGGCCTGGCCTACAACATTTTGCTGCGCCATCTCTGGCATCCCCAGGGCTGGCAGTTCATTGCCGACGAATTGCTTCACGACATCATGCCGCTGCTGTTCCTCGGTTACTGGTGGTTGTGCGTGCCGAAGGGGACGTTGCGTCTGACGCATCTGCCGCTGTGGCTGATCTATCCGCTGGTGTACTTCGCCTATGCGCTGTTGCGCGGGCATCTGCTGGGGGCCTACGCCTATCCGTTCATTGATGTGGCGCTGCTGGGTTATCCACAGGTGTTCATCAATGCGGCGGGGATTTTGGCGGGGTTCGTGGGGATCGGTTTGGGGGTGATCGGCATTGACCGCTGGCGGGGAAGGCGCAACTGAAGCTGTCTGTGGGCTTTGTGGGAGCGGGCAAGCCCGGCTCCCACAAGGGAAGGCGCCCGTCACTCCTCTTCGGAACCCTCGGCGCGCCAGTAACCCACGGCCTTCACGAACTGCTCATCCAGCCCATGCTCGTCGAGCAGCACCCGGCGGATCTGCCGTGAGACTTTGGTTTCCGTTGCCACCCACGCATACAGATTGCCCTTGGGCACCTGCAGCTGCTTCACGGTGGTCAGCAGGTTGTCCTTGCCGCCTTCGCGCAGTACCCAGATCACATTGACCTGCGCCGCGCTTTCCAGCGCCTGCTGCTCGCGACCGTTTTCCACTTCGATCACCACCAGCGCCTTGCGATTGGCCGCCAGGCCTTCGAGGCGGCGGGCGATGGCGGGGAGCGCGGTTTCGTCGCCGATCAGCAGGTAGCTGTCGAAAATGTCCGGCACGATCATCGAACCGCGCGGCCCGCCGATGTGCAGGAACTGCCCCGGTTGCGCCTGTTCGGCCCAGGTCGAGGCAGGGCCGTCGCCGTGCAGGACGAAGTCGATCTCTAGCTCAAGCTTGTCGAGGTCATAGCGGCGTGGGGTGTAGTCGCGCATTTCGGGCATCGGCCCGTCGTTCTTGCCGGCACCCAGTACCAGGTTTTCCAGCGCGGCGGCTTGTTCGGCATTCTGCGGAAACAGCAGTTTGACGTGATCGTCGGTGCCCAGGCTGATGAAACCGGCCAGTTCCGGGCCGCCGAGGGTGATGCGGCGCATGCGCGGGGTCAGGTCGACCACGCGCAGCACTTGCAGGCGGCGACGTTTGATTTCATGCATCACGCGGTGAATGGTGAGGTTATCGACTGCGCTCATTCGGCGTTCTCCGATACGGTTGTTCCAACGGCGGGGCCGTCGACGATGGCTTTGGCGGTGTCGTTGAGCAGGGCCGCCACCCGTTTGATTTCGTCCGGGCTCCAGCGCCCGTGGTGCATTTGCAGGGCGTGGCGCAGGTTGTGCACCGCTTCGTGGATTTCCGGCGGTCGATCGTGGCCGCGCAACGAGCGCTTGCTGACTTCGATGCGCATGCGCACGCCATCGAGGGCGACGGCCTGTTCGCTCAGGAACACACGTCCGGCCTCGGTCACCGCGTAGCGTTTCTTGCCACCTTCGGCGTCGCCGCTGATCAATTCGCTTTCTTCCAGAAACGTCAGGGTCGGGTAGATCACGCCGGGACTCGGGCTGTAGGCGCCGTCGAACAGGCCTTCGATCTGGCGGATCAGGTCGTAGCCGTGGCACGGCTGCTCGGCGATCAGCGCCAGCAGAAGCAATTTCAAATCACCGGGGGCGAAAACCCTGGGGCCACGGCCGCCGCGTTCGCGTCCGGGACGTCTTTCGAAGCCGTCACGGCCGTCGCCGTGGGGGTGATGGGGGGAATGATGGTCTCTCATTTCTGTCTTCTCTCGTCGCGTTTAGATACAACTTAAGATATATCTTGAAAGGCAGGCAAGCCCTTTTTCCTCCGATTCCGGAGGTGCCGACGAGTGGTTTTCCCCAGAGAAAAGCCTGTTTGTCGAATGTCCGACGCACTTGCACTAAATAAATTCGTGGTCAAAAACAGTGACCTGAAAGTTAAAGCTGTGACTCTATAAAGTTGAGTATATGTTCTATAAAGTGCCAATATCCCCGGCCTTGATAGTTTGAGTGGCTGTATGGTTTTTTACCTGAAACTGTATGTAGGGAATAACTTACAGTTGAAGTTTTGAATATTGAATGTTTGGTATTTTTTCTTGCTGGTCATAAGGTTGATGAACTACGAGACTGTGGGAAGTTGCCTGCTTACATTCCGGAGAGAACAGTCGATCATGCCTCGGCGTTGGAAGTTCAACACCACTCGCCCTTTCGACCTGAGTTGTTTTGAACTTCCTCGCATCTGACCCCCTTAAAAGAAAACAAGGTACTGACCGATGTTCAAGAAAATTGCTTTCGCTGCGCCCCTGGCTGTCCTGGCTCTGAGTTCTTCCGTGGCCTTCGCCGCCGGTGAAGCCCGTCATTCGATCAGCCTGGTCGCCCACGTGCCGACCAACGGTTTCTATGTCGTTCCGACCGATTCGGATCTGGTCAACAAAGACCAGGACATGAGCTACCAGCCAAGCACCGGCAAGATGCGCGAAGTCAACGGCTTCTTCGATGTGCGCAACAACAGCGGTTCGGTCCACGCCAGCCTGGAAAGTGTTCCGCAACTGATTTACGGCAACCAGACCATTGCCCTGAAAGTGGAGTTCAACAACAAGGAACTGAACCAGACTCCGCAACTGGTTGTAGGTGAGTCGGAGTCCGACGTGAACTTCCGCGCACCGATCAAGATCAGCGCCAACGGCAGCAACTACCTGCCGGGTGATTACACCGGTGTGGTCGCCATGACCTTCGACGCTGTGCCACCTGTGGTTCAGCCTTGATCGGTCGATCTGCGCTGACTGCCAAGTAGCGTTTCCCGGCGGAACACCTCAGCTGGTCTGTTCCGCCGGACTTCAACTTGTTCAAAATCAGAGTAAGAGTTCATGTTCCCGATGACACCCATCGCGGTTGCGCTTGCGTTGCTGTTTTGTGCCAGCGCGGCGGCGGCACCTGCTTCCTTGGGTACGACGCCTCGCAGCCTGCTGGCGCAGGCCAAGGGCCTGCCGGCAGATTTCGAGGAGCATTTCTTCGATGTTCCCCTGGCGGTGCGCATCGAGCTCGACCAGCAACCTCTGGGCGAAGCCCTGGTCGTGCTGTCGCGCGATGACCGCATCACCCTGCTCGAATTCACCGACACCAGCGAGAACCGCTACGGCCCGGCCGAGCGGGAGAGATGGGCCAGTTACCTCAAGCCCGGCGTAGCGCTTGGCGATTGCACCGGGTCTTGCCCGGACAACGTGCTGGCGGTGCATTACAACCTGGAAAGTTCGCTGGTTTCGATCCTCACCCGCGACGCCGAGCGCGATCTCGAGGCCCGGCGTTATTACGAGCAGCCAGAAGCCGGCAGCAGTGGCCTGATGGTGCGCAACCAGCTCAACCTCAACGGTGGCGAAGGCCAGGATCTGGGCGGGCGGTTTGGCCTGGAAGCCAGCGGCAGCCTGGGCAACTGGAGCCAGACGTTCAACATGCAGGTCGCGCGCATGGGCGGTCCGGACGACCAGCTGTACCACGCCGTGCACGAGCTTTACACCCAGCGCGAACTGCAAGGCAGTTTCTTTCGCCTGGGCTATTTCACCCCCAATTCCGAAGGCCTGACCCGGCAGCCGCGCACGTTCGGCACCAGCCCGGACACGGCGGTCGGTGTGATGTACGGCAGCTCCGACAGCCTGGCCATCAACAACGCGATGCCCAGCGTCTATCCGATCTATGTCACCGCCAACCGTCAGGGTTCGGTGGAGATCTACCGCGATGGCCTGCTGATCAACACCCAGTCGGTGCCGGCCGGTTTGCAGACCCTCGATACCCGGCCGCTGCCCGGCGGCATTTATGAAGTGGAAGTGCGGCTGCTCGAGGACGGCCAGATCACGTCCAGCACCCAGGAGCTGGTCTACAAGCCGAACAACTGGCGCAACCTCGACGAACGCTGGCGCTACAACCTGTTTGCCGGCGAGGAAAGCAAACTGCTGAGCAACTGGGATCGCCAGGCCAGTGGCAGCACCACGGCCGGTGCGTCGATCAACTACCTGGCGCATCCACGGGTGATCCTCGGGCTCTCGGCACGCCAGGTGCGTGAAGCGCTGCAATATGGCACGTCCATCGACTGGACCGTCGCCGACCGATTGAGCCTGTACGCCAACGTGTACCAGACCCGGGATTACGGCACCGGCCTGGATTTGCAGAGCCTGTACAACTACGGTTCCGGCAGCCTGATCCTCAGCCACACCCGCAGCTGGCTGGACACCACCGACCTGTACGAAACCCTGCCGGACGGCACCCGCGTGCGGCAGCGCAACGTATTCATCGGCCAGACCAGCAATTCCTCACTGTCGCTCAATCATCGGGTCGACCAGCGCAATGCCCTGAACGCGCGGGTCTCCCACAGCGAAGGCAACGTCGAAGGGGTCGGCGTCGATCTGGGCTGGAGCCGGCGCGCGGTGCTGTTCGGCAATGACGCGAACTGGCGCCTGTCGCTGTTCGACCGGCCGGGCAGTTTCAGCAGTGGCGATGATCGCAATCGCGGCGTCGATCTGAGCCTGAACCTGGCGATCGGCGCGCCGGGTCAGCAACTGACCGGCAGCCTCGGTTCGCGCACCGACCGTGACGGTGGCCGCGACAACAACGCCTCCCTCGGCTGGCGCCAGGATTTCAAGGATCACGTTCTGCAAAACGTCTCGGTGACCGCCCTCAGCGATACCTACGGCGTCGGTCTGTCGAGCCTGGCCAATTTCCGCACCGACAGGGTCAATGGCGACGGTTTCATCCAGCGTTCGTCCTATAACAACAACTTCACCGGCGGCCTGAACCTCGACAGCACGCTGGTGATCGGCGCACAGAAAATGCTGATGACCAGCGAATACGAAATGCGCGGCGCCGGCATGATCGTCGACGTGGAATCGGACATTGACGACGTGGTTCTGCGTGCCGACGACCTCAGTGGCGGCGGTGCGGCGTTGAAGCCGGGGCGCAATTTCATCCCGCTGACGGCGTACCAGAACAGCTCGGTGAGTTTCGACTTCGAAGGCAACCATGTGCCGGCTGCGACCATCGCCCCGGCGCGCGCCCGCTACCACCTGAACAAGGGCGGTGTGGATTACCGCAAGATCCGCGTGATGAAGACCCTCACCGTGCTCGGTCGTCTGGTGGATGAACAGGGCCGGCCGCTCAAGGGCCATCACGTGATCAACCACGCCAGTCGCGGGGTCACCGAAGTCGACGGGTTCTTCTCGATGGAAATGAACGCCGGTTCGCCGACGCTGGAAGTGCGCCGGGAAAACCGTCTGCTGTGTCAGTTCCGCCTCGATGCGGATCGTCATCCCAGCGAAAACAACGTGTTGATGATCGGCGACTTGCGCTGCACGCCGGACACCCTCGCCGACGCGACACTCACTGAACAGAAGGCGGGTTGAGCCATGAACAATTTGATCAGTGGCCTGGGCCTGCTGGCTGCGCTGGGCATGACCTCGGCCGAGGCGGCAAACCAGGAAATCCGGGCGTTGTTCCAGCCCGATTCGTCGCAGCCGAACAAGAACGTGTTCGTCAACAAGACGCCGAACAGTGGTTATTGCACGATCGATCCCAGTCAGTGCACCGACAACAACATGTTCAGTATCCAGTTGCCGATTCGCTTCGAGTCAGCCGGGCCTATCGATCCGGGCAGACCCGGTGATTCGATTGCCTTGAAGGTTCCGGCCAACTGGCGGCAATTGACGGTCACCAATCAGGTAACCGGGGAATCCGAAACGGTCGAGGTGCGGATCATCGGCGTCGGCTCGCGATATGTCCTCAGTCAGTCGGCTGCCAGCCTGGTGGGCGTGACGAACATACTGGAAGGTCATCAGAAACTGTGGACCAACAGCAGTTGGGTCTACGCGCCTGCGCCGTGCAGCTACAGCGGTGTCGGGTTTTACTCACCGGAGACCTACCGATTCTTCTGGAAGGCGCCCGTGGAGGATTCATGTACGAAGGTCGCCGCCTACCGGATACCGACAATGGCCTTCGATTCCCTGGATTTCGCCTACGAGTTGCGCACACCCAATCCGCTGGGCATGTCCTCGGGCTTGTACACCGGTTCGCTGACTTACACCGTCGGCCCCTCGGGTGATTTTCAGATGGGTTCGATGATGATCCCCAATGACAGCAACATCACCCTGGACTTCGTGCTCGACGTGCAACACACCCTCAAGGTCGAGCTGCCGCCGGGGGGGGACAAGGTGCAGATGGAGCCCGAGGGTGGGTGGCAACGCTGGATCAATGACGGGAAAAAACCGACGTATATCTACCGCGACCAACAGTTCTTCATCTCCTCGTCGACGCGTTTCAAGGTGATGTTGCAATGCAGCGCAGCAGGTACGGGAGCTACGCTTTGCGACATGGGCGGCAGTGCCGGGCACTCGCGGTTTGCGATCAGGATGATTCTGCCCGACGGCATTGTCATGCCAGGCAACAACTACCCCAGCAGCTACGCTTTTCCGCTCTACAACAACCTGTGGACCGGACCTTTCGAGCCGATGCGCTATGTCGATCGCAAGCCCGGCATCCTGCGCTTCTACATGGAAAGCTGGGACATCGACTTCATGCTCAGGCCCGGCCTGAACGGCACGATGCGCGGCAACGCCACCATCATCTGGGACTCGGAGGTTTGACGCTCCGTGCCTGCTCAATTTCATTTTTCAGAGGATCAAAGACGATGAAGCGTCTGAGTTTGCTGTGGCTGTTCGCCGGGGTCTGCACGACTGCCCACGCCGGGCCGCAGATCAATGTCGGCACGGTGTACGACTACCTCGACGGCAGCAAGAGCACCTACCTGAAACGGGTCTTCAACAGCGGCGACAGCACCGCGTTCGTCAAGGTCAATGTGCTGGAAATCGTCTACGAGGCCGATGGCACGCCGAAGGAAATTCCGGTCGAGGCCTCGGCCGACGGCACCTCGCGCAACGGCCTGATGGCCAGCCCGGCGCGGCTGATCATCCCGGCCGAAGGCATGCAGGGCACGCGCCTGTTGTACATGGGCGAGCGTGAGCGCGAGCGCTATTTCCGCGTGCGGTTCGTGCCGGTGGTGCCGGAAAAGGAAGACGACTTCGTGGTCTCCAGCGAGGAGCGCGAGAACTACAAGAAGACCTTGTCGGCCGGGGTCAACGTGATGACCGGGTTCGGCACGGTGTTCTTCGTCCGTCCGCTCAACGCGCGCTACGACACGCAGATCAACGACAGCGCGAGCCGTTATGAAGTGAAAAACAACGGCAACACCGTGCTGGTGGTCGACGAATTCAAGAGCTGTTCGCTGACCGATGAAACCGACTGTGGCGCCACCGTCAAACACCACGTACTGGCCGGGCGCACGTTCGGCTTCGACAAGGAGCAGGGCCGCGAGTACCGCTTCAAACTGGTCGAAGGCGAGCGCAGGCAGGATCTCAAGGTCGTGAGCCGCTGACCCTTCATGCAACAGGGAACGAACATGAACAAACAATGGGTCGCCGCCGTGATGGCGGCAATGACGGGGCTGATGGTCGGCACCACGTGGGCAGCGCGGGAAACGCTGAACTTCGAGGTTTCGGTGACCGTCCCCAGCCGGCCGTTCTACATCATTCCGTCCGAGCCTGACTGGATCCATCGCCCGCAGCATTTGCTGTGGAACTACCCGGATTCGACCCTGGGCAGTTTCAGCAGGAATTTCGATGTGCGCCACGACACCAGCGCCATCGAAGCACGCCTGGAAACGCCGCCGCATCTGGCCACCGGCAGGCCGGGAGAAATCATCGGGCTGCGAGTGCGCTTCAACGGCATCGAACTCAGCGACCAACCGGCGTTTCGCCAGGTGCTGAGCAAGGAAGAAGCGGCTGCGGGCAAGCGCGTGGCACTGGAAATCGACCCGATCACACCGGTCGGTGGCTATCGCCCCGGCGAATACAGCGGCAACGTGCTGATGCTGTTCAACGCCCGGGCACCGGGGGAATGAACGGCGTCGGCCATTGATCGAGGAAGGAGCGATCGCGGTCGCCGCCCATCCACAAAACCGCCAGGGAGGCGGTTTTTTTATCGATGCAAAAAGGAAGTGACATGATCAAGCAAGCGGTCATTGCCGTCTCCGTGGGCGTGTCGCCGCCCCTGGCGGAATCGGCGTTAGCGGCGCAGGAGAAACACGTCTTTGAAGTCTCGGTAGACATTCCGACCCTGGAATTCTATGTGATACCGAGCGAGTCGGACTGGATTCACCTCCAGCAGGCGTTGCCCTGGAATCTCGCGACCTCGACCCTGGGCAGCCTGCGCAAGAACTTCGATGTGCGCACCGACAGCAGCGCCATCGAAGCGCGCCTGGAAAGCTTCGCCATTCTGTCCAGCGGCCAGGACTCGCGGGACGACATCAGTCTGCGGGTCACCTTCAACGGGGTGGAGCTGAGCCACAACCCGACTCCGCGCCAGGTGGTTTCGCGCGAGGAAGCGGTGGCGGGCAAGCGCGTGTTGCTGCAAATCGAACCGAGGCCGCATGTCGAAGGTTATAAGCCGGGGGATTACTACGGCAGCGTCAACATCATTTTCAATGTCGCGGCCCCGACGGGCTGATTGCCTGCAGCGCTGTTCAAGCAAGGAGCGGGTAATGGTTTCAGGATGCAAGAGAGCAAGAGTGTGGGTCGGTGCGTGTGTCTGGTTGTTATCAGCCATGGCCCATGGCGTGACTCAGGAAATCCGCGCGGTGTATGTGCCTGATCCGGCTAATCCGCAGATCAATACGTTCATCAATCAGACGCCGCCGAGTGGTTATTGCGCGACGTTCCCCAATGACTGCAAGCCGTTGTCGGGGGTGCGGTTGCCCCTGCGTTTCGCCTCGGTGCAGGCGATCGTGCCCGGCTCCCCGGAGCGCAACGGGGCGATGTTCAGCATGCCCGCGCAGTGGCGCAGCCTGGTGGTTTCCCATGTGTTCACCGGTGAGGCGGCCACGGTCGAGATGCGCATAGGCGGGTTCGGTTCGCAGTACGTGTTGAGTGACACGGCGGTCAATCTGACGGGTGAGTCCAATGACGAGCGCGCTCATGAAGCGCTGTGGGGGGGCCGGTCCTGGTGGTTCGTGACACCGCCCTGCAAAGGGGCGGCAATGTTCTCCTACGGGCCGGAGTTCTACCGGTTTTTCTGGCGAGCCCAGGACGTCGGCACCTGTGCCAGGCAGGCGGCATTCACTATTCCGTGGATGTCGTACGGGTATCTGGATGTCGGTTACGAGCTGCGTACGCCGGACCCGTTGCAGATGTCGTCCGGGCTGTACGTCGGCGAGTTGCGCTACAGCATCGGGCCGGGCATGGACATCGACACCGGCGACAACATGCTGCCGGACAGCGCCGAGGTGACCTTCCGTTTCGTGCTGGATGTCCAGCATGTGCTCAAGGTCGACCTGCCGCCGGGTGGCAACAAAGTCGAGCTGATACCCCAGGGCGGCTGGCAGGCCTGGCTGCAGAGCGGTCGCCGGCCCGAGCGGTTGTTCCGTGACCAGACGTTCAACATCTCCACCTCTTCGCGGTTTCGCATGTCCATCGAATGTGAGCATGCGGGCATCGGCGGATGCAGTTTGCGGGATGCGCAATCCGGCAGCATTTTTCCCCAGGTCAACATGAGCGTCAGCCTGCCCCTGAGCATCACTGACGACAAAGGCCAACCGGTGCAGAAACGACGCTTGACGGAAACCTCGACCGACGCGGTGTTTCAACCGGCGCTGTACGTCGACCGCGCGCCGGGCGTGCTGCACTTCGAAGTGCCGAGCCATTACATGGAAAACATGATCGAACCCGACAAGGCGAAGCGCTTTGCCGGCAAGGTCACGGTGATCTGGGATTCGGAGGTCTAGCCCGG
Organism: Pseudomonas botevensis; assembly: GCF_019145475.1. Classification (GTDB taxonomy): domain Bacteria; phylum Pseudomonadota; class Gammaproteobacteria; order Pseudomonadales; family Pseudomonadaceae; genus Aquipseudomonas; species Aquipseudomonas botevensis. The sequence continues at coordinate 15,024 of NZ_JAHTKI010000022.1, forward strand.
TGGGAGGGCTAGACCGCGATAGTGGTGGGCCTGCACAGGGACTGTGCGGGCCTTTTCGTGGGCAAGCCCACTCCCACAAAAGCGATATGTTCCAGGGCTTCAGATCCCGGCGCGCTCCATGGCCTCGCGGGTCAGTCGGCGGGCGAGTTGCTTTTCCTGTTCGCCGATGTCTGCATTCAACCGGGCGATGGTTTCCTCGGACATTTTCTGCGGGGTGAACACCACGTCATCCGGGATGGATAACTTGTGCGCGATCTCGGCGACTTTCTGTCGGCGCAACGCGCGTTCGGCGTAGGGCAGGTCGGCCGCCTCGACCCACTGCGCCTGGGCGGTCTGCAACTCCACCAGCAGATCGATCTTCTCCAGGCAGGCATCGGTGTTGGCGCGCATTTCCCCAGGGTGGGTTTCCTCCAGATAGTCCCTCCAGAATTTCTGTTCGAGCATCTGGTCGACCAGGCCATTGCCTCGTTCTTCGGCAAGGATCTTGGCGTAGGCCTTTTCGATGGTCTCTTCGTTGACGCCGCTGACTTGCTGAAACTTCATCGCTTCGGATTGCCACGGCAATTCCAGGCGTTTGGCCAGTCCGGTCTCGTAGGCCAGATGCACTTCGACTTCATCGGGATTGCCACCGCGTTTGGCGATATCGGCCTGGGCGATTTCGCCGACTTTGCTCAGGCGTGCCTTGCCTTTGGCTAGGGTGACCATTTTGCTTTCCAGTTCCGCAGGCGTTCGGGAAAACATACGGGCTTCGGACTCCAGCACGTGGATGCCCATGTTGTTGAACAACTGCGCCCCGGCGTCTTCGCAGCCCTCGGGTTCGGTGGACATGATGAACAGCTTTTCACGCAACGCGTCGTCGATATCCGCCGCCTCGACCATTCGCCAGACGCGTTCGGTCAGTTGATCGTTGGCATCGCCGCCCTGCAGGTAGTCGGCGGATTGAGTCAGGTTCTGCAAGACCTTGAAGAAACCCTCGGACTCGGATTCGCTGGCCAGGTCGTGCCAGGCTTCGGGTCGGTAAGCACCCACCCCGGGGGTTTCATCAAGGGTCGTGGTATCGGTGTGGACCGGCCAGCGTTCGAGCAGGTCGGCGGCTGCCGTCGAATAGACCGGGTAGGGGTGCATGCCGACTGACTGTCGGTATCGTTCGTAGGCCGAGCGGGTCGACGCCGTCATCCAGTCTGGATAGAGAAGGGTACGGGCAATCAGGCGTGCATCGTCGGAGCCGGGTCGCACCTCGGGTATGTATTTGATCTGATTGCCGCCCAGGCTCAGATAAAACTCACGGGGCCGGGGTTTGTCGAACAGCCCCGGCGGCCAACTGTCGATGCCGGTGTTTCTCAGGCTCAGAATCCGCAGCCTCGGCATCCGTCCGATGTAAGGCACGGTGTCCAGCGGCGTGTTATCCAGGCGCAGGGTTTGCAGATGCGTGAGATTGCTCACTTGTCGCGCTGTGGCAGGCGTCAACGGCATCGGGTTGTTGTTCAGCCGCAAGTCTTCCAGTCGATACATCTTGCCAACGCTCTCCGGCAAGGCCTTGAGGCCGCAGTTTCTGGCGCTGAACTGGCGCAGGTGATGGAAGTCTTTCAACAGCCCTTCGGGCTTGGGCGAAAAAATCTGGCCATCGAGATTCAATGAGGTGATCTGTTCGAGGTAAGGCTTGAGGGCTTCCGGCATCTGGTTCCACCAATGCTGGAGATTATGGGGCACGCCATCCGTGGACAGATTCAGTGCGTAGCCGCTCTCAAGGCTTCTGTTGCGTTCGCCGAACACGTCGGATGCGCGACTGAAACATTCCAGCAGTTGCCTGGCGAGAAAACGTCCGCCCTTGCGTTCATAGGTGATGTAAGAGTTGGGCACTGCTTCGGGACCCGCCGGGTCCCAGCCCGCCAGGTTTTCCTGGCGCCAGTTCTCGAGGATGTCCTGCAAACGGTCGTATTCGGTCTTCAGCTGGTCGATTTTTCCATGCGCATCGCCGGTGGCGTCCAGCGAACGGCAGAACCGCTCGACCTCGGCGTCGGTGAAATGCGGATACAGGTTTCTGACTTTATCCTCCACCGTTTGCGGCTCGCGGGACTGGTTGGCGCCACGCACCAGCAGCTCGATCTGTCTGGGCACAACCGGGCGGATCGGCTTTTCCGCCAACAGCGTCCGGCGTTCGGCCGGCAGATCGGTCTTGACCCTGATCCATTGCCTGAACATTTGCCCTTGCCCGCTGCGATAGCCCAGTGCGGCGCGTTTTTCCTCGGGCATGGCCCAGAGCAAGGCTTCATAAAAATCAGTGGCCCCGTGCAGTTGTTTGCTTTCGCCGTCGAACACGGCATAACGCCCCTGTCGATCGCGAACCAGCACCCGTACGGTCGCGGCGTCCGTACCTCCGGCGCTGCTGCGCAGCTCACCGGCAGGGTGGCCGTTGCGTAACTCGATGCGCAGGTTTTCGTAGGTGTCGGTGTGAAACTTCAGGGCATTGAGGGCCAGGCGTTCGGTGTCGGCGGTCAGCAGTTCCGGCTCATACAAGCCTTCGTTGGCGCGGGTGGTCATTACCTCGAAAGCGATCTCCCGCGCCTGGTTTTTCAGGCGCAGGGGAATGCGTTGCTCTTCGTCCATGACCTTGTGTTCGTCGGCGCTGGCCTGCTCGACCAGGGTTTCGGCAAGCGGTGCCGGCAGTGGCGGGTACTGCTGCTGGAGCAGGGTGGCCTCGGCATCATGGGAGCGGTTCTTGAACCGGTACTGATAGTCGAAGATGTCAGCGGTGCGGCTGTTCGCGATGTGCGCGAGCCGGTCGCGCAAGGCCTGCGCCCGCTGTTCCTTCGGGTACTCGCTGCCGAGCAGCGACTGCATGTCGGCGTCATCGAGAAACGCCACGAGGCGTTCCGGGAGTTTGTTGTCCATCACGTCACCAATGCCGATAGACAGCGTCTGACTGTCGCTGGCATGGGGGTTGCCGTACACCCGAGAGGCGCCAGTGAGGTCATTGTGTTCGCAGATTTTCAGCGCCTTGTCGGCGGGCCAGCCCGGCATGTCCGGCACCGTTCGGTCGAACCAGTGAGCCTCCGGGGGGAGCGGCTGCCCGGTGCGAATCCGGCGGCCGACATCTTTCGCTTCGTCCAGGGTTTTGAAGCGGGTCAGGGTGTCGGCCAACAGCGGTGGTGGCGGGTCGTTCTGCACATGCATGCGGCGCAGCGCATCCTCGGACGTGCCACTGATGCTGCGAATTTTTTCCAGCTCGCTGTCGCTGTAGCCGTCGACCGCGTGGCCCAGGCGGCGCATGAGGGTCGGGCCTTGCCAGTTTTCCGGGGTTTCCGCTTCGTGGCTCCAGGCGCCCTGGCCGTTGTGGCGCAGTCGCGGTGAGTAGGCGTCCTTGCGCGTGGGGTGTTCGATGCGGTGCTCGCCGCTGCGCGGATTGACCTTGACCGCGTAATGGTTGTCGTCCAGCGGCAGAACCGTCTTGCCGGCATGCTGATGCAGGCCCTTGGCATCGGGCTTCGATTCGCTGGGCACGGCCAGTTCTGGCTGGTTGTAAGGGGCGAGGTCGGGATGCCACAAGCGGGTTTTGCCATCAGCCGAGGGCACCGCTTTCATGTTCTCGACCAAGGGTGAAAGCTTCAGGGCAAACTCACTGGCCAGTTGACCGCCGACGCCGATAAGGGCGAACTGAATGACGTCGTTGACCACCCCGAGCAAATGATCCGTCGCCTCGGACCACAGGCCCTCGGCCAAATCCACGATGCCTTCGATCACGTCACTGGCCAGTTGATAGGCGGTGTAGGCCATCATCAGTTGACCCAGCACTGGAACGAACGGAGAGACCACCAGCAACGCCACGTTGAAAATGTCCGAGGCGATTTTCTTGAAGTTCTCCCACCAGGCCCAGCGCGCATTGCTGTCGGCATCGGCGGTGGAGACCGCGATCATTCGGCCGTCATTGAGAATCTTGTTGAGTTGCTGATGGTAGCGATAGCGCCACAGCGGCTCCCGGATCGGTGTCGCACTGAATTGCAGGCGCGGATTGTCCACCGGGGTTTCGCGCCACGACGGACGTGAATCGCCCGGCTCCTTTGGATACCACTTGATAAAGGTCAGGCGCTGTTCGAGGTCGGCAAAAAAGTGTCCGCGCTGCCCGTGATCGACGAACTGGCTGAAGAACTGCCGATAACTGACGCCCGTGGCCGGCGAAGTCTTGTTTTCCCGTAACTGGCGGGTCAGCTCGTTCATGAAGTCGATCGTGGAGTCATACTCCTTGAGCGGGTGATCCGGATCGTGCGGCACCCATGCCAGCATCTTTCGCGAAACCTCTTCACGGTATGGCGCCGGCTGGATGATCAGAATGCCGGTGAGGTTCAGGTCCATCATGCCCAGGTCACAGAGCAGCATGGTCTGACCGTGGAATTTCAGGTCGAGCCGGCCCCGCAGCAGTTCGCCGATCAGCCGGTGGGCTTCGCGAGTGATGTCATGTCGAACCAGCGCCATGTGCGCCGCGGCCTTGAGTGCGGCCTGCTGGCTCTGCTGCACGCGCACTCGCAGGTAGGACTGGGCGACCGGCTCCGGGTTGAGCAGGTAGCTTTCAAGGTGAGCCTTGAACTGCGCCCCCAGGTCCAGTTCCCGGCAGAGTTTCTGAAACTGGCGGATGGTGATTTTTTTATCCAGGGGCGAGAGGTCGTAGAGGTCGCGATAAGGATCGGTTTTCAACAGGAAGGCGGATTCATCGGTGAATGTTTCATCTTCGGAAAAGTTGTGCAGGGCGGCATCCAGTAATGAGACTTTTCGAATCGAATAACCTTTCGCAACGTGTATGACCCACCAAGGCGTACCTTGCGGTACATACAGTCTCAAGTAAGTGTTCTTTACATCAACTTCGATATCCACCAGTTCGCGCAGTTTTGCCTTTAACAACGGTTCGGCAAAGGCATAAGCATTTTTTACACGGTCGAGCAATCGGTCGGTTTTGTTCTGTGTGTCCCAGGCTTTCAGGTTGGCATCGGATATCCGGTTCAGTGCTTTCTTGGGGGCCTTGATCATCCAGCGTTCACGCTTGTGCGAGGCGTTGCGCAGCGCTTCGCTGCGGTGCAGTTGCATATCAGCGAATACCGGATGGATATGCGATTTAATTAAATCGTAATGTTGCCCTTTGTTTTCGGATGTTGCGGTCATTGTTAAAACCTTGAGTAAGTCTGGAATCGCCAGACTAACGTTCAAGGTCTTGAATGATTAGTTTAAAAGTCTGCTGCCGAACAGCGCTCCTTCTGAATCAATGATTGAATATTGAAATGCATAAAATAAATAGATACCGCCCCTGTTGTTGATTCATTCAAGTGTCGAGTGACTTGCCGAAGCCACGGTCGGTGCCTGTGGCGGGGTGCATTGTGAATGGCTGCCCGGTTGCAGGTAGTTGTTGAGAATCGGCGCCATGCCCTTGAGTACCTGCACCGGCAGGGCCGAGGTGAATTTGAAGTTTTCCGCCGAGCGACCGGGGACGTAGGCGGTGAGCGTGCCGAAGTGGCTGTCGCCGATGTAGAACACGAAGGTCGCGGTCCGGTTGATCGACTTGGAACTGAGAATCCGCCCGCCGGAGCCGATGGCCTCGATGCGGTTGTCGCCGGTGCCGGTCTTGCCACCCATCGCCAGTGGCGTGCCGTCGGCCAGTTTGAAACTGCCGGCAACACGTTTGGCCGTACCGGCGTCCACCACTTGCGACAACGCTTCGCGCATCGCCGTGGCGACTTCCGACGGCATCACCCGTTTGCCGACGTGCGGGTCGTTGACCAGCCGCGTTTCATACGGCGTATCCGCTGCAAAATGCAGGCTGTCGATGCGCAGGGTCGGCATGCGCACGCCGTCGTTGAGGATGGTGCCGATCAGCTCGGCCAGGGCTGCCGGACGGTCGCCGGAACTGCCGATGGCGGTCGCCAGCGATGGCACCAGATGATCGAACGGGTAGCCGACTTTCTGCCAGCGCTGATGGATCTCAAGGAATGCCTCGATCTCCAGCATGGTGCGGATCCGGCTGTCCCGTGCGCCCTTGTGCTTGCTCTTGAACAGCCAGCTGTAGACTTCCTGGCGCTCGAATTCGCTGGCCTTGACGATCTGGCTGAAGGTCGCGTCGGGGTGGTTGAGCAGGTAGCCGATCATCCACAGGTCCAGCGGGTGAACCTTGGCGATGAAGCCCTGGTCCGGCAAATCGTAGGTGCCGGGACCGTAGGCCAGGTAGAGCCGTTCCAGGCGTTCGTCGGTGAGCTTTTCGGTGAGCTTGGTGCCCTTGAGGTGCGAGCGCACGAAGCTGTTGAAGTCTTCCTGACTGGCGTTTGGCAGCAGGTAGCGATGCACGGCGGCCATGCGGATCGGCGTCGGGCGCATGCTGTCGAGGAAGGTTTCCAGGCGCGCCTGGGTGTCCTTGTTCTTGTACTTCTTCCAGAACTTGAGCAGGAACGAGGTGCCTTCGCGGTCGGCGAAATTCGCCAGGTATTCCTGGCGCCGTGGGTCGCGGTCGTCCTTGAGCAGTTCGGCGCTGTTGTTGGGGCCGGAGTAGGTGGTGTAGCGCACCAGGTCGCGCATCAGGCGAATGAACGGCAGGTTGATCGATTCGCGCAGGGCATCGCGCAGGGTCGGCATGCGGCCGTTGTCTTCCTTGCGAAAGTTGTGGAACACATGCAGACCGCCACCGGTGAAAAACGCCTCGCCGGGGCTGGCCGAGTATTTGCGGTCAAGGGCGGCGCCGAGCATCTTCGACAGGTCGCGATCCTTGTTCTGCACCAGATAGTCGATGACCCACTGGCTCAGGCGGTCCTGATCCGGCACATCGACTTTTTTCAGTTCCGGCACGGACATGCCGGCGTACTTGTCGTGCAGTTCGGAGATGATCTGCAAGTAAGTGGTCAGCACGCGCATCTTGGCCGTGGAGCCGAGTTCGAGCTTGCTGCCCTCGTTGATGTCGAACGGCTGGTCGGTGCTGTCGGTCTGCACCCGCACTCGCGAGCCGTCCGGGGTCAGCTCGAACAGGGTGAAGCTGTAGCGCACCTGGGTGGTGCTGGTCGGCGTCAGCAGGCGTTCGCCGAGCAGGCCGATTTCGGCGGCGTAGGCCGGGTCGGCGAGTTTCTTCAGGTAAGCGGTGGCCTCGGTCTGCAATTGCCCTTGCAGGGTGCTGGTGGCCGAGAGGTCGAGGCGGTCGAGGTCGTACAGCGGCCGGTTGAGCATCGAGGCCAGGCGACTGCGGGCGACGCTGATGCCCTTGTTGGTTTCGATCGGCTGGATGGTCGGTTGGGTCTGCCAGTCGCGGTAACTGACTTTGCTGGCAAGCGCGGCATCGGCCAGGGCGCTGTCGATCACCCCGTTCTGCTTGAGCAGGCGCAGGTGGCTGTCGGTAAGGTCGGCCAGTTCGTCGTGGCCCTTGGTCAGGTAATGTGAAGGGCGGCGCTGGGCGATCATCAGCGAGAGCATTTCGCGCAGGGCCAGGCCCTTGGCGGCCATGGTCTGCGGATCGGTGGCGCTGCTTGCGAGTTTTTCGTTGGCCTGGTTGAAGTCGGCGCCGTACCAGACCCGCAAGCCTTCGGCCATGCCATGCACTTCGCCATGGCCGGGCACGGCCGACAACGGCACGCTGTTGAGGTAGTCGCGAATGATGTTCTGCCGCGCCACCAGGGTTTGCGGCCCGGCCTGATAGGCGCGCACGCTGGCGGAAATCATCTGGCGGATCTTCTCGGCTCCGGACACCGTCAGACCATCCGGCGAGTGGCGGTATTTTTCCAGTTGCGTCGCCAGCGTACTGCCGCCCGCCGATTGCCCCGGCAGATGCAGCAGCTTGGCGACCTGCGACCACGCGGCCATGCCAAAGCGCGGCCAGTCCACCGCCGGGTTGGCGAGCGGTTGTTTCGGGTCGAGCAGGAAACGGTTCTCGATGAACAACAGGCTGTTTACCACCACCGGCGGAATCGCCGCGAAACTCGAATACAGCTGTTGCGGATATTGGTACTGATACAGCGGCGCGGCACGGCAGTCGGTGATCGACAGCCCGGCCTGGATTTTCTCGGAATAGGGCACGAACAGGCCCTTGTCGGTGTAGCCGAGCAGGGCGGCGGAGAAGCGGGTCTGCTCGGTGATCACGTAATTGCGTTTGAGCAGTCGCGGCAGGAACTCATCCAGCGAGCTGTAGCCCAGGCGCAGGTCGAACGGCCCGTTGCCCGGATAGCGGATCGCTTCGCTCGGCCCCGGTTGCAACTCGTATTTCAACGACGCCGCGTACTGGCTGACCTGCCGCGACTGAAAGCGCGAGGTGCGCATCTCCTTGGCCGCTGCCAGTCCCACCACAATCGCAATGATCAACAACAACAGCCAGAAAGCCTTCCACCCATGCCGGTTACGACGGGGTTTTTCAGGTATAGGCGCTTCATCCACACGTTCAGTCGGAACCACGGTTTTACTCGAATCGGTTTGCCACAAAGCGCCCATAGTCGATTGATCCATTCACGCAGATTGATCGGACTTGTCTGAAGCTTAGTCGGTGGTTGGCGCTGGTGAAAAAATTGTGAAGGACGGTGGGCGACAGGGATCTGAACAAATCTGCCGGGGGGGCCGTTCACCCTCTCCAGGCGTGCGTGTTGCTCTGGAAATGGCGCAATAGAGCGCTTGCGCGATTAATCGCATTGACGGTTGAACATGACCCTGCACCATTACCGTGCAATACTCGCCAACCCGTTCGGCGGTGGTTTTCTCTGGTTTTCATAGACAGTATTTCTCCGTGGGATAGCAAATCATCGAGATTTATCTCTGAATGTCGCGGTTTATAGAGTGAATTACCCTGTCCGATGTTTCTTACACTGCACGCCCCGCCGATCCTGCAGGTTCGCCCTGCAAGACGCGTCTGTCCACGAAACAGATGTGGTTTCAGGAGGTGAAGGCTTATCGGCCGACGCTTCGAGACTCGTTGGGTCATATCCAATAACAAGATGAGGTTGTCCTTCCATGTCATCAGGTAATCACCTGCAGGCTGGCGAAACCGCTCAGGGCGGTCCGCTCAAACGCGAACTCGGCGAACGGCACATTCGCTTGATGGCGCTCGGCGCCTGTATCGGCGTCGGTCTGTTCCTGGGGTCGGCCAAGGCCATCGAAATGGCCGGTCCGGCAATCATGCTGTCCTACATCATCGGCGGTCTGGCGATCCTGGTGATCATGCGCGCCCTTGGCGAAATGGCCGTACACAACCCGGTGGCCGGCTCCTTCAGCCGTTACGCCCAGGATTATCTCGGCCCGTTGGCGGGGTTTCTCACCGGCTGGAACTACTGGTTCCTGTGGCTGGTGACCTGCATCGCGGAAATCACGGCGGTGGCGGTGTACATGGGCATCTGGTTCCCCGACGTACCGCGCTGGATCTGGGCGCTCGCGGCGCTGGTCAGCATGGGCTCGGTCAACCTGATCGCGGTGAAGGCCTTCGGTGAGTTCGAATTCTGGTTCGCCCTGATCAAGATCGTCACCATCATCGCCATGGTGCTGGGCGGCATCGGCATCATCGCGTTCGGTTTCGGCAACGATGGCGTGGCGCTGGGGATTTCCAACCTCTGGACCCACGGCGGGTTCATGCCCAACGGCGTGCAGGGCGTGCTGATGTCGCTGCAAATGGTCATGTTCGCCTACCTGGGCGTGGAGATGATCGGCCTGACCGCCGGTGAAGCGAAGAACCCGCAGAAGACCATTCCCGATGCGATCGGCTCGGTGTTCTGGCGGATTCTGCTGTTCTACGTCGGCGCGTTGTTCGTGATCCTATCGATCTATCCGTGGAATGAAATCGGCACCCAGGGCAGTCCGTTCGTGATGACCTTCGAACGCCTGGGGATCAAGACCGCTGCCGGCATCATCAACTTCGTGGTGATCACCGCCGCTTTGTCCTCGTGCAACGGCGGCATCTTCAGCACCGGGCGCATGCTTTACAGCCTGGCGCAGAACGGCCAGGCCCCGGCCGGGTTCGCCAGGACCTCGAGCAACGGCGTGCCGCGTCGCGCCCTGCTGCTGTCGATCGGCGCGTTGCTGCTGGGTGTGCTGCTCAACTATCTGGTGCCGGAAAAAGTCTTCGTCTGGGTTACCTCGATTGCCACCTTCGGCGCGATCTGGACCTGGGTGATGATCCTGCTGGCCCAGCTGAAATTCCGCAAAGGCCTGAGCGCCAGCGAACGTGCCGGACTGAAATACAAGATGTGGCTGTACCCGGTCAGCTCGTACTTCGCGCTGGCGTTCCTGGTGCTGGTGGTGGGCCTGATGGCGTACTTCCCGGATACCCGCGTGGCGCTCTATGTCGGGCCTGCGTTCCTGGTGCTGCTGACCGTTTTGTTCTGCGTGTTCAAGCTGCAACCGAACGAAGGCTCGCAAGGCGCGGTGCGTTCCGCTTCCTGATCGAAGACGTCTGCAATGCCAAGGCCCCGCTCGCAAGACCGGGGCCTTTTTCGTTGGACTGCCGGCGCCCACCGTCGGTCTGAAAGACTGACAGAAAACCCATTGTCAGACTCCAATCTTTATCACTATCGATGCCACTCGACAGTGAATGGAGTCACCGTTATGAGGATGAGCGATTTTTTCGTTCGTGAACTCGGCCGCCGTCAGGTCGCGTGGTTTTTTTTGCTCGCGACAGCGCTGTACGTCCTGCCGCTGATCCTCGCGGACTTCCCCTACATCGACGACAACTGGCGGACGCTGGCCGCCGGTAATGCCTGGGCCGGGCAAGGCCGGTTGTTCGCCGACTGGCTGTATGAAGTGCTGACCTTCAGCGGCGCCGCGCCGAACATTTTCCCCTTGCCGCTGCTGCTGGCAGTTGTGGTGATGGCCCTGGCCCTGAGCCGACTGACGTTTCACTATTTCCCCGAGCCAACCCTGGCCGGTTGCCTGGTGGTGTTGCCGCTCTGGTACAACCCGTTCCTGCTGCAAAACCTGTCCTATCAGTACGACGGCCCATGCATGGCGCTGAGCCTGGCGGCGGTGATTTTCGCCATCAGCTTCGACAGCGTTTCGCGGGTGCAGCGATGGTTGATTCCGGCGGCACTGCTGGCGCTGGCGATCGGGCTGTATCAGATCAGCCTCAATGTGTTTCTCGGCTTGTGCGGGGTGGCGTTGATCCGCGCGATTCATCGTCGCGTCCCATGGGCGCAGATCTGGCGAATGCTTGGCTGCAAAGGCGCGCAACTGGGCCTGGGGGTGTTGATCTACAGCGTCACGGCGTACCCGTTCATGTTGCCCGAGGGCCGCAGCGACCTGCTGAACTGGAACGCCCATCCGTTGCTGCAGATCGGCATCAATGGTGGGCGGGTGCTGGAGAAAGTCGCCCTGCTGTTTCACGGTGGCTACCCGTGGTTGTACGGTCTGTTGCTGTTGTGTGCCGCGATGGGCGTGGTGCGGCTTGGACGCCAGACACCGCGCTGGAGCGGGTTGCTGGCCTGTCTGTCAGTGCTGGTTTCACTGGTTCTGCTGGTGCCCGGCATGACCCTGCTGTTTCGCGACTTCAACGAAGGCGCACGCACCCTGATCGGCTTTGGCGTGCTGCTGGTCCTGCTGTTCTACCTGGCGAATCTGGGGCTGGCGCCGCTGCACCGGCGTTTGCCCTTGCTGCTGATGATTCCGTTGCTGGCGACGCTGTCGCTGTCGTTCGCTTACGGGCGGGTGCTGACGATGCAGAAAACCTTCGCCACGTCGGTCCTGTACAGCCTCGGCCAGGACATCAACGCCCATCGGCAACTGCGCGAAGCGAAAAGGATTTACCTGTCGGTCAGCTATTCCGATCACTGGCTGGTGGGCGCGGCCGGTTCATTCAAACAGCTGCCGGTGCTGCGTTATCTGCTGAATGTCGACTACGCGGTACTCGCGGAAAACCTGCCGGGCGTGGGCGTCACCAACGTGGTCGCCGAACGCGAACGGCGCAATGCCACCCGCGTCGGCTACCAGGGCTTTCCAGTGTTACTGGAGAGCCGCTTCTACCGGATCTATCTGATCGGCGACTACGGTTTCATCGTCCTCAAGGAGCCTGCACCGATCAAAACGCTGCAGTGGTGAGCAATCCAGTTTGGAACCTCATGCCGCTGCGGCGTCCTGCGGTTCGAAACTGTCCGCCCGCGCCATCTGCCACATCCGCGAATAGAACTCGCCGTTCACTTCCCCGGTGAGCAATTCCCCCGGCTTGAGGAATACGTGCAACTGCGAGAACAGCTTGATCTCGGTCGCCGACATGCGTCGCACCAGATGCTTGGCCGACAGTTGCGACGGGTGATCGAGGCCGGCGGCGGCGAGCATTTCGGCCAGGGCCTTGAGGGTGTTGCGGTGGAAGTTGTAGACCCGCTGCGCCTTGTCCGGGACCACGAGGGCACGTTGGCGCAGGGCATCCTGGGTGGCGACACCGGTCGGGCATTTGTTGGTGTGGCAGCTCTGCGACTGGATGCAGCCGATGGCGAACATGAAGCCGCGTGCCGAGTTGGCCCAGTCGGCACCGATGGCCAGGACGCTGGCGATGTCGAAGGCACTGACGATCTTGCCGCTGGCGCCGAGTTTGATCTTGTCCCTCAGGTTCAGGCCGACCAGGGTGTTGTGGACGAACAGCAGGCCTTCGCGCATCGGCACGCCGATGTGGTCGGTGAACTCCACCGGTGCGGCGCCGGTGCCGCCTTCCTTGCCGTCGACGACGATGAAGTCCGGGAGAATGCCGGTTTCCAGCATGGCTTTGGCGATGCCCATGAACTCCCACGGATGGCCGAGACAGAACTTGAAGCCCACCGGTTTGCCGCCGGACAGTTCACGCAGTTGCTGGATGAAATGCATCATTTCCAGCGGCGTGGAAAACGCGCTGTGGCGTGACGGCGAGATGCAGTCTTCGCCCATCATGATGCCGCGCGTGTCGGCGATTTCCTGGGTGACCTTGTGCTTGGGCAGAATCCCGCCGTGGCCGGGTTTGGCGCCCTGGCTCATCTTGATTTCGATCATCCGCACCTGCGGGTTCTGCGCCTGGGTGGCGAAGCGCTCCGGGTCGAAGCGGCCGTCGCTGGTGCGGCAACCGAAGTAGCCGCTGCCCAGCTCCCAGGTCAGGTCGCCGCCGTTTTCGCGGTGGTAGGGGCTGATGCTGCCTTCGCCGGTGTCATGGGCGAAGTTGCCGAGTTTGGCGCCCTGGTTCAGCGCGCGGATCGCGTTGGCGCTGAGCGAGCCGAAGCTCATGGCCGAGATGTTGAACACCGAAGCCGAGTACGGCTGGGTGCATTGCGGGCCGCCGACGGTGACGCGGAAACTGCTCGGGTCGCTCAATGGCGCGGGGCGCATCGAATGGCCGATGAACTCGAAACCGGACTGATACACGTCGATCAGGGTGCCGAACGGTTTGTCGGCGGTTTCGTTCTTGGCCCGCGAGTACACCAGCGAACGCTGGGCGCGGGAGAAGGGCAGGGCGTCGCTGTCGGACTCCAGCAGGTACTGGCGGATTTCCGGGCGGATGCCTTCGACCAGATAACGGATGTTGCCCAGGATCGGATAGTTGCGGCGTACCGCGTGCGGGCTCTGCATCAGGTCGAACAGACCGATCAGGCTCAATACCCCGGTCACGGCGGTGATCGGCCACAGCCAGTCATGTTCGAGGAAGGGCAGGCTGGCGAGGGTGAATATCACGCAGACGGCAAAGAAGGCGTAGCGGCTCAGGAGTGACAGGCTCATACGGTTTCCCTGGTTCGGACTCGGATTTTCTGCGCCGCAGATCCCTGTGTGGGTGTGGGTTTGCTCGCGAAAGCGCCAGTCCGGCCAACAGCATGTCGGATGTGACGGCCCCTTCGCGGGCAAGCCCGCTCCCACGGGAAAGCGGTCCAGCGTTGCTCAGGCGTTCTGTGCCTGGAGAAAGATCGAAAACAGCTCTGACTGGGATTTGATCCCCAGCTTGCTGTACATGTGTTTCTTATGGACTTTCACGGTTTCTACGGAGATTTCCAGCTTACGGGCGATTTCTTTACTGGAGCAACCGCTGAGCATCAAACGCCCGACATCCAGTTCCCGGGCGGTCAATTGCGCGCCCTTGAGCTGTTGCACCGATTCTTCCAGTTGCGCCCGCCAGTCGTTGTGTACCGGTGGCGGGGCGAGGGCGACGACTTCGTTGATTTCGTAGGGCAGGCGCTGGCGCAGCAAACCCAGCACCCACGGCTGGATCAGCGACAGCAGGGCAATCTGTTCGGCACTGAAACGCTGTTTGCTGCCCAGCGACAGGCACAACGTACGGTCGCCTTCGAGCTGGCAATTGAACTGGATTTCGTCGGCCACCACATTCAGACGAAAGTATCGCTGGTAATACTCGGTCAGCTCGAAGTGCTCCGGCGCCACTTCCGACAGTCGATACAACCCGGTGCGCGATTGCTCGCGGCAGGCGATGTAGAAGGGGTCGAGCAGGTACAGGCCGCGCAGGTAGTCCTGGAACAACTGGTCGGGGCTGCCGTCCTCGCCGGGGCATTCGGCGAACACTTGCGGGTGCCGGTCGGCGCTGAACAGCAGGGCCACCCAGCTATCGAACGTTACGTATTGGTCGAGCAGACGCACCAGTTGCGCCCAGAAATTGGGCTTGTCGAGGGCATCGATCAACTGCCCGACGGCCCGGTGCCAGGTGATGTCGTCAAACGAAAGTGTCATGGATCTACCCCTATCGGGTTACCCCGGCCGCGTGATTCCCTGGCCGGTCGCTGCTGCGCATACTGGCTCACAGACAGCCACCGGGCAATCTTTCAGCGTCCGGCGCTCATAACAAGGAATACCCATGAAAGTCGAACTCGCCCAACTGGCGGGCCGTGACAATGGCACGGTCTATAACCTGGAACGCGCCCTGGCGGCGATTGCTGCCTGCAGCGCTGACACGCAATTGGTCGTGTTCCCCGAAACTCACCTGATGGGCTTCCCAACGGCCGAGACCGTGGCTGAGGTTGCCGAGCCGCTGGACGGCCCGACTGTCAGCGCAGTGCAGGCCGCCGCCCGCGAACGCAACATCGCCGTGGTGATCGGCATGGCCGAAAACGACAACGGCCGCTTCTACAACACTACGCTGCTGATCACTCCCGAAGGCATCGCCCTGAAATACCGCAAGACCCACCTCTGGGCTTCGGATCGCGGTGTGTTCGAGGCGGGCGACCGTTATGCCACATGCCTGTGGAACGGTGTGCGGGTCGGCCTGCTGATCTGCTACGACATCGAATTCCCGGAAACCGCCCGCGCCCTCGCGCAATTGGGCGCCGAACTGTTGATCGTGACCAACGGCAACATGGACCCCTACGGCCCGACCCACCGCACCGCGATCATGGCCCGCGCCCAGGAAAACCAGGCGTATGCGCTGATGGTCAATCGTGTGGAAGCCGGCGATGACGGCCTGATGTTTGCGGGTGGCAGTGCGCTGGTGGATCCGCTGGGCACGCTGTTGTTCGAGGCCGGGCGGGAAGAGGGGCGGTTCAGTGTCGAGCTGGATTTCGGCCAGCTGGAGATCGCGCGCAAGGATTACCGTTATCTGGACGATCAGCGGTTGAAGTTGCCTGGGGAGATTGTGGAGCGGGACGGCGGTGTTCGGGAGCTGTTGATTCCCCACCGCTGAACGCCGACCTCACCCTGACCCTCTCCCGGAGGGAGAGGGAACTGACCGAGTTGTTCTTGCAAGCTGCATCGACTGAAACACCAGGTCGAACTCAGGGCTTGAAATGTACAAGGATCGGCTCCCTTTCCCCCTCTCCCTCATGGGGGAGAGGGCTGGGGTGAGGGGGAATGGATTTCATGTCGGACACTTGAGTCCGGCAACACCAGAACAACAACGCAACACCCGAAATATTGCCGAACTCGGCTCTGCCATAAATCCAATAAAATTCGGAGTAGACGCTCATGGCTGGTTTGCAACGCACTCTCTCGCTAGGGTCGGTGGTGCTGTTCGGCATCGCCTATATGACGCCGATCATCGTCCTCGGCACCTTTGGTATCCTCGCCCAATCCACTGCCGGCATGGTGCCCGCCGCGTATCTGGCGGCGCTGGTCGCGATGTTTTTCACCGCCCTGAGCTACGGGCACATGGCCGCCGCGTTCCCCGTGGCCGGGTCGGCCTACAGCTACGTGCGCAAGGCCATCAGCCCGAAACTCGGCTTCATCGCCGGTTGGGCGGTGTTGCTCGATTATCTGTTCCTGCCGATGGCGATCTGGCTGATCGGCGCGGCGTATCTGGCGTCGGCATTCCCTGCCGTGCCGCAATGGATCTGGGTGCTGGCGTTCATCGGCATCACCAGCGCGATCAATATTGTCGGCCTGAAACTGGCGAACGGCATCAACGCCTTGCTGATGCTGGTGCAATTCCTCGTGCTGGTTGCCTTCGTGGCGCTGTGCGTCCACTACGTCGGGGGTGACGCCAGTCAGCCGCTGTGGTCGATCAAGCCGTTCTTCAACGGCGACATGCAGATGCCGCTGATCATGAGCGGCGCGGCGATCGCCTGTTACTCGTTCCTCGGATTCGATGCGGTCAGCACCCTTACCGAAGAAACCCGTGACCCGCGTCGCACCATCCCTCGGGCGATCATGCTGATCACCCTGATCGGCGGGCTGATTTTCGTCGTCGTGGCGTACTTCGTGCAGACTGCTCACCCGTCGTTCCAGTTCGACAGCGTCGACTCGGCGGCCTATGAAATCGCCCGCAACATCGGCGGCGACCTGTTCGTCTCGATCTTCCTTATCGGTCTGATCGTCGGCCAGTTCGCCTCGGGTCTGTCCGCCCAGGCCAGCGGTTCGCGGCTGCTGTTCGCCATGGGCCGTGACGGCGTGTTGCCGAAATCGTTCTTCGGCACCCTGCACGCGCGTTTCGGCACGCCGATCAACAGCATCCTGCTGTGCGCGGTCGTCGCGTTGCTGGCGCTGAAACTCGACGTGACCACCTCGACCTCGTTCATCAACTTCGGTGCGTTCCTGGCATTCAGCCTGGTCAACCTGTCGGTGATCTTCCACTACTGGATCGGTGGCGACAAAAGAGGCCCGCGCGAACTGATGCTGTTCCTGATCTTCCCGTTCATCGGTCTGGTGGCGGATCTGTGGCTGATGGTCAGCCTCGATCACCTGGCGGTGTACCTGGGCCTGAGCTGGCTGGCGGTTGGCGTGGTCTACCTTGCAGTGTTGACCGGCGGCTTCCGTCGCCAGCCGCCGGAGATGGATTTCCAGGAGGCGGCGTAAGCGAGCCTCAGGCGGCCGGTCGGGTCTGGCGCAGCGGCAGTTCCACCCGGAACGTTGTGCCGACCCCGAGTTCGCTGTTGACGGTGATTTCCCCGCCGTGTTTTTTCACGATGCCATAGGACAGGGACAGGCCCAGCCCTGTCCCCTGGCCGACCGGTTTGGTGGTGAAGAACGGGTCGAAGATTTTCTGCAGGGTTTGCGGCGCAATGCCCGAGCCATTGTCGGCGACTTCGATCCACGCGGTTTCACCCTGTTGCCCGGTGCGCAGGGTGATGGTGCCGCGCTCGGAACCCATGGCCTGCGCCGCATTGACCACCAGGTTCATGACCACCTGGTTGATTTGCGACGGCAGGCATTCGACTTCCGGCAGCGCCTGATAATCCTTGATCACATCGGCCTTGTATTTGAGTTCGCTGGCGACGATGTTCAGAGTCGAATCGATGCCCTGCTGCAAGTCGGCCCACTGCCATTCCAGCTGGCTGTCGACCCGGGAGAAATCCTTCAGGTCCTTGACGATCTGTCCGACCCGGCCGATGCCGTCCTTGGATTCCCTGATCAGCGACGGAATGTCATCGAGCAGAAAATCCAGTTCGTTTTTCTCGCGTAATTGCTGTAACTGCGCGGCGGACTCAGCCCCCAGCGTCTGACTCGCCACCTGATAGGCATCGAGTATCTCCAGCAACTGCTGGAAGTAGCTGTCCAGCGCCCCGAGGTTGGAGGCGACGAAGCCGATCGGATTGTTGATTTCATGGGCGACGCCGGCCGCCAGTTGCCCCAGCGACGCGAGCTTTTCCGATTGCACCAACTGGCCCTCGAGCTGTTTGCGCTCGTCGATTTCCCGCTGCAATGCTTCGCTGGCCTGCTTGAACTGCGTGGTGCGCTGATCCACCTGATGTTCCAGCTCATGCATTTGCATCGAGGCGCGTTCGGTCATGTCCCATTTGGTCAGCAGGGTATTGGCCATCTGCTGGACTTCGATGTTGTCGAAAGGCTTTTTCAGGATCAGCAAGCGGTCGTGGGCGTGCAGGCGCTCCAGCAGTTCATCCCAGGAATAGTCGGAATACGCGGTGCAGACCACCACCTGCAATTTGGGATCTTTCTGCCACAAGTGCTCGATGGTTTTGGCCCCGTCCCAACCGTCGGGCATGCGCATGTCGACGAACGCCAGGGCGAACGGCCGTTGTGCGTCCATGGCCGCGATCAGCCTGGCCAATCCTTCCTCGCCGCCATAGGCCGATTCCATCTCGAGCTTCTGTTGCACGGGTTTGGCGGTTTCGCCGAACAGCGCGGCTTCCATTGCATCCAGCTCGACCGATTGGGCCTGGGCCGGGACGAGAATCTTGCGAAAGTCATCGTGAATCGACGGCATGTCGTCGATCACCAGAACCCGGCGGTTGGATGCTTCGCTCATGCGTCCTCCGTTACCTTGATCAGCGGAATTTGCAGGGTAAACAACGCGCCAAGGCCCGGCCCGTCACTGTGGGCGGTGAGGTGGCCGTTCATCTCGATGGCCGCCAGGGCACAGCTGTGCAGGCCAAAACCGTGGCCTTCCTTGCGGGTGGTGAAGCCGTGGGCAAAGATCCGCGTCATGTTTTCCGGGGCAATCCCCTCGCCATCGTCCTTCACGCTGATTTCCAGGAAGTTGTCATCGACAACCCTGGCGCCGAGGGTGATGGTGCGCGGGCGATTGTTGAGATCGGACATCGCGTATTTGGCGTTGCTGATCAGGTTGATCAGGATCAGCAGCAAGCGGTGCTTGTCGCCCATCACCTGGGGCACGTCGCCGTATTCCTTGACCACCGTGACGTGGTGCCGGGTCAGCGCGCCGGCGTTCATGCGCAGGGCGTCTTCGAGCATCTGGCTGATGTACAACGGTTCGGCCAGGCTGTTGGCTCCGGCGTAGGATTGCTGGGTGGCGACGATGTCCTTGATGTGATCGACGCTTTTGTTCATCTGGTTCAGTTCGTCGACCATTTCCTGCTGTTCTGCGGCGATGGCGCCGACCAGTTGATTGAGGTAGCCGGGCAGCAGCTTGCCCTTGTCGTCCTGGGTCAGGAAATGGCCGAGGTCATCCGGGTGCTCGTTGATCATCTGCATGGCCTTGCCCAGGCCTTGGGTTTTGCTGGCGCGCAATTTGCGCGCGATCAGGTCGGAGGAAATGTTCACGCTGTTGAGTACGTTGCCGACGTTGTGCAGCACGTTGGTCGCGATCTCGGCCATCCCGGCCTGACGGGCGGAGTCGAGCAGTTCGCTCTGGGCATTCTTGAGTTCCTGGGTACGTTCCTCGACCCGCTGTTCCAGCACCTCATTGGCGGTTTGCAACGCGCTGTTGATCCGGTTGATCTCGGCGAAACTGCGGATCAGGCTGATGGCCAGCCAGAGCAGCGACAGCATCAGCAGGACGGAAAACACCAGCAGGTAAAAGTGGTACTGGCGATTGACCTTCTCGGCTTGCTGCTGATCCAGGTCGAGCAGGTTGGTGATGTTGTCCAATCGTTCGGCCGAGGGGATCGCTTCGATCTGTTCGAGCAATTCGTTGACGATCGGCTGCTCGCGCAGGATCAGGCCGATGTGATTGCTGACGATCTTGATCGGGGTTTGAAAGTCAGCCGGCAGACGCTGCGCGTTGACCGCCAGTTTGCTCAGCCCGACTTCGATGTCGGCGGCCTTGTCGGCCGAGGTGACCTGAGCGAACTCCAGGGCACTGAGCAACAGGTCATAGGTGTCGGTGGCGATGTTCTGCATCTGCAGTTTGTCGAGGTCGGACAGACTCGCCAGTTGCACCTGAATGTCGTCTTCGGCGGTCGGCAGGAAGGCCAGGGAGTTGCGCAGCAACGCGTTGTGCGATTTGAAGCGCTCCACCAGCCGGGTCTTTTCCTCCATCGCCTTAAGGAAGCCTCCGTGGGCGTCCTCCCATTTGCCGGGATCGTTGCGCCCGTGGTCTGCCTCCATGCTGTCGAAGCGCTGCCACAATCGGTTCATCTCGTTCATCGGCGAGACGAGTGGATCGTAGTTGTGGGAAATCGCCACCCGCGCCTTGAGGATTTCGTTTTCCCACAAGGAGTCCTGCTGCTTGATCTGGCGAATCAGGTCCCGGGATTCGGTATAGGTCGTGGTCTGTTCGGAGTTCGACTTGAGGTACAGAAAGACCAGAATCGAGGCCAGCACCACGGCAATCAGGCCCACCAGCAACAGGCTGGCGCGGCGCGAAACATTCATCATGGCGTGTCCTCCCAGTGACCGCTCAGGGTCTTGAGAAACTGGATGATCAGGGCTTTGTCTTCGTCGCTGGGCATGCGCCCCAATTGATACTTGAACATCACGTCCACGGCGCGCTCCAGCGTCGGCGCCGAACCGTCGTGGAAGTACGGCGCGGTCAGGGCCACGTTGCGCAGACTCGGCACCTTGAACACGGCACGATCGGCTTCGTCGCCGGTGACGTTGAAGCGGCCCTGGTCGGCCTCGGTCGGGTTGCCGCGATCAGCGATGTAGTCGCCGAAGACCCCGAATTTCTGAAACATGTTGCCGCCGATGTTGACCCCTTGATGACAGGCGATGCAGCCGTAGTCCTTGAAGCGCTGGTAACCGTACTTTTCATCGAGGGTCAGGATCTCCGTGTTGCCTTTGAGGTACTGATCGAATCGCGAATCGGGCGTCGCCAGTGTGCGTTCGTAGCTGGCCAGGGCGTTCTGGATATTGGCTTTGGTCACGGCGTCCGGATAGGCGGCGCCGAAGCCCTGGCGATACCCCGGATCGTCGCTCAGCCGTTGCACCACGGTGTCCCAGCTACTGCCCATTTCGTGGGGGCTGGTGATGACTTTGTCACTTTGCTCTTCAAGGGTTTCGACGCGGCCGTCCCAGAACTGACGAAAATTGAGGCGGGCGTTGAACACGCTCGGGGTGTTGACCGGCAGCGGTTGCCCATCGAAACCCTGGGAGAAGGCGCGAGTGTCGGCGCCGCCCTTGTCCAGTTGATGGCAACTGGCGCAGGACAGCGTGTTGTTGGTCGATAACCGTGGATCATTGAACAACTGGCGCCCCAGTTTCACCCGCGCCGAATCCTGCTTCGGCACGTCGGGCAAGGGTTTGAGAGGTTCGTCCAGCGGCGCGGCAGCGGCGTCTGCCGCCAATCCGCAGAGCAGCAATGTCAGGGCGTAACGGGCAGCTTTCATCGGCAATCGCCTCCCTGGCTCCAGGCCGGGTTATTGTTTTTGCGGGTTCTTCAGAGCGTCCACGGGCCCGGCGGTCCCGCGCTCAGCAACTGGGCGAAGGCGTCAGGCGGCAGGGCTTTGCTGAAGTAGTAGCCCTGGCCTTCCTCACAGTGCCGGGCCTTGAGAAACGCCAGTTGCTGAGCGGTTTCGATCCCTTCGGCGATGACTTTCAGGTTCAGGCTGCGGCCCAGGCTGATAATCGCGACGACCAGGGCGGCGTCGTTGCTGTCGGTGCTCAGGCCGCGAATGAACGACTGGTCGATTTTCAACACGTCGATGGGGAAACGGCGCAGGTAACTCAGGCTGGAATAACCGGTGCCGAAGTCGTCGATCGCCAGCCGGATGCCCAGCGCTCTCAGGCGGTTCAGCGCGGTCATGGTGGTTTCGACGTTTTGCATCAGCACGCCTTCGGTGATTTCCAGCTCCAGCAGGCGCGGATCGAGGCCGGTCTGTTCGAGGATTTTTTCGATATCCTCGACGAAATGGCGCTGGCGAAAGTCGATGGGCGAGGTGTTGACCGACATCAGGATCGGCGGCAACCCGGCGGCTTGCCAGGCGCGGGTCTGGCGACAGGCTTCGGCCAGCACCCATTTGCTCAGCGGTACGATCAGGCCGCTGTCTTCGGCCACCGGGATGAAATCCGACGGGTAGACCCAGCCATGTCCCGGTTTCTGCCAGCGCACCAGCGCTTCGGCGCCGATCACCTGGCCGCTGTCCAGGGCGATTTTCGGTTGGTAGTGCAGGACGAATTCGTTGCGTTGCAGGGCCTGGCGAATCCCGGACTCGATGCTTTGCTGTTCCCGGGCGCGCTGGTTCATCGCCTCGATAAAAAAACCGATGTTGTCCGGCCCGCTTTCCTTGACGTTGTGCATGGCGGTCTCGGCCTTTTTGATCAGGTCGATCGCTTCCAGCCCGTCGTCCGGGTAAAGGCTGATACCCAGGCTGGCGGTGACGCTGAGGTCATGCCCGGCAATCGTCTGCGCGGTACGCACGGCCGCGAGGAGTTTTTCCGCGATGCCGCGCGTCTGTTGCGGATGATTGATGTCGCTGAGGATCACCACGAATTCATCCGAGCCATAGCGGAACACCGAGTCCGACTCGCGCACGCTCGCCTGCAACTGCTGGCCGACCCGTTTGAGCATTTCGTCCCCGGCCGGATGTCCGAGCGCATTGTTGATGCGCTTGAAGCGATCAAGGCCGAGAAACATCACCACCAGTTGCTTGTCATGTCGACGGCATACGGCCAGGGACTGGGTCAGACGATCGCCGAGCAGGGTGCTGTTGGGTAGCCCGGTGAGCGCGTCGTATTGCAGCAGGTGGGACACTTTCAGCAGTTCATTGACCCGCGCCTCGATGGTGCGCTCCAGGCTGAGCATTTTCAGCGCCGCGTCCTGGGCCAGTTGCCATTTCCAGGTCAGGGCATTGGCCATCTGCCGGATTTCCAGGGTGTCGAACGGCTTTTTCAGAATCAGCAACTGGTCGCCGAACTCCAGCCGCTCGGCCATCGCCTCCCAGCTGTAGTCGCTGAAGGCGGTGCACAAGGCGATTTGCAGGTTCGGGTCGGCGTTCCACAGTTGTTCGATGGTTTCCAGTCCGTCCCAGCCCGGCGGCATGCGCATGTCGGTGAACGCCAGTGCATAAGGGCGGCCATCGGCCACGGCGCGCTTGACCAGTTTCAGGGCCTCCTGGCCCTGATAGGCCGAGTCGAGCTGGAAGGTCAGGTGCGGCGATTGGTGCGTGCCGAACAGGGTCTGTTCAAGGCTGTCCAGATCGGCGGCGCCGCTGACGTCCGGCGTCAGGATCTTGCGGAAGTCATCATGGATCGCCGGCGTATCGTCAACGATGAGAATGCGCCGGTTGGTCTGGGGGAAGGGCGTTTTCATCCCTGATCCTCCCGGGGGAGCAGGGCGGCCGCGCTTCCGTCCTTCAGCAGGCGGGCGGCTTGTTCAGGGCTGACGGCTTCGCTGAAACACAGGCCCTGCACGTTGTTCAGCGGCGCGGCGGCGAGCGCGCCGCCGCTATCCGCTGGCTGGACACCTTCGGCGCTGATGTCGATGGCCAGGTCGCGGGCGAAATTGACGATTGCCCGCAACGTGTTGGCGCCGACTTCATCCTGGGCCGCGTTGTCGATCAGGGTCTGGGCGAGTTTCAGGTGGTTGACCCGGTAGGTTTTCAGCCAGTCGAAGGACGAATACTCGGTGCCGAAGTCATCGATGGCGATGGTCACGCCCAGTTCACGCAGGCGCGGCAGTACATCGTTGTGGGTCCATTTGGTCTGGGCCAATGTCGCTTCGGTGACATCGAAACGCAGATCCCAGGGCGCAAGCTCCCAGCGCGCGGTGGTGCGCAGCACGTCGTAGATCAGTTCGGGACCACTCTTGAGCTGCGCCAGGGAAATCTTGATCGCCATCACCGGTGGCGCCACACCCTCGTTGCGCCACTGGTGCATCTGCCAGCAGGCGTGGTCCAGCACCCAGCGCCCGAGAGGGATGATTGCCCCGGTCTTCTCCGCCGCCGGCACAAACGCCGAGGCCGGCAGCAGGCCGTGGCGGGGATGTTGCCAACTGACCTGCGCGGCCATGCCGAGAATCTTGCCGCTGTGCATGTCCACTTCCGGCGTGTAGTCGAGCTTCAGGCCGCCCTGTTCCAGGGCTGTGAGCAGTTCTTCGGCGAGGGCCATGCGTTCGGCCACTTCCTGAGTGATTTCCTCGGAGTAGAACTGATACTGATTGCGCCCCGTTTCCTTGGCGCGGTACAGCGCCATGTCGGCCTGGGCCAGCAGGCTGTCGGCGTCGAGGCTGATGGCCCGGTACAGACAGATGCCGATGCTGACGGAAATATGCAGGGAATTGCCTGCCAGCAGATAAGGCACCAGCAGCGCATCGCGGATCTTGCCGGCGATGGCGGCGGACTGGGTCGGCTCGCTGACGTCCAGTTGCAGGATGGCGAACTCGTCGCCGCCCAGACGTGCCACCACGTCGTTTTCCCGCACATTGGTTTTGATCCGCCGCGCCACTTCCTGCAACAGCAGGTCACCGACCGGATGGCCGAGGGTGTCGTTGATCCGCTTGAAGTGATCCAGATCCAGATAAAACACCGCGAATGCCGACGCGCCCCGACGTGCGGCGGCAAAGGCCTGGTGCAGGCGTTCGATCAGTGTGGCGCGATTGGCCAGCCCGGTGAGTCCGTCCGTGCGCGCCAGCGTGGCCATTTTTTCCTCGGCCTGGCGGCGCTCGGTGATGTCGATGATGATCCCTTCGACTTCCAGCAAACGGCCGTCCTGGTCACGCACCGGGATGTAGCGGTTTTCCACCCAGCGCCAGTCGCCTGCGCCCGTGTGCAGGCGAAACTCGATGGAGGCGCCCCCGGCATCGCGATCCAGCACCCGGCCCATGGCCGTATCGACGCTGGACAGATCGTCCGGGTGAATCAGGGTCCGCGCCCAACTGTCCGACCCTACCAGGTCGGCGGCGAGGTGACCGAAGCGGGTGATGTTGTGGGAGATGTACAGCAGTGGAAACGACGGATCGCCCTTCAGGCGGTACAGGATGGTCGGGCTGTTCTGCACGATGATGTTGGCATCGGACAGCTCCCGGGTGCGTGCCTCGACGGCTTGTTCGAGCTGGCTCATCTTCAGTGCGGCGTCTTCGGTCATCTGCCATTTGACCGTGAGGGCACTGGCCATCTGCCGGATCTCGATGGCGTCGAAGGGCTTTTTCAGAATCAGCAGGCGGTCGTTCAGCTCCAGCCGTCCGTCGATGTCTTCCCAGGAATAGTCGGAGTACGCCGTACACAGCGCCACTTGCAGTTTGGGATCGACTTGCCACAAGCGCTCGATGGTTTCCAGACCGTCCCAGCCTGGCGGCATGCGCATGTCGATGAAGGCCATTGCGTAGGGATTTTCAGCGGCGAGGGCGGCTTCGAGTTTTGCCAGGGCTTCCTGGCCCTGAAAGGCCGAATCCAGCTCGAAATGCACCGCGCGGTTGGCGGAAGGCGTGCCGAACAGCAGGCTTTCGGTTGCGTCCAGGCCATTGTCTTCGGTGGTGGCCGGGCAGAGGATTTTCTTGAAGTCGTCATGGATCGACGCGGTGTCGTCGACGATGAGCACGCGGCGATTGACTCGCACCGGTTGCGCGCTCATGAGGCAATACCTGCAAAACCAACCACTTGGGTCATCGGGAGCATCCTTATTCCCCTCATCAAATGCCTGCTCGCAGGCTGCTTTTGGCATCCAGCGTATTGAGCATAGATGCGCCGCCGACACTTCGCCTGCCGATGTGTCGTGGATGATTTGCGTGAGTGGCGCGAAAAATCATCTAGCCTTTCCTGCATATGCGCAGGCAAGCCAGGACGTAGGCCGGCGGCGTTGTTACGTCTACTGTTCAGCCTGAGGTCACGCCATGGAAGAGCAATCCACTCCGACTTCGACCCATCGACCCAAGGTGTTGCTGGTCGATGACGAGGAACCGATCCTCAACAGTCTGCGTCGCCTGCTGCGGGGGCAGCCTTACGACGTGCTGCTGGCCACCAGCGGTGCACAGGCGCTGGAGCTGCTGGAGCAACACCCGGTCGATCTGGTGATGAGTGACGCGCGCATGCCCAACATGGACGGCGCCACGTTGCTGACTCATGTGCGTCAGCGTTACCCGCAGACGACGCGGATCATGCTCACCGGTTATGCCGATCCCACGGCGATCATCAAAGCCATCAACGACGGGCAGATAGATCGCTACATCAGCAAACCGTGGAATGACGAAGAACTGCTGCTGACCTTGCGCCAGGCGCTGGAGCATCAGCATCTGGAACGTGAGCGCGAGCGTCTGGAACGGTTGAACCGGGCACAGAACGATCAGCTCAAGTTGCTCAACAGCACCCTGGAAAAACACGTCGCCGCCCGCACCGCCGAATTGCAGCAGACCGCCGACATGCTCGATCTGGCCTATGAGGAACTCAAGCACAGCTATGTCACCGGCACCGAAGTGTTTTCGCTGCTGGCCAACCTGCGCCTGCCGCCGGCCAAACAGACCAACCGGCAAATCATCGAACTGGTCCGCGCCTACTGCAAGGCACACAGCCTCGATGAAGCCAGCAGCCGCGACCTGACCATGGCCGCCGCGCTGTACAACATCGGCAAGTTGAGCTGGCCGGACAACATGATGGTGACCCCGGCGGATCTGCTGCGACACACCGACCGTGATCTTTATCGCGATTATCCGAAGCAGAGCGAATCGTTGTTGATGACCCTCGACCCGATGAAGGATGCGGCGCGCTTGATCCTGCACCATCAGGAACGCTGGGACGGCAGCGGTTTCCCCGACCGGCTCAAGGGCGAGGCGATTCCGCTGGGGGCGCGGCTGTTGAAACTGGCGGTGGATTTCGTCGAGCTGCAATGCGGCCTGATCCTCGAACGGCACATGAACAGCGACGAAGCGCTGCTCTACCTGCGCCAGTACGCGGGCAAGCTCTACGACCCCGATCTGATCGAGGATTTCATCAAGGTCTGCGCGACGTTCCTCAGCGATGTCACGCTGGCCGATCCGACGGTTAAGGTGCTGTCCACCCGCGAGCTGGCGGCCGGGATGATCCTGGCGCGCAACCTCAATGCCGACAACGGCATGCTGCTGCTCAATGCCGGCAAGATTCTCAGCGGGCCGCTGGTGGACAAACTGATCGCCTTCGAAGCCATGGAAGGCGGCAAGTACAAGGTGTTCGTGAAGGTCCCGGAGGAGGTCCAGGCGCTGCTGGAAGCTCAGGGCTGATGGCGGTGCAGGTGACGTCGGCGGGGCGGGCATGGGATCCTTGCGGTTTTTCTCAAGGCCCGTGGCTGACCCATGACTTCTGCATCCGCCGTTACCGCCCGCATCATCCGCATCGCTGCCGCCCTGTTGATCGGCCCTGACGGCCGCACGCTGCTGGTGCGTAAGCGCGGCACCACGGCGTTCATGCAACCGGGCGGCAAGATCGAAACCGATGAGCTGCCGGTGCACGCACTGGCCCGGGAGCTGGAAGAAGAGTTGGGCCTGGTCATCGATCCTGTACACGCCACATTTCTTGGACAGTTTTGCGCCCCGGCCGCCAACGAGCCGGGATTTGTCGTGCAGGCGGACATTTTTCAACTGCGCATCGACGCCGATGTCTGTCCGGCCGCCGAAATCGAAGAAGTGATCTGGATCGATCCGGCCACCGATGGCGGGTTGGTTCTGGCCCCATTGACACGCGACCTGATCCTGCCGTTTTATCGAGCCTCGCTGACCGCTATCGCTTGATCATCCACGCACAGGACGCCGCCCATGATCCCGCTTCATGACTTGCTGATTTTCGCCGCCGCTGCGCTGCTGATGGTGCTGACGCCGGGGCCGAACATGATCTACCTGATCTCGCGCTCGATCTGTCAGGGGCGCAAGGCCGGAGTGACGTCGTTGCTGGGGGTGGTGGGCGGGTTTTTCGTCCACATGTTCGCCGCCGCTGCCGGTCTGACGGCGGTGTTTCTTGCGGTGCCGATGGCCTATGAAGTGTTGAAGTGGGCCGGCGCGCTGTACCTGCTGTGGCTGGCCTGGCAAGCGGTCAAGCCTGGCGCGCGCTCGCCCTTCGAGGCGCAGCAATTGCCGGCGGACTCCACGCGCAAACTGATCAGCATGGGCTTTCTCACCAGTGCGCTGAACCCGAAGATCGCGGTGTTCTATCTCTCGGTGTTCCCGCAGTTCATTTCGCCGGAACACGGCTCGGTGTTCAGTCAGAGCATCATGCTCGGCCTGACCCAGATCAGCGTCAGTTTCTCCGTCAACCTGTTGATTGCACTGTTCGCGGCGGGCATCGCCTCGTGGTTCGTCAACAACCCGACCTGGCTGGCGGCGCAGCGTTATTTCATGGGCTTCGTGCTGGGTGGCCTGGCCGTGCGCCTGATGTTCGAGCAACGCCGGATGGCCTGAACATGTGGATCGAACGCCTGGACGCCAGCCATGCGCTGGCCTACCGCGAGTTGATGCTAGAAGCCTACGACCGCCACCCGCAGGCGTTCACCTCCAGCGTGCGCGAGCGCGCGGCGATGCCGTTGAGCTGGTGGGAGTCACGCCTGACCGGCAAGCTCGATGTGGTTTTCGGCGCATTCGAGGCGGGTAGACTGGCCGGCATCGTCGGCCTGGCGTTCGAACCACGGGAGAAGGCCCGCCACAAAACCACCCTGTTCGGCATGTACGTGTCAGCCGAGTTTCGCCAGCACGGCCTGGGCCGGCAACTGGTACAGGCCGCTCTTGCCGAAGCGCAAACCCACCCGACCCTGAAAGTCATTCAACTGACCGTCACCGCCGGCAACGACCCCGCGTTCAATCTCTACCAGCGTTGCGGCTTCATCCAGTTCGGCCTGGAACCCCTGGCGGTGCGAGTGGGCGAAGACTATTTCGACAAGATCCACATGTGGCGTGAACTCTGACGATCACCGACCGACTCGCACAATCTTGTGCTGACCGTTGATCAGCGCACCGCGCTGACCCCGTCCAGCGTCGAGAACGAGGTGTCCTTGGCCGTCAGCAGGAAGTCGCGCATGTAGGGTGCGTCGAGCATGTCGGCGCGGATGGCGGCGTAGAGGGTTGCAAACAGGCCTTTCTCGCCCAGGCGCTTGGCTTTCACGTAACCGCGCGAGCTGTATTCATGCAGCGCCCAGTGCGGCATGCCGCACACGCCACGGCCGCTGGCGACCAGTTGCATCATCATCACCGTCAGTTCCGAAGTGCGGACCTGCGCCGGTTCGATGTCGGCCGGTTCCAGGAAGCGGGTGAAGATGTCCAGGCGGTCGCGTTCCACAGGGTAGGTGATCAGGGTTTCCGTCAGCAGGTCTTCCGGGACGATGTACGGCTTGCTCGCCAGCGCATGCTGGTTGGCCACCGCGAGCATCGCTTCGTAGGTGAACAGCGGCACGTAGGTGAGGCCGGCGATTTCCAGCGGATCGGAGGTCACCACCAGATCCAGGTCGCCCCGGGCCAGGGCCGGCAGCGGGGCGAAGGAGAAACCCGAGGCGAGGTCGAGTTCGACTTCCGGCCAGGCATCGCGGAACTGGTCGATGGTCGGCATCAGCCACTGAAAGCAGCTATGGCATTCGATCGCCATGTGCAGACGCCCGGCCGTACCGCCGGCCAGTCGGCTGATGTCGCGTTCGGCGGCGCGCAGCAGCGGCAGGGTGGCGTCGGCCAGTTGCAGCAGGCGCAGGCCGGCGCTGGTGAAGCGCACCGGTTTGGTCTTGCGCACGAACAGCGGCATGCCCATGCGTTCTTCCAGCTCCTTGAACTGGTGGGACAGCGCCGATTGGGTCAGGTGCAGGCGGTCGGCGGCATCGACCAGGCTGTCGGCTTCACGCAGGGCATGCAGGGTTTTCAGGTGACGGATCTCAAGCACCGCAGGCTCCATGAAGAAAATTTGTGGTGAGCAAAGGGATGTTGAGTTTGTCTCATGTTGCCTGGGCTGTCGAGGCCACAACCGACAGGAAAAGGGGAGCGATGTGATCGCTCCCCTTTTGGTTTCTATAGATTTTCGAAATGTGCGAGGACGACCGATTGCTTGCCGATGTCGGCGTAGGGCAGGGACGGGTCATCGGCGTGGGTCAGTGAACGGTGTTCGGGCAATTTCAGGTGGGCCTTTTCGAAATCGCGCAGGCCCGGTGAAGCCTTGGCGTAATGAAAGTGCGCGTACCACAGCAGCTCGGAGGGCGTTTTCGTCAGATCGTGGATCTCATATTCCTGAAGATAATCGCTGCGCCCGTCGCGACGTTTGCCCAGATTCTTCAACGGCCCGACCTTGCGGATCTGCACCGCGTTCTGTCCCATCAGGTCGGTGAGCATGCCGTCGGTAGGGTTTTTGCTCTGCAGCGATTGTTCGGTGCGCAGTTGCCGGCCCCGGCGGCGCAACTCACGCGCCTTGTCACGCAGAGAAGGGATCAGTTCCTGGCTGGCATCGATCTGTTGCAGCTGCTGGGCACGGCGAACCAGTTCGTCGGCCTCGCTGACCAGCATATGCTCCAGATCGACCGGCAACATGTCCTGGCGCGCGTAGCTATCGACCCTGGCCTCATAGGCTGGCAGCGACTCCAGGCGTTTGCGGGCTTCGGTGACCAGAACGGGCAGGTCGTTGTTCGTGAACGCCACGGTTGGCTTCGCTGGATTCTGCAGGCGAAAACCGCCGTTGCTGCCCTGTTCCCAGACTTCCTTCGAGCTGCTTTTGTCGGGCATATGAAATTGTCGGGACTGGGTCGCGGGTTCCCAATGTTCGACGCCGATCAGGGTTTGCCCGTCCTCGGTGGTGAACACCTTCTTGTGGATCGGCCCGCTGGTTTGCTGGATCGCCGGCTGCTTGAGCAGGTTGCGTGCGCGCTCGGCCATGCTTTCGATACCCGCGCGCAGGGCGGGCACGTTGTCCATGTGGAAATGTTGCGGATAGGTGGTGGTCCACACACGCATGTCACGCAGGAACTGCGCGTAAGTGTCCAGGCACTCTTGCAGGATCTGATTGCGTTGAGCGGTGGTCGTGTGCGTTTGCGGCAGGCTGTATTGCATGTAGAGGGTACGATCGACCTGGTCGCGCAGCGTGCTTTCCTGGCGGAAAAAGTAAAGCCAGGACGCTTCTTTGATGTGGTCATAGCTCTTGACCATATCCAGCAGGTTGCCGGTCTTGATGTAGAGCAGATTGCTCTCGCTCATCCGTGCGCTCAGGTAGTCGAATTCCGCTCTGAGGTTGGCCTTGTCGGCCGGCTGGCTGATGCGCTGATACCAGAGACGGAAATCGCCCATGAGGGTTTCGATGGTATCGAGCTGTCTCAGATTCTCCACGCGCAGCTTGCGGATTGCCGCCAGATGGCTCAGCCGTTCGGCCAGACTGTCTTGGGGCAGCAGGTCCAGACGTTGGAGAAGCGAGTCGATCTGGTCGAGCAGTGGATGAGTCTGGTGATTGGCGCAGTACACCAGAACCTGCAGGCGATCGGCGATTTTCCAGGCATCCTGGCTCATGCACTGGATCAACAGGCGCCGTTTGTTGCCCCGGCTCAGAGGCATCAACTCTCCCGCCAGCGCATAGCGGCGCATGGCAATTTCGATATCCCCCCGGCAAGTCTTTTCAACTGTCGGAAACAAGCTGATTTGCCGGGTGATGGTGGCTTCGTTGTACTGCTCCAGGACTTTACGACTGTGCGGGAGCTGCGCATCCATCTGCACGGCCAGCGAATTGATCTCCCGAGTCAGTTGCTGCTGACGGCGCAGATTGCGGTCAGCCCACCAGCGCGGCAGCCGCTCGCGAATCGCCAGCGGCCAGAGCGGGTCCAGTGCATTGGCCACATGCCCGAGCATATTGCCGCCACCCAGTCCGCCACCGTCGAACGTCGTACCGTGAACCGCGAAATGGGTGTCCCACTCGCCGTAGTCGTCCAGAGCGATCGGTTGCTTGTAGGTCCTCTGCGCGGTGCCGCTCAGGCGCCAGCCGCGGGAGTCCTGGCTGAGCTCTACCTCATAGATCCTGTCCTGCCGGCAGATGAAATTGCCCTCGGCGAGGCGGTAAACCTGACGGTACGCTCCGGCCGTTCCAGGTTGCATACCGGCCAGGTTGAGGCTTTTGGGATACTCGTAGCCTTCGAACACGGCTTCACGCAGCCGCGTTCTGTAATGGATCTGGGTCTGGTATTCCGATCTGTATTTAAAGGGCTGCATGACGTTGCCGGAGTCTGCCGGGTGTAAGACTCTTCTGACCGGAGGAATGGTTGGCAGAGGTGGAAGATGCAGTTCGGGTGTCGGCAGTTCAGGAGTCGGTATCCACACTTGCGGGCGTGAAGGCGGGCGTATCGGAAAACGGGATTCCTGGCCGACGGGGAAAGTGAAAGGCAGCGGGCTGTCCTGCTGACGTCTGTGAGTCTGAAGCATCGCGTGGAGGGCGTTGTCCATCACGGCGAGCAGGTTGTCCTGCGGACTGCCGCTCCTACTGCTCGAGCTTGAGCTTGGCGGTCGCGGGCTGTCTGTCCGTGCTGCGGTGCCACTGCCCGAATCGATCGGATTCAAGTCAGGTGAAAAGTGACCCTGCGGCGGTGTATCACCTCCGGGAGCCGGAGGAAAAATGCCGGTTGTACTGCCCGCA
Source organism: Pseudomonas botevensis (assembly GCF_019145475.1). Taxonomy (GTDB): domain Bacteria; phylum Pseudomonadota; class Gammaproteobacteria; order Pseudomonadales; family Pseudomonadaceae; genus Aquipseudomonas; species Aquipseudomonas botevensis. Next base: position 47,513 of record NZ_JAHTKI010000022.1, read on the forward strand.
TCCTGTCCTCCCTGCGGCCTGCGCCCCGACGGTCGCGCCCCGCCCGCACTTGCCCCTGGCAAGATATCCATGGCCGCATCGATCAGGCACAACAGCACCGACTCCAGCTCCGCCACGCCATCGCCAACCCGGCCGCGCAGGAAGGCGGCGGCGGCCTGGTTGGCGCTGGTCCAGGCGTCGTACAGGGCGATTGTAGTGCCGACGAAGGGCACCATGCCCAGGGCCATTTTCAGGTAGTTGAAGGCGCGCGGGCCGTTGAGCGCGTAGCGCTCCAGGTACAGCGCATCGTTGGAACGCGAGGTGCCGCGATGGGCCTCGATCAGCCGCCCCATGTGCACGTTGAGCAGGTGCGCGGCCAGAGTGGTGCTGGCCGGCCAGCGCGTGCCGACGCCGATCAAAGCGTTGAAGCGTTTTTCGCTGGCCTGGCCGATCCGCACTTCGTGGGCGCGGACGTTGCCCAGCAGCGCGCGGCCGGCAAGGTAACCGGCCCAGGTGTCCTGCGCGCACTGGTTGAACAGGCCGAGGCGGGCTTCTTCCAGGCTGGAATAGTGACGCAGGAAGCGGCCGTCGGGGCTGTCGGGCAGGTAAAGCAGGGTGATGCCGCTGGACGCTTGCTGGATGAAGGTCACGCCGGCCAGGGTCACCGGGCCGTCGTCCGGCGTGTCCTTGCCGCTGCTGTTGAGCGTTGCCGGCAGCAGGATGACGGACGAAGCCTCTGCACTCTGGCCATCGATGGCCGCATCGAAGATCCGCTGCTCGTCGGCGCTGATGTGCTGCTGCAAGCGCGCGTATTCGCCTTGCAGGCGCAGCATCAGGCCCCAGGGTTCGAGCAGGCATTCGCGGCGGTGCTGGTTGACGAACGGCGGATCGTCACTGGAGCCCATGAATACCTGACGGATCAGGGTTTCATAGGCCTTGGCCAGATCCAGCTCCGGCAGCACCCGGTTCAGGTACGCCTTGGTGATGCCGCGCACCAGCGTCTGGCGCTCGGCCTCGCTCGACGCCGTGGCTTCGACGCGCAGGAAACCCAGGCGCAACTGCATCGGTTCCAGGCTCATCGACGGCGTGTTGTCGAGGTTCTGCTGCGCCAGTTCCAGCAGCGCGATCTTGCTGCGGGTCTTGCTCGGCACCAGCACCAGTTTCACCGGCGTACCCGGCGCGCCGGGGGCGGGAACGGTGTGTTTTTCCGTGGCCACCGAGTCCGGCAGATCCAGCTGAATGTCGAACTCGCCCTTGAGCGAGAAATCCTTGCGCAGACGCTCGTGCAGGTGCTGACGGGTGAACGGCTCGCGCGGCGGCAGGGCGATTTCCAGCAGGGCGTGGCTGCGCTGCATGGCGCCGATGTAGTGCTCGATCAGTTGCTTGAGGGTGTTGCGCGTGCCCAGGGACAGGTTGCGCAGCCAGTCCGGCAGGTTGTCGGCGAGGGTGGCGCTGCGGCGCTGCTCTTGCAGATGGGCGAGGGCCAGTTGTCGGGCGCCGCTGACCGGCACTTGCAGGGCCGCGCGAAACCGCTGGCGCAGCGTTTCCAGTTGCTCGGCCAGTTGCGTCGCCTGCGCCGGTTCGCTGTAGCGCTGGCGCAGGCTGGCGAGTTGCTCGTCGAATTCGAAGGTCATTTCGTGCAGGGCGTGATGCAGCGGGTCGCCGCTGATGGGCGTCAGTTGCACGACGAGTTCGGCGTCCTGTGCATGGCGCTTGAACACCTCGCGTTCGAGGGCGCGGCGATTGGCGAAACGTTGCACGCCACCGCCGGCACCGGGCCAGATCAGCAGCAGGCTGTGGGGCGACTCGGGATCGTTCAGGGCGGTGGTTTCGGTGATGATCCAGGGGCCGTTGAGGGCGGTGCGGGTGCTGTTAGCCTGTTCGATGAGTGAGAGCGAGAGGCTGGCGGCGCAGGGGTTGCCAGTGGTTTTCTCGGTGATTTCTTCGGTGGTTGCGCTGGCGCCCTCGCGAGCAGGCTCGCTCTCACCGGGGAGCTGGAAAATGTGCTTGAGCGTTTGGTGTTCATCGTCGCTCAGTTGCTTGAGAGTGTGTTGCAGGTCGGCTTCGGCCAACAGGGCTTTTTTGTGCGCGCCATGCAGGGCGGTGAATTCGCGATTGAGGGTCACCAGGTCCAGCGCGCGCTCGCGGTACAGCAATTTGTACGCAGCAGCGTCGGCGTCGGCCTCGGCGCATTCCAGGGTCTGGAACCGTTGATCCAGTGTCTGCCGCTGTGCGGCGCTGGCGTGCTGCGACCAGTGTTCCAGCGCAGCCTGCTGGCGTGCCACGGCGGCCTTGCGCACCGGCCAGGGGATGTCGGCGTGCAAGGCGCCGAACCACAGCGGCTCATCATCAGTTGCCTCAGAAGGCGAATTGAAGGACGTCGGTGGCACGGCAAATACGCCGCCGACGCTGAGCTGGCGATCCAGCTGCCCGGCCTGATCCAGCACCTGCGCGCCATGTTCGGCCAGCCCCGGCCGGTTCGGCGTGGCACCGCGCAAGGCTGCCAGGCGTGCCTGTTGCCAATGGCTGAGCAGGTCGGTCATGCCCTGGGTCAGCGGCAACGCCCGGGGGCTGTACTCAAAACGCAAGTCGCTGGCGGGCAAGCCCTTGGGCACCAGACCCTGACGGCCCAGCCAGGCCTGCAAGTCGGCGCGTTTGGCGAAGGCCTGCAACGCCACGGCCTGCTTGGGCAGGTAGAGCAATTGCGCGCCGTTCTGCGAATCGCCGACGCTGATCACCCAGGCGTCGGGCAGCGTGACACGGGTGTCGTTGCTCAGCAGCAGGTCCACCCGCTCGGCGCGTACCGGTTGCCCGTCCAGTTGCGGGCTGGCGGACGTGTCGTCCATCAGCAGCCACAGCGGGCGCAACTGCTCGGCGCTCAGGGTGCGCTGCGCCAGTGCTACGTGAGCCGTGGCTTCCAGATGAATGCGATACAACTGACTGGCGCGCTCGCGGCGCGAGAGCGGTGTGCCCGGCGCGCGGCGATCCCAATGCGCATTCCAGCCCTGCTCCAGCGCCTGCTGCGGGTCGAGGTTGTGCAGACGGGTGAGCAATTGCAGCGGTGTGAGAGTGCTCAGTGGATGCTGTTTGCCCAGGCCGGTCACGACGCAGGGGCGATCGAGAGCGGCCGCCAGATTGGGGTGCTTATGGACAAAGGCCCAGGCCTGGGCGAGGCCAACGACCTGTTCGGGATGCAGCTCCGATGCACTGAAACGCAGGCCGATTTCCGGCTCGCCGAGGTCGAGTTGGCGCTCCAGCGCAGCGCTCAGCGCCCGTTGGGTGGACGGCACGCCGGCAAACAGTTCGCGCAGGCCGCTGCTGGCGTGGCGCCAACGTTCGAGAGCGGTGTGCAGCAGGCCGGCGTCGGTGTTTTCGGACAGGTGGGTGGCGGGCGGCCAGGCCCGTGAGGGGGGCGTGCGGGCATCGAGAAAAAAACGGTTGGGCATGATCAATACGTTCGTGGGGCGCGCGGGAAATCCGCGTGCGGAACGAGACATTGGAAGAAAACCGGGGGGCCGGCGGGTGTTACATAGTTATCACCGGTGCCGGCGCAATGACCGCTCGGCACTCTTCATCAAACTGTCACGTAACTGTGGCAGCGCGCTTGAACAAACTTCATCAGACTCGCGCTCTACTGGGGTTCTGCGTTTCGGTGTTTTTCATGTTCAAGGGATTTTCTGCAATCGCGGCTTTTCTGGTCGCGGTTTTTTGTGGTTCGCCGACGTTTGCGGCGACGCGTTGCGACGTCAATGTACCGACCGAACGGGTCGATCTGGAGCAGGTAAGCCTGGCCTACCAGAGCATCGGTCGTGCCTCTGATCCGGCGCTGTTGCTGGTGATGGGCCTGGGCGGGCAGTTGATTCACTGGCCGGACGAAGTGGTGGTCGCGCTGTGTCAGCAGGGCTTTCGGGTAATTCGCTATGACAACCGCGATGTCGGTCTGTCGACCTGGCGCCAGGCACCGGCCGAAGCCAACCTGACGTTCGAAGTGCTGCGCTACAAACTCGGCCTGCCGGTCGCGGCGCCGTACAGCCTGACCGACATGGCCGATGACGCCCTCGGGTTGATGGATGCGTTGCACATCGAGCAGTTCCACGTACTCGGCGCGAGCATGGGCGGCATGATCGCCCAGCATCTGGCGGCGATGGCCCCGCAGCGGGTCGAGAGCCTGACCCTGATCATGACCAGTTCCGGCGCCGAAGGTCTGCCGGCACCGAGCGCGGCGCTGGTGCAATTGCTGGCGCGCCGTGGCGCGCCGAATCGTGAAGTGGCGCTGGAGCAACAGGCCGATCTGCTGGCGGCGCTGGGCAGCCCGGCGGTCAGCGATGACCGGCAGGCCCTGCTGCATCAGGCGGCGCTGTCCTATGACCGGGCGTTCAATCCCGAGGGTGTGAAGCGGCAGATCATGGCGATCCTCGCCGAACCGAGCCGGGTGGCGTTGCTCAACCAGTTGCGGGTGCCGACGCTGGTGGTGCATGGCACGGCCGATCCGTTGCTGCCGGTGATGCACGGCGTGCATCTGGCGGCGCATATTCGTGGCAGTCAGCTGCGGCTGATTCCGGGGCTGGCCCACCGTTTCCAGGAGGCGTTCAAGGAACCGTTGCTGGCGGCGGTGTTGCCGTACCTGCAGCAGCATCGTGAAGACACGTCGCACTGGGCGCAGATCGAGCCGGTGGCGGGTGGCAACCTGTTGTAGCGGGTGGTTTTTGCGGTGGCTGTTCGTGCCTCTTCGCGGGCAAGCCCGCTCCCACATTGGCAGGAGTTGCCTTTGTAGGAGAGGGATGACCAAGACAGTTGCTCCCACATCGGTTGTGTTGCTTTTGTGGGAGCGGGCTTGCCCGCGAAGGGTTCAGCGCACGATCTTGTCGACGTGAATCCCCAGTTTTTTCAGGCGATACCAGAAGCTGCGCTCGGAGATGCCGATCAGTTGCGCGGCCGCGGCCTGAACCCCGTTGCTCTGGTGCAGGGCGGCGAGGATGTACGCCTTTTCGACCTCGGCGAGCGCGGCTTCCAGATCCGCCGGCACGCCGTTGATTTCGCTTAGCGGCGCGCTGCTGTCAGCGGTTTGCGCGGCGAACAGGTAGGCCGGCAGATCCTGTTCCTCGATGACCCCGGCGGAGGCGACGATGGTCGCGCGTTCCACGCAGTTCTGCAGTTCGCGGATATTGCCCGGCCATGAATAACGGGTCATGGCCTGCAACGCCTGCGGGCTGAAACCGGTGATGCGCTTGCCGGCGGCAGCGCCCAGGGTGTGGGCGAAATGCCGGGCCAGCGGGGCGATGTCCTCGACCCGTTCGCGCAAGGCCGGCAGCGGAATCGGGAACACATTCAGGCGGTAATACAGGTCTTCGCGAAACTCCTTGTTGGCCACCGCTTCCAGCAGGTTCTTGTTGGTCGCGGCGATGACTCGCACATCGACCTTGCGCTCGCGGGTATCGCCCACCGGTTCGATCACCCGCTCCTGCAAGGCACGCAGGATCTTCGCCTGCAAGGCCAGCGGCATCTCTCCGATTTCGTCGAGAAACAGGGTGCCCTTGTCGGCTTGCTGAAAGCGCCCGATGCGATCCGCCACGGCGCCGGTGAACGCGCCTTTGCGATGCCCGAACATTTCACTTTCGAGCAAGCCTTCGGGGATCGCCGCGCAGTTGACCGCGACGAAGGGTTTGTCGGCGCGGTTGCCGTGTTTGTGGATGGCCCGGGCGACCATTTCCTTGCCGGTGCCGCTTTCGCCGCTGAGCAGCACGGTGGCGGCGCTTTCCCGCACCGAATCCACGGCCTGGAGCACACTGCGAAAGCTCGGGCTGTCGCCGATCAGGCTGTCGATCTGCGCCTGCTCGTCGAGTTCGGCGCGCAGGCGCTGGTTGTCCTTGAGGATGTCGCGAAATTGCAGGGCCTTGCTGACGGTGATGTCCAGTTCGTCGATGTCGAACGGCTTGGCGATGTAGTCGAAGGCGCCGTTGCGCATCGATTGCACGGCGTTTTTCACCGTGCTGTAGGCGGTCATGACAATCACCGGCACCTGCGGGTAGCGGTTTTTGACTTCCGCCAGCAGTTGCGGGCCGTCCATGCCGGGCATGCGCCAGTCGCTGATGATCAGGTCGATGTCTTCGGACTCCAGCACTTTGAGCGCATGCAGGCCGTTGCCGGCGGTGAACACCGCAATGCCGTTCTGACTCAGGGCCGAAGCCAGCAGATCGCAGAGCTTGGGCTCGTCATCGACCACCAGTACGTTATGCGTCATCGCTGCCCTCATCGAGTTCTTCACCGTTGGCCGGAATGTACAGGCTGAAGGTAGCCCCGGCATCTTTTTCACTGATGCATTCGATGCGCCCGTCATGGTTTTCCATGATCGAGTACACCTTGGCCAGGCCCAGCCCGGTGCCGGAGGCCTTGGTGGTGACGAACGGCGTGAAGATCCGTTCGAGCATGTCCGGCTCGATGCCCTGGCCAGTGTCGCTGACGCTGATCACCGTGTAGTCCTGATCGCTGCTGATGCCCAGGGTCAGGCGGCCGCCGTCGGGCATGGCGTCGATGGCGTTGACGATCAGGTTGAGGCCCGCCTGCTTGAGTTGCCGCGCGTCGGCATACAGAGTCGCGGCGGGGGCGCGGTCGTCGATCTGCACATCGATGTTGTGGCTGCTCAGCTCCGGTGCGCAGAAACCCGCCAGTTCCTCCACCAGCGGTCGCGCCAGTAGGGTCGAACGCAGCGGGGCGCTGGGTTTGGCGAAGTCGAGAAACTCGGTGATCAGGTCGTTGATGCGGCTGACCTCGCTGACCACGTACTCGAGGTGACGCTTGTCATTTTCCGGCAGGTCGGCGCGCCGGTGCAGCAGTTGCGTGGCGGTCTTGATGATGCCCAGCGGGTTGCGGATTTCATGGGCCAGGCCCATCGCGACTTCGCCCAGCGCGTGCAGGCGGTCGCGGCGCCGCAGTTGCGATTCCAGGTGCTGCAATTCGCCCAGGCGTTCGCTCATGTGGTTGAACGTGCTGCTCAGTTCCGCCAGTTCATCGCCGCCGGTCACCGGCAGACGCTGGCGATAGTCCCCGGCGATCACCGCCTGCACGCCTTTGGACAGGCCGCGCAACGGTTTGGTCAGGCGCTGCGACACCAGCCAGCCCACGGCCAGCGAAGCCGCCGAACTGAGCAGGAAAATCAGGATGAACAGGTTGCTCTGGTTCACCAGCCCGACCAGCGTGGAGTGGCGCAGCAAGCCGCTGAAAACCACGCCTTGCAACTCGCCGCTTTCATTGAGGATCGGTCGATAGATGCCGCTGTAGCGACTGGTTGACTGCTCGATGGGTTGCTGGGTGGTACGCAGCAGTTGTTCGATGTTTTTCGGTACGGCCGCCGGGTGATCCTCGAAGCGCTGGGTGGAAAAAATTTCCGACAGGTTGCCGTCTTTGGCCAGATACAAACGCAGATCCAGCGAATGCACATCGGCAACGCTGGTCAGAAAGCTTTCATCCAGATAGGTGCCCACCACCAGTTTGTAGTCGACACCTTCCTGCTCGGTGGCAAAGGTCGAGACCACGGTGCCGGTGCTGACGCCGCCGACCTGAAGCGTCTGCAACACTGCTTTGGGCGCCAGGCTGATCTGCCGCACGATGTCGTCGGCGGCGGTACTGAACACCACTTTGTGATCGCTGTCGCGTACCAGCGCCACCACGTCGATACCCATGGAGTCGGCGATGTCGGCGGTGAGTTTGTCATGCCGGGTGCTCGCCCGATCCGTGGGCGGACGGGTATAGCGCAGGAACAACTGCGCGACCCGGGCGTTGTCCCGGAGGATTTCGCTGATCTCGTCCTCGACGATCTTGGTCGACTCCTGCAGCCAGATCCGCACGTTGCTGTCGAAAATCTGCGACAGGGTCGTGGCGGCCAGCTCGGCGGCAATCATGGTGGGAATCACGCTGACCAGCCAGAACGCCAACACCAGCTTGCGTTGCAGGCTCCAGCCGGAGAGGGCGAAGGGTCGGGCGGTGGCGCGGCGGTCGTTGATCATCATGCTCGCTTATTGCTGTTCGCTGATTGCAGCCGCCATGGCCGGATCGGTTCGATCCGGGCGGATGAACACTTTCACCAGCCGCAGCAGGCGATCGAATACAGGGTTGCGGTGACGGAAAAACACGGTGTTGCCGACAAACGAGCAACCCAGGCGCAGCTTACTGGCATACCCCGCCTGACCGCACGCGTAGAGTGCAATGCCGTGTTCAATACAGTAGCCGACATTGGCCAGCCAGCTGCGCATGTACAGATGGTGATCGCGGGTACGGGCCAGGTCATGGGCGAAGAATTTGTCGACCATCCGATGTCCGTCCAGCAACACCAGGTTGAACGCCACCAGTTCGTCCTCGACCCAATACAGCGCGCACGCAGCGCGTTCATCGAGGTGTTCGAGCACTTCATGAAAGTAGCCGTGGGGCAAGCGTTCGAAGGTCAGGTCGCTGCGTGCCAGGGTCGCCTCGTAGAGCTGCATCATGCGCGGCAACAGCTCGTGTACCGAGCGTCGCCACTCGATGCGCGGGCCGGGTTTGCGCAAGGTGCGACGCAAGTCCTTGCGGGTGGACTTGCCGAGGCTGCCCAGATAAGCGTCCACCGAACCGAAGGTGATCGGCAGTTCGGCACCGGGCAGGCCAGGCATGCTTTGCAGTCCGGCCTGACGGCACGCCGCCAGCCATTGCGGGTTGCGATGACTGGCGTCCTTGACCGCCAGCAGGCCGATTCCGGCCCGGTCGGCATCCTCGCGGGCCAGTTCCAGCAGGCGAACGAACAACGACGGCAAGCGGGCCGGATCGAGGTGCGGTGCCGTGCCGACATGGCATTGCTCGGCGACTGGCGATCCGAGTGCGTACAGATGAATGTCGAACATCCCCGGCCACCAGCGGCGCAACCGTTCGCTGATGCGCTTGGCCGGGCCTTGCAGGGTGGTATCGAGGGAATAGGCGGTGGTGAATGCCACCGCCGCCGCGATCAACTGGTCGTCCTCGTAGAGCGTCAGGTAGCGCCAGGCAAATCCGGCGATACCGGCACGTTCGACGGCGCGATAGTAGGCCCAGTCTTCCAGTTCATCGGGAAAGCAGGCGTTCCATGCAGCGCGGTCAATCGCTTCGATGGTTGCAAGGGTTCGGGCCGTGATCACATCGCTTCCTTAAAGGGTTCTCGTCGTGCAATCGGTTTACGCCAGTTGTCGGTATTCCTGAGCCGGCAGGGAATGGCTGACGGAGGGCACCGCCGCCCGATGGTTTTCGATGAAGTCCACGCTCAACTCCACGACACGCCGGTATTGCAGGTCGACCGTGATCATGTGATAGCAGTCGTCGAGCAGAATCTTCACCACGTCGCCGCCGAGCTTGCGTTCCACGTAGTCGGCGTTCCAGCGGCTGGTGATGTCGTCCTCGATGGAGTGCAGGACCAGCGCCGGGGTGGTGATGGACGGCATGCGTTTCTTCACCACGGCGTTCATGCGGTGCAGTTCGCGCACGGTCACGCCCTCCATGGTCAGCAGACCGGCCTGACTGCTCTGGCCTTCTTTCATCTGCCGTTCGACGATGGCGCGCAAACGTTCGTTCTTGATGCCGTAGGGTGGTTTTTCCTCGAAGCGACAGATGTGTACGCCGAACGGAATCCTCATCAACAGCGGCGTAAGGAACGCCAGTTTGTGGATGCTCCAGCCGTCGTACTTGAGGGTCGTGGAATACATCAGCAACCCGGCCACTTGCCCCGGATGTTCGGACGCCACGTACATCGACATCACCGCCCCCATGGACAGGCCACCGACGAACACTTTCGAGTGATGACGGCGGATGTCGACGAAGGTCTTGCGCACCCCCTCGTACCAGTCGCGCCAACCGGTGGCTTGCAGATCGGCGTTGTTCCCGCAGTGCCCGGCCAGGGTCGGCACATAGACCGTACACCCGGCCTTGGCCAGGCCCACGGCCACCCGACGCAACTCCGTCGGGGTGCCGGTGAGGCCGTGGATCAACAACACCGCGACCTCCCCTGAGCCGAGAACGAAACCGGCGTCGCCTTCGCCCAGATCGATCCCGTGCTCGTTCATCGCTTCATCGCCCGGTGCAGCAGACGGTCGAGCAGGGCCAGGCCGAGGTCAATTTCCGGATAGCTGATTTCCAGCGATGGCGCGAGGGTGATGACGTTCTTGTAGTAGCCGCCGACGTCGAGGATCAGGCCCAGGCGCTTGCCGTCGATCTCGATGTCGCCCTTCATGCCTTCCTCGACCATGAAGTCCAGAGTGGCCTTGTCCGGGGTGAAGCCATCCGGCGCGCAGATTTCGCAACGCAGCGCCAGGCCCAGACCGTCGACGTCGCCGATGATCGGGTAGCGTTTTTTCAGGTCTTGCAGGCCTTCGAGGAAGTATTTGCCCTTGGCCATGACCATCGCGCCGTAGTCGACTTCGCTGGTCATCTTGAACATTTCCAGGCCCACGGCGGTGCCCAGCGGGTTGGAGGCGAAGGTGGAGTGGGTCGAGCCTGGCGGGAAGACTTTCGGGTTGATCAGCTCTTCCTTGGCCCAGATGCCGCCCAGTGGGTTGAGGCCGTTGGTCAGGGCTTTACCGAAGACGATCACGTCCGGTTTGACGTCGAAGTGTTCGATCGACCACAGCTTGCCGGTGCGATAGAAACCCATCTGGATTTCGTCGACGACCAGCAAAATGCCGTGCTGGTCCAGCACATGCTTGAGTTCGCTGTAGAAGTTCATCGGCGGAATCACGTAGCCGCCGGTGCCCTGGATCGGCTCGACGTAGAACGCGGCGTATTCACTGGCGCCGACCTTCGGGTCCCACACACCGTTGTATTCGGTCTCGAACAGGCGGGCGAACTGCTGCACGCAGTAACTGCCGTATTCTTCCTTGGTCATGCCTTTCGGGCCACGGAAGTGGTACGGGAACGGGATGAACTGCGCGCGCTCGCCGAAGTGGCCGTAGCGGCGGCGATAGCGGTAGCTGGAGGTGATCGACGAGGCGCCGAGGGTACGGCCGTGATAACCGCCCTCGAAGGCGAACATCAGGCTTTTGCCGTTGCTGGCGTTGCGCACCACTTTCAGCGAGTCCTCGATGGACTGCGAGCCGCCGACGTTGAAATGCACCCGGCCGTCGAGGCCGAACTTGTTCTTGGCGTCGACCGCGATCATTTCCGACAGCTCGATCTTGCCCTTGTGCAGGTATTGGCTGGCGATCTGCGGCAGGGTGTCGATCTGTTGCTTCAGGGCATTGTTCAGGCGTGGGTTGGCGTAGCCGAAGTTGACTGCCGAGTACCACATTTGCAGGTCCAGGTAGGCCTGGTCTTCGGTGTCCCAGACGTAGGAGCCTTCGCAGCGGCTGAAGATGCGCGGCGGCTCGATGTAGTGGACGGTGTCGCCGTAGGAGCAGTACTTGGCTTCTTTTTCCAGAAGGATCTGGTCTTCGGCTGTCGCGATGCGGATATCAGACATGGTGCAGGGTTTCCTGTGTTTCAGAAGTGGATTCGGTGATGAAACGCACGGCGTTGGCCGCGCGGGCCAGCGGCAACCGGGCCAGCAGCGCCGGCAGTTCGGCGAAGCTGTCGAAACGGGCGTAAGGGATGGCGTTGCGTTCGCAGTGTTCGGCCAGACGGCCCTTGGCGAAAACGAAGTCGGCGGTGGCGGCCACGCACATGTCGGACTGGCCGTCGCCAATCACCAGCACGCGTTTGCTCGACGGCGTGGACTTGCATTTGCAGTTGCCGGAGGCCGCGCGGCAGGCGTCGCTGGCGTAGGGGAAATCGATGCGCCATTTGTCGTGATCGACCTGACGCAGGCGGTTGGCGAGGATCGGCAGCAGGGTCACGTAGTTGCGTGCCAGGATTCGCGCGATGCCTTGCTCGATGCCGTCGCTGACCACTTCAACGGTGGCGCCGAGGCCGATCACGTGGTCGACGAAGTCGGGGAAGTCCGGATCGATCTCGACGCTGTCGAAGAACGCCAGCAGTTGCGAAGGCGTGGCCTGGATCAGCGCGAGCTGGCGGCTGAGGCATTCACGCGAGCCGATGGTGCCTTGCAGCCATTCGTTTTCGATCGCCTCCCAGCTCGGGTCGGCGAAGCGTTCCAGGATGCTGTCGATTACGTCGGTACGGGTGATGGTCCCGTCGAAGTCACACACGATATGCCAGTCAATCATCTGCGTTACCTGTTGCGTCGGTGCAGTTGTCGGGATGCGCGGTCAGCGCCTGGCAGGGGAGGGAGCAGGGACTATGCCAAGTCGGCGAGGCCCGGTAATGGCGGGGGCGAGCGGGGTTTTCGCGAAACGGAGCTACAATTTTTGTAGCTTGCTACAAACAACATGAGTGCTTGCGCGAAGGGTCTTATCCGGGGATTGATGCGCGCAGGTTTGCAAAAGGAATGACCTCATGACGCGCAACACGCTGGCTGTATTGATCGCATTGACCTGCCTGTCCGGGGCCGCCCGTGCCGACGGCATCACCGGTGAGGCCGGCGTGGGGCTGGGTTATCAGCCTCACGATCCGACCGGCAGCCGCTACGAAACGCGGCCGCTTCCGTATCTCGATCTGGACTGGGGGGACGTCAGCCTCAGTACCGATGACGGCCTGACCTGGAGCGCCCTGAAAAGCAATGGTTTCAGCGCCGGGCCGTATCTCAATTACCTGCCCGGACGCACGGCCAACGGTGAGTTGCGCGGCCTGCGTGACGTGCCGGACATGGCCGAGGCCGGCGGCTTCGTGCAATACGCCCCGGCCGATTTCTGGCGGGTGTTCGCCTCGGTCGGCCAGGCCGTGGGCGGTGGCAGTGGCCAGGGCGGGGTATTCGGCCGGGTCGGCGGCGAGATCGGTTATCCACTGGGCGGCGGGGTGATCGGCAGCAGCAACCTGACCGCGCATTTTGCGGATGCCCAAGGCACTCAGACCTTCTTCGGCGTCAGTGATCGCGAGGCGCAGGATTCCGGTATCCGCGCCTACAACGCCGGAGGCGGTTTGCAGAACATGACCCTGACTCAGAGCTTCGAGATTCCCCTGGCGCCACACTGGTCGCTGGTCACCAGCGCGAGCTGGATTCACCTGACCCGTTCGGCGGCGGACAGCAGCATTGTCAAAGCAGTGGGCGACACCAATCAGGGCGAGGTACAGGCCGCCATCGCCTACAAGTTCGACTGATCCCGGCCTGCCTTCCTGCGCCCGGATTGTCGGGCCAGGGGAATCTGGTCTGAGGTTTGCAAACAGCCGTGTCGAACCCATTCCCTCAGGATGTTCTTCATGGCTCGTCCCGTTTACCGTCTGCTGGCCCATTCCTTGTGGGACCTGATTCCCATTGCCCTGGGCCTGGCCCATTTTGCCTTTGTGCTGTGGCTGGTTTGTGCCTTCCACGGGCTGTCCTGGTGGGCCTTCGTGCCGTTGGCGCTGGGCTATGCGATCAGCCTGTCGTGGAGCATCAACAGCATTTCCCACAATCAGATCCACAACGCCTATTTCACTCCGGCGTGGCTGAACCGTGGGTTTGATCTGCTGTTGTCGGTGACCATCGGTTTTTCGCAAACCCTGTATCGCGATATCCACAACCGCCATCACCGGGGCAACTCGGATCTGCCGGATGCGGATGGCAAAACCGTTGATCCGCTGTCGATTTATCAGCGGGGCAAGGACGGACAACCGGAGAATCCCTGGGCCTACACCTTTCTGAGTTTTTTCCGTGACGATCCCAAGCCCATTTACACCGAGATGCGCCGCAAACGCCCGAAGGACGCACGCTGGGTGCAGGTGGAAATCTATGTGACGGTGGCGTTTTATCTGCTGCTGGCGGTTTACGACTGGCAAGCAGTGCTGGTGTTGTTGCCGTTCTGGTATCTGGGCCAGGCGCTGTCGTCGCTCAACGGTTATTACGAACACTTCGGCGGCAACCCGGACCTGCCCATCGCCTGGGGCGTCAGCGCCTACAGCCCGCTGTACAACCTGCTGTGGATGAACAACGGCTACCACGCCGAACACCATTACCGGCCGAAAATGCACTGGACCCGGGTCAAGGCGTTTCATCGGCAGATCGCCCAGGAACAGCGCGAGGCGGGGGTCAAGGAGATTCCGCTGGCCCACGGGCTGGGCTTTCTGCTGACTCACCGCAAACGAGACAACTGAGGGCGTTGGCGTGAGCTGCCGCCACCGGCGGCAGCTCACCTGAGCGGTGTCAGTTCTCTTCGCCCTCGGCCAGCAGGGCAATGCCGGCCATGATGACGGCCACGCCGACCCAGTGCAGCAGACTGATCTGCTCGCCCAGCCCCAGCCACGATCCCAGCAGCACGCCGACAAAAACCAGCGAACTCAGGGGAAAGGCCAGCGACAGACTGCTGCGCCGCAGGATCAGCATCCAGACGAAGAACGCACCGACGTAGCAGGCGATCGCCACCCAGACACCCGGCGTCAGGACGATGTCTTGCAGCCATTGCAGGCTGAAATCCATCTGCCCCAGGTGATCGCCCCCGACCTTGCTGGCGATCTGTCCGCCACTTTCCAGAATAATCAGCAGCGCCCAGAGCACGACGGTGCCCAGACGTCCGTGGAGCCATTGCATCGAGTCTTTTCCTTGCAGCGTCATGGGCGATTCAGACATGGCCGACACACACGAGCATCACGCCCGCCGTAATCACCAAGGTTCCCAGCCAGCGCCGGCGGCTGACGGTTTCGCCCAGCACCACTTTGCCCGCCAGCACCACGCCGCAATAGGCCAGCGCGGCGGCGGGAAACAGCAGGCTCAACGGCGCCCGCGAGAGGGCGCCGAGCCAGACGAAAAACTCGATCACATAGGCGCCGATCCCGCACCACAACAACGGCGCATTGAACACCTGGCCCCAGAACACCTGGAGGCGGAAGTCGCCGTCCAGTTGCGGCAGGCGATCCAGGCCGAGCTTGAAACAGAGCTGGCCGATGACGTCCAGAACAATGGACAGGGCCACCAGCACGATCACGGTGAAGGTCATGGAAACAGCTCCTCGAACAGCTCGATCAAGGCCTGATTGGTCGCGGCATTGCGCAGGAGATCGGCGTCACTCCAGCGCTCGGCGGGCGGCTGATCGGTCCTGGCCTCCCAGCGTTTGAACAGGTTGCTGAAGGCCGGGCGGGCGTATTCGCCGCAGATGTCGATCCCCAGCACACGCTTGTTCGCCGCCAGCGCGCGCAAGGCCTGGAGCATGTGGCTCAGGCGCATGCCGCCCTGATCCCAATTGGTGGCGGCGTCTTCGCTGGCCAGCACGTCCTTGTCGATGGTGATCCACACCGCATCGGTCGGCAGGCCGGCAATCATGTTGTCCAGGAACAGCGCCCAGTCCAGCGTGGACAGGTTGTGCCAGTGCAGCATGTTTTCCTGCTGCTCATGCCCGGCGCCATCGCCGATCCGTCCCCAGACCTTGGAGGGTGGGTGCTGCCACGGGAACAACTGCAGGACCCCACGCTTGAGTGCGCTCAGGTTGCCGCCCTTCAGTTGCGGATTTTGCAGGTCGTCGCTGCACGGGCCGAGGGTCACGATGCGGCGGATGTTCGGCAGCTTCAGCGCCTGATTGACCCAGGAGCCGCAATGCCGCCGGGGAGCGAAGCGCACCCAGTCCGGATGATTGTCGAAATGAATGAGGCTGACCGGCTCGGGCAGGTCAGTGAGAAAGGCCGGGGTCAGGTGGTGATAGTCACCGGAGCCGACGAAGAAGATTTCCGGCGCAGGTCCCGTGTGCCGGGGCCGTTGCTGCAAGCGTTCGGCGAACCGCCGCCAGGTGCGTTCGCTGGACCAGAGGCGCAGTTTCGGGCCGAGGTCGAGCAGGTCGAGGCGTCTGGCGCGGCCGCTGTCGAGCAGGCGCGCAATCGGCGCCTGGGCAGTCAGGCTGTGATCGAGATCGAGAATGTTCAAGGTCGCTATTCACCCTTGGCAGACCCATCCAGACACCGGCCTCATCCATCATGAGGGCCGGCCGGGCGGGCTTTGCCGGGTAAATGCAAGGGACGGGCCAGCGCTGTTTCAGGCGTGCAGGCGAACCCAGAGCGTGACCAGCACGGTCGCGGCGATCAGCCACGCCACCACCGCCACGGCCAGTGATGCCTCCAGGCGCAGGCGATCGAGCATCACGTAGAGGGTCGCCAGGTAGATGAAGTACGGAATGATCGACCACATGCCGAACACGATGGTGGCTTTCAGGTCATCCAGCGAGCGGCCCTTGCCGACGATGTAGTGGGCAATCAGGGCGAACGTCGGAAACAACGGCACCAGCCCGGCGATGTAATAGTTCTTGGTTTTCGACAGCGCCGCGAGGATCACCACCACCGCCGCGCCCAGTGCCGCTTTCAGAATCAGATCCACGTCGTTCTCGCTTAATGGCTCAGGCCGTACTTTTTCACTTTGTCGAACAGCGTGGTCTTGGCCATGCCCAGTTCCTGGCTGGCCTGGGTCAGGTTGCCGCCGCTGCGCTGCAAGGCATCGCCGAGCAGATTGCGCTCGAAGGCTTCCACCGCTTCGGCGAATGCCAGGCCCTGACCACCACCGCTCGCGCCGGACTTCTTGAACGCCGGCAGGCCGAGGGCGAAGCGTTCGGCGACGTTGCGCAGTTCACGCACGTTGCCCGGCCAGTCGTGGCTCATCAGGTTCGACAGGGTCTGGTTGTCCAGTTCGGGAGCCGTGCGGTCAAAACGCAGGGCCGATTGCTGGGTGAAGTGTTCGAACAGTTGCAGGATGTCTTCGCGGCGCTCGCGCAGCGGCGGCAGTTCCAGCGTCACCACGTTGAGGCGGTAATACAGGTCGCTGCGAAACTCCCCGGCCTTGCTCGATTCGTCGAGGTCGGATTTGGTCGCGGCGATCACCCGGCAATCCACCGCCACGCTCTGGTTCGAGCCGAGGCGTTCGAGGGTGCGTTCCTGCAACACCCGCAGCAGTTTGATCTGCAGGGGCAGGGGCATGCTTTCCACTTCGTCGAGAAACAGCGTGCCGCCGTCGGCGTGTTCGATCTTGCCGATCCGCCGCTTGCCAGCGCCGGTGAAGGCGTTGGCCTCGTGGCCGAAGATTTCGCTTTCGAAGAGGTTTTCCGGCAGGCCGCCGCAGTTCAGCGCAACAAACTGTTTGCCGTGCCGGCGGCTGAAGTCGTGCAGGCAGCGCGCGACCAGTTCCTTGCCGGTGCCGGTTTCACCTTCGATCAACACGTTGGCCGAGGTGTCGGCGACGTTGGCGATCAGTTCGCGCAGGTTTTGCATGGCCGGCGAGCGGCCGATGATCCGTCCCTCAAGCGAGTCGCGCTCGGCCAGTTGTCGGCGCAGCGACGAGACTTCCCGCGCCAGGCCGCGTTGCTCCAGGGCACGGCGGGCGACGTCCACCAGACGCTCCGGGGAGAACGGTTTCTCCATGAAGTCGTAGGCGCCTTTCTGCATCGCGCCGACCGCCATCGAGATGTCGCCGTGGCCGGTAATCAGCACCACTGGCAGGCTGCGATCCCGCGCCTTGAGCCGGCTCAGCAGCTCCAGGCCATCGATGCCGGGCAGACGGATGTCGCTGATGACAATGCCGGCGAAGTCCTCGCCGACCCGCTCCAGCGCTTCTTCGGCACTGCCGACGCCGATGCAGGGAATGTCTTCCAGGGTCAGCGCCTGCTGGCAACCGAGCAGGACATGAGGATCGTCTTCGACGATCAGCACACTAAGGTCGTTGTTCATATCGGCTCGGCAGGAGTAGGGCTTACCAACGGCAAACTGAGGACGAAGGTGGTGCCGCCGCTGGCCGGGTGTTCGACACCCAGATGGCCGCCAGTGGCGGCAGCGAGGCTGGCGGACAGGGTCAGGCCGAGGCCCAGGCCCTGCTCGCCGGGTTTGGTGGTGAAGAACGGTTCGAACAGATGCTTGCGCGCCTCGGCGTCGATGCCGTGGCCGTTGTCGCGCACCCGCAGGCGATATTTGCCGTCGAATTCCTCGCCTTCCAGCCACAGTTCCGGCAGCGGTTGCGCCTGCATGGCGTCGAGGGCGTTGCCGATCAGGTTGAGCAGAATCTGTTCGAGGCGGGTCTGGTCGATCTGCACCTGCACGTCGTCGAACTGCCGATGCAATTGCAGCGCTGTATTTTCCAGGCGCGCGCCGAGCACTTGCAGCGCCGCATCCACCGCTTTGCCGAGGCTGGCACGGCCCTTGTCATCGCCACGCCGGGCGAAGGCGCGCAGGCTGGCGGTGATCCGGCCCATGCGGTCGATCAGGTCGTTGATGGTTTTCAGGTTGGTGCTGGCGACATCGAGCTGGCCGCGTTCGAGGAAGCGAATGGTGTTGCCGGACAGGGTGCGCATCGCCGCCAGCGGCTGATTCAGTTCGTGGGCAATGCTGGTGGACATCTGCCCGATGGCGGCGAGTTTGCCGGCCTGGACCAACTCGTCCTGGGCGCGGCGCAGGGTTTCCTCGGCCTGGCGCCGTTCGCGGATCTGGCTCTTGAGCCGATCGTTGCTGGCGCGCAGGTCGGCGGTGCGTTCGGTAATCCGACGCTCCAGTTGATTGTTGGCTTCCTGCAACGCTTCGCGGGCGGCGAGGCGGGTGGCAATCACTTTACGGCGCTCGTTCCAGGCGATCAGCAGGAACGCCACCAGAGCGAAGGCCACGGCCACCAGAATGCCCTGGTTGATCGCTTCGCGGCGCAAGTCCTGCAACGGTGTCAGCAGGGTGAAGTTCCACTGCGTGTCGCTCAGCGGTCGGGTTTGCGCCAGGTAACTGATGTCTTCTTCATCGGCCTTTACTTCGCTATTGGCCGGGAAGGTGAGCTTTTCCACGCCTTCGGCCAGGGTTTCCCGGGCCAGCGGTTGCAGTTCGTTGAGCGGGAACCAGTAGTACTGGAGGCTGCGGGCGAGTTTTTCCTTGATTGCATCGCTCAGCGGCACCACTGATTTCAGGCGCCGGGCCGGATCGCTGGAAAGAATGATGATGCCGTTCTCATCGCTGACGAACGCTTCAAGACGCGCCCGCTGCCAGCGTTCTTCCATGGCCTCCAGCCGCACCTTGACCACTGCGACGCCGATGATCTTGCCGTGTTCTTCCAGGCCGTGGGCCAGGTAGTAGCCGGGTTCGCCGCTGGTGCTGCCAATGCCGTAGAAGCGTCCGGGCTGACCGCGTACGGCGTTCTGGAAATAGGCGCGGAACGACAGGTCTTCACCGAGGTAGCTGTCGACATCGCGCCAGTTGCTGGTGGCCACGACGCGGCCGGTGGTGTCCATGACGTAAATGGCCCGGCTGCGGCTGCGCCGGTTCAGGCCATCCAGGTATTCGTTGACCGTTTGCCGGTGTTCGGCGCTCGGATCGTCCAGCAGCTGCGAAACGCTCGATTCGAGCTCCAGCAGGCTGGGCAGGTAGGTGTATTTGCTGATTTCGCTTTCGACGGCGCGGGCGTGCAGTTCCAGCTGACGCTGGCCGTTTTCGCCGAGGCTGCGGATGCCGAAGTGTTCACTGGTCCAGAAGCCGACGTAACCCAGTCCGATCATCAGGGCGATGATCAGCGGCGGCAGGAACAAATGGCGGATCAGACGGGGTTTCACGGCAAGTGATGGCGTGGTTGCGCGATAAAGAGTGGGGTCGCATTTCATCACAGATGCCTTGGGTCAACCACAACACAAATCTACTGGCTTCATCTATCCGGTGTGGGAGCGGGCAAGCCCGCTCCCACAGGTTCAGCGGTGCTCTTTAGTGCTGCAGGATTTTTTCGAGGAAGTGCTGCGCGCGTTCGGAGCGTTTGCTCACGTCGCCGAAGAACTCTTCTTTCGGGCAGTCCTCGATGATTTTGCCCTGGTCCATGAAAATCACACGATCAGCCACTTTGCGGGCGAAGCCCATTTCGTGGGTCACGCACATCATGGTCATGCCTTCGTGGGCCAGTTGCACCATCACGTCGAGCACTTCGTTGACCATTTCCGGGTCGAGGGCCGAGGTCGGTTCGTCGAACAGCATGACGATCGGGTCCATCGCCAGCGCACGGGCAATGGCCACACGCTGCTGCTGGCCGCCGGACAATTGGCCCGGGTGCTTGTGGGCATGGGCCGACAGGCCGACGCGGTCGAGCAGCTGCAGGCCTTTCTTGGTCGCTTCTTCCTTGCTGCGGCCCAGCACCTTGATCTGCGCGATGGTCAGGTTTTCGGTGATGGTCAGGTGCGGGAACAGTTCGAAGTGCTGGAACACCATGCCGACGCGCGAACGCAGTTTCGGCAGGTTGGTCTTCGGATCGGCGATCGAGGTGCCGTCGACCACGATGTCGCCCTTCTGGAACGGCTCCAGTGCGTTGACGCACTTGATCAGGGTCGACTTGCCCGAACCCGACGGGCCGCAGACCACGATCACTTCGCCTTTCTTGACCTCGGTGCTGCAGTCAGTCAGCACCTGGAAGTCCCCATACCACTTGTTGATGTTTTTGATAGAGATCATACGGCGAACCTTTTTTGCAGGCGCTTGACCAACCGCGAGGCGGCGAAGCTGATGATGAAGTACACGAGACCAGCGAAGATCAGGAACTCATTGGAGCGACCGATGATGTCGCCGCTGGCGCGGGAGGCGTTGAGGAAGTCCACCAGGCCCACGGTGTAGACCAGCGAGGTGTCCTGGAACAGGATGATGCTCTGCTGCAACAGCAGCGGGGTCATCTTGCGGAACGCCTGGGGCAGGATGATCAGGCGCATCATCTGGCCGTAGGTCATGCCCAGTGCCTGGGCGGCGCCCATCTGGCCCTTGGGAATCGACTGCACGCCGGCACGGACGATTTCGCAGAAGTACGCCGCTTCGAACATCATGAACGCCACGATGCAGGAGGTGAACGCACCGATCGGGGTGTCTTCGCCGGTGATCCAGCGCAGCACGAACGGCACCGCCAGGTAGAACCAGGTGATGACCAGCAGCAGCGGGATCGAGCGGAAGTAGTTGACGTAGGCACCGGCGATATTCGCCAGCAGCTTGTTATGGGACAGGCGCATCAGCGCCAGGATCGTCCCGATGATGATCCCGCCGATCACGCCCAGGGCCATCAGCTTGAGGGTCATCACCATGCCGTTCCACAAACCGGGAATGGCCGGGATGATGCCACTGAAATCGAGTTCCATTATTTACCCCCCACGGAGATCAGGCCGGGCACGGCGACTTTCTTCTCGACCAGGCGCATCAGCAGCATCAGGCTCATGTTGAGGGTGAAATAGATCAGGGTCGCGAGGGTGAACGCTTCGAACAGGTTGGCCGAGAACTCGGCGGTCTGTTTGGTCTGCGCCAGCAGCTCCATCAGGCCGATCAGCGACGCCACGGAGGAGTTCTTGAACACGTTCAGGAATTCCGAAGTGAGCGGCGGAATGATGATCCGGTAAGCCTGTGGCAGCAGCACGTTCCAGTAGATCTGCGGCAGCTTGAAGCCCATGGCGCGGGCGGCGGATTCCTGGCCGCGCGGCAGCGCCTGGATACCGGTACGCACTTGTTCGCAGACCCGCGCGGCGGTGAACAGGCCCAGGCACACGACGACGCTCAGGTAGGCCGAGGTGGTCGGGTTCAGGTCCTGCTTGTACCACTCCTGCAGGTTTTCCGGCAGCAGGTCGGGCACCAGGAAGTACCAGATGAACAGCTGAACCAGCAGCGGCACGTTACGGAACAGCTCGACGTAGCAGGTGGCGATGCCCGACACGATGCGGTTCGGCACGGTGCGCATGATGCCCAGCAGCGAGCCGAGTACCAGTGCGATGATCCACGCGACGATGGCGATGGCGATGGTCCAGCCCAGACCGGAGATGAACCAGTCGAGATAGGTCTCGCTGCCCACGCCGGTGGACTTGAAGAACACGCCCCAGTCCCAGTTGTAATTCATTAGGGTCTCCCCTCGATTCGATCGATGTACAAGTGCCCGCCTGGGGAAGATCCTTTCCCGTCTGACGTTGAACGCCAGGCACACGCGATCGGCTCGAAAACCACCAGGTCGAGTGTTCCAGTTGAAACCAGCAGGTATTGGCTGTCGCCTGAGGGAAGATTGGCTCCCTCAGGCGATAAGGTTAGATCAATGTCAGATCTTCACGTCTGGCGCCGGCTTGTCGCTCGGGTTGGCGATCAGGTCTTTAACCTTGTCGCTCATCGGGAAGTTCAGGTTCAGGCCTTTTGGCGGGATCGGGCTTTCGAACCACTTGCTGTAGATCTTGTTGATTTCGCCGGACTTGTACAGGGCGATAATCGCGTCATCCACGGCTTTCTTGAAGGCCGGGTCGTCTTTGCGAACCATGCAGGCATAGGCTTCAAAGGACTGTGGAGTACCGGTGATGACCCAGTCGTCCGGCTTCTTGGCCTTGGCTTCTTCGCCGGCCAGCAGGGCGTCGTCCATCATGAAGGCAACGGCGCGGCCGCTTTCCAGCATGTTGAAGGATTCACCGTGGTCTTTGGCGGAGATGATGTTCATGCCCATCTGCTTGTCGGCGTTCATCGCTTTGATGATGCGCTCGGACGTGGTGCCGGCGGTGGTCACGACGTTTTTGCCTTTCAGGTCGGCGAAGTCAGCGTAGGACGGCTTGCCTTCCTTGTTTTTCTTGACCAGCAGACGGGTGCCGATTTCGAAAATGTTGACGGTGAAGTCGACTTGCTGGGCGCGCTCGGCGTTGTTGGTGGTGGAGCCGCACTCGATGTCCGCGGTGCCGTTCTGGATCAGCGGGATACGGGTTTGCGAGGTCACCAGGTTGTACTTGGTCTGCAGGTCGGGTTTGTTCAGGTCTTTTTTCAGGGCTTCAACGATAGCGACCTGAATGTCGTGGGAGTAGCCCACAGGTTTGCCTGAACCATCCGCGATGTAGGAAAACGGAATGGAGCTGTCGCGGTGAGCGAGCGTGATGGTGCCCGAATCGTTGATCTTCTTAAGGGTGCCGGTGAGTTCGGCAGCGAAAACTGGTGTGCTGATCAGAGCGGCAGCAATGGCTGCGCCCAGGATATGGGGAACGATGCGCATCAAATTTTCCTCGACATTGTTTTTTTTATGGAGCCGGTTGAGCGGGCCCTTTTGTGCTTCGAATGCCTGACGGCTCCTGTTGTGTTGGCGCAACAGACATTCGTCGGGAGAGTGTAGAGCATGAGTCGTGCCAGACCAGTTTATACTGGTTAAGATATTGATTTATATCGGTATTTATATTTTTTGAAGGTGTTTTTCCACGTTTCTGATCCGGTTATCCGAACCGACCGCAAGGTCGCGTTCGGAAAACCGAATGCGGACGGTTCAGCGCCAGACCGGCAACGCGTCCAGCATGAACAGCAGGTGCGATACCGCGCAAAGCCCCCCGAAAAACAGCACCAGAACGATCATCGGCATACCGCCCCAGACCCGGTAGCGCGGACTGCCATAGCGTTTGCGCGAGGCCCGGGCCAGCAGCGCCGGCGTGACGACCGCCCAGAGCGTGGCGGCCAGTCCGGCAAAACCGATGGCGTGAATGAACCCTTCCGGCCAGAGAAAGCCGCCCAGCATCGGTGGCAGGAAGGTCACGGCAGCGGTTCGCAGGCGCCCCATGGGGTGATCGTCGAAGCCGAGCACGTCAGCCAGGTAATCGAACAGACCCAGCGTCACACCGAGAAACGAGCAGGCTACGGCGAAGTTGGAGAAGAAGGTCAGCAGCAGATCGACATTGGCACTGTCCAGGCGCGAGCCAAGCGCACTGATCAGCACGTCGATATTGCCGCCGCGCTGGGCAATATCCTTGAACGCCTCGCGCGGAATATTGCCCATGCTGCACAGCATCCATACCAGGTACAGACCCAGTGCGATCAGCGTGCCGCCCAGCAGGCAGGCGCGGATTCGTCGCGGCTCCTTGCCGTAGTGCTTCATCAGGCTCGGCACATTGCCGTGGAAACCGAACGAAGTCAGGCAGAAGGGCAGCGTCACCAACAGATAGGGCCAGTAAGCGCTGTCGCCGCTGCTCTGGTTGAGCAGCGTGGCCGGCTGGACATGACTGAGCAGGCCGCCGAAGGTCAGGAAGAACGCAAGGATCTTCGCGCCGAACACCAGGGTGGTCATTCGGCTCACCGCCGAAGTGCTGAGCCAGACAATGAACGCCACCAACAGGGTGAAGCCCAGCCCGCCGATGCGCGGTGACAGCTCAAGGCCCATGGCATGCGCGGTGTGGTGAATCACCGATCCGCTGGCTGAAATATAGGCGTAGGTCAGGGTGTAAAGCACAAAGACGATGCTCAGACCGTTGACCCGGTTCCAGGTGCGACCAAGCAGGTCACGGGTGATGGTCGAGAAACTCGCGCCTTCGTGGTAGTTCAGGTTGGCCTCAAGAATCATCAGGCCGGAATGCAAGGTGCAGAACCAGGCAAACACCAATACCGCGACGGAACCGTAGAACCATAGTCCGGACATGGCCACCGGCAAGGAAAACATCCCCGCGCCGACGATGGTGCCGCCGATGATCATGGCGCCGCCCAGTACCGAGGGCGAGCGTTCGACAGCGCTGGGTGCAGCGGATGAAGCAAGTGAGGTGGAACGCATGGCGGGGCCTGCATTGATATTGTTATGAAGGGTTCGATCCAGTGAACCTCCGGCAGGCGTGAGCCGCCCGCGAAAACGCGGTGTCAGCCAGCATCGATGCCTGCTGACGCCCGCCGCCGCGGGCCGGCTCAGTCCTGCAGGTTCGACGCTTACCTGATGTTCAGCCGTTGCGCCAACCGGCTCACCGCCTGCAACAGAAACCCGTCCTGCCCCGGCAATGCATCGAACGACAGCCCCACGGGCAAGGCATCCGCCGCCGCTACCGGTATGGTGATGCTCGGTGCCGCCAGATTGCTCGCCGGATCGGTATTGCGCACGAATCGCTCGAAATGGCTTTCCATTGCGCAATCCTCCAGCAGCGGTGCGCTGCAACTGACGGTCGGGTACGCCATCAGATCCAGCCGATGCCGGGTGAACAGTCCCCGGTATTCCTGTTCCAGCCGTACCTTGCCCATCAACGCCTGTACATAGTCGGTGTAGGAAATCGCCGGGCTCTCCAGTTGGGCGGTGAGGATCTTCTTGATCCCGGGATCTTCGATCCGCGCCAGGATGTCGAGGAATTCTGCGCCGCGTCCTTCCTTCATCAGGAATCGAGGAAAGTCGATGAAGAATTCGTAGATCGGCAACGGAAACTGGATGCACTCGTTGAGTTCGCCGATCACGCTGTCGTCGACCGGGACGATCTGCACGTCACTGGCGGCGAGCGTGTCGATGGCGGCACGGCAGTCGCGGCTGACGTTGTCATCCAGGTCGGACCAGAGGAAGCGTTCGGGAATGCCGATGCGCAACGGGTGATTCGTGGGCAGTGCTGGCAGGTGGTGGGCAGTCAGGTGCCCATGGACAAACCGGCAGTCCTCCACCGTGCGCGTCAGCAGGCCCGGCGTGTCTTTGGTCTGCGAGACGGGGACGATGCCGTCGGCCGGATACCCGCCAGTGGTCGGGCGCAAGCCGACGATCCCGCAGAACGCCGCCGGAATGCGCACCGAACCGCCGGTGTCGGTGCCCACCGCGCACGGCACCAGCCCGGCGGCGACAGCGGCGGCGCAACCGCCGCTGCTGCCCCCGGCACTGTAGCGCTCGTTCGTCGGGTTGATGACCGCGCCGTGGGTGTGATTGGCCGAGGTCACGCCGAACGACAGTTCGTGCATGTTGTTCTTGCCTACCACGCGCGCACCCAGTTGCTTGAATCGTGCAACGATGCCGGCGTCGGCCTGTGGCAGGTAATCGGCAAGGCCGGGTGTACCGGCGGTGGTCGGCATGCCCAGCACGTTGATGTTGTCCTTGAAGGACACCGGCAAGCCATACAGCGGCGCTTGCCGATCCGCGTCTGCGACATAGGCCAGCATCGCCGGGTCGAAAGTGATGAAGCTGTTCAGATGCTGCGCGTTGCCATGGCGCTCGCGCAGGGCCTGCTGCCAGGTGTCGAGGCAGAGCTCGCCCCGGCGAAATCCGTTAACGAGCTGTTCGATTGAAAACTGACTGTACATGGAAAGTCTCGTCGAAAAGGGAAGGACGCACTCAGCAGTAGCGGTACTGCGGAACCAGACCGTCGAGCGGGTTGCCGGCGATCAGATCGCCCCCCAGGCTGCTGATGACCGCGCACGCCGTGTTCAGGGCCGTCTGGATCGAGCCTTCGGCCCAGCCGCCAGTGAATGAGGCGCCGCAACCGGCCAGGTAAAGACCGGTATCCTGTTGCGGATCGAGAGCGGTGCGGAACTGATAGAACAGGCGCTCGGAATAGATGTCGTCACCGGGAAAGTTCAGCTTGAAGGCACCGAGCGCATGCTTGTCGGTCAGCCAGTCGTATTCGAGTACGTAGCGCTGGTAGTCGCCGTTGAGCGGAATCAGATGGCGGGCAAATTCCGGCGCACTCATCGCCAGTTCATCCACCAGGCGCAGGCAGCGCTGCACCTTGTCGGTCATCGAGACCATCTTGTGCGAGTCGTCTTCCCAGGTGTAACTGATCAGCACGACTCCCCAGGCGTCCGGGTCCTGTGGCGCGTAGTCCAGGCAGTACACGCCCTTGACCAGGGTGTCGGTCTGGATGTTCTGCGCCAGGCCGTGCTTGAGCCAGAACTTGTCCCTGGTCAGGATGAACAGCTTGGACGAGCCGACCATATGGGTTTCGTTGATCGCCCGGGCCACGTCACGGTTCACGAACGCCTGGTTCTGGGTGAGCTTGAGATTGACCTGCAAGGCGCGGGTCGTGGTCGTGGTGATCACCCGGTCGCAGGCATAGGTTTCGCCGTTGCTGCCGGCCAGCAGGATTTGTCCGTCGGCGCCCTTATTGATCGATTCAATGCGGGTTCGGCAGATCATGTCGCGCAGTTGCATGCCGTTGAACGAGGTGTCGGCGATCAGCTCCGCCAGCGAAGAAATGCCGTTCGGCACCAGCCGCTGATTGACCTCGAGCGCGTTGACCACCAAACGCAGGATTTCGGTGAACGAGGCGCGATAAACCGACTGGAACCCGCCGGAGCCGATGCCCAGCGAGCCGAACAGGTGGAAGTCTTCCGGCTTGCGCCAGACTTTGCCACCCGGCGGGTTCTTGCTGGTGAAGATGCGCACCATGGCCGAATAGAACGAGCTGTCACCGAAGCAATCCAGATAGCGTTGCCACTCCGGCTGCACTTCACTGTAGTCATGCTGCTTGAGCAGTTCGGTCAGCAACAGCGGCGGGGCGAGTCGGGTGCCGTCTTCCAGCACCGCGCCTTCTCTGAGAAAGGCATTCCAGCCCTGATGCACGGTCGTGAACAATGCCGGCGGCGGCTGCATCGCGGCCCAATGATAAGCCTCGCCCCGATAGTGCAGCTCGGTATCGACCACCCCCGGATCGGGAAAGGCTTCGGTGGTCTGGATGCCGAACTTGTCGAGGTAATGGAAAAGCCCGACTTCGCTTGGCGGAAAGCGCATGGCGCCCATTTCCGCAATGAACTGCGGTTGCTCTTCATCGAAGCATTGGGTCAGCAGACGCCCGCCGATGTGGGTTTTTTCCGCCTCGAACAGCGTCACGCGACGGGCACCCGCCCGCAGCAATTCATAGGCTGCCACCAGCCCGGTGAGACCGGCACCGACGATGCCAATGTGTTTTTCCGCCGTTTGCGCGGGCAGGTATCCGATGGCCTGGTCGGCATTGCGCAGGAACTGACCGTAGTCGTAGAGCAGGTCGACGTAAGGGAAAGACAGGCACGCGGTATCCTGGCGGGCAGGATTGTTCTTGGAGTTCACGGGGGGAGTTCTCGGTCGGGTCAGATGATGAGCTGCAGGCTTTCGAGGGCGCGATCAGGGTTGAGCAACAGGATCTTCTTGCCCTGGATTTTCCACTCGCCATCGATGTGGATCAGACGATGTTCGACGGTCGCCGGGTAATGCCATTCGTGGTCGCCACGGGCTTCGCAATACAGCAGATTGCTGCTGGCGACGGCGCTGTGCGACGGTTCTTCGACCGTGATCCGTGGGCGCTGGGCAATGTGCAGGCAGCGGCTTTTCGGTTGCTGGGAAAAATTGCGGGCATTGGCCAGACGGTTGATGCGCAGGGTGGTCAGGAAGCGATCCTCGTACACCAGCGAGGATTCGTGCAGGGGGCTGCGTTGTTCGCGGCTCATGGGAATCCAGTAGGTGTAGTCGTCGCTCAGCAGCCGCTGCCAGGTGTCAAAGTCCTGTTGGTCGAGCAGGTGCATCTCGGTCTCGAGCAAGCGCTCGACGGCCCGTTCAGTTTGATCGTGGTGCATGGTCGTCCCGCATCAGGTTTTGCCAGTTGTCGTAGAAGTTGCGCATCGCCAGTTCACTGGTGCCGGACACCACGCGGGTCCGGTTGTAGGACTCGCCCGGCTCGAACAGGCGCGAGACGTTGACCCATTCGTTGGCGTCGCTGTGCAGACCTTCCATCGCACGTTCGTACATCTCCACATCGTCATGGGCGACCATCGAGCACGGCGAGTTGATCAGGTTGTTGTACTGCACGGTCCTTTCCAGCAACTGCACGGGGGCACCCTGCAATTCGAAGATCCACGACTCGACGATGGTTTCCTTCGCGCTGACCGGGCGGATCACCCGCAAGGTCTGGATCGGACCCTTGACCATCAGGTTGGGGAAATACACGGTGTTGTGACGGGTATCATCGAGGATTGTCCGGGCCTGTTCTTCGCCATAACTTTCCACCATCAGTTCCCAGTAGCCGGGAATGCCGGTGTAGGCCTTGTGGATCGAATTGCTGACGCCGGTGTGTCCGTGGCCGTTGGGCCACACGCGAATGCCCATGCCGGCGAAGAATTCGTACGAGGCCATGAACGGCGAAAACAGCTCCACGGCCATCGGCGCCGGCTGGCTCTGGTCGCCGGTTTCTTTCCACAGGCGAATGGCTTCGCCGGCCGAGGATTCGTGGGCGATCATCGGGTGGCAGGTGTCGGTCTGGTTGTCGACCACCATCTTCCAGTTGCAGCGATGCTTGTGCAGCAACGGCTGGCCGATCACGCGCAACTGACCCTGCGGGGAGCGCATGACCATGTTGTCCAGCGTCGACAGCGACTCGCCAAAAAACTCGTCGAAACCGATACCGGTTTCGCTCAGCCGTACAAACACGAAACCGCGATAGTTGCGCATCGCCGCAACGGCCTGCATGCCTTTGTGGGCCGAGCAACTGCTCAGATCGCAGTTGTCGTATTCCTTTTTTACCGGGATGCTCAGCAGCTCGCCGTCGGTCTTGAATGTCCAGGCGTGGTAGGGGCAGCGCATGAAGCGGCCGACGTTGCCGCGAGCTTCGGCCAGCACTTTCACGCCCTTGTGCGGGCAGCGGTTGTGCAGCACGACGATGTCGCCGTTCTTCTGGCGCACCATTGCCAGGGGTTGGGCGGCGAGGGTGGCCGTGAAATAGTCGCCGGTTTCGGGAATCAGGCTGTCGTGACCCAGGTAGCACCAGCTCGCGGCAAAGACCCGCTGCTGTTCCTGTTCGAAAAGTTGCTGATCAAGGAACAGAGACTTATGCACTTCTCTGCCATTGAAATAGTTGTCCAACGGGGGAGTCCTCTTCAGATCGCCAGTTTCAGGCGTGGGCTTTTCGCCCGGGAAACGCAGGGATAGATTCGTGCGCTGCAGGCAGCTTCCTGTTCGCTCATGATGAAGTCCCGGTGCTCGACATCGCCTTCCAGCACATCCAGCGCGCAGACGCCGCACTCGCCGCGACGGCAGTCATAGACCGGATCGAGACCGGCGTCTTCCAGGGCTTCGAGCAGGGTCTGGCCGGGTCCGACCTCGAGGGTCACGCCGGAATCCACCGCCTCAACCGTGAACCCCTGGGCACCTTCCTCTCTGGCAACGTTGAACACCTCCAGATGTACCTGTTCGCGAGCCAGCCCGGCGGACTCGGCGTGGCTCAGGATGTCGTTAAGCATCGCCGCCGGGCCGCAGACGTAGAGGCGGTCTTCGGGGCTGAGATCAGCGAGTATCTGGCTGATCGCCGGGCGCTGGCCGGACAGGTGCAAGTGCATGCGTTCTTGCAGCAGTGTGCTCAGGTCTTCGGCGTAAGCGGCGTCTTCGGCGCTACGGGCGAAGTAGTGCAACTGCGCTGAACGATCCAGCGCCGCCAGGTGCCGGAGGATGCCTGTCAGCGGCGTGATGCCGATGCCGCCGGCGATTGCGATGTCGCGTCCGGTCCGTGCGTCGAGCGGGTAGTTGAAGGTATTGAACGGGCCTTCGAGCTGCACCTGATCGCCGACCTCCAGCGACCGTATGTACGGGCTGCTGGGGGATTCGTCGCAGAGGCGGATGGCGAAGGTGAAATGGCCTTCGGCACTGTTGCCCAGTTCCACGGTGGAGTAGTGACGCCAGTCGCCGCAGGACGGTATCAACCATTTGAAGTGCGCACCGGCATGGGCCGATCCGGTTGAAACGGGCGCGCCGCTGAGGGTGATTTCCTTGATCGATGCCGAGAGCATCCGGCAACGGGTAACGGTGTAGTTCATGCCGGATTTTCCTGGGCAAGCGGTGTTTCATGCAGGTACAGCCAGCGGGTGCTGTGGTGATGCACGCGCAGGAGCGCGATGGAAACGCGCGAAGTCTCGCGCCCGTCCTGTCGATGGGTTTCCTTGTAACGCAGGGCCACGGTCGGGCCTTCATGCCAGATCGTATGCAGGTCGCTGATGGCGATCGTGAGACCCGGACGGACACCGACCGCCCCTTTGAACAATTGCTCGACCTGCGCTCGGTCGACCACGACCGCGGCGGTGGTGACCATGCTGAAGTCTTCGGCGAAGACATCCATCAGGGGGGCAATGGCGGCTTCGCCGGCACCGTCGGCATTGGTGAAAACACGATGGATCAGTTCATGCACGTGGTGAATGCTGTGGCGTGCTTGTTCAACCGGGTTGTTGTTCATGGCATTCCTTTGGAGGGTTCAGTTGGCTCATGTGAAACAGCGGAAACAACCCGACCAGCGCGGCAATCGCGAAGGTGGCGTGATAGGCCGGGGTCGAGTCGAACTGTTTGAGCAGGAGGTTGTAGATCATCAGGAACAGGGCCGCGCCGACGCTGAACGACATCTGCCGATTGATGTTCCAGATCACGCTGGCCTTATGGGTTTCGCTGCCTTTGAAGTCCATCAGCGAGGTGGTTTGAGCGGTATTGGCCCCGATCCCGCCGCCAATGCCCATCAGGCTGTAGGCGATCACGATCACCCAGATATCGGTCGGTGCATTCACCAGCATCAGCGTGGCGATCCCGGCGCTGTGCAGCAGCATGCCGAGGGTGAACAGGCGTCGGGCTCCGACCTTGTTGTAGACCCGACCGCAGGTGAGCATCGCGATGAAGGCGCCAGTGGCGTAGAGGATCATGAACATGCCGGTCAGGCGGGCGCTGAAGTGCAGGGTGTTCTGCAGGAAGAAAATGCTCATCAGGTTGACCCCGGTGAACACGCCGGGAATCGCGTAATAAATGAAGATCGAGGTGCTGAGCTTTTTGCTTTTGAGCAGGCTCAGGTCGATGATCGCGTCGCTGGCGCGGCGGTAGTGCAGCAGGTACAGCGCTACAAACATCAGGCCCGCCGTGACACAGGCGATCGCTTCGACGACGGGGTAGTCACCTCCGTACAAAGACATGCCCATCAGCAGGCTGCCCAGTGCAGCGCTGACCAGCAGCAGTCCGAGGATGTCCGGACGTTGCAGGCTGGTCGGTCGGGTTTCGCGGATCCAGAACCACGATAAACCGGCGGCGATCAGCGAAAACGGAATGTTGCTGTAAAACACCCAGCGCCACGAGCTGCTGTCGACGATGATGCCGCCGACGGTTGGCGAAATCGCCGGGGCGATCAGGGCCACGGCCATCACCAGCGTGGAGATTTTGGCCCGCTGTTCGCCCTGGAACAGATTGAAGGTCAATGCCTGTCCCACTGGAATCAGCAAGCCGCCGCCGATGCCCTGCACGAAACGCCAGATCACCAGTTCATGAAAACTGTCGGCCAGCCCGCACATCCAGACGGCAGCGGTAAATACCAGCATCGAAACGGTGAGAATCTCGCGACTGCCGAAACGTCCGGCCAGCCAGGTGCTGACCGGAATAATCAGCGTCAGACCGAGGATGTAGGCATTGGCCACCCAGGCCACCGATGAACTGCTTACTTGTAACGTTGCCGATATGCTCGGTAATGCCACGGCAGACATGAATATGTTTATGCAATCAATAAAAAAGCCGATCAGAAAGATCAGCGCGATCTTGTAGCGATAATTCATTGTTCTTTCCTCTTTGTTGCAAAGCATAGGGGCGATGGACTTGGAGTGTCGATACGACTATGCTTAAAACAATGTTTGAAAGGATTGAACAGTGAACTCTACCGCCATGCATTCTCATCTAAACCGGGTTCAGACTTTCCTCGCCGTGGTCGATTTTGGCTCCTATACCAAAGCTGCAAACTACCTGAGTATCAGCAAAGCCATGGCCAGCCTGCATGTCAAGGCGCTGGAGGAAGTTCTTTCGGCGACGCTGCTGATCCGCAATACCCGAAATATATCGCTGACTGAAATAGGTCAGGAGTTTTATGAAGAGTTCAAGGGGATTGTCGCGGATATCGATAATGCCTTTGATAATGTGCTGAAGGGTAATAATCGGGTTTCTGGAAAGTTACGGATTAGTTCAACCATTGAATACGGCGAGAAGTTTATTCTTCCGCTGATACCTTTGTTCAGCGAACGTTATCCGGAAATACGCTTGTGCTATAACTTCAATTCTTCATTGAATGATCTGGTGGCGGAAAAACTGGATCTGGTGGTGCGTCTGGGCAATCTGGCGGACTCGGCTTTCAAGAGCCGCAAGTTGGCGGATTATCAAATTGTGCTGGTGGCGAGCCCCGCGTTTATCGAACGCTACCCTTTGGCGCAACCGCAGGACCTGAATGGCGTAGCGTGGATCGCCAACAGCAATCTGCAGGCGCCGACGCAGTGGGTATTGCGCGACGATCAGGGACAGTCGGTGGAGGTCAGTGGCACCAGTCATTTCGAATCCAACTCTTCCACCGCGATTCGCTCGATGACGTTGTCGTCGCTCGGTGTGTCGGTGCTGCCGGGCTGGGTGGTCGAGGACGATATTGCCAGCGGCCGCTTGGTTCGCCTGTTGCCGGCGTACTCGTTGCCTTCTCAGTCGATCAACGTGGTGTTCCCCAATACCGCGCATCTGCCGCACAAGTCGCGGGCGTTCATTGATTTTCTCCTGCTGCATCTGGCGCAGTAACGTAAAAAGCCCCTGAATAGTGAGATTCAGGGGCTTTCGTTAACGCAGCCTGAAGATCAGGCCGCTTCGATCTTGCTGCGCTTCTGCTCGACCTTGCTCAGGTACGCCGCCAGTTTTTCCTGCTCGGCCGGGGTGGTGAACAGCCCCAGTTTGCTGCGGCGCCACAGAATGTCGTGTGCCGTGGTGGCCCACTCTTCGGCGCACAGGTAATCGACTTCACGGGCGTAGAGGCCGCCGCCGATGTGTTCGCCCATGTCGGCGAGGCTGTCCACGCCTTCGAGCATGCGCCAGGTGCGGCTGCCGTAGGTGGTGGCCCAGCGGCGGGCGATTTCGGTCGGCACCCAGTCGAACTTGTCGCGGATCTGCGCGCACAGGGCCTGCGGCGTGGTCATGTCTTCGCCGCCGGGCAGGGTGGCGGTGGCGGTCCAGCTCGGGCGCATCTGGGTGAAGAACGGCATCAGTTGCGCCATCGCCGATTCGGCGAGTTTGCGGTAGGTGGTCAGCTTGCCGCCGAACACCGACAGCAGCGGCGCCTCTTCGGTGCTGCCGGACAGCGCCAGGGTGTAGTCGCGGGTCACGGCGGACGGGTTGTCGGACTCGTCGTTGCACAGCGGACGTACGCCCGAGTAGGTGTGCAGGATGTCGTCGCGGCTGATCTGCTTCTTGAAGTGGGCGTTGACCACTTTGAGCAGGTAATCGGTTTCGCCGTCGGTGATTGCGACTTTCGCCGGATCGCCGGTGTACTCGCGATCGGTGGTGCCGATCAGCGTCAGGTTGTTCAGGTACGGAATGGTGAAAACGATGCGCTGATCTTCGTTTTGCAGGATGTGCGCGTGATCGCCTTCATACAGCTTCGGCACGATGATGTGGCTGCCCTGGATCAGGCGGATGCCGTACGGCGACTCCATCTTCAGGTCGTCACGGATGAACTTGGCGACCCACGGGCCGGCGGCATTCACCAGCGCCTTGGCGCGGATCGAAAACAGGCTGCCGTCGGCGCGTTCCAGATGCAGGTGCCACAGGCCCTTGGTGCGACGGGCGCTGACGCAACGGGTCTGGGTGTGGATGTGCGCGCCTTTTTCGCGGGCGGCCATGGCGTTGAGTACCACGAGGCGGGCGTCATCGACCCAGCAGTCGGAGTATTCGAAGCCTTTGCTGATTTCGCTTTTCAGTGCGCTGTCGGCGCCGAACTTCAGGCTGCGTGAGCCTGCGAGTTTTTCGCGCTTGCCGAGGTGGTCATACAGGAACAGGCCGGCACGAATCATCCAGGCCGGACGCAGGTGCGGGCGGTGCGGCAGCACGAAGCGCATGGGCTTGACGATGTGCGGCGCCTTGGCCAGCAGCACTTCGCGTTCGGCCAGGGCTTCGCGCACCAGACGGAATTCGTAATGTTCGAGATAACGCAGGCCACCGTGGATCAGCTTGCTGCTGGCCGACGAGGTGTGGCTGGCGAGGTCATCCTTTTCGCAAAGGAACACCGAAAGACCGCGACCGGCGGCATCCGCTGCGATCCCCACGCCATTGATCCCGCCGCCGATCACGGCGATATCGTAGACCTCGGAGAGAGGGGGCGTAGGCAAGGTAGAAGTGGGCATCGGCTGGCCTCGGGCTCTTTTGATTTTCTGTTTGGAAATCGAACATGAATGTTCATTTGCGAAAATGGTAGCCGATAAAGACGCGCGCAGCCAGTCGGCTTCGATTGAAAAAACTCATCGAAAGACGGTTAAAGGAAAATTATCGAACATGAAATGCGCGTAAGAGCGCGAGAGGTGGGGAGATTGTGCGGACGCTTTCGCGGGTAGGTCTGCTCCCACAGGGTCTGATGGCGCTTACAAAGCTCAATGACTGTGGGAGCGGGCTTGCCCGCGAAGGCGTCATCGCAGACGCCGCAGGGAGGTCAGACGACTTCGAGGCGAATCTTGTGCTGGCTCAGCAATTGCGCCAGTGCCGGCACCGGTTGCTGATCGGTCACCAGGCAATCGATCAGGCTGATCGGCCCCAGGCGAATCATTGCGTTACGGCCGAACTTGCTGGAGTCCGCCGCCAGGATTACCTGACGCGCGTTGGCGATGATCGCCTGGGACACCCGCACTTCCTGATAATCGAAGTCGAGCAGGCTACCGTCCTCGTCAATGCCGCTGATGCCGACCAGGGCAAAGTCGACCTTGAACTGATTGATGAAATCCACGCTGGCCTGACCCACCACGCCACCGTCGCGGCGCACGTTGCCGCCGGTCAGCAGCACATCGAAATCATCCTTGGCGCTGAGCATCGAGGCGACGTGCAGGTTGTTGGTGATGATTTTCAGATGGCTGTGATTGAGCAGGGCGCGGGCGATGGATTCGGTGGTGGTGCCGATGTTGATGAACAGCGAGGCGTGATCGGGAATCTGTGCGGCGATGGCTTCGCCGATGCGTTGCTTTTCATCGCGCATCTGATCGGCGCGCATCGCATAGGCAGTGTTTTCGACGCTGGAATCGTAAGCCGCGCCGCCATGGTAGCGGCGTAGCAGATTGGCTTCCGCAAGCTGATTGATATCGCGGCGGATGGTCTGCGGGGTGACAACGAACAGCGTGGCCATTTCCTCGATGCTGACGTAGCCGCGTTCGCGGACCAGCTCGAGGATTTGCTGCTGACGGGGAGGCAGATTCATGGGGCTTCCTTTGGGCTGCCGTGCAAAATTTGCCCATGATGCCGCAGGAATCACCTCCCGACCAGTTTCCGACCTTAGTCTGTCTTCAGTCTGGCTTATTCAGCGTCTTCACGCGCCCAGTCACGGGTACGGCTGACGGCTTTTTTCCAGCCTTTGTAGAGCTTCTCCTTCTCGACTTCTTCCAGGCCTGGTTCGAACTCGCGCTCGATCACGGCCTTGTCGCGCAGTTCTTCCAGGCTGCCCCAGAAACCGCACGCCAGGCCGGCCAGGTAGGCGGCGCCGAGGGCGGTGGTTTCGCGCATTTTCGGACGCTCCACCTGAGTGCCGAGGATGTCGGCCTGGAACTGCATGAGGAAGTTGTTCGCCACCGCGCCGCCGTCCACGCGCAGCGCCTTGAGGCGTTCGCCGGAATCCTGCTGCATGGCGTCGAGCACGTCGCGGGTCTGGTAGGCGATCGACTCCAGCGCGGCGCGAATGATGTGATCCACGCGCACGCCACGCGTCAGGCCGAACAGCGCGCCACGGGCGTACGGGTCCCAGTACGGAGCGCCCAGGCCGGTGAAGGCCGGCACCAGGTACACGCCGTTGCTGTCCTTGACCTTGTTGGCGAAGTATTCGGTGTCGTGGGCGTCGTTGATGATCTTCAGTTCATCACGCAGCCACTGCACGGTGGAGCCGCCGTTGAACACTGCGCCTTCCAGGGCGTAGGCCACTTCGCCGCGCGGGCCGCACGCGATGGTGGTGAGCATGCCGTGTCGGGATTTCACCGCTTTGTCGCCGGTGTTCATCAGCAGGAAGCAACCGGTGCCGTAGGTGTTTTTTGCCTGACCCGGCTCGACGCACATCTGGCCGAACAGCGCTGCCTGCTGGTCGCCGGCGATACCGCCGATGGCGATGCCGCTCTTGGTACGGCCGTAGATTTCCGAGGAGGCTTTGACTTCCGGGAGCATCTCGCGCGGGATGTCCAGCAGCTCCAGCATCTTCGCGTCCCACTCCAGCGTGTGGATGTTGAAGAGCATGGTGCGCGAGGCGTTGGTGTAGTCGGTAACGTGAACCTTGCCGCCGGTGAATTTCCAGATCAGCCAGCTATCCACGGTGCCGAACAGCAATTCGCCGTTGCGCGCACGCTCGCGGCTGCCTTCGACGTTGTCCAGGATCCACTTCAGTTTGGTGCCGGAGAAGTACGGGTCGGTGACCAGGCCGGTGGTGTCGCTGATGTATTGCTCGTGGCCATCACGCTTGAGTTGCTGGCAGATCTCGGTGCTGCGGCGGCACTGCCAGACGATGGCGTTGTACACCGGGCGGCCGGTGGTCTTGTCCCAGACCACGGTGGTTTCACGCTGGTTGGTGATGCCGATGGCGGCGACCTGATCGTGATGCAGGCCAGCCTGGGCCAGGGCTTCGACCATCACCGCGCTCTGGGTGGCGAAGATTTCCATCGGGTCATGTTCGACCCAACCGGCCTGTGGGTAATGCTGGGCGAATTCGCGTTGTGCGGTGCAGACCACGTTCGCGTCGCGGTCGAAAATGATCGCGCGGGAACTGGTCGTACCCTGATCGAGGGCAATGATGTAGTTCTTGTTCTGAGTGTCGGTCATGTCGATTGCCTTGGACGAAAAAAGGGAGAGTGGGCCGTGGCGCAGGCTCGATAAGGGCAGGAGCCTGCGCCGACTGTTTCAAGAGGTTCTTGGTTTGCCGTCAATGGCCGGTTCTGCATCCTTTGTAGCAGGTGTGGCGCCGGTCAGGTGACGGGCAATCAGCCCGCGATACCCGGCAGCGCCGAGGCAGGCACCGACAATCGGTGCAAAAATCGGAATCAGGAAGTAGGGAATGTCCCGTGCGCCAGTGAGGGAAATTTCACCCCAGCCGGCGAAGAAAGTCATCAGTTTCGGGCCGAAGTCCCGGGCCGGGTTCATCGCGAAACCGGTCAGCGGACCCATCGAGCTGCCGATCACCGCGATCAGCAGGCCGATCAGCAGCGGTGCCAGCGGGCCTTTCGGCAGGCCGTTGTTGTCATCGGTCAGGGACATGATCACGCCCATCAGGATCGCGGTGATGATCACCTCAACCAGAAACGCTTGCTCGGTCGACAGCGCAGGGTTCGGGAAGGTGGAGAACACCGACGCCAGTTCGAGGCTGGCTTGGGTGCCGCGAATCATGTGGTGAGTCTGTTCGAAATCGAAGAACAGATTGCTGTACAGCGTGTAGACCAGCAGCGCGCCGCAGAAGGCGCCGGCCACCTGGGCGAGGATGTAGAACGGCAGTTTGCGCTTTTCGAAGTCGGCGAAAATGCTCAGGGCGATGCTGACGGCAGGGTTCAGGTGCGCGCCGGAAACCCCGGCGGTGAGGTAGATCGCCATGCTCACGCCGACACCCCAGATGATGCTGATTTCCCACAGACCGAAACTGGCCCCCGCGACCTTGAGCGCGGCGACGCAGCCAGTACCGAAAAAGATCAGGAGTGCAGTACCCAGAAACTCGGCCAGGCACTGGCTCGAGAGCGATGGTTGCTGTAACGCAGTTGTCATTGAAAACCTCGGTTTTTTTTCTTGTCTGGCGCATTTGCCGAGAGGGCAAGGCGCGATTTCCCCCGGGGCAGGATCCCCATCCTGCTCCCGGTCTGCTGCTGGGTGTTGCGGTGACGATGATTCTTGCATTATTCAGATTCGAAAAAATATAGACAAGAAACAAAGCTGTCAAAGGTCGAAAGTGAACCATTGGTCACAATTAAACTATCAGTCATGTGAATGATCGTGCCGGCCATCGGTGCCCGTGCCGCGCTTTTTGCCTGCAGGCCACGGGAAACGTGGCGCGCAGTAGAGCCTTTTGCTCGGCGATGACCTAGAATCCGGCGCAGGATTTTTCCGCCATTGCCGAGCCTGGAGCTGCCATGACCCCTGCGTTGGACTTGTTGAAAAAAGTTCGTGCCGAACATCGCGTGCACAGTTACGAACATGACCCGAAGGCCGCGTCGTATGGGCTGGAGGCGGCGGAGAAGCTCGGACTGGATCCGTCGCAGGTGTTCAAGACCCTGCTGGCGGCCAGTGAAAAAGGCGAGTTGCTGGTGGCGGTGGTGCCGGTCGTCGGAACGCTCGACCTCAAGGGGCTGGCCCACGCCGCCGGGGTGAAAAAAGTGGAAATGGCCGACCCGGCCGCCGCTCAGCGTTCTACCGGTTATCTGCTGGGCGGCATCAGCCCGTTGGGGCAGAAGAAGCGTCTGCGCACCTTCATCGACAATTCCGCGCAACCCTTTGCGACCATTTATGTCAGCGCCGGTCGCCGGGGGCTGGAGGTAGAGCTGGCGCCCGGGGTGCTGGCCGAACATACCCAGGCGAAGTTCGCCGACATCGGCCGGGTCTGAGATCCACCTGATCTGTATGAAGAAAA
This sequence comes from Pseudomonas botevensis, assembly GCF_019145475.1. Taxonomy (GTDB): domain Bacteria; phylum Pseudomonadota; class Gammaproteobacteria; order Pseudomonadales; family Pseudomonadaceae; genus Aquipseudomonas; species Aquipseudomonas botevensis. The sequence goes on from NZ_JAHTKI010000022.1 coordinate 86,701, forward strand.
TTGCCCGGCACTGTCACTGGCGCTGAGCCGGTCGGCGCTGCATGCTCTGTCGACTGACACAGGGAGATGTTTATGCAGCTCGAATTTCATCAGGTCGATGCTTTCAGCGATCGGCCGTTCAGTGGTAATCCGGCAATGGTTTATCGGCTCGACGCCTGGCTGGCGGATGAGCTGATGCAGAAAATCGCCGCCGAGCACAATCTGGCGGAAACCGCGTTTCTGGTGCGCGAAGGGCAGGTCTGGCATATCCGCTGGTTCACCCCGACCACCGAAGTGCCGTTGTGCGGTCACGCGACGCTGGCCAGCGCCTATGTGTTGTTCGAGGTCTACAAGGAAACCGCTGAGCGTCTGGACTTCACCTGCAAGTCCGGGCCGTTGAGCGTCACTCGTGAGGGCAATCTGTTGTGGCTGGACTTCCCGGCCATCGAAGCGGTGGAAAAAGGCGTCACCGTGGAAATCGAGCGGGCGTTGAACGTTCAGGCGGTGGACGTTCTCAGCTCCAACGAACTGTTCGTGGTGCTGGAGTCGGAGCAGGCCGTGCTCGATTGCCAGCCGGACATGGTTGCGCTGGCAAAATTGCCGTGGCTGGGCGCCATCGTCACCGCGCGCGGAAATCAGCATGATTTCGTCTCACGCTATTTCGCTCCGGCAATTGGCATCAATGAAGACCCGGTCACCGGCTCGACCCATTGCAGCCTGATCCCTTACTGGTCGAAGCGCCTGGATAAAACCACTCTGACCGCCTGCCAGCGTTCGGCGCGGGGCGGAGAGTTGTTCTGTCGGCTGGAGGGTGATCGGGTGAAGATCGGCGGTAACGCGACGCTCGTGGCGAGCGGCACGCTGAATCTGGCTTGAGGCAAACAAACCTGTGGGAGCGGGCCCGCTCCTACAGGTTGTATCTGTGTCAAAGGGCTGCGCTGTAGCGGCGCACGCCATTCTCCACCGCCGGGATCTGCGCCGCCGTGCTGCCGGATGCCTGGAACAGCACCAGATGTTCCGCCGCAACACGAATGCCTACATCTGCCCCGACCTGATGATCGGCATGGCTCGGGAAGATCGATTCCAGCTGTGCACCGGTCGGCAGTTGCAGGCGATACAGGGTCGATGCGCCGAGGAACGTCTTGCCGACGATCCGCGCCTTGAGTGCGCTGTCCGGCGCGTAGACGATGTCGTCCGGACGCAGCAGCACATCCACCGCGCCACCGATGGGCCAGGTGTAGGCACGGTTGCCACGCAGTTCGCCGAGCTCGGTCTGCACCGATTCCGGGCTGCCGAGCTGGCCGCGAATGAAATAACCCTGACCAATGAAACTGGCGACAAAAGGCGTCGCCGGTTCGTGATAGAGGTTGTACGGCGTATCCCACTGCTCCAGCCGACCCTCCTTGAACACGCCAACGTGATCGCTGACGGCGAAGGCTTCTTCCTGGTCGTGGGTCACCAGAATCGCACTGGTGCCACGGGCCTTGAGGATGTCGCGCACTTCATGGCTGAGCTTGCGCCGCAGTTCGCCATCGAGGTTGGAGAAAGGTTCGTCGAGCAACAGCAATTGCGGCTCCGGCGCCAGGGCGCGGGCGAGGGCGACACGTTGCTGCTGGCCACCGGACAACTCGTGGGGGAAGCGCTTGCCGAGGTTTTTCAGGTTGACCAGTTCCAGCAGCTCTTCGGTGACGCGATCCTTGTCCGGATGCTTGCGAATGCCGAAGGCGATGTTGTCCGCGACGCTCAGGTGCGGGAACAGTGCGTAGTCCTGGAACACCATGCCGATCCGGCGTTTTTCCGGCGCCAGGGTGAAGCCGGCGCTGGAGATGGTTTCACCGCCGAGCTGGATTTCCCCTTCATGCACCGGTTCGAAACCGGCGATGGCGCGCAGGGTGGTGGTCTTGCCGCAACCGGAGGAACCGAGCAGGCAGCCAATGTCTCCGGCGTTGAGGTGCAGATTGAGGTTCTGCACCACACGTTGATCCTGATAGCCGCAAGCGAGGTTGCGCAGGTTAAGCAGTAATTCGTGACTCATGCGTGGTGATACGCCGGCTCGACGAGAAATTCGAGCAGGGCCTTTTGTGCGTGGAGACGGTTTTCTGCCTGATCCCAGGCGACGGAGCGCGGGTCATCGAGCAGGTCGAGGCTGATTTCTTCGCCACGGTGGGCGGGCAGGCAGTGCATGAACAGCACGTCCTCGGCGGCCAGGTCGAGCAGGGCGCGGTTGACCTGGAACGGGGCGAACAGCTTGAGACGCTTGGCGGTTTCCTCTTCCTGGCCCATGGAGGTCCAGACATCGGTGCTCACCAGATGCGCGCCGCGCACGGCGTCCTGCGGATCGCGGACGATGGTCACGCGATCGCCGGCCTTGGCGACGAACTCAGGGTTTGGCTCGTAGCCTTCCGGACAGGCGACGCGCAACTGGAAGTCGAACTGGATCGCCGCTTCTATATAGCTGTTGCACATGTTGTTGCCGTCGCCGATCCAGGCCACGGTCTTGCCCTGGATCGAGCCGCGATGCTCAAGGAATGTCTGCATGTCGGCCAGCAACTGGCACGGGTGCAGATCGTCGGACAGGCCGTTGATGACCGGCACGCGGGAGTTGGCGGCAAATTCGGTGAGGGTGCTGTGGGCAAAGGTACGGATCATCACTGCATCGAGCATGCTCGACATGACGATAGCGCAGTCGCCGATCGGTTCGCCACGGCCCAGTTGGGTGTCGCGCGGCGAAAGGAAGATCGCCTGGCCACCGAGCTGGATCATGCCCGCCTCGAAAGAAATCCGGGTACGGGTCGAGGATTTCTCGAAGATCATCCCCAGGACGCGGTTTTTCAGAGGCTCGAACAGTACGCCGCGGTTACGCAGGTCCTTGAGCTCAACGCCTCGACGGATCACGCTGACCAGCTCTTCGGGCGTGCAATCCATCAGGGAGAGAAAGTGCCTTGCGCTCATCATTGACTACCTTTTTGCTACAAACCGCAGATGCTCAAAGCCTTGTTTTTCGGAACAACGGGCGAGACCTGCGGCGTAAGCCGCACGGGGCGACGAAATAGGGGGAGGCGCGATATTGACACTAAATGTCGCGTTTTTCCAATAGGCTACGGTTCTTGCGGTATCCGGAGGGGTGACTGAAGATTGCAAACCCGCCTTTGAAGCCGGTTTTGCGGCAGTCGCGAACCATTTGTACACCGCTGTCGCGGGGCTTGGCAATCCGTGGCGACGGGGATGGAGCAGGGCGCGTCGGTTTGCGACCACCCGGACGTGAACCCGCTTGGTCGGATGTCCCGGCTGAAACATTTGCTAATGCAAAGTGCTGGGTTATAACTAACGCACGAGCGACGCAGGAAGCCTCCGCATGGAATCGAAAGAAAAACTACTCATGGAACTGCTGGGCCACACGGCACGCTCACTGACCCATCTCACCGCCTCGGTCACCTCGATGTCGTTCGAGCTGTTGCGCAGCAACGACGACGTGGTCAAGGCCGCGAGCCGCCAGATGATCGATCGCATGGCGACCATCAGCGCCGGGCTCGACGAGCACTGGCGACTGATCGGCGAGCTCACCGGTGTCGATATCGCCCATGAGCAGGTCGAAACCATCCAGGAAATCCAGTTGCAGGCACCCCCGCCACTGCTGCCGCCGAACTGATCGCGGCGGGTTATCGGCGTGCCTGATGAACGCCGATTCACAAGACGAACGTGGCTGGCGCGCTACCCGGACTCGGGCCATAGTTTTGTTCCCGCAGGCGTCATTGCCTGCCCAGAACAAGACAGAGACTGGCCATGACCAAGACTCTCCACCACCGTGCCTGCCACCTGTGTGAAGCCATCTGCGGCTTGACCATCGAAACCACCGACACCGACGGCGCTGTTGCGATCACCTCGATCAAGGGCGATGCCCAAGACAGTTTCAGTCGCGGGCACATTTGCCCCAAGGCCGTGGCCCTGCAAGACATCCAGAACGATCCGGATCGCCTGCGCCAGCCGATGCGCCGGGTCGGCGGCGAATGGTTGCCCATCGAGTGGGACGAAGCGTTTGCCCTGGTGGCCGAGCGGCTGGCGGCGATTCAGGAGCGGCATGGGCAGAACGCGGTCGCCGTGTATCAGGGCAACCCGAGCGTGCATAACTACGGGCTGATGACCCACAGCAACTACTTTCTCGGCCTGTTGAAAACCCGCAATCGCTACTCGGCGACATCGGTCGATCAGTTGCCCCATCACCTGACCAGTCACTTGATGTACGGCCACGGCTTGCTGCTGCCGATCCCGGACATCGACCACACCGACTTCATGCTGATTCTCGGCGGCAATCCGCTGGCGTCCAACGGCAGCATCATGACCGTGCCGGATGTCGAGAAGCGCCTGAAGGCGATTCAGGCCCGGGGCGGCAAAGTGGTGGTGGTCGATCCACGACGCAGCGAGACGGCGGCGATGGCTGACCAGCATCTGTTCGTGCGCCCCGGTGGCGACGCCGCGTTGTTGTTCGGGGTGCTCAACACGTTGTTCAGCGAAGGCCTGACCCGTGACAGCCACCTGCCGGTGGATGGCCTGGACGAGGTGCGCGCAGCGGTGGCGAACTTCACCGCCGAGGCCATGAGCCCGTTGTGTGCGGTGCCCGCCGAGCAGATCCGCCAGCTGGCCCGGGACTTCGCCGCTGCGCCGAGCGCCGTGTGTTACGGACGTATGGGGGTTTCGACCCAGGCTTTCGGCACCTTGTGTCATTGGGTGGTGCAATTGATCAACCTGGTGACCGGCAACCTCGACCGCGTCGGCGGTGCGCTGTGTACCGAGCCTGCGGTGGATCTGGTGGCGACCACTTCCGGCGGCCATTTCAACAAATGGCAAAGCCGTGTCTCCGGGCGCCCTGAATACGGCGGCGAACTGCCGGTTTCGGCGCTGGCTGAAGAGATGCTCACCGAAGGCGAAGGGCAGATTCGCGCGCTGATCACCGTCGCCGGCAATCCGGTGCTGTCCACACCCAATGGCCGCCAGTTGGAGCAGGCGCTGGACGGTCTGGAGTTCATGGTCAGCATCGATCTGTACATCAATGAAACCACCCGTTATGCCGACCTGATCCTGCCGTCCACCTCGGCTTTGGAAAACGATCACTACGACACCACGTTCAATCTGTTCGCGGTGCGTAATGTCACCCGTTTCAACCGCGCGATTCTTGCCAAGCCGCAAGGCGCGCTGCATGACTGGGAGATTTTTGTCGGCCTGGCCAAGGCCTTTGCCGAAAAAACCGGCAAGGAGCTGAAACCGACCCTGCCGCCGGCCAAAATGATCGACATGGGGCTGCGCATGGGCCGCTATGGCGATGCGTCCGAGCAGAAGTTGTCGCTGGCGACACTGTTCGATCATCCCCACGGGATCGATCTGGGCGCGCTCAAGCCTAATCTCGCACCACGCCTGAAGACCGACAATCAACGGGTGCAGGCGGCTCCCGCCGCGATTCTTGCTGACCTGGCGCGCTTTGCTGCGTTGCAGGCGCCGGCCGCCGATGAGCTGCTGATGATTGGTCGCCGGCATGTGCGCAGCAACAATTCGTGGATGCACAACTATCATCGGCTGGTGAAGGGCAAGCCGCGCCATCAGCTGCTGATGCACCCGGATGACCTTGCCAGTCGCGGGCTCAGCGATGGTCAGTTGGTGCGCGTCAGTTCGCGGGTCGGGCAGATTGAAGTGGAAGTGCTGGGCAGTGCGGACATGATGAAAGGCGTGGTCAGTCTGCCGCACGGTTGGGGCCACGCGCGGCCCGGGGTGCAGATGGCGATTGCCAGTGGCCAGCCCGGCTCCAGTGCCAACGATCTGACTGACGATTGTCAGCTCGATGAGCTGTCGGGCAACGCGGCGTTGAATGGCGTGCCGGTCACGGTGGCGGCGGCTTGAACAAGTCCGTCGGGGAGACCGAGCAGGGCGCTCGGGATTCCGTTACAATGCGCCACCGTGCCGACCCATGAGTCGGAAAGTTCAGCCGAGGTGCTCCATGGATATCATCGAAACGATTAAAGAGCAGATTGCCAACAACACCATTCTGCTTTACATGAAAGGTTCGCCGAATGCCCCGCAGTGTGGCTTCTCCGCGAAAGCTGCGCAGGCCGTGATGGGCTGTGGCGAGAAGTTCGCCTACGTCGACATCCTGCAGAACCCGGAAATCCGCGCCAACCTGCCGAAGTACGCCAACTGGCCGACTTTCCCGCAACTGTGGGTCGGCGGTGAACTGGTCGGCGGCAGCGACATCATGGCTGAAATGTTTGCCAACGGTGAGCTGCAGACCCTGGTCAAGGAAGCATCCGCCAAGGCTGCTGCGGCCAAGACCGACGCCTGATGCCAAAAGTGCGGAGCGGGCAAGCCCGTTCCCGCACTGGATTTCGCTGAAATGCTGAAATCCGGGCAATAAAAAGCCCCGCCTCTCACAAGAGGGCGGGGCTTTTTAGTGTCTGGAGTCCTGGAGCGCGAACTTACTCTTCGCCCATCTGCGATTGCAGATAGTTCTCAAGACCGACTTTATCGATCAGGCCCAGTTGGGTTTCCAGCCAGTCGATATGTTCTTCTTCGGATTCGAGAATGTCTTCGAGCAGTTCACGGCTACCGAAGTCGCCAACGGATTCGCAATGCGCGATCGCGGCTTTCAGGTCAGCGTGGCCGGTCTTCTCGATACGCAGGTCGCACTCCAGCATTTCCTTGGTGTGCTCGCCGATGTGCAGCTTGCCCAGATCCTGCACGTTCGGCAGGCCCTCGAGGAATAGGATGCGCTTGATCAGCTTGTCCGCGTGTTTCATCTCGTCGATGGACTCGTGGTACTCGTGCTTGCCCAGCTTGTTCAGGCCCCAGTCTTCATACATGCGCGCATGCAGGAAGTACTGATTGATCGCGACCAGCTCATTGGCAAGGATCTTGTTGAGATGCTGGATGACTGTAACGTCGCCTTTCATGATGGGAGTCCTGCCCTAAGTAGCCGTATATAAGGCAGAGTTTGAGCTTCGTATTTATAAGTGTCAAACCTAAGTTATTGAATAATATATGAAAATTAATCGGAATAAGAATGTTTGTGTTCTGCGTCTAGACGCTAACCGATTGATTTAAAGGCATAAAAAAACCGGACATAAGTCCGGTTCTTTGAAATGGGGGCTAGTTACGCGGCAGTAAATTCTGCCGGGTAAGGGATCGCGGCCTGGGCGGTTTGCAGCTTGGTCAGGGTTTCGCGAACCACTTCCTTCGCCAGGCAGGCACATTTGCCGCATTGGCTGGCTACGCCGGTGGCCTGACGGACTTCTTTGTAGCTGCAGCAACCTTCATAGATCGCATCGCGGATTTGTCCGTCGGTGACGCCAGTGCAGAGGCAAACATACATAAGGAAGAACCGTCGCTGGTTGTGGCTCAATTGCGATGGATCTTAATGTTAACGAGAATGATTGTCAAAGTGCTTTCCCGGCCCTTTTTGAATGAGTGACCGGTGACTGACGAACGGTGATTAATGGCGATTTGCCCGGCCCCGTAAATGCAGGGTCACGATCCTGTTGGGGTAAAAAACCTTTGAGGACAGGCCAAACGCGCAGTGTATGATGGTCGCCCCTTGCGAAGAGGGTTCGTGTCACAGGGCTGTCGCCTGAGGGTGGCAGGCTGGCCCGAACCTTGAACTTCAAGTTTTTACACCAGGAGATATCAATGAGCGTACTCGTAGGCAAACAAGCCCCTGACTTCACCGTCCCGGCCGTACTCGGCAATGGCGAGATCGTTGACAGCTTCACCCTGTCCTCGGCCATCAAAGGCAAATACGGCCTGGTGTTCTTCTACCCGCTGGACTTCACCTTCGTCTGCCCGTCCGAGCTGATCGCTCTGGACAACCGCATGGCTGACTTCAAGGCTCGCAACGTTGAAGTGGTCGCTGTGTCGATCGACTCGCACTTCACCCACAACGCCTGGCGCAACACCCCGGTCAACAACGGCGGCATCGGCCAGGTGAAATACACCATGGCTGCCGACATGAAGCACGAAATCGCCAAGGCCTACGACGTTGAGTCCGAAGGCGGCGTGGCTTTCCGTGGCGCGTTCCTGATCGACGACAAGGGTGTTGTCCGCTCGCAGATCATCAACGACCTGCCGCTGGGCCGTAACATGGAAGAGCTGATCCGTCTGGTCGACGCTCTGCAATTCCACGAAGAGCACGGCGAAGTCTGCCCTGCCAACTGGAAAAAAGGCGACAAAGGCATGAACGCTTCGCCAGAAGGCGTTGCGGCTTACCTGACCGAGAACGCCGCTGCCCTGTAAGGCATGCGCTTCAAGGCATAAAAAAACCGGCCCATGTGGCCGGTTTTTTTATGCGCGCGGGAAATCAGTCGTCGAAATCTTCCCAGCCGCCCATCTGTTTCCAGCGGTTGACGATGCCGCAGAACAGCTCGGCGGTCTTTTCGGTGTCGTAACGCGCGGAGTGCGCTTCACGACCGTCGAAATCGATGCCCGCTGCCTGACAGGCTTTCGCCAGTACCGTCTGGCCGTACGCCAGGCCGGCGAGGGTAGCGGTGTCGAAGCTGGAGAACGGATGGAACGGGTTGCGCTTCATGTCCAGCCGCGCGACGGCGGCGTTGAGGAAGCCCAGGTCGAAACTGCTGTTGTGCCCGACCAGGATCGCCCGCTTGCAGCCATTGGCTTTCAGGGCCTTGCGCAGACCACGGAAGATGTCGGTCAGCGCCGTTTCTTCACTGACCGCCATGCGCAGCGGGTGATCGAGTTTGATCCCGGTGAACTCCAGCGCGGCGGCTTCGATGTTGGCGCCTTCGAACGGCTCGACGCGGAAGAAGTAGGTGTGATCCGGGTAGACGAAACCCTTTTCATCCATGGCGATGGTGGTCGCGGCAATCTCCAGCAACGCGTCGGTGGCCGAATTGAAGCCACCGGTTTCTACGTCGACGACGACCGGCAGGTAACCGCGAAAGCGCGCTGCCATCGGGTGACGGGAACCGCCGCCACCCCCTTGACCGTCCAGTTCATCGTCGAAATGGTCTTCACTCACGCGTGTTCCTCCAGCAGGCGCCAGCGCAGTTTTTCACCGGCGCGCAGCGGGATGACGGTCAGCTCGCCGAAGGGCAGGCTGCTCGGGGCGGTCCATTCGTCACGAACCAGGGTGATGCGGTCGGTGTTGGCCGGCAGGCCGTAGAAACGCGGGCCGTTGAGGCTGGCGAACGCTTCGAGTTTGTCCAGCGCATTGCGCTGTTCGAACGCTTCGGCATACAGCTCGATGGCAGCGTACGCGGTGTAGCAGCCGGCACAGCCGCAGGCGGCTTCCTTGGCGTGCTGGGCGTGCGGTGCCGAATCGGTGCCCAGGAAGAACTTCGCGCTGCCACTGGTGGCGGCATCGAGCAGGGCTTCCTGATGGGTGTTGCGCTTGAGGATCGGCAGGCAATAGAAGTGCGGGCGGATCCCGCCAACCAGCATGTGGTTGCGGTTATAGAGCAGGTGATGCGCGGTGATGGTGGCGCCGACGTTGGCCGAAGCCTCGTTGACGAACTGCACGGCGTCACCGGTGGTGATGTGTTCGAACACCACCTTGAGCGTCGGGAAGCGCTCGACGACACGGCGCATGTGTTCGTCGATGAAGATTTTCTCGCGGTCGAACACGTCTACGTCGCCACGGGTGACTTCACCGTGGATCAACAGCGGCATGCCGACTTCGGCCATGGCTTCCAGCGCCGGGAAAATCTTGTCGATGCTGGTGACCCCGGAATCGGAGTTGGTGGTGGCGCCGGCCGGATACAGCTTGGCCGCGTGGACGAAACCGCTGGCCTTGGCTTCACGAATTTCTTCGGGCTGGGTACGGTCGGTGAGGTACAGCACCATCAGCGGTTCGAAACGACTGCCGGCCGGGCGGGCAGCGAGAATCCGCTGGCGATAGCCGTCGGCTTCAGCGGCGTTGCGCACTGGCGGAACCAGGTTGGGCATGATGATTGCGCGACCAAAGGTGCGCGCGACATCCGCAACGGTATTGGTCAACACGGCACCATCGCGAAGATGAATGTGCCAGTCGTCGGGACGCAGCAGGGTCAGGCGGTCGGACATGAGGGGATTCCAGGCGGGTCAAACTGAGGCGAATCCTACCGGAAAAGACTCTTGCAGGCACTCGCTATCAAGTTTTGCGACGAGCGTCCGATATCCCATAGGTATGCCGTAAATGTATGTATCGGTCTTTTTGTTGTAGAAGCCAATGGAGCCTCCCGTGCGCCAGCGTTATTTAGCCTTGCTCAGTGTGTTTGCCAGCCTTCCCGCGATGGCACTGACCTACCAGACTCGTCTGGAGAACATTGAGTGGACGGTCGAAGGCGACAAGTTCGAATGCCGCCTGACGCAGCCGATCACTGATTTCGGCTCGGGCCAGTTCGTGCGCAAGGCCGGTGAACAGGCGACATTCCGCCTGAACGCTTACAACGCGATGCTCGGCGGCGGTTCGGCGACCTTGCTGGCGGCGGCCGCGCCGTGGCAGCCGGGACGCGGCGACCTCAATCTGGGCACGGTTCGGCTGGGTAGCGGCAATGTGCTGTTCAACAGCTCGCAAGCCCAGGCCGGCCAGCTTATCAGCGGTCTGATGGACGGTCGCAGCCCGGTGGTGCGTCACGCGGCGGGCGATGGCCGGGTGTCGGAAGTGCGCCTGTTGCCGGTCAAGTTCAGCAAGGCGTTCAACGACTATCAGACCTGCGTGGCGAAACTGTTGCCGCAGAATTTCGATCAGGTCAAACAGTCGCAGATCGGTTTCCCCGGCGAGGGCATCGAGCTGGATGCCGCCGCACGAGCCAAGTTGCAGGTGATGCTCGAATACATGAAGGCCGACCCGACGGTCAATCACATCGAACTCGACGGTCACTCGGACAACAGCGGCAATCGCCTGACCAACCGTGAGCTGTCGCGCCGTCGCGCGCTGGCGGTGGTCGACTTCTTCAAGGCCAACGGCATTCAGGAATCGCAGATCACCGTGCGTTTCCACGGTGAGCGCTATCCGCTGGTGCCGAACACCAATGCCGCGAACCGGGCGAAGAACCGCCGGGTCAACGTGCATCTGACGCGGGTGGCGCCGGCCGCGGCTCCGGCGCCTCAGGCCAGTACGCCGGCCACGGCGGCGACGACTTCCTGACCCGACGGTCATCGTCGCGCCCTCGACAGATTCTGTCGCTTTGTCGTCTTAAGCTGTCGCCCCTCTGTAAATTATCGCGTCGGAGCGGTAGACTCCTCGGCTTTCCGTAGAACCCCGTGGAGTGATGGCATGGCGGACGTAAACAAGGTCGTTCTGGCGTATTCCGGCGGCCTGGACACTTCGGTGATCCTCAAGTGGCTGCAGGATACTTATAACTGTGAAGTGGTGACCTTCACCGCTGACCTGGGTCAGGGCGAAGAGGTCGAGCCGGCTCGCGCCAAGGCTCAGGCCATGGGCGTCAAAGAAATCTACATCGACGACCTGCGCGAAGAATTCGTGCGTGACTTCGTGTTCCCGATGTTTCGCGCCAACACCGTTTACGAAGGCGAGTACCTGCTGGGCACTTCCATCGCGCGTCCGCTGATCGCCAAGCGTCTGATCGAAATCGCCAACGAAACCGGCGCCGACGCCATTTCCCACGGCGCCACCGGCAAGGGCAACGACCAGGTGCGTTTCGAGCTGGGTGCCTACGCGCTCAAGCCAGGCGTGAAAGTGATTGCTCCATGGCGCGAGTGGGACCTGCTGTCCCGCGAGAAGCTGATGGACTACGCCGAGAAGCACGCGATCCCGATCGAACGTCACGGCAAGAAAAAGTCCCCGTACTCGATGGATGCCAACCTGCTGCACATCTCCTATGAAGGCGGCGTGCTGGAAGACACCTGGACCGAGCACGAAGAAGACATGTGGCGCTGGACCGTCTCCCCGGAGAACGCTCCCGACGCCCCGCAGTACCTGGAACTGACCTACCGCAACGGCGACATCGTTGCGCTGGACGGCGTCGATATGACGCCGGCCACCGTACTGGCGACCCTGAACAAGATCGGCGGCGCCCACGGTATCGGCCGTCTGGACATCGTTGAAAACCGTTACGTCGGCATGAAGTCCCGTGGCTGCTACGAAACCCCGGGCGGCACCATCATGCTGCGCGCTCACCGCGCCATCGAATCGATCACTCTGGACCGCGAAGTCGCTCACCTCAAAGACGAGTTGATGGCCAAGTACGCCAGCCTGATCTACACCGGCTACTGGTGGAGCCCTGAGCGTCTGATGCTGCAACAGATGATCGACGCTTCCCAGGTCAACGTGAACGGTGTCGTGCGCCTGAAGCTGTACAAGGGCAACGTGATCGTGACCGGCCGCAAGTCCGACGATTCGCTGTTCGACGCCAACATCGCGACCTTCGAAGAAGACGGCGGCGCCTACAACCAGGCCGACGCGGCGGGCTTCATCAAGCTCAACGCGCTGCGCATGCGTATTGCTGCCAACAAGGGCCGCAAGCTGTTCTGATTCCTCGGAACGGGTAGTGAAAAAACGGCCATGTCTTCGGACATGGCCGTTTTTTTATGAATGTCTGTCTGCCGCCGGTTTGGCCGCTCGTTATATCTGCCCGACAATCGTTACTCCGTATGAGCGTGTGTTGTAAATAATACAGTGAGTTGTATTGTTGCTTTTCTTTGCGTCTTTGGCGTGTCGTATCAGGTTTTCCTTGAGTAAATTATCTGACATGTCATTGGAAATAATGACCACCAGTCGGGAGTTTCTCCTTGTCGGGTGTCGGATTTTTTCCAGAATGCTTGCAAGGTCGAATTTAAAGTCCAGTTGACGAATATCTATTATTTGCAGGTTGTGCATTGATTCAGGCAAGTGAATATGGTGCTGGACGATCAGGTTGATTGCTGCTGCAAGTCTGTCCGGTGGATCCGTTGCAGTGTAAGTTTCATGCCCCATACGAGCGTTCGACGGTCCACTTCGTTTGTTGTCGCGTTCCTGGCGTTCTCTGGCCTTTAGAAAGTTCTTGTCCTTTTCAAAGTCGGAAGGTGAATACAGGGATCGATAGTTGAAATTCAGGGTGATAAAGAAAAGGAACAACAAATAGAACGGAAAGCTGATCAGGAACCAGACGTATATTTCCCTCTCCTTATTCTCCAGGAACGGCAGGGAAACGGCGGCCGAGGTTTCGGAGATGACGGCGAATATGGCGATGACAGTCATCGGGTTGGAAATTTTCTTTTTGATCTTCAGCATGGGCATGGCTCATCGATAGGGTTATCTCGTTAGTTGTCGGCTGATGGTCGGGGAAGCGTCTATGCAGTTGGGTTCAGTGTTTATCGCAAATACTGTGTTCTGAATAGCGGTGCGTTGTTTCATATCGTTGTGGAAGGAGCGCGGGATTTACAGACAAGGCTTTTAGTTGCCGGGCTGGAAGTCTCATCGCAGGCAAGGCGTTATTTCGTCGCTGACAGTTACCCGAAGTATGGGTATGTCGGATGCGTATGGCGGAAAAAAGACCGGAAATTCTCGTCCAGACCGCAGACTTTTTTGTCGGTGTTATGCACAGGTGCGTTTTTTTGTAGGAATAGTCTTTGTTGGCTGTAGGGAATGTCTCTTGCTGCAAGTCGATCGAAGCAGCGGCATGCCATGGGCGAAATGACTACGTTATTGTGCTGGCTCTAAAAATTCGAACAGCGAAACTGGACTTGCCCATGAATAAAGTGCTGATCGTGGATGATCACCCCGTCATTCGTCTTGCGGTACGTATGCTGATGGAACGTCATGGCTACGAAGTCATTGCCGAAACCGATAACGGAGTGGATGCACTGCAACTTGCCCGGGAACAAATGCCGGATATCGTCATTCTGGATATCGGAATTCCGAAACTTGACGGTCTGGAAGTTATTGCGCGCCTGACCACGACGGCGATGCCATTGAAAGTGCTGGTGTTGACTTCCCAGGCGCCGGGGCATTTTTCCATGCGCTGCATGCAGTCGGGGGCGGCAGGCTATGTGTGCAAGCAACAGGACCTGACCGAGTTGCTCAGTGCGATCAAGGCCGTATTGTCGGGTTACAGCTATTTCCCGAACCAGGCGTTGCATACGGTGCGCACCAGTTTGGGGAATGCCAGTGAAGCGGATATGGTCGATCGGCTTTCCGGGCGCGAAATGATGGTGTTGCAGCAACTGGCCCGGGGCAAGACCAACAAGGAAATCGCCGATGGCATGTTTCTCAGCAACAAGACCGTCAGCACCTACAAGACCCGACTGCTGTTGAAGCTCAATGCACGGTCGCTGGTGGATCTGATCGAACTGGCGCAACGCAACGGGTTGGTCTGAGAGGGAAGTGACAGGCACATGGGCTGATCGGATTCAGTTCACGCTGAAAAGTAAAAAGCCTCCATTTCGGGAGGCTTTCAAATATCAAAGATCAAAATCGTAATCGGCCAATTGCTTTTGCAGTCGGCGCTCCTCCAGCAGGTTGTCGATGGTGCGGCGCTTGCTCAGGTTGGTCTTGGCGACTTCGACCACGGGTTCGGCGTCATCGGCATCCGTGGTGGTGAAGTCATCATCTGCTTCCAATTGCTCTTTGCTGGTACTCATAAAGTCAACTCCAGGCTGAGACTGCCTTTGGCGCTTCTTATATCGATATTCCAGCGAGTGGTAAAAAAGATTTTTTCAATCGAACAATCAATAAAGGTAATAACCGATCAATCGTCCGAGGTTTTGTGTTTGTACTCGCACAAGTCCTCGATCCGACAGCTACCGCAGCGTGGCTTGCGCGCCAGGCACACGTAACGGCCGTGAAGAATCAGCCAGTGATGGGAATCGAGCAGGTATTCCTTGGGCACAAACTTCATCAGCTTGTTTTCCACCTCGACCACGTTTTTCCCCGGCGCGATGCCGGTGCGATTGCTGACCCGAAAAATATGCGTGTCGACCGCCATGGTCAGTTGCCGGAAAGCGGTGTTGAGCACCACGTTGGCGGTTTTTCGGCCGACGCCCGGCAGCGCTTCGAGTTCTTCGCGGGTCTGCGGGACTTCGCTGTCATGACGCTCGACCAGCAAGCGGCAAGTCTCGATGACATTCTTGGCTTTGCTGTTATAGAGGCCGATGGTCTTGATGTACTCCGACAAACCCTCGACACCCAATGCGTGAATCGCCGACGGCGTGTTGGCCACCGGAAACAGTTTGGCCGTCGCCTTGTTGACCCCGACGTCGGTCGATTGCGCCGAGAGAATCACCGCAATCAACAGTTCGAAAGGCGAGGAATACGCCAGCTCGGTCTTCGGTTCCGGGTTGTCTTCATGGAGCCTGCGGAAAATTTCCAGACGTTTTGCGGCATTCATGGGTGAGGCGATTCCTTGGAGGGAGCGGTAGGGCGAGTCCAGGCCTGACAAGCGGCGAGCAGCAATCCCAGCAGAATGAAACCACCGGCGGTTATCGTCGCCAGCGGCAAGCCTGCGCTGAACAACACCAGGCCCTGCCAGTGTTCGGAGAGATGACGACCGATGCTGCCGTGACCGATCGATTCGCGCAACAAGGCCAGTAGCACCAGCAAGCCGGCAAATTGTACGCAGCGCTTCAGTCGTGCGCTCAGCGCTTGGCGGAAGAATTCGTTATGTTCCAGCACGACGCATTGCAAGGCGATCAGGCCGATATAGAGCTCGACGCTCTGCTGCCATGGCAAGGACCAGCGCTGCAAGAGGATAGCGAAGCAACTGCTCAGAGTGGCGGCCAAAATCACGCTGGCCAGCAACAGGCTCTGAGGCGTCAGTCGCAAGCGCAACGGCCGCATGCTCACGCCGTAGGCGCCGATCACGGCGGTAAACATCAACAGCGTTGCCAATGCATCCCGCAGCGATCCCGTGGCACCGAGCAGCAAGACCAGCATCAGTGAGTTGACCAGCGTCGCCGGGTTTTTCATGTGCCGCTCCCCAGCAATATCGACCGGTGTTCGTCGAAATAGCGCAGCGCGTCGTGGATGGCATGGATGGCTGCTCGCGAAGTGATGGTCGCGCCAGCCATCTGATCGAATTGTCCTTGATCCTTTTTCAGCGCCCAGCCCGCATCGGCGGGATCTGTGCGCGACTTGCCGGTAAACCGTTGCAGCCAGGCATTCGGCCAGTCACCGAGATGACCGCCCAGTGCTGGCGTCTCGGATTGCGCGAGGGTTTTCACCCCAAGCAACCGGCCGTTGGGGTCGATGGCAATCAGCAGTTCGATGGTGCCGGAGTAACCTTGCGTCTGGCTGCGCAACAAGACTGCGACGCTCTGCCCGTTGCGGGTTGCCCGATAGCCGCCCAGCAACCGGCTGTGGTCGAGATCGACAGCGGCCAGTGGCAGCGGTTGTTCCAGTGGCTGATTGTCGTAGCTGTCGGAGGCCAGGACGTCGAGCAGCTTGCGGCTGTCGATCAGGCGTTGTTCGGCGGCTATCTGCGGTGCGCTGCTGTGTTGCACGAACCAGGTCAGACCAGCGCCTGCCGCCGCCAACAGCAAAATGGCCAGTGCGCTCGCCGTTCGGTTCATGGTCTCACCTGCTGCTGGCGACGGCTGGCGAAGCGCTCGAGGGCGGGGACGCAGAGGTTCATCAACAGCACCGCGAACGCCACACCGTCAGGGTAGCCGCCCCAGGTGCGAATCAGGTACGTCAGGCAACCCACGCCGACGCCGAACAACAGGCGCGCGAGCGGGCTTTTGGCGCCGGACACCGGTTCGGTGACGATGAAAAATGCACCGAGCATGGTGGCGCCGCTCAGCAGGTGAAACAGGGGCGAGCCGTGGGAGTCGGACCCCGAGCCGTTCCAGCACAGCAGACTGACGACGAACAGGCTGGCGAGCATGCCGACCGGCGCCTGCCAGCCGAACACCCGACGCTGCAGAAGCAGCAGCCCGCCGGCAAGAAAGGCGAGGTTCACCCATTCAACCCCGTGACCGCCGAAGCGGCCGAACGCCGGGTTGCCGGCAAACAACTCGTCGATGGTCAGGCTCTTGTTGATCCGCAGGCTGTCCAGCGCCGTGGCCTGAACCCAGGCATCCGGTGCCTGGCCCAGGTTGAAAACCTGCTGCACGGCGCTGGTCAAATCCATGCTGTGGGCCGGCCATTGAGTCATCGGCTGTGGGAACAACACCATCGCCAGGGCGAAGCCGAGCATCGCCGGATTGAACGGGTTTTTGCCGACGCCGCCATACAGATGCTTGCCGAGCAGCAAGCCCGAAGCGATCGCGGTGACCGTCAGCCACCACGGGCAATACGGTGGCAGGGCCACCGCCAGAAGCGTGGCGCTGACCACGGCACTGCCATCGGTCAGCGTCGGGCGCAGCGGCTGGCGACGCAGATGAATCACAGTGGCCTCGACCGCCAGCGCGGTAGCGACCGATAGCAACAAGTTGATCAACACTCCCCAGCCGTAAAGCCAGAAAAGGGCCAGCAACCCCGGCAGCGTCGCCAGCAAAACCAGCTTCATTGCCTGTTGCAGACGCTCGTCACGGCTTTCAAGGGGTGACATGAGCTTGTACCTGGCGTTCGGCCTCTTGCAGGCGTGCACGGGCTTTTTCCAGTGCTTCGGTGGCCGAGTCGGCGTGTCGCTCGAGTTTGTTGAGGTCGGCGCGGGCGTAGGCCAATTCGGTTTTCAACTGACGAAGACGGGTGTCGATCGGGCGTTTTTCGACACGTACCAGGTCGGGTTGCGGTTGATCGCTGGCCGCCTCCGCGTCGTGCAGGGCTTGCTCAGCGTCGCGCAAGGCCTGTTCGAGGCCGGCGAGTTGCTCCGCTGGAGCTTGTGCCGTCTGCGCCTTTTTCAATTCGGCACGGCGCATCGCCAACTGGATTTTTGCCCGTTTCAGCTCGGCGTCTTTTATCGGCGCCGGAGTCGCCGCAGTGGGGCCGGGAACAGCCTGGCTTTCCAGTTTTTCCAGGGCCTGCTCGGCGGCGTCGAATTGCTGTTGCAGCACAATCAATTGCGCTTGCTGGTCGAACGTCGGCGGATGACCGAAGGCTTTCAGCGATTTGTGCAGTTGCGCGCGGCTCATCGCGACATCGATTTTGGCTTTTTTCAATGCCGCGTCGGCGGTCGCGGCTTTCTGTGCGCGCACTCGCTCCAGCGCGGCCTGTACCGGGTCGAGTGTGGTGGTTTCGACCTGAACGGTTTTCCTGGCCCGAGCCTCGCGCTCGGCCTGTTTCTGCTGTTCTTCCCGTTGCAGCCGGGTATTGCGCCGTTCGAAGCGTTGCCGGGCGTGATTGCGTTTGGCGGTGCGGGCCTGTTGATCTTCGAGGCTGCCGAGCAGGCCGCCGATCACCGGCAATGTGCCCGGCGGCAGCGGACGCATCTCGATGCAATCGACCGGGCAGGGCGCCACGCACAGATCGCAACCGGTGCATTCGTCGATGAGTACGGTGTGCATCAGTTTGGCCGCGCCCACGATGGCGTCGATCGGGCAGGCCTGGATGCACTTGGTGCAGCCGATGCATTCGGCCTCGCGGATGTAGGCGACCTGGGGCGGTGCCGAACCGCGACTGATGTCCAGTTCCAGCACCGGAATTTTCAGCAGCTCGGCCAGGGCCTCGATGGTTTCGTCACCACCCGGCGGGCATTTGTTGATCGGTTCCCCGGCAGCAATCCCTTCGGCGTACGGCTTGCACCCGGGATGGCCGCATTTGCCGCATTGGGTCTGCGGCAGCAGGGCGTCGATGTGTTGAATCAGACTCATGTTTTGATCAGTCCACTGAATCCGAGAAAAGCCACGGCCAGCAATCCGGCGCCGATCAATTGGATCGGCAGGCCGCGAAAGGGCAGGGGAATATCGTTGTCGGCGGTGCGTTCGCGCAAGTCGCTGAACAGGCTCAGCACCAGCCAGAAACCCAGGCCGGCGCCAAGGCTCAGCGCCAGTGCGTGCGGCAGGCCCTTGTCGGCTTGCGCATTCATCAGCGTCAGCCCGAGCACGCCGGCATTGCCCAGCAACAGCGGCCACAAACCGTCGAAGGACAGGTTCGGCAGCCAGCGTGCCAGCTGTTTCAGCAACGGCGCGATCAGCAGCACGCTGAGCGGCAGGAACACGAACAGACGCAACGCCTCCAGTTGCAGCGGCACCAGCAGCCAGTGCCAGAGCGCGTAGCCGATCACGCCGACGACCAACATCAGGCAGGCAGTCGCCAGGCCCAGCGCATGCACTTTGCTTCGCTCGCCCGCCAGCAGCGGATCGACGCCCAGCGGCCAGTGCAACACGAAGTTGTTGATCAGTGCAGCACTGAACAGCGTTAGCACGAATTCGGTCATGGTTCTGCCGGCAGGAACGGGCGTGTGTCACTTAAGGTTAGGCATTATCCGGCACGCGCGGAGGGTCGGCCAGATATGAAAAATCCCACAGGCGCACGGGGCGCGCCTGTGGGATCGATCGGCAACCGGGCGTTACTTGATGCGCTGACCCGGCTTGGCGCCGCTGTCCGGGCTCAGCAGGTAGATTTCTTCACCGCCAGGGCCGGCCGCCATCACCATGCCTTCGGAAATGCCGAACTTCATTTTCCGTGGCTTGAGGTTGGCGATCATCATGGTCAGGCGACCATCGAGCTTGGACGGGTCCGGGTAAGCGCTCTTGATCCCGGAGAACACGTTGCGTTGCTCGTCACCGATATCCAGGGTCAGGCGCAGCAGCTTGTCGGCGCCCTCCACGGCTTCGGCCTTGACGATCAGCGCCACGCGCAGGTCGACGGCGGCGAAGGTGTCGAAGTCGATTTCCGGCGACAGCGGATCCTTGGCCAGTTCGCCGTTGCCCGCCGGTGCGGCGCCGGTGTCGGTCTGGCTGGCGGTCAGGTCTTCCTTCGAGGCGTCGGTCATGGCTTGCACTTTTACCGGGTCGATGCGGGTCATCAGTGGCTTGAACTGGTTCAGCTGATGATTGGCCAGCAGGGTGGTGTGGTCGTTCCAGGTCAGCGGGGCGACGTTGAGGAACGCCTCGGCATCGGCGGCCAGCAGCGGCAGCACCGGTTTGAGGAAGATCACCAGTTGGCGGAACAGGTTGATGCCGGTGGCGCAGATCGCCTGGACTTCATCCTGCTTGCCTTCCTGCTTGTTCAGCGACCATGGCGCCTTGTCGGCGATCCAGGCGTTGGCGCGGTCGGCCAGGGCCATGGTTTCGCGCATCGCGCGGGCAAAGTCACGGGCTTCATAGGCGTCGGCGATGCTCGGCGCGGCGGCCAGGAACGCTTCGGTCAGCTCGGGCGCGGCGTTGTTGTCGACCAGCAGGCCGGCGTTGCCCTTGTGGATGAACCCGGCGCAACGGCTGGCGATGTTGACCACTTTACCGACCAGGTCGGAGTTGACCTTCTGCACGAAGTCTTCGAGGTTCAGGTCGAGGTCATCGACGCCACGGCCCAGCTTGGACGCGTAGTAATAGCGCAGGTATTCCGGCGACAGGTGATCCAGGTAGGTGCGCGCCTTGATGAAGGTGCCACGGGACTTGGACATCTTCTGGCCGTTGACGGTCAGATAGCCGTGTACGTTGATCCCGGTCGGCTTGCGGTAGCCGGCGCCTTCGAGCATGGCAGGCCAGAACAGGGCGTGGAAGTTGACGATGTCCTTGCCGATGAAGTGGTACAGCTCGGCGGTGGAGTCCTTGCCCCAGAACGCGTCGAAGTCCAGTTCCGGCGTGCGGTTGCACAGGTTCTTGAAGCTGGCCATGTAGCCGATCGGCGCATCCAGCCACACGTAGAAGTACTTGCCCGGCTCGTCGGGGATCTCGAAGCCGAAGTACGGCGCATCGCGGGAGATGTCCCACTGTTGCAGGCCGGCGTCCAGCCACTCGGCGATCTTGTTGGCGACGGCGTCCTGCAAGGTGCCGCTGCGGGTCCAGGTCTGCAGCATCTGCTGAAAGTCCGGGAGCTTGAAGAAGAAGTGCTGGGAATCCTTGAGTACCGGGGTGGCGCCGGAGATTGCCGACTTCGGATCCTTCAGGTCGGTCGGAGCGTAGGTCGCGCCGCACTTTTCGCAGTTGTCGCCGTACTGGTCTTCGGTGCCACATTTCGGGCAGGTGCCCTTGATGAAGCGGTCGGCCAGGAACATTTTCTTTTCCGGGTCGAAATACTGGGTGATCGAGCGCGTGGCGATGTGCCCGGCGTCACGCAGCTTGAGGTAGATCTGGCTCGACAGCTCACGGTTTTCTTCGGCGTGAGTGGAGTGGAAGTTGTCGAAGTCCACCAGGAAGTCGGCGAAGTCGCCGCTGTGTTCGGCCTGGACGTTGGCGATCAGCTGTTCCGGGGTGATGCCTTCCTTTTCCGCGCGCAGCATGATCGCCGAACCATGGGCGTCGTCGGCGCAGACGTAGATGCATTGATTGCCGCGATGCTTCTGGAAGCGCACCCACATATCGGTCTGGATGTATTCCAGCATATGGCCAAGGTGGATCGAACCGTTGGCGTAGGGCAGGGCGCTGGTGACGAGGATCTTGCGTGGCTCGGACATGGGGCTTCGCTACTTGATGAAACGGAGGTCGGCCACTATAAAGCGCCGGGAAAGATATTTCACCCCTGCAAATCGTTGCCGGACATGCCGTCCGCCGGGCAGAAGGGGTAGGATAGCCGCCATCTTTTCCCAGTCTTGTTATCGGAGTTGCCCATGAGCGCCGTCACTCGCGCAGCGGTGGAAGCCGTCCTCAGCCAATACACCGACCCTTACCTGAACCAGGATCCGGTCAGCGCCGGTTGCGTGCGCCAGATCGAGATCCAGGGCGACCGCGTCAGCGTGCAACTGGAAATCGGCTATGCCGCCGGTCTGTTCAAGAGCGGTTGGGCGCAACTGCTGCAACTGGCGATCGAAAACCTCGAGGGCGTGGTCAGCGCCAAAGTCGAAGTCAACAGCGTGATCGCCGCGCACAAGGCCCAGGCGCAGATTCCGGGCCTGGCAAACGTCAAGAACGTCGTGGCCGTGGCGTCCGGCAAGGGCGGCGTGGGCAAGTCGACCACCGCCGCCAACCTCGCGCTGGCACTGGCTCGCGAGGGCGCCAGGGTGGGGATTCTCGACGCCGACATCTATGGCCCGAGCCAGGGCATCATGTTCGGCATTCCCGAGCGTACCCGTCCCGAGGTCAAGGACCAGAAGTGGTTCGTGCCGATCAAGGCTCACGGCGTGGAAGTCATGTCGATGGCGTTCCTGACCGACGACAACACGCCGATGGTCTGGCGCGGGCCGATGGTCTCCGGCGCACTGTTGCAACTGGTCACGCAGACGGCCTGGGGCGACCTGGACTATCTGGTGATCGACATGCCGCCAGGCACTGGCGACATCCAGTTGACCCTGGCGCAGAAAGTCCCGGTGGCCGGTGCGGTGATCGTCACCACGCCGCAGGACCTGGCGCTGCTCGACGCCCGCAAAGGCGTGGAAATGTTCCGCAAGGTCAACATTCCGGTGCTGGGCGTGGTGGAGAACATGGCCGTCCACATCTGCTCGAACTGCGGGCATGCCGAGCATCTGTTCGGTGAGGGTGGCGGTGAGAAACTGGCGACCCAGTACGGCGTCGAACTGCTGGCCTCGCTGCCGCTGTCGATGCTGATCCGCGAGCAGGCCGATGGTGGCAAGCCGACGGTGATTTCCGAGCCGGATAGCCAGATTGCGATGGTCTACCAGGAACTGGCCCGCCACGTCGGCGCGCGCATCGTGTTGCAGGAAGCGGCGAGCCCGGCGATGCCGAACATCACCATCAGCGACGATTGATGCCTGTGGTTTAAACAAAAACGCCCCGGTGCCTGTGCACCGGGGCGTTTTTCATTGCGCGACAGAAGTCAGATCCGCAACCCGCCATCCATCTCCAGAATCCGGCCGGTGTAGTAGTCATTCTCGAAGATGTACGCCGCCGAATGGGCGATCTCTTCCGGTTTGCCCATGCGCTTGAGCGGGATGCCGGAGGTCATCTTCTCCAGCGCTTCCGGTTTCATGCCCAGGGTCATTTCGGTTTCGATGAAGCCTGGCGCGATGCCGGCCACGCGAATCCCGTAGCGCGCCAGTTCCTTGGCCCAGGTCACGGTCGCTGCGGCGACGCCGGCCTTGGCGGCGGAGTAGTTGGTCTGGCCGACGTTGCCCGCACGGGAAATCGACGAGATATTGATGATCGCGCCGCTGTTCTTCAGCTCGACCATTTTTGCCGCCACTTCACGGGTGCAGAGGAACACGCCGGTCAGGTTGACGTCGATCACCGCCTGCCATTGGGCCAGGCTCATCTTGGTCATTTCGCCGTCCTTGACCTTGAGCAGCAGGCCATCGCGCAGAATCCCGGCGTTGTTGATCAGGCCGTGGATCGCGCCGAAATCTTCGGCGACCTGGGCGACCATGTGGGTCACCTGCTCTTCATTGGCGACGTTGCACAGATAGCTGCGCGCCTCGACACCCTTGGCCTTGCAGGCGGCCACGGCGGCGTCGAGCTTTTCCTGATTCAGATCGACCAGTGCCAGCTTCGCGCCCTTGCCGGCGAAATACTCCGCCATGGAGCGGCCCAAACCCTGGCAACCGCCGGTGATAATGATTACTTTGTCGTTGAGTTGCATTCGCATGCCCCGATAGCAGGTCAGAGTGGTGTCCTTCGCGGAGCCTCTCGATCTGCGCCTGGCCTGGCCGGTTGCACATGAGAATTGCCCCGATGGCGTGATCGGTACGTATCCCGGGCGCCTGTCCGTTTTTTCGACGGATTCTATTCAAGGAGTCATAAATTGAGCGTTGAAGCGGCTAAGCATGCACGAGAATTGCTCCTCAAGGAATACCGTGGAGTGCTCTCTACCCACTCCAAATCGATGCCCGGTTTTCCGTTCGGCTCCGTGGTTCCTTACTGCCTGGATGACCTGGGCCGACCGCTGATCCTGATCAGCCGCATCGCCCAGCACACCCACAACCTGCAAAAGGATCCCAAGTGCTCGCTGCTGGTCGGCGAGCGCGAGGCTGAAGACGTGCAGGCCGTGGGTCGCCTCACCTATCTGGCCGAGGCGCAGAAGCTCGAAGATGCCGCCGCCATCGAAGCCGCCGCCGAGCGCTACTACCGTTATTTCCCCGATTCGCAGAATTATCACAAGGCCCACGATTTCGATTTCTGGGTGCTCAACCCGGTACGCCACCGCTACATCGGCGGCTTCGGGGCGATCCACTGGATCGAACACCTGACCCTGGCCAACCCGTTCGCCGGCAAGGCCGAGATCAGCATGGTCGAACACATGAACAGCGATCACGCCAAGGCCATCGCCCATTACGTCGACCTCGCCGGGTTGCCGAAGACCGTGCCGGCACAACTGGCCGGAATCGACACCGAAGGCATGCATCTGCGCATCGGCCAGGGGTTGTACTGGTTGCCGTTTCAAGCGCCTTGTAATACGCCGACACAAGTCCGGGAGGCCTTGGTTTCTCTGGCTCACGCCGAACATTGGCCAAAAAATGAGGTGGCCGGCGCTTGAATTCACGAAAGGGCGACGTCATCTAAGGCTTACTGCAAGGCATTTCTTGCGTTGAGGAAATTTTGATGCGCCCTTTTTTGTTGCTCTTTCTGCTGTTTCCAGTGCTGGAGCTGTTCGTATTCGTCAAAGTCGCAGGTTCCATCGGGTTTTTCCCGGCCCTGCTGCTGATCATTCTCGGCTCGATGTTCGGTGTCTTTGTACTCCGCGTCGCCGGACTGGCAACCGCGCTGCGTGCCCGTGAAAGCCTGAGCCGTGGCGAACTGCCCGCGCAGACCATGCTCGAAGGCCTGATGCTGGCGTTGGCCGGCGGTCTGTTGATCCTGCCGGGTTTCATCAGCGACGTGGTCGGCCTGGTGATGCTGCTGCCGTTCAGCCGTCGTTTGCTGGCGAACAAAATGCGTCAGCGTGCCGAGGAACAAGCCATGCGTCAGCGCGCATTCGCCGACGACCTGCAACCCCGTGGCGGACCTGCACCGCGCGAGCCGCTGGGCCGCGAACCGACGGTGATCGAAGGCGAGTTCGAGCACCGCGAAAACAAATGACACTGGCATCGACACGGCACCTTCGGGTGCCGTGATCGTTTCCGGCTGATGCTTGTGAAACGTCGCGATGAAATTTTTTCTGCCCCGCCCTTGTAATAAGCTTATACGCCCTTATGTATCGGTCACCGAAAGGTTTCCGGTATTCAGACCGGACAGACTTCCGCGTCTCGCTCGACGAGGCGCAACCGGCGAAGGCCGGATTCGATAAACCCGCCGGGACTACACCGGCCGATGAAAACCACAATTAGGAGAGATCGACAATGAAGCTTCGTCCTCTGCATGACCGCGTCGTCATCCGTCGCAGCGAAGAAGAAAAGAAAACCGCTGGCGGTATCGTCCTGCCAGGTTCGGCTGCCGAAAAAGCCAACCACGGTGAAATTCTCGCTGTAGGCCCGGGCAAGACCCTGGAAAACGGTGAAGTGCGTGCACTGTCCGTGAAGGTCGGCGACAAGGTTGTGTTCGGTCCTTACTCCGGCAGCAACACTGTGAAAGTCGACGGCGAAGACCTGCTGGTAATGGGCGAGAACGAAATCCTCGCTGTTATCGAAGGCTGATACCCCGTTCAGTTTCCCGCTACTACAAAGTATTCAAGGAATATCGATCATGGCTGCTAAAGAAGTTAAATTCGGCGATTCCGCCCGCAAGAAAATGCTCGTTGGTGTCAACGTCCTGGCTGACGCGGTAAAAGCGACCCTCGGCCCGAAAGGCCGTAACGTGATCCTCGAGAAGAGCTTCGGCGCTCCGACCATCACCAAGGACGGCGTTTCCGTCGCCAAAGAAATCGAACTGGAAGACCGTTTCGAAAACATGGGCGCGCAGCTGGTCAAAGACGTTGCCTCCCGTGCCAACGACGACGCCGGTGACGGCACCACCACCGCGACCGTTCTGGCTCAGGCCATCGTCAACGAAGGCCTGAAAGCCGTCGCTGCCGGCATGAACCCGATGGACCTCAAGCGCGGCATCGACAAGGCGACCATCGCTGTCGTCAAAGAGCTGAAAGCGCTGTCCAAGCCATGCGCTGACACCAAGGCTATCGCTCAGGTAGGCACCATCTCCGCCAACTCCGACAACTCCATCGGCGACATCATTGCCGAAGCCATGGAAAAAGTCGGTAAAGAAGGCGTGATCACCGTTGAAGAAGGCTCGGGCCTGGAAAACGAACTGTCGGTTGTAGAAGGCATGCAGTTCGACCGTGGCTACCTGTCCCCGTACTTCGTCAACAAGCCGGACACCATGGTTGCCGAGCTCGACGGCCCGCTGATCCTGCTGGTCGACAAGAAGATCTCAAACATCCGCGAAATGCTGCCAGTGCTGGAAGCCGTTGCCAAAGCTGGCCGCCCACTGCTGATCGTGGCCGAAGACGTTGAAGGCGAAGCCCTGGCGACTCTGGTTGTGAACAACATGCGTGGCATCGTCAAAGTCGCAGCCGTCAAGGCTCCGGGCTTCGGCGACCGTCGCAAGGCCATGCTGCAGGACATCGCCGTCCTGACCGGCGGTACCGTAATCTCCGAAGAGATCGGCCTGAGCCTGGAAAGCACCACCCTGGAGCACCTGGGCAACGCCAAGCGCGTCACCCTGTCCAAGGAAAACACCATCATCGTTGACGGCGCTGGCGTTCAGGCTGACATCGAAGCGCGTATCGCTCAGATCCGTGCCCAGGTTGCCGAGACTTCCTCGGACTACGACCGTGAAAAACTGCAAGAGCGTCTGGCCAAGCTGTCCGGCGGCGTTGCAGTGATCAAGGTTGGCGCTGGTTCCGAAGTTGAAATGAAAGAGAAGAAAGCCCGCGTTGAAGACGCCCTGCACGCTACCCGTGCAGCCGTTGAAGAAGGCGTGGTGCCTGGCGGTGGCGTTGCACTGATCCGTGCTCTGCAAACCCTGTCGGATCTGAAAGGCGACAACGCCGATCAGAACGTCGGTATCGCTGTACTGCGTCGCGCTATCGAAGCGCCGCTGCGCCAGATCGTTGCCAACTCCGGCGACGAGCCAAGCGTGGTTGTCGACAAGGTCAAGAACGGCCAGGGCAGCTTCGGCTACAACGCCGCTACCGGCGAATACGGCGACATGATCGAAATGGGCATCCTGGACCCAACCAAGGTCACCCGTTCGGCTCTGCAAGCTGCATCGTCGATCGGCGGTCTGATCCTGACCACCGAAGCTGCTGTTGCTGATGCACCGAAGAAAGAAGGTGCAGCTGGCGGCGGCATGCCAGACATGGGCGGCATGGGTGGCATGGGCGGCATGATGTAAGCCAGCCTTACCCCTGTACGAAAAACCCCGCCTGCGTTAGCAGGCGGGGTTTTTTATTGCTCGCATTTCAGGTTTGTATCCACCCCTTTGGGAGCAAGCCTGCTCCAAAGGTTTCCAGTGTTCAGGCATTGACCGGTTGTGCATTGACCGCCGCTTCAGCCCTGGTCGCCGGTCGATACAGAACCCAGTAATACGACCCCAGGCAAATCAGCCAGCAGAAGATCGCCGTCCACACGTTGTGCGAAAAGAAGTGCGCGCCCTGCATCATCCGGCTGATCGAAAATATCGAACCCAAAGCGAAGGCGAAGATAAACGCCTGTCGTGCCAGCCGAGGGCGACGGTCGCGCAGTACGAAGAACAGCGCGAACAGGGTGAAACCGGTTGCCGCATGGCCGCCGGGCCAGCAACGGCCGGGCTTGTCGGTCGGCGGGCGATGATCCAGCAGTTTGCTGTAGGTTTCATGGCCGCCGAATTGCTCCAGGCTCCACGGACATTGCACGGCGGTCACGGCTTTCATCGGCGTCACGAATGAAGTGGCCAGGCCCAGCGACAGCACCAGGCAGCCCAGTTCACGCTTGAACGGTTTCACCCGCTGGATGAAAAACGCCGCGATGAAACCGATGACCGCGAAGGCCGAAAAGCCGATCACCACCTGTTTGGCGCGGTCGTGAAGGATGTTTTCCAGGAAGTAACTGTGACGGCCGATGAAGTCTCCGGCGGCCGGGTCATAGAACAACCGGGCCAGGTCCATATCCAGATCGGTCAGTTCGAGCAAGACCAGAGTCAACGCCGCCACGGCGGGTATCCCCAGGCACAACCAGAAGTTCAACGGGCGAGGGGCAGGACGTACAACGCTTGATGACATGAGGTTTCCACTGCAAATGAAAACGCCCCGGGGCATCAGCCCGGGGCGGTTCGATTAACGGTCGCTGACTTGGTCGACGCCCTCCTTGGGCGGTCTCCAGCCAAGCAGCTGTTGCTTGAAGCCATAACTGGCGGATTGGTAATAGGTGATGGCGCGGCGGATCAGCGGGTCGTCGCTGTTGACCCGGGATTCGCGGCTTTCAGTCAGCGCGTCGTCATGCCGGCGCAGGCCCTGACGGGGGCTGAGGATCGCCAGATCCTTGCCGTCGAACAGTCCCAGGTGCTGATAGTTGCCGACCACGACCCGTGGCGGCAGCGGATTGTCCTGGAGCAGATTGCGGCCGAAAAACGTCGACTGGTAATCCAGGTTCAGCAGCCCCAGCAGGGTTGGCGCCAGGTCGATCTGGCTGGCCAGTTGTGCGTTTTCACGCGGCTCGATCAGCTTCGGCGCGTAGACGAACAGCGGGATCTGATAGTTGGTGATCGGCAGGTCTTCCTTGCCCGCGCTGCCGGCGGTGTGGTCGGCGACGAAGATGAAGATCGTATTATCGAACCACGGTTTCTGCCGCGCCTGCTCCAGGAACTGGCCGATGGCGTAGTCGGTGTATTTCACCGCGCCGTCACGCCCGTTGCCGGACTTGATGTCGATCCGGTTGTCCGGGTAGGTGTAAGGACGATGGTTGGACGTGGTCATCAGTTGCAGCAGGAACGGCTGGTTTTTCGCGTAGTCGGCATCCGCCAGTTTCAGGGTCTGTTTGTACAGATCCTCGTCGGCCATGCCCCAGGCGTTTTTGAAGTGAATTTCCGACTCATCGACGCTGCTCTGGTCGACGACGCGATAGCCGTTGCCGCTGAAGAACGCGTTCATGTTGTCGAAGTAACCACGCCCGCCGTAGACGAACACGCTGTCATAACCCACGGCACTGAGCTGCTGGCCGAGGCTGGCGAAGCCGCTTTCACGGCCGATGCGCTTGACGATCGAGCGGCCCGGCGTCGGCGGAATGGCCAGGGTAATGGCTTCCAGGCCACGGTCGGTGCGGGTGCCGGTGGCGTAGAAGTTGTTGAAGTACAGGCTCTGCTTGCGCAAGACGTCAAGGTTGGGCGTCAGGTTGCGTTGGTCGCCGTTGCTGCCCATGTATTTGGCGCTGAAACTTTCGATGGTCACCAGCACGATGTTCGGTTTGCGTAGCGTGCCGGGGTTGTCGATCATCCGGCGGATGTCCTCCGGATCCTGGCCGACGAAGCGCGCATTGGGCTCGTTGAGTTCGGCACGAATCTGACTGGCGACTTTTTCCGGCGCCAGGGTGCTGTAGAACTGGCTGTAGTCCAGTTCATTGTTGCGGAACGCGGCGAAGAATTGATAAGGACCATTGCTCGCCAGTTCGTTCTGATAGGCATTGCCGCCCTGGGCGCGCGGGGCGTCCTGGCTGAGCAGTTGCAGGCTCAGGCCGGCGACGACCAGCAGTGCGAGGGCATTGAACAAGCGTCGGCGCAGTGGCGGCAGCGGGGCGTTCAGCGCTGCATTGAAGGGTTTGCCCAGCGCCAGGCTGAGCACCACGGCCAGCACCGCGAGGATGCTGAGCAAGGTGCCGATCGGGTACGACTCCAGCACGTTGTTCAGCACTTCATCGGAATACACCAGATAGTCGACGGCGATGAAGTTGAAGCGCACGCCGAACTCATCCCAGAACAGCCATTCGGCGGTTGCGGTAAACAGCATGGCGAACAGGCTGACGGTCAACAGGCCACGGAGGAACCAGCGATGACCGCGACGGCGCCACAGTCCCGGCGGGCACAGCAGCAGATACAGCCCCAGTGGCAGGGCGGCATAGGCGAGGAAACCCAGGTCATACAGCAGGCCGATACCGAATACGGAAAACGCTCCGCCGCCGGCCTCATCCAGGTGAGTCAGCAACAGCACGGTTCGCGTCAGGAGAAACACCACCAGCCAGGCACCGGTGACCAGCAACAGAAAGCGCATGGGCGCCGTCTTGAGAAAACCCATTGTCTACATTCCTTATATCTAATGGCGCGAGAGTTTCGCGTTGTCACTGTAGTCAGGTTGTGAACCGATAGTGAAAAACTTGTTAAGGATTTAATTTGCTCGAAAGACTTGATCCAGGCGGCTTGCGGCCCTAGCCCTGAGGCAGCGTTGGCCTTAAGCTGCGCGGGCCATGACGGACGTTACCCTGTACGGAGGAGATGCCATGCGAATTCTATTGGTCGAAGACAACCGCGATATCCTGGCCAATCTGGCCGATTACCTGGGCCTCAAGGGCTATACCGTCGATTGCGCCCAGGACGGTCTGTCAGGCCTGCATCTGGCGGCCACCGAGCATTACGACCTGATCGTGCTCGACATCATGCTGCCGGGGATCGACGGCTATACCCTGTGCAAACGCCTGCGCGAGGATGCCCGGCGCGACACGCCGGTGATCATGCTCACCGCCCGCGATCAACTGGATGACCGCTTGCAGGGCTTCAAGTCCGGGGCGGACGACTATCTGGTCAAACCGTTCGCGTTGTCCGAGCTGGCGGCGCGGGTCGAGGCGGTGATGCGCCGTACCCAGGGTGGTGGCCGGCGTGCGTTGCAGGTCGCCGACCTGAGCTACGACCTCGACACCCTGGAGGTGACCCGTGAAGGCAAGCTGCTCAAGCTCAACCCGGTCGGCCTCAAGTTGCTGGCGGTGTTGATGCAGAAGAGCCCGCACGTCTTGCGCCGGGAAATCCTCGAAGAGGCCTTGTGGGGCGATGACTGCCCGGACAGCGACAGTCTGCGCAGTCATGTCCATCAGTTGCGCCAGGTGATCGACAAACCGTTCGCCAAACCGCTGCTGCATACCGTGCATGGCGTGGGCTATCGCCTGGCCGAGGGGCGTGATGGAGTTTAAGCAAAGCCTTGCCCAGCGGATCATCATCGCCTTTGCGCTGATGAGCGCACTGGTGGCCGGGGCTTTTGCCATGGGCATCGTCGCGACCGTGCATCTGGTGGAAGAAAAACTGATTTCCGCCGGGCTGGGGGGCGACTTGCAGCGACTGCTGCTGATGGACAATGTGTCCGACTGGAGTCACCGCCCGGAGCCGGATCAACTGTTCTACTTCAGCGGCGGGCCGGGGGATTTCGAGCTGCCCAAGGACCTGCGGCACCTGGATTCGGGTTTCCACGAAGTCTTCCGCGAGCAGTTGTCGTATCACGCGATGGTCGAGATCGTCGACGGCCGTCGCTATGTGCTGTTGCAGGACCAAAGCGATTTCGAAGAGCGTGAGCGCGTGCTGTTTGCCGTGGTGCTGGTGGGTTTCGTGCTCAGCCTGGCGCTGGCGGTGTTCCTCGGCTGGGTGCTTGCGCGCAAGGTGATGGCACCGGTGGTGAGACTGGCGCGCCAGGTGCGTCACCGCGACCAATTGCTCGGGCTGGCGCCGCCGCTGGCCCCGGATTATGCGGCTGACGAAGTGGGTGAGCTGGCGGTGGCGTTTGACGCGACCCTGGGGCGTCTGCGTCAGGCCCTCACCCGTGAGCGCTTGTTCACCAGTGACGTCAGTCACGAGTTGCGTACACCGTTGATGGTGCTGGCCAGCTCCTGCGAACTGCTGCTGGAAAACCCCGGCATCGATCAGCGCGGACGCGCTCAGGTGCAGCGAATCGCCCGCGCCAGCGAAGAAATGCGCGAGCTGGTGCAGACGTTCCTGATGCTCGCTCGCGCCCAGCGTGAAGACGCCGGTGTCGCGCCGCAGCAAAGCCTCGGTCAGGTCGCTGACAGCTTGTTGTGCCTGTGGCGCGGGCCGATCGAAACGAAGGGCTTGCAGCTGATTTTCGAGCCGGGCAATCCCCCGGATACCCGCTACAACGCGACCCTGATCACCGCCGTGATGGGCAACCTGCTGCGCAACGCCTTGCACTACACCGAAGAAGGCTTCATCCGTCTGACGCTCAATGCCAACGGGTTCGTGGTCGAGGACTCGGGGGTGGGCATCCCCGAGGAAAAACGCGAAGCCATGTTCCAGCCTTTCGTGCGCGGCACGGAAAAGCGCGGCGAGGGCCTGGGGCTCGGATTGTCGCTGGTCCAGCGCATCTGCGAGAACCAGGGATGGAGCGTTACGCTGAGCACCATGGAGCCCAACGGTTGCCACTTCGAGGTGGATCTGGGCAACGCCTGAATCTGCCGCCTAGCACAGTAAAGTGACGCTGGCCTGAATAAATCCTGTATAACCTTGAAATAGTTTGCGGGTTTACGTGACGTTTTTTTCACAAAGGGATGACCTGACGCTGACACGCCCGATTCTAAGGTGGGGCCATCAGCAATTCAGGAGCCCTGATGATGGCCGGCCCGATCAAACTCGATTTTTCCGAAAAATATGACGACAACCATGCGCAGAAATACCTGCGCAAACATCAGGACGGTCTCGGCCGTCGGTTGTCCAACTGGCGCGATCAGCAGCTGGCCCGCAAGGCGCTGGAGCTGGTGGGCGAGCCGGGGCTGGTGCTGGATCTGCCCTGCGGCGCCGGGCGATTCTGGCCATTGCTGGCGGAAAAACCCAACCGGGTGATCATCGGCGCGGACAATTCCGAGTCGATGATCAAGACCGCCATGCAGTCGCAACCGGCTGATGTGGTGAAACGGGTACAACCCTTGCACACATCTGCGTTCGACATCGCCTTGCCAGATAACGCCGTCGACAGCATTTTCTGCATGCGTCTGCTGCATCACATCGGTGAAGCCGAGCATCGGCGGACGATTCTGCGGGAATTCGAGCGTGTCACCCGCGACAGCGTGATCGTTTCGCTCTGGGTGGATGGCAATTTCAAGGCCTGGAAACGCAAGCGCGCCGAGCAAAAACGTGGTCAGAAGGGTTACCAGAACCGTTTTGTGTTACCGGCTGCAACAGTTGAAAAGGAATTCGAGGACGCCGGGTTCCGCATTCAGGAACAACTGGACTTTATTCCGCTCTATGCCATGTGGCGGGTTTACGTATTACGCAAGAGGTAAAGGAATGGCAGTGCAATTTGCAGCAGAAACGGAAGTCGCTCCCCAGGATCGCTTCGACTACTACTGGAACCAGCGCGGTGAATGGGTAGAAGAACCCAATGTCCGGCGCGGCGGCGAAAGTGGTGTGCAACGGGTGACGGGGCGCGACGGCCAACTGCTGTATGCCAAGCGCCAGACCGGGCATATCTATCGCAGTTGGCTGCACCCGTTCGGACGCCCGACCGTGCTGCGTGAACTGGATGCGCTGACCGGCGTGAGCCGTCTCGGCGTGCGGGTTCCGGAAATCGTTTTCTGCGGCGCGCAGCCTGACCCTCAGCATAAGTGGCGTGCCCTGCTGGTTACCAAATCACTGGATGGTTTCCAGGAACTGGAGCAGTGGGAGGCCGGTGGCGGTCGCGAACGCCACGGTGAAGCCGTGTATGAGCGGGTGCTCAAGGACCTCGCCGAAAACCTGGCGCGCATGCACAGGGGCCGTTGGCAGCACAGCTGCATCTATATCAAGCACGTCTTTGTCCGCGTGACCGGCGAGGGCGAAGCGGCCACTGTCGAAGTCGCCCTGATCGATCTGGAAAAATGCCGTCAACGCCTGACCGCTCATCGCGCGGCAGCCCATGACATGAAGCAATTGCGTCGCCACTCGTCGTTCAGCGATACGGACTGGAAAAAACTCGTCTATTTTTACGAGACGGCGTTTGGCAGCGCTATCAAAGGTTTATAGCGATGAAACTCGAAATTGCACGAGGTGTTTTCCTGGTAGGAGCCTTGGCAGTTGCATCATTGGCGGTGGCGGCCTGGGAGCAGCCCCGCATGCAGGTCCTCAGTGCAGGGAGCGGCGACGCTCACTGCCCGATGCCCCGTGTGGCGAAAGCCAGCGTGGAGATGAAACCCGATCATGACCTGCTGTTGTTCATGTTCGGACTGTCCCAAAGGATGAGGCCGCAAAGTTGAACCGATTGAAGCCCAAATGAAAGGCCTCGCTGATGCGAGGCCTTTTTTTCTGCCTGCGATTGCGGAATGTATGGCCCTTGTAGGAACGGGCCAGAGCATTGATTCCACGCCCGGCGTCATGGGTGTGGTTTGGCATCCGGTTTGGCCAGCATCGTGTAGATGCACGGCAGGACAAACAGCGTGAACAACGTTCCGATGGACATCCCCGTGGCGATCACCGTGCCGATGTCGAAGCGGCTGACCGCGCCGGCCCCCGTCGCCAGAATCAGCGGCACCATGCCGAACACCATCGCCGCCGTGGTCATCAGTACCGGGCGCAGACGAATGGCTGCTGCTTCCTCGACCGCTTCCCGTGGTGTCAGGCCCTTGTCCTTGCGCAACTGGTTGGCGAATTCGACGATCAGGATCCCGTGCTTGCTGATCAGCCCGATCAGCGTCACCAGCCCGACCTGGGTGTAGATGTTCATGCTCGACCAGCCGAGGAACAGCGGGATCAGCGCCCCGCAGATCGACAGCGGCACAGTCACCAGAATCACCAGCGGATCGCGGAAACTCTCGAACTGTGCCGCCAGCACCAGGAAAATGATCGCCAGTGCCAGGCCAAAGGTCACCCACAGCGCGCTGCCTTCCTGGACGAACTGCCGTGACGCGCCGCCGTAGTCGAAGGCAAACCCGGCAGGCGCTTCTTCCTGGGCGATCTGGCGCACGGTGTCGATGGCTTCGCCCATGCTCACCAGCGGGAATCCGGACAGTTTCGCCGCGTTCAGTTGCTGGAACTGCTTGAGTTCCCGGGGGCGTGCGCGGTCGCTGACGGTGATCAGGGTCGACAGCGGCAACAGCTCGCCCTGGTTGTTCTTCACGTAGTAGTTGTTCAGCCAGTCCGGGTTGTCGCGGTAGGCCCGCTCGACCTGGGCGATGACCTTGTAGCTGCGGCCCTCGATGGTGAAACGGTTGATTTCCGCCTCGCCCAGCAGGGTCGCCAGCGTGCCGCCCAGATCCTGCATCGACACGCCCATCTGCGCAGCCTTGGCGCGGTCGATATCGACCACCACTTCCGGTTTGTCGAAGGCCAGGTCAAGGTCGACGAACGCGAACTTGCCTGACTCTGCGGCGCGCTTCTTGATCCGGTCGGCCACTTGCAGCAACAACTCGTAATCGTTGGCGGTGTTGATCACGAACTCGAAGGGCAGGCCTTCACCGGTGCCGGGCAGGGAGGGCAGGTTGAAACCGAAGATCTGCAGGCCCGGAATGCCCTCGAGCCGGCCCTGCACTTCGGGGAGGATTTGCATCTGGGTACGGCTGCGCTCGTTCCACGGCTTGAGCAGGAACCCGCCGATGCCGGTCTGCACGCCGTTGTAGCCATTGATCTGGAACGACGAGTAGTACTCCGGGAATTCCTTGAAGATCTTGATGAATTCGTCGGTGTAGGTGTTCAGGTAATCGAGGTTGGTCGGCTGCGGCGCGTTGGCCATCATGAAAATGATGCCCTGGTCTTCATCGGGTGCCAGTTCCGATTTGGTGAACTTGAGCAGCACCGGAATCAGGCACAACACGATCACCGCGAACACCAGCACCACCGGGCGGGTATTGAGGGTGCCGTGCAGCATGCTTTGATAACGACGTTTGAGGCTTTCGAAGATCACGTCGAGGCGGTGGGCCAGGCCACTGGGGTTTTCGTCGTGCCGCAGCAGGACGGCGCACATCATCGGCGACAGGGTCAGGGCGACGATCCCGGAAATCACCACCGCCCCGGCCAGGGTCAGGGCGAACTCCTTGAACAAGGCCCCGGTCAGCCCGGTCAGGAAGCCGATGGGCGCATAGACCGCCGCCAGGGTGATGGTCATCGACACCACTGGCATGGCGATTTCCCGCGCGCCTTCCAGCGCCGCGTCGAACGGTGATTTGCCTTCCTCGATATGCCGGTGGATGTTTTCCACCACGACGATCGCGTCATCCACCACCAGACCGATTGCCAGCACCATCGCCAGCAGGGTCAGCAGGTTGATCGAGTAGCCCATCATCTGCATGAAGAACATCACGCCGATCATCGACAGCGGGATGGTCACCACCGGGATCACCACCGAGCGCAAGGCTCCGAGGAACAGGAACACCACGACGATCACGATCAGCACCGCCTCGAACAGCGTCTTTATCACTTCGTCGATGGAGGCCTGAATGAACAGGGTAGCGTCGTAGGCGATTTCGCTCTTGAGGTTGGGCGGCAACTGGGCCTCCAGCTCCGGCATGATCTTGCGCACTTCCTTGATCACCTCCAGCGGGTTCGCCGCCGGGGTCGCCTTGATGCCGATATACACCGACGGCGTGCCGCCGAACGAGCTGATGGAGTTGTAGTTCTCCGCGCCCATTTCGACCCGCGCCACGTCGCTGAGCAGGACGCGGCTGTCACCGCTGACCTTGAGCGGGATCTTGCCGAAAGCCTCGGCGGATTTCAGTTCGGTGTTGGCGTTGATGCTGGTGACCACGTATTCGCCTTTCACTTCGCCGGCGGCGGAGAGGAAGTTGTACTGGCGCACCGCGTTGGTCACATCGGCGGCGCTGAGGCCGAAACCGGCGAGCTTCACCGGGTCGAGCCACAGGCGCATGGCGAACACCTGGTTACCGAGAATCTCGGCCTCGGCCATTCCCGGCAGGGTCGCGAGTTTCGGCTGGATCACCCGGGACAGGTAGTCGGTGATCTGCGGGTTGTTCAGTTCCTTGCTGAAAAAGCTGATGTACATCAGCGCCGAAGCGTCGGCGGCTTCCTTGCTCAGTACCGGGTCCTCGGCGTCCTGGGGCAGCTTGTTCTTCACCTCGTTGGCCTTGGCCAGAAGCTCGGTGAACAGCCGGTCGCTGTTGGAGCCGATGCGGGCGTAGATCGAAATCACCGAGAAGTTCTGGCGACTGACCGAGGTCATGTAATCGATGCCTTCGGCACTTGCCAGGCTCTGCTGCATCGGCTGGGTGATGTAGCCCTGGATGGTTTCGGCGTTGGCCCCGGGGTAGGCGGTGGTGACCGTGATCAGGGCGTTTTCCATTTGCGGATACTGGCGCAGCGGCAGCTTGCTCCAGGCCTGGAAGCCCAGCAGCACGATCAGCAGGCTGACCACGGTGGCGAGCACCGGGCGACGGATGAACGGATCGGTAAAGGCCATGGGGATTCCTTGATCAGTCGGCGCGGCGCGGACTGTTCTGGTCGACGAGGGTCTTGTCGTCGCTGATGGCGATGTGCGCGCCGTTGTCCAGTTTGATCTGGCCGGCCGTCACCACTTGTTCGCCGCTCTGCACGCCCTTGTTGATCATCACCAGGCCGTCGCGGCGCTCACCGGTCTCGACGAAGCGGCGTTCGGCGATCAGTACCGGCTGGCCCTTGTCGTCTTTCTCGACGCTGCCGTCCTCGGCTTTCTTCTGCCCGACCACATACAGCGAGTTGCCGTAGAGGGTGTAGGTGATCGCGCTTTCCGGAACCACCACATGCTGCTGCGGATCCGGCAGCAGTACGCTGACGTCGGCGAACATTCCCGGCAGCAGTTTGCCGTCGGGGTTGGCCAGGGTCGCGCGCACCAGAATGTTGCGGGTGGTGCTTTCGATGATCGGGTTGATGGCGCTGATCTTGCCGGTGAAATGCTGCCCGGGCCAGGCAACGACCGAGATCTGTACCGGTTGGCCGAGGGCCAGTTTCGGCACCGATTGCTCGGGCACGTAGAAGTCGGCGTAGAGGCTGCTCAGGTCCTGCAGGGTGGCGATTTTGGTGCCGCTGGCGAGGTAGTCGCCGATGTCGACCAGGCGGATGCCGATGGTCCCGCTGAAGGGCGCGAGGATGCGTTTTTTCGCCAGCGCCGCATTGAGCTGGTTGACCGTGGCCTTGTTCTTTTGCAACTGCGCCGAGAGCCGGTCGAATTCACCCTTGGAGATGGCGCTGCTGCCCACCAGCTGGCTGCCTCGGCCGTAATCGAGTTGCGACAGGTTCAGGTCGGCCTTGGCGGTTTCCAGGAAGGCGGCTTCGACGGCGTTGTCCAGTTGCAGCAGGAACTGGCCGGCCTTGACCTGTTGTCCCGATTCGAATTTCAGCTCGGTCACGGTGCCGGCGTTTTCCAGGCTCAGATCGACGCCCTGCAGCGCCTTGAGGCTGCCGACGGTAGGCAGGCGCATCTGCCACGGGCGCTCGGCGGCGGTGGCGACGGCGACGCTGATCGGTGGTTTCGGTTTGGAGAAGCCCTGGATCATGGTGTAGATCGAGAAGGCTTTGTAACCGGCCAGAAGCAGAACGATCAGCAGTACAACACCCAACATGATCAGCATGCGGCGACGCAGCATATTTCCAGTTCCTTGGATAAATCAGGCGAGACACGCGGGCACATTACCCCGAGTCCGATGAGTAATCCAACTGGCAGTTTTTACAGGGGATTAACGGGCACAAAAAAAGATCGCCGCCTGCGTCAGCCAGGAGAAGCTGTCGAAGACGGCGATCATTGAATGGCGTCTTTACGCCATCAGATGCAGATGGTTGTCCCAGAGCCCCGCCGGCAATTCCAGGGGCCTGGCGACCAGTTCGTCCTGGCGGCAATCGTAGTAGCGGCAGCGCCCCTGGCCCGAGGTCACCACGAAGCCATCCTTCACCGCGCCGACGCCGGCGCAATCGGGCAACGGCGCGTCGAGGCGCACTTCGCCGCTGTCCAGATCCCAGATGAAGAACCGGTTGCCGCGCGGTGCGGTCAGGGCGACCAGGCGCAGGTCGCTGTGGACGGCGACGCTGGCGGTGTAATGACCCATCGACTGCAACTGATGCTCCGGCACCGGGAACGCCACGAACGGCTGGCCCGGACGCTTGATCGCGAGCAATTCGGAGCGTTCGTGGGACGCGCCCATGAATTGCTGGCCGGCGACGATGGTGCCGTCGCTGGCGATCCCCAAGTGACGCACGCTGTTCATCTGCTGGGCCAGGGTTTCCTTGCTCAGCAGGGTGCCGTCGCGTTGCATCAGCACCAGGCTCGGTTCCATGGCGTCGAGATTCATGTCGACCCGGCTTTCGGCCTCGGTGCGAATTCCGCCGTTGGCCACCACCAGCGTCTCGCCGTCGGGCATCCACGACACCTGATGCGGGCCGAGGCCGTGGGTGGAGATCTCGCCGCTGTGTACCAGCCGCTCGCCTTCGAACCTGTACACCCCGAGCAGGCCACGGCCCGGATCGGATGTGTCGTTTTCGGTGGCGTAGAGGTAATCACCGCTGTGGTGAATCACCGCGTGGCCGTAGAAGTGCCGGTTGGCCTGCGAGGTCACGGTTTGCAGGAGCGCCCCGTCGCGCAGGTCGATCAGGTAGCTTTCGGTGCCTGGACGTCGGGCGACGAACAAGGCAATCGGCAGCATCGGGTGATTGATGATGTCGTGGCAGCGCTGGCCGACCTCGGTGGCGAACACCCGGGTGCCGTCCAGCCGATAGCCGACGGCGTAGTGTTTGCCGTCGGTGTCGTCCCGCGCCGACAGCAGCAGCGGGCTCTGATCCTTGCGTTTGAACAGCGTCCAGCCGCCCAGCGTCACTGCTCCCAGCAGCAAACTACCTAAAGTCAGAGCCTGGCGTCGCAGCATGGCACTTGCCCTCATCAGTCACCGTCGTTGGCGTTGAAGCCCAGTTGAATGCCCAGGGCCTTGGCCAGATCGCCTTCGTGCAGGCGATGGACGACGTTGAGGCTGTCGTAGATGTCGTTGAGCTGTTGGCGACCGGCGTCGTCTTCGAGCATCTCGCCGAGCGAGCGTTGCGTGCTGCCGAACAGTTTCAGCGAGGCCGCGTAGGCCGCGTCGATCTTGTCCGCCAGAGGTTTCTGTTCAGCCGGCAGCAGACCGCGCAGGCCTTTGTTGTCGACGCCTTCCCAGACGGTCTTGGCGGCGGCGAGGCTGGCTTCCAGTGCCGTCAGCGACGACTGGCTGCGCCAGGCATCGGCCTGGAACGGTTGCGGCACGCCCTTGCTCTGGCGGCCCATCGGTGTGCCGAGCTTTTTCTTCAGGGTGTCGAGGGCAGTGACCTGAACCCGCAGCAGATCGGCGATCGCTTCGTGGGAATCGGCGTAGCGCTGGTTCGGGAACTTGCTCATTTGCGCGAGCATGCCGTCGGTGTTGTTCCAGCTGCTGAGGATTTCCTCGGCCAGTTGTTTCTGGCGCTCGCCGATGGCGACCAGCAGCGGGCAGTACTTGGCTTTCTGCTCGGCGTTGGCGACGTCAGGCTTGCTGTCGAACAGGATGTATTCGTAAGCCGACAGGCCCTGGACCACGACGCTGGATTTGGCCAGCGCGGCGGCATCGATCTGCGGCTGGGCGATGACCAGTTGCTCGACCTGACGGCCGACGAGGTTTTTCTTGTCCGGCCAGAACTGCACCTGCCACGAACGGTTGCCCTCGGCCAGCGGGCCGATCAGCAGCGGTTGCAGCTCGGCCCAGGCTTTCTGCGCGTGCAGGAAGTCGGCGCGGGCGGTTTCCAGTGTCTCTTTACCCTGGCAGTAGGCGAGGGCGCTGACGGCCAGTTGGCGATCGGCTTCGACCCAACGGGTGTAGGTCGGCAGGATCACCGATTTGGCGATGGCCGCCGAGGTGACCGCTTGCGGGTCCTGCGGCGAGCAGGCGCCGAGGGCTAGCGCGGCAAGGCTGGTGAACAACAGTTTGGGACGGAACATGTCGGGCTCCCGCTATGGAATACGTTGTTAAAGGGAATTCAGGAACGCCAGCAGCGCGGCACGCTGTTGGGCATTGAAAGACAAAACCTGTTGCTGCGCGGCCTTTGCTTCGCCGCCATGCCAGAGCACGGCCTCGAGCAAGTTGCGCGCGCGGCCGTCATGCAGGAACTGGGTGTGGCCGTTGACCGTCTGCGTCAGGCCGATACCCCACAACGGTGGGGTGCGCCAGTCGCGGCCGGAGGCCTGGAATTCAGTGCGGTGGTCGGCCAGGCCTTCGCCCATGTCATGCAGCAGCAAATCGCTGTACGGGCGAATCACTTGATTGGCCAGTTCAGGTTCGGCCGCATTGGCGGCGGTGGTGTATTTGGGGGTGTGACAGGACTGGCAACCGGCCTGGAAAAACAGGTTCTTGCCGGCCAGCACCTGGGCATCGTTGACGCCACGGCGCGCCGGCACCGCCAGGTTGCGGCTGTAGAACAGCACCAGACGCAGGATGTTGTCGCTGACTTCCGGCTCGCCATCCGGCCCGTTGCCGTTCGGCGCCTGTTTGCAGGCAGTTTGTGCGTCGGTGCAGTCATCGAAGGGTCGCAGGCTGGTGGTGAGGCCCATATCACCAGAAAACGCGTGAACATTCTGTTGATTGAGGTTGGGTTGCCCGGCCTTCCAGCCGAACCGGCCCATCACGGTTTTTTGCAGGGCGTCATCCCAGACCCGGTTCGGCCGGCCGTTGATGCCATTGTTGTCTTTGGCCTGGGCAGCGGCGTTGGCGAGGATCGCTTCTTCGGGGATCGCTTCGAGCAGGCCGAGGCCGATCATCGGCGGCGCGACCCGTGCCGAGAAGCGCGTGTCCGGGTGCATAGGGCCGTAGCCGAGCTGCGTGATCTGCAAGCTCGGCTGGCGCAACTCGACTTCGGTGCCGTCCTTGAAACGGACCGGCACCGGGGTGTACCCGACCCGCACCTTGCCTTCCGGAACGACGCCGGGCACGGCCATGTCCTGGAACTGCCCGCCATACACCGGCTCGGGCACCACGCCGACCTGCTCGATGAGCCTGGCGTAGGCCGGCGCGTCGGGGATCGACAGGCGCACCAGCATCGACACCGCATTGGCCGCATCCGGCGTTGGCGGATGGCCGCGACCGTCCTTGATGTGGCAGTTCTGGCAGGCGTTGGTATTGAACAGCGGGCCAAGGCCGTCGCGGGCGGTGGTGGTCGACGGCGCGATCACCCAGGGGCTGCGGAAGAAACTGTTGCCGACGCTGAAGTCCACCCGACGCGAGGGCGGCAGGTTGGCCGAGGGCAGGGAAAACGCGTTCTGATCGCTCTTGCGTACGGTCGCCGCACCGCCGGAACGGGCTTCACCCGGCTCGGCCTTGGTGAAACGCGGGGCGTCATCGCAGGCACTCAGGCCGAGGGCCAGAAACAGTGCGGACAAGCGAAGAGGCAGCGAGGGCATCAGACATCCTGCAAGAGGGGCAAAAATTCGAGGCGCAAAGTCTAACAGGGCGGGGGAGATTGAATAAGAGGAATTATCGTTTGCTTGATCGAGAGCAAAATCGGGTCGCCGGACGGCGCCCGATCATGGCCTATAACTATGTACCGCACGGGGGCAAGGACACGGGCGCAGCATGCCGGTTGTCTTTCATCCGGAGTTTGCCCCCATGCAGCATCCCGTTCGGTCGTCAGCGCGTGCCGTGTTGTCGAGCGCCAGAATCAACCCTGCCCAGACCACCCTGAAAGAGCAGATATCGGCGCTCGATCTGCAGATCGTCGAGCATTTTGCGAGCCGGCCGCATTTTCATGAGTTCGTCAGGCAGGCCTTCGAGAAACACTTCCCCGACCTTGCGCCGGCGCCTGACCTGCTGCGCTGCTTCATCAGCCACGGTGAGACGACGCCGCTCTCGGCGCAGCTTTCCGAGCGTGCCGACGCCAGCGAACCCGCTACCCGGTCCGACGCTGCTGCCGACAGTGCCGCCGCTCTGCCGGGGTTACCCCCCAGCCTGATGGACGCCGTTGTGCGGCGGATCGTCAGCGGTCAATCAGCCGCTTACGCGAAATACAAAGCGCTGTTCCATCGTGCTTCCGACAGCGGCGGCGAACCGGCCCTGTACAGCGCCTTGAAACCCGAAGCGTTCGATACCTTTCTCGATCAACTGGCCGACGCGGTACACACGCAATACACGCAGTACCTTCAGCGCTACTGGGCCAAAACCTTCAGTCCGACCGATGTGCGCAGCCACAAACAGTGGCTGGTGCAGATGCGAATCGAGCAGTTGAAGACCGAAGTCGCGCTGTTGAAAGGTGACGATCTGCTCAGCGCCGCCGCCGTGATTCTGTTCGAAACCGTGCTGCGTTACCCGCACGCGTCGGCCCGGCAAGCGCTGGAGGGCTATCGCCCGTGCGTGTACGCCGTGGCCCTGCAA
The DNA here is from genome assembly GCF_019145475.1 of Pseudomonas botevensis. Taxonomy (GTDB): domain Bacteria; phylum Pseudomonadota; class Gammaproteobacteria; order Pseudomonadales; family Pseudomonadaceae; genus Aquipseudomonas; species Aquipseudomonas botevensis. The sequence continues at coordinate 129,732 of NZ_JAHTKI010000022.1, forward strand.
GACGTCGCTGCCGAGGTGATGACGCTGCACGGCACGTTCGTCCTGACGGCACGGGATCCGCAGGATGCCGAGGTGGGCTGGGAAAGTGCGGTGAAAGCGCCGGTGGTCCGGCCCGTCGAGGCGAGCGCCAATGTCGGCCGGGTGCTGCTGTTCACGCCGAACAACGGGCTGGAAGAGTTCGATTCCCTGGCCAGTCTGGATCGCGAACTGCATCGACGCTTGAGTCATGCGGTCGAGTTCGCCGCGTTGAGCGTGCTGGTGGCGGACAAGGATCAGGCTCGGGTCATCGCGCTTCAGGGCACGGTAGCCGCGCGCGATCAACTGAAATACCTCGAACGTCTGGACTCTCCTTTCGACTACGCCATCGACTCGCAATGCCGGTTGCTCCAGACCAACCTTGAATCGACCTTCGCGCGTTATGTGAGGCAGGGTATCCACGCCGACATGGCGAATTTGCCGGCTGCGATTGATCGGGTGACCGACCTGCGACACGCCTTTGCCGTCGAGCCGATTCTGCAGGCCCGGCTGCGTAAACAATGCCAGGCGCGGCTGACTGCGTTCCTGAAGGATGCTTCCTCTGAGGATCGAGAAGCCTGGGCCGTTGCTCTGGAGAACTACACCGGGGCGCTCGCCAGCCTGCCGGAGTACGAAGGCCTGCCGTCGCTGGAGCAGTTCAGCGACCGGCGCGAATTGCTGGCCTACAGCAATCGGCAATTGCGCGCGGCGCTCGAAGCGGAACATGGCCTGAGGGTGAATCCGGACCACATCATCGTACACACCAGGGAGCCGGTGGTTCCGGTCAACCCGGTGCCGTCCGCCGCGCCCGGCACCAGCATCCGTGATCCCGGCGAGTTTCGCGTCGTGCATCGCCAGAAAACATTGACCGAAGCGGGGCTGGACAACGTCGCCAGCCATGACCTCAATTTCACCCGTTTCTCCAGACTCAGCCTGAAGACCGCTGTCGACGACAAGCATGGGCAAACCGTGCTGCCGGATACGCCGGAGAAAGCCAAGGCGTTTGCACCCTACGACGGTTTGACCCTGGAGCAGGTCAAGGCATTGATCCGAACGACCAACGTCGGTCAGAGCTATCAGGAATTTCTGCGCAAGAACCTGATCACCTCAGCGGCAGCGCTGGCCCGCAAGCAGTCATACGCCGACCTTGTCGAACGGCAGATGCGTCTTGAGGCCATCGAAGCCAGGATCAATGGCGACTTCATGCCCGACCGTCTGGAGCGAGGTTTCCATTGGGTGCAAGCGGTGCTGGATGCACCCGAGGACAGCGATCAGCGCAAAACCGTCGAGGGGCACCGGATACTCGTCGAGTACCTGCAACTGCGCGGGCAACGGGTGCGTGGCGTGCTGTTGTTCGCCACCGCGTCGGTCGCTGTCGGCTCGGTCGTGGTGTATACGCCGGGCGCGTCGGGCGGTCGGGTGTTTCACGAGTTTCGCAAAGACCAGTTCATCGCGGATTTTGTCCAGAGCAGTTCCTGGCGTGACTATTTGCTCGGCCGCATCGGGCTGGCCTCCCGGGCTCGAGTGCTGGCGATCCTGAAGGGGCAGGGTGATGTCTCGCAGGTCAACCGGGTGCGCATCGCTGGCAATCTGTTCGAAAATGCCTACGAGCACGAGGCCAGTTTCGTCTTGAATGACGCCACTGCCCAGGTCACCACCACTCAGCAGACCAACGTCGAGACCGGGATGCTCATCGCCACCACGGCGATCGATGTGTTGAGCATGGTGTTGCCGGTTCACGTGACACTGCCCATCGGTATTGCCAGGGGACTGTCATCGGTGTTCAGCGCGGTGGATCTGGCGCAGATCAATGATCGGGCCGGTGCTGCGCATCACATCGTCCGGGCGCTGGCCGAGTTTACCGGAGTGCTGGTCGACGGCGTGATGGGGGCGACACGGGTGCGGCCCCGCGCTCCTGCAACGACCAATCCGCGTGCGTTGAATCCGAAACTGGCGCTGAGACACAAGCCGGATGGCCTGCTGGCGTTGCCGGGATGGGAAGGCAAGGGCATCCACTATAAAAAACCTGCGGACGGCGTCGGCAAACTGTACTTCCTCAATGAGGGCAAGCGCTGGTATTCGATCATCGATGAAGGTTTTGAACAGGCCTGGCGCATCAGGGATGCGCGCAAACCGTTCCAGGGGTACTACCCGCCGATCCGCCTCGATGGACAGGGGCATTGGGAGGTGGGCACCTCTGCGCACGCCGGGTTGCTGGGCGGCAATTCACCGCAGGAAGCGCTGAAGCATCTGTATCCGTTCCTTGACGATGTACAGGTCAATCATGTGTTCGAAGCGTTCGCGTTTCCCCGTGGTCGTGAGATCGAGTTGGGTCTGAGTTTTGTCGAGCACCTGCGCTCGGGCATGGCGCTCGCATCGTTCGTTCAGTATCTGCGGGTGGGTGAGCAGGTCTTGCGCAGGCGTCTTCAGGGGCTGCCTGTGGCGGGTTTTTCCGGCGGTGGAGTGGTGAGCGAGGCGCCTGTGGCGAAGCGCCCGAGAGGCCAGCCGCCGCGCGTGCGCCCATCCGAGTCCCTGCCGGCAGCCCCCGCTCGGCCGCTTAACCAAAAGTTTCTCGATTGGGGGCAGCTTATCGATCCCGCTGAGTTTCAACTGCAAAGCGCCGAGTTCGGGATCTATCGGCGCACAGGCGGGGAGCAAGGTCTGCGAGGTCGCGACTACATCAAAATGGGCGAGCGCTATTACTCGATCCTGCCTGCGCACGACTCGTCGGCGCCTCACCTGGCCTATGTGTTCGACGAGGGCCTGGAGCTCAACCATTTTGCCCAGTTTGAATACCTGCTCTGGTCGGATCTGTTCAGTCAGCCGCGCCTGTTTCGTTCCAACGATGGGCTCTGGAGTACATCGATTGATCTGCCATTCGAAAAAACCATCACGTCTTACGTGGCCGATGCGTTTCCGGTGTTCCGCCTGAGCAGCCGCCACATCGCGCAAAAAATGTTCGAGCTGAGCAATCCCGATGGTCTGAATGCTTCGGGACTGGCAATGATCTACCGCACACTGAGAGCCTGGCGTGCCACCCTGGCGCCGGCCGACGCGTTGTGGGATCCGCTGTCGCTGTTGCCTGTGACGCCGAAGAACCTGGCAGGGCAGTGGCTGCTCGAGGGGTATTTCGGTCTCTACAAGCGGTTGCGGTTGAGCGCCGAGGGGGTCGATATCCTGCTGGACGCGGCCATCCGGACCGGAACCGAGGAGTCACTTCGGGCATTGATGTCCGAGCGGCTGGTCGCCAGCGGTTATGAAGTGTTCATGGGCTACCGTCTCGGTTCCGAACTGTTGTTCAAGCGGCCGGGACGTCCGCAAATGTTCTGGCTATCGTTGCGCCGGGTCGTCGGCAATGTGATCGAAGGCAGCCATTACGTTGCCCCACGGGTTGAACTGATGGATGCGCCCACCCAGGTGCTGCTCAACAAGTCTCGGGAGACTCATGAGCTGGTGGCGTTGGTGGGGGGCATGCGAACGCCGGTGGCGGGTTCGTCGACCGAGATCTTCATCATCCGGGTTTGAGCCCGGCCTGAAATGAAAAAGCCCCGAATGATCGGGGCTTTTTCATGAGGCGCGGTTGACGCTGTTGATCAGAACTCGTGATCGGCGTTGTCCGGGTTCAGGTCGGTGATCCCCAGTTTGCCGGCAGCCGCCTCGATCGAACCGGTCTGCTTGACCAGGGATGCGATGGCATCGCGCACGATCTGGTTGCCAGCGGTGTTGCCGGCGGCGATCAGCTGGTCGTAGTGCTCACCCTTGTTGGCGTGATCGACCATGACCTGGATCTTGGCTTCGGTGGCGGCCAGATCATCCTTCAGTGCCTTGTCGGCAGCCGGGTCAGCCTTGGCCACCAGCGACGACAGGCTGGCGCCGGTCAGCTTGGTGCCATCGACACGGGTGTATTCGCCCAGGTACACGTTGCGGATGCCTTTGGCATCGTAGAAGTGCGAGTTGTGGGTGTTGTCGCTGAAGCAATCCTGTTCGTCTTCCGGCGAGTTGGCTTCCAGGGAAACCTTCATGCGCTCGCCCGCCAGTTCGCCCAGGGACAGACTGCCCATGCCGAACAGCATCTTGCGCAGGCCGGCTTCGGCAGGCTCGGCTTCCAGGGTGGCGCGGTAGTTGTCGGCCACGTTCGGCTTCCAGTTGCCGACCATTTCTTCCAGATCGCTGACCAGAAGTTGGGTCACGGCCTTCAGGTAGGCACGACGACGGTCGTTGTGACCACCGGTAGCGCCGGCGCCTTCCAGGTAATCCGACGCCGGACGGTTGCCGGCGCCAGGGCCGGTGCCGTTCAGGTCCTGGCCCCAGAGCAGGAATTCGATGGCGTGGTAGCCGGTGGCAACGTTGGCTTCGGAACCGCCCAGCTCGTTGAGGCTGGCGAGTTTTTCCGGCGTGATGTCCTTGACGTCGACCTTGTCTTCGCCGACCTGCACTTCAGTGTTGGCGATGATATTGGCGGTAGCACCCGGGTTACCGAGGGCGTGTTCGTAGGACTTGTCGACGTAGTCGATCAGGCCTTCGTCCAGAGGCCAGGCGTTCACCTGACCTTCCCAGTCGTCGATGATGGTGTTGCCGAAGCGGAACGCCTCGCTCTGCAGATAAGGAACGCGAGCGGCGACCCAGGCAGCCTTAGCGGCTTTCAGGGTGTCGGCGTTCGGCTTGGCGAGGAACGCGTCGATGGCGGTTTGCAGGGTTTTCGCGGTGGATTCGGCATCGCTGTAGACGGCGTAGACCATGTCGGCGTAGTGCGACACAACGGCCTTGCCGGCGGCCTCGTCGACTTTACCGGCAGCGGTGGACGCAGGCGCGGCGGCCGGAGCGGTGCTGGCGGCTGGAGTCGGCGCCGGGGCGGCGGCCTTGTCTTTGTCTTTACCTTCGCCGCAACCGGCGAGGGAAATAGCGATGGCCAGCAGACTGGCGGTAGCCAGAGGCATACGAATCATGGCGAACATCCTGCTTCGGTAATTGAGTGGACTCGCGCGGGGGTGCGCAAAACTGCGACATAATGCAAATCTTTCGCATTATGTGTAAAGGGATGTGCTTGGAAATATTTCCTATTCATTTGTTGAAGACCAAAAGCCTCTCACCCTGAGGGCCTGGGTATGACTCACCCACATAGTTAACAAAACAGTTCAAGCACATAGGTAACAGTTTTTAACTGGCACTAGGTCGGCCCGAAGGCCGCCTTCGTGGGCAAGCCCACTCCCACAAAAGAGCAAAAGCAAAAGCAGCCTGCGAAGTCCACACCCGCTCCCCACCACTCAACACAATGAGCGTTAGCTCGAGTACCG
>NZ_JAHTKI010000023.1 GCF_019145475.1 Pseudomonas botevensis
AAGCAGTTGGGGTTTTGTTTTGCCCGCAGGAAAGTTTTTACTCGCGCGAGCGAACAAATTTGCACAGTTATTTTCGAATCAGAACACTAGAATAGATCCCTTCTTTTTCGGAGCCAGAGCCCTTATGTCCGATTCGGTTGACGCCCCCGGGCTGTCAGATTTACCGCTGGATGACTTGGTGGCCTGCCATGAGTGCGACTTGTTGATGCGCAAGCCGCAACTTGCCCATGGCGAGAAAGCCCTCTGCCCACGCTGCGGTTACGAGCTTTATGCTCATCGCCATAATGTGGTGCAGCGCAGTCTCGCGCTGGTGATTGCAGCGCTGCTGCTCTACGTGCCGGCGAACTTTTTACCCATCATGCAGCTCAATCTACTCGGGCAGTCGTCGCAGGACACGGTCTGGAGCGGCGTCGTGGGGCTATTCAATACTGACATGCGTGGCGTTTCCGTCATCGTGTTCCTGTGCAGCATGGCTATTCCGCTGCTCAAATTGCTGTGCCAGTTGATGGTTCTGCTGACGATCCGTTTTGATGTCGGCCGCAGTTATGGCCTGCTGCTCTACCGCATTTATCACCACCTGCGGGATTGGGGAATGCTTGAGGTCTACCTCATGGGCGTGCTGGTAGCGATCGTCAAACTCGCGGACATGGCAGCCCTCAATGTCGGCCTCGGGCTGGTGTGTTTTATCGGTCTGCTGTTGGTCCAGGTCTGGCTTGAGGTGGTGATGTCGCCCCATCAGATCTGGCAGGCGTTGTCAGGAGAGGACGCTCATGCGGGCGATTGATGCAGGCATTCTGATTTGCGCCGAATGCCATGAGTTGAACCGGCAGCAAGCCGACACCGACGAGCAAACCTGCACCCGCTGCGGTGCGCTGGTTCACGCTCGCCGTCCCAACAGCCTTGCACGAACCTGGGCGTTGTTGATTACGGCGGCCATTCTCTACATTCCGGCCAACGTGCTGCCGATCATGACTGTCAGTTCTTTGGGGCAGGGTGATCCGAGCACGATCATGTCTGGTGTGGTTCAGTTGGTGCAACACGGGATGATCCCGATCGCGGCGGTGGTGTTCATCGCCAGCATTCTGGTGCCGACGTTCAAGCTGGTGGGGATTGCCCTGCTGCTGTTTTCGGTCCAGCGGCGCCAGCCATTGTCCGCGCGCCAACGGATCTGGATGTATCGCTTCATCGAGTTCATCGGCCGCTGGTCGATGCTGGATATTTTCGTGATCGCCATTCTGGTGGCGGTCGTCAACTTCGGCCGGCTTGCCAGTGTCGAAGCCAATCTTGGCGCCATCGCTTTCGCCAGTGTGGTGATTCTGACGATGCTTGCCGCAGTAACTTTCGATCCCCGACTGATTTGGGATAACACGGAGTCGGACGCCGACCATGACTGATTTGCCTGTAGCGAAAACCCGACCAGCCTCGAACTGGTCTGCCATTTGGGTGCTGCCACTGATCGCCCTGATTATTGGCGGCTGGCTCGGCTGGCGTGCCTATTCCGAAACCGGGATCGAAATCCAGGTGCGCTTCGAAAGTGGCGAAGGCATTCAGGCCAACAAGACTGAAGTGGTCTACAAAGGCATGCCGGTCGGCAAGGTGAAAGGCCTCAAGCTCGATGACGAAGGCAACTCCAAAGGCGTGATCGCCACGGTCGAGATGAACAAGGACGTCGAGCAATACCTCAAGACCAGCACGCGCTTCTGGCTGGTCAAGCCGAGTGTGTCCCTGGCCGGCATCACCGGTCTGGAAACCCTGGTATCGGGTAACTACGTAGCCATCAGCCCCGGCGAGGGCGAGCCGACCCGCAAGTTCAAGGCTTTGGCCGAAGAGCCGCCGCTGTCGGATTCGACCCCCGGACTGCACCTGACCATCAAGGCTGACCGCCTCGGCTCTCTGAACCGTGGCAGCCCGGTGTTCTACAAGCAGATTCAGGTCGGTCAGATAAAAAACTACGTGCTGTCGGAAGACCAGAGCACCGTCGAGCTCAAGGTTTTCATCGAGCCGGCGTACGCCAAACTGGTGCGCAAGCACACGCGATTCTGGAATGCCAGCGGCATCAGCATCGACGCCAACCTGTCCGGGGTGAAAGTGCGTAGCGAGTCCCTGGCGAGCATTGTCGCCGGCGGCATCGCTTTCGCCACGCCGGAGAACCGCAAGGACAGTCCGCCCACCGATCCAAGCCTGCCGTTCCGTCTGTATGAAGACTTCGATGCCGCTGCGGCCGGTATCCGGGTGAAAGTTAAACTAAGCGACTTCGAGGGCTTACAGGCCGGTCGCACGCCGGTGATGTACAAGGGCATTCAGGTCGGTAACCTGAAAGCGCTGAAGATCGATCCGGATCTGTCGAGCGCCACTGCCGAGCTGACCCTGGACCCACTCGCTGAAGAGTATCTGGTGTCGGGTACGCAATTCTGGGTGGTCAAACCGTCGATTTCCCTGGCCGGTATCACCGGTCTGGAAGCGCTGGTGAAGGGTAACTACATTGCCGTGCGCCCCGGAGAGAAGGGCGGTGCGCCACAGCGTGAGTTCGAAGCCCGGCCGAAAGCCCCACCGCTGGATCTGCGCTCGCCGGGTCTGCATCTGGTGCTGTTCACCGATACCCTCGGCTCACTGGATGTCGGCAGTCCGATTCTCTACAAGCAGGTCAAGGTCGGCTCGGTGCAGAGCTACCAGTTCTCCAAGACCAAAAAGCAGCTGATCATCGGCGTACACATCGAGAAGGAATACGAAAACCTGGTCAATGCCTCGACGCGCTTCTGGAACGCCAGCGGTGTCACCCTGACCGGTGGACTGACCGGTGGCATCCAGGTCAAAAGCGAATCCCTGCAAAGCCTGATGGCCGGCGGCATCGCCTTCGAAACCCCGGAAGCCAAGGCGCCGTTGCAGAAACGCATTCCGCGCTTCCGCCTGTTCGCCAATCATGACGAGGCGAACCAGAAGGGTGCGGTGGTGACGATCAAGGTTGATCGCGCCGATGGCCTGCGCAGCGGCACGCCGATCCGCTTCAAGGGGCTGGATGTCGGCAAGATCGAAAGCGTCGATCTGACCGATGACCTGCAATCGGTGATCCTGACCGCACGCATCACCGAAGTGCCGGAGCGCATCGCCCGGGTCGGCAGTCAGTTCTGGGTGGTCAAACCGGAATTGGGTCTGATCAAGACGTCGAACCTGGAAACCCTGGTGACGGGGCAATACATCGAAGTGCAGCCGGCCGCCAAGAGCCTTGGCCCGCAGAAAAACTTCGTGGCCCTGGCCAATCCGCCGGAAATCAGCAAACAAGAGGCCGGCCTGAGTCTGGTGTTGAGTGCTGCCCGTCGCGGTTCGCTGAAACCGGGTGTGCCGGTGACCTACCGCGAGATCACCGTCGGCAAGGTCACCGGTTATGAACTGGGGCAGACGGCAGACCGCGTATTGGTACACATTCTGATCGAGCCGAAGTACGCGCCACTGGTGCGCAGTGGCAGCCGCTTCTGGAACACCAGCGGCGTGGGCTTCGATTACGGTTTGTTCAAGGGCGTGACGGTGCGTACCGAGTCGCTGGAAACCCTGATTCAGGGCGGCATTGCCTTCGCCACGCCGGACGGCGAGCGCATGGGTAATCCGGCGCGCGCGGAGCAGACGTTCCCGCTGTTCGACAAGTTCGAGGATGAATGGCTGACCTGGGCACCGAAGATTCCGCTCGGCAAGTAACCCAAGTAATCGGGCGTCTGTCAGGCCGCCTTCGCGGGCAAGCCGTTCCCACATGAGTCATGTAGAACCCTGTGGGAGCGGGCTTGCCCGCGAAGAGGCCTTGGAATTCACAACAAATTCCAAACCATGAAAAAGGGCCGCGATCCATTGGATCGCGGCCCTTTTTTTGTCCTCAGCTAAAGCCGATCAAACCGCATCCAGCTCCGGCTCATCGGCTTCGACGTTCAGGGTGGCCTTCACCACATCGTGGCGACGGATGAACTTCCAGTCCGCCTCGTCGATGTAGATGCCCGCCGGGCCGCTGCCGCCTTCCAGGTCGATGGCGACACTGGCGCAGACCTGCGGCTTCACGCTCGCCAGAATCGGTACGAAGCCCAGTTGCAGGCTGGTTTCCAGCAGGGCGGCCTGGTTCTTCTCGTCGATGTCCGCCGCCTCGTCGAGGTAGTACGGCAGGCGGACGCGTCCGGCGAGGTCGCGATCCATCAAGTGCAGCAACAGGTACATGTTGGTCAGCGCCTTGATGGTCATGGTGGTGCCGTTGGACGCCGCGCCGTCGATGTCGGTGTGAATCACCGGCTGACCGTTGACCTTGGTGATCTCGAACGCCAGTTCGAACAGGTCCTTGAGACCGAGCTGGTTGTGGTTCGCCGCCACCAGCCGTGCCAGGTATTCCTTGGCCTCTTCGTTCTTGTTGTCCTGCTCGGCGCTCTGGCTCAGGTCGAACACCGACAGGGTTTCGCCTTCTTCGTACTGACCGGCGCTGTGGATGATCTGATCGATGTGCTTGAGCGCTTCCTTGTTCGGTGCGAGGACGATACGGAAGCTCTGCAGGTTGGACACCTGACGCTTGTTGATCTCGCGGTTGAACAGCGCCAACTGGTGCTCGAGGCTGTCGTAGTCGCTGCGGATGTTGCGCAGGGTCCGGGCGATGTCGGTGACCGCCGCGCGGCGCGCCTTGCCCAGCGTCAGGGCTTCGTCGGTGCGGTGCGCATAGGCGTTGATCAACAGCTGCAGACGGCGCTCCATGTCGTCTTCGCTGTCGAACTTGGCCACGCCCTTGAGGCGCACTTGCGCGTACAGCGCTTCGATCTGGCCGTCGGCGCGCAGCAGGCCTTGCCAGCTGTCCTGATAGTCGTTGAGCAACGGCAGCAGGTTGTCCATCGAGTCGTCGACCGGGTCCATGAACGGCGTACCGAACGGCAGATCCGCCGGCAGCAACTGACGGCGACGCAGGGCGTCGTCGAGGGTGCGCTGCTTGGCTTCCATGTCGGCGATCTGCCGGCCGACCAGTTGCAGCTTGGCCGACAACTGCTGGACGCGCTCGGTGAACGCGTCGCTAGAGCGCTTGAGTTCGTCCTGCGCGGCTTCCATCTGCGCCAGTTGCTCGAGCTTGTCGCCTTCTTCGGCGCTCAGGGTCTGGGTGCGGCGGAAATCTTCCAGCGCCTTCTGCGCATCCAGCACCTGTTGGTACAGCGCTTCGGTCTGGGTCTTGCTCGCGGCGCGGTCGGCGGCCACGGCCTGCTGGGTTTTCAGTTGCTTGAGTTCTTTTTCCAGACGCTCTTTCTGATCCCGCAGCGCGGCACGGTCGGCCAGGGCTTGCAGGGCCGGCGGCTCGATGTGCGAGATGTCGATCGACAGGCCCGGCACTTCAAAGCGCTCACCCTTGAAGCCGTCGAGGATGAGTTCCACAGACTTCACCCAATCGCCGTTCTCGTCGAGGGTGATGCCGTGCTCGCCCAGCGGCAGGCTGAACAGCGCGCTGTTGAACAGGCGCATCAGGCGCTCGACGTCCTGTTGCGAGAACTCTTCGCGCAGGCGGGCGTAGCTGTTGTTGTCGGCGTGATCGAGCTGCTGCTTCACCGACTTCAGGCGTTTTTCCAGATCGCGCAGACGCTCTTCGAGATCCTCGGCGCTGAACTGCCGGGACTGCGCCAATGCACCGGCCAGTTCGTCGTGGGCGTCCTTGGCGGCCAGCAGTTGCTGCTCCAGCACTTTGACGTCATCGACCAAGGCAAAGCGATTCTTCAGTACCGAGAGTTCGCCGAGCCAGCGCTGGATGCCGGATATTTCCCGTTCCAGACGCATCAGCTCCTGGGTGCCGCCGCGTTGATCGTTTTGCAGATCGTCCTGCTCGCGACGGTAGTGCTCGGCCTGGATGGTCAGCTCTTCCTTGCGCGCCGTGGCGTAGTCCGACCAGGTGCCGAGCAACGAGTCGAGCAGCGGCGACAGGCGATGCAGTTTGCCGCGCAGCACATCACGCTGTTTGACGCCGTTGGACAGCGCCTCGACCAGCGGACCGGCGGCGACCAGCGAGTTGTAGTCCTGTTCCATGCGTCGTACATCGCGGAACGCTTCTTCGCACGCCGCAATGTAATCGACGCTGCCGGAACGCAGGCTGTGCTCGAAGGCATCGAGGAACAGTTGCTTGAGCTTGGCGGCGGTGATTTCGCGCATGTGCAGCAGGTTGATGAACAGCGCGCGGAAGGTCTTCAGGCTCTGCTCGCTGGTGGAGCGCAGCGGGATCAGGGTCAGGTCCAGTGGGATCGACGTGTGTCCGCCGACCAGCAGACGGCGCAGTTCATCGGGCTTGAGTTCGTAGGCTTTCAGGCCTTCTTTCTCAAGGTTGCTGAACAGCTCTTTCTGGCGCAGGCAGGTGTCGTTCTTCTGATAGTGCGCCAGATCGAGTTTGCCGGCGTAGGCGAAGAACTGGTGGCCGAAACCGCCCCCCGGGCCGCGACCGACCACGCCGATCACGTGCGGGCCGTGGGGCAGGTTGACTTCGACGAGGATGTAACTGGTGTCGGACGCGAAGTAGAAGCGCCGCGATTGTTCCAGGCTGTACTTGCCGAAACTCATGTCCGACATGCGCGCCAGAATCGGGAACTGCAAGGCGTTGATCGACGCGGATTTACCGAGGTTGTTCGCGCCGTAGACCGACAGCGGCTCTTCCAGCGGGAACAGACCGAGGCTGTAACCGGCGGTGTTCAAAAGGGCAAAGCGGCGGATGCCGTAGCGTTCCTGGCTCATGCGTCGGACTCCTGTTCTTCGGCAATGGCGCGTGCCAGTGCGTCTTCTTCGCTTTCTTCGTCGCTCTCTACCTCAAATTCAGACAGATCAAGCGGATCGTCGGTTGCAAGGAAGCGGGCTTCGGCTTCTTCGTCGATCAGCACCGGTGCCGGCAACGGCAGAACGCTGTGGACGCTGGCCGCCAGATCGCGGTCCTGCTGGACCGACAGGCACACGTCGAGGAAACGGTGCATCGGCGGCAGGAAACGGTACACGCCGTTTTCCTCGCTGGCGAAACCGAGCTGGGTCATGCGGCGCATGATCTTTTCTTCCAGCTCTTCCACGGTCTGCACTTCGGCCTGAATGAACAGGTCGCGGTACTTGTCCAGCAGCGATGGCAGCTCTTCACGCCCGAGGCTACCGCCGTCGAGCACGGCGATCGGATCGCGGCCCTGGTCGGCCAGGTGCTCGACGAGGATGAACGTGAACAGCGCCAGACGCTGGGCAGTCTTGTTCACCGCCGCTGCAGCCAGGTCCGGCACGAAGTAATAGAAGCCACGGGTGTCGCAGACCAGTTCGAACCCCAGCGCCTTGAACAGCGTGCGGTACTGGTCCTGAAAGTTCGACAGCTGTGCGTACAGCTCCGGGTCGCGGCGGCTGACGTGGTAGCCCTTGAACAGCTCGCGAAAGATCGGCGCCAGCTGGGACAGTTCGGATAGATCAAGATGCATTGGGGATGCTCGCAGAATTCTCGGCGGCATCAGGGCCGGCCGAGAGCAGGGCGAAGGAGCGCAGGCTGACCTGATGCTCGTGAGTGTGGTATTCGCGGCGTTCCAGACGCTCGCGCTTGAAGCGTTTTTCCCGCGACAGGCGCGAGAACCAGTAGAGCAATTCGTCGGTGGCGCCGTCCGGCTCCTGTTCCAGCAGCCAGGTCATCAGATCCGGCATCGGCAGGGACTCTTCGCAACGGTCGACCATTTCCCGCACGGTACGCGGCGCACGTGGCGCGTCGCCGGATTTCGGCGATTTGTGCGCCTTGGGGAAGCGGGCCGGTTTCGGTTCGAAACGGGCCAGCGCATAGACGTAGGCTTCGACCTGACTGGCGCTGCCGAGGAAGGTGCTTTGCGGCCGGGTGAACAGCGGCAGCGCGGCTTGCGGCACGGCATCGATGCCTTTACGGCGGATGGCGGCCAGTGCGAGCGCGGCGCCACGGGTCACGGCGTTGTGCCGGCGGGCCTCTTCACGCAGCGGCAGCAGCAGCTCGCGGGCATGACGCAGGGTCAATTGGGCGCTGGTCTGCATTTCGAGGATGCGCGCGTGGGTGCGCAACAGCATGTCGTCATCGACCAGGTGGCCGAGGCGCTGCTGCTCCGAGAGCATTTTCAACAGCACCGTCTCGACCTTGCGCACGCCTTGTTCGAAGGCGCCATCGGCGTTCACCAGCTCGATCATCGGCTCGACGTATTCGTCCCAGGTCGCCAGCACTTCGGCGTAGCGCTGACGCAACGGAATCTGCCGGTCGCTGGTCTTGGCCCGTTCGGCCACGGCCACCAGCGCCTGTTCGTCGTTGTCGAGTTTCTTCAGCACGTCACGCACGCGCATGTCGAGCAGACGCAACTGGCGGGCGAGGTCATTGCCGTCGCGGATCTCGAAAGCATCCTGGATGTACCCGGCCAGACGCTCGAGGTGACGCAGGTAGGCTTCGATCTCCAGGCACAGGCCCAGACGGTGTTCGCGGCGCAGGTAGGCGAGGAAGTCGTGAATCTGCGCGTTGAGCTCGAAACGGTTCGGGCTTTTCGCCACGGGCACCAGAATGTCGAGGCGAATCCACACGTCGAGCAGGCTGGTGATGTCCTGCGGCGTGCTGTCCAGTTGTTGGGCGGCCAGTTGCGTGCGCAGTTCGTTGAGGCTCAGGGTGCCCTGGTCGAAGTGCTCGCACAGTGGCTCCAGAAGTGCCCAGTGTTCAGCGAGGGCGCGCAAGACGCGCTTGGGTTCGATCATCGGAATGGCCGGCTGGTTGGCGATTAAAAGCCGCGATTGTACTGCATCGCGAAGGATGCGATTCACTCTCGGGACGGGCTGTCGTCTTTATTGAGACTAAAACTATCGATCAACTGCGGGCGATCTTGAGGGAACGGCGGTAGAATCAGCGCACTTCAGTTATCCACAAGTGGCCGCCCCTTGCTAATCGAGTCCCGCCGCCGCGCCTATTTGAACGCCATGCAGGTGGTCAACTGGCTGCCGCGTACCGAATTGCCCTTTGCCGCGCCGTCGCGGCCCGAGCTGCTGGATATGCCCGAGCCCGAGGTCGAGCTGGCAATCGCCCCTGCACCACAGGCCGAGGCCCCGGTGCAGCCTGCCGCTCGTCCGGTCGAGCGACCGAAAGTCGAAGTGCCGCGCCCGACGGCGGTAGTTGCCCGTGCGGCGGTCAAACCGGTCGAGGACGCCGAGGAAGCACCGGTGGCCGCCAAACCGGCACCGGTGCCACCGCCGCGTTTCGCCCTGCAATTGCTGCGCGCCGGCCGGTGCCTGTTGCTGGTGGAGTTACCCACAGGCGAATCCTTCCAGAGCCGCGATCCGGCATATCTGCTGCTCAAGGACATGCTGCGCGCCGCCGGTCTGCCGGATGCACCGCAAATCATCGGTGAGCCGGTCCGCTGGCCGCTGCTGGTGCGCGGCACCATGGACCAAGGCCCGGAAGCGGCCCGGGACTTCGTTCAGGGTTTCCTTTCTGTGCGTATGGAAGAAGCGCCGTGCGCCTGCTTGTGGCTGATCGGCCTGCCAGCCGTGCGGTTTGCCGGCGAGGCGGATGCCGAAGCGTTCAATAGTGAGTTGCAGATCGAAGGCCTCGGCCTGGCATGGGCCATCCCGGGGCTGGAATTGTTGATGGAAGAGCCCCGGCGCAAGGCCGCCGTGTGGCAAGCCATGCGTCGGCTGATGGCGCGCTGGAAAGAATCGAATGAGTGACGCTGTATCGTTCCGCCCGATGACCGAGGCGGATCTCGACGCTGTACTGAAGATTGAATTCGCCGCGTACAGCCATCCGTGGACGCGCGGGATCTTTCTCGATGGCCTGGGCAAATACCAGATCTGGCTGATGTTCGAAGGCCAGCAACAGGTGGGGCACGGGGTGGTGCAGATCATTCTCGATGAGGCGCATCTGCTGAACATCACGGTCAAGCCGGAAAACCAGGGGCGCGGCCTGGGGCTGGCGCTCCTTGAGTACCTGATGTCCCGCGCTTACGCCGCCGATGCCCGCGAATGCTTCCTGGAAGTGCGCGACAGCAACGCCGCCGCATTCCGTCTGTATGAGCGCTACGGTTTCAATGAAGTCGGCCGGCGACGGGATTACTACCCGGCGGTCGGTGGGCGTGAAGATGCGGTGGTGATGGCCTGCACGCTGGTCGACTGATTGCAATAATCGCTGCGCGGGCAAGCCCGGCACCTACAGGGACAGTGGATAACCTGTGAGAGCCGGGCTTGTCCGCGAAGGCGTCTGGACAGACGCCGCCCCATTACCGCTTGCGGTCCAGCGGATCGCGCCGCGCCAGTTCCGCCTCATCCAGTCCGTCGCCCCCGCCAATGTCGTCTTCATCGACAATGCTCAGATCCCAATCGGCCCGGTCGTCTTGACCGAATTCCTCGGCATCACGGGCGCCGTCCTCGCGGATCAGGGTTTCCGGGCTCAGGTCATCGTCGGTCGGTTCATGGTCGGCCACTGACGCCCCGGTCATGCCCGCTTCACGCACCCGCGCGCGTGGCATCAACTGCTCGCGCTCCCGTTCGGGCAGTTCATCGCCGATCTTCGCGCTGGGCTGTTCGTCGTCGAAATCCAGCTCATGCACCGAACCCATGCGGTCTTCGTTATCATCAATCGATGGCGGCTGCATCGCATCGTAGGGGCGTCGTGAATCAGTCATGGCTAATCCTCATACTGTGGGCCTTACTAGGGTGGACTCACCCGGCTCACGAGAATTCCAACGAAAACACTTGCGGTGCCGGCGTGACCCCGACGGAGGGTTGTCTGTCAAAGCAGCAAATCTTTCTTGAGGC
Organism: Pseudomonas botevensis; assembly: GCF_019145475.1. Lineage (GTDB taxonomy): Bacteria > Pseudomonadota > Gammaproteobacteria > Pseudomonadales > Pseudomonadaceae > Aquipseudomonas > Aquipseudomonas botevensis. Next base: position 10,750 of record NZ_JAHTKI010000023.1, read on the forward strand.
CTTACAGCATGCACGACTTACAAGATCTGATTGATAACAACGAGCGTTGGGCTGACGCGATCACCAAGGAAGACCCGGACTTCTTCGCCAAGCTGGCCCGTCAGCAGACTCCGGAATACCTGTGGATCGGCTGCTCCGACGCGCGCGTGCCGGCCAACGAAATCGTCGGCATGCTGCCCGGCGATCTGTTCGTTCACCGTAACGTTGCCAACGTGGTGCTGCACACCGACCTCAACTGCCTGTCGGTGATCCAGTACGCGGTGGATGTACTCAAGGTGAAGCACATTCTGGTGACCGGCCACTACGGTTGCGGCGGTGTGCGGGCGTCGATGCAGGATCGCCAGTTCGGCCTGATCGACGGCTGGCTGCGTTCGATCCGTGACCTGTACTACGAAAAACGTGAAGAACTCGCCAAATTGCCGACCGAAGAAGAGCAGGTCGACCGTCTGTGCGAGCTTAACGTGATTCAGCAAGTGGCCAACGTCGCCCACACCAGCATCATCCAGAACGCCTGGCACCGTGGGCAGAATCTGTCGATCCACGGCTGCATCTACGGCATCAAGGACGGTCGCTGGAAGAGCCTGAACACCACCATCAGCGGTTTCGAACAACTGCCGCCGCAATATCGCCTGCGTCCGGTCGGCGCGCCGTAACCCGCCGCTCAGCGCCCGATCCGCCGGTGCCAGCCCTGCAAATAGCGCTGGCCTTCGAGATTGGGCGCTTCGTCATGACCGGTGATCCAGCCGCGACACCGTGGCGCACCGCAACCGCAGGCGAACTGGCGCAGCAGTTTGTCTTCGGTGGCGGTGAAATCCATGGTCAGCCGCTGGCCGGCCTGAATGTCCTGCAGCGCCCACAGCCATAACTCGCTCATGTCGAGAAACACGTTCGGTTCGCAAGCGTGCTCGATCAATCCACAGAAGCGTGGATCGTAGAGATGAATCCCGGCCAGCAATTGCCGGGTCTGTCGGCAGCGGTAGGGCAGCAATTGCCCCGAAACCCTGCACATCCGGCTGATACGCAGAAACTCCCGTCGCGCCGCTACCGCTATCGGCATTCCGTGGGCATCGCAGATGATTTCGAAATCATTCCTGGACGGAAATCCAAGGCGTACAGGCAGACCGATAAAAGGGTAGATACCTTCCGTGTCTCGGGAGGAGCGGTTGCGTAGCACATGCATGTTCATAACGTTCCCTGTCGGACAGTGCTGCGACTGCACCAGGCTGAAGTCCTTTCAGCTCTGCAACACGAGATTGGATCCAATGGTCGCGTATATGAAACGCTCGGTCTACTGTCAGATCTGACAGGCGTAAAAGGCGCTTTTCCGTGTCAGCCAGGGCTGACACGGAAAAGCCATGTCCCCGGTCAGATATGGGGAGCGGGAACGTCAGCGGCTGGCAACGGACTCTGCAATTGCTGCAACTGAGTCTTGATCGGCGTGGTGGCGCACTTGGCGGCCGCGTCGGCGGGCGTCAGGTTGCGAATCGAGGTGTAGAACAGCTCGCAGGTTTTGACTTTTTGCGTCACTTGCCAGGTCTGGGTACAGCTGTCCAGCAAGGCTTTGGCGTTGCTGCCCGGTTTACTGCCCATGCCGGCCTGCCAGCAGGCGGCGCTCAAGTCCTGGCCCATCACTTTCAGGCCTGCCGCGTCGGCCTTGGCCTGGGCATCGTCGCCGGTGTAGCTCTCGGGATCGGCGGCATACCAGATGTAGCTTGGGTGGTTGGAGCCCAGCACCGGCACGTTGACCCCCGCGCTCGGGCTGATGGTGGCCAGGCCCAGCACATTTACGGTCGGCCCGTATTGCTGCTTGATCCAGTTACGCACCGGCGCACCGAACGCGACCATCGGCAGTGCCGCGCCGCTGGCGTTCTGGCTGACCTGCTTGACCATCGTGGTCTGGTAATCCTTGAAGTAGCCGTAGACGCCTTCCAGGGTGCTGCCGGCGCTGGCCGGTGCGGCGATCGGCGCGATGTCGACGATGGTCTGATAGGCCGGTGTCTTGTCCGCCGGGATTCCGTTGTCGGTCAGCAGCGCGGCCCAGCGGTCGGTGGTGTTCGAACGCAGATAATCCTGCGCCTGGGTCAGCGAGTAATCCGGCGGGAAGTGCAGCAGCTCGACGCTTTTGCGGTTTTCCAGCGCCATGCCCAGCGGCAGGAACAGATACCAGCTGTAGGCCCACTTGCCATCGGCATTGAGCTTGCTGGCGCCGTTGTAGGCCAGGTCACCGGCATCCAGCAGCGCTTTCAGCGGTTTGTCATAGCCCTTGGGCACGCCGCTGATTTCGGTGTAGAGCTGACCGTTGTCAGTCTTCACCCGAACCTTGGCGCTGGTATAGCCATCGCGTTGTACGCTTTGAGTCAGGTAGTGCTCGACGGTCTGCTCCAGCGTCCAGTTGCGAAAGCAGATCACGTTGCAGTTGTTGGGATAAGCGAAGAGGCGGGTGACGCGTTCGGTGCTGCCCAGTTTCAGATCGACATCGGCGTGGGCCGCTGCGCTCAGGGTGAGCGCAGCAAGGGTGAGTCCTGCGAGTTTGAACATGCTCAGATCCTTTTCAGCGTGGGTTCCCCGTTGTTGGGGCTGCTCATATTGGATCAGCCGTGTGGCGCAGAAAAGCCGTCCATCAGAGTTTTTTCAGCGCCATCGCAGGACTCGCCGTCAGGCCGGAAAATGCAGGGCGTTGGTCAGGTCTCCCATGGGCTTCTGGCCACGCGCGGTCATGGCGTCATCGCGCTGCTTGAGGCCGTCAAGTTTCTCCAGCTGGAACACCCGGGTGATCAGGCGCAGGATCGAGGCGGTGTCGTAGACCGTGTGGTCCACCGTGCCCTTGCGGGCAAATGGCGACACCACCAGCGCCGGCACGCGCGAGCCCGGCCCCCAGCGATCGCCCTTGGGCGGCGCGACGTGATCCCACCAGCCGCCGTTCTCATCGACGGTGACGATGACCACCATGTTTTTCCACTGTGGACTCTCGCGCAGCACCTTCAGCGCACGGACGATATGGCGATCACCGGAGGCCACGTCGGCGTAACCGGCGTGCATGTTCAAGTTGCCCTGAGGCTTGTAGAACGTAACGGCTGGCAGCTTGCCGGCCTCGGCATCGGCGAAGAATCTGTTGCTGCTCGACTCGTCCCCGAGGCCCGCGTCACGCAGACGTTTGTTACGCTCTTCGGGATGCTCCGGCCCTTGTTGCTGGAAGTAGTTGAACGGCTGGTGGTGATACTGGAAGTTGGGGATCTTCGGGATGCCGCCGGAATCCTTGTACTGATCCAGCGTCGCCTGCCAGGCACCGGCGTACCAGGCCCAGTCGATGTTCTTTTTCGACAGCTTGTCGCCGATGTGTTCGTGAGTTTGCGGCACCAGCACATTCGGCAGATCGGCTTTGGAGTACGCCGGGCGCTCGGGATCGCGAATCCAGGTCGGCCAGTAGGGCGGCGCGAGGGTGTTCACGCCGAACCCGTCCGGGGTCAACGCGCTCGGGCCGAACTGCGGCGGGCCGCTCATGGCGCTGGCCGGCGATTGCTCCAGCGGCTTGAGGCGAGGGTCGGCCGGATCGTCGCTTTGCAGGGCGGCAATCTGACTCTTGGCGACCGAGGTGGCCGCGTTCGGGTAGTACGGCGCAGTGGCGCTGATCAGGTATTGATGGTTGAGGAACGAGCCACCGAAGGCACCCTGGAAGAAGTTGTCGCAGAGTACGAATTCCCGGGCCACGTCCCACAAACGCAATGAGTAACGGCTTTGGGCGTAGTGGCCCATGGTCAGGCCGCCGGAGTCGGCCCAGGCGACAAAACCGTCGTTCTTGCCACCATTGATCTGCATCTGGTTCTGATAGAACACATGCCACAAATCGCGGGTCACCAGACCGAACGGCAAATCTTCAGCGTTCGGGCCTTTGAGGGCGAAAGGTGCGTTGGGCAGGTTTTCCTGAAACTGGACACCGCTGGGATAGGTCACGCCATCGAGGGTCTGCGGGCCAACCTGCAACACACCGCCCCAGGCGGGCGGCAGGGTTTGCAGCAGACTGCCGTCGCGGTCGCGCTGCTGATAGTCGCCGGGCTTGAGCGCGGACAACGGTTTCTCGACACCGGGGAAGTCACCGAACAGGTTGTTGAAACTGCGGTTCTCGGCGTAGATCACCACCACGGTCTTCACCTGGTCATGCAGCGCCTTGTCCAGTTCTGCCGGGGTCAGCGGACGCTCGCCCGGTTTGCCCGGCTCATCACCCGACTTGGCGCAGGCCCCCAGCGTCGCGCCGACGCCGAGTACCGCAACACCGCCGAGAAAGCGCCGGCGGCTGGTATCGGTGGGATTGTCGGAGTCAGACGTGGGGAGGTCGGTGCCGTTCGTTTCGTCGCTCATGTCTCAGCCCGCTTTGCTTAATTGTTTCAGTATGTTTCCGGCGGACGCTAGCAAGGGAATGTGACGGTTGGGTGACGATTCGAGGTGCAGGCTGAAACAAATGTGGGAGTGGGCTTGCTCGCGAAGGGAGTGCAGTCAATAGAGCGTCGACTGATCCACCGTCTTCGTGAGCAAGTCCACTCCCACAGACGAACGATGTTGTTCGCAATACCCGGTTTACGGCATCACCGGCGGCACATACGCCAATGTCGTCCCCAGCGCCCACAGCAACAGCAGCACCAGCGGCGTGTGTACCAACAGTTGCACGAACGAGAAGCCGATCAGATCCCGCGCCTTGAGTCCCAGCACGCCCAGCAGCGGCAGCATGTAGAACGGGTTGATCAGGTTCGGCAGGGCTTCGGCGGCGTTGTAGATCTGCACGGCCCAGCCCAGGTGGTACTTGAGATCGTTGGCGACCTGCATCACGTAAGGCGCTTCGATGATCCACTTGCCGCCGCCGGACGGAATGAAGAAGCCGAGGATCGCCGAGTACACGCCCATCAGCAGCGCATAGGTGTCGTGGGAGGCGATGCTGACGAAGAAGGTCGAGATGTGATGGGCGAGGGTCTGGGCGTCGACGCCCTTGACCGTGGTCATCAGGGCGGCGATCGAGCCGTACAGCGGAAACTGGATCAACACCCCGGTGGTGGTCGGCACCGCGCGGGCCACCGCGTCGAGGAAGCTGCGCGGACGCCAGTGCAGCAGCGCGCCGGTCATGATGAACAGGAAGTTGTAGGTGTTGAGCCCGGAAATCGCGGTGATCGCCGGTTTGGTCGAGAACTCGTGGAACAGCCAGCCAGCGGCCAGCAGTACCAGCACGATAATCAGCAGCGGGCTGTGTTCCAGCCACTCGCCGGGGCGGGTGCGCGGTTGCAGCGGCGGCAGGTTGAAGCTTGGGTCGACGCCGCAGGCCCTGGCATCACGCGCCGAATTCGGGCCGGGCGCGGTGGCGTAGGCGATGATCAGCGAGATCACGATCAGCGCCAGCAGCATCACTCCCGATTGCCAGAGGAAGATGGTCTGGGTGAACGGAATCACGCCGGTGATCGACAGGATCGACGGCGGCAGGCTGGCGGGGTTGGCCTGCAATTGCGCGGCCGACGACGATAGGCCCAGCGCCCATACCGCGCCAAGCCCCAGGTAAGCGGCGGCACCGGCGGCGCGGTAGTCCATTTTCAGATCGGTGCGGCGGGCGAGGGCGCGCACCAGCAAACCACCGAACACCAGCGACAGACCCCAGTTCAGCAGTGACGCGACCATCGAAATCAGTGCGACCCAGGCTACGGCGGAACGGCCGTTTTTCGGGATCCGCGCCAGGCGGTCAATGAGCTTCACGGCCGGTGGCGAACTGGCGACCACGTAGCCACCGATCACCACGAAGGCCATCTGCATGGTGAACGGTATCAGGCTCCAGAACCCGTCACCGAAGGCCATGGCGGCATCGGTCGGTTTGGCGCCCATCGCCAGGGTGGCGAGCGCGACGATAATCACCGCCAGTGCGGCGAACACCCAGGAGTCGGGGAACCAGCGTTCGGCAAAATTTGAACAGCGCAAGGCAAAGCGCGCAGAGCGGCTATCTTCGATATCAACGGCCACGGGAGTACCTCGGATTTTATGTTTTATTGTGGTCCGCAAGATTGCCCAGGCCCCTGTGGGAGAGGGCTCTACGGTGGTGTCTGCGGACAGGCGCCCACAGTAAATCAAGCGCCGGTATTTTGTGAGCGGGTTTTGCAAAAACCGGGACCATGGTCTAACGGGTTGTCCCTCGGCGCATTTGCGTAGACCATGGGCGCCTTGGTTTTTGCCTGTGCCAGAGTTCTTTGCCATGACTGCCCACTCCGTTGCTCGACCGGCGCCATTCAGCCGTTCCGACTACAAGACCCTCGGCCTTGCGGCCCTTGGCGGGGCGCTGGAGATTTACGATTTCATCATTTTCGTATTCTTCGCCCTGACCCTCAGCCAATTGTTCTTCCCGCCGGAAATGCCCGAGTGGCTGCGTCTGCTGCAAAGTTTCGGGATTTTCGTCACCGGTTATCTGGCGCGGCCCCTGGGCGGGATTCTGATGGCGCATTTCGCCGATCGCCTGGGCCGTAAAAAGGTATTCAGCCTGAGCATCCTGATGATGGCGCTGCCGTGCCTGCTGATCGGGATCATGCCGACTTATGCGCAGATCGGTTATTTCGCGCCCTTGCTGCTGTTGGCCCTGCGCATCCTGCAAGGCGCAGCGGTAGGCGGCGAAGTGCCGAGCGCCTGGGTGTTCGTCGCCGAGCATGCGCCAGCCGGGCATCGGGGCTACGCCCTGGGCTTTTTGCAGGCCGGGCTGACGTTCGGTTATCTGATCGGCGCCCTGACCGCGACGTTCCTGGCGCAGATGTTCACGCCGGCGGAAATTCTCGATTACGCCTGGCGCTACCCGTTCCTGCTCGGCGGTGTGTTCGGCGTGATCGGCGTCTGGCTGCGCCGCTGGCTGAGTGAAACCCCGGTGTTTCTGGCGATGGAAGCGCAGCGCGAGGCGCGGGTCGAACTGCCACTGCGCACGGTATTGCGCGAGCATCGACTGGCGATGTTGCCGGCCGTGTTGCTGACCTGCGTATTGACCTCGGCCGTGGTGGTGTTCGTGGTCATCACCCCGACCATGATGCAGAAAACCTTCGGCATGACCGCCAGCCATACGTTCGCCCTCAGTGCATTGGGCATCGTGTTTCTGAATATCGGCTGTGTGATTGCCGGTCTGCTGGTCGACCGCATCGGGGCGTGGCGCACAGTCATGCTGTATAGCCTGCTGCTGCCGCTGGGGATCGGCGTGCTTTACGCCTGTCTGATGGCCGGTGCCGGATGGATCGGCCTGGCCTATGCCGTCGCCGGACTTGGCTGCGGTGTGGTCGGTGCGGTGCCCTCGGTGATGGTCGGTCTGTTTCCGGCGCGGATTCGCGTATCGGGCATTTCCTTCACCTACAACATTGCCTACGCCGCGTGGGCGAGTATCACACCGCTGCTGCTGATCGGTCTGATGCCATGGAGTCCATGGATCTGCGTGATCTTCTGTGCCGCGATGGGCGCGGTGGGGATCTTCAGCGCGGCGTATTTCGGCGCGCGGATGCCGCGCCAGGGGCAGTGTCAGGTGGCCGGAACCGCCTGACACTGTGCGGCCTGACTATTTTTGTAGGACAGGCTGCGCGCGCTCTTCAGAAAAGATTTTCAAGGCCGATGGTTAGGAGACATACCGCTCTCTACCTGGTCCATCGGTGCTCTCCCATGTTCAATAAACGCCTGAAGCAAGAGCTGGCGGCTCTTCGTGAAGAACTCTCCAGCCTTCTGCAAGTGAAGGAAAGTCTGGAAAGCGAGATGCTGGTGCTGACGCTGGAGCCGGACGGGCGGATTCAGTCGGTCAATCAGAATTTTCTTACCGAAATGCTCTACAAGAGCCACGACCTGATCGGCCGCGCCATCGAAGACATTGTGCCGGCCCACGTGAAGTCCGACGAGTTTCACCACCGCTTCCGCGCGGCCCTGAGCCGTGGCGAGCATTTTGCCGGCGCCGTGCGCCTTTCCCGTGGCAATGGCGAGGAAGCGTGGCTGCGCTCGATCGTGCAACCCGTGCGCTCCTCGGACGGGCGGATCAGGCATTTCTCGATTTTCTCCAGCGACCTGACGCGGACCATCGAAGCCTCCCGCGAGCACGAAAACCTGATCGGCGCGCTGGTGCGTTCCACCGCCGTGATCGAGTTCGACCTCAACGGCAACGTGCTGAACGCCAACGAGCGCTTTCTCAGCGGCATGGGCTACAGCCTGGCGCAGATCAAGGGCAAGCATCACCGCATGTTCTGCCTGCCGGAAGAGTCGGGCAGCGCCGAATACCAGAACTTCTGGCGTCGTTTGAACAACGGCGAGTTCGTCGCCGATCGTTTCAAGCGGGTCGACAGCCATGGTCGGGTGGTCTGGCTGGAGGCGTCTTACAACCCGGTGCTCGACGCCAACGAAAAACTCTACAAGGTGGTGAAATTCGCCACGGTGATCACCGATCAGGTGAACCGCGAACAAGCGGTTGCCGAGGCGGCCAGCATCGCCTACAGCACCTCGCAGCAGACCGACAGCACCGCTCAGCGCGGTACGACCGTCGTGACCGAAGCGGTCAATGTGATGCGCGACCTGTCGCGTCATATGCAGAGTGCGGGTGAAGGCATCGAGGCGCTGAACGAGCAGTCGCTGGTGATCGGCACCATCGTCAAGACGATCAGCGGCATCGCCGAACAGACCAACCTGCTGGCGCTCAACGCAGCGATCGAGGCGGCCCGTGCCGGCGAGCAGGGTCGGGGCTTTGCGGTGGTGGCCGACGAAGTGCGGCAACTGGCGTCGCGCACCAGCCAGGCCACCGACGAGATTGTCGGCGTGGTGCGGCAGAACCAGGAAATGGCGCGCAACGCCGTGGCCCTGATGACCGACGGCAAGCTCCAGGCCGAGCAGGGGCTGGCGCTGGCGGCGGAGGCGGGCACGGTGATCGTCGAGATCCAGGACGGCGCGCAGAAAGTGGTGAATGCCGTAGGGCAGTTCGCTAATCAACTGACGACCTGATCGGCGGTAAATCCCCTGCTGTGGGAGCAATCGTGCTCCCATGGTTTGTGCAGGCAGTTCTTTCTTCTGCCTGCCGCTACAATCGGCTCTTTTTCCTGGAGCAGATTTTCATGAGCGCTTCTCACCGCCGCCCGGTGCCCTTGAATAAAGCCTACCGGTTGCTCAATCACGGCCCGACCGTGTTGGTCAGCGCCGCCCATGACGGTCAGCGCAACATCATGGCGGCAGCCTGGGCCATGCCGCTGGACTTCGAACCGCCGAAAGTCGCGGTGGTGCTCGACAAGTCGACCTGGACACGGCAATTGCTTGAAGCCTGCGGCACCTTCGTCCTCAACGTGCCTTGCGTGGCCCAGGCCGATATTGCGCAGACCGTCGGCACGACCTCGGGACTTGAGATCAACCGCGATCAGGGCCGCGACAAGTTTCAGGCCTATGGCTTGCAGACCTTTGCCGGCGAACAGGTCGACGCGCCGATGCTCGAAGGCTGCGTGGCGTGGCTCGAATGTCGGCTGCTGCCGGAACCGCACAACCATCAGCAATACGACCTGTTCCTCGCCGAAGTCATCGCGGCGCAGGCTGATGAGCGGGTGTTCAGCGACGGACGCTGGCATTTCGAAGGGCACGATGCGTTGCGCACGCTGCATCACGTCGCGGGCGGGCACTTTCTGACGATTGGTGATCCGGTGGATGGCAAGGCGCTATAAACCGCTCTGGAGGCCGCATTGGGCCAGAAGGTTGCCCGTGGCAACGCTGCATGCAGTCTGCCAACACCTCGATTGTCAGTTGGCCCCGAATGAGACGACCGGGGCCTGAGGGAGCGTGCAGGTGTTTTTTGGGGGGCTGCAGGCCCCCTCCGAACTCTTTCTCAGTCTCGCAGCAAGTAGCGTGGCTGTCTTCGGATCAGATTGGTTTTACCGGTTTGATCAGGCTTTCCGCAGGAATTCCGAACAGGTCATGAAGCTTCCAGATCATGGGGAGCGTCAATGCACGCTTGCCGTTCAGGACTTCATAGACGCGATTCGTGCGGCCGATTGCTGGCACGAGATCGGCTGCCGACAGACCAGACTGCTCCATTCGAAACCTTATGGCATCGATCGGGTTCGGCAAGTCGAGAGGAAACTGCTTGGCTTCGTAGGCCTCGATAAGCGTGATCATGATGTCGAAGTAGTCACCTTCCGGAGTGCCGGGTTCAGGCTCATTTTCAAACAGCGGGGATATGTCCCTGAGTGCGGCGCGGTAGTCTTCTTCGGTATGAATCGGACGTATGTTCATGGGTTACTCCATTTCGACGGTATCAGCGTCGACTGCATCGTACTGCTTGTGAGTACCGATAAATTTTATGTAAACAGCCCCGAAGCGGTAGGCCACTGCGGCGATCAGGCGAAAGTCATTGCCCTTGATGTTGAATACGACCCTGCGGCTCTTCAAGATGCTGGCCGAAGCGAAATGGGCCTTTATGTCAGCAGGTGTTGTCCAGTTCGCTTTTCTGGCCTCGTCTATCCAGGCCAGCAATGGTTGCTCTGTCTCGGGATATCGCTCCCAAAAAACTTTTAGCTGATTGATGGCGATGATTCGCATGGCGTGATCCTAGTCCCGCTATGGGACTGATGCAAGTCTATGGAAGCGCAATGGTTGTACGGTTTGAGCGCTGGTTCGATGTCGGCGCTTTCGCAAATGGCAACAGGTTAAAAGCCGAATCTGATGGCGCTGAGCAGATAGCAAATCTACCTTCTGCGGTTTTTTTCCGGGGTAGGAATAAGCAACGCAGTACGACTGAACTGGATCTGTCGGCATCAAAAAAGGCCTACCTCGCAGTAAGCCTTTTCCGTTTGCCATGTACGCCTCAATCCCCCAACGCTTCCCCCTCACGCCGTGGGTCCGCGCCGCCGGCCAGTGTCGTTTTGCCCTGGGCATCCTTGACCCGCACGATGGCCTGGGTGCCGCTGGTCATGTCGATTTCGTTCACCGTATGGCCTTTGCCCTTCAGGGCCTGGATCAGGGTCGGGGTGAACTGGCCTTGTTCCAGTTCGGTGGGGCCGTTGCGGCTGCCGAAGTTGGGCAGGCTGATGGCGCTTTGCGGGTCGAGGTTCCAGTCGAGCAGGCCGATGGTGGATTTGGCGACGTACTCGATGATCTGTGAACCGCCGGGTGAACCGACGGTGGCGACGAATTCACCGCTGTTGCGATCAAAGATCAGGGTCGGTGCCATCGATGAGCGCGGGCGCTTGCCGGGTTCGACGCGGTTGGCGACTTTCTGTCCGTTTTCTTCGGGGATGAACGAAAAGTCAGTCATCTGGTTGTTCAGCAGGAAGCCCTGAACCATCAGGTGTGAGCCGAACGCTGCCTCGATGGTCGTGGTCATTGACACCGCGCCGCCGAAGTCATCCACCGCCACCACTTGCGAGGTGGAGATGCGCAGCGGCGAGCGATCCGGCGCGTAGGCGACCTGTACGCCCGGTGGCGTGCCGGGTCTGGCGCTGCCCATGCTGCGTTCGCTGATCAGGCTGGCGCGGCTGGCCAGATAACCGGGATCGACCAGACCTTTGACCGGCACGGGTACGAAGTCGGTGTCGGCCACGTATTGCGCGCGGTCGGCGTAGGCCAGGCGCTCGGCCTCGGCGATCAGGTGTACCGCTTCGGGCGCCGGTTCGAGGCCGGCGGGCTTATCGGTTTTCACGGGTTTGAGCGGTGCCAGTGCCAGGCGCGGGTCGCGGGCTTCCAGGGCCTGCAAGATGCCGAGGATCTGCGCTACGGCGATCCCGCCCGAGGACGGCGGCGGCATGCCACACACCTGCCAGCGCTTGTAGTCGGTACACAGCGGCGCGCGCTCCTTGGCCCGATAGTGCTGGAGATCGCTCAGCGACAGGCTGCCAGGATTGGCGTGGCCCTGGACCTTGGCGACGATCTCTTCGGCGATCGGGCCTTTGTACAAGGCGTCGGCGCCTTCGTTGGCAATCCGTTTGAGCACGGCTGCCAAGGCCGGGTTCTGCAAGCGGGCGCCGACGTCTTTGACGCTGCCGTCATTGTTGAGGAAGTACCTGGCCATGTCCGGCGAGCGGCGTATCACCGGGTCGGACGCGAGCAATGAATGCAGGCGAGGGGAAATGGCGAAACCCTGCTCCGCCAGTTTGATCGCCGGTGTGAACAGGCTGGCCCAGGGCAGGCGGCCCTGTTGTTTATGCGCCAGTTCCAATGCCCGCAACACCCCCGGCGTGCCGACCGAACGTCCACCGATCTGCGCCTCAGGGAACGGCATCGGTTTGCCATCAGCTTGCAGGAACAGCTTTTCGGTGGCCCCGGCCGGCGCGGTTTCGCGGCCGTCGTAGGTGCGCACCTGTTTACCGTCCCACAGCACAATCATCGCGCCGCCACCGATCCCGGAGGATTGCGGTTCGACCAGGGTCAGCACCGCCTGCATCGCAATGGCGGCGTCGATGGCCGAGCCACCCTGGCGCAGCATCTCGCGCCCGGCTTCGGCGGCCAGCGGATTCGCGGCGGCGGCCATGTGCTGGCTGGCGTGACGGGTTTGCAGGTCGGTGCGGTAACCGGAGGCGGCTTCCGGTGCCAGTGGCAGCGTGGAGGAGGGCGGAGCGTTGCAGGCGGCGAGGGTCAGGGCGCTGACGATCAGGGTCAGGGCCGGCAGGCGAAAGCGGTTCAAGGCTAGGGCTGGAAACACGCGGGACTCTCCATCCGTGGGATAAAAGTCTGAGGGACTTTATCGGCCGACCGGGCAGGACGCAAACCGACGGGTACTTTCTCCTTCATGCCCTGGCGGATTTTCTGTAGGGTCAGGGGCAAACGTGAAGCCGGAAAAACCAACAAGAGGCCGCCATGGATAACGCGTTTCCGACACAGCCCAGTTACCGTCATCAGCGCGAGCGGTTTCTTGCCACCGCGAGCGTTGCGGGTGCCAGCCTTTCCTCCTACGCGCATCCGCTCAAGGGGCCGTTCGGCGAGCCGTTGAGTACCGACGTCGCAGTGTTAGGCAATCCCCTGGCCAGGCGGCGTCTGGTGGCGCTCAGCGGCACCCATGGCGTGGAGGGGTATTACGGCTCCGAATGCCAGATCGACTGGCTGAAACAGTTCACGCCCGACCTGCTGCCCGAGGATGTCGCGGTGGTGATGATTCACCTGATCAACCCGTGGGGCACCGCGTGGCTGCGGCGGGTCAACGAAGACAACATTGACCTCAACCGCAATCATCTGGATTTCAGCCACACGTTGCCCGACAACCGGGCCTACGCCGCGCTGCATGAGATCTACGCGTGCAGCCAACTGCGCGGGCCGCAGCGACAGCGCGCCGATGCGTTGCTCGATGCGCAGATCGCCGAACATGGCTGGCCGGCGGTGATGTCGATTGTCGAGGGCGGTCAGCACAGTCATCCCGACGGATTGTTTTACGGTGGGCTGGAACCGAGCTGGTCGAACCGCACGTTGCAGCGGATCGTCCAGCAGCACCTGGCCGGCGCTGAAACCGTGATGTGTTTCGATCTGCATACCGGGGCGGGTGAATATGGCCACCCGATGCTGCTGACCATCACCGAGGCACCTTATCCGGCGCTGGCGCAGGCCCAGTCGATTTACGGCCCATGGTTGTACACCTTGCACACGGGTGCCGCGACCGTGAGCGAAACCGGCGTCGCGGCGACGGCCACCGGCTACACCTCCCAGGCTTTGCTCAATGCATTGCCGGGTGTGCGCTTGATGCCGTTCGTGATCGAGTGCGGAACCTATCCCGGTGCCGAGGTGCATCGGCATCTGCGCGATGATCATTGGCTGCACTTGCATGGCGATCCGCTGAGTGCGGCGGGGCATGAGATCAAACTGAATCTGCTGGAGCAGTTCTATCCGGCCGATCCGGACTGGCGCGCGATGGTCGGTCTGCGTACCCGGCAGATCTGGTCCAAAGGACTGGCTGCATTGGCCGGGTGAAACAGCGATGGCCGGCCGGTGACGGTCGGCACTTTTCTCGGGGCATAAAAAAACGGCCTACCTTTCGGTAAGCCGTTTTTAGTACTTGGTGGCTACACAGGGACTTGAACCCCGGACCCCAGCATTATGAATGCTATGCTCTAACCAACTGAGCTATGTAGCCAAGTGGCGCGCATTATTCACCCGTAATGCAGATGCGTCAAGCGCGAATTCAAAATATTTCTTCTTATTTTCAACCGCTTAACCTCCCGCACCGAAAAACGGGGCGGGGAGGGGGCTCAACGCAGCTGAAATCTCCCGGTATTGGCACTCAAGGCATGACTGCCCTGGCTCAGGGTGTCGGCCGCCAGGTTCACCGCACGGGCACCCTCAAGCAAACGCACGGCCGCCTGATCGACCTGCTGGATATTGCCGCTGACCTCATCGGCGGTACTCGCCTGTTCTTCAACAGCGGTGGCGATTTGCGCAAGAGTATCGGTGACGCTCTGCACGGCGCTGGCGATTTCTCCCAGGCGTTCGCCCAAGCCGGTGACGGCCTCGGCGTCCGATTGCGCCTGGCCGCAGGCCGCTTCCATCAGGCTCACGGCCTCGTTGACCGTCGCGCGCAGGCTGTCGACGGTGCCGGCGATCTGCGCGGTGGAGGACTGAGTGCGTTGCGACAGGCTGCGCACCTCGTCGGCCACCACCGCGAAGCCCCGTCCCTGCTCACCGGCGCGGGCGGCCTCGATGGCGGCGTTGAGCGCCAGCAGGTTGGTTTGTTCGGCGACGCCGCGAATGGTGTCGACCACCAGTTGAATCTGCTGCCCTTGCTCGCTGACCCGGCCCAGCGCCGCTGCGGTGTCGTTGAGGCGCTGATTGAGCTGCTGAATGCTCGCGGTAGTGCGCTGGCTGTCGCGGCTGCTGTCGGCAGCGATGCGTCGCGTGTGCTGGGCGCTACCGGAGGCCTGTTCGCAGCTCTGCGCGACGCCCTGGGAAGTCGCCGCCAGTTGCGTGGCCGCTGCCGCGATCTGGCTGATCTGCGATTGCTGCGCCTCGACCTCGCTCAGCGCGCCGCTGGAGTGATCGTTGAGGCTGCGTACCGCGTTGCTCAGTTGCGAGGTTTCATGATCGACCCCCAACAGGCTGGTGCGCAGTTGCACCACGGCGACGTTCAGCGCGGTGCTGATCGACGCCAGTTCATCGCGGCCCACCACCGGCACTTGCAGGCTCAGGTTGCCGTCACGCAGGGCTTCGGCGAGCACCGTGATGCCGCTGGCGCTGCGGCGGATCGAGGCTTGCAGGCAGATGAACAAGTACAGCGCCGCCAGCAGCAGGCAACCGAAGATCACCGCGACGACGATGAACTGACGGATCGCCGAGTTGTGATTGTCATTCAGGCGTTGATCCAGCGACACCAAGGACTGCTGGCGCAGCGTGGCCAGATTGCCCAGCAGGCTGTCGAGGCTGCGTTCGAAGTCTTCCGGCTTGAGATTGATGCTGCCGCCGAACACCCCGTCATCCAGCACTTTCAAGCCGGCATCGAGTTGCTTGAGGCTGTCGTGGTATTGCCCGGCCCAGCCTTGCAGGGCGCTGGGCAGGCGCGCTTCGAGCAGGCCGGCCGTTTTGACAAGCTGCTCGCGGGCATCGCCGATGCGGCTGCGCAGATCACGCAGTTGCAGACGACTTTGCAGGGTGAACTGGCCGGACACCACGGAGGCCTGACCGACCGCTGCCAGACGCCCGACCCGCTCGATCAGGTCCGGCGCGTGCTGGGTGGAAATCTGCGTCAGCAGGTAGGTGTCGAGCCAAGGCGCGAGGATCAGGCGATTGTCCATGGCGATCTGCTCGCGCAACGCTTGCAGCGCGCTGAGGGCGTTGGTGAATCGGTCATAGCCGTCCGGCCACCAGCCCACGCTGCTCAGGCTTTTCGAGTCGAGACCGTTGAGCGCGGTTTGCAGGGCCTGGTAGCGGCTCAGGGTTTCATCTCCCGCGCCTTCGGCTTTCAAAGCCATGCCCAGGTCCACTGTCGCTTGGGTGACGGCCGGTTGTACCGCATCGAATGCGGCCATCGCGGCGAGCGTCGCCGGTGTCGGTTGGCGGTTGGTTTCCGTGGCACGCCAGCGGGCGGCCCGGTCACGTTGGGCGGCAAGCAGGTTGTCCAGCGCATCCAGGGCGAGCAATTGGCGCACGCCCGCGCGTTCTCCGGAAATCAGATTGAGCTTGTCGCGATAATCCTGACCGATCATCAGCAGACTGCCGGCCAAGGGCAGGATGAACAGCAGAAACAACAACTGGAATTTACGCGCGAAGCCAAACCGCCCCAGCAATTTGATCCCCGGTGATAAAAAAGCCTGCATGCCCCATGACTCCTCTGGACACCCACGCACCATCGGCGTGCATCGCGGTCGTTGCGACCTTGATCAGTGCCCTGCTAAAAGGCCTCGAAAGTTCACTCTCGCCTGCTCTGTGGGCCGGCTCTGTAGCGAAACTTCCCATTCTCGATCCCCTTTGTAAGGGGCCGCGTTCAAGCGGAGAAACAAGGCAAGATTCAGACCATGGCTTTGCGCTATCACTGCTTTGGCGATGAACAACTCGTTCGTTAGCTGGCTAAGGGGATGGCGCGGTCGCACCGAAAAATGGCACATTGACGCACCTGCCTGTGTGCACCCATCTGCTGTTCGGAAATTCCCATGGCTATCAGCAACGCTCAGACCGCCGCCAGCGTGGCGTCCGCTCCTCCACAAAGCAGCCCGTTGGTGATGCGTATCATCGGCGCGGTGGCGCTGGCGCATTTGATCAATGACTTGATTCAATCGGTGCTGCCGTCGATCTATCCGATGCTCAAGGCCAACTACGGGCTGAGTTTCACCCAGGTCGGCCTGATCACCTTGACCTTCCAGTTGACTGCTTCGCTGTTGCAGCCGTGGGTCGGCTATCACACGGATCGCCATCCGAAAGCATGGCTGTTGCCGGCCGGCTCGGTGTGTACGCTGATCGGCATCCTGATGATGTCGGTGGTCGGCAGCTTCCCGATGATTCTGCTGGCGGCGGCGTTGATCGGTATCGGCTCTTCGACCTTCCACCCGGAGGCCTCGCGCGTGGCGCGACTGGCGTCGGGCGGGCGTTTCGGTCTGGCGCAATCGACGTTCCAGGTCGGCGGTAACGCGGGCTCGGCATTCGGCCCGTTGCTGGCGGCGGCGATCATCATTCCGTTCGGACAGGGACACGTGGCCTGGTTTGGATTGTTCGCGGTGTTTGCGTTGTTCGTGCTGTACCGCATCAGCCGTTGGTACGCCAATCACCTGAATCTGTTCAAGCTCAAGCAAGGCCAGGCGGCGACCCACGGCTTATCGAAGGGCAGGGTGGTCAGTGCGCTGGTGGTGCTGGGGCTGCTGGTGTTTTCCAAGTATTTCTACATGGCCAGCCTGACCAGTTACTTCACTTTTTACCTGATCGAGAAGTTCGATCTGTCGGTGGCCAGTTCGCAACTGCACCTGTTCCTGTTCCTCGGAGCGGTGGCGGCGGGGACGTTCTTTGGCGGGCCGATCGGCGACAAGATCGGGCGTAAGGCGGTGATCTGGTTCTCGATCCTCGGCGTGGCACCGTTCACCCTGTTGATGCCTCGCGTCGATCTGTTCTGGACCAGCGTGCTGAGCGTGGTGATCGGCTTCATTCTCGCTTCGGCGTTCTCGGCAATCGTGGTGTACGCGCAGGAACTGGTGCCGGGCAACGTCGGGATGATCGCCGGGGTGTTCTTCGGTCTGATGTTCGGCTTCGGCGGGATCGGCGCGGCGCTGCTCGGGCATCTGGCGGATGTTCACGGCATCGAGTACGTGTACTTCCTGTGCTCGTTCCTGCCATTGTTCGGGGTGTTGGCGATCTTCCTGCCACGGACGAAAAAGGCCTGATATCCGGATATTTCGGGCACAAAAAAAGCCGCGTATCAAACGCGGCTTTTTTCTTGGGCGTGAGGCTTATACGTTGAAGCGGAAGTGCATCACGTCGCCGTCTTTGACGATGTAGTCCTTGCCTTCCAGGCGCCATTTACCGGCTTCCTTGGTGCCGGCTTCGCCCTTGTACTGGATGAAGTCGTTGTAGGCGATGACTTCGGCGCGGATGAAGCCTTTTTCGAAGTCGGTGTGGATCACGCCGGCGGCTTGTGGTGCGGTAGCACCGACGCGGACGGTCCAGGCGCGGACTTCTTCGACACCGGCGGTGAAGTAGGTCTGCAGGTGCAGCATTTCGTAACCGGCGCGGATCACGCGGTTCAGGCCAGGCTCTTCCAGGCCCAGGGCCTCGAGGAACATGTCCTTTTCTTCGCCGTCATCGAGCTCGGCGATTTCCGCTTCGATCTTGTTGCAGACCGGAACCACCACAGCGCCTTCTTCTTCGGCGATGGCCTTGACCACGTCCAGGTGCGGGTTGTTCTCGAAACCGTCTTCCGCCACGTTGGCGATGTACATGACCGGTTTGGTGGTCAGCAGGTGGAAGCCCTTGATCACTGCTTTTTCGTCAGTGCTCATGTTCTTCATCAGGCTGCGTGCCGGCTTGCCTTCGGTGAAGTGAGCGATCAGTTGCTCCAGCAGGCCTTTCTGGACCACTGCGTCCTTGTCTCCGCCCTTGGCGTTGCGCGCGACTTTCTGCAGTTGTTTCTCGCAGCTGTCGAGGTCGGCGAAGATCAGTTCCAGGTCGATGATTTCGATGTCGCGCTTGGGGTCGACGCTGTTGGAAACGTGGATCACGTTCTCGTCTTCGAAGCAGCGCACGACGTGGGCGATGGCGTCGGTTTCGCGGATGTTGGCCAGGAACTTGTTACCCAGGCCTTCACCTTTCGATGCACCGGCGACCAGGCCGGCGATGTCGACGAATTCCATGGTGGTCGGCAGGATGCGCTTTGGATTGACGATGGCCGCCAGAGCGTCCAGACGCGAATCCGGCATCGGCACGATGCCGCTGTTCGGCTCGATGGTGCAGAAGGGGAAGTTTTCCGCCGCGATACCGGACTTGGTCAGGGCGTTGAACAGGGTGGACTTGCCGACGTTAGGCAGGCCGACGATGCCGCAATTGAATCCCATGGTGTTTCCCCTCGGGTAAGAGTCAGGCCTTCTGGCTGTGCAGGTTTTTCATCGCGCGGTTCCATTCACCGGCGAGGATATCCGGCAGCACGCCGAGGGCAAAGTCGATGCTGGCATCGAGTTTTTCCTGTTCGGCGCGTGGCGCACGACCCAGGACGAAATTTGAAACCATACTGGCGACGCCCGGGTGGCCGATGCCAAGCCGCAGGCGGTGGAACGTATTCTGATTGCCCAGTTGCGCAATGATGTCGCGCAACCCGTTGTGACCGCCATGGCCGCCGCCCTGCTTGAGCTTGGCAACGCCCGGAGGCAGATCGAGTTCGTCGTGTGCCACCAGGATTTCTTCAGGCGTGATGCGGAAGAAACCGGCGAGTGCCGCCACGGCCTGGCCGCTGCGGTTCATGTAGGTGGTGGGAATCAGCAGACGAACATCCTGACCCTGATGCGAATAGCGCCCGGTCAGGCCGAAATACTTGCGATCGGCCACAAGGCTGATGCCTTGTTTATCGGCGATGCGCTCAACAAAAAGGGCCCCTGCGTTATGCCGGGTCTGTTCGTATTCGGCGCCTGGATTACCCAGGCCAACGATCAGTTTGATGGCAGTCACGATAGGGGCCCTTCCTTGGAGTGGTGGATAACATCGCCGCGATCAGGGACAGCGGCGAAAGTGGACGAAAAATGCTCATTTACCATGGATGTAAACTCCGCGTTCTCGCCCGCTTTCTCGCTACGCTCTAGTCCGCGATGTTTCCGCTCACTCCGGCGAACAGAGTGAAATTACTCTGCTGCGCCTTCTGCGGCTTCTGGAGCAACACGTGGAGCGTGGACGTTGGCAACAGCCTTGTCATCGCCGTGTGCCAGAGCAACGAACTCAACACCTTTAGGAGCCTTGAGGTCCGACAGGTGAATGATGGTGCCGATTTCAGCTTTAGCCAGGTCGACTTCGATGAACTCAGGCAGGTCTTTCGCTTCGCAGGAAACTTCGATTTCAGCAACAACGTGCGAGATCTCGCCGCCTTTCTTGACCGGAGCGTCTTCGTTGATGAAGTGAACCGGTACTTTGGCGGTCAGTTTCTGGCCAGCAACAACGCGCACGAAGTCAGCGTGCATGATGAATTGCTTGGCTGGGTGACGCTGCATCGCTTTAACAACGACGTTTTGCTTTTTGCCGTCGATGTTCAGCTCGATCACGTGGCTGTAGGCAGCTTCGTTTTCGAACAGCTTGGCGATTTCCTTGGCCAGGATGGTCACGGATTCAGCAGGCTTGTCACCACCGTATACAACGGCCGGGATGTTCAGAGCGTGACGCAGGCGGCGGCTCGCACCTTTCCCCAGGTCAGTACGCGCTTGAGCGTTCAGGATGAAATCAGTCATTTTGTATCTCCAAAATAGCCATCACCGAGTGGCGTTTGCGACCAGCGCCAAACACGGTATGGGCAAAAAAGCCCCGCCCCGACAGGTATGCCGGGGCGGGGCGCTTTTCGTCAACGGGACATTTCGAGAAGGGCAGGGCCCTTAACGGAACATCGCGCTGATCGATTCTTCATTGCTGATGCGGCGAACCGCTTCGGCAACAACCGGTGCGATATCCAGTTGGCGGATACGTGCACAGGCTTGTGCTGCTGCGGACAGCGGGATGGTGTTAGTGACCACCAGCTCGTCCAGCACGGAATTTTCGATATTCTCGATGGCCCGGCCCGACAGCACAGGGTGTGTGCAGTAGGCAAAGACCTTGGCTGCGCCATGCTCTTTCAGGGCCTTGGCCGCGTGGCACAGAGTGCCGGCGGTATCGACCATGTCATCGACGAGAATACAGGTACGCCCTTCGACATCACCGATGATATGCATCACTTCAGAGTGATTGGCTTTCTCACGGCGTTTGTCGATGATCCCGAGATCCACGCCCAGGGATTTGGCAACAGCCCGTGCACGCACGACGCCACCAATGTCCGGGGACACGATCATCAGGTTTTCGAAGCGCTGATCTTCGATGTCATCCACCAGAACCGGGGAGCCGTAGATGTTATCTACCGGAATATCGAAGAAACCCTGAATCTGGTCAGCATGCAGATCAACCGTGAGAACACGGTCGATGCCGACTACGGTGAGCATGTCAGCAACGACTTTCGCGCTGATAGCCACACGTGCGGAACGCGGACGGCGATCCTGACGGGCATAACCAAAATAAGGAATAACAGCAGTGATACGAGTAGCCGAGGAGCGGCGGAAGGCATCAGCCATCACTACCAGTTCCATCAGGTTATCGTTGGTCGGAGCGCAAGTCGGCTGAATAATGAAAACGTCTTTACCGCGAACGTTTTCATTGATCTCGGCAGTAATTTCGCCGTCGGAGAATTTACCGACAGAGATGTCACCGAGAGGGATATGCAGCTGACGTACGACACGCCGAGCCAGATCGGGGTTAGCGTTCCCCGTAAAGACCATCATCTTGGACACGCGCAGTACCTGAAGGCTGAGGGTATACCTGGATGAGTATAGGAAAATGGCAGGGGCGGCTGGATTCGAACCAACGCATGGCAGGATCAAAACCTGCTGCCTTACCGCTTGGCGACGCCCCTGTATCTGTTGCATCAAGTGCCGTGCACTTGGTTCCTTTAGAGCAGACTTTGCAGCTTGCGGTGCAACATTGAAATGTTGCTTCCTTTCGCTACAAACCCTGTAAGGGTCTCTGTCAGAAGGGCCGAGACTTTATCAGCTTCAGCTTTGCTTGGGAAGCCCCCAAACACACAACTTCCAGTTCCGGTGAGTTTTGCTTCGGTAAATTTACCTAACAAATCCAATGCGTTACGTACTTCCGGATAACGCCTTGCTACCACCGGCAAGCAGTCATTTCGACTGTTTCCCTCGGGAACGGGGCGCACTTTAATGGGCGGCGTGTTACGTGTCAACAATGGATCTGAAAAAATTTCTGCCGTACTTACAGAGACTTGCGGCACCAGCACCAGATACCACGGTTCTGCCGGTTCGACCGGGGTCAGTTTCTCGCCGACGCCTTCGGCAAACGCCGCATGGCCACGGACGAAAACCGGAACGTCGGCACCGAGGGTCAGGCCCAGCGTCGCCAGTCGATCCAGATCCCAGCCCAGTTGCCACAGATGATTGAGGCCCAGCAGGGTGGTTGCCGCGTTCGAGCTGCCGCCCCCGATTCCGCCGCCCATGGGCAGCACCTTGTCGATCCAGATGTCGATGCCTTGCGAACAGCCGGATTGTTCCTGGAGTTTTTTCGCCGCGCGAACGATCAGGTTGCTGTCGTGGGGTACGCCGTCGAACTCGGTGTGCAGGCAAATCACCCCATCGTCACGGACGGCGAAGGTGATTTCATCGCCGTAATCGACAAACTGAAAAATCGTCTGCAACTCGTGATAGCCGTCTTCGCGACGACCGAGAATGTGCAGCATCAGGTTGAGTTTCGCCGGTGAGGGCAGGGTCAGGCGCGCAGCGGTCATGCTTACTGCCCCAGTTTGCGCGGTTGCCAGGTCTTGATCACCAGCGTCACGTCCAGGTCGGTGCCGTGCAGTTTGATCCGCTCGGGCAGCCAGTAGCCGTTCTGTTCGGCATAACCCAGATATTCGACTTGCCAGCCGTCCTGATCCAGATTGGCCAGGCGACTGTCGGCATCGAGGGTCAGACGGCTTTTGCTTTTCGGTGCCGGCAGGCCGCGTACCCACCAGGCCAGGTTCGATACCGGCAGTTTCCAGCCCAGCTGTTCTTCCAGCAGGACTTCCGGGGACTCGGCGTCATAGCGGCCCTGATTGGCGACTTCCAGCGAGACTTTACCGGGGCGGCCGGTCAGGCGTGCCGCGCCGCGCCCCAGCGGGCCGGACAGGCGAATGTCGTAGTAATCCTGGCGTTGCAGCCAGAACAGCGTGCCGCTGCCGGAGTCTTTCGGGGCGCGGATGCCGATCTTGCCGTCGATCTGCCAGCCGTCCAGGCCAGTCAACTGCTGCTTGTGCGTGTTCCACTGGGCCGGATTGCCGTGGCCTTCGACCGACTCGCGAGCGCCAAAACCCGCGCAACCGGCGAGCAGGGCGATGAAGCTGAAAACAATGACGTGGCGCAAAAACATGAGTTATAGAGTCTCGGATCCGGTCAGGCGCTTGATGGTGCTGCGCAGAATGGTGCTGTCGGGCTGATCCTTGAGGAACTTGCCCCAGATTTGCCGGGCTTCGCGCTGATTGCCCTTGATCCACAGCACTTCGCCCAGGTGTGCGGCGACTTCATGGTCGGGGAAACGCTCCAGGGCCTGGCGCAGATACTTCTCGGCGTCATCGAGGTTGCCCATGCGGAAATTCACCCAGCCGAGGCTGTCGAGGACCGCCGGATCTTCCGGGTTGAGCTGGTGGGCCTGCTCGATCAGTGCCTTGGCTTCGGCGTAGCGGGTGGTGCGGTCGGACAGCGTGTAGCCGAGGGCGTTGAGCGCCATGGCGTTGTCCGGGTCGCGCTTGATGATCAGGCGCAGGTCTTTTTCCATTTGCGCCAGGTCATTGCGTTTTTCAGCCTGCATGGCCCGGGTGTAGAGCAGATTCAGATCGTCCGGGTATTGCTGCAAGGCGGTTTGCAGGGTTTTCCAGGCCTTGTCTTCCTGTTTGTTGGCGGACAGGGTTTCGGCTTCGATCAGATACAGCTGGATCGCGTAGTCCGGCTGCGCATCACGCTCGGCGGCCAGTTTGCTCTGGGCTTCGGCGGTCTTGCCGTTGTTCATCAGAATGTCGGCCTGCCGCAGTTGCGCCGGCAGATAATCGTTGCCGGGGCCGACCTGGGCGTACTCGATGAGCGCGCCCTGCGGGTCATTGCGTTCCTCGGCGATGCGCCCCAGGTTCAGGTGCGCCGAGTCGACATGGCTTTCCCGGGCAATCAGGTCTTCCAGATAGCCCTTGGCTTCGTCCCAGGCCTTGGCTTCCAGGCAGACCAGCGCCAGCGAATAACGCAACTCGTCGTCTTCCGGGTATTGCTGCACCAGGGTGGAGAACTCGACCTTGGCGTCGTCCATCCGGTCCTGTTCCACCAGCATCCGCGCGTAAGTCAGGCGCAGGCGCTTGTCGTCCGGATATTTCCGGATGCTTTTTTGCAGCAGCGGCAGCGCTTCGTCGCCACGGTTCAGCCCCTGCAGCAGGCGGGCGCGCAGCAGGATCGGGGCGATTTCGCCGTCTTCCGGCGGGTTGTCTTCGAGCAGGGTCAGCGCACCTTTGGTGTCGCCATCCTGCTGCATCAGCAGGGCCTTGCCGAAAATCAGCTGATTGTTGTTCGGGTGACGCTGCAACAAACGGTCAAAACTTTTCATCAGACCGTTACGGGTTTCCTGATCGGTGTCGGCCGCCGACAGCGCGAGGAAGTCGAAATGGGTGTCGCCCTTGCCCTGCAGGACTTTCTCCATGTAGACCATCGAGTCGTCATAACGCCCGGCGCGCGCCAGTTGCACGGCAGCGGCACGTTGCGCTTCGAGATCGTCCGGAGCGTTTTTTGCCCAGATCAGCGCGGTATCGAGCGCCGGCTGATCCGCGCCGAGGTACTCGGCAATGCGGAATGCGCGCTCGGAGATGCCCGGATCCTGGGTGTTGATGGCCTGGGTCACGTAGTTGTCCAGGGCAATGTCGAAGCGATTGCGCTGGCCGGCGAGTTCGGCGCTCAACAGGCTGTAGACGGTTTCCTCGCTGAACGAGCTGTAAACCTTGGGCTTTTCAGGCGCGGGGGTGCTGTCTTCAGCCGGCGACGTGCCGTCCGGCGAAACGGGGGCCAAGGCCTGGCAGCCGCTGAGGAAGACAAAAGCGAGGAGCAACGCGGAAGATCTATTCATATAGGAAGAAGGACGACTAACCTGCGGTGCGGATCATCATGACACAAGCCTTCGGCCAAACATAACCGAGTCTCGATTGTGGCCATTATAGGGACCAACGATTGGGACAATAGTCAGCGGTAGTTGTTCTGAATCTTTCGAAGTAGGACAATTGCCGGCTTCACGTCACCATCAGCGACCTTGAATGGCCTTCCTCGCACTCGGTATTAACCACAAGACTGCTTCAGTAGACGTCCGCGAGCGCGTGGCCTTTACCCCTGAGCAGCTGGTTGAGGCCTTGCAGCAGCTCTGCCGACTCACCGACAGTCGCGAAGCTGCGATCCTCTCCACCTGCAATCGCAGTGAACTGTATATAGAACAGGATCACCTGTCGGCGGATATCGTGCTGCGCTGGCTGGCCGAATACCATCAATTGAGCCTCGAAGAGCTGCGCGCGAGCGCGTATGTCCACGAGGATGATGCGGCAGTTCGTCACATGATGCGGGTCGCCTCCGGGCTCGATTCCCTCGTCTTGGGCGAACCGCAGATTCTCGGCCAGATGAAATCGGCCTACGCGGTGGCGCGCGAGGCAGGCACCATCGGGCCGTTGCTGGGGCGTCTGTTCCAGGCAACGTTCAATGCCGCCAAGCAGGTGCGCACCGACACCGCCATCGGTGAAAACCCGGTGTCCGTGGCGTTTGCCGCCGTCAGTCTGGCCAAGCAGATCTTCAGCGACCTGCAACGCAGCCAGGCCCTGCTGATCGGCGCCGGCGAGACCATCACCCTGGTCGCCCGCCATCTGCATGAGCTGGGGGTCAAGCGCATTGTGGTCGCCAACCGCACCCTGGAGCGCGCGAGTCTTCTGGCCGAACAGTTCGGCGCACACGCGGTATTGCTGTCGGACATCCCGGCGGAGCTGGTGCGCAGCGACATCGTCATCAGCTCCACCGCCAGCCAGTTGCCGATCCTCGGCAAGGGCGCGGTGGAAAGCGCATTGAAGCAGCGCAAGCACAAGCCGATCTTCATGGTCGACATCGCCGTTCCCCGGGATATCGAGCCGGAAGTCGGCGAACTGGACGACGTTTACCTCTATAGCGTCGACGATCTGCACGAAGTGGTCGCCGAAAACCTCAAGAGCCGTCAGGGCGCTGCGCAAGCGGCGGAAGAGATGGTTTCGGTCGGCGCCGATGATTTCATGCTGCGCCTGCGCGAACTGGCGGCGGTCGATGTGCTCAAGGCCTATCGTCAACAGAGCGAACGGCTGCGTGACGAAGAACTGCAAAAAGCCCTGCGTCTGCTGGCCAACGGCGGCAACGCCGAAGACGTGCTGGGGCAACTGGCCCGTGGCCTGACCAATAAACTGCTGCACGCACCAAGCGTTCAGTTGAAAAAGCTTTCTGCCGAAGGCCGCCTCGATGCGCTGGCCATGGCTCAGGAACTCTTTGCCCTCGAGGGCTCACCGGATAGCTTTTCGGATAAAAAACCGCAATGAAAGCGTCACTGCTCAATAAGCTGGAGATCCTCCAGGATCGTTTCGAGGAACTGACCGCGCTGCTAGGCGACGCCGAAGTCATTTCCGACCAGACCAAATTCCGCGCCTATTCCAAGGAATATGCCGAAGTCGAACCGGTCGTCGAAGCCTATAAACAGTTGCTCAAGGCCCAGAGCGATCTTGAGGGTGCCCAGGCGCTGCTCAAGGACGGCGACCCCGACATGCGCGAAATGGCCGTGGAGGAAGTCCGCGAGACCAAGGAGCAACTGGTCGAACTGGAAGCCAACCTGCAACGCATGCTGCTGCCCAAAGATCCCAACGACGGGCGCAACGTGTTCCTCGAAATCCGCGCCGGCACCGGTGGCGATGAGGCGGCGATCTTCTCCGGCGACCTGTTCCGCATGTATTCGCGTTACGCCGAGCGGCGTGGCTGGCGGGTGGAAATCCTCTCGGAAAACGAGGGCGAGCACGGCGGCTATAAAGAAGTCATCGCCCGGGTCGAAGGCGAGAATGTCTACGGCAAACTGAAATTCGAGTCCGGTGCGCACCGCGTGCAGCGGGTTCCGGCCACCGAATCCCAGGGCCGTATCCACACCTCGGCCTGCACCGTGGCGGTGTTGCCGGAGCCGGACGAGCAGGAAGCGATCGAAATCAACCCGGCGGATCTGCGCGTCGACACCTACCGTTCCTCCGGGGCCGGTGGTCAGCACGTCAA
This sequence comes from Pseudomonas botevensis, assembly GCF_019145475.1. Lineage (GTDB taxonomy): Bacteria > Pseudomonadota > Gammaproteobacteria > Pseudomonadales > Pseudomonadaceae > Aquipseudomonas > Aquipseudomonas botevensis. The sequence goes on from NZ_JAHTKI010000023.1 coordinate 37,704, forward strand.
CAAGACCGATTCGGCGATCCGCATCACTCACTTGCCGACCGGCATCGTGGTCGAGTGCCAAGAGGAGCGTTCCCAGCACAAGAACCGCGCACGGGCGATGGCCTGGCTGTCGGCCAAGCTCAACGATCAGCAGACCGCCGCGGCGGCCAACGCGATTGCCAGCGAGCGCAAATTGCTGGTCGGCTCCGGCGACCGTTCCGAGCGGATTCGTACCTACAACTTTGCCCAGGGCCGGGTCACCGACCACCGCGTCAACCTGACCCTGTACTCGCTGGATGAAATCCTCGCCGGTGGCGTGGAAGCGGTGATCGAGCCGTTGCTGGCCGAATACCAGGCCGACCAACTTGCTGCGATAGGTGAGTAAATGACCATCATCGCCAGCCTGTTGCGCGCCGCCGAACTGCCGGACTCGCCCACCGCGCGTCTGGACGCCGAATTGCTCTTGGCCGCCGCGCTGGGCAAGTCCCGCAGTTTTCTCCACACCTGGCCCGAGCGCATCGTGCCCAGTGACGCCGCACTGACCTTTGCCGAGTACCTGCAACGTCGCCGCAGCGGTGAACCGGTGGCCTACATTCTCGGCCAGCAGGGTTTCTGGAAGCTCGATCTGGAAGTGGCGCCGCACACGCTGATCCCGCGCCCGGACACCGAACTGTTGGTGGAAGCCGCGCTGGAATTGCTGCCGGCAACCCCGGCCCGCGTCCTCGACCTCGGCACCGGCAGCGGGGCGATTGCCCTGGCCCTGGCCAGCGAGCGTCCGGCGTGGAACGTCACCGCCGTGGATCGCGTGCTGGAGGCCGTGGCCCTGGCCGAACGCAACCGCCAGCGTCTGCAACTGAACAACGTCACCGTGCTGAGCAGTCACTGGTTCAGCGCGCTCGAAGGCAAGCGTTTCCAACTCATCATCAGCAACCCGCCGTATATTCGTGCCGCCGATCCGCATCTGGTCGAAGGCGATGTGCGCTTCGAGCCTGCCAGTGCGCTGGTGGCCGGGGAAGACGGGCTTGACGATCTGCGCCTGATTGTCGCCCAGGCACCGGATCATCTGGACGCCGGTGGCTGGCTGATGCTCGAACACGGTTATGATCAAGCCGAAGCCGTGCGCGATCTGCTGTTGACCCGAGGTTTCGAAGAAGTCCACAGCCGCACCGATCTGGGCGGTCATCAACGCATCAGTCTGGGACGCCTGCCGTGCTGAATGATCAGGAATTGTTGCGCTACAGTCGGCAGATCCTGCTGCAACACGTCGATATCGACGGCCAGTTGCGGCTCAAGGACAGCCGGGTTCTGATCGTCGGCCTCGGTGGTCTCGGCGCGCCGGTGGCGCTGTATCTGGCGGCTGCCGGTGTTGGTGAGCTGCATCTGGCGGATTTTGACACGGTCGACCTGACCAACCTGCAACGCCAGATCATCCACGACACCGACAGCGTCGGTCTGACCAAGGTCGACTCGGCGCTCAAGCGCCTGGGCGCGATCAATCCTGAAATCCGTCTGGTGCCCCATCGCCAGGCGCTGGACGAAGATTCTCTCGCCGCCGCCGTGGCGGCGGTGGATCTGGTGCTCGACTGTTCCGACAACTTCTCCACCCGCGAGGCGGTCAATGCCGCGTGTGTGGCGGCGCGCAAGCCGCTGGTCAGCGGCGCGGCAATCCGCCTGGAAGGGCAACTGTCGGTCTTCGATCCACGGCGCGCCGAAAGTCCGTGCTACCACTGTCTGTACGGGCACGGCAGCGAAGCCGAATTGACCTGCAGCGAGGCCGGCGTGGTCGGACCGCTGGTGGGGCTGGTCGGCAGTCTCCAGGCGCTGGAAGCCCTGAAGATGCTGGTCGGGTTCGGCGAGCCGCTGGTGGGGCGCTTGCTGTTGATCGATGCGCTGGGTTCGCGCTTCCGTGAGCTGCGGGTCAAGCGTGATCCGAAATGCAGCGTCTGTGGTTCGCACCATGCGTGAGGCGCCGATCGGCGTCTTCGACTCCGGTGTCGGCGGCTTGTCGGTATTGGCGGAAATCCAGCGACTGCTGCCCAACGAGTCGTTGTTGTATTTTGCCGATTGCGGACACATTCCCTACGGCGAGAAGACGCCGGAATTCATCCGTCAGCGTTGCAGTATCATGGCCGGCTTCTTTCGCGAGCAGGGCGCCAAGGCGTTGGTGCTGGCCTGCAACACCGCGACCGTGGCCGGCGTCGCCGATCTGCGCCGGGACTTCCCCGAGTGGCCGATCGTCGGCATGGAGCCGGCGGTCAAACCGGCGGCGGCCGCGACCCGCAGCGGCGTGGTCGGTGTGCTCGCCACCACCGGTACTTTGCAGAGCGCCAAGTTCGCTGCCTTGCTCGATCGCTTTGCCACCGATGTGCGGGTGATCACCCAGCCTTGTCCGGGCCTGGTCGAGCTGATCGAAAGTGGTGATCTGCACAGCGCCGAACTGCGCCAGATGCTGCACGGTTACGTCGAGCCGCTGCTGGCCGCCGGTTGTGACACGATCATTCTCGGCTGCACGCACTACCCGTTTCTCAAGCCGATGCTCAAGACCATGATCCCCGAAGCGATCAGCCTGATCGACACCGGCGCGGCCGTGGCACGACAACTTCAGCGCCTGCTGGCCGAGCGCGAACTGCTGGCCGAGGGGCCGAATCGTGCCGTGCAATTCTGGACCAGCGCCGATCCGCACTACTTTAAAAATATCCTGCCGTTGCTGGGACAGGCACCTGGCGACGTCCACCGCTTCAGTTTGTAAATAAACCGTGACATAAACGGAAAAATTAGCTGAACTTCTGGTGGGGCAGAGACTTCTTAGCGATAAGTAACAAAAAACCATACGACCGTTCGGAAAAGGATGTTTCAAGTGAAGCGACTATTCTGCTTGGCCGCGATTGCGGCTGCACTGATGGGGCAAAGTCTTACCGCACAAGCTGCAGGCGTCGAGTTCGGGGTAGGGGCGACGAGCGACTCGACCATGACTTATCGTCTGGGGATGAACTTCGACTGGGACAAGAGTTGGCTGCAAAGCGATGTCGGTCGCCTGACCGGCTACTGGAGCGGCGCCTACACCTATTGGGAAGGTGACAAGACCTCCAGCAACAACAGCCTGTCGTTCTCGCCGGTACTGGTTTACGAATTCGCCGGTCAGTCGGTCAAGCCGTATGTCGAGGCGGGCATCGGTGTGGCGCTGTTCTCCAACACACAATACGAAGACAACAAACTGGGCGGGGCCTTCCAGTTCGAGGATCGCTTCGGGTTCGGTCTGCGTTTCAACGGCGGGCATGAAGTCGGGATTCGCGCGACCCATTATTCCAACGCGGGTCTTTCCAGCAACAACGATGGCGTAGAAAGTTACTCGCTGCATTACACCATGCCGCTGTAAGCACGCCTTGTGGGGGCAAACCCGCTCCCACAAACGCAACACCCTCCAATGTGGGAGCGGGCAAGCCCGTTCCCACATTTTGTTTGTGTGCCGGGGAATCAGCGATACGCCGTGGCGATCCCCTGGCGCTCTTCGATGCATTCCGGCGCGCCCATTTCGAACTCGCGGCAAATCAGTGGGCGCTTTTCGTAGATCGTGCACATCATGCTGTTGCGATCCAGCGCCGCGCACCAGCCGTCATCCAGGCGCAGCATCACTTCGCCGCCCCACTCATCGGTATCGATGAAGCGCTCGGGCACGCCCGTGTCGGTGATCAACATCACTTCGAGCTGGCAGCAGCAGGCTGCGCAGGTCGAGCATGTGACCTCAGGTTCGGCGATTTGCTGGTGGGGAATGGTTTTCATGGCCGGCAGTGTAAGGCAGTGGTCGATGACTGTGTGAAAGGCCTGACAGACGTTCAGCGCCTGGTCAGCCTCGCCGCCATGTAGTGCAGCAACGGAAACAGCATGGCCCACAGCAGGCCGATGCCGATCAGGGTGGGCAGCTCGCCATGGGGAAAACGTACCCCGGCCAGTTGCCCGCCCGCGTAATAGGACAGCGCGCCGCCGAGCGCACCGAGCAGGCTTGCCAGCCATATCGGGCGCGCACTCCATTGCAGACAATGGCGCAGCGTGGTGGCGAGCAAGGCCCACAGCAGCATCAGCCACAGCGGGATCAGGGGCGACAGATCCTTGAACTCAAACACGCCCACTGTCCGCAAGACGCTGTCCACCGCCGTGCCGACAATCACCACGCTGAGAATCAGCCGGCCTTCCACCGCCCAGCCGCTGATCCAGCGCAAATGAATCACCAGCACCGCCAGCGCCAGCAGCAGCCAGAGACTGTTGCCGCCGAGCACGCAGGCCAGCCAGCCGACCTGGAACAACACCGCGTTGGCCAGTCGCTCAAGCATCGAAGCGCCCCAGCAACGGCGCGGTGATCGCCGCCGGTTTGGCCAGCAGCAGTTGCGCGGTGCCGATGGTGCGCTCGAGGAATCCGCCCTCGCAGTAACACAGGTAAAACTCCCACAGACGCAAGAAACCGTCGTCGTAGCCCAACTCGTGCAAGCGGCCATGGGCGCGGCGAAAGTTCTCGTGCCACAGGCGCAAGGTGCGGGCGTAGTGCAGGCCGAAGTCCTCCATGTGCAGCAGGTTCATGTCGGTGTCGCGGCTGACGATCTCGAGCATTTTCTGCATACAGGGCAGCGCGCCGCCGGGAAAGATGTAGCGCTGGATGAAATCCACGCCGCGTCGCGCCTGCTCGTAGCGCTGGTCGCGGATGGTGATCGCTTGCAGCAACATCAGGCCGTTGTCCTTGAGCAACTGTGCGCACTGCTTGAAGTAGGTCGGCAGGAAGCGATGGCCGACCGCTTCGATCATCTCGATCGATACCAGCTTGTCGTACTGGCCGGTTAGGTCGCGGTAGTCCTTGAGCAGCAGCGTCACTTGATCCTGCAGGCCGAGACGTTCGATGCGCGCGGCGGTGAAGGCGAACTGCTCTTTGGACAGCGTCGTGGTGGTGACTTTGCAGCCATAATGCTGCGCGGCATAGAGCGCCATGCTGCCCCACCCAGTGCCGATTTCCAGCAGGTGATCGCCGGGCTTGAGTGCGAGTTTGCGGCAGATCCGTTCCAGCTTGTTCAGTTGTGCCTGTTCCAGGCTGTCGTCGGCGCTGAGGAATTGCGCCGCCGAATACATCATGGTCGGATCGAGAAACTGTTCGAACAGCTCATTGCCCAGGTCGTAATGGGCGGCGATGTTTTTTCGCGATCCCTTGTGCGTGTTGCGATTGAGCCAGTGCAGGCCGCGCACCAGTGGCCGCCCGAGCTTCGCCAGACCGCCCTCCATCGCATCGAGCACGTCGAGGTTGCTGACGAAGACCCGCACCACCGCCGTCAGGTCAGGCGAACTCCAGTAGCCCTGGATAAAGGCTTCACCGGCGCCGATCGAACCGTTGCTGGCGACCATTCCCCAGGCGGCCGCGTCGAGTACCTGGATTTCACCGACCAGCGGACTGCCAGACGCGCCGAAGACCTGGCGTTCTCCGTCCTCGATCAACACCAGTTGCCCGTGTTTGAGTTGCGCCAGTTGGCGCAGCACGCCTCGGCGCAGCAGCGACCCGCTCAGGCCATGGAGGCTGAACAGGGCGGCTTTGGGCAAAACGCTAGAGGTCTTCATGGCGGCGCTCCCTGGGGGGCACGGTGGCGGTTCGAAAGCTGCCGTCGGCAGGCTGATGGGCAAACAACGGGGTGCGTTTGAGCAGCAGGCGCAGAGCCTGCCAATAGATCGCCACAGCGGTCTTGGCGCTCATCCACGGGAAGCGCCGCAGGTAACGGTGCAGGCTGCGCCGGTCGAGGGGTTCGCGGTGCAGATCGAGGGTCGCGTCGAACAGTTTGTGTTCGCCCTGCCAGTCGGCCATGTGCACGCCCAGAGTTTGCGCGGCGGGGCTGAAACTCATGCGGTATTCCAGATCCCGAGGCAGAAACGGCGAAACGTGAAAGGCTTTGGCCACCGCGAAGTGCTGGTGAAAGTCCTCCAGGCTCTGCGCCGCCCGCGCAGGCAGTACGTAGTGGTAACGCTCGCGCCATGGCGTGTTGCTGACTTCGCAGAGAATCGCCGCCAGTTGCCCGTCGGCTTCGTGGCAGTAAAAGAAACTCACCGGGTTGAACGCCAGACCCCAACTGCGAGGTTGCGTCAGCAGGCAGATCGAACCCTGCGGGGCATGGCCCAGAGCGCTGGCGACTTGTTGGCGCACCGCGTCGATCAAGGAAATGCCCTGGCCGGTAAAAGTCTTCAGGTAATCGGTTTCGCGAAACGAGAACGGCGCAAAGCGGCGGTTGCCGGCCAGAGCAGAGAGGTTCAGCACTGCGCCCTGCTCGCTCAGGTCGAGATACAACAGGCCGATCCGGTAGCGGAATTCATGGCGGCGCGGAGCGAATCGCCGGTGGGCGATCCAGCCGCTGTAGAGGGCGCTGTTCACAGGCTTTCCCCAAACGACGCGGCTACCTGCAAGGCACTGACCACGCCGTCTTCGTGAAACCCGTTGGCCCAATAGGCGCCGCAGTAATGGGTGTGACGCAGGCCATCGATTTCGCCCCGGCGATTCTGCGCCGCCAGCGCCGCGAGACTGAATTGCGGATGGGCGTAGGTGAGGCGCGCGAGGACCTTCGACGGACTGATGCCGGCGTTCTGGTTGAGGCTGACACAAAACGTGGTGTCGCTCTGAATGCCCTGCAGGATGTTCATGTTGTAGGTGACAGCGGCGTGGGTGTGGCCGGCGCCGTTGAGGCGATAGTTCCAGCTGGCCCAGGCCCGCTGGCGCGTGGGCAACAGGCGGGTATCGGTGTGCAGCACCACCTGATTGTCGGCGTAGGGCAGGGCGCCGAGGATTTCCCGTTCGGCTTTGTCGGGATCGCCCAGCAACTGCAGCGCCTGATCGCTGTGGCAGGCGAGCACCACTTTGTCGAAACGCTCGATACCGGCCGGGCTGTGGACAACCACCCCGTGCGGGTCTCGATCAATCCGGGCCACCGCACAGTTCAGACGAATCCGGTCGCGAAAGCCTGCGCACAGCGGCTCGATATATGCGCTGGAACCGCCCTCGATCACCCTCCATTGCGGACGGTCATTCACCGACAGCAGCCCGTGGTTGTCGAAAAAACGCAGAAACAACCGCAGCGGAAAATTCAGCATTTCGGCCATGGGCATCGACCAGATGGCCGACCCCATCGGCACGATGTAATGCAGGATGAAACGCTCGCCGTAATCGCCGGCCTTGAGGTAGTCGTCGAGGGTGCTGTCAGCAGCGATCCGCTGTTCGGCGAGATCGCGCCGGGCTTCCTTGTTGAAGCGCAGAATGTCACGCAGCATGCTCCAGAATCCTGGCGAGAGCAGATTGCTGCGCTGGGCGAACAGGCTGTTCAGATTGTGGCCGTTGTACTCCACGCCGGTGTCCGGGTCGCTCACCGAAAAGCTCATTTCGGTGGGCTTGAAAGGCACGCCCAACTGGCCGAGCAGACGAATGAAGTTCGGATAGGTCCGGTCATTGAACACAATGAACCCGGTATCCACCGCGTATTCACGCCCCTGCACGGCCACTTGCATCGTGTGCGTATGGCCGCCGATCCAGGCGCCGGCCTCGAACACCGTGACGTCATGTCGGCGTGCAAGCAGGTACGCGCAGGTCAGCCCTGCGATCCCGCTGCCGACAATGGCGATTTTCACGTGGCGTCCTTGAGCGGCGGATTGCTGCGCACCATGCGCTTGCCGATTGCCAGCTGGACCCGCGCCGGCATTTTCGACAGCGGCCACAGCATCGCCATGAACAGCGCCGGGAAGGCGATTTCCAGCGGCCGACTCTTGAGTTCGGTGAAAATGTGCCGCGCGGCCTTTTCCACGGGCCAGCTCAATGGCATCGCAAAATCGTTCTTCGCGGTCAGCGGAGTGTCGACGAAACCGGGGCTGATCACGGTGACTTCGATACCCTCGTCCGCCAGGTCGATGCGCAGGGATTCGAACAGATAACGCAGCCCGGCCTTCGACGCGCCATAGGCTTCGGCCCGAGGCAACGGCACGTAGGTGACGGAGCTGGCCATGCCCACCAGATGCGGCGCGATGCCCTTGCGCAACAGGGGCAGGGCGGCCTCGATGCAATAGCTGCTGGCGAGCAGGTTGGTACGCACCACATGCTCGACGATCGACGCGTCGAACTGCCGGGCATCGACGTATTCGCAGGTGCCAGCATTGAGGATCACGCTGTCCAGCGTCCCCCAGTCCGCCGCGATCTGCTCGCCGATTTCACGCACGGTCTGGCTGTTGGTCAGGTCTCCGGGCACCACCAGCACTTGTCCTGGATAACGTTGCGACAACACTTTCAACGGCGCGATCTGGCGGGAGCTGACCGCCAGGTGCGCGCCGCTTTTCAGAATCTCTTCCGCCAGGGCTGCACCGATGCCACTGCTGGCGCCGGTCAGCCAATAACGACGTGGAGTTGTACGACTCATCCCAATCTCCTTTTCAGCCAGGCGATCACCCGGCCCAACACTGGTAAATGCTCATACAGCATGGCCCCGGCATCGAAGTAGTCCCGGTGCCGATAAACCTTGTCGCGCCACAGCAGGTGCGAGCAGCCGGCGACCCGGATCAAGCGGCCGCCCGCCAGGCGCGGGTGCCGATAGCTCATGACCCAGCGCAGGTAGCCTTCGCAGTCTCCGATCTGGTCGAAGCCGTGGAAATCGAAACGCAGTTCACTGACGTTGGCGTACAGCTCGCTGAAATAGCCGCGCAGTTGTGTCAGTCCCTGTACCTCGTGCAGCGGGTCGGTGAAATGAATGTCATCGCTGTAAAGCTGCTCGAGGCTGTGCAGATTGTCTTTGTTCAACTGCGCAAACTGCCGCGCGAAGCGACGCAGAAACTCACTCATCGCCATCTCCATAAGACGCTCGGGCCGGCAGATTCTTGAACGCGGCCAGCGCGCGCTCCCGCGAGGTACTCAGGTTTACGATCGGCGCCGGGTAGTCGGCGACGCCGAACAGCCCGCCGGCACTGGCGGGGTTGTGGACTTCTTTCTTGTTCAGCCCGGACAGTTCCGGCAGCCAGTGCTTGATGAACAGGCCTTCGCTGTCGAATTTTTCCGACTGGCTCAGCGGGTTGAAGATCCGGAAGTACGGCGCCGAATCGGTGCCGGTCGACGAACTCCACTGCCAGCCGCCGTTATTGGCCGCGAGGTCGCCATCGATCAGGTGACGCATGAAAAAACGCTCGCCTTCACGCCAGTCGATCAGCAGGTTCTTGGTCAGGAACATCGCCACCACCATCCGCAGGCGGTTGTGCATCCAGCCGGTTTCGAGGAGTTGGCGCATGGCCGCGTCGATGATCGGCAGACCGGTGCGCGCCTGCTGCCACGCTGCGAGATCGTCCGGGGCGTCACGCCAGGCGAGGGCTTCGGTTTCCGGGCGGAAGGCGCGATGGCGCGAGACCCGTGGATAACCGACCAGAATGTGTTTGTAGAACTCGCGCCACAGCAATTCATTGATCCAGGTGACCGCACCGACCTTGCCGCTTTCGAATTCGCCCTGATTGCTTTGCAGCGCGGCATGCAGGCATTGGCGTGGCGACACCACTCCAGCGGCCAGATAAGCCGAGAGTTGGCTGGTGCCGGGTTTGGCCGGGAAATCGCGCTCGCTTTTGTAATAGTCGATCTGCGCATCGACAAAGGTGTCGAGACGTCGCCGGGCTTCGCTTTCGCCAGCGGGCCAGAGGGCGCGCAGGGATTCGCCGGGCGTGGGGAAGCTGTCGATGGCAGCAGGAATCGGGTCGCTTTTGATCGACAGCGGCCGCTGTGCCGGCGGCGTCTTCACCCGCTTGGGCAACGAGCGGTGCAGGCGTTCGTAGCAGACTTTGCGGAACTGGCTGAACACCTGAAAGTAAGTCCCGGTTTTGGTCAGCACACTGCCCGGCTGGAACAGCAACTGGTCAAGGTAACGGTGAAAGCCGATGCCTGCGTCTTGCAGCGCCTTGGCGACCGCGTCATCGCGGCGGCTTTCGTGGACGCCGTATTCCTCGTTGACGTGTACCGCGTCGATATCCAGTTGCCGGCACAGTTCGAGCAATACCGCCGGTGCCTGATCCCAGCGAGCAGCGGTACGAATCAGCAACGGAATGTGCAGTTCGCCGAGGCTTGCGCTCAGTTCCCGCAGGTTGCGCAGCCAGAAGTCGATCTTGCACGGGGCGTCGTCATGTTCCAGCCATTGATCGGGACTCAGCAGGTAGACAGCCACGGTCGGGCCGCGCTCGGCGGCGGCAGCGAGGGCGGTGTTGTCGTGTTGGCGCAGGTCGCTGCGCAGCCAGAGCAACTGCATGGTGTTCTGTGCATCCTTCATCAAATCAACCCACACTCAACCAGTACCCGATGGGCCGACAGGGGATCTTCGGCCAGGTACAGATCAGTGATTTCGGTGGTTCTGGCAGACAACTCGGCGTGGTGAATGCACACCGTTGGTCCGGCAATCATTTTTGGGCAACCGACGCCGTGCAGAAGTTTCGGCAGCAACGAAAGGTTCATGGCTTTGCTGGAATACAGCAGTACGCCGCGTGCTTGCAGGTGGTCGACGGTCAACGCGAGTTCGCCGGCCGGCAGCGGCCAGTCGAACACTTGCACCGGGCAATCGGCGCTGCTGACCAGCCACGCGCTGAGCCATAGGTCGGGTTCCAGTGGTCTGTCCGAATGGTTGATCAACAACAGCGGCGCACCGCGCAATTGACGGTTGTTATGGTAGATGCGCGCGCCGAATTTGCTGCGTAGCCAGGAATAAAAAAAGCTCTGCTCCATCTGTGCGCCGAATTGCCCCTGCCAGCGTTGCTCGAGTTCCGCGAGCAGCGGCATCAGCAGTTGTTCGCACAAGGTCCGGGGTGGATACAGCGCCATGGCCTGATTGACGCTGTCATCCAGGCCGCGTTCGTTCAATTGCGCGACAGCCGTCAGTGCGGTCTGGCGCAGGGCGTGCCAGTCGTTTTCCACCGTTTCGCTGAAGGCTTGCGGGGTTTCCAGCAGCGGTTTGACCTGACCGACCGCCACGCCACGGTTGAGCCAGGTGAGGATGGTCAGGATGCGTTGCACATGATCGGCCGAGTACAGCCGATGGCCCTTGGGCGTGCGTTGCGGCACCACCAGGCCGTAGCGGCGCTCCCAGGCACGCAGGGTGACGGCGTTGACGCCGGTCTGCCGCGCCACTTCGCGGATCGGCAACCAACCCGCGTCGAGGGCTTTCTTGAAGTCGGCGCCGAGGTCTTCACGGGCGCTGGTGTCAGGAGTGTCGTTCATCAAATGGCGTTTCGCAGGCTGAGGTTTTCCGGGTGCGGTTGCAGGTAAACCTGTTGCGCGATGTACGGGTCCGGGTGTTGCCGGAAGTGGTGCTTGAGCAAGGTCAGCGGCACCACCAGCGGCACGATGCCGTGACGGTATTGGCCGATGACATGCTGCATTTCCTGTTTGTCTTCGGCACTGATGGCGCGCTTCAGGTAGCCGCTGATGTGTTGCAGGACATTGGTGTGGGTACGGCGGGTGGCGCAGGTGGACAGCGCTTGCATCAACTGGCTGAAATAGCGCGGGCCGAGTTCGACCGGATCGTCCTGGCCCATGCTGCCCAACAGATTGCCCAGCACTTTGTATTGCACCGGGTTGTGGGCCATCAACAAGTACTTGTAGCGCGAATGAAACTCGGTGAGCGCGCGGCGGCTCAGGCCTTGCCGGAGCACCCGCTGCCAGTCGCTGTAGGCGAACACCCGGCTGATGAAGTTTTCCCGCAGGACCGGATCATTGAGGCGCCCGGCTTCTTCCACTGGCAGATCTGGATGCCCGGCGCAGAACGCCTGGGCATAGATCCCGCGGCCATTGCCGTGGGGGGCGCCGTTGCTGTGATAGACCTTGACCCGCTCCAGTCCGCAGGACGGCGACTGCTGCATGAAGATGTAGCCGCAGATGTCATCAAGTTCACCGACCATTTTCTGACCGTAGTCGGCTAACGGCCGGGTGACGTTGACTGCGCTGTCGACCGTACCGACGGCTTCGGGATGGTCCGGATGACCGACCAGGCGGATCGGCTCGCGGGGAATACCCAGACCAATCGCAACTTCCGGGCACACCGCGACGAATTCGAAGTATTCGGCGAGGGTACGGGTACACAGCCGCGACTCCTTGTGTCCGCCGTTGTAGCGCACCTCGGCGCCCATCAGGCAGGCGCTGATGGCGATTTTCGGAGGGAATGCGGATGAGTCGGACACCGTGAACCTCGAACCTATGTCTGCATAAAAACCTGTACAGAATTAATTTTCTGTACAGCATTCATCTCAGCATAGGTTTAAGGCTGTACAAGTCAAATGGTTTGTACAAGATTTCTGTAGGAGCGGCCGGGGCGACTCCTACAGGTTTGTGGCGGGTATCGTGTTATTGCAGGTGTTCGTGCAGCCGCCGTGCGGCTTCCTGGCCGCTGAGCCAGGCGCCTTCGACACGCCCGGACAGGCACCAGTCGCCGCAGGCATACAGGCCCAGATCGGCATCGGCCAGGGTGCCCCATTCATGGGCGCTGGCAGGGCGGGCGTAGAGCCAGCGGTGGGCGAGGGTGAACGTCGGGGCGGGCATCACGGTGTGCAGCAATTCGGCGAAGGCGCCGTGCAATTGCTCGATCACCGCTTCCTTGGGCAGGTCGATGTGTTGCCGGCTCCAGGTACTGCTGGCGTGCAGCACCCAGGTGTCACAAGTGGTATCGCGTCCTGGTTTGCTGCGATTGCGCGCCAGCCAGTCGAGAGGGCTGTCCTGCACGAAGCAGCCTTCGATCGGCGTGTCCAAAGGCTTGTCGAAGGCGAGGGCGACGGCCCAGGTCGGGTCCATCTTCACCCCGGCGGCGGCCCCCGCGAGTTTCGGCGCGGCAGCCAGTAGCGCCGTGGCTTGCGGCGCGGGAGTGGCGATGACGACATGGCTGAACGGGCCGTGGGTGAAGCCCTCGGCGTCCTGTAAATGCCAATGTTCTTCGCCGCGATAGACCTCGGTGATCCGGCAGGCGAAATGCACTTCCAGGCCATCGAGCAGGCCGCGGGTGATGGCGCTCATGCGCGGCGTGCCGACCCAGCGGGTCTGTTCGTCCGGAGAAAGATTCAACTGTCCGCCATGGAAGGTGTAGAGCTGCGGATCCCACTCCGCGACCCAGCCGTTGGTTTGCCAGCGCTGAACCTCGGTGACGAAGCGCCGGTCGCGGGCGGTGAAGTATTGCGCGCCCATGTCCAGTGAACCGGCATCGCTACGCTTGCTCGACATGCGCCCGCCGCTGCCGCGACTTTTATCGAACAATTGCACGGTATGCCCGGTGTCCGTCAGGGCCTGGGCGGCGGAGAGTCCGGCGATGCCGGTGCCGATGATTGCGATAGGTACAGTCATAGGGGCCTCGTTTGCCTTTCTGTACAGACTACGCCGTGCTTGAAACCTGTACAATTTTGTTTTTTGGTATAACTTCTTGCGTTCTCGTTCTGATAGCTTGGCCTATTGTTAAACAATAGAGCCTGCCCGATAGAAAAGATCCCTGCTTATAAAAATAGACTAGTGATCCGGGTAAAACGCCACGCGAGGAAGATGTCATGCACATATTGCTGACCGGCGGTACTGGTTTGATAGGACGTCAGCTCTGCCGGCACTGGCTGGCGCAGGGGCATCGGTTGACCGTGTGGAGTCGGCGCCCGGAAAAAGTCGGAAAAATCTGCGGTGCGTCCGTGCGGGGCATCGCTCGCCTGGAAGATTTCGGCGAAGAGCCGGTGGATGTGATCGTCAATCTGGCCGGCGCGCCGATTGCCGATCGGCCGTGGACGCATCGGCGCAAGGCGCTGTTGTGGAGCAGCCGCATCACCCTCACCGAACGCGTGCTGGCGTGGCTGGAAACCCGCTCGCAGAAGCCTGATTTGTTGATTTCCGGCTCGGCGATCGGTTGGTACGGCGACGGCGGTGAGCGCGAGCTGACGGAGGCGTCACCCCCGGTGATCGATGATTTCGCCAGCCAGTTGTGCATCGCCTGGGAAGAAACCGCGCAACGCGCCGAAGCCTTGGGGATTCGCGTGGTGCTGGTGCGAACCGGGCTGGTGCTGTCGGCCGAGGGCGGCTTTTTGTCGCGGCTGCTGTTGCCCTTCAAACTTGGGCTGGGCGGGCCTTTGGGCAATGGCCGGCAGTGGATGCCGTGGATTCATATCGATGACCAAATCGCCCTGGTTGATTTTCTTCTGCACCGCAATCAGGCGAGCGGTCCTTATAATGCGTGCGCGCCGAAACCAGTGCGCAACCGCGAATTCGCCAAGACCCTGGGCAGTGTGCTGCATCGCCCGGCGTTCATGCCGATGCCGACCCTCGCGTTGAAGGTCGGGCTCGGCGAAATGTCATTGTTGTTGCTGGGCGGCCAACGGGCCGCGCCGGCACGCTTGCTGGAAGCCGGTTTCACTTTCCGGTTCACGGATTTACGCGCGGCCCTGGACGATCTCTCCAGCCGCCTCTGAAATAGGACGTTGCATGACCGATCACGCCTTGCTTCTGGTCAACCTGGGTTCGCCGGCCTCCACTTCGGTGGCCGACCTGCGCAGCTACCTCAATCAATTCCTGATGGACCCGTACGTGATCGACCTGCCGTGGCCCGTGCGCCGCCTGCTGGTTTCGCTGATCCTGATCAAACGCCCCGAACAATCGGCCCATGCCTATGCCTCGATCTGGTGGGACGAGGGTTCGCCGCTGGTGGTCCTCAGCCGCCGCCTGCAACAGCAGATGACTGCGCAATGGGCCCACGGCCCGGTGGAACTGGCGATGCGTTACGGCGAGCCGTCGATCGAGTCGGCCCTGTTGAAACTGGTCGCGGCGGGGCACAAACGCATCACGCTGGCGCCGCTTTATCCACAGTTCGCCGACAGCACCACCACCACGGTGATCGAAGAAGCCAGGCGCGTGCTGCGGGCGCACAAGCTCGACGTACAGCTCTCGGTGTTGCAGCCGTTCTACGATCAACCGGAATACCTCGATGCCCTGGTGGAAAGCGCCAGGCCGCATTTGCAGCAGGATTACGATCACCTGTTGCTGAGCTTCCATGGCTTGCCGGAACGGCACCTGAAAAAGCTCAATCCGGGGCACAGTTTCGAGGGCGGTGGGGATTGCTGCGCCGGTGCGCCACCGGAGGTGGTTGCCACCTGCTATCGCGGCCAGTGCCTGCGTACGGCGGCGGAGTTCGCCAAGCGCATGGGCATCCCGGACGGCAAATGGTCGGTGTCGTTTCAGTCGCGGCTGGGCCGGGCCAAATGGATCGAACCCTACACCGAAGCGCGGCTGGATGAACTGGCGAAAAGCGGCGTGAAGAAAATTCTGGTGATGTGCCCGGCGTTTGTCGCCGATTGCATCGAGACTCTGGAAGAGATTGGTGATCGCGGCAGGGAGCAGTTCCGCGAGGCGGGAGGGGAGGAACTGGTGTTGGTGCCGTGCCTGAATGATGACGTGCAGTGGGCCAAGGCTTTGGCGACTTTGTGTGAGCGAGCGCCGTTGGCGCTTTGACACCTTCGCGAGCGAGCCCGCTTCCACAGGTTTACCTTTATCTGTGGGAGCGGGCTTGCTCGCGAAAGCGGTCTGTCAGGCAATGAAGCACCAAAGCCTTCAGATCAGCGGTTCATCCGCCTTCTTTTCTTTCCAGCCGTCATTGCCCGGCAGGATCAGGTTCAGCGCAATCGCCACCACCGCGCACAGCGCGATGCCTTTGAGACCGAAGTCGTCAGGGCCGGTGCCGGTGCCGACCAGCACACCGCCGATACCGAACACCAGCGTCACCGAAACGATCACCAGATTACGCGCCTCGCCCAGGTCGATCTTGTGACGGATCAGGGTGTTCATCCCCACCGCCGCGATCGAACCGAACAGCAGGCACAGAATCCCGCCCATCACCGGCACCGGAATGCTTTGCAGCAGGGCGCCGAACTTGCCGATGAACGCCAGGGAGATGGCGAAGATCGCCGCCCAGGTCATGATTTTCGGGTTGTAGTTCTTGGTCAGCATCACCGCGCCAGTCACTTCGGCGTAGGTGGTGTTCGGTGGACCGCCGAACAGGCCGGCCGCCGTGGTGGCGATGCCGTCACCCAGCAGGGTGCGATGCAGGCCTGGCTTCTTCAGGTAGTCGCGACCGGTCACGCTGCCGACTGCAATCACGCCGCCGATGTGTTCGATGGCCGGGGCCAGCGCCACCGGGACGATGAACAGGATCGCCTGCCAGTTGAATTCCGGTGCGGTGAAGTTCGGCAGGGCGAACCAGGGTGCGGCGGCGATCTTCGCGGTGTCGACCACGCCGAAGTAGAACGACAGGGCAAACCCCACCAGCACGCCGGAAATGATCGGCACCAGACGGAAGATGCCTTTGCCGAACACCGCCACGATCAACGTGGTCAGCAGTGCCGGCATCGAGATCATCATCGCGGTCTGGTAATGGATCAGCTCGGAACCGTCGCCGGCCTTGCCCATCGCCATGTTCGCGGCAATCGGCGCCATGGCCAGGCCGATGGAGATGATGACGGGGCCAATCACCACCGGCGGCAGCAGGCGGTCGATGAAGCCGGTGCCTTTGATCTTCACGGCCAGGCCGAGGAAGGTGTAGACGAAACCGGCGGCCATCACGCCGCCCATGGTCGCGGCGAGGCCGAACTGGCCCTTGGCGAGGATGATCGGGGTGATGAAGGCGAAGCTCGATGCGAGGAACACCGGCACCTGGCGTCCGGTGACGATCTGGAACAGGATCGTGCCCAGACCGGCGGTGAACAGTGCCACGTTCGGGTCAAGGCCCGTGATCAGCGGCATCAGCACCAGGGCGCCGAAAGCCACGAACAGCATCTGCGCGCCGGACAGCACCGTGCGCCAGAGCGGATCGTTGAACTCTTGCTGCATGCTTACGCGTCCTTCTGCTTGGTGCCGAAGATCTTGTCACCGGCATCGCCAAGCCCTGGGATGATGTAACCGTGTTCGTTCAGTTTCTGATCAATGGAAGCGGTGTAGATGGTCACGTCCGGGTGAGCCTTCTCGACGGCGGCGATGCCTTCCGGCGCGGCCACCAGCACCATCGCGCGGATATCCTTGCAGCCGGCCTTCTTCAGCAGGTCGATGGTCGCGACCATGGAGCTGCCGGTGGCGAGCATCGGGTCGATGATCATTGCCAGGCGTTCGTCGATTTCCGGAACCAGTTTTTCCAGATAGGTGTGGGCTTGCAGGGTTTCCTCGTTGCGGGCAACGCCCACGGCGGAAACCTTGGCACCCGGGATCAGGCTCAGCACGCCTTCGAGCATGCCGATGCCGGCGCGCAGGATCGGCACGACGGTGATTTTCTTGCCGGCGATTTTCTCGACCGACACGGTGCCGCACCAGCCTGGAATCTCGTAGCTTTCCAGGGGCAGGTCTTTGGTGGCTTCATAGGTCAACAGGGCGCCGACTTCCTGAGCGAGCTCGCGGAAATTCTTGGTGCTGATGTCTGCGCGGCGCATAAGGCCGAGTTTGTGACGGATCAGCGGATGGCGGATCTCGAGGATGGGCATGGGAAAGGCTCCGGCGGCGGGCAAAAAAACCGGCCTAGATTAATCTATCCGAGGGTGATGTCCTATAGGACATACAGTACGTTAGTCCATAAAGGCTTGATTCGGCCTCTTGGGATGCGTACCTTTGCCCGCTTTTCCGAAACCGACCCCCCTCCTGGAGAGCGCCATGTCCGCTGATCTCGAGCATATCCGTCAAATCATGCGAGAGGCTGACTGCCTGTACACCGAAGCTGAAGTCGAGGCGGCCATCGCCCGCGTCGGTGCACAAATCAACGAACAACTGGCAGAGAGCAACCCGGTGGTGTTCTGTGTGATGAACGGCGGCCTGATCTTCTCCGGCAAACTGCTGACCCATCTGCACTTCCCGCTGGAAGCGTCCTACCTGCACGCGACCCGTTATCGCAACGAAACCAGCGGCGGCGACCTGTTCTGGAAAGCCAAGCCGGAAGTGTCGTTCATCGACCGCGACGTGCTGATCATCGACGACATCCTCGACGAGGGGCACACCCTGGGCGCGATCATCGACTTCTGCAAACACGCCGGCGCCCGTGCGGTACACACCGCCGTGCTGATCGACAAGGATCACGACCGCAAGGCACGTCCTGACCTGAAAGCCGATTTCGTCGGCCTGCCGTGCGTCGACCGTTACATCTTCGGTTACGGCATGGACTACAAAGGCTACTGGCGCAACGCCAACGGGATCTTTGCCGTCAAGGGCATGTAAGAACCTGCATTGCTCTTGTGGGAGCGGCCTTGCCCGCTCCCACAAAAACCATGGCTCCCGCGCTCCCATGCTAGAGTGCCCGGCCCCGCCCCCGGAGCCTGTCATGAGCTTGTTGATCCGTTGCTGCGCCGCCCTGTTGCTGTCTCTCAGCCTGCCCCTGGCTGCCGCCCCGATGCACAGTCAATTCCTGCCGCCGGACGACCTGACCCTGCGCGACGCAGAGCCCGAGCAACAGCAACTGATGCAGGTCACCGACTATTCGGTGGTGATCGGCGCCCAGCGCCAGTCCAACCAGCAGCCGATTCCGGTCACTTCGCCGCTGATGATTCGTCTCAAGGGCAAATCCCTGAACAAGGGCGCGACGATCAATCAGGTGCTGGTCAATTTCGATGGCGAAAGCAAAAGCCTGAAAAAACCGGTGTTCGACGACAAGAGCAAGACCCTCACCTTGTTCTACCCGCTGGCCCAGTACCGGGTGGTGATCGATCTTTTGCGCAATGACACCGTTTATGTGCAGTTCCTGAGCTACGCCAACGGTCATATCTGGGCCGATCTGCACACCGGCAGCACGCGCGCGCGTTGAGCCCGGCGCCTGCGCAGGGGTAAACTGCCCGCCCCGTGAAATGTCTGCGAGCTGGAGTCGGCAATGCGTAAAGATAAGAAGCAAGTGATTGGTGACGAGATCGGCGATGAGCAGATCAAGCTGTTTCTCGATTTTGAACCGGTCGATGCCACCTCGCCGTCGCTGCACAAACTGGTCAAGGCCTACCGTGGCCTGCGCATCGACGACTTCGAGCGGTTCCTGACGTTCTTCGTCGCGGCCGGTTACGACGTGGATGGCAAGGACGAACAGGGCAAGACCTTTGTCGAGCTGATCCAGGATCAGCGCAATGCGCCGGATTACATCGAGCTGATCGCGAAGGCTCGCGGTTAAGCGCAAAAGACCGCAGCCAAAAAAAACGCCCCGCACTCACCGAGTGCGGGGCGTTTTTTCATGCGGCGGGATCAAGCGTAGCTTGGGGTCTCGCTGCTTTCTTCGACCAGCTCCAGAGCGATGTTGTTCTGCGTGTTGATCTTGCGATACAGCGCAGCATCGGTTTCCAGAACCTTTTCCCGGGCCGGGAAGATTTCTGCCAGTTTGGCAGCCCATTCACCCTTGGCCTTGCTCGGGAAGCACTTCTCGATCAGTTCCAGCATGATCGAAACGGTCACCGAGGCGCCTGGCGAAGCGCCGAGCAGGGCGGCGAGAGAGCCGTCCTTCGCGGCCACCAGTTCGGTGCCGAACTGCAGGATGCCGCCCTTTTTCGGGTCTTTCTTGATGATCTGCACCCGTTGGCCGGCCACTTCCAGGCGCCAGTCTTCGGCTTTCGCCTCAGGGTAGAAACGGCGCAGGGAGTCCAGACGCTGTTCCATCGATTGCATCACTTCGCTGACCAGGTATTTGGTCAGGTCCATGTTGTTCTTCGCCACGGCCAGCATCGGGCCGATGTTGCCGGCGCGAACCGACAGCGGCAGGTCCATGAAGGAGCCGTGCTTGAGGAACTTGGTGGTGAAGCCGGCGTATGGCCCGAACAGCAGGGATTTCTTGCCATCGACCACGCGGGTGTCCAGGTGCGGCACCGACATCGGCGGCGAACCCACGGCGGCCTGGCTGTAGACCTTCGCCTGGTGGTGCTTGACCACTTCCGGGTTGTCGCAACGCAGCCACTGGCCGCTGATCGGGAAGCCGCCAAAGCCTTTGCTTTCTTCGATGCCCGAGGCTTGCAGCAGCGGCAGGGCCGCGCCACCGGCGCCAAGGAAGACGAATTTGGCGTCGACTTCACGGCTGGCGCCGCTGTTGACGTCCTTGATGCTGACGGTCCAGCCGCTGGCGTTACGCTTGAGACCGGTCACGCGCTTGCAGTATTTGACCTGGGTGTCCGGAGCGGCAGTCAGGTGCTTGAGCAACTGATTGGTCAGCGCGCCGAAGTTGACGTCGGTGCCGTTGATCACGCGGGTGGCGGCGAGCACCTGGTCTTTCGGACGACCCGGCATCATCAGTGGCATCCACTCGGCCAGCTTCGCCTTGTCTTCGGTGTATTCCATGTCGGCAAACGCGTGGTGCTTGTGCAGCGTGTTGAAGCGTTCCTTGAGGAACGACACGCCTTTTTCACCCTCGACGTAGCTCAGGTGCGGCACCGGGCTGATGAAGGATTTGCACGAGCCGAACGTGCTTTTTCTGGTCAGGTACGACCAGAACTGCTTCGACACCTCGAACTGGGTGTTGATGTGTACGGCCTTCTTGATGTCGACGCTGCCATCGGCCGCCTGCGGCGTATAGTTCAGCTCGCACAGGCCGGCGTGGCCGGTGCCGGCGTTGTTCCACGGGTTGGAACTCTCCGCGGCACCAGAATCCATCAGCTCGACGACTTCCAGCTTGATCGCCGGGTCGAGCTCCTTGAGCAGTACTGCAAGGGTGGCACTCATGATGCCGGCCCCAACCAGAACTACGTCGACTGCTTCGTTATGCGCCATTTAACGCGTCTCCAAAATCTGCAGCACCAAATTGTCGGCATGGCTGCCAGGTGTCCGGGGCAGGTTCAGTGGCGCCCCAGATACCCATGGCCAGGATCGCCATGTCCGAATCTTCGCAATTTTTCGCAACTTCGACGGATGCATGCGGCCTGGCTTCAAGAGTTCCATGAACTCATTTCAGCGCGCGGCTGGCAATTCGACTTATGGTCGAGACATCCGTTTGTGCAACCAAATCCGTAGCGGACAGGCTTCAGGCTCCGGTGTTCGAGGCGTTCCCGTTCCTGTGTCGTTGGGCTGTTTCAGACGCTAATGGTGCATGTTCAGACGCAAAACTATTCATTTGCTCGCCACACTCTTGTGAAGTTGTGAAAACCCGTTTTTTTCACGCTCTTTTGAAGACGTGAACCTCAAAAAAGGGCTGTCCCAGGCTGGCACCGTGCCCGAAGGGGCAAACAACTCAGTGGCCGAGCGTCATGACAGCTCTGCAGATTCGCGAAAAGCGGGGATTTGCCAGGGAAACAGCAAGCACGCCAGCTTCACTCGATCTGTGTGGGCGGCTCTCTGTGGGCGATTTGGATGCCAATGCAAGCGCATTGACGCTGTTGCGGGGCCCGATCAGGAGACGTCCTTATAATCGGGGGGAGATTGTATCGAAGAAATGCGGGGAGTTGGTCGAGTTTAATGACTTTTATTAGGCATCCGGTCAGATGCTCAACATCGCCTGTGCCCGTGGGCGTGAACGCTGCTGTTCGACCCGGGCGCTGGCAGGCAGCGGCTGGTGCAGCCAGTTGAGGCGGATTTCTTCGATTTCCACCCAGCCGTCACCCATCGGCTGCAGGCTGCACTGTTTGAATGCCTGGCAGTGGCCGTTGCGGTCGAGCAGGGCAAAGCAGCGGTGCAGCGGGCGTGGAGCGAACAGCGAGATCAGATGACGCATGGCGATATACCTTTCTTTTCCTTGGGGTCGCACACAGGTTGTCAAAGGGCCGTGACGCGCACGTGTAAGGGGAGTGAAGAATCTGTGACAGGAACCGCGGCCGACGGGCTCTGTCAGACATTTCAGTATTCACTGACGGGTGCTGGTGACCCACAGTGGCCCACCGCTATACTGCCGGCCTGTTTGTGCCTGATTCTGGAGAGAAGAGCATGTTGCAACGCCTGTTGTTCGGTTTGATCACTGTGACCAGTTTGACCCTGGTTGGCTGCGCCCACAGCCCGCAACAACTGAGCCCGGAACCGAAGCTGACCACCCAGCTGGCACCGGTCGGCCACGGCCAGCCTGTCGTGGTGCGCGTGGTTGACGGTCGTCCGTCGCCGACCCTGGGCACCCGTGGCGGCCTGTACCCGGAAACCAGCGCCATCACCGTGCAGCGCGAGCAGATCCTGCCGAAACTGCAGGCCCAGGCTGAAGCGGCGGTACGCCTGCTCGGCTTCACCCCGACCAACAACGGGATGAACGCTCCGCAACTGACCGTGACCCTGACCGAGCTGAAATACCAGTCGCCGAAAGAAGGCATGTACGTGACCGAAGCCACCATTGGCGCGACTTTCCGCTCCGACGTGCAGAGCGGCAACCGTCGCTACAGCGGTCGCTACGGTGCGTCCCTGGACCAGCGCTTCGGCATGGCGCCGAACCAGGAAACCAACACCAAACTGGTCAGCGACGTGTTGAGCGATGCGTTGACGCGCTTGTTCAAGGATCCGACCGTGGGTCAGATTCTCGGCGAGTAAGTGCTTCGCCTGATGTGAAAAAGCCCGGGGCCAGTGATGGTTCCGGGCTTTTTTGTAGGGGGGGCTTTGGGCTCAAGCCGCCTGGGAATAGAAGTCGAGCACGCTCACGCCCGTCAGCAGGTCGGTCTCCGGCAGATCGGCATGCTGATGTCCGCCGAGTGCGCAATACACCAGCCAATGGCGATCCTGAACATTGAAGGCGAGGCTGCCGACGAGGCTCTGCTGTTCGTCGGATGGGGTGATGAGGTACAGGCGATCCTGGTTTTCAGCGTGAAGCATGACGCGGTCCGTGGCGGTTTCGAGGCGCGCATGGTGGCCGATGTAAATGACGAAGCCGTGACACAGGACAGCCATCGGTCGATTGTCGGGTTATTTGTCGCAAAGGGTAGGGCACGGGGGGACGGTTTGGGTAGAATCCGGGCGCGGTCGTCGGTCTGGCGTTCGCCATACCGGTTTAGCCTGAGGTCTGTGATGTCGCTGCACTTGATGACGCTGTTTACCGCCCATCCCGCCAAATTGATCAACCTGCTGGCGCTGCTGCTGGCGTTTCCCGGCAGTTGGCTGCTGCATGCGACCCGTCGCCGCGAGCAACGGGCAATGGCCAGCATCGCTGCCCAGCGCGAAAACCGCCCCGATCAGGAGCCGACGCTGGATTGGTCGACCCTGCGCATGAACCGCTTCTTCTACCGTTTCGGGTTTGCCTGCCTGGGACTGGCGTTGCTGGTTTCGTGGATCAGCACCCGGGTCTGACTTTTTCGCAGGCATGAAAAACGGCGCCCCAGGGCGCCGTTTTTGTGTCCGCAAGGCAACCGCTTACAGCGGCAACCCGGCCTTGACCCGATACTGATTGCGCACCGGCGTCGCGTATTGCAGCACCAGATACGGACGGTGTTCCGCCGGGCAGGCGTCGAGCCGGCGCTGCCACTCTTCCTGGGCCTTGGCCAGTTCTTCGGCACCGAACACCTCGGCGGCCTGCGGCACGTGCAGTTGCGGATCGGCATCGGCCCACTGTGCGTACGCCAGGTAATGCACCGGGAATAACCGATAACCGCCGAGAATCTGCTTGTCCATCTCGACCGCCAGTTGCTTGGTGTCTTCAAACAGCTCGGTGATCGGCGCGGCGAAGTTCACATGCACCCGGCCCTTGTAGCCGGTGATGCCCTTGGCGATGCTCACATCATCCTCGCCCGGCGCCTTGCTGTAGGTGCCGGTGGTGGCGCGGATGTACAGTTCGCGGGCCTTGGCCTGGTCGCACGGGTCGTATTCGTAGCTGATCGATACCGGGGTCAGGTTCAGCGACTGAATGACTTCGCCGAACGGCTCGTCCTTGCGGCTCATGTGGAACATCTTGAGGATCGCCGACTCGGTACGGTCGTCGCCGTCCTTGGCCCGGCCCTCGGCCTGGGCGATCCAGATCGAGGCGCAATCGGTGCGGATCGAGTGGTTGATGTAGGCCGACAGCAGTTGATAGGCGGCCATTTTCTCGCGGCGCCCGGTGATCGAGCGATGCACGATGAAACTCTTGTTCAACCGCATCAGGTCGCTGACAAACGGCTTTTGCAGCAGGTTGTCGCCGATCGCGATGCGCGGGGTCGGCAGGCCGGCGTGGTACACGGCATAGTTGACGAAGGCCGGGTCCATCACGATATCGCGGTGGTTGGCGATGAACAGATAGGCGCTGCCGGACTTGAATTGCTCGACACCGGTGTAGGTGACACCGTCGGTGGCCCGCTCGATGGTGTGGTCGACGTAGAATTCGACCTTGTCCTGCAAAGTGGCCACGGACGTCACGTCGGCGAACTCACGACGCAGCCGATGGGCTATAAGAGGTTTGAGCATCCAGCCGAAGGCACCGGCGAAACGCGGGAAGCGGAAGTGGGTGAGGATATCTAGAAACGCCTTGTCGCCGAGCAGTCTTGCCAGTACCGCAGGTACTTCGCTGTCGTCGTAAGGTCGGATGGCATCGAATTCGCCCATCATGCTCTCTTGTTGGAAACGGCTAGGGTAAGTAAAGGTTTTGATCGAAAACCAACGGGGCACGGTCTGAAAAGGTAGCCAGACAAAAATAGCCCTGCAAATAGACCGGCGATTATACGCACAAGTCACTCGGGAGACCGCGATGCTGGAAAGCGCAGACTATGAATGTCCGTATTGTGGTGAAGAGGTCGAGACGACCATTGATCTGTCCGGCGGCGATCAGACCTATATTGAAGACTGTCAGGTCTGTTGTCGGCCGATCACCTTTGTTTTGCAGGTTCACGGAGAGGAATGGCATCTCGAGGTCTTCAGCGAAAACGAGTGAGGGGCAGCCATGCAGCGAATCTACGAGCCGGAAAACCTGATGGAAGGCGAGATGCTCAAGGGCATGCTCGCCAGCGAAGGCATCGAGGCGCATCTGGTCGGGCGCGACCTGCTGGGCGGCACGGGTGAATTGCCGATCTTCGGCCTGCTCGGGCTGTCGGTCGATAACGACCAGGCCGAATACGCCCGCGAGCTGATCCGTGCGTACAATGCCGCGCTGCCGCTGCCCGGCGATGAACCGGAAAGCTTTCCCGGGACGCTGGTCTGTTAGGCTGGCGTTCGTTTTATTCTCGAGCCGTGTTGCCCCATGTGTGGACGTTATGCCCTGTTTCGCTGGAACCGCGACTTCGCGGCCCTGCCAGGTTTTCCCGCCGATCAGCAGGCGCAGTGGAACATTTCCCCCAACGATTCGGTGCTGATACTGCGCGCCGAGCCTGACGGCCCGCGCTCGCTGGCCCGCGCCCGTTGGGGGCTGACGCCGCCGTGGCTGACTGACCTGTCCCGCACGCCGGCCCATGCCCGGGCCGAAACCGTTGCCGAACAACCGATGTTTCGCGAGGCCTTGCGCCTGCGTCGCTGCCTGCTGCCAGCCAACGGCTTCTACGAATGGCGCGGCACGGCGCGCAAGCGCCCGTACTGGCTGACACCGGGGGAGGGCTCCTCGCTGTTTTTCGCGGCGATCTGGGAGGCGTATCCGGTGCAGGAACAGGTCTGGCTGAGTACGGCGGTCATCACCCAGCCGGCGGCCAGTCAACGCCGGCCGCTGATTCTCGATGAGGCGGGGCAGGCGGCATGGCTCGATCCGCAGACGCCGCTGCATGCCTTGCACGCGTTGCTGGCCAGTGAGCCAGTCGCGTTGCGTGAGCGAGTGTTGGCGAATCTGGTGAATGATCCGAAATTGAATGGGCCGGAGTGTCTGACCCCGGCCTAGCGCTCTCGATCAAAAGCCCCCTCACGCTAACCCTCTCCCGGAGGGAGAGGGGACCGATTGTGCGATGTTCCAGAAATACGCCGACCTGAACGCATAGCACCGAATCCATAATCGACTGGTTTTTTTCAGGTCGATGGATGACGCAAGACAACGCGGTCAGTCCCCTCTCCCTTGGGGAGAGGGCTAGGGTGAGGGGCTTTTGCTCTTGCTCTCAAACCTTGAACTGATTGATCAACCGCCGCTGCTGCTCCGCCAGTTTGGTCAGGTCCGCACTCGCCGAACTCGACTCATCCGCGCCACCCGCCACCTCGTTCGCCACCTGACCGATGTTGATCACATTACGGTTGATGTCATCGGCCACCGCGCTCTGTTCCTCGGCGGCGCTGGCGATCTGGGTGTTCATGTCGTTGATCACCGACACCGCCTGAGTAATGGTTTCCAGCGCCTCGGCAGCCTTGGCCGCGTGCTGCACGCTTTCGTCGGTGCGGTTCTGGCTGTCTTCCATGACCCGCACCACGTCGCGCGTGCCCTGTTGCAGTTGCTGGATCATGCTCTGGATTTCTTCGGTGGCCTTCTGGGTTTTCTGCGCCAGGTTGCGCACTTCATCGGCCACTACCGCGAAACCGCGACCCTGTTCACCGGCCCGGGCCGCTTCGATCGCCGCGTTCAGCGCCAGCAGGTTGGTCTGTTCGGCGATCCCGCGAATGGCGGTCAGGATCGCGTTGATGTTCTCGCTGTCCTTGGCCAGGGTCTGGACCACGTCCACGGCCTTGCTGATTTCCACTGCCAGAACGCCGATCGAGTTTGAAGTGTCGCGGACGATCTGCATGCCCTGGCTCGCCGCCTGATCCGCATGGCTGGCGGCTTGCGCGGCCTGGGTCGCGTTGCGCGCCACGTCCTGCGCAGTCGCCGTCATTTCCTGCACGGCGGTGGCGACCTGATCGATCTCGGCCATCTGTTTCTGCACGCCGATGTTGGTGCGGATCGCGATGTCGGCGGTGTGTTCCGAGGAGTCGCTGACGCTCTGCACCGACGTCACCACCTGGGTGATCATCGCCTGCAACTTGGCCAGGAAGGTGTTGAAGCCCTTGGCGATCGAACCCAGCTCATCGCTGCGGTCGCTGCTCAGGCGACGGGTCAGGTCGCCTTCGCCCTGGGCGATGTCGTCGAGCATGGTGACCATTTGTTTCAGCGGTCGGGCGATGCCGTGGCCGACCAGCCAGATCACCAGCAAGCCGAGCGCGGCGATGAGCAGGCCGACCATGGCCATGCCAAAGGTGTCGGATTTGCGTTGCGCGTCGAGGTCGCCCTGGAGCTTTTGCAGGTCGGCCATTACGGCGTTGAGCGGCAGTTGCAGCATCAGGGTCCAGCGCGCGTCGGTCTGGCCGATGCCGAACGGTAGATACAACTCGATGCGGCCCTGCTCTTTATTGACGGTGTAGGTGACTTCGCCACGCTTGAGATTGGCCATGTTGGCAATCTGCTGGGCGTCGAGGATATCGCTGACTTTTTCGCCGAATTTGCTTGGGTCCTTGGTGTAGGCGACGATCCGCCCGTTACCGCCGATCAACGCCATCTGGCCGGCGCCGCCGTAGAGTTTCTGGTTCGCGCCCAGAAGCATTTCCTGGATGAAGTTCACCGACAGGTCGGCGCCGACGATGCCCTGGAACGCGCCGTTGAGCATGATCGGTTCAATAAAGGAGGCGAGCATGACGATTTTGTCGCCGACCTTGTACGGCGCCGGATCGATCACGCAGGATTTTTTGGTTTCCTTGGAACACAGGTAGTACTCGCTGGCGCGCACGCCGGTGGACAGGACTTTCTGGTCGTCGACGTCCACCAGTTTGTCCAGGCCCAGGGTGCCGTCGTCATTGCGGAACCACCATGGCAGGAAACGCCCGTTGCTGGCGTCGATGCCGACCACTTTGGTGCCGACGTAGGCGGCGTCGTTGTGATCCAGTGCGTCCTTTTCCCAGCCGATGTAGGTGCCGAGGATTTTCGGGTTCTTCTCGACGTTTTCCTTGATCAGACTGATCAGTTGCTCGCGGCTGACGGTGAGTTTCGGCTGACCCTCGACGCCCGGTGTGCCGAGCAGGGCATTGACCCGCACCAGTCCGCCGGCAATCAGCAGTGGTGCCTCCAGCTCGCGCTGGATCTGGCTGACCTGGGTCTGCGCCAGCGATGTCAGGCGCTGCTCGATGACCTGCTCGAACTGATCCTGGGTTCGTTGCTGAACCATGTCTTGCGTGCGGGCGCCGGAG
Organism: Pseudomonas botevensis; assembly: GCF_019145475.1. Lineage (GTDB taxonomy): Bacteria > Pseudomonadota > Gammaproteobacteria > Pseudomonadales > Pseudomonadaceae > Aquipseudomonas > Aquipseudomonas botevensis. Next base: position 65,641 of record NZ_JAHTKI010000023.1, read on the forward strand.
AACAGCGCATACAGCACCAGCGCGGCGACCACGCTGAGTACGATGGCGCCGGCCAGGGCGGCTACGGAAAACTGGATCGACTTGAATTTCATGAGGGCTCCGCACGCGAGAGGACGTCTGCGCTGTTGTATCGGCAGCAGGCATTGCGCCATGAGTCAGGCCGGATGCCATTGCGCAGAAATGTCGCAAATGGATCGGTGTGCGACGCAGTTGCCGCGTGGCTCGCAGGTGTCTGTGAAATTTTTCCTACAGGGTGGGCGGGCAGTTTCTGAAAGTGCGTGCAACACGTCCGTTGTATCTGGCGCGGATACATTTACCCGCCTAGGATACGCGGCAGGTTTTCAGGGAGCTTTTGAATGAACAAGACATTGGTTGTAGGTGCGCTGAGCGCAGCGCTGTTGCTGGCCGGCTGCCAGTCGGTCAACACCACCAGCGGCGGTGCCGTGGGCGTGGAACGCAAGCAGTACATGTCCAGCCTGCTGTCCTCGCAAGAGGTCGACCAGATGTACGCCCAGTCCTATCAGAAGACCGTGGGCGAGGCGTCGAGCAAGGGTGTGCTGGACAAGTCCAGCAACGAGGCCAAGCGGGTTCAGGCCATTGCCAACCGCCTGATCGCCCAGACGCCGAATTTCCGTCCGGATGCGGCGCAGTGGAAATGGGAAGTCAATCTGATCAAGAGCGATGAACTCAACGCCAACTGCGGTCCTGGCGGCAAGATCATTTTCTACACCGGGCTGATCGACAGCCTGAAACTCACCGACGATGAAATCGCTGCGGTCATGGGCCATGAAATCGCCCACGCCCTGCGCGAGCACGGTCGTGAAGCGATGTCCAAGGCCTATGGCATCGAAATGGCCAAGCAGGGCGCCGGTGCGTTGCTGGGGCTGGGCCAGGACAGCATGGCGCTGGCCGACACCGTGGCCCAATACGGCATGACGTTGCCCAACAGCCGGGCCAACGAAAACGAAGCCGACCTGATCGGCCTGGAACTGGCCGCCCGCGCCGGGTACAACCCGAATGCGGCAATCACGCTGTGGAACAAGATGAGCAAGGCTTCCGAGGGTTCGCCACCGGAATTCATGAGCACTCACCCGGCGTCGTCCAGTCGTATCGCATCGTTGGAAGCGGCAATTCCGAAGGTCATGCCGCTGTACGAAAAAGCACCGAAGTCCTGAGGGATTTTCAGCGAGGCTGATGGCCTCTTCGCGAGCAAGCCTGTTCCCCCATTGGTTAGCCGTAAATCGGTGGGGCTTGCTCGCGAAGAACGATAACGCGGTGTTACCGGGTTATCGCGTCAAACCCAGCCACTGCTCTGCATCGCCTTGTACACCGCAACAACCGCCAGAATCATGAACGCCGAAGCCGCGAGGCGACGGATCAGGGTCAGCGGCAGTTTCTCCGCCGCGAAGTTACCGGCCAGTACCACCGGAACGTTGGCAATCAGCATGCCGGCGGTGGTGCCGATGATCACCAGCCACAATTCCGGATATTGCGCGGCGAGCATCACCGTGGCGATCTGGGTCTTGTCACCGATTTCCGCGAGGAAGAACGCAATCAGCGTGGTCAGGAACGGTCCGAACTTGCGGGCGGTGCTGGCTTCGTCATCGTCCATTTTGTCCGGGACCAGGGTCCACAGCGCCGTGGCGGCGAAGCTGGCGGCGAGAATCCAGTGCAGGACCGCGTCGGAGAAGAAGCTGCCGAACCAGGCGCCGACCGCACCGGCTGCCGCGTGGTTGGCCAGGGTCGCAGCGACGATACCGGCAATGATCGGCCAGGGTTTGCGAAAGCGAGCGGCGAGAATCAGCGCGAGCAGTTGCGTCTTGTCGCCGATTTCGGCCAAGGCAACGATTGCGGTGGGAACGAGTAACGAGTCCAGCATCAGGATTTCCTAAGGGGCGGGTCGACACGGCTATGACACGTACAGCCTTCCCGCCCCGGGTAAGGTGTGCGTGTCATAGGTCTTGTCAAACCCTGCGATCCGTCTGCTGCGGACGCTTGGGTCGCATACGCCATGATCTGAGGATCAAGTATGTTGACGTATGCCGGACGAGCTTGGCGCTCGTGGGAGACTACTCCCCTAGGACGGAGCGGATTCTGCCTTCGCCAATCCGATAGAGCAAGTACAAATTTCTAGCCGCGTTTGGCCCGATAAATCCGGAAGCCATTGCCCTCGGCCTTGATCGCACACACGCCCAAGTGCTCTTCGATCAACGGCTGGTACTTCAGAAAACTGTTCGCCACCAGGCGCAGTTCGCCACCGTTTTTCAGATGTTTGGCCGCTTTTCGCAGCAAGTTCTCGGTGGCGACATAGTTGGTGTGAACGCCGGTATGGAACGGCGGATTGCTCAGAATCGCGTTCAAACCCATCGGGGCGGCATCGATCCCGTCGCCGGTCAGGACCTCGGCTTCCAGACCATTGGCAGCCAGGGTCAGGTGACTGCTGGCGGTAGCGAACGCATCGACGTCGAGCATCGTCACCTGCGTCTCGGGATAGCGACGTTTGATCGCCGCGCCCAATACACCGGCGCCACAGCCGAAATCCAGCAGATGCCCACCCGGCAGTTTGTCCAGATGCTCCAGCAGCAGGGCGCTGCCGCGATCCAGGCGACCGTGGCTGAACACGCCCGGCAGGCTGACGACCTTCAACGGGCCTTCGGCCAGCGGCAGTTCGTAGGTCTGTGCCAGGCTTTCCAGCGGTTTGGCCTGCGGTGCGTCGGCCACGGTGACTTGCCACAACTGGCAATGCCGGGCGCTGTCGAGCTTGCGCGGCTTGCCGAAGGGGTTGAGCTGTTTGGACGCGCCTTCGATGCCGCTGCGTTTTTCCCCGACCAGAAACACCTCGCGCCCGGCCAGGCGCGCGGCCACGGCGTTGAGCAGGTAATCGGTCAAGTCTTTGGATTTGGGCAGGAACACCACGGCGCTGTCGAATTCGCGCTCCGGGACATTCACGCCGAAGTGGCTGCGTCCGGCGAAACGCGCATCGAGCGCGGCTTGATCGCCGGCGTGCCAGCACCAGCCTAACGCGTTGGGCAGGCGCCCGAGCAAATCGTCGGCGGGCAAACCGGCCAACAACAGCGGCCCCTGGAATAACTCGGCCTGACGAAGCAGTACTTCACTGCGCGGATCCATAACTGCTCCCGTGAAAAAAAGTGCCGCAGTTTATCAACTGACGACCCGCAGCGCCTTACCGCTGAAGAAGGCCTGGGCGTTTTCGCGCAATTGCCCCACGATCCGTTGCCGGGCCTCGCGGCTGCCCCAGGCGTTGTGCGGAGTGACGATCAGGCGCGGGATGTCGGCGGCCAGCAGCGGATTGCCATGGTTGGGCGGCTCCACGCTCAGCACATCGGTGGCAGCGCCGCCGAGATGCCCGTTGCGCAAGGCATCGGCCAGCGCCTGTTCGTCGATCAGGCCGCCACGGGCGGTGTTGACCACCAGGGCGCCGGGTTTCATCGATGCCAGCTCGCGGGCGCCGATGAAGTGTCGGGTGTGTTCGTTGAGCGGGCAGTGCAGGGTGAGAGCGTCGATCTGTGGCAGCAGTTCCTCCAGCGGCAGACGATCCGCGCGGGCAGGGCGACCGGGAATCTGCCCCAGCAACACGCGCATCCCGAACGCTTCAGCCAGGCGCGCCACCGCGCCGCCGAGTTCGCCGTGGCCGAGCAGACCCAGGGTTTTGCCCTCCAGTTCGATGATCGGGTAGTCCAGCAGGCAGAACTGTTTCGCCTGCTGCCAGCGACCTTCGCCGACGGCTTTCTGGTAGTCGGCCAGGCGGGTGGCGAGGTTGAGCAGGAGCATGATCGTGTGCTGCGCCACCGACGGTGTGCCGTAACCCTGGCAGTTGCACACGGTGATGCCGCGTTCGCGGGCGGCGGCCAGGTCGACGTTGTTGGTGCCGGTGGCGGTGATCAGGATCAGTTGCAGATCCGGGTTGGCGGCCATGGCGGCGGCGTCGATCAGGATCTTGTTGGTGATCGCCACCGTGGCGCCTTGCAGGCGTTCGGCGACTTGTTCGGGCAAGGTCTGGGCGAACAGTTGCAGATCGCTGAAGCATTCGCGCAAGGGACTCAGGTCGAGATCTCCCAGATCCAGCGAGGGATGATCAAGAAATACGGCGCGGCGAGCGTTCGTCATCAACTGTACCTTTTGTGCTTTGAGCGGAGGGCGTACTCTGCCGAGCCTAACAGATGAAACAAATCGTTACGCCTTTGTAAGGGAGCCCTCATGTACTGGACCGAGTTCTTGACCGTTGCACTGATCCATCTGCTGGCTGTCGCCAGTCCCGGCCCGGACTTCGCCGTGGTGGTGCGCGAAAGTGTGACCCACGGTCGGCGCGCCGGCACCTGGACGGCGCTGGGTGTGGGCACGGCGATTTTCCTGCATGTCGGCTATTCGTTGCTCGGCATCGGCCTGATCGTGTCGCAGTCGATTGTGCTGTTCAATGCCTTGAAGTGGGCCGCTGCCGCCTATCTGCTGTACATCGGCTTCAAGGCCCTGCGCGCGCAACCGGCGAAAACCGTGACCGACGACTTGCACAAGGAGGCTGGCGAACGCACCGCCCGTGGCGCATTCACCTCAGGTTTCGTGACCAACGGCCTGAACCCGAAAGCGACGCTGTTCTTCCTGTCGCTGTTCACCGTGGTGATCAATCCGCACACGCCGCTGGCGGTACAGGCCGGTTACGGGATCTACCTGGCGGCGGCGACTGCCACCTGGTTCTGCCTGGTGGCGATGCTGTTCAGCCAGCAGCGCGTGCGCGCCGGTTTCGCCCGCATGGGCCACTGGTTCGACCGCACCATGGGGGCGGTACTGATCGCCATCGGGGTGAAACTCGCGTTCACCGAGATGCATTGATCGGCTAAACCAGCTCGCTGAGTTTGTTCAGGGTGTTCAGATAGTCCCGGGGATTCTCCCCGAGCAAGCGGCGAAACATCGCGCTGAACGCCCGCGCGCTGCCGTACCCCAAATCTCCCGCCACGCGCTGCACGCTGTCCCCGGCGAGCAGGCGTGGCAGGGCTTCCATCAGGCGCAGTTGCTGGCGCCAGGCATTGAAATTCATCTGCAACTGCTGCTGGAACAGTCGCGCCAGGGTGCGTGAGCTGGCGCCGACCTGCTGCGCCCAGTCTTCCAGGGTATTGGGGTGATCCGGCGTGCGCAGCAACGCCAGGCAGATGTTCTGCAAGCGCCGGTCGGTGGGCATCGGTATGTGCAGCGGCAGGTTTTCCAGGCTGGCGAGTTCTTCCAGCATCAATTGCTGGATCAGCGGATTGTCGGCGTGGGGCGGGCCTTGCACCGCACGCAGGATCAGCTCGCGCAGCAAAGGCGTCACCGCCAGCACGCAACAGTGCTGGAGGCTGGCGGGCGACAGATGCGCGGCGATGAACAGCGAACGCATCTGCACATCGCCGGACATGAAAATCTCGTGCGCCACCTCCGGTGGAATCCACACCGCGCGACTCGGCGGAATCACCCATGCCCCTTGTGCGGTGACCACCCGCATCACTCCGCTGGCGGCATACAGCAACTGCGCTTCACGGTGCAGGTGCAGCGGCTGGTGTGCGCCGTCCAGATAATCCCGAGGGTAGGCGCTCACCGGGCCGTGGTCGAAATGGCTGATCAACATGTCTGATTTGATGACTCGGATGGCAGGAATGCGCTTTTTCGCCAACTTAGCATAAGCCACTGACAACCACCGATAACTCTATAAAGCGTGCCGCGATGAACCCATCCAGAAACGTCATTCGCTACATCAACGCAGCCCATGTGATCGATCACATGTTCATGCTGATTTTTCCCGCCGCCGTGCTCGGCATGACCCAGGCCTTTGCCCTCGACTACGCCGCGCTGATCGGCCTGTCGCTGGGTGGCTTTATCGCGTTCGGCGCCTGTTCGCTGCCGGCCGGCTGGCTGGGCGATCACTGGAGCCGGCGCCGGATGATGCTGGTGTTTTTCTTCGGCATCGGCGCCTCGGCGATCTTCACCGGCCTGAGCAACAGCCCGACGATGCTGGTGATCGGCCTGACCCTGATCGGCATTTTTGCGGCGATCTATCATCCGGTAGGCACCGCGATGCTGGTGGCCTGTGCGCAGAATCGCGGGCGGGAAATCGGCATCAACGGCATGTGGGGCAACCTCGGCGTGGCGTTTTCGGCGCTGATCACCGGGTTGCTGGTGGCGCAGTTCGGCTGGCGCTCGGCGTTTCTGTTACCGGGAGCGGTGGCGATCATGCTGGGGATCGGCTTCGCCTTGCAGGTGCGCGAGGAACCCATTTCGCAACGTCCGCACACCGCGCTCAAAGGTGCCGGCGGCCAGCGGATTTCGATGGTCATGGTGTTCGCTGTGCTGGCGTTGGCCACCGCCACCGGTGGCGTGGTGTTCAACGCCACGACCATGACGTATCCGAAACTGTTCCAGGAGCGCCTGCACGATTTGTTTGCTTCGCCGCAGACCCTCGGCGTGGTGGTCAGCCTGGCCTATGCCTTCGGTGCCATCGCGCAGTTGAGCATTGGCCGGGTGTTGCACCGCGTCAGCCTGAAGTGGCCGTTCATCGCCTTGACGCTGTGCCAGGCGCCACTGCTGTTTGCGCTGGCCTACGTCGACGGCTGGGCGGTGATCGCCATCGGGGCGGCGTTCATGTTCGTGGTGTTCGGCCAGGTCACGGTGAACGATTCGATGGTCGCCAATTTCGTCGCGCCGCATTGGCAGTCGCGGGTCTTCGCGCTGCGTTACTGTTTATCGTTCGGCGCCAGTGCGACGGCGATTCCGCTGATTTCCTATGTCGAACCACGCCATGGTTTTGTGGGGCTTTACCTGATCCTGGCCGGTTTTGGCGCTTTGACTTTCCTTGCTGCGGTGGTTTTCCCACGCACGCCTTCTGAAGCGGCTGTAGGGCAAACCGCCTGAACGACGATGAATCCCGGCAGATGCTGGCGCAAAGCTAGCATTTGTCCGGCTCTGCAAATCATTCCTTTGGCTGATTTAGCTGTCACGTAACGGTTTTAGAGTACGAATCTGTTCATCAAAACCGTGCAGTCAGAAAAGGGACTCTTATGTTGCAGACTCGCGTTATTCCGCCCGCCGAAGGGGCCTACCAGTACCCATTGCTGATTAAACGGCTGCTGATGTCCGGTGCCCGTTACGAGAAAACCCGCGAGATCATCTACCGTGACCAGTTGCGTTACAGCTATCCGACCCTGATCGAACGGGTGGCGCGGCTGGCCAACGTGCTGACGGCGGCCGGGGTCAAGCCCGGTGATACCGTGGCGGTGATGGACTGGGACAGCCATCGTTACCTGGAGTGCATGTTTGCCATCCCGATGATTGGCGCGGTGATTCATACCATCAACGTGCGCCTGTCGCCGGAGCAGATTCTCTACACCATGAACCACGCCGAGGACCGCTTCGTGCTGGTCAACAGCGAGTTCGTGGGCTTGTACCAGGCCATCGCGCCGCACCTGACCACGGTCGACAAAACCCTGCTGCTGACCGATCTGCCGGAAAAAACCGCCGACCTGCCGAATCTGCTCGGCGAGTACGAGCAACTGCTGGCCGCCGCCAGCCCGCAGTACGACTTTGAGGATTTCGACGAAAACTCGGTCGCGACCACGTTCTACACCACGGGCACCACCGGCAATCCGAAAGGGGTGTACTTCACCCATCGGCAACTGGTGCTGCACACCATGGGCGTGTCGACCATCATGGGCGCCATCGACAGCGTGCGGCTGCTGGGCACCAACGATGTGTACATGCCGATCACCCCGATGTTCCACGTACACGCCTGGGGCCTGCCGTATGTGGCGACCATGCTGGGTCTCAAACAGGTTTATCCGGGGCGTTACGATCCGGAGTTTCTGGTCGAGCTGTGGCGCAAGGAAAAGGTCACGTTCTCCCATTGCGTGCCGACCATCCTGCAAATGCTGCTCAACGCCAAGGGGGCGCAAAGCACCGATTTCGGCGGCTGGAAGATAGTCATCGGCGGCAGTGCGCTCAACCGCACACTCTATGAAACCGCCAAGAGCAAAGGCATTCAGCTGACCGCCGCCTATGGCATGTCGGAAACCGGGCCGCTGGTGTCCTGCGCGCACCTGAACGACGAACTGATGGCGGGCAGCGAAGACGAGCGCACCACCTACCGGATCAAGGCCGGGGTGCCGGGACCGCTGGTGGAGGCGGCGATCGTCGACGGCGAAGGCAACTTCCTCCCGGCCGACGGCGATACCCAGGGCGAACTGGTGCTGCGTGCGCCGTGGCTGACCGAAGGCTATTTCAACGAACCGCAGAAGGGCGCCGAGCTGTGGGCCGGCGGCTGGTTGCACACCGGTGACGTCGCGACCCTCGACAGCATGGGCGTGATCGATATCCGCGACCGTATCAAGGACGTGATCAAGACCGGCGGCGAATGGATTTCCTCGCTGGATCTCGAAGACCTCATCAGTCGTCACGTTGCGGTACGTGAAGTAGCAGTGGTGGGTATCCCTGATCCGCAGTGGGGCGAGCGGCCGTTCGCCTTGCTGGTGATCCGCGAAGGGCACGCCATCGGGGCGCGGGAACTCAAGGAACACCTCAAGCCGTTCGTGGAACTGGGGCACCTGAGCAAGTGGGCGATTCCGAGTCAGATCGCCCTTGTTACGGAAATTCCCAAGACCAGTGTCGGCAAGCTCGACAAGAAGCGCATCCGCCTCGACATCAGCGAATGGCAGACCAATAACAGCACCTTCCTCTCGACCCTCTGAACCTCCCCTGGCGCGCCGAAAACGGCGCGCCAGACCCGCCCAAGCAAGCGCTTGGCTTGTGAAATCCGAATTTTCAGCCATTCTTGCCGTGCCGACGTGTGTCGGACTGGCGAAAGGACTGTTCCAGAGTGGTCGGCAGCGCAAATCACACTTTAGAGGGATCAAGCACTACCACCTGCTGGCTATAGTCCGCTCAAGGATTTTTAAGAACGGGGCAAACGCACAAAACGGGGCGATGCAACATTGAAGCGATTTCGGGCGACCCTTGGCTCCCGGTCCTTCAGGCGTTTTTAAAAGTACTCACTGCCATAACAATAATGCACATGGAGTAGCGTCGATGACCTCAGTAAATCAGTTCTGGCGCCGGGCTAAACTGCCTCTGGCCGTCAGTCTTGCTTCTTCGCTCGCCGGGCCGGCATTCGGCGTCAGTTTCAACGTCGGTGAAATCGAAGGCCAGTTCGACTCATCCCTGTCGATTGGCGCCAGTTGGTCTACCCAGCAACCGAACAAGAACCTCATCGGCGTCAACAACGGTGGCAAGGGGCTGTCCCAGACCTCCGATGACGGTCACGCCAACTTCAAGAGCGGCGAGACCTTCTCCAAGATCTTCAAGGGTATCCATGACCTTGAACTGAAATACGGCGACACCGGCGTGTTCGTCCGTGGCAAATACTGGTACGACTTCGAGCTCAAGGATGAAAGCCGCGAGTTCAAGGACATCAGCGACCACAACCGCAAGGAAGGCGCCAAGTCCTCCGGCGGCCAGATCCTCGACGCCTTCGTCTACCACAACTACTCGATTGCCGATCAGCCGGGTTCCGTGCGTCTGGGCAAGCAGGTGGTGAGCTGGGGTGAAAGTACCTTCATCGGCGGCGGCATCAACTCGATCAACCCGATCGACGTGTCCGCGTTCCGTCGTCCCGGCGCCGAAGTCAAGGAAGGCCTGATTCCGGTCAACATGTTCTACGTGTCCCAGAGCCTCACCGACAACCTGTCGGCCGAAGCCTTCTATCAGCTCGAGTGGGACCAGACTGTCGTCGACAACTGCGGCACCTTCTTCTCCCAGCCGGACATCATTGCCGACGGCTGCACCGACAACCTGCGCGTGCTGAACAAGCGTTCGCAGATCCCTGCCGTCGCCCTGGGGCCATTGGCCGCCGCCGGTGTCGACGTCAACGAGGAAGGCGTGCTGGTGCGCCGGGCCGGCGACCGCGATGCCCGTGACAGCGGCCAGTGGGGTGCGTCGTTCAAGTACATGTTCGACCCGCTCGATACCGAGTTCGGTGCCTACTTCATGAACTACCACAGCCGTGCGCCGATCTTCAGCGCCACGGGTGCGCCGCAGTCGGTGTACAACGGTGTGGCGGCACTGCCGGCGGCATTCCGCGCGCTGGGGCCGCTGGTGGTCGCGGGCAGCTCGAAATACTTCGTCGAATACCCTGAAGACATCCGTCTCTATGGCCTGAGCTTCTCCACCACCCTGCCTACCGGTACGGCGTGGAGCGGTGAAATCAGCTACCGGCCGAACGCTCCGGTACAACTGAACTCCACCGACATCCTGTTTGCCGGTGTGCGTCCTCTGGGCGGCTCCCTGGCCAACGCCTCGCTGCTCAACGGCGTGCCGGGCCAGGATCTGCACGGCTATCGCCGCAAGGAAATCACCCAGTTCCAGACCACCCTGACGCACTTCTTCGATCAGGTCATGGGTGCCAGCCGTCTGACCCTGGTGGGCGAAGTGGGCGTGACCCACGTCGGCGGCCTGGAAAGCAGCTCCGACGTACGTTATGGCCGCGATCCGGTCTACGGTCCGGGCGAACTGCCGGCCACCGGTGGCGCCAACACTTGCGTGGCGCTCAATACCAGCACCATCAACGGTGCCGGTCCGGGCACACCGACCAACAACCGCAGCCGCAATTGCAACGATGACGGTTTCACCACGGCGACTTCGTGGGGCTATCGCGGTCGGGCGATCTGGGAATACAACGACGTGTTCGCCGGTGTGAACCTCAAGCCGAACGTGGCCTGGTCCCATGACGTCAGCGGTTACTCGCCAGGCCCTGGCGGCAACTTCGAGGAAGGTCGCAAGGCGGTGAGCCTGGGTGTCGATGCCGAGTACCAGAACACCTACACCGCGAGCCTGGCCTACACCAACTTCTTCGACGGCAAGTACACCACTGTTGATGACCGCGACTTCGTTGCACTCAGCTTCGGCGTGAACTTCTAAGCACTGCATTTTCAGGACGAGCGAATTTATGAAAATAACAAAGAGTCTGTTCCACGCCGGTGTTCTGGGCCTGTCGCTGCTGGCGACCGGCGTCATGGCGGCGGTGCCTGCCGCCGAAGCGGACAAACTGGGCAAGAGCCTGACCCCGATGGGCGCCGAGATGGCCGGCAACGCCGATGGCTCGATTCCGGCCTGGAAACCGATGGCGAAAAATGCCGGCACCGTCGACAGCAAGGGTTTCCTGTCCGATCCGTATGCCAGTGAAAAGCCGCTGTTCACCATCACCAAACAGAACGTCGACCAGTACAAGGACAAGCTCTCGCCGGGCCAGTACGCGATGTTCCAGCGCTACCCGGACACCTTCAAGATGCCGGTCTACCCGTCCCATCGCGGCGCGACCGTGCCGGATGACGTGTTTGCCGCGATCAAGAAGAACGCGGTCAATACCACGCTGGTGTCTGGCGGCAACGGTCTGGAAAAATTCGATACCGCTGTGCCTTTCCCGATTCCGAAAAGTGGCCTGGAGGTGATCTGGAACCACATCACCCGTTATCGCGGCGGCAGCGTGACCCGACTGGTAACCCAGGCCACACCGCAACCCAATGGCTCGTTCAGCCTGGTGTACTTCCAGGATCAGTTCGTGTTCCGCGACAAGATGAAGGACTACGATCCGGCGAACCCGGGCAACATCCTGTTTTACTTCAAGCAAAAAGTGACTGCGCCGGCGCGTCTGGCCGGTACGGTGCTGCTGGTTCACGAAACCCTCGATCAGGTGAAGGAACCGCGTGCGGCGTGGATCTACAACGCCGGTCAGCGTCGCGTGCGTCGTGCGCCTCAAGTGTCGTATGACGGCCCGGGCACCGCGGCGGATGGTCTGCGTACCTCGGACAACCTCGATATGTACAACGGCGCGCCAGATCGCTACGACTGGAAGCTCGAAGGCAAGAAAGAGATGTACATCGCCTCCGACAGCTACAAACTCGACGATCCGAAACTCAAGTACGCCGATATCCTCAAGGCGGGTCATATCAATCAGGACCTGACCCGTTACGAGCTGCGTCGCGTGTGGCATGTGGTCGCCACCCTGAAAGAAGGCCAGCGCCACATCTACGCCAAGCGTGACTTCTACATCGATGAAGACACCTGGCAAGCCGCGGTGATCGACCACTACGACGGTCGTAATCAACTCTGGCGTGTGGCGGAAGCCCACTCTCAGGATTACTACAACGTGCAAGTGCCGTGGTACACCCTTGAAACCCTCTACGACCTGCAGTCGGGTCGTTACCTGGCCCTGGGCATGAAGAACGAAGAGAAGTCGGCGTATGACTTCGGCTTCACGGCCACTACCAGTGACTTCACCCCGGCCGCCCTGCGTCAGGATGGTGTCCGCTAAACCGTTGTAAAAACGAGGCCGCATCCTCGTGAAAACGCCCCGACTGGTTCGGGGCGTTTTTTTTCCGGGACTTTTCCGTCATCCACGCACGTAGTCTTTTTGTAGCCATTTGTAGCAGCAACCTTCATAACCGGTTCGTTTAAGGCTAGTCTGCGGACATCTGCAACGCCGCCAACAGCAATTCAAACAAGAGCCGGCCATGACTGATCTGTCCCCACTTCCGGGTCCCGCAAGCGTTGCCGTCGCGGCACTGGACGGACGTTTCTTCCGTCCACCGTTGCCCGAGGGCTACGTGCTACGACCGCGTCTGTGTGAACGCCTGAGTGCCGGGCTTGGCGGACGCCTGCTGCTGGTCAGCGCGCCGGCCGGGTTTGGCAAGAGTTCGCTGGCGGTGGAGTTCTGTCAGAGCCTGCCGGCGCACTGGCAAAGCCTGTGGCTGGGGCTCAGCGCCCGAGACAGCGATCCGGGGCGGTTCCTCGAGCGCTTGCTCGAAGGGTTGCAGGATTACTTCCCGCAACTGGGCAGCCGCGCGCTCGGGCTGTTGAAGATGCGTCAGCGGCATCAGCCGTTCGCCTTCGAAGAGTGGCTCGACGGCCTGCTCGACGAACTGGCGCTGCAGCTTGATCCGAAGGCGCCGCTGCTGCTGGTACTCGACGACTACCATCTCGCTCAGGGACCGGTGCTTGACCGTTGCCTGCAATTTTTCCTCAATCATTTGCCCGATGGCCTGGTGGTCATGGTCACCAGCCGCCAGCGTCCTGACTGGCATCTGGCGCGTCTGCGGCTGTCGCGCCAACTGCTGGAACTGAATGAACAGGACCTGCGGCTGACCTACGATGAGGCCATGACCCTGCTCGACCGCCATAGCAGTTCACTGCGCGGCGAGGCCCTGGAAAGCCTGATCCAGCGGAGTGAAGGCTGGGTCGCCGGGTTGCGCTTCTGGCTGCTGGCGGTTGCCGAGGCCGGCAGCGATGCTTTGTTGCCGCAAGCGCTGAACGGCGGGGAAGGGCTGATTCGCGACTATCTGCTGGAAGAGGTCATCGATTGTCTGCCCGGCGAGGTTCAGGCATTCCTTTATGAAACCGCGCCGCAGGAGCGCTTTTGCAGCGAACTGTGCGACGCCGTGCGCGAAGCCCATGACAGCGCCGAGATTCTGCGTTTTCTGCTGGCGCATCAGGTGTTTCTGGTGCCGCTGGACGAACACGGGCACTGGTATCGCTACCACCATTTGTTCTCCGATCTGCTGCGCAGCCGGCCCATGACCCAGGCCATGGTGCCGGCTGCGACGCTGCATCTGCGCGCCTGTCGCTGGTTCAACGCCCAGGGGCTGCTCGACGAAGCGGTGGAGCAGGCGTTGCGCGCCGGCCACCTCGATGTGGCAGCGAATCTGGTGCAGAACCTGTCCGAGGAACAGCTGCTGGCCGAGCAGAACGTCGGCATGCTGCTGCGCTGGAAAATGGACTTGCCCGACAGCCTGCTGATCAGCACGCCACGGCTGATTGTGCTGTACAGCTGGGCACTGGGGCTGGCCTGTCAGCTCGACGCGGCCGAAGAGTTGTCCAGTCATTTGAGCCGTTTCTTGCCAGCGCCCTCGGCAACCGCGCAGAAATCGATGCTGGCGCAATGGCTGGCGCTGAGCGGGATCATCGCCCGGGGGCGCGGCCATCGTGAACTAACGCTGAGGTATTGCACCGAAGCACTGGAGAGCCTGCCGGCCAAGCGTTACGGCCAGCGGCTGATGTGTCTGTCGACCCTGTCCAATCTGGCGATCGCCGACGGCGATCTGTGGCGCGCACGGGGCTTGAACCGCGAGTCGCTGGAGCTGGCGCAGCGGGTCGGCAATCCTCTGTTCGAGGCGCTGGCCCACTACGACCGCGCCCGGGTATTGCAGGCGCGGGGCGAGATCGTGCGGGCGCTGGATGAAGTTCATCAGGGTCTGGAGCGTCTGCGCGGGCTGTCGCCGCAACGCTTGTATGCGGTGCGTGCGCGTCTGACGCTGTATGAAGGTTTTCTGTTGGCGATGCGCCTGCAACCGCAGGCGGCACGTTCACGATTGCAGGCCGGTCTGAGCGAGGCGCGAGCCTGCCGCGACATCAGCGTGCTGATCGGTCATTGCGTGATTGCCCGGCTGGATGGCAACAGCGGTGAATTCGCCAAGGCCTTCGCCGAACTGGCCGAAGCCGAGCGCTTGATGCATATCTGGGATGTGCCGCCGATCTACTACCTGGCGATGATTACCCTGGTCAAATGCGAACTGTGGTTGACTCAGGGGCGCACGGATCTGGCCGAGGCCTGGCTGGCACGACTGGGGCAGACCTATACCGGTGAACGCGCGGCGGCACCGCCGGAGTTTCACCCGCAATTGCCGCTGCATGTCGAATTGCAGCAGGCGTTGCTCGACGTGATCCAGGGACAACCGATGCTCGCCGAAGGGCGGTTGAATGTGTTGCATGAAAACGGACAGCAGACCGGTCGCCAATTGCTGAGCGTGATGGCGTTGACGCAAAAGGTTGCCTTGCTGCTGGCGAGCGGTCGCGAACCGGAGGCTCGCAAAGCGTTGGTCGAGGCACTGGACGCGGCGGCTGGCGGTGTGTTGCAACCGTTCGACAGATTGGTCAAAGACAACCCGGACTGGTTGCGCGGGCAGCTGCAACTGACGGCGTCCAGTCCCGTCAATCAGCAATTGCTGGAGCACTTTCCTGTTTCCACCGCACGTCCTGCGCTGGAATGCGCGACGGCCGAACAGCTCAGCAGCCGGGAGCTGGCGGTACTGCGCCTGATCGCCCAAGGTTGTTCGAATCAGGAAATCAGCGAGCAACTGTTCATCTCGCTGCACACCGTGAAGACCCATGCCAGCCATATCAACAGCAAGCTGGGCGTGGAACGGCGCACACAGGCCGTGGCACGCGCCAAGGAGCTGGGCGTCCTGAGTTGACCGCCACAAAATGACAGCCCAAAAAAACGCCCCGAACCAGTCGGGGCGTTGTTGTTTTCAGTCCCGGCCATTGGCAGGCCGGGTTGAAAGCGTGAGGCGAGCGTCAGGCCACCAGATCGTTGGCGCTGAAACTGTTCACACCCACCAGCTGGATTTCGAAGTCTGCACCGGCGTTACCGCTGACGTTGCCCGACAGAACGTGGTCGACGAAACGCAGTTGGCCTGCGCCGGTGAAGTCGGCTGCGCCAATGAAGGAGAAACCGTTGACGCCGGAGGTCAGCAGGTTGGCATCAAACTTGGTCAGATCGATCTTGTCGCCTTGTGCACTGTTGAAGTCAGTAATCACGTCACGCAGATTGCCCACGCCTGACTCGTTCCAGGCACCGAGCACGAACACATCGGCACCATTGCCACCGGTCAGGGTGTCAGCGCCGAGGCCGCCGGTGAGGATGTTGTTGCCGCTGTTACCGATCAGTACGTTGTTGCCGTCGTTGCCGGTGCCGTTGAGGTTGCTGCTGCCGGCGAGGGTCAGGTTCTCGATATCACTGCCGAGGGTGTAGTTGATTGACGAGATGACCAGGTCGACATCGCTCGGACGGGTCCCAATATCCAGGTCCATGACAATGTCAAAGACGTCATCCACGTAGTAGGTGTCCGAACCCGCGCCGCCATTCATGTAGTCGCCATCCAGGCCGCCGTCGAGGATGTCGTCCCCGGCTCCACCTGTGAGGGTGTTCCAGCCGCTGTTGCCGATCAGCACGTTGTTCAGCTCGTTGCCGGTGCCTTTGATGTTGTCAGTGCCGGTGAGAACCAGGTTCTCCAGGTTGGCGCCCAAGGTCCAACTGATGGAGGAGCGCACGGTGTCGATTTCACTGGCCAGGGTGCTGGTTTCACTGATGATGTCGCCGACGTTGTCGACCACATAAGTGTCGTTGCCCAGGCCGCCCATCAGCGTGTCGGCACCCAGACCACCGTCGAGGTAGTTGTCGCCAGCGTTGCCGGTCATGCGGTTGGCGACGTTGCTGCCGATGCCGCGCAGATTGGCGGTACCGAGGAACAGCAGGTTTTCGACATTGCCGCCGAGGGTGTAGTCGATGGACGAGAACACGCGGTCGTAGGCGGTCGGTGAGTCGTCGGTCTCGATGATCACGTCGCCGACGTTGTCGACGTAGTAGGTGTCGACCCCGGCGCCACCAATCATGATGTCGGCCCCCAGGCCTCCATCGATCGTGTCGTCACCGGCACCCCCGTCAAGCGTGTTGTTGCCGCTGTTGCCGACCAGCGTGTTGTTCAGGCTGTTGCCGGTACCGCTGAGATTGCTGCTACCGGCCAGGAACAGGTTTTCCAGGTTGGCGCCCAGGGTCCAGTTGAGCGAAGCCCAGACGCTGTCGATCTCGTTGGCCAGGGTGCTGGTTTCGCTGATGGTGTCGCCGATGTTGTCGACCACGTAAGTGTCGTTGCCCAGACCACCGATCAAGGTATCGGCCCCCAGACCACCATCGAGGTAGTTGTCGCCAGCGTTGCCGGTCATGCGGTTGGCGACATCGCTGCCGATGCCGCGCAGATTGGCGCTGCCGACGAACAGCAGGTTCTCGACGTTGGCGCCGAGGGTGTAATCGATGGAGGAGAACACCCGGTCGTAGGCGGTTGGCGAGGCATCGGTCTCGATGATCACGTCGCCGACGTTGTCGACGTAGTAGGTGTCGACGCCGGCACCGCCGATCATGATGTCGGCCCCTGCGCCGCCATTGAGGGTGTTGTCGCCGTCGTTGCCGGTCAGGGTGTTGTTCAGCTCGTTGCCGGTGCCGTTGATTGCGCTGCCGGTCAGGATGAGGTTTTCCAGGTTGGCACCCAGGGTCCAGTCCAGTGAAGAGCGCACGGTGTCGATCTCGTTGGTCAGGGTGGGTCAGGCTGTTGGTTGCCGGTCAGGCTGTTGTTCAGCTCGTTGCCGCTGCCGTTGAGGTTGGCCGTGCCGGTGAGAACCAGGTTCTCCAGGTTGGCACCCAGGGTCCAGTTGAGTGAGGAGCGCACGGTGTCGATTTCGGAGGCCAGGGTGCTGGTTTCACTGACGGTGTCACCGATGTTGTCGACCACGTAAGTGTCGTTGCCCAGACCGCCCATCAGGGTATCGGCCCCCAGACCACCGTCGAGGTAGTTATCGCCGGAGTTGCCGGTCATGCGGTTGGCGACATCGCTGCCGATGCCGCGCAGATTGGCGGTGCCGACGAACAGCAGGTTCTCGACGTTGCCGCCCAGGGTGTAGTCGATGGACGAGAACACGCGGTCGTAGGCGGTTGGCGAGTCGTCGGTCTCGATGATCACGTCACCGACATTGTCGACGTAGTAGGTGTCGACACCGGCACCGCCGATCATGATGTCGGCCCCCGCGCCGCCATTGAGAGTGTTGTCGCCGTCGTTGCCGGTCAGGGTGTTGTTCAGCTCGTTGCCGGTGCCGTTGATTGCACTGCCGGTCAGGATGAGGTTTTCCAGATTGGCGCTCAGAGTCCAGTCCACCGACGCGCGGACGGTGTCGATCTCATTGGCCAAGGTACTGGTTTCGCTGATCGTGTCGCCGAGGTTGTCGACGATGTAGGTATCGTTGCCCAGACCGCCGGCCATGGTGTCGGCCCCCAGGCCGCCATCGAGGATGTTGTTGCCGCTGTTGCCGACCAGCATGTTGTTCAGGCTGTTGCCGGTGCCGTTGAGGTTGCCGGTTCCGGCCAGGAACAGGTTTTCCAGGTTGGCGCCCAGGGTCCAGTNCAGGGTGCTGGTTTCGCTGATGGTGTCGCCGATGTTGTCGACGATATAGGTGTCGTTGCCCAGACCGCCCATCAGGGTATCGGCACCCAGACCACCGTCGAGAATGTTGTCGCCAGCGTTGCCGGTCATGCGGTTGGCGACATCGCTGCCGGTGCCGCGCAGGTTGGCGCTGCCGACGAACAGCAGGTTCTCGACGTTGGCGCCGAGGGTGTAATCGATGGAGGAGAACACCCGGTCGTAGGCGGTTGGCGAGGCATCGGTCTCGATGATCACGTCGCCGACGTTGTCGACGTAGTAGGTGTCGACGCCGGCACCGCCGATCATGATGTCGGCCCCCGCGCCGCCATTGAGGGTGTTGTCGCCGTCGTTGCCGGTCAGGGTGTTGTTCAGCTCGTTGCCGGTGCCGTTGATTGCGCTGCCGGTCAGGATGAGGTTTTCCAGGTTGGCGCCCAGGGTCCAGTCCAGTGAAGAGCGCACGGTGTCGATCTCGTTGGTCAGGGTGCTGGTTTCGCTGATGGTGTCGCCGAGGTTGTCGACGATGTAGGTGTCGTTGCCCAGGCCACCGACCATGGTGTCGGCCCCCAGGCCGCCATCGAGGATGTTGTTGCCGGCGTTGCCGGTCAGCATGTTGTTCAGGCTGTTGCCGGTGCCGTTGAGGTTGTCGTTGCCGGCCAGGAACAGGTACTCCAGGTTGGCGCCCAGGGTCCAGTTGAGCGAAGCCCAGACGGTGTCGACTTCGTAGCTCAGAGGGCCGGTTTCACTGATGATGTCGCCGACATTGTCGACGATGTAGGTGTCGTAGCCTGCGCCGCCGATCAGGGTGTCGGCGCCCAGTCCGCCGTTCAGCGTGTCGTTGCCGGCACCGCCGTCGAGGATGTTGTTGCCACTGTTGCCGGTCAGGCTGTTGTTCAGCTCGTTGCCGCTGCCGTTGAGGTTGGCCGTACCGGCCAGGTTCAGGTTTTCCACGTTGGCGCCGAGCGTCCAGTTGACCGACGACCAGACAGTGTCGATCTCAGAGGCCAGGGTGCTGGTTTCGCTGACGGTGTCGCCGACGTTGTCGACGATATAGGTGTCGTTGCCCAGCCCACCCATCAGGGTATCGGCACCCAGCCCCCCGTCGAGGATGTTGTCGCCGGAGTTGCCGGTCATGCGGTTGGCGACATCGCTGCCGGTGCCGCGCAGATTGGCGGTGCCGACGAACAGCAGGTTCTCGACGTTGCCGCCCAGAGTGTAGTCGATGGACGAGAACACGCGGTCGTAGGCGGTTGGCGAGGCATCGGTCTCGATGATCACGTCGCCGACGTTGTCGACATAGTAGGTGTCGACACCATCGCCACCGATCATGGTATCGGCACCGACGCCGCCGTTCAGCGTGTTGTCGCCGCTGTTTCCGGTCAGTACGTTGTCGAGTTCGTTGCCGTAGAGGGACAGCGCCGCGTTGCCCATCAACTGGCCGTCTTCGACGTTGGCGGACAGGACGAAAGAGTTCCAGGCCAGCACCCGGTCATGACCTTCGTTGGCCTGTTCGATGATCTGGTCGCCGATCTCGTCAATGACGTAAGTGTCGTCACCGGTGAGGCCGACCAAGGTGTCTACCCCGCCGGCACCGTCCAGGATGTTGTTGCCGATGTTGCCGGTAATGCGGTTGGCGCTGGAGTTGCCGGTGCCGTTGAGGTTATCCGCGCCGGTCAGGGTCAATGCTTCGATATTGATATCGATAACGTAATTGACAGAGGCGTAGACCTGGTCGTAATCGTTGGTCCAGGTTTCGACAATGACGTCACTGGCGTTGTCGACGATGTACACGTCATTGCCAGTGCCGCCGCTCATCACGTCGGCGCCGAGCCCACCATTGATGACGTTGTCGCCGGAGTTGCCGGTCAGCACGTTGGCCAACTCGTTGCCATCGAGGTTCAGCGCTGCAGTGCCGAGCAGCTCACCGTCTTCGATGTTGGCGCCGAGGGTATAGTTGATGGATGTGCGAACCAGGTCACGCCCTTCGTTGGCCTGTTCGATCACAGTGTCTTGCAGCGTGTCGATGACGTAGATGTCGTTGCCCGTACCACCGATCAGGGTGTCCGCACCGGCACCGCCATCAAGCATGTCGTTGCCGGCACCGCCCTGCAGGTTGTTGGCGAAGGCATTGCCGACCAGATAGTTGTCCTGGCTGTTGCCCAGTACATCGAAGGCGCCCACACCGTTGAGGGTGACGTTTTCGAAGTTGTTCAGCGCGCTGCTGTTCAAATCGATGAGGGTGTTGCTCTGCACGCCATACGTGAGAATCAGGGTGTCGCTGCCCTGATTGGCGTCTTCTTTTACCAGGTTCAACTCACCCACTTGATCAATGACGTAGGCATCGTTGCCGGCGCCGCCGATCATGGTGTCCAGGCCGCCCTGGCCGTCGAGGACGTTGTTGGCGGCGTTGCCGGTCAGCACGTTGTCCTGGCTGTTACCGACACCATTGATGTTGCCGCTGCCAACAAGTTCGAGGTTTTCCAGGTTGTCTCCCAGCGTCCAGCTCACCGAGGCGCGCACGGTGTCAATCTCGCTGGCCAGGGTGCTGGTCTCGCGGATGACATCGCCTGCGTTGTCGACCGCGTAGATGTCATTACCGGCGCCGCCAATCAAAGTATCGGCACCGCCGTAACCGTCGAGCAGGTTATCGCCGGCGTTACCGGTGATGACGTTGTTCGAATCGTTGCCATACGCATTGATATTGGCGTTGGTCAGCAGCGTGAGATTTTCCACGTTCGCATACAGATACAGGCTGTAGCTGGTCGTGGAATAGACCGAGTCGACTTCGCTGGCCGAGGTGCCTGTTTCGATGACCTGGTCATCCCGGTTGTCGACGTAAAAGGTGTCGTTGCCGGCACCGCCGTACATGATGTCGGCGCCTGTGCCGCCATTGAGGACGTTGTCCAGGGCATTGCCGCGCAGGATATCGTTGTAGTTCGAGCCAGTGGCGTTTTCGATCTTGGCGCCGTAGGCGATACCCAGCCCTCGAGTGAAGACGCTGTTACTGGTGAGGTTGGGCAGGCCGATGCTGCTGTAGCTGCCTTCGTTCAGGTTGATATCGACCTTGGCAGCCTGATTGCTCGCATCGATCGTATCGTTGCCGCCGGCATCCCAGATGGTTTCGAACACCGGCGCGTAGGCGTTCCAGCTGTAGATGTTGTCGCCGGTCTGCCAATTCATGTTGGCGCCATACAGCGCCTGGATGGCGAGGATATCCAGCACCATCGGAGTCATCGGTTGATACGAATAATCGTTGTGGTAACTCATGACCGTGAACTGAACGTCGTCCAGGGCCGGATCGAGAATCGTCGGGTTCGCACCGCTGGCGGAAAACGGGTGCTTGAGGCCCAGGGCATGACCGATTTCGTGGATGAAGGTCATGTAGTCATAGGTACCCTTGGTAGGGTACTGAACGGTCGGGTCACCGATCCAGACGTCGCCCCCGCGTGGCACATTGGAAGGTGTATACGCCCAGGCTGCCGCTTCGTTGCCCATCAGCGCGTAGCCGCCGAAACGCAGGTCGCCGACGTTGGAAATGTCGTCTGAGGTCTGGGTGAAGGTGATGTTGGCGACTGCGCTCCAGGTGGCGAGCGCGTTGATGATGCCGGCCTTCTGACCGTCGGACAGCGCGTAAATGGCTTTGTATTCGTTGTCGGCGCTGTAGTTGGTCGCGAAATACGAGGTGTTCGGCTCGATAAAACTGTAGGTCAGTTTGGTCGGCCCATCGAAAGGCCAGTTCACGCCTGCCCAATAGGACCCTGAAAGCAAGCTGTCGAGCGCGTTCACGCCTGTCAGATTGGAAGGGAGACTTGTAGTACTACCAGTTGGACTAGGCATGCGTTATTCCTGAGTGCGCTGCGGCCCTTCCCGAATGCGACCGCTACAAAAAAGCGCGATTTTGCATCAGAAGCGTTACGAATGACATCACTTGGCCATTACTTTCCGATTAATGACGCCAAATAAATGTCCCGGCCCCTGTGTCGGCGCTTGGCGTAGAATCCTGAGGCGAAAGTCAACGCCGTCTGTCCAGGATCTCTCCCATGTCTGCCCCAAGCCCTGCGCTTATCCGTGAAACCTTCCCTGTCGGCCCGTTGCAGTGCAACTGCACGATCATTGGCGACCCGATCACCAAAAAGGCCATCGTCGTCGATCCGGGCGGCAACCCGGATCTGATCATGGCGCGCCTCGATGCACTGGGCCTGAAGGTGGTCAGCATCATTCACACCCACGCTCACCTCGATCACTTCCTGGCGTCGGGGCAGATGAAAGAGAAAACCGGTGCGACCCTGCACCTGCATAAGGAAGATCAGTTCCTCTGGGACAATCTCGAGATGCAGTGCCAGATGTTCGGAGTGCCTTACACCCCCGTGCCTTCACCGGATCGCTGGTTGAGCGACGATGAAGAACTGGCCTGCGGCTGCGGCGTTGCGCTGCACACGCCAGGACACACCCCAGGTTCCATGAGCTTTTGGTTTTCCGAGGCTAAGCTGTTGATTGCCGGCGACACGCTGTTCCGGCGCGGAGTAGGGCGCACGGATTTGTGGGGCGGTGATCAGGCCACCATCGTGCGTTCGATCAAGCAGCGGCTGTACACCCTGGACGAAGACGCGACAGTCATCGCCGGGCATGGTCCGGATACGCGTCTGGGCGACGAGATGCGCGAAAACCCGTTTGTGCGCGCCTAAACATTTTGTCACGGGTGCCCAGCGGAATTTTTGTGCATTGTCATGATCCAACGCCCGCACGGGCCAATTGCCAATGGCCGCTGCACCACAGAATGCAAAATGTAGGAGCACTCCATGTTCACCACGCGTCGTTTGATTATTGTCGCTACTGCCGTGGCCGTATTGTCCGGCTGCGCCTCGCCCAACCCGTATGACAATCAGGGCCAGGCCGACGGTGGCTCCCAGGGCATGAGCAAAACCGCCAAGTACGGCGGCCTCGGCGCGCTGGCCGGCGCATTGGCCGGTGCTGCCATCGATCACAATAACCGTGGCAAGGGCGCCTTGATCGGCGCGGCGGTGGTCGGTGCTTCGGCGGCCGGTTACGGCTACTACGCCGACCAGCAGGAAAAGAAACTGCGCGCCAGCATGGCCAACACCGGGGTTGAAGTGCAGCGTCAGGGCGACCAGATCAAGCTGATCATGCCGGGCAACATCACCTTTGCTACCGATTCGGCGAACATCGCTTCGAGCTTCTATCAGCCGCTGAACAACCTGGCCAACTCGCTGAAAGAGTTCAACCAGAACCAGATCGAGATCGTCGGTTACACCGACAGCACCGGCGCCCGCCAGCACAACATGGACCTGTCCCAGCGTCGTGCGCAGAGCGTGGCGACCTACCTGACCTCGCAAGGTGTCAGCGGTGCCAACCTGTCGGCCCGTGGCGCCGGCCCGGATAATCCGATTGCCAGCAACGCCGACGTCAATGGCCGGGCACAGAACCGCCGGGTCGAGGTCAACCTGAAGGCGATTCCGGGCCAGCAGTATGGTGGTCAGCAACAGCAGCCAGGTACGGTTCAGCAGTATCCGTAACCGCCAGCCTGAATGAGAAATGCCCGATCCCTGGTGGTCGGGCATTTTTTTGTGGCGCCGGTTCTGGCGCTTTCGCGAGCAAACCTGCTCCCACATGGGCAGAGCATTCCGATGCGTGGTGTGCCCGAGAAAATCAGCAGATACAAAAAAGCCCCCGGACAAGTGCTTGTCCGGGGGCTTTTTGTTGGCGCGAAGGCTGATTACTTCTTCAGGCCGTAATGCTCGTCGAGCATGCCCGGGGAATTCGGGGCTTTCGGCGCGTAGTCGCGCGGCGGTTCCTGGTCGCGCGGTGGCGTCAGGCGCTCGCGTGGCGCTTGTGCCGCTTCGGAGTGCAGAGACGCCAGCAGGCGTTGACGGGTCTGCTCGTCCAGGGCCAGACGGTTGGCGCCCTCGGCGAGATGATCCTGCACTTCCTGATAGCTCTGGGTCAGTTTCTTGACCAGATTGGCGGTGCTGTTGAAGTGGGTGACCACTTCGTTCTGATAACTGTCGAAACGTTCCTGAATATCGTCCAGTTGACGCTGCGTGCGGCTCGGCGCGGCGTTCGGCGCAACGCGTGCGATCAGGAATCCAATGGCGACACCCACAACCAGGGCAAGAGTCGGTAACAACCAAACTAAGAGCGAGTGTTCCACGAGTCCTTCCTCTATAAACGGCTTTGCTTTACGTTAACGGCTCGAACCTGCGCTGTATACCGCGATTCACTCGCAATAGATTGGCACAGACAATTTGCTAGACGAGTCGACCCGATTCGAGGTCACGGAGTTCCTTCCTTGCTGATGCGTGAAACCCCTGTAGTGATTGCCGGCCCTGTCGGTCAACTTGAAGCGCTGTACCTTGATAGCGAGCAGCCGCGCGGCATCGCGCTGATCTGCCACCCGAACCCGGTGCAGGGCGGCACCATGCTCAACAAGGTCGTTTCGACCCTGCAACGCACCGCGCGCGACGCCGGCCTGATTACCCTGCGCTTCAACTATCGCGGGGTCGGCGCCAGCGAAGGTTCCCACGACATGGGCAGCGGTGAAGTCGACGATGCCCAGGCTGCCGCCGCATGGCTGCTGGAGAAACACCCGGATCTGCCGCTGACCCTGTTCGGTTTTTCCTTCGGCGGATTTGTTGCCGCAAGTCTCGGCGGCCGTCTCGAAGCGCAAGGCGTGCAGCTCAAGCACCTGTTCATGGTCGCGCCGGCGGTGATGCGTCTGGGCGATCAGGATCAACTGCCGCAACGGGGCGACTTGACCGTGATCCAGCCGGAAACCGACGAAGTTATCGATCCACAGCTGGTTTACCAATGGTCCGAACAACTCCAGCGCCCCCATGAGCTGCTGAAAGTGGCAGAATGCGGACACTTTTTTCATGGCAAGCTGACCGATCTCAAGGATCTGATCCTGCCGCGTCTCTCGAATTGATTGCAGTCTGACAAGCGATTACCCATGACGAACCGTACCCGCATCCTCACCGGCATCACCACCACCGGCACGCCGCACCTGGGCAACTACGCCGGCGCCATCCGCCCGGCGATCGTCGCCAGCCGTGACAGCAATGCCGATTCGTTCTACTTCCTGGCCGACTACCACGCCCTGATCAAGTGCGATGACCCGCTGCGCATCCAGCGCTCGCGTCTGGAAATCGCCGCGACCTGGCTGGCCGGTGGCCTGGATGTCGACCGCGTGACGTTCTACCGTCAGTCCGATATCCCGGAAATTCCCGAGCTGACCTGGCTGTTGACCTGCGTGGCCGCCAAGGGCCTGCTCAACCGCGCCCACGCCTACAAGGCTTCGGTGGACAAGAACGTCGAAACCGGTGAAGACCCGGACGCCGGCATCACCATGGGCCTCTACAGCTACCCGGTGCTGATGGCGGCGGACATCCTGATGTTCAACGCGCACAAGGTGCCGGTCGGTCGTGACCAGATCCAGCACGTGGAAATGGCCCGCGACATCGGCCAGCGCTTCAACCACCTGTTTGGCCAGGGCAAGGAGTTCTTCACCATGCCCGAGGCGTTGATCGAGGAAAGCGTTGCCACGCTGCCAGGCCTCGACGGTCGCAAGATGTCCAAGAGCTACGACAACACCATCCCGCTGTTCTCCAGTGCCAAGGACATGAAGGACGCGATCTCGCGGATCGTCACCGACTCCCGCGCACCGGGCGAAGCCAAGGATCCGGACAACTCGCACCTGTTCACGCTGTTCCAGGCGTTCGCCACTGCGGCGCAGGCCGACGAATTCCGCAGCGAACTGTTGCAGGGTCTGGGCTGGGGTGAGGCGAAGAATCGTCTGTTCCAGTTGCTTGACAACGAACTGGGCGAGTCCCGCGAGCGTTATCACCAGTTGATCGAGCGTCCGGCGGATCTGGAAGACATCCTGCAACACGGTGCCAAGAAGGCCCGTGCGGTGGCGACGCCGTTCCTCAACGAGCTGCGTGAAGCGGTCGGCCTGCGTTCTTTCGTCAATCAGGTGCAGGTCGCCGCGACCACCAAGAAGAAAGCCGCGAAAGCCGCGCGTTTCGTCAGCTTCCGCGAAGACGACGGCAGTTTCCGTTTCCGCCTGCTGGCTGCCGATGGCGAGCAACTGCTGCTGTCGCGCAACTTCGCTGACGGCAAGGCTGCCGGCCAGGTGACCAAGCAACTGCAGTCCGGCCAGCCACTGGATGTACGCAGCGAAGACCTGAGCTTCGGCATCTGGCTGGAAGGCGAATGCGTCGGCGACAGCCCGGCGTTCGCTGACAGCGCGGCGCGCGATGCGGCGATCGAGGCTTTGCGGATCGCTCTGACACCGGTTCAGGAATAATCAACGGTTCGGCCCGACCAAGGGCCGATTGCCATTCCCACGGGCCATCGCTACAGTGACGGCCCGTTTTTGTTGCCTTGCTAACGAATTATGACGCCCCTAGAACGATATCAAGCTGATCTGAAACGCCCGGACTTCTTCCATGACGCCGCGCAGGAAACTGCTGTGCGTCATTTGCAGCGGCTGTACGACGATCTGATCGCGGCCGAGCAGAACAAGCCGGGTTTGCTGGGCAAGCTGTTTGGCAAAAAGGATCAGACGCCGGTCAAGGGGCTGTACTTCTGGGGCGGCGTCGGTCGCGGCAAGACTTACCTGGTGGACACGTTCTTCGAAGCGTTGCCGTTCAAGGAAAAGACG
The DNA here is from genome assembly GCF_019145475.1 of Pseudomonas botevensis. Lineage (GTDB taxonomy): Bacteria > Pseudomonadota > Gammaproteobacteria > Pseudomonadales > Pseudomonadaceae > Aquipseudomonas > Aquipseudomonas botevensis. The sequence continues at coordinate 92,374 of NZ_JAHTKI010000023.1, forward strand.
CGCACGCACTTCCACCGCTTCATGAAGCGCGTACACGAAGAAATGAAAACCCTGGGTGGCGAGAAAAACCCGCTGACCATCATCGCCAAGCGCTTTGCGACCGAGTCGCGAGTCATCTGCTTCGATGAATTCTTCGTATCCGACATCACCGACGCCATGATCCTCGGCACGCTGATGGAAGAACTGTTCAAGAACGGCGTGACCCTGGTCGCGACTTCGAACATCGTGCCGGACGGCTTGTACAAGGACGGCCTGCAACGCGCGCGCTTCCTGCCGGCCATCGCGCTGATCAAGCAGAACACCGAGATCGTCAACGTCGACAGCGGCGTCGACTATCGCCTGCGTCACCTCGAACAAGCAGAGCTGTTCCACTATCCACTCGACGAAGCGGCCCACGAAAGCCTGCGCAAGAGCTTCCGCGCGCTGACGCCTGAATGCACCGCCGCCGTCGAAAATGACGTGCTGATCGTCGAAAACCGCGAAATCCGCGCCTTGCGCACTTGCGACGACGTGGCCTGGTTCGACTTCCGCGAACTGTGCGACGGCCCGCGCAGCCAGAACGACTACATCGAACTGGGCAAGATCTTTCACGCCGTGCTGCTCAGCGGCGTCGAGCAGATGAGCGTCGCCACCGACGACATCGCCCGGCGCTTCATCAACATGGTCGACGAGTTCTACGACCGCAACGTCAAACTGATCATTTCTGCCGAAGTCGAGTTGAAAGACTTGTACACCGGCGGACGCCTGACGTTCGAGTTTCAGCGCACGCTGAGCCGCCTGCTGGAAATGCAATCCCATGAATTCCTGTCTCGGGCGCACAAGCCTTGAGACGATTCGTGAAATGAAAAAAGGGCCTGCACATGCAGGCCCTTTTTTATGGGCGGGGGTCAGGCAGCCTGCTGAAACTGCTGCCGATACTGGTTCGGCGACAGTTCGGTGTGTTGGCGGAACAATCGCGCGAAGAAGCTGGCGTCGTCGTAACCGACTTCATAGCTGATGGTCTTGATGCTCTTGCGGCTGCCAGACAGCAGGCCCTTCGCGGTTTCGATGCGCAGCCGCTGCAGGTAGTGCAGCGGCTTGTCGCCGGTGGCGGTCTGGAAGCGGCGCATGAAGTTGCGGATGCTCATTCCATGCTCGCGCGCCACGTCTTCGAAGCGGAACTTGTCGGCGAAGTGCTCTTCGAGCCAATGCTGGATCTGCAGAATGATCACGTCCTGGTGCAGCTTCTGCCCGCCAAAACCGATGCGTCCCGGCGAGTAGCTGCGCTGCACTTCATAGAGAATGTCGCGGGCCACGGCTTGCGCCACGTTGGCGCCGCAGAAGCGTTCGATCAGGTAGATGTACAGGTCGCAGGCCGAGGTGGTGCCGCCAGCGCAATACAGGTTGTCGGCATCGGTCAGATGCTTGTCCTGATTGAGTTGTACCCGTGGGAAACGCTCGGCGAATGCATTGAAGAAACGCCAGTAGGTGGTCGCTTCCTTGCCATTGAGCAGGCCGGCCTCGGCCAGCCAGAACACGCCGGTGGCTTCGCCGCACAGCACGGCGCCACGGGCATGTTGCTCGCGCAGCCAGGGCAGGATCTGTGGATAACGTTTGCACAGCGTATCGAAGTCATCCCAGAAGGCCGGGAGGATGATCACGTCGGCGTTTTCCAGGCCGCCGTCCACCGGCATGACCACGTCACTGAAGCTGTTCACCGGTTTGCCGTCGGGGCTGACCAGGCGTGTTTCGAACGCCGGAGTCAGGCCGTGGCCCAGTTGTTTGCCGTAACGCAGGCTGGCCAGATGGAAGAAATCCTTGGCTTGCATGAGGGTGGATGCGAAAACCCGGTCGATTGCCAGGATGCTGACGCGCCGCAAGGGCGTGGAGACTTGCTTGGACATAATTCAACTTTTGTTTTTATAAGGGAAAGTGGTCACCAGACGGCTGGATCGTCTTATTTTTTGTCGGGTGTGTCCAGTGTCCTGTATCGGAAGCAAGGCATAGTCTCTGAAGGTCTGATCCGTCCAACAATAAAGAAAAGGTGCCGCATGATTCCCAGAACCTTGTTCAGCCCTGAGCACGAATTGTTCCGCGACAGCGTCCGAACATTCCTCGAAAAGGAGGCGGTGCCGTTCCATGGGCAATGGGAAAAACAGGGCTACATCGACCGCAAACTGTGGAACAAGGCGGGGGAGGCGGGGATGCTCTGCTCGCACCTGCCAGAGGAGTACGGCGGTCTGGGGGCGGATTTTCTCTACAGTGCGGTGGTGATCGAGGAGGTCGGTCGTCTCGGTCTGACCGGTATCGGTTTCTCCCTGCATTCGGACATCGTCGCGCCGTACATCCTGCATTACGGCAGCGAGACGCTGAAACACAAATACTTGCCGAAACTGGTCAGTGGCGAGATGGTCACGGCCATCGCGATGACCGAGCCGGGTGCCGGTTCCGACCTGCAAGGGGTCAAGACCACGGCGGTGCTGGACGGCGACGAATACGTGATCAATGGCTCGAAGACCTTCATCACCAACGGCTACCTGGCCGACCTGGTGATCGTTGTCGCCAAGACTGATCCGAAGGCCGGGGCGAAAGGCACCAGCCTGTTTCTGGTGGAGGCGAATACGCCGGGCTTCGACAAGGGCAAGCGCCTGGAGAAGGTCGGAATGAAGGCCCAGGACACGTCGGAATTGTTCTTCCAGGATGTGCGCGTGCCAAAGGAAAACCTGCTGGGGCAGGCTGGAATGGGCTTTGCGTACTTGATGCAGGAGCTGCCGCAGGAGCGCCTGACCGTAGCGATTGGCGGTCTGGCTTCGGCCGAGGCGGCGCTGCAATGGACGCTGGATTACACCCGTGACCGCAAGGCGTTCGGCAAGGCAATCGCCGACTTCCAGAACACCCGTTTCAAACTGGCGGAGATGGCGACCGAGATTCAGATCGGCCGGGTCTTCGTCGATCGCTGCCTGGAGCTGCACCTGCAAGGCAAGCTCGACGTGCCGACGGCGGCAATGGCCAAATACTGGGGCACCGATCTGCAATGCAAGGTGCTCGACGAATGCGTGCAACTGCACGGCGGCTACGGGTTCATGTGGGAGTACCCGGTGGCCCGGGCGTGGGCGGATGCGCGGGTGCAGCGGATCTATGCCGGCACCAATGAAATCATGAAGGAGATCATTGCGCGCTCGCTTTGAGTTTTGCAGTGGCTTTGGCGCAAACCCGCTGCCACGGAGTCCAGAGTGACCCCATGGCAGCGGGCTCGCTTGCGAAGGTGGTTTACCGGCCGATCAAGGCGCCGGGTTCGGGTGATCCTTGTGAATCGCCTCGATCCCCGCCAGCACCTCATCCGACAGCTTCAGGTCGAAACTGGCGATGTTGCTGTCCAGTTGCTCCAGGGTGGTTGCGCCAATGATGTTGCTGGTGACGAACGGTTGCTGGGTGACGAAGGCCAGGGCCATTTGCGCCGGGTCCAGACCGTGTTCCCGGGCCAGTGCCACGTAACGGCTGCACGCCGCTTCCGATTGCGGGTTGAAGTAGCGACTGAAGCGGCTGTAGAGGCTCAGGCGCCCTTTCGGCGGGCGGGCGCCACCTTCGTACTTGCCCGAGAGGAAGCCGAACGCCAGGGGCGAATAGGCGAGCAGGCCGCACTGTTCGCGGATGGCGATTTCCGCCAGGCCCACCTCGAAGCTGCGGTTGAGCAGGCTGTACGGGTTCTGGATCGACACCGCGCGCGGCCAGCCACGGGCTTCGGCCAGGGCCAGGAAGCGCATGGTGCCCCACGGGGTTTCGTTGGACAGGCCGATGTGACGGATCTTGCCGGCGCGCACCTGTTCATCCAGCGCTTGGAGGGTGTCTTCGAGCGGGGTGAGGTTGGCCTCGATCCTGTGCTTGTAGCCGAGCTGGCCGAAGAAGTTGGTGCTGCGCTCCGGCCAGTGCAACTGGTAGAGGTCGATGTAGTCGGTCTGCAGGCGCTTGAGGCTGGCGTCCACCGCCTCGGTGATGTGCTGGCGGTTGTGGCGCAGGTTTTTGTCGCGGATGTAGTCGATGGTGTTGCCGGGGCCGGCGATCTTGCTCGCCAGGATCCAGTCGGCACGATCGCCGCGACTCTTGAAGTAGTTGCCGATGTAGCGCTCGGTAGTGGCGTAGGTGTCGGCCTTTGGCGGCACCGGGTACATCTCGGCGGTGTCGATGAAATTGATCCCGGCTTCTTTGGCCCGCTCGATCTGGGCGAAGGCTTCAGCTTCGGTGTTTTGCTCGCCCCAGGTCATGGTGCCGAGGCAGATTGCACTCACGTTCAGGTCGGTACGGCCTAGCTGGCGATAGTCCATCGGGTGCTCCTTGGGCAAAACAATCATAAAAGCAGGTTGAAAATTTTTTCGCAATCTGCATAATTGCCGACCTCTTTCTGCAGTGGAAGTGATGCGCCGCCGCCGAAGAATCTTGCCGTTGAACGGACGCGCCGACCCGAGCCCCCGAAAGCGTCTGTATCCGGCTGCCTTTGACTTGTCAAAGTACGCACTATTCAGTAAGATCCGCCGTCTTATTTACAGGCGGCCCCTGAGGCTATAAAGAATGAAAACTTTTACTGCTAAACCGGAAACAGTAAAGCGCGACTGGTTTGTCGTCGACGCTGCTGGTCAGACCCTGGGTCGTCTGGCCACCGAAATCGCGAGCCGCCTGCGTGGCAAGCACAAGCCTGAGTACACTCCTCACGTTGACACCGGCGACTACATCGTCGTAATCAACGCCGAGCAAATCCGTGTAACCGGCGCTAAAACCAGCGACAAAATGTACTACTCCCACTCCGGTTTCCCGGGCGGCATCAAGTCGATCAACTTCGAAAAGCTGATCGCCAAAGCCCCTGAGCGCGTGATCGAGACCGCGGTTAAAGGCATGCTGCCTAAGAACCCGCTGGGTCGCGACATGTACCGTAAGCTGAAAGTCTATGCGGGCGCTGCTCACCCTCATACTGCTCAGCAGCCCCAAGAACTGAAGATTTAACGGAATAGTTCATTATGTCGGCGACTCAAAATTACGGCACTGGCCGTCGCAAGACCGCAACCGCACGCGTTTTCCTGCGTCCAGGTACCGGTAAAATCTCCATCAACAACCGCACTCTGGACACGTTCTTCGGTCGCGAAACTGCCCGCATGGTAGTTCGTCAGCCGCTGGAACTGACCCAGACCGTCGAGAAATTCGACATCTACGTTACCGTTATCGGCGGTGGTGTGAGCGGTCAGGCTGGCGCAATCCGTCACGGCATCACTCGTGCCCTGATGGACTACGACGAAACCCTGCGTAGCGCTCTGCGCAAAGCTGGCTTCGTTACTCGCGACGCCCGTGAAGTTGAACGTAAGAAAGTTGGTCTGCGTAAAGCGCGTAAGCGTCCGCAGTACTCGAAGCGTTAATTCCGCTTCCACGTTCAAAAAGAACGCCCGATTCCTCACGGAATCGGGCGTTTTTTTATGCGTGCGATTTATCAAAGAATTGCGCTGTGACAACTTGCCACATTCGTAGACCCCCTATACTACAAGGCTTGGGGGCCTGGGCTTCCGGTAATTCCCTTGTCAGAATTGGGGGTTTTCATTACCATTCGGCAAAATTTTTATAAGTACATAGTTTTATTTAGTAGATGCCTGATTTAACAGGCCACAAAGCTGATGGGAGAGGACTGAATGAGCAATGACGGCGTGAATGCAGGCCGGCGTCGCTTCTTGGTAGCAGCCACATCCGTGGTGGGTGCTGCTGGAGCGGTGGGGGCTGCGATACCGTTCGTGGGGTCATGGGTTCCAAGTGCCAAGGCGAAAGCCGCCGGTGCGCCGGTGAAGGTGAATGTCAGCAAAATCGAGCCGGGACAGCAGATGATTGCTGAGTGGCGCGGCCAGCCGGTGTTCATTGTCCGCCGTACTCCGGAAATCCTGGGGAATCTCAAGAAGATCGAGGGCCAGCTCTCCGATCCAACCTCCAAAAACTCCACGCAACCCACCTATGTCGACCCTGAAGTGCGTTCGATCAAGCCGGAAATCCTGCTGCTGATCGGGATCTGCACACACTTGGGTTGCTCTCCGACCTTCCGTCCCGAAGTGGCACCCGCGGATCTGGGCAAAGACTGGGTAGGCGGCTATTTCTGCCCTTGCCACGGTTCCCACTACGATCTGGCTGGCCGCGTCTACAAGTCGCAACCTGCGCCTTTGAACCTGCCAGTACCCCCGCATTCCTATGAGACCGATGAGCTGATTGTCATTGGCGTCGATACGGAGAAAGCGTGATGAGCAAGTTCATGGATTGGGTTGATGCACGCTTCCCCGCCACCAAAATGTGGGAAGACCATCTCAGCAAGTATTACGCGCCAAAAAACTTCAACTTCTTCTACTTCTTCGGTTCCCTGGCGCTGCTCGTTCTGGTCAACCAGATCGTCACCGGTGTCTGGCTGACCATGAGCTACACCCCGTCGGCAGAAGAGGCGTTCGCTTCCGTCGAATACATCATGCGCGACGTCGAGTACGGCTCGATCCTGCGTCTTTTGCACTCCACTGGCGCCTCGGCGTTCTTCATCGTGGTCTATCTGCACATGTTCCGTGGCCTGCTCTACGGTTCGTACCAGAAGCCCCGCGAGCTGGTGTGGGTGTTCGGCATGCTGATCTACCTGGCGCTGATGGCCGAAGCCTTCATGGGTTATCTGCTGCCATGGGGCCAGATGTCCTACTGGGGTGCCCAGGTCATCATCTCGCTGTTCGGCGCCATTCCGGTGATCGGCAACGACCTGACCCAGTGGATCCGTGGTGACTATCTGATTTCCGGGATCACCCTGAACCGCTTCTTCGCCTTGCACGTGGTTGCCCTGCCGATCGTCATTCTCGGTCTGGTGGTGCTGCACATCCTGGCGCTGCACGAAGTCGGTTCGAACAACCCGGACGGCGTGGACATCAAGAAACACAAAGACGAAAACGGCGTACCGCTGGACGGCATTGCCTTCCACCCGTACTACACCGTGAAAGACATCGTCGGCGTGGTGGTGTTCTTGTTCATCTTCTGTTTCATCGTGTTCTTCTTCCCGGAAATGGGCGGTTATTTCCTCGAAAAACCGAACTTCGAACAGGCCAACCCGTTCAAGACGCCTGAGCACATTGCTCCGGTCTGGTACTTCACGCCGTTCTACGCGATCTTGCGTGCGGTTCCGGACAAACTCATGGGCGTCATCGCCATGGGCGCGGCGATTGCGGTGCTGTTCGTCCTGCCATGGCTGGATCGCAGCCCGGTCAAGTCGATGCGCTACAAGGGCTGGATGAGCAAGATCTGGCTGGTGGTGTTCTGCATTTCCTTCGTGATCCTCGGCATCCTGGGCGTTCTGGCGCCGACGCCGGAGCGTACGCTGGTATCGCAGATTTGCACCTTCCTGTATTTCGCCTACTTCATTCTGATGCCTTTCTACACCAGGCTTGAGAAGACCAAACCGGTTCCGGAAAGGGTGACTGGCTGATGAAAAAGTTATTTTTTGCACTGATTTTTGCTGCGTTGCCTGTCCTGTCCTTTGCGGCTGAACACGGTGGTCCGGAACTGGAAAAAGTCGATATCGATGTTTCCGACAAAGCTGCCCTTCAGGATGGCGCACGCACGTTCGCCAACTACTGCATGGGCTGCCACAGCGCCAAGTTCCAGCGTTACGAGCGGGTCGCCGATGATCTGGGCGTTCCTCATGAAATGATGCTGGAAAAACTGGTCTTCACCGGTGCCAAGATTGGCGACCACATGAATATCGGCATGCAACCGGCCGATGCCAAGACCTGGTTCGGCGCCGCGCCACCGGACCTGACCCTGGTGGCTCGCGTGCGTGGCACTGACTGGCTTTACGGTTACCTGCGTTCGTTCTATGAAGATCCTGCGCGTCCATGGGGCGTGAACAACAAGGTCTTTCCGAACGTCGGCATGCCTAACGTGCTGGTCGGCCTGCAAGGTCGTCAGGTCGTGGGTTGCAAACAGGTGCAGATCGTCGAAGACGGCAAGAAGCAATATGATCCGCTGACCGGTACGCCTCTGACTCATGAAGCGTGCGATCAACTGACCATCGTGCCGAAATCCGGGACGCTCAACGAAGAGCAGTTCGATGAGAAGGTCAAGAATCTGGTAACCTTCCTGGCTTACTCGGCTAACCCGGTTAAGCTGCAACATCAGCGCATCGGTACTTACGTCTTGCTGTACCTGGCGTTCTTCTTTGTGTTCGCCTACCTGCTCAAGCGTGAATACTGGAAAGACGTGCACTGATACGCTTCAAGCAATTGCTGTTTTAATCGCGCGCGCCCAAGGGCGTCTCCGTAAACGCAGGACCTGGTCAGTCGGGTCCTGCAGGAGACGCCCTCTGGGCGCGCGCGTTTTTCCGGCTCCGACAATTTCAACAAGCGAGGAGGATCGCCATGGGCGTGACCAATCGGTTGGCCTGTTACTCCGACCCCGCCGACCACTATTCCCACCGAGTACGCATCGTGCTTGCAGAGAAGGGTGTCAGCGCCGAGATCATTTTTGTGGAGGCTGGTCGTCAGCCGCCTAAACTGATTGAGGTGAACCCTTACGGAAGTCTGCCCACCCTGGTCGATCGCGACCTGGCGCTGTGGGAGTCGACCGTGGTGATGGAGTATCTGGATGAGCGTTACCCGCATCCGCCGTTGATGCCGGTCTATCCGGTGGCGCGTGCCAACAGCCGTCTGCTGATACACCGTATCCAGCGCGACTGGTGTGGTCTGGTGGACTTGATTCTGGATCCCAAGACCAAGGACGCGGCCCGTGCCGTGGCGCGCAAGGAATTGCGCGAAAGCCTGACAGGCGTGTCGCCGCTGTTTGCCGACAAGCCGTTTTTCCTCAGTGAGGAACAAAGCCTGGTGGATTGCTGCCTATTGCCAATACTCTGGCGTTTGCCGATTCTGGGTATAGAACTGCCGCGGCCCGCCAAGCCGCTGCTTGATTACATGGAGCGTCAGTTTGCGCGTGAGGCTTTCCAGGCGAGTCTGTCTGGTGTCGAACGCGACATGCGCTAAGGCTTAAGGAGCCGCTATGAACTCCAGTCGACCTTATCTGGTCCGCGCGCTCTACGAGTGGATTGTGGATAACGATTGCACCCCGCACATGCTGGTCAATTCCGAATACCCGGCGGTACAGGTGCCGCAGGGTTTCGCCAGTGACGGACAGATTGTCCTGAACATTTCGCCCAGTGCCGTGCGCCATTTGCACATGGACAACGACGTCGTGACTTTCGAAGGTCGCTTCGGTGGTGTCCCGCACAGCCTGTACGTGCCGATTGCCGCGATTCTGGGTATCTACGCCCGGGAAAACGGTCAGGGCATGGTCTTCGATCTCGAGTCGCCGATGGATGACGAAGACGACATCGAGTCCGATGATGACCTGCCACCACCGGACAGTGAGCCGCCGCGCCCAAGCGGCCGGCCAAGCCTGAAAGTGGTGAAGTAACAAAAAAGGCGATCCTTGCGGATCGCCTTTTTTATTGGGCGGGCAGTGCTCAGTCGATGTACTCGAACAGCTTCACAATCTTCTGCACGCCGGAAACGCCCTGCACCAGATTGGTCGCCTGTTGGGCTTCCTGCTTGGTCAGCAGACCGAGCAGATAGACGATGCCGTTCTCGGTCACGACCTTGATGCGTGAGCCTGGAATGCTGGCGTCAGTCAGCATCTGGGTTTTGATCTTGGTCGTCAGCCACGAGTCGTTCTGGCGGGCGAGGAAGCTCGAAGGTGCGATCACTTGCAGTTCGTTATGCACCTTCTTCACGCGTTGCACGTTGGCGGCAGCCTGTTCGGCCTTTTCCTTGAGGTCTGCACGCGGGGTCTGACCGGCCAGCAGCACCACGCCGTTGAAGCTGGTGACGACGATGTGCGAGTCGTTGTCCAGGCCTGGGTCGGCTTTGGCCACGTTGACACCGACTTTGGTTTCGATCAGTGAGTCATCGATCTTGCTGCCGAAGGTGCGGGTGCCACGGTCGTCTTCGATCGGCGCTTCGCGGCTGGCATTCACCACCGACGTGCAGCCGCTGATGCCGAGGCAAAGGGTCAAGGCCAGAAGACCAAGGCGATTAGGGGTCATTCTTCACTCCCGAACAGTTGGCTGTCGATCAGATCGCAAAGGCAATGGATCGCCAGCAAGTGGACTTCCTGAATACGTGCGGTGACGTTGGCCGGAACGCGAATCTCGACGTCTTCGGGCAGCAGCAGCGAGGCCATGCCGCCGCCGTCGCGTCCGGTCAATGCTACGACAATCATTTCGCGATCATGTGCGGCCTGGATCGCCTGAATAATGTTCGCCGAGTTACCGCTGGTCGAAATGGCCAGCAAAACGTCGCCCGGCTGGCCGAGGGCGCGGATCTGCTTGGAGAACACTTCGTTGTAGCTGTAGTCGTTGGCGATCGAGGTGATCGTCGAACTGTCGGTGGTCAGGGCGATGGCCGGCAGGCTCGGACGCTCGCGTTCGAAGCGGTTGAGCAGTTCGGAGGAGAAATGCTGGGCGTCGCCGGCAGAGCCACCGTTGCCGCACGAAAGCATTTTCCCTTCGTTCAGCAGGGCGTTGACCATCACTTGGCTGGCTTGCTCGATGTGCGGTGCAAGTACGTCCATCGCCTGTTGCTTGGTGTCGATGCTGGCCTGGAAGAGCTGGCGAATTCGGGATTGCATGTCCATCTGTGTGACCTTAATTAGCGCGGCTGTCCGGCACATGAATGTGCAGCCCGCAACGCAAAGAGCAAAAGTGTTGGGTGAATATGTCCGGGTCGGTGCAGGCGATCAACTGTCGAAAGCATTCTGCAACCAGTTCAACTGATCCTGGTGACTGTCGATAGCCACCACGTCGAAGCGGCAGGGGGAATTGGCCCAACGCGATTCGCGCTGAAGAAAATACTGTGCGGCGAAAATCAGTTTCTGCCGTTTGCGCCCATCGATGCTATCGAGCGCGCCACCCCATTGAGTGTTCTTGCGGTAACGAACTTCGACGAATACTACTGTATCGCCATCAAGCATGACCAGATCCAGCTCACCGCGTCTGCAGGTCCAGTTCTGCGCCAGCAGGCGCAGACCCTGGTGTTGCAGATGCTCGAGCGCCTGGCGCTCGGCATCCTTGCCGCTTTGCAGGTGCGAGCTGTCGGGCATCAGCGCGGGGTATCCGGCAGGCGCTGAACCTGACCGTTGACGAACTGTGCCCACGGCAGCTGACGTACGACGCGCTGGGTCTGCGTCATGCCGAGGCTGCCCGACTGGCCTTCGACGCGGCTGTCCGGCAACGCCTTGAGTTGAGACAGGCGTGGTGCCAGGCGATAGGCGTCCACACCCATCGCGTACAGGCGGCCAAGGCTGCCGGCGGCTTGCGGCCATTGCGCGGTGACTTGCTGGCGCAGTGGGTCGCTGGTTTCCAGCAGCCACGGGGTTTCGCAGAAGCGCACGCCGTTCATGTCGTTGTACTGGTTGACGTCGCCGCTGGCACTGAACACATGGGACGTCGCGTAAACCGGAACGTCGCCCGCGTACTGGAAGTTCAGGGTCGGCTTGATCTGCTGGGCCTGTTGCGGCGTCGCGGCGAGGAAGATGAATTCGATGTCCTGGCGGCGCGAAGGCTGCGCGGCGACGTTGGTGCCGGCGGCATTCTGCAGGCTCTTGGCGCGGGCTTCGCTCTGGCGCAGCTGGAACATGTCGGCGATCTGCTGGGCCAGTTGCACCGGCTGATCGACCCGTTCGGTGGCAACGATGCTGCCGCCGTTGGCTTGCCAGTCCTGGCTGAACGCCCGCAGGACACGATCGCCCCATTCGCCTTTCGGCACCATGATCGCGGCGCGGTGCAGGCCATCGGCGCGGGCGCGACGGGACACTTCACGGGCTTCGTCTTCCGCCGCCAGACCGAACTGGAACAGCTGCGCCGGGCCTTGCTCGCCTTCGCTGTAGTTCAGCGCCAGGGTGGTGATCGGCAGTTGCGGGCGAGTGCTCAGTTGCTTGACCAGCGGTTTTTCCAGCGGGCCAACGACCAGTTGCACGCCATCGGCCTGCGCCTTGCGGTAGAACTCGTCGAGGTTGCTCAGTTTCGAGCTGTCATAGAACACAATGGCTGGCGGCTTCTGGCCGGCCTGTTGTGCCTGGTAGTGGGCGGCCATGAAGCCTTCGCGCAGTGCTTTGCCGACCGAGGCCAGTTGGCCGTCCTGTGGCAGCAGCAGGGCGATCTTGCTCAGGGGTTGGCTCGCCAGTTCCTTGAGTTTGGTCAGTGGCAGCGGCAGGTTGATCGCGGCCGGGTGTTTAGGGTGCTGCGAGCGCCAGGTGTCGATGGCGGCTTGCTGCTGCTCCAGGGTGCCGGCGGTTTTTACCGCCAGGGCGAGGCTCATCCAGCCACCCAGATCGTCGGTGTTGTTCGGTTGCAGTTGGTCGGTCGGCAGCGAGGCGATCAGGGTCCAGATCGCTTCGTGGTTCTTGCTTGCGGCTTCGCCTTCCAGCATCGGCGCGATGAAGACACGCTCGCGGGCGGCGGCCAGGGTCTGGCCGTCGGCTTCGAGGGCGCGGGCGCGCACCAGGCCAGTACGCACTTGCAGCCCGCCAGACATTTCACTGAGGTTTTGCAGGCTTGGGTGATTCAGCGCGGCCAGGGCGGCTTTCGGCTGATTGCGGGTCATGGCCAGCTCGGCGGAGAGGGTGCTGGCGAAGGCCTGCTGACCCGGCTTGAGCTGATCCATCGGCACTTGTTGCAGGATCTGCGCGGACTGCCCGGCATTGCCCTGACGGTAAGCCAGATCCGCCGCGCTCAGGCGTAACAGAGCGGCCTTGTCCGGGGTCTTGCTCTGGGCGGCCTGTTCGAGCAGTTGCTCGATGCTGGCATCCGGAGTCCGTGGAAGTTCGCCAAGGCTGGAGGAAGGAGAGCTGGCGCAGGCCGCCAACAGGGCAGCGAGGCAGAGGGCAGTGAACAGCCGCAAGCAAGCGATCATGTAAGTGTTCCTGATACTCGATCAAATTAGCGTCGAATTGTACCCAAGCGCTGGCCGGGGTGCGATGTTACTGGCGTGAATCCGTCAATTTAGCTGAAGCAAATGTTGCGGCGCCGCACAACCCTGCGCAAAACCGCGACGGCCTCCGACACGTCGCAAGGCTTGTGACGCGCTACAATGGCGGCTTTTACCGACCATGAGGTGTGCGCTTTGACTGCTCCAGGTGCTTTGAATTCCGCTGCTGGCTCGCTTTATGTGGTGGCGACGCCCATCGGCAACCTGGACGACATCAGCGCCCGGGCGTTGAAAATCCTGCGTGAAGTGTCGCTGATCGCCGCCGAGGACACCCGCCACTCCCAGCGCCTTATGCAACACTTCGGCATCGCCACGCCGCTGGCGGCCTGTCATGAGCACAACGAGCGCGATGAGGGCAGTCGCTTCATTACTCGCCTGCTGGCGGGGGACGATGTGGCGCTGATTTCCGATGCCGGCACGCCGCTGATTTCCGATCCGGGTTATCACCTGGTGCGTCAGGCACGCGCGGCGGGGATCAATGTCGTGCCGGTGCCGGGTGCGTGTGCGTTGATCGCGGCGCTGTCGGCGGCGGGCCTTCCATCCGATCGGTTCATCTTCGAAGGCTTCCTGCCGGCCAAGGCTGTGGGGCGCAAGGCGCGGCTGGAGGCGATCAAGGAAGAGCCGCGTACGTTGATTTTCTACGAAGCGCCACACCGCATCCTCGAGTGCCTGCAGGATATGGAAGAAGTGTTTGGCGCTGATCGTCCGGCGCTGCTCGCCCGTGAGCTGACCAAGACCTTCGAAACCCTCAAGGGCTTGCCGCTGGCCGAGTTGCGCGGGTTTGTCGAAGCTGACAGCAATCAGCAGCGTGGCGAATGTGTGGTGCTGGTCGCTGGCTGGACGGCGCCTGCGTCGGAGGATGCGGTCAGCAGCGAGGCGATGCGCATTCTCGACCTGCTGCTCGAAGAGATGCCGCTCAAGCGTGCCGCCGCGCTGGCGGCGCAAATCACCGGTGAGCGCAAAAACGTGCTTTATCAGGTCGCGCTGGATAAACAGAAGGGTGCGTAACCCGTCGCGCAGACCGGTCTTGCGGCTATTAGCGCTTGTTCTTCGGCCGCTCTGCCGTTAACCTGCGCGGCGGAGAGTCGATCGGACAGTCGCTGCCCTCTATGAAAATTAGAGGGGGGAGGAAAGTCCGGGCTCCATAGGGCGAAGTGCCAGGTAACGCCTGGGAGGCGTGAGCCTACGGAAAGTGCCACAGAAAATAACCGCCTAAGCGCTTCGGCGCCGGTAAGGGTGAAAAGGTGCGGTAAGAGCGCACCGCACGTCTGGCAACAGTTCGTGGCTAGGTAAACCCCACTTGGAGCAAGACCAAATAGGGTCCCAAGGCGTGGCCCGCGCTGGGACCGGGTAGGTTGCTAAAGATGTCCAGTGATGGCCATCGTAGACGAATGACTGTTCAAGACAGAACCCGGCTTACAGATCGACTCTCCACCTTTTTCTTTTCCCTGCTTGAATTAAAAGCGACAGGGCTGTTTATTATCAGCAGGCCTGCGCTGGAAAACCGGCAGCGGCAAACGCAGTAATAGCCATTTCCCACCTCGCTTCAATCAACAGCAGAAGCGCTTTTGTAATACCGAAAAATTCTTACTCTTAACAAATTACTTTAACTTTCGAGCGCAGCTTTCTGTGCTGTCTCAAGTTATGGGTCGCCAGTCTCCGTCAGATTCTCGTTACCTCTCCTTTTATGCTCCTAAATCTCCGTTCTGTAAGGGTTTTCCTTTAATCCGCGCCTTGACGGTGTGGTGGGCGCATTCCTATAGTGTGCGCAAGTGGCGGAAAGTGGCATGAAGTGGGTTTTTTGAGCTCAAAACGCTAAAAAATGGAGAAACGCTGACGTGTTTCGCGGAGCTAACGCTATCAGTCTCGATGCAAAGGGCCGTCTCGCCATGCCGAGCCGGTACCGTGACGAGCTCGATTCGCGTAGTTCCGGGCAGTTGATCGTGACGATCGACGCCGTTGATCCGTGTTTGTGTGTCTACCCGCTCGATGAGTGGGAAATTATCGAAACCAAACTGCGCGCACTCCCTTCGCTTCGCGAAGAGAACCGTCGCCTGCAACGTTTATTGATTGGTAACGCCGTCGACCTCGAACTCGACGGCAGTGGTCGTTTTCTGGTTCCGCCGCGTCTGCGCGAATACGCAAAGCTCGACAAGCGGGCAATGCTGGTGGGCCAACTGAACAAGTTCCAGCTGTGGGACGAAGATGCCTGGAATGCGGTTTCCGCCGCTGACCTGGCTGCCATACAACAACCGGGCGCCATGCCTGACGAACTGCGTGATCTGATCCTGTGACTATTGATAGCGGCTTTAACCACATCACCGTACTGCTTGACGAAGCCGTCGAGGCTCTCGCCGTACGTCCTGATGGCTGCTATCTGGACGGCACGTTCGGGCGCGGCGGGCACAGCCGGTTGATCCTCAGCAAGCTCGGTCCCGATGGCCGGCTCCTCGGATTCGACAAAGATCCTCAAGCGATTGCCACCGGGCAAACGCTAGCGGCCGAAGACGGCCGCTTTGTCGTTGTGCAGCGCAGCTTTGCCGAGCTTGGTTCGGAAGTCGCCGAACGCGGCATGGCCGGCAAGGTCAGCGGCATTCTGCTCGACCTGGGTGTGTCTTCGCCGCAGCTCGACGATGCCGAGCGCGGCTTCAGTTTCCTCAACGACGGCCCGCTGGACATGCGCATGAACCCGGCGCGTGGCATCAGCGCCGCCGAGTTCGTCAACACCGCGCCAGTGGAAGAAATCGCCCGTGTATTCAAGGAATACGGCGAAGAACGTTTCTCCGGCCGCATGGCCCGTGCCGTGGTCGAGCGTCGCGATATCAAGCCGTTCGAGCGCACCGCCGATCTGGCCGAAGTCCTGAAAGTCGCCAACCCGGCGTGGGAAAAGGGCAAGAACCCGGCCACGCGCGCGTTCCAGGGGCTGCGCATTCACGTCAACAACGAACTGGGCGATCTGGAAGCCGGCCTCGATGCCGCGCTGGAAGCCCTGGAAGTGGGCGGTCGTCTGGTCGTCATCAGCTTCCACTCGCTGGAAGACCGCATCGTCAAACTGTTCATGCGCAAGCTGGTGAAAGGCGAAGCCGACAACCTGCCGCGCAACCTGCCGGTTCGCCACGTTGCGTTCGAACCGAAAATCAAAGTCCATGGCAAAGCGCAGACGGCCTCCGACGCCGAACTCAAGGCCAACCCACGTTCCCGTAGCGCCGTGATGCGCGTCGCGGAGAAGCTGCGGTGAGCAAGCTCTTCGCCAAGCCGTTGCCCGGCGGCAGCTTTTTCATGCTGCTGCTGTTTATCGGCGTGCTCGTGTCGGCCATCGGCGTGTCTTACAGCGCCCACTGGAACCGCCAGTTGCTCAACACCCTGTACAACGAACTCAGCGTGCGCGACAAGGCGCAGGCCGAGTGGGGCCGGCTGATTCTCGAACAGAGCACCTGGACCGCGCACAGCCGGATCGAAGTGCTGGCCACCGAACAACTGAAGATGCACATTCCGGGCGCGGCTGACGTGAAGATGGTGGCGCCATGATGAAACTCGAAGGGGCACTCTTCCCGTGGCGCTTCCGTCTGGTGGTGGGCTTGCTCGGCATCATGGTGGCAGCGATCTGCTGGCGCATCATCGACCTGCAAGTGGTCGACCGTGACTTCCTCAAGGGTCAGGGCGATGCGCGCAGCGTTCGTCACATTCCGATTCCGGCGCACCGTGGCCTGATCACCGACCGCAACGGCGAGCCATTGGCTGTCAGTACGCCGGTGACCACGTTGTGGGCCAACGCCAAGGAAATGCAACTGGCCAAAGAGAAGTGGCCAGCACTGGCTGCCGCGCTGGGGCAGGACCCGAAAGCCCTGGCCGAGCGTCTCGAAGCCCAGGCGAACAAAGAATTCATTTATCTGGTGCGCGGGTTGACCCCCGAGCAGGGCCAGGCCGTGCTCGACCTGAAAGTGCCGGGCGTCTACGGCATCGAAGAATTCCGCCGCTTCTACCCGGCCGGTGAAGTCACCGCGCACATGGTCGGTTTCACCGATATCGATGACCACGGTCGTGAAGGTGTCGAGCTGGCGTACGACGAGTGGCTGGCCGGCGTGCCCGGCAAGCGACAGGTCATCAAGGATCGGCGCGGACGGCTGATCAAGGACGTCCAGGTCACCAAGAACGCCAAGGCCGGCAAGCCCTTGGCGTTGTCCATTGACCTGCGCCTGCAATACCTGGCCAACCGCGAGCTGCGCAACGCGATCATCGAGAACGGCGCCAAGGCCGGCAGTCTGGTGATCATGGATGTGAAGACCGGCGAGATCCTCGCGATGGTCAACCAGCCGACCTACAACCCGAACAACCGGCGCAACCTGCAACCGGCGATGATGCGTAACCGCGCGATGATCGACGTGTTCGAACCGGGTTCGACCATGAAGGCAATCTCGATGAGCGCCGCGATCGAAACCGGCCGCTGGAAACCGAGCGACACCGTCGAGGTGTATCCGGGCTCGCTGCAGATCGGCAAATACACCATCAAGGACGTGTCCAAGACCGAAGGTCCGGTACTCGACCTGACCGGCATTCTGATCAATTCCAGTAACGTCGGCATGAGTAAGGTCGCGTTCGACATCGGCGGCGAAACCATTTTCCGTCTCGCACAGAAAGTCGGCCTCGGCCAGGACACCGGCCTCGGCTTCCCGGGCGAGCGCGTCGGCAACCTGCCGAACTACCGCGACTGGCGCAAGGCCGAGACCGCGACGCTGTCCTATGGCTACGGTATCTCGGTGACCGCGATCCAGTTGGTCCACGCCTTCTCCGCGTTGGCGAACAACGGCCGGATCGCGCCACTGACCCTGATCAAAACCGACAAGATGCCGCAGACCACCCAGGTGCTGCCGGAAGCGGTTGCGAAAACCATGCAAGGCATGCTGCAACAAGTGATTGAGGCGCCGCGCGGTGTGTTCCGTGCGCAGGTGCCGGCTTATCACGTTGCAGGCAAATCGGGTACGGCGCGCAAGACGTCGGTGGGCACCAAGGGCTACGCCGAGAACTCCTACCGCTCGCTGTTCGCCGGTTTCGGCCCGATGAGCGATCCGCGTTATGCAATCGTCGTGGTGATCGATGAACCGACCAAGGCCGGTTACTTCGGTGGTCTGGTTTCGGCGCCGGTGTTCAGCCGTGTGATGTCCGGCACCCTGCGTCTGATGAACATCACCCCGGACAACCTGCCGACTACCCAACAAGCCAACGCAACCCCGGCTGTTCCGCTGAAAGCCAATGGAGGGCGCGGCTGATGTCTCTGAGTCTGAACAAGATATTCCCCCACGCCGGCCACGATCTGTTGATTCGTGAACTGGCGCTGGACAGTCGCAATGTGCGTGCGGGCGACCTGTTCCTCGCGGTGCCGGGCGGAAAATTCGACGGTCGTGCCCACATCGGCGACGCGCTGGCGCGTGGCGCGGCGGCGGTGGCTTACGAAGTGGAAGGCGCCACCGTGCTGCCGATCACTGACGTGCCGCTGATCCCGGTCAAAGGGCTGGCAGCGCAACTGTCGGACATCGCCGGACGTTTTTACGGTGAGCCAAGCCATCATCTGAACCTGATCGGCGTGACCGGCACCAACGGCAAGACCAGCGTGACCCAACTGGTCGCGCAGGCGCTGGATCTGCTCGGTCAGCACTGCGGCATCGTCGGCACGCTCGGCTCCGGTTTCCATGGTTCTCTGGAAAGCGGCCTGCACACCACGCCGAACCCGATTGCCATGCAGGCGACCCTGGGCGACCTGAAAAAGGCCGGCGCCAAGGCCGTGGCCATGGAAGTCTCGTCACATGGTCTGGATCAGGGCCGGGTCACCGCGCTGGCGTTCGACGTGGCGGTGATGACCAACCTGTCCCGCGATCACCTCGATTACCACGGCACCATGCAGGCCTATGGCGAAGCCAAGGCCAAACTGTTCGCCTGGAATGATTTGAAATGCCGCGTCGTCAATCTCGATGACGACTTCGGCCGGCAACTGGCGGCGCAGCAGCGCGAATCGCGTCTGATCACCTACAGCCTGCTCGACAAGAGCGCCTATCTGTATTGCCGCGAAGCGCAGTTCGACGACCACGGCGTCCGTGCCACGCTGGTGACGCCGCAGGGCGAGCATCATCTGCGCAGCACGTTGCTTGGCCGTTTCAATCTGAGCAACGTATTGGCGGCGGTCGGTGCCTTGTTGGGGCTGGACTACGCCCTCGATGAAATTCTTAAAGTGCTGCCGAAGCTCGAAGGCCCGGCCGGACGCATGCAGCGTCTGGGTGGCGGCACTCAGCCGCTGGTGGTGGTCGATTACGCCCACACCCCGGATGCCCTGGAAAAAGTTCTGACCGCGCTGCGCCCGCACGTCAAAGGTCAGTTGCTGTGCCTGTTCGGCTGCGGCGGCGACCGTGATCGCGGCAAGCGTCCGCTGATGGCCGAAGTGGTCGAACGTCTGGCCGACCGTGTGCTGGTCACCGACGACAACCCGCGCACGGAAGATCCGGCGGTGATTTTCGACGACATCCGCGCCGGTTTCTCGGCTGTGGATAACGTCACTTTCGTGGCCGGTCGTGGTCAGGCCATCGCCCGGTTGATCGCCAGCGCATCGGCGGACGACGTCGTGGTGCTGGCCGGCAAGGGGCACGAGGACTATCAGGAAATCAACGGCGTGCGCCATGACTTTTCCGATCTGGTCGAGGCCGACCGTGCCCTGACCGCGTGGGAGGTGGCCCATGCTTAAGGCCCTGAAACTCAGTGAACTGACCAACGCCCTCGACGCACGCCTGATCAGCGGCGATGCCGCTTTCGACGGTGTCAGCATCGACAGTCGGGCGATCAAGCCCGGACAACTGTTCATTGCGCTGACCGGCCCGCGTTTCGACGGTCATGACTATCTGAACGAAGTCGCCGGCAAAGGCGCGGTGGCCGCACTGGTCGAACGCGAGGTCGCCGACAGCGCGTTGCCGCAATTGCTGGTCAAGGACACCCGTCAGGCCCTCGGTCAACTGGGCGCGCTCAACCGTGCCGCGTTTACCCAGCCGGTGGCGGCAGTGACCGGTTCCAGCGGCAAGACCACGGTCAAGGAAATGCTCGCGAGCATCCTGCGCACCCGGGGTTCGGTGCTGGCCACCCGTGGCAACCTGAACAACGACCTCGGCGTGCCGCTGACCCTGCTCGAACTCGCCCCGGAACACAGCGCGGCGGTGATCGAGCTGGGCGCCTCGCGCCTGGGGGAAATCGCGTATACGGTCGGGCTGACCAAGCCTCACGTGGCGATCCTCAACAATGCCGGCACCGCACACGTCGGTGAGTTCGGCGGGCCGGAGAAAATCGTCGAGGCCAAGGGCGAAATCATCGAAGGGCTGGCGGCCGATGGCGTCGCCGTGCTGAACCTCGATGACAAGGCCTTCGGCATCTGGAAGGCCCGCGCGGCCGGACGCAAGGTGCTGACGTTCGCCCTGAGCAATCCTCAGGCGGATTTCCATGCCAGCGATCTGGCCACCGATGCCCGGGGCTGCCCGGCGTTCACCCTGCACACGCCTGAAGGTTCGGAGCGGGTGCAACTGAATCTGCTCGGCACTCACAACGTCGCCAACGCCATGGCCGCCGCCGCTGCCGCCCACGCGCTGGGCGTGTCACTGTTCGGCATCGCCACTGGCCTTGGCGCGGTACAACCGGTCAAGGGTCGCACCGTCGCGCAACTGGCGAAAAACGGCATGCGCGTGATCGATGACACTTACAACGCGAACCCCACCTCCATGTGCGCGGCCGTTGATATACTCGCCGGCTTTTCCGGTCGCACCGTCCTGGTGCTCGGAGATATCGGCGAGTTGGGCGACTGGGCGGAGCAGGGGCACCGCGACGTGGGCGAGTACGCCCGGGGCAAGGTTTCCGCACTTTACGCGGTCGGGCCGAACATGGTTCACGCCGTGAACGCATTCGGCAGCGCGGCGCATCACTTCGCCAGCCAGGCCGAACTGATCCAGGCCCTCGACGCCGAGCAGGACACAAACACCACCATTTTGATCAAGGGTTCGCGCAGCGCAGCGATGGAAAACATCGTTGCGGCCCTGTGCGGGTCCAGTCTGGAGAAACATTAATGCTGCTGCTGCTAGCGGAGTATCTGCAACAGTTCTACAAAGGCTTCGCGGTCTTCCAGTACCTGACCCTGCGCGGGATTCTCGGTGTGCTGACCGCGCTGGTTTTGTCGCTGTGCTATGGCCCGTGGATGATCCGCACCCTGCAGAACCGTCAGATCGGCCAGTCGGTACGTAACGACGGCCCGCAATCGCACCTGTCCAAGTCCGGTACGCCGACCATGGGCGGCGCGCTGATCCTGTCGTCCATCGGCGTCAGCACCTTGCTCTGGGCGGACCTGAGCAACCGTTATGTCTGGACTGTGCTGCTGGTGACCCTGCTGTTCGGTGCCATCGGCTGGGTCGACGACTACCGCAAGGTGATCGAGAAGAACTCCCGTGGCCTGCCGAGCCGCTGGAAATACTTCTGGCAGTCGGTGTTCGGCCTCGGCGCGGCGATCTTCCTTTATATGACCGCCGCCACGCCGGTGGAAACCACCCTGATCCTGCCGATGCTCAAGGACTACAGCATTCCGCTGGGCGCCGGGTTCATCGTGCTGACCTACTTCGTGATCGTCGGTTCGAGCAACGCGGTCAACCTGACCGACGGCCTCGACGGTCTGGCGATCATGCCGACCGTGATGGTCGGTGGTGGCCTGGGCATCTTCTGCTACCTGTCGGGTAACGTGAAATTCGCCGAATACCTGCTGATCCCGTATGTGCCGGGCGCGGGCGAGCTGATCGTGTTCTGCGGTGCGCTGATCGGCGCCGGGCTGGGTTTCCTGTGGTTCAACACCTATCCGGCCCAAGTCTTCATGGGCGACGTCGGCGCGCTGGCGCTGGGCGCAGCCCTGGGCACCATCGCGGTGATCGTCCGTCAGGAAATCGTCCTGTTCATCATGGGCGGCGTGTTCGTGATGGAGACCCTGTCGGTCGTCATCCAGGTAGCGTCCTTCAAACTGACCGGCCGTCGTGTGTTCCGCATGGCGCCGATTCACCACCACTTTGAACTCAAGGGCTGGCCCGAGCCGCGTGTGATCGTCCGTTTCTGGATCATCACCGTGATTCTCGTGCTGATCGGCCTTGCCACCCTGAAGCTGAGGTAGAACGAGTGTCTCTGATCGCTTCTGACCACTTCCGCATCGTTGTCGGCCTCGGCAAGAGCGGCATGTCCCTGGTTCGCTTCCTGGCGAACCGGGGCGTGGCGTTTGCCGTGGCCGATACGCGGGAAAATCCACCGGAACTGGCCACGCTCAAGCGTGACTATCCGCACGTGGAAGTGCGTTGTGGCGAGCTGGACGTGGAATTCCTGTGCCGTGCCGACGAGCTCTACGTGAGCCCCGGCCTGGCGCTGGCGACTCCGGCCCTGCAAGCCGCCGCCGCCCGTGGGGTGAAACTGTCCGGTGACATCGAGCTGTTCGCGCGTAACGCGAAGGCGCCGATCGTGGCCATCAGCGGTTCCAATGCGAAAAGCACCGTCACCACCCTGGTCGGCGAGATGGCGGCTGCGGCCGGCAAGCGCGTCGCGGTGGGCGGCAACCTCGGCACCCCGGCGCTGGACCTGCTCAGCGATGATGTCGAGTTGTACGTGATGGAGTTGTCGAGTTTCCAGCTGGAAACCACCGATCAGCTCAACGCCGAAGTGGCGACCGTGCTCAACATCAGCGAAGACCATATGGATCGCTACAGCGGTCTGCCGGCTTACCACCTGGCCAAACACCGGATCTTCCGGGGCGCGAAGCAGTTTGTGGTGAACCGTCAGGACGCCCTGACCCGGCCGCTGATGGGCGAGGGCCAGCCATGCTGGACGTTCGGCCTGAGCAAACCGGATTTCAAGGCGTTCGGTCTGCGTGAAGAGAATGGCGAGAAATACCTGGCCTTCGAATTCCAGAACCTGATGCCGGTGCGTGAGTTGAAGGTTCGCGGCGCGCACAACCAGTCCAATGCCCTGGCGGCGCTGGCGCTCGGCCATGCCGTCGGCCTGCCGTTCGATGCCATGCTCGCGGCCTTGCGCAACTTCGCCGGCCTCGAGCATCGCTGCCAGTGGGTCCGTGATCTGGACGGCGTCGGCTATTACAACGACTCCAAAGCCACCAACGTCGGCGCCGCCCTGGCGGCCATCGAAGGCCTGGGGGCGGATATCGAAGGCAAGATCGTGTTGATCGCCGGCGGCGACGGCAAGGGTGCCGAATTCAAGGATCTGCGCGATCCGGTGGCGGCCAACTGCCGCGCCGTGATCCTGATGGGCCGCGACTCCGACAAGATCGGCGAGGCCATCGGCGATGGCGTGCCGCTGATTCGTGCAGGCTCCCTGGTTGAAGCCGTTGAGCAATGCCGCGCCGCCGCCCAATCGGGTGACGTGGTGCTGCTGTCGCCGGCCTGCGCCAGTTTCGACATGTTCAAGAATTACGAAGACCGTGGTCACCAGTTCGTCCGCGCCGTGGAGGATCTGGCATGAGCCTGCGCAATATCATCAAGCCGTATCCGTCGCCGATCATCACCGGGCGTGGTATCGACCTCGACTTCCCGATGCTCGCCGGTTGCCTGGCGTTGCTCGGTCTTGGGCTGATCATGATTGCTTCGGCCTCCACCGAAGTGGCGGCGGCCCAGTCGGGCAGCGCGCTGTACTACATGATTCGTCACCTGATCTACGTGGCGCTGGGCCTGGGTGCCTGCATCGTCACCATGATGATTCCGATCGCCACCTGGCAGCGCCTGGGCTGGATGATGCTGATCGGCGCGTTCGGTCTGCTGGTGATGGTGATCGTTCCGGGGATCGGCCGTGAAGTGAACGGTTCGATGCGCTGGATCGGCTTCAGTTTCTTCAACGTCCAGCCGTCGGAGATCGCCAAGGTCTTCGTGGTGATCTACCTCGCCGGTTATCTGGTGCGTCGTCAGAAGGAAGTGCGCGAGAGCTGGATGGGCTTCTTCAAGCCGTTCATCGTGCTGCTGCCGATGGCGGGCCTGTTGCTGATGGAGCCGGACTTTGGCGCCACGGTCGTAATGATGGGCGCGGCGGCGGCGATGCTGTTCCTCGGCGGCGTCGGCCTGTTCCGGTTCTCGCTGATGGTGGTGCTGGCGGTCGCGGCGGTGGTGTTGCTGATTCAGATGCAACCGTACCGGATGGCGCGTCTGACCAACTTCGCCGACCCATGGGCCGACCAGTTCGGCGCCGGGTATCAATTGTCCCAGGCGTTGATCGCGTTCGGTCGCGGCGAATGGTTGGGCGTCGGCCTGGGCAACAGCGTGCAGAAGCAGTTCTACCTGCCGGAAGCCCACACCGACTTCGTGTTCTCGGTACTGGCCGAGGAACTCGGCGCGGTGGGTTCGCTGTGCACCGTGGCGCTGTTCGTGTTCGTGTGTATTCGCGGCATGTACATCGGTCTGTGGGCCGAGAAGGCCAAACAGTTTTTTGCCGCTTATGTTGCCTACGGCCTGTCGTTCCTCTGGATCGGTCAGTTCCTGATCAACATCGGCGTGAACGTCGGCCTGTTGCCGACCAAGGGCCTGACTCTGCCGTTCCTCAGTTATGGCGGCAGCTCCCTGGTGATCTGCTGCGCCTGCCTTGGCCTGTTGCTGAGGATCGAGTGGGAGAGCCGAACCCACCTGGGCAGCGAAGAGATGGAATTCCAGGAGAGCGACTTCGCCGAGGAGCCGCATCATGGGCGCTAACGTATTGATCATGGCCGGCGGCACCGGCGGCCACGTGTTCCCGGCGCTGGCCTGTGCCCGTGAGTTTCAGGCGCGCGGTTACACCGTGCACTGGCTCGGCACGCCGCGCGGGATCGAGAACGATCTGGTGCCAGCGGCCGGTCTGGAATTGCATCGCATCAACGCCAGCGGTCTGCGCGGCAAGGGCAAGCTGTCGCTGCTCAAGGCGCCGTTCATGCTGCTCAAGTCGGTCTGGCAGGCGCGGGCGATCATGCGCCGCCTGCGTCCGGTGTGTGTGGTCGGCTTCGGTGGTTATGTGACCGGTCCTGGCGGGGTTGCCGCCAAACTGGCCGGCGTGCCGGTGATCGTTCACGAGCAGAACGCCGTGGCCGGCACCGCCAATCGGTTGCTGGTGCCGTTCGCCGCCCGGGTGTGTGAAGCGTTCCCCGACACCTTTACCCTGTCGGACAGCCGCCGTACCACCGGGAACCCGGTGCGCAGCGAGCTGTTCCTCGAAACACCGCGCCCGGCCCTGGCCGGTCGCAAGGCGCGTTTGCTGATCCTGGGCGGAAGCCTCGGAGCAGAGCCGTTGAACAAGTTGCTGCCTGAAGCCCTGGCGCAAGTCGCTGCCGATTTGCGTCCGGAGGTGTTTCATCAGGCCGGCAGAAACCACGATGAAGTGACTGCAGAGCGCTATCGCGCCGCCGGCGTCGAGGCGCAGGTGCAGCCGTTCATCAAAGACATGGCCCAGGCCTATGGCTGGGCTGATCTGGTGGTGTGCCGTGCAGGCGCGTTGACCATCAGTGAGCTGGCTGCCGCCGGTCTGCCCTCGATGCTGGTGCCCTTGCCCCACGCGATCGACGATCACCAGACCCGCAACGCCGATTATTTGGCCCGTGAAGGCGCTGCCTTCCTGATGCCGCAAAGAACGACTGGCGCCGCAAACCTTGCCGCGCGCCTGACAGAGGTCTTGATGCAACCGCAACGACTCGAACAAATGGCCCAAGCGGCCCGCCGTCTGGCGAAACCCGAAGCCACCCGCAGTGTGGTCGATACCTGTCTGGAGGTGGCCCATGGTTGAGAATCAGAAAGCCATGCCGCAACCGGAAATGCGCCGCATCCGTCGCATCCACTTCGTCGGCATCGGCGGCGTGGGCATGTGCGGCATCGCCGAAGTATTGCTGAACCTGGGTTACGCCGTGTCCGGCTCCGACCTTAAAGCATCGCCGGTCACCGAGCGCCTGGAGTCCTTCGGCGCGCAGATCTTCATCGGTCACCGCGCCGAGAACGCCGCTGCCGCCGACGTGCTGGTGGTGTCCAGTGCCGTCAACACGTCCAACCCGGAAGTGGCGACCGCGCTGGAACGCCGTATCCCGGTGGTGCCGCGTGCCGAAATGCTCGCCGAGCTGATGCGCTATCGCCACGGCATCGCCGTCGCCGGTACTCACGGCAAGACCACCACCACCAGCCTGATCGCTTCGGTGTTCGCTGCCGGTGGCCTGGACCCGACGTTCGTCATCGGTGGCCGTCTGAATGCGGCGGGCACCAATGCCCAGCTCGGCACCAGCCGTTACCTGATCGCCGAAGCCGACGAGAGCGATGCGAGCTTCCTGCATCTGCAACCGCTGGTGGCGGTGGTGACCAACATCGACGCCGACCACATGGCGACCTACGACGGTGACTTCAACAAACTGAAGAAAACCTTCGTCGAATTCCTGCACAACCTGCCGTTCTATGGTCTGGCGGTGATGTGCCTGGACGATCCGGTGGTGCGTGAAATCCTGCCGCAGGTCAAACGTCCGACCGTGACCTACGGCTTCAGCGAAGACGCTGACGTGCGCGCGATCAATGTGCGCCAGCAGGGCATGCAGACCTTCTTCACCGTGCTGCGTCCTGACCGTGAGCCACTGGAAGTGTCGGTGAACATGCCCGGCAACCACAACGTGCTCAATTCCCTGGCGACCATTTGCATCGCCACCGACGAAGGCGTCAGCGATGAAGCCATCGTCCAGGGCCTGTCGGGTTTCCAGGGGGTCGGTCGACGCTTCCAGGTCTACGGCGAACTGCCGGTGGACGGTGGCAGCGTAATGCTGGTCGATGACTACGGTCACCACCCGACTGAAGTCGCGGCTGTGATCAAAGCCGTGCGCGGTGGCTGGCCGGAGCGCCGTCTGGTGATGGTCTACCAGCCGCACCGTTATAGCCGCACCCGCGACCTGTACGACGATTTCGTCCAGGTCCTGGCCGACGCCAACGTGCTGCTGCTGATGGAAGTCTATCCGGCCGGCGAAGAGCCGATCCCGGGTGCCGACAGCCGCAAGCTGTGCAACAGCATCCGTCAGCGCGGTCAGCTCGACCCGATCTACATCGAGCGTGGTGTCGACCTCGCGCCGGTGGTCAAGCCGCTGCTGCGTGCCGGCGACATTCTGCTGTGCCAGGGCGCCGGTGATATCGGCGGTCTCGCACCGAAACTGTTGAAAAGTGAGTTGTTCGCCGGTGCCGTCGCGGCTTCGGTCGAGGGGAAGTTGAAATGACTGCTGCCTACGCCAACCTGTTCTCCACCATCGCGCCGAAAGACTTCGGCCGCGTGGCCGTGCTGTTCGGCGGCCTGAGCGCCGAGCGTGAGGTTTCGCTGAAATCCGGCAACGCCGTGCTCAGCGCGCTGCAAAGTGCCGGTGTGGATGCGTTCGGTATCGACGTCGGCGCGGACATTCTCCAGCGTCTGCTGAGCGAGAAGATCGATCGCGCCTTCATCATCCTCCACGGTCGCGGCGGTGAAGACGGCAGCATGCAGGGCCTGCTCGAAGTGGCCGGCATTCCGTACACCGGCAGCGGCATCCTGGCTTCGGCACTGGCGATGGACAAGCTGCGCACCAAGCAGGTCTGGCACAGCCTCGGGATTCCGACGCCGCGTCATGCCGTGCTGTGCAGCGAGGCCGATTGTATTTCGGCAGCGACGGAACTGGGCTTCCCTTTGATCGTCAAACCGGCGCATGAAGGTTCAAGTATCGGGATGGCCAAAGTGACTTCCGCGTCCGAGTTGATCGACGCCTGGAAAGCGGCCAGTACCTACGATTCGCAAGTGTTGGTCGAGCAATGGATCCACGGTCCGGAGTTCACCATCGCCACCCTGCGTGACCAGGTGTTGCCTCCAATCGCCCTGGGTACGCCCCACACGTTTTACGACTACGACGCCAAGTACATCGCCAACGATACCCAGTACCGCATTCCGTGCGGGCTGGATGCCGCCAAGGAAAAGGAACTCATGGATCTCACGGACAAGGCCTGTGAGGCGCTGGGTATCGCCGGTTGGGGCAGGGCGGACGTGATGCAGGACGCCGACGGGCAGTTCTGGTTCCTGGAAGTGAACACCGCACCGGGCATGACCGATCACAGTCTGGTGCCGATGGCGGCCAAGGCTGCCGGTCTGGATTTCCAGCAACTGGTTCTGGCCATCCTGGCCGCCAGCGTGGAAGCCGGTCACAAAGAGGCGCGAGGTTAAGACCATGCAAGGCGCACAACTCAGACATCAGCCACCCGCACCTGGCCGCAAGCCAGTGCCGCGCGGTGCCAGCCGAATGGTGGCCAAAGAGCCGATGTCCGCGCGCCTGCCAAAAGCCAATTTCGGCTTCCTGAAAGGTCTGTTCTGGCCGGTGCTGCTGGTGGCGCTCGGCTTCGGCACTTACGAAGGCGCGCAACGGCTGCTGCCGTACGCCGACCGGCCGATCACCAAGATCGCGGTGCAGGGCGACCTGAGCTACATCAGCCAGCAGGCGGTGCAGCAGCGAATCGCCCCGTACGTGGCGTCGAGCTTCTTCACCATCGATCTGGCGAGCATGCGTACCGAGCTTGAGCAGATGCCGTGGATCGCCCATGCCGAAGTACGTCGGGTGTGGCCGGACCAGGTGGTGATCCGCCTCGAAGAGCAGCTGCCGGTGGCCCGTTGGGGCGACGAGTCGCTGCTCAACAACCAGGGCCAGGCGTTCACGCCCAAGGAACTGGCGAACTACGAACACCTGCCACAGCTGTTCGGCCCGCAGCGGGCGCAGCAGCAAGTGATGCAGCAATACCAGGTGCTGAGCCAGATGCTCAGGCCATTGGGCTTCTCGATCGCGCGACTCGAATTGCGTGAGCGTGGCAGCTGGTTCCTGACCACCGGCGCCGGCAGTGCCGGCCCTGGGATCGAACTGCTGCTGGGACGCGGCAACCTGGTGGAAAAGATGCGCCGCTTCATTGCCATCTACGACAAGACGCTTAAAGAACAGATTACGAACATTGCGCGCATCGATCTGCGCTACGCCAACGGCCTCGCCGTTGGCTGGCGGGAACCAGTAGCGCCGACGACAGCCCAACCCGCTGTCGCAAAGAATTAAGAAGAGGCAGGACCCATGGCAAACGTGCAAAGCGGCAAAATGATCGTCGGTCTCGATATCGGCACCTCCAAGGTGGTGGCGCTGGTCGGCGAGGTCGCGGCTGACGGCTCGCTGGATATCGTCGGGATCGGCACCCATCCGTCCCGTGGCCTGAAGAAAGGCGTGGTGGTGAACATCGAATCCACCGTGCAATCGATTCAGCGCGCGATCGAAGAAGCCCAGCTGATGGCGGGCTGCCGCATTCACTCGGCGTTCGTCGGCGTGGCCGGCAACCATATCCGCAGCCTGAACTCCCACGGCATCGTGGCGATCCGCGACCGCGAAGTCAGCTCCGCTGACCTCGAGCGCGTCCTCGATGCCGCCCAGGCCGTGGCGATCCCGGCCGACCAGCGCGTGCTGCACACCCTGCCGCAGGACTACGTGATCGATAACCAGGAAGGCGTGCGCGAGCCGCTGGGCATGTCCGGTGTGCGTCTGGAGGCCAAGGTCCACGTAGTCACCTGCGCCGTCAACGCCGCACAGAACATCGAAAAATGCGTGCGCCGCTGCGGCCTGGAAATCGACGACATCATTCTCGAGCAACTGGCCTCGGCCTACTCGGTACTGACCGACGACGAAAAAGAGCTGGGCGTGTGCCTGGTCGACATCGGCGGCGGCACCACCGACATTGCGATCTTCACCGAAGGCGCGATCCGCCACACGGCGGTGATCCCGATTGCCGGCGATCAGGTGACCAACGACATCGCCATGGCGTTGCGCACCCCGACCCAGTACGCCGAAGAGATCAAGATCCGCTATGCCTGCGCCCTGGCGAAACTGGCCGGTGCCGGCGAGACCATCAAGGTGCCAAGCGTCGGCGACCGTCCACCGCGCGAACTGTCGCGCCAGGCCCTGGCCGAAGTGGTCGAGCCGCGTTACGACGAACTGTTCACCCTGATCCAGGCCGAGCTGCGTCGCAGCGGCTACGAAGACCTGATCCCGGCGGGCATCGTCCTGACCGGCGGCACTTCGAAGATGGAAGGCGCCACCGAGCTGGCGGAGGAAATCTTCCACATGCCGGTCCGCCTCGGTGTGCCGCACGGCGTGAAAGGTCTGGATGACGTGGTGCGCAACCCGATCTATTCCACCGGCGTCGGCCTGTTGATGTACGGCCTGCAAAAGCAGTCCGACGGGATTTCGTTCTCGGGCATCGGCAGCCGCGAAAGCTATAGCAGCGACGAGCCTCAGGCGCCGCTGCTGGATCGCTTGAAGAAGTGGGTCCAGGGCAACTTTTAAGCTTCAGGCGAACGCTTGAAGCGCCAAGAGCAAGCAGTAGAAACACCGCAACAAAATGCAGTAGGCGAAAAAACTAGAGAATGTAAGGAGAGGGAAAATGTTCGAACTCGTAGACAACATCCCCGCAAGCCCGGTAATCAAGGTTATCGGTGTTGGCGGTGGCGGCGGCAACGCTGTCAACCACATGGTCAAGAGCAACATCGAAGGCGTTGAATTCATCTGCGCCAACACCGATGCTCAAGCCCTGAAAAACATCGGCGCACGTACCATTCTGCAACTGGGTACTGGCGTGACCAAAGGCCTGGGCGCGGGCGCCAACCCGGAAGTCGGCCGTCAAGCCGCTCTGGAAGACCGCGAGCGCATCGCTGAAGTCCTGGCCGGCACCAACATGGTGTTCATCACCACTGGCATGGGCGGCGGCACCGGTACGGGTGCTGCGCCGATCATCGCCGAAGTGGCCAAGGAAATGGGCATCCTGACCGTAGCGGTCGTGACCCGTCCGTTCCCGTTCGAAGGCCGCAAGCGTATGCAGATCGCCGACGAAGGCATCCGCATGCTGTCCGAAAGCGTCGACTCGTTGATCACCATTCCCAACGAGAAGCTGCTGACCATCCTCGGTAAAGACGCAAGCCTGCTGTCGGCTTTCGCCAAGGCTGACGATGTACTGGCCGGTGCCGTTCGCGGTATCTCCGACATCATCAAGCGTCCGGGCATGATCAACGTCGACTTCGCCGACGTACGCACCGTGATGAGCGAAATGGGCATGGCGATGATGGGCACTGGCTGCGCCAGCGGTCCGAACCGTGCGCGTGAAGCCACTGAAGCGGCGATCCGTAACCCGCTGCTGGAAGACGTGAACCTGCAAGGCGCTCGCGGCATCCTGGTGAACATCACCGCAGGTCCTGACCTGTCCCTGGGCGAGTACTCCGACGTGGGTAGCATCATCGAAGCCTTCGCTTCCGAGCACGCGATGGTCAAGGTCGGTACTGTTATCGATCCGGACATGCGCGACGAACTGCACGTGACCGTGGTTGCCACCGGTCTGGGCGCGAAAATCGAGAAACCTGTGAAGGTCATCGACAATACCGTTCATACCTCGATGGCTGCCGCTCAGGTGCAACAACCGGCGCCCGCTCGTCAGGAAGCTCCAGCGGTGAATTACCGTGACCTGGACCGTCCGACCGTCATGCGCAACCAGGCTCAGGCCGGTGCTGCGACTGCCGCGAAGATGAATCCGCAAGATGACCTGGACTACCTGGACATCCCGGCTTTCCTGCGTCGTCAGGCCGATTGATGAAATGTATCAGGGGTATTCGGGTGATTGGTGTTCAGCAAAGGCTCGGTCTGCTATCATCGCCAGCCTTTGTTGATACCAGTTCGCAATTTGCGCTGAAGCGGCCCATGCCATGATTAAACAACGCACCCTGAAGAATATTATCCGTGCCACAGGTGTCGGCCTGCACTCCGGGGAGAAGGTCTATCTGACCCTCAAGCCTGCGCCTGTCGACACTGGCATTGTGTTTTGTCGCGCTGACCTCGACCCTGTGGTGCAGATTCCTGCCCGCGCGGAAAACGTCGGTGAAACCACTATGTCGACCACGCTGGTTAACGGTGACGTCAAAGTGGACACGGTAGAGCACTTGCTCTCGGCCATGGCTGGCCTGGGCATCGATAACGCCTACGTCGAGCTCTCCGCGTCCGAAGTCCCGATCATGGATGGCAGCGCCGGACCCTTCGTATTCCTGATTCAATCGGCTGGCCTGGAAGAACAGGACGCCGCCAAGAAATTCATCCGCATCCTGCGTGAAGTGACAGTGGAAGACGGCGACAAGCGCGCCACTTTCGTCCCTTTCGACGGGTTCAAGGTGAGCTTCGAGATCGATTTCGATCACCCGGTATTCCGGGACCGCACCCAGAGTGCAAGCGTGGATTTTTCCAGCACTTCGTTCGTAAAAGAAGTAAGCCGCGCCCGTACTTTTGGTTTCATGAGTGACATCGAGTACCTGCGCAAGCACAACCTCGCACTCGGCGGCAGCGTGGAAAACGCAATCGTGGTCGATTCCGATGGTGTACTGAACGAAGACGGCCTTCGCTACGAAGACGAGTTCGTGAAGCACAAGATCCTCGATGCAATTGGTGACCTGTACCTGCTGGGCAATAGCCTGATTGGTGAGTTCAAGGGCTTCAAGTCCGGTCACGCACTGAACAACCAGCTGCTGCGCAAGTTGATTGAGCAGAAAGACGCTTGGGAAGTCGTGACGTTCGAAGACGCCAGCACTGCACCGATCTCTTACATGCGCCCGGTTGCGGCAGTGTAAGTAAAAAACCTCTCTAGTTTTTTGAAGGCCACCTTTGGGTGGCCTTTTTTTATGCCTGTCAGAAAGACGCGGCCACCACTCGATTGCGCCCTGCATCCTTGGCTTGATACAGCGCCTTGTCCGCCGCAAACAGCAGTCGCTCCAGCGTGATTTCGCAGCCCGCCGTCCAGGTGCCGATGCCGATACTCACCGTCACCGGCAGTTCTGCACCCTCGACCTTCGGCAACCGCTCCACGGCCTCGCGGATATGCTCGGCAATCTGCTGCGCGCCTGTGCTGTCGGTTTCGGCGAGGATCACCGAAAACTCCTCGCCGCCATAGCGCGCCACCAGGTCTCCCGGGCGCCGCACGTTCGCGCAAATCACCTTGGCCAGCTCGCGCAATGCCTGATCCCCGGCCTGATGCCCGTGACGGTCGTTGAATGCCTTGAAGTGATCGGCATCGATCATCATCACCGACAGCGGTTTGCCCGAGCGCTGGGCGCGGAACCATTCGTGGCGCAGGGATTGATCGAGCATCCGCCGGTTGGCGACTCCGGTCAGGGCGTCGGTGGCGGCCAGTTTCGCCAGCTCGCGTTCGGCCTGATGGCGCAGGCGCAGTTCCCGGGCGAGCAGCCAGGTCAGCCACAACAGGCCGACGCACAGTACGCCGGTAGCGCCGCTGATCAGGATCGCGGTGCGTCGCCAGGCGCCGAACACTTCGTCGCTGGACAGCGCAACGATGACTGTCAGCGGCAGGTTGCCGACTCTGGAATAGGTGTAGAGCCGTTGCTTGTAATCCATGCTCGAGATGCTGTTGAAACTGCCATTGCCGCTGTGATCCCGCAGGATTCGCACGACGTTTGGCCGGCTGGCGAAGCTTTTGCCGATCGAGTCGCTCTGCAGATAAGGCTTTTGCGCCAGCAGGAGGCCGTCGTTATCAATGATGTTCAATGTGCTGTCGCTGCCGATGTCGAGGCTGTTGAACAGCTCGTCGAAGTAATCGAGCTTCATCGATGCCACGGCGACCCCGACGAACTCGCCGGTTTCCGAGGAGATGCGCCGGCTGAAACTGATCCGCCACTGGTTGGCATCCTCGCAATTGCAGCGGGTCTTGAACGGACGACTGATGAACATGCCGGCGTCGCGGTTGAAGGCATGGGCCAGAAAGTAATCGCGGTCGGCGAAATTGCCCGGTTTGGGTTCGATCCGCGACGAGTCGGCGACGACCTCGCCATGCTTGTCCAGCAGCAGGATGTCGCCCTTGAAGCGTGCGGTGGTGGAGCGATCGAACAGTGCCAGATGACGGATCTGCGGCGAGACGTTTTTCAGATCCTCGCGCTGGGCGGCGGCGATCAGGCCTTGCAGGGTCAGGTCATACAGTTCGACGGTGCGCAGCACATCGGCATCGATCAGTTGAGCGATGGTGGTTGCGCCGCGGGTAGCGGACTCCTGGGCGCTGGCATGCTCGCGGATCAGCAGGAAAGTGACGATGCACACAATCGCGATCACGGTCAGCAGGCTGCCGAAGATCAACAGCAGCTCGGGGCGTCCGGTCTTGCCCGAAACGAGTGGGATACGGCTCGCGATCATGGGGGGGGCTGTCGGTGGTGGATTCTTGTTAGCTTAGGCGGGCAGAAACCATTGTGGGAGCGGGCTTGCTCGCGAAGGCGACTTTCCAGCCACAATGGATGTTGACTGACAGGCCGTATTCGCGGGCAAGCCCGCTCCCACAGGTGATGTGACAGGTCTGAAGAGTGTTTCAGACCTGTTCTGTCTGCGTAGCGCCGATCTTAGAAGACGTTGATCGGGTAGTCGATGATTACCCGGTATTCATCTGTGTCCGAGTCCAGCGCGCCGTAGCCGTTGCCGCCACGATTGGTCGCCCATTGCAGGCGTACCGCGAGATCCTTGGCCTGACCGCTCTGCACCACGTATTTGAGGTCGAGGTCGCGCTCCCAGTGCTTGGCGTCGCGGCCCTCGGCGCTGTACCACGAGGCGTAGCCGGGGCTGGTCGGGTCGACTTTGGTCAGATCCAGCGTGCCGCGTGAGTAGGACACCGCCGAAGTCAGGCCCGGCAGGCCGACGCCGGCGAAGTCGTAGGCGTACTTGAGTTTCCACGAGCGCTCGTTCGGGCCGTTGAAGTCCGAGTATTGCTGGGAGTTGTCGAGGTAGATGCTGTCACCCTGACTGATGTAGTCGAACGGCGTGTTGCCGTTGACCCGCTGATACGCGGCGGTGACGCTGTGATGACCGACGCCGACGGTGAAATGCAGGCTGTAGGTGTTGTTGTCGATGTTGCCCAGCAGCGCATCGCCGGTGTCCTGGGTGTGATAGACGTGCAGGCCCGGGTTGAGGCTGACCAGATCGTTCAGCGCCCAGGTGTAGTCGAGGTCGTAGTAGTACTGGTTCCAGATGTCCTTGAGCTCGGAGGCGTAGAGGCTGCTGGTCAGGCCTTCGACGCCGCTCCAGGCCACGCCGGCCCAGTTCAGGTGGCGGCTGTCATCGCCCTCGGCCAGTGTGCCGTAGGAGGTGCCGATGCGTTTGTGGCCGCTCTGGTTGTACGGCTTGGTGAAGCTGGCCTGGCCGCCTTCGATCAGCCAGCCGTCGAAGCTGTGATTGGTCAGGCTGATGCCGCGAAAGGTCTGCGGCAGCATGCGGGTTTCACCGCCGGCGATCACCGGGTTGGCGAGAAACAGGTCACCGGCCTTCAGCTCGGTATCGAACGCGCGCATCTTCAAGGTGCCGCCCGCCGTGGAGAACGAGCCCGGCGCTTTGCCGTTGCCATCGCCGACCGGCAGGATGCTGGAGTTGTCCGTGCCGCCACCGCCATCGAGTTTCAGGCCGAGCATGGCGTGGGCATCGATGCCGAAGCCGACCGTGCCTTCGCTGTAGCCCGACTCGAATTTGCCGAGCAAACCCTGGCCCCACTCGATGTTGTCGTCCGCGTGCTGCAGGCGGTTGCGGTTCATGTAGTAGTTGCGGGCGTTGAGGTTCAGGCTCGAGCCTGCGACGAAGCCTGCCGGTGCAGCTTCTTCGGCGTGAGCGACAGGGGCAATCGTTGCGGCAATTGCAATGAACAACGGGGTGAAACGGACTGGGTAACGCACTTGCGGTAAAGCTCCTTGGGTCAACTGACACTTCAATGTCTTGAGGTGCGGGATGTTTCTTATTGGAGAAGACGAACCTGACGGCTTTCAGACCACAACGAAAAAAGGCCGCTGAAAATCAGCGGCCTGCAAGGACGACGGTTGAACGGGAAGAGCCAAACAAACCGCGTCGAGGGAAATGGAGCGGGGGGCGACTCAGCTGTCTTTCTCGGACGCGGAGCGTGATTCGGAAGCCGCCGCCTGTGGGGCTTGCGTGGCGTCTTTGGCCTTGGCCATCATTTCTGCCTGATGCTGTTCATACGCTTGAGCCCGTGCGCTGTTGTGCGCCACGAACGTTTGGGATTCTTCAGCCATCGCCATTGGCGACAGGATCAATGAGGACAAAACGAAAGCGCTGGCAATACCCATACTGTTGGACATCTTGAAAACCTTCTTGCTTGGCAAGTGCTGTTTGATGCCGGCAACGATAAGGTCGCCGGGCGCCGGGAAACAGCGTGATTTTCATAAATGACTGTTACAGCAGAAGCAAAGATCGGCGAGCAGCGATCAAGAGCCACCTCACCCCAGCCCTCTGGCCCAGGGGGGCTAGGGTGAGGGCAGCGATCCGGAGCCGATCATAATCAGACCGGCAAATGAATCCCGAACGTATTCATCCCGCGATCACTGCGCACAAACACATCTCCGCCGTGCATCAACGCGATCGCCTTGACGATCGCCAGCCCCAGTCCATGGTTGTTGCCGCTGTTGCTGCGCGATGCATCGACCCGATAAAACCGCTCGAACAGACGGGGCAGATGCTCGCCGGCAATCGGCGAGCCGGGGTTGGCGACGCCGATGCTGACCTGATGTTCCTCGATCGTGATCTGCACCTCGATCACCTGACCCGGCCCGGTGTGCTGCACCGCATTGCTCAGCAGGTTGATCAAGGCCCGGCGCAGATGAGCGACCTCGATCCGCACCTGCGCGTCACCACTGACCCGTACCTGCACCTGGGCGTCTTCGAGAATGAAGTCCAGATACTCGAGGGTGGTCGCCACTTCATCGGCCAGTGAGGTGGACGTGAGTTTGGTCGCCTTGTTGCCCTGGTCAGCGCTTGCGAGAAACAGCATGTCATTGATGATCGAGCGCAGCCGCTCCAGCTCTTCCAGATTCGACTGCAGCACCTCGAAGTAATGTTCCGCCGAGCGTCCGCGAGTGAGGGCGACCTGGGTCTGGCCGATCAGGTTGGTCAGCGGCGAGCGCAGCTCGTGGGCGACGTCGGCATTGAACGATTCGAGCCGCGAATACGCTTGCTCGACCCGTTCCAGCGTCGAGTTGAACGAGTCGACGAACTGCGCCAGCTCCGGCGGCAACGGCGACATTCGCAGCCGTCCGGCCCGCAGCGGCGGCGCCAGGCGCTGGGCTTCGTGGGAGAGTTTGATCAGCGGCTTGAGGCCGATCCGCGCCACCCAGTAACCCAGCGCCGAGGCCAGCAGCACGCCGATAATTGCCAGACTGATCAAGGCAATCAGCAGGTTGTGCTGGGTCTGGTGGAAGGTCTCGGTGTCGATGCCGATCATGAAGCGCAACGGCGGACGCTGATCCTTGGCCGGCAACTCGGTCAGCAGCACTTTCAGTGGATAGGGATGATCAGGCAATTGCAGGTCATGCATGCCCAGCGGACCGTTGGCGAAGCGGCGGATCAAGGTGTCCGGCTCGCCGTATTCGTAACCTGGATCACCGCTCACCACCCAGAAGCGGATGCGCTTGTCCTCTTCGCCGAGCAATTTGAGCTTGGCGTTGATCTTCACCCAATGCTCGGGCGTGCCGTAACGGTTGAGGGCCGAT
Organism: Pseudomonas botevensis; assembly: GCF_019145475.1. Classification (GTDB taxonomy): domain Bacteria; phylum Pseudomonadota; class Gammaproteobacteria; order Pseudomonadales; family Pseudomonadaceae; genus Aquipseudomonas; species Aquipseudomonas botevensis. Next base: position 129,972 of record NZ_JAHTKI010000023.1, read on the forward strand.
TCGAGCACGCTGTAGCGGGCATCCAGCTCGGCTTCCGGCAACAGCCCCAGGCCCTTGTCCACCTGCTGATACAGCGCGCCGCCGATCAGCAAAAACACCAGCAGCGCCACCAGGGTGAACATCCCGCTCAGGCGCAGTGCAATGGAGTTACTGGACACCACGGCTCTCCAGCACATAACCCATGCCACGGATGGTGTGCAGCAGTTTTTCGTCGAACGGCCCGTCGAGCTTGGCCCGCAGGCGCTTGATCGCGACTTCGACGACGTTGGCATCGCTGTCGAAATTGATGTCCCAGACCATTTCCGCAATCGCGGTTTTCGACAGGATTTCCCCCTGCCGCCGGGCCAGTACGCTGAGCAGCGAGAACTCCTTGGCGGTCAGATCCAGCCGCGTACCGGCGCGGGTCGCCTTGCGGCTGATCAGATCGATCCACAGGTCGGCGATGCTCACCTGCACGGGTTCGTGGCCGCCGCTGCGCCGGGTCAGCGCTTGCAGGCGGGCCACCAGTTCGAGGAAGGAAAACGGTTTGCCCAGATAGTCGTCGGCACCGTCGCGCAGGCCCTTGATGCGGTCTTCGACGCGCTCGCGGGCGGTGAGCATGATCACCGGGGTCTGTTTGCGCGCACGCAACGCACGCAGCACGCCGAAGCCGTCCAGCCCCGGCAGCATCACGTCGAGGACGATCACCGCATAGTCGCCTTCCAGCGCCAGGTGCAGCCCTTCGATACCGTCGCGGGCCAGATCCACGGTGTAACCCTGTTCCGTCAGGCCACGGTGCAGATAGTCCGCGGTTTTCTCTTCGTCTTCGATAATCAGAACGCGCATGACCCTGCCTCAGTCGGTAGTCGCCAGCATCGCTTCGGATGCTGGTTTGGGCTTATGGAACAGCCGCTCGAGCCACAAGTATATGACCGGCGTGGTAAACAGCGTCAGCGCCTGGCTCACCAGCAGGCCGCCAACCACCGCGATCCCCAGCGGCTGGCGCAGTTCGGCGCCGGTGCCGTAGCCGAGCATCAGCGGCAGCGCGCCGAGCAGGGCGGCGAGGGTGGTCATGATGATCGGCCGGAACCGCGTCACGCACGCCTCGAAGATCGCATCCTGCGGCGGTAACCCTCGATGACGCTGGGCTTCCAGGGCAAAGTCGATCATCAGGATGCCGTTCTTCTTGACGATCCCGATCAGCAACACCAGACCGATCAGCGCCATGATCGAAAAGTCCTGGCCGCAAATCCACAACATGATGACCGCCCCGAGGCCTGCCGCCGGCAGAGTCGAGATGATTGTCAGCGGATGCACGAAGCTCTCGTAGAGCACGCCGAGAATGATGTACACCGCCACCAGCGCGGCGAGAATCAGCCACGGCTGGCTCTTCAGCGAGCTCTGGAACGCCTGGGCCGCGCCCTGGAAATTGCCGCTGATCGCGGTCGGCATGCCGATCTCGGCCTTGGCCTGATTGAGCAGAATCACCGCGTCGCCCAACGCCACGCCGGGGGCGAGGTTGAACGACAGGTTGGCGGCCGGGAACATGCCGTCATGGGCAATGGACAGCGGACCGATGGTCGGTGCATCGAATTTGGCCACTGCCGACAACGGCACCATTTCCCCACTGAGCGGCGAGCGCAGGTAGAAATAATTCAGGCTTTCAGCCTTGCCGCGCTGTTGGGTGTCCAGCTCCAGAATCACGTTGTACTGGTTGACCTGGGTCTGGAATTCATTGATCTGCCGCTGGCCGAAAGCGTCGTACAGCGCTTCGTCGACATCGCTGGCGGTCAGGCCGAAACGCGCGGCGGCGCTGCGGTCGATGCTGATGTGGGTGATGCTGCCACCCAGTTGCAGGTCGTTGGAAATGTCGCGGAACGCCGGGATGCTACGCAGCTTTTCGGTCAGGCGCTGGGTCCAGGTGGCGAGCGTCGGGCCGTCGTTGCTCTTGAGTACGTACTGGTACTGCGCGCGGCTCGGACCGGAGCTGAGGTTGATGTCCTGGCCGGCGCGCAGGTAGAGCACGATGCCGGGGACTTTCATCAGTTGCGGGCGAATGCGGTCGATGAACTGGCTGGCCGAGACATCGCGGTCGCCGCGTTTTTTCAGGGCAATCCAGAAGCGGCCGTTGGCGATGGTCTGGTTGCTGCCGGACACGCCGACCGAGTGCGAAAACGCCTGCACCGCCGGATCGGCGGCGACGATTTCGGCCATCGCCAGGTGTTTTTTCACCATGTCGCCGTAGGAAATATCCGCAGCGGCTTCCGTGGTGCCGAGGACGAAACCGGTGTCCTGCACCGGAAAGAAACCCTTGGGGATAAACACGTAACCGCCAATCGCCAGCGCGACCGACACGCCGAACACGCCGATCATCAATTTCTGGTGGGCGAGGGCGCGGCGCAGGCCCTTTGCATACCAGGCGACCAGTCGTTCGCTGAAGCCCGGTTTGTCATGGGCGTGATGCACCGGTCTGCGCATGAACAGCGCCGCGAGGGTCGGCGCCAGGGTCAGCGACACCACCACGGAAATCAGGATGGTCGAGGTCGCGGTCAGGGCGAACTCCTTGAACAGCCGCCCGACCACGCCGCCCATGAACAGCAACGGAATGAACGCCGCCACCAGCGAAAAGCTGATCGACACCACGGTAAAGCCAATCTCCCCGGCACCCTTGACCGCCGCTTCGCGCATGCTGTCGCCGGCCTCCAGATGACGGTGAATGTTCTCCACCACCACGATCGCATCGTCGACCACAAAGCCCACCGCCACCACGATGGCCACCAGGGTCAGGTTGTTCAGGCTGAAACCCAGCAAATACATCAGGGCGAAACTGGAGGTCAGCGACACACCGAGCACCGCCGAGACAATCATCGTCGCCGACAATTGGCGCAGGAACAGCGCCATCACCGCCACCACCAGCAGGATCGCGATCATCAGGGTGATCTCGACCTCATGCAGGGAGGCGCGAATGGTCTGGGTGCGGTCGATCAGGGTTTTGACCTGTACCGAGGCCGGCAGCATGGCTTCCAGGCCCGGCAGGGCGGCTTGAATCCGGTCCACCGTCTCGACGATGTTCGCCCCCGGTTGTCGCGAGATCACCAGGTTCACGCCCGGTTGATCGCCGGCCCAGGCCTGCACGTAGGCATCTTCCGAACCGTTGACGACCTTGGCGACATCGCGCAGGTGAACCGGGGCGCCGTCCTTGTAGGAAACGATGAGTTGGCTGTAGTCCTCGGGATGGAACAACTGGTCGTTGGTCGACAGCGTGGAAATGCTCGACTCGCCGTACAGCGCACCTTTCGCCAGATTGAGGCTGGTCTGCTGGATCGCCAGGCGAATGTCGGCGAGGGTCAGGCCGATGGCCGCCAGTTTGTCCGCCGAGGCCTGAACGCGGATCGCCGGACGTTGCTGACCGGTAATGTTGATTTGGCCTACGCCGTCGATCTGACTGATCTGACGGGCCAGCAGGGTTTCCACCAGATCGCTGAGCTCGGTGCCGGGCATCTGCGTCGAGCTGACACTGAGGATCAGCACCGGGCTGTCGGCCGGGTTGACCTTCTTCCAGGTCGGCAGGGTCGGCATGTCCTTGGGCAGTTTGCCGGCGGCGGTGTTGATCGCGGCCTGCACTTCCTGCGCGGCGGTGTCGATGCTCTTGTCGAGGGTGAATTGCAGGGTCAGCAGGCTCGTTCCCAAGGCACTGCTGGAGGTCATCTGGGTCATGCCGGGGATGGCACTGAATTGCACCTCCAGCGGCGTGGCGACCGACGACGCCATGGTGTCGGGGCTGGCGCCGGGAAGCTGCGCGGAGACTTGAATCGTCGGAAATTCCGCTTCCGGCAGTGGGGCAATCGGCAGTCGCGGGAAGGCAATCACCCCGACCAGCACCAGGGCGATGGTCAGAAGAATCGTTGCGACCGGGTGGTCGATGCACCAGGTTGAGACGCCACGATGGGACTTCATGGCTTCGGCTCCGCTTGCACCACTTGCGCGGGCTCGGTCATCACCTGCACGGTCGAACCGGGTTTGAGCCGCGACTGGCCGTCGCTGACCAGCCTGTCACCGGCGTTCACGCCTTTGATGATGTCCTGGCCGCTGCCCTGGTAAACCATTTGCACCTGCACCGCTTCAACCTTGTCGCCGTTGACCCGGTACACGAAATGTTGATCGAGGCCACGTTGTACGACGGTGGGCGGCACCACCAGCGCATCTTTCTCCAATGCGGTCTGAATCTTTACCGTCACCAGCAGGCCGGGCCAGAGCTTCTGGCCGGGGTTGTCGAATTCGGCCTTGGCGCGGATGGTGCCGGTGTTGGCGTTGATCTGGTTGTCGATCAGGGTCAGGTGACCTTCGCCGAGCAGGTTGCCGGTTTCGCCATCGGTGTCGGCGCCGATGTAGGCCTTGACCTGGGCGTGCTGCGGATCGGCGATCAGGCCTTGCAGGGTCGGCAGCATTTGCTGGGGCAGGGAGAATTCCACGGCGATCGGGTCGATCTGGGTCACGGTGAACAGACCCTGGGTGTCGGTCATGCGCAGGAAGTTGCCTTCGTCGACCGTACGAATCCCGACGCGGCCGGTGACTGGAGAGCGAATCTGGGTGTAGGAAAGCTGTACCTGCGCCGCGTCAATCGAGGCCTGGTTGCCTTGGGCGGTGGCTTTGAGCTGGTTGACCAGTGCCTGTTGCTGATCGTAGGTCTGCTTGGACACGCCGTCGTCGACGCTGAGCAGTTTGTAGCGCTTGAGGTTGACCAGCGCCACTTGCAGTTGCGCCTGGCTTTCGCCCAATTGCGCGCGGGCCTGGTCGAGGCTGGCGCGGATCGAGCGGTCGTCGATGGTGGCGAGCAGGTCGCCGGCCTTCACCAACTGGCCTTCCTTGACCAGGATTTTGGTGAGGATGCCGTCGATCTGCGGGCGCACCACGACGCTGTGCAAGGAAAGCACCGAGCCGATGCCGCTGGTGTAGCGGGGAACGTCTTTGGCGCTGACGGCGACTACCCGCACGGGGATGGCGGTGGGGCCGGCCAGTTTGGTCGGCGCGGGTTTTGTGGCGTACCACAGACCGGCGGCTGCCAGGGCGATGAGCAGGGTGGCGAGCAGGGCGGGGCGTTTCTGGATTCGCATGCGATGGGGCGCCGGACGGAGTTAGGGCAGGGTTGGGTTCTTTATAAACCTGTCTGGGGGTCAGGAGGGTGACTTGAAACTGACGGCGCTGTCAGTTTGGGCTTTTTGGCGGCCTCTGGGCCGGCCAGGCTCTTGTCTGGATTGGGTGAATATCCGTTGCTTCGGGTGTTGCGGCTGGCGGTTTCGCCCTTACGGCGAGTCACCTTTTTCAGACGCCAAAAAGGTAA
>NZ_JAHTKI010000024.1 GCF_019145475.1 Pseudomonas botevensis
AGCAAACCGTAGGCGATGCCCCCGGATGAATCCCGTAACGAAGGAACCCCGAGCCTAGGCGAGGGGCCGTACGCCGGGGCAAAGCCTTTTGGGTTACCTTTTTGGCGTCTGAAAAAGGTGACTCGCCGTAAGGGCGAAACCGCCAGCAAAAACACCCGCAGAAACGGATATTCACCCCAACCCCCAGAGCCTGGTCGGCCCAGAGGCCGCCAAGCCCAAAGCAAAAGCCCAAAAACTGTCAAAACCCTGAACACACAACCAGAAACACCCAGCCCCATTGAAACCACCAAACCCGCGCCCCATCTAAGACCCATACCCCATTGCGCAGGTGCCCCATGAGCGACCAGCAAGAATTCCCGGACAGCCCCGACGACTACACCCAGACCGACCACATCGAACACCACTCCACCGGCAAAGGCCTGGCCCTGCCCGGCCAGAACCTGCCGGACAAGGTCTACGTCATCCCGATCCACAACCGCCCGTTCTTCCCGGCCCAGGTCCTGCCGGTCATCGTCAACGAAGAACCCTGGGCCGAAACCCTCGAACTGGTCAGCAAATCCGAACACCACTCCCTGGCGCTGTTCTTCATGGACACGCCCCAGGAAGACCCGCGCCACTTCGACACCAAAGCACTCCCGCAGTACGGCACCCTGGTCAAGGTCCACCACGCCAGCCGTGAAAACGGCAAACTGCAATTCGTCGCCCAGGGCCTGAGCCGCGTGCGCATCAAGACCTGGCTCAAGCACCACCGTCCGCCGTATCTGGTGGAAGTCGAATACCCGCACCAGCCGACCGAGCCGACCGACGAGGTCAAGGCCTACGGCATGGCGCTGATCAACGCGATCAAGGAACTGCTGCCGCTCAACCCGCTGTACAGCGAGGAGCTGAAGAACTACCTCAACCGCTTCAGCCCCAACGATCCGTCGCCGCTGACCGATTTCGCCGCCGCCCTGACCTCCGCCACCGGCCCCGAGCTGCAAGGCGTACTCGACTGCGTGCCAATGCTCAAGCGCATGGAAAAAGTCCTGCCGATGCTGCGCAAGGAAGTCGAAGTCGCGCGGCTGCAGAAAGAAATCTCCGCAGAAGTGAACCGCAAGATCGGCGAACACCAGCGCGAGTTCTTCCTCAAGGAACAGCTCAAGGTTATCCAGCAGGAACTCGGTCTGACCAAGGACGATCGCAGCGCCGACCTCGAACAGTTCGAGCAGCGTCTGGAAGGCAAGGTCCTGCCGGCGCAGGTGCAGAAACGCCTCGAAGAAGAAATGAACAAGCTGTCGATCCTCGAGACCGGCTCGCCGGAATACGCGGTCACCCGCAACTACCTCGACTGGACGACCTCGGTGCCCTGGGGCGTGTATGGCGAGGACAAGCTCGACCTCAAGCACGCACGCAAGGTGCTGGACAAACACCACGCCGGCCTCGACGACATCAAGGACCGAATCCTGGAATTCCTCGCGGTCGGTGCCTACAAAGGCGAGATCAGCGGCTCGATCGTGCTGCTGGTCGGCCCGCCGGGCGTGGGCAAGACCAGCGTCGGTAAATCCATCGCCGAATCCCTCGGCCGGCCGTTCTACCGCTTCAGCCTTGGCGGCATGCGTGACGAGGCCGAGATCAAGGGTCACCGCCGCACCTACATCGGGGCCCAGCCGGGCAAACTGGTGCAGGCGTTGAAAGACGTCGAGGTGATGAACCCGGTGATCATGCTCGACGAGATCGACAAGATGGGCCAGAGCTATCAGGGCGACCCGGCCTCGGCGCTGCTGGAAACCCTCGATCCGGAGCAGAACGTCGAATTCCTCGACCACTACCTCGACCTGCGCATGGACCTGTCGAAAGTCCTGTTCGTCTGCACCGCCAACACCTTGGATTCGATTCCCGGCCCGTTGCTGGACCGGATGGAAGTGATTCGCCTGGCGGGCTACATCACCGAAGAAAAAGTCGCCATCGCCAAGCGCCACCTGTGGCCGAAGCTGTTGGAGAAGGCCGGCGTGTCCAAGGGCAGCCTGAGCATCAGCGACAGCGCCCTCAAGGCTTTGATCGACGGTTATGCCCGTGAAGCCGGGGTGCGCCAGCTGGAAAAACAGATGGGCAAACTGGTGCGCAAAGCGGTGATGAAGCTGATCGACGACCCGAAAGCGGTGATCAAGCTCGGCCCGAAAGACCTCGAAGCGTCCCTCGGTCATCCGGTGTTCCGTAACGAGCAAGTGCTGTCCGGCACCGGCGTCATCACCGGGCTGGCCTGGACCAGCATGGGCGGCGCGACATTGCCGATCGAAGCGACGCGGATCCACACGTTGAATCGCGGTTTCAAACTCACCGGGCAACTGGGTGACGTGATGAAAGAATCGGCGGAGATCGCCTACAGCTACGTCAGCTCGCACCTGAAGTCGTTTGGCGGTGATCCGAAATTCTTCGACGAAGCCTTCGTCCACCTGCATGTGCCGGAAGGCGCGACACCGAAGGACGGCCCGAGCGCCGGGGTGACCATGGCCAGCGCCCTGCTCTCCCTGGCCCGCAACCAGCCGCCGAAAAAAGGCGTGGCGATGACCGGCGAACTGACGCTGACCGGGCATGTGCTGCCGATTGGCGGGGTGCGCGAGAAGGTGATCGCGGCGCGGCGGCAGAAGCTTTTCGAGCTGATCCTGCCGGAAGCGAACCGGGGCAACTTCGAGGAGTTGCCGGATTACCTGAAAGAAGGCATCACCGCGCATTTTGCCAAGCGCTTTGCGGATGTGGCTAAGGTGCTTTTCTGATGACGGCTTGAGCGATCAGGGGCTTCGACATCGTCTCCCCAGCCCTCTCCCAAAGGGAGAGGGCGCCGATTGTGCGATGCTTCAGAGATGCGTCGACCTGAAAGCTCTTCGCTGAATCCATAATCCACTCGATCTTCCAGGTCGATGTATAACGCCAGACACCTTGGTCAGTCCCCTCTCCCTCCGGGAGAGGGTCAGGGTGAGGGGCTTGGCGTTGTCACACTTTGTCTCATCTTCAGTTATGCTCGCCGTTCGTCGCCAACGTCGGAGCTGCTGCCCCCATGTCCCCCATTCGCCTGCTTGTCCCCCTGTCCCTCGCCCTGCTGGCCGCCTGCGCCACGCAACCGAAAACCAACCTGACGGTGGAAAAACAGAGCGAATGCCCGGTGCGGCTGGTCAATGGGCAAAACCTGATCGTCACTCTGCCGAGCAATCCCACCACCGGTTACCGCTGGGCGATCCAGGATTCCGCTGGCGGCGTGTTGCGCGCCCTGAGTCCCGAGGTCTACAGCAATCCAGAGGACGCCGGTGTGGTCGGTGCCGCCGGCCTTTCGACCTGGCGCTTCCAGGCTTTCGCCACCGGCACCGGGCGCCTGCGCCTGACCTCGCAGCAGCCGTGGGCGCCGGAAGTGCTGCCGGTGGAAACCTTTGACTGCGCCATTACGGTGAACTGAGCATGGGCTGGCTGATTCTGGCGCTGATGGGCGCGGTGACGTTTCTCTACGGATTGAGCACCCACGCGGCGCTGCTCTGCCTGCTGGTCAAACCGTTGCCGGTGCTGGCGCTGCTCGGCTGGCTGCATGATGCTCCGGCCAGCGACTATCGGCGCTGGATCAGCCTCGGCCTGATTTTTTCCCTGGTCGGCGATGTATTGCTGGCGTGGCCGGGGGATTTGTTCGTGTTTGGCCTCGGCGCGTTTCTGGTTGCCCATCTGGCCTACCTCAAAGCCTATCTCAGCGATTGCCGGCGCCTGGCACTGCTGCCGCTGATGCTCGCGATTGCGTTGGGTGCCGTTCTGCTGGGGATTCTGATTTCCCATGGTCTGGGTCCATTGCTGGTGCCGGTGATCGTCTACGGCACCGCCATCAGCGCGATGCTCTGGCGCGCCCTCGCCCGACTCGGTAGCGGCGTGCCGCAGCGTTCGGCGTTGCTGGCGGCGGCCGGTGCGGTGGCGTTCGTGTTCTCCGACAGCGTGATCGGCATCAACCGCTTCGTGGCACCGTTCAATGCCGCGCCCTACGTCATCATCCTCAGCTACTGGCTCGGCCAGTGGGGGATCACCGCTTCGGCGTTCTCGCAGAGCAAACGCGCGACCCCATAAAGGGCGATGCTCGCTCCCGCCCGAGGGAGGCGAGCATCGCCAGAAAGCGCTTTATCCGCCAACCCGCGCATCCCCGCGTCAATTTGGCTAAAATGCCGGCCCTCTCCACCGACACCGCCGGAACCGCCGTGAGCAAAGAACCCGATCGCATTTTCGCCCAGCCCCTGGCCCAGGTGCCCGACTTCGCCTTCAACGAGGACGTGGTGCGGGTGTTCCCGGACATGATCAAGCGCTCGGTGCCGGGTTACCCGACCATTGTCGAAAACCTCGGCGTACTCGCGGCGCAGTTCGCTCAACCCGACAGCGTGCTTTACGACCTCGGTGCGTCCCTCGGCGCCGTGACCCAGGCCTTGCGCCGGCACGTACGCAGCGACGGCTGCCGGGTGATCGCGGTGGACAACTCGGCGGCGATGGTCGAGCGCTGCCGCGAATACCTCAACGCGCAGAACTCGATGTTCCAGGAGCTGCTGCCGGTCGAGGTGATCGAGGGCGATATCCTGGCCCTGGAATTTCAACCGGCCTCCGTGGTGGCGTTGAACTTCACCCTGCAATTCATCGCCCCGGAGCAACGCACCGCGCTGCTCTCGCGCATCCGCCAGTCGTTGTTGCCGGGCGGCGCCCTGATTCTCTCGGAGAAGCTGCGTTTCAACGACGCCGAAGAACACGCGCTGCTCACCGACCTGCACGTTGCGTTCAAGCGCGCCAACGGCTACAGCGAACTGGAAATCGCCCAGAAGCGCAGCGCCATCGAAAACGTCATGAAGCCCGACAGCCTCGAAGAACACCGCGAACGCCTGTTGGCCGCCGGGTTCTCGAAAGTCGTGCCGTGGTTCCAGTGTCTTAACTTTGCTTCGTTGATTGCCTTGCCATGATTGATCTGTCCCCCCTCGCCCGCCGCCTGGCCGGCACCCCGCTGGCCGAATGGGCCAACACCCTGCAAGTGCAGCTCGACAAGAAAATGGAGAAAGGTCACGGCGACCTGGAGCGCTGGCAAAGTGCGCTGGACGCCCTGCCGAAGATCCAGCCGAGCGAAGTCGATCTGCTCGACGGCCTGAAACTGGACACCGACTGCGACGAAGCCACCCGCGCACAGATGCACACCGCGCTGATGGGCCTGTCGCCGTGGCGCAAAGGGCCGTTCGATCTGTTCGGCGTACATGTCGACACCGAATGGCGCTCGGACTGGAAATGGTCGCGGGTCGCCCCGCACCTGGACCTCAAGGGCAAGCGCATCCTCGATGTCGGCTGCGGCAACGGCTACTACATGTGGCGCATGCTCGGCGCCGGCGCGGACAGCGTGATTGGCGTCGATCCGAACTGGCTGTTCTTCTGCCAGTTCCAGGCCGTGCAGCGTTACCTGTCGGAACCGAACGCCTGGCACCTGCCCTTCCCGTTCGAAGACCTGCCGCCGAACCTCGAAGGCTTCGACACGGTGTTTTCCATGGGAGTTTTCTACCACCGTCGCTCGCCGATCGAGCATCTGCTGGCGCTCAAGGACTGCCTGGTCAAGGGCGGCGAACTGGTGCTGGAGACGTTGGTGGTCGAAGGCGATCAACAGCAGGTGCTGGTGCCGGAAGATCGTTACGCGCAGATGCGCAACGTGTGGTTCCTGCCTTCGGTGCCGGCGCTGGAGTTGTGGCTGCGCCGCGCCGGTTTCACCGACGTGCGTTGCGTGGACGTGAGCTTCACCACCGTCGAGGAACAGCGCAGCACCGAGTGGATGAAGTATCAATCGCTGAGCGACTTCCTCGACCCCGAGGATCACAGCAAGACCATTGAAGGGTTGCCGGCGCCGATGCGCGCGGTGATCGTCGCGAAGAAATAATCCGGGTTACCTTGTGGGAGCGGGCTGCCCGCTCCCACATTGAGTTTTGTATTCAGTCAGAAGACTTGGCGCGCCTTGCTCTGAAGAACTCGGTCAGCACCGCCCCGCACTCCTCCGCCAGCACGCCCCCCTCATACAACACCCGATGGTTGAGAAAGCCCTGGGTGAAGAACTGCCCCTGGCTCTGCACGATCCCCGCCTTGGGCTCCAGCGCACCGTAGACCACCCGCGCGATGCGCGAATGGACGATCAAACCGGCGCACATGCTGCACGGCTCCAGGGTCACGTAAAGGGTGCTGCCGGGCAGACGATAGTTGCTGACCGCCTGGGCGGCCGCGCGGATCGCAACCATCTCGGCGTGGGCGCTGGGGTCGTTGCCGCTGATCGGGCAATTGAACCCGCGCCCGATGATCTCGCCATCCTGCACCAGCACCGCGCCCACCGGCACCTCGCCAAGCGCCGCGCCTTGCGCCGCGAGGGCCAGGGCTTCGTGCATGAAGTCGCGGTCGCGGCTGCGGTCGATGATCGCCGCCGGGCGAATCTGGCGCATCACTTCACCTCGATGGCGGCCATCAGGCCGGTTTCCATGTGGTCGATCACATGGCAATGGAACATCCACACCCCAGGGTTATCCGCCACCAGCGCCACTTGCGCGCGCTCGTTCTTGCCCAGCAGATAGGTGTCGGTGAAATACGGCACGATCTTGTGCCGGTTCGAGGCGATCACCTTGAAACTCATGCCGTGCAGGTGGATCGGGTGCTGGTACTGGGTCATGTTCTTCAGTTCGAAAATGTAGCTCTGGCCCAGCTTCAGGCTGGCGATCGGCCGGTCGGCGCAGGTCTTGTCGGTGATGTCCCAGGCCTTGCCGTTGATCTGCCACAGGCTCGGCGGCTTGCCGTTGTCGACATTGACCGACACCGAACCGACCCATTCGAAATTGAAGTTGAGTTTCTCGGCATTCGCCAGATCCGGCTCGGCCACCGGGTTGGCGGGCAACGCAGGGGGCCAGTCCGTCGGTGCATCCGTGTTGGCCACCGAACGCAACGTCCCCAGGCGTACCGGGCCGTTGCGCAGCGACAGCTCTTCGCCCACCGCCGGAGCCTTGATCGCCAGGCAGATGCGCATGCCCGGCCCGAGCCAGTATTCCTTGCCCAGCGGGCGCGGCTGCACCGGGTTGCCGTCCAGCGCGTAGATCTGCGCTTCGACTCCAGGAATGTTGATGCGATAGGTCAGGGTGTTGTCGAGGTTGAGCAGCCGCACCCGGGTGATCTGCCCGGCCGGCAATTCGATCACCGGTGACGGCACACCATTGATCGTCGACAGACGCCCCGCCGTACCGCCACGGGCCGCTTCACGGGGGATGCTGAACTCGACGAAATTACCTTCGTCGTCGATGTGCCAGTTCTTCAGGCTCAGGGTCTTTTCGTATTTGAAGCCGGTGGGCTCGCGCTCTTCGACAATCAGCGGCCCGACCAGCCCGCGCCCCAGCTCTTCGCTGCTGCTGACGTGCGGGTGATACCAATAGCTGCCGGCATCCGGCACGCGGAATTTGTAGTCGAAGTATTCGCCCGGCAGCACCGGCAGTTGCGAGACGTAAGGCACGCCGTCCATTTCCAGCGGTAGACGGATGCCATGCCAATGGATGGTGGTGGCGACCGGCAGATGGTTGATGAAGCGCACCCGCAGCCATTCACCCTGGCGCACGCGCAATTCGGTGCCCGGCGCCGAGGGGCCGAAAGCCCAGGCTTCGGTCTTGTGCCCCGGCACCAGCTCAACGTCCAGGGGTGCCGCGATCAGCTCGTAGTCATGACCCGCGTTGGCATCGGCCATTTTACCGAGCCAGTAACGCGAAGCGCCCCCTGCGCCAACACCTACGACAACAAGACCGGCCAGGCCTCCGAGAATTTGGCGACGGGTAAAGGACATGAACTCAACTACCTCACGAATCAGCCGCAGGCCTGGGCGCCCGCAAAAGGCGAATACGATACACCTGCGCTTGCGAAACAGTAAGGGCAGCGCGGCGGATGGCCGCAGCGACCCGTCCGCCCATAGCTCGGGAACGCGCCTGGCAGGTAGTACATATGCACCGCACTTCGAGCACGCCAGCGGGCAATGATCGGCTATCAGGTCGCCAGTGAGTTGCCCCCCCGGGCGGAACACTCAGGCTCCGCCCGGGTGCTGGTTTCGTTCGCTGGCAGCGGAGTTTTCCTATGCACCCCATCACCTCATACGACAACACGTCGTCCTGCGGTCTGACAGACGTATCACCCGCCACCCTGAAATGATCGTCGCTGCGTTCAACCACCCACGATCAAGGAAAGACTGTGGACACCCTTCAAGACAGCAAACTACCCAACACCGGTGACCGAGAGGCACTCAAGTTATTGGTCCCGAACCTGGTCGAAGCCTGCCCCGACCTGTATGAAATGGCCTGCGCGATCGCCCGGGAGATTCTTGCCAGCCATGACCTCGCCCATCTGGAACCGGAACAGGTCTATTTCCACCGTTTTCACTCGGCTCAGAGCAGTTCGCGAACCTTCACCGGTTGGGAACATCGGCTGGAAACCCCACGCCTGTCGATGACCCTGCCGCAACTGGTCATTCAGCGTTTCAGTGTGCACGACCAGGACAACGCCGATCTGCTCGACGCCGATGCCGGGTTCTACACCGCCGGCCCGAACGCTGGAAATTACGACGAAAGCAACGAAGTACGGCTGCACGCCAATGACGTGCTGAAGGCGTTCTGGGCCATCAACTTTTCCGATCGCTACCAGAAAAAGATCAAGTCGTTCTGGAACAAACACAGCAAGACCTTCCGTGCGCTAGCCAAATGCACCTTCCTCGCCAAGGCCATGGAAGACCGCGAAAGCGGCCGGCTCTCGGATGAAAACTTCAAGACCGTGGTCAAGGCCGTGGCCGGCAATGTCAGCTGGCCGGTGCCCCGCCAGATGCTCGAAGACGAGGTTCCGCCAGCCAGGGAAATTCGCGTCAGCCTGCTGAAGATCGGCGGATTCGTGGCGACCGACATCCTGTGCATCATCGATGCCCAGGGCCGAAAAATGATCTATGTCCCCGGAGAAGCCTGGGGCGTGCATGCCTTGCAGTCCGACCGCCATGTGCACTGGTGGGTGCTGTCGAAAATCAGGAAGCCTGATGACCGCAAACGCTTCATGGCGCATTTTCAGGTCGCCGACCACGACATCATGGAGGACACCGCCTGGCGACAGAACGCCAAGAAACAATGGCTCGAAGCGTTGAATCCCGGGGCAAACCTGGCCTCAATGTTTTTCCGTGAACCGCATATCGAGAACGTCGGGCTCAATCACGTCCTCGACCTGCTGGTGACCACTTGGGACAGCAACGATCACAAACTGGTCGAGAGCACCGCCGAAACCCTGACCGGTGACGCCTTCACCTTCCTCGCCAGCGCCACCCACGCGCGCATGCTCAGCGACGCCACGTTCATGATGCATACCAACGGCGATCTGCGTAAAAAGCTGTGGATCGGCTACCTCAACGCCTTCAACCGGATGTTCGGCCCCATGGCAGCCGTGGGTTGGCCGGTGGCGCTGGCGGTGGTCGGTGCGGGCATCGCCAACGTCGGCCTGCAGATCGATCAGGCGGTCAACGGCAAAACCCCGCAAGCCCGCAAGTCGGCGGTGACCGCTGCGATCTTCACGGCCATCGATACCCTGTTCAACGCAACGTTCCTCAGGGGGGAAGGCGCACTTCCGGAAATTGCCGAAACCTCCATGGTCATCGAGGAAGAAGAACATCTCGTCGGCACGACACCGACTCGCACGCCATTGCCGCCGCTGGAGGAAATCGCGCCGAAACAGGTGCTCCCGGCTGCACCGGAGGATTTTCTCGAATCGTTCAAGACCACCATCAACGAACCCACGCTCATCGACCCCGAACATCCGAAGCTTCAGGAGATCATTCAGACCCCTTCGGGCAAGCGTTACATTTACATGCGGCGCGCCGGTGGCGACGGTTTCTATGAAGTCCGTTATGTCGAGCAGATGCGCAGTTGGGTCATCATCGATCCGGTTCATCCTTACTCGTTCTATCGCAACGTGCCGGTACGCCTGAACGAGGCACTGAAATGGGAACCGGCTGCCCGCCCCGGCCTGCGGGGCGGCATGAAAATCTTCGGCGAATGGCCCTGGGGACACACGTCCAGCCCGCTGCCGGAGCTTGCGAGCGAACCGCTGCCGTATGACGTTGCGCAAACGTCGGCAACGGAACTGCGACCACTGGCCGAAAACCGCCTCGATGACTTTCCGCTGGACCGCGTGGAGCACAGCGACAGCCTCTATCAGGACTTCAAGACGCTGCGGCGCAGCCTGTATGACGACGCCATCGACTTCTATTCCACCCCAAGCCTGCCCTCACGCCCGATGGTGCCAACCTTCAAGCCCTCGACTTCGTTCGCCGACATGAGCAAACGACTGCTCAAGGAGATACCCGGTCTGGTGATCGGCCAGGAAAACGCTACCACCGGCGCCCGGCAACTGCTGATCGACAACTTCAAGACACTGAACAAGCAGAAAGTCAGAACCTTGTACCTGGACCAGTTGCTGACCGACTTCCATCAGGCCGACCTCGATGTGTTCCACCGGACCGGGAAGCTGCCGACTTCTCTGGAAGAATCCCTGAAAGCCATCGATATCCACCTGGGCACTGATCCGACAGGTCCCCACAGTTATCTGGAACTGGTGAAGGCCGCACAGAAAAATCATATCCGCGTACAAGCCATCGACTGCATGGCCAGTCGCCGCTTCCCGACCATGGAGCACACTTCGCAGGTCAGCAGCCGCAAGATGCTGAACTACTTTTCCGACACCGCGATCCGCGCCGACCAGGCTGCCCACGGCGCCAACCCCTGGGTGGCATTGGTCGACGAAGAACGGGCCAGCGTTCTTGAAGGTGTTCCCGGCCTCGGCGAGCAGCAAGGTGTCGTTGCGATTCGGGTAGAAGAAGTGCCGGTGGGCAAGGCTGGTGGAGTGTCGACCGATCCGGGCAAAAAGGTCCACGACCTGCTGGGCCAGACCGTTGATCTGATCAAGAGCGACCTGCGCCTGCAACTGGAGGCCTCGCCAACGATCACGGCCCGCAACATCGAGGAGGCCTTGCCCAGAGGTGGCATGTTCATGATCGAGGAATCCACCACGCTGATTCATCGCAGCGGCGACGGCACACTGGTTCGCACACCGATCCAGCACGATGCCGGCGGTTTTTCCATCGTTCGCCCGCGCTGGACTTCGGTCAGCGGACGCCACTTCGACAGCGTGCATGAACTCGCCATCGCGCTGGAAGATGAAGGTCTGTCGCTGAGACGCGTGCGCATCGATCCAAAGGCAGGCCAGTCGCCGGTCATCGAGACGTCCGCCACCGCTACCGCCACGAGTGCGACCGCCGACCCGGAGTCCATGATGCCCGACAAGGCGCTGTTCGATTCGCCGTATGAAATTCCACAAGCGTTTCGCGGGGAATTAAAGCCGTCGGCCTTGAACCCTGACAGCCGCACACTCGGCGATCAATTCGTCAGCCTGGACGAAGACACCGGCATGGAAACCTTCCGGGCCCTGCGCCAAAAACTGCATCAGGAGGCCACACGTTTTTACGCCGAACTGGAACTCCCGCCCCGTCGGGCAGTGCCGCCAGTCGACCCGGCCGCCGACCCCGAGGCGTTCATCGACTGGTGGATCAATCACTACGACGGATTGGCCATCGGAGAGAGCCACGGCGATGTCGGCAGCAAACGCTGGCTGATCGAAAACATGCCGGAACTCAGCCGCCGGGGCGTGCAGACGCTGTATCTGGAACACCTGATGACCGATTTCCACCAGGTATCGCTGAACAACTATTACCGCACCGGCGTCATGCCCCGGGATCTGGAGCGTTACCTGCAATTGCTGGATCAGGGCCACATGACCGATCCGATGGGGCGCTACACCTTCCTTGAGCTGGTAAAGACCGCGCGCAACAAAGGCGTGCGGATTCAGGCAATCGACTGCATGGCCAGTTATCGTCTGAGCGGCATGAAAGGCCTACAGCGCACGACCCGCCAGAAAATGATGAACTACTACGCCCACACGATCATCGAGGCCGACCGCGCTGCGAGGGGGCCACAAAAGTGGATCGCGCTGATGGGTAACTCCCATGCCAACACCTATGAAGGCGCCATCGGCGTCAGCGAAACGGAAGGCGCTCTCGGGCTGCGAATAGAGGACGTGCCCAAGAGCCAGGCCAGCGGATACCAGCCAGACCCAGGCCGAACGTTCGTTTACCAGGACGGCAGGCCCACGGGCGTGGTCAAGAGCGATCTGCGCCTGCAAATGGAAACCCCGTGGGCTGCCCGGTCGATCGAGAACACCGAGAAACTGCTGACCCGTCCGGGGATGTACACCCTGACGAGAGAGCCTGGCGGTACATCGCTGCTGCATCGCGGGCGCGACAACCTCATCGTCAAGACACGCATCAACCACGAATCCGGCCGCTACTTCATCGAGCGCCCGGCCTGGCCGACGCTGCATGAAAAACGCTTCGACAGCATGCTCGGCTTGATTGATGCGCTGAATGGCCGGGGCCTGACCCTGGCCGGCTGGTCGGGCGCGTTGTAACCGCCAACAAAAAGGCCGCGTGAACAGTGTTCACGCGGCCTTTTGCGATACCTGCAGTTACGCCGTCAAGACGTGGGCAGGATCATTCCCACTCAATGGTCGCCGGCGGCTTGCTCGACACGTCGTAGGTGACGCGGGAGATGCCTTCGATTTCATTGATGATGCGGCCGGAAACGGTTTCCAGCAGTTCGTAAGGCAGGTGTGCCCAACGCGCGGTCATGAAGTCGATGGTTTCCACCGCACGCAGGGCCACGACCCAGGCGTAACGACGACCATCGCCCACCACGCCAACCGACTTCACTGGCTGGAACACCACGAATGCCTGGCTGACCTTGTGATACCAGTCGGCCTTGCGCAGTTCTTCGATGAAGATGTGGTCGGCACGACGCAGCAGGTCGGCGTATTCCTTCTTCACTTCACCGAGGATCCGCACACCCAGGCCTGGGCCCGGGAACGGGTGACGGTAGACCATGTCGTACGGCAGGCCCAGCTCCAGGCCCAGACGACGGACTTCGTCCTTGAACAGTTCGCGCAGTGGCTCGACCAGTTTCAGGTTCATTTCTTCCGGCAGGCCGCCCACGTTGTGGTGCGACTTGATCACATGAGCCTTGCCGCTTTTCGCGCCAGCCGATTCGATCACGTCCGGGTAGATGGTGCCCTGGGCCAGGTACTTGATGTTTTCCAGCTTGCAGGATTCGGCGTCGAACACGTCGATGAAGGTACGGCCGATGATCTTGCGCTTCTTCTCCGGGTCGGCTTCGCCGGCCAGGTTGCCGAGGAACTGGTCTTCAGCGTTGGCGCGGATCACCTTGACGCCCATGTTCTCGGCGAACATGGCCATCACTTGCTCGCCTTCGTGCAGACGCAGCAGGCCGTTGTCGACGAATACGCAGGTCAGTTGGTCGCCGATGGCCTTGTGCAGCAGCGCCGCAACCACCGAGGAGTCGACACCGCCGGACAGACCCAGCAGCACGTTGTCGGTGCCGACCTGGGCACGGATGTTGGCGATGGCGTCTTCGGCAATCTTCGACGGCGTCCACAGGGCTTCGCAACCGCAGATGTCGAGGATGAAGCGCGACAGGATGCGACCGCCCTGCTTGGTGTGGGTCACTTCCGGGTGGAACTGCACGCCGTAGTAGGCCAGATCGTCGTTGAACATGCCGGCGATCGGGCAGCTCGGGGTGCTGGCCAGAACATGGAAGTCGCCCGGCATCTTGGTGACCTTGTCACCGTGGCTCATCCAGACGTCGAGGCCGAATACGCCGTCGGCATCGACGTGGTCTTCGATGCCATCGAGCAGACGGCTCTTGCCAACCACGTCAACGCGGGCATAACCGAACTCACGCAGCTCGGAACCTTCGACCTTGCCGCCCAGTTGCTCGGCCATGGTCTGCATGCCGTAGCAGATACCGAAGACCGGTACGCCCAGATCGAACACGGCCTGTGGGCAGCGCGGGCTATTGGCTTCGTGCACGGACTCGGGGCCGCCGGCGAGGATGACGCCTTTTGGAGCGAACTCACGGATCGCATCTTCGTCCATGTCGAACGGGTGCAGTTCGCAGTACACGCCGATCTCGCGCACGCGGCGGGCGATCAGTTGGGTGTACTGGGAGCCGAAGTCGAGGATCAGGATGCGGTGAGCGTGAATGTCGAGGGCCATGATTCAGTCTCGTCTAAGTAATTCAGAAACAGTCTTGATTCAGAAACAACTCGGGGCTGAATAAAACAGCCCCGGTCGTTAACTTTTTGCTTGAAGGCTCAACCTACGCGGTAGTTTGGCGCTTCCTTGGTGATCTGCACGTCGTGAACGTGGGATTCGGCCATGCCGGCACCGGTGATCCGCACGAACTCAGGCTTGGTGCGCATCTCTTCGATGTTGGCGCTACCGGTGTAGCCCATCGAGGAGCGCAGGCCGCCCATCAACTGGTGGATGATCGCGGTCAGGGTGCCCTTGTACGGAACACGCCCTTCGATGCCTTCCGGAACCAGTTTCTCGGCACCCGCCGAGGAGTCCTGGAAGTAACGGTCGGAAGAGCCTTGCGCCTGGGACATTGCCCCCAGCGAGCCCATGCCGCGATAAGCCTTGTACGAACGGCCCTGGAACAGTTCGATTTCGCCCGGCGCTTCTTCAGTACCGGCGAACATCGAGCCCATCATCACTGCCGAGGCACCGGCCACGATGGCCTTGGACAGGTCACCGGAGAAACGGATGCCGCCGTCGGCGATCAACGGAACACCGGTGCCTTCGAGGGCGGCGGCGACGTTGGCGATGGCGCTGATTTGCGGCACGCCGACACCGGCGACGATACGGGTGGTGCAGATCGAGCCAGGGCCGATACCGACCTTGACGGCGTCGGCGCCGGCTTCGGCCAGCGCCTTGGCGGCTGCGCCGGTGGCGATGTTGCCGCCGATCACCTGCACTTCAGGGAAGTTCTGCTTGACCCAGCGAACGCGGTCGATCACACCTTTGGAGTGACCGTGCGCGGTGTCGACCACCACCACGTCCACGCCGGCATTGACCAGGGCGGCGACGCGGTCACCGGTGTCTTTACCGGTGCCGACCGCAGCGCCGACGCGCAGACGACCTTGATCGTCCTTGCTCGCCAGCGGGTAAGCCTTGGCTTTTTCGATGTCGTTGACGGTCATCATGCCCTTGAGGGCGAATTTGTCGTCGACGATCAGCACGCGCTCGATGCGGTGCTTGTGCAGCAGTTCGCGGGCTTCGTTCTTGTTGGCGCCTTCCTTGACGGTGACCAGACGCTCTTTCGGCGTCATCACGTCGCGGACCAAGGCGTCCAGACGGTTTTCGAAACGCACGTCACGGGAAGTGACGATGCCGACCAGGTCGCCATCGTGCAGTACCGGAACGCCGGAAATGTTGTGCATGCGGGTCAGTTCGAACAGATCACGCACCGTGGCATCGGCCTCGATGGTGATAGGGTCCTTGACCACACCGGCTTCGAACTTCTTGACCTTGCGCACTTCGGCAGCTTGCTGCTCGATGGTCATGTTCTTGTGGATGATGCCGATGCCACCTTCCTGAGCCATGGCGATTGCCAGACGGGCTTCAGTAACGGTGTCCATGGCGGCAGAAACCAGAGGAATGTTCAGCTCGATGCCACGGGTAAGGCGGGTCTTCAGACTGACTTCGTTAGGAAGAACCTCGGAATAACCGGGCACTAGGAGAATGTCGTCGAATGTCAGAGCTTCTTGGCTGATACGCAGCATCGCGGGGGCTCCCGAGCGGGAAAATGGAAGCGCGCCATTATACTCAGACACCCCACCGGGCTCAATGTAAAACTCTGTCGAATATCAATGTTGCTGATGTACGGGAATGAGCGCCCTCACAACTCCACTTTCACCCAGCTCACCGGCTGGTCGAGCCAGTCGGCGAATTCGTCGATAAAACTCTGCTTGAACCCCGCTTCCAGCCAGTTATTGAAGATGAACCCGAGGTTGGAAAACGCACACGGCTGCAAATACAGAAAGCCATTGATGTCGTCTTCGTGCCCGCATTCGGGGCAGGTGAAGTTGTCGGTGCGCCCCGGCATCCAGTCTTCGAGGCTTTCGAACAGCGCCTCTCCCACCTCCTGCCGACACTCGGCGCAACCGGCCTCTTCGAGAAAGCCCTTGGCCGGGGTGTAGATGCAACGTTTTACGATGATCTCCAGACCATTGACCGGCTCACCGAACGGCAGCGCTTCGGGATGCAGCACCACGGCACGCGCGCCCTCGGCCAGGGCATGACCCATGCGGTTGCCGGTGCGCCCGCAGGTGGTCAACTCTTCCTGCACGATGTTCTTGCGCACCAGCCAGCGCACGATCGCCCGCGCCCGGGGTTCGTGGACCGGCAGCGTGGAGATTTTCGGGACGAGGATGCTTTGCGAATTCATGGATAGTCCTGCGGCATGGCTTCTGACGTCTTTGCGGGCTTGCCCGCGAAGCGTCTTGACGGCCGGCAGCTTAATCCCTGACGCAATCCGGTCAAGTACTCAAATAGCGACCGATCAGCGCAATCCCGCTCGCCAGCACCAGCCAGGTCACCAGCCGCACGAAAGCCTCGCGGGACAGGCGCATGGTCAGCCGCCGTCCGATCCACAAGCCCAGCGCCATCGCCGGCAGCAAACACAGCGCGAGCATCAACAAGGGCAGCTCGGCATAAACGCCGGCGATGGCGAACAGACTCAAGCGCACCACCGTGCTGCAACTGATCAGCGCACTCTGCGTCGCCCGGGCCGCGTCCTTGGGCAGACGACTGTTGAGATAGATCGCGTATAAAAAGCCGCCGCTGCCGAACAACGCACCGAACAACCCGCCCACGGTGCCCATCGGCACTGCCCATGCGGCAGATAACTGCGCCGGCCGGGTTTTGACCCACAGGCTATAAACCGCATAGGCGCTGATGAACAACCCCATCAACAGCAGCAACAGATCCGACTTGAGGTTGAGCAGAAATATCACGCCCAGCGTGCAGCCCACCGCCATGCACGGCAGCAGTCGCAGCAGTTCGGGCCTGGCGACGTCTCGCCGCGATGGCAGCAGATTGCCGAACGCCGCGACGAAATCCAGTAACACCAGCAGCGGCACGATCTTCGACAGCGGCATGAACAGAATCAGGATCGGCCCCGCCACCAGCGCCGTGCCAAAACCGGCAATGCCAAACACGATGTAGGCCAGCGCGATACCGAGCCCGACCACCGCCCAGCCGCCTGCGCCCCACGACCACTCACTCAACAAACCCGCCACGCTCATCAATCCGCTTCCTTTATAAGCCTGCGATGACTTTAGCCAGCGCCGAAGGTTGCGACTAATATCTTCAAGGCCGACTACTCATCTCGAAAAGGCATACCTCGTGCTTTCAACCCGTCAATTGCGTTACTTCGTGGAAATCGCCGAGTCCGGCAGCTTCAGCGCGGCGGCCGAACGCCTGTTCATCGCGCAATCGGCACTGAGCCGGCAGATCAAGGACATGGAAACCCGCCTGCAAACGCCACTGTTCGAACGCACCGCCCGCCAGCCCCGTCTCACGGCAGCAGGCGAAGCCTTTCTGCCACGGGCGAGGAATCTGCTCAATGAACTGACCCAGGCCAGCGCCATGGCCACCGACATCGGCCACGGCCAGCTCGGCACCTTGCGCCTGAGCCATTCCAGCACCGTGCCGATCAGCGGGCGTCTTTTGACCGATATCAGCACCTATCTCGAGCGCCAGCCCGGCGTGTCGCTGGACATCGGCAAACTGTCCTCGGAAGCGCAACTGGAGGAACTGGCCGAGGGCCGTCTCGACCTTGGCCTGCTGCGTCTGCCGGTATTGCGTCAACGCGAAGGCGTGCAGATCGTGCCGCTGTTCACCGAACGCCTGTTGCTCGCGCTGCCGGCCAGTCATCGGCTGGCCGGCGCGCGCACTGTCGAACTGGCGCAATTGCAAGACGAAGCGTTCATTTCCATTCCCCATCCGCAACGGGGCGGCCTGAGCTATTTATGCGCGGACTTGTGCATGCGTCAGGGCTTCTTTCCGAAAGCGGCGCGAGTGATGTCGCGCAAGACCACTCAGTTGCAATTGATCCAGGCTGGATTCGGCATCGCCCTGCTGCCGGAGTCGATGCAGGACATCGCACCGTCCGGCGTACGCTTTCTGCCGCTGGCCGACGCCGACTGCCAGAGCACCGTCGCCCTCGCCTATCGCCAGTCACCCTCGGCCCTGCTCCAGCAGTTCATCCAGGCCCTCACACGAAAAAGCGATTTGTGCTGACTCATGGAGATTGATCGCCGAATGCCTTTAAACTGCGCCCCATGATTAAAGATCCCTTTTCAAGACTCGGCCTGGACCGTGAAGTCCTGACCGTCAGCCAGCTCAACGGCCGCGCGCGGGTGTTGCTCGAAGACGTGTTCAGCAACATCTGGGTCGAAGGCGAAATCTCCAACCTCGCCCGCCCGGCGTCCGGCCATGTGTATTTCACCCTGAAGGACAGCGGCGCCCAGGTGCGTTGCGCGCTGTTCCGCCAGAATGCGGCGCGGGTGCGCCAGGCGCTCAAGGACGGCCTGGCGGTCAAGGTGCGCGGCAAAGTCTCGCTGTTCGAAGGACGCGGCGACTATCAGCTGATTCTCGACACCGTTGAACCTGCCGGCGACGGTGCGCTGCGCCTGGCCTTCGATGCCCTGAAGGAAAAGCTCAGCGCCGAAGGCCTGTTCAGCGCCGAACGCAAAGTGCCGCTGCCGGCGCATCCGCAGCGCATCGGTATCATCAGTTCGCCGACCGGCGCGGTGATCCGCGACATCATCAGCGTATTCCGCCGCCGCGCGCCGCAGGTGCAGTTGACCCTGATCCCGACAGCGGTGCAGGGCCGCGAGGCCACGGCACAAATCGTCCGCGCGCTGAAACTGGCGGACGCCCGGGGCTTCGATGCGCTGATCCTGGCCCGTGGCGGTGGCTCGCTGGAGGACCTCTGGTGCTTCAACGAAGAAGCCGTGGCACGGGCCGTGGACGCCTGCGTGACGCCGATTGTCAGCGCGGTCGGCCATGAAACCGACGTCTCGATCAGCGACTTCGTGGCCGACGTGCGTGCGCCAACCCCCTCCGCCGCTGCCGAGCTGCTGGCGCCCGACTCCAGCCACCTGATCCGCCAGGTCGAAAGCCTGCACCGGCGTCTGGTGATGCGCATGCGCGACCGCTTGATGCGTGACCGTCTGCGTCTTGAAGGCATGGCCCGTCGTCTGCGCCATCCAGGTGAGCGTCTGCGTCAGCAGGCACAACGTCTGGATGACCTGGACATGCGCCTGCGCCGGGCGTTCGAGCGTCAGCTCAATACCCGCCGCGAACGGCTGATCCGCCTGGAAACCCGTCTCGCCGGGCAACATCCCGGCCGGCAACTGGCCCTGTTGCGCCAACGTCTCGACAGCCTCGCCGAACGCCTGCCACGGGCCATGCGCGAAGGTTTGAAAAGCCGTCGCCTGCAACTGCACAGCCAGATGCAGACCCTGCATGTGGTCAGCCCGCTGGCGACCCTCGGCCGGGGCTACAGCATTCTGCTGGACGAGCGCGGCAACGCGATCCGCAGCGCCGAACAGACCCACACCGGCCAGCGTCTCAAGGCCAGGCTGGGCGAAGGCGAACTGCAAGTGCGCGTCGAGGACAACCACCTGACGCCCGTCACCCTCTCTTTACTGGACTGATCCATGCCGCGTTTTCTCGCTCCGCTGCTGTTGCTGTGCCTGACCTTCAATGCCCACGCCGACAGTTACATCACCCGGCTGCTGAACAAACCGGTGCCGGGCGGCGTGGCGGTGGTCGATCTGGGCACCGCCGCCCAGGCGCCGAAAGCCACGTATCAGGGCAAACCGGTGCTGGTGGTCAAGGAACAGAACAACTGGCTGGCGATTGTCGGCGTGCCGCTGACGGTCAAACCCGGCGTTCAGCAGATCAGCAGCACCGGCCGTACCTTGAGTTTCAACGTCGGCAACAAGAAGTACCCGGAACAGCACATCACCCTGAAGAACACGCAGCAGGTCAACCCGAACCCGGCGAACCTCAAGCGCATCGAGGGTGAACTGGCCGAGCAGATCAAGGCCTACCGCAGCTTCAGCCCCAACACCCCAAGCAACCTGCTGCTGGACAAACCGGTCAACGGACCGCTGTCGAGCAAGTTCGGCGTGCGCCGCTTCTTCAACGGTGAAGAGCGCAATCCTCACGCGGGCCTCGATTTCGCGGTGCCGGCCGGCACGCCGATCAAGACCCCGGCGGCGGGCAAGGTGATTCTGATCGGCAATTACTTCTTCAATGGCAACACGGTGTTTGTCGACCATGGCCAGGGCTTCATCAGCATGTTCTGCCACATGTCGAAAATCGACGTGCAAAATGGCCAGCAACTGGCCCGTGGCGCCGTGGTGGGCCGGGTGGGCGCCACCGGTCGCGCGACCGGCCCGCACATGCACTGGAACGTCAGCCTGAATGATGCACGGGTGGATCCGGCGATTTTCATTGGAGCCTTCCAGCCCTGAGTCATCGGCGGCGGCCACCGGCCTCTTCGCGAGCAAGCCCGCTCTCACGGTTGGAATGCGTACTCCCTGTGGGAGTGGGCTTGCCCACGAATACGGCCTCAAGGTCACGGCAAAATCCGCTGACAAACCGGCCACTCTCCCTTCGCCCGAATGCTTTTTCGTCGATTGCGCCGGCTTGAAACACTGCGCAAACATCCCGACGATCAACAGCATTACGCACAATAAAATCTCGCAAAACCTCGCTTTTCGAGTATTCCTCTCAAATTTCCCCGACTGCTTGCCATACTCAATCCTCGCGGTTAGGGTTGAGGGCATGAAAACCTCTCACACCCTCATTCAGCTTCGCCAGCACCGCAGCCTGTGCCTCGTCAGCGCACGACTGCCGGGCTGAATCGCTGCGCCTCGTCCCACGCTTTTCCCAGAACATTCGTTCCACCGGCAGGCCGCCTTCTTTCGGCCCTCACAACAAGGATTATTCCGATGAGCATGCTCAAAGACCCGTCTTCGAAATACCGCGCGTTCCCCGTGATCAACCTGCCGGACCGTACCTGGCCGTCGAAAACCATCGATGCCGCGCCGATCTGGTGCAGCTCCGACCTGCGTGACGGCAACCAGTCGCTGATCGAACCGATGGACTCGGTGAAAAAGCTGCGTTTCTGGAAAACCCTGGTGCAAGTCGGCGTGAAGGAAATCGAAGCCTCGTTCCCCGCCGCGTCGCAAACCGACTTCGACTTCGTGCGCACCCTGATCGAAGACGGCCACATTCCCGACGACACCACCATCCAGGTGCTGACCCAGGGCCGTGAAGACCTGATCGCGCGCACTTTCGAATCCCTGCGCGGGGCGAAAAAAGCCATCGTTCACCTGTACAACGCCACTTCGCCGTCGTTCCGGCGTATCGTCTTCAACCAAGACAAGGACGGCATCAAGGCCATCGCGGTCGACGCCGCCAAGCTGTTCGTCAAATACGCCGCCCAGCAGCCGGAAACCGAGTGGACGTTCGAATACTCGCCGGAAACCTTCAGCGCCACCGAGCTGGAATTCGCCAAGGAAGTCTGTGACGCCGTGGTCGAAGTCTGGAACCCGACGCCTGAGCGCAAGGTGATCCTCAACCTGCCGGCCACCGTGGAATGCGCGACCCCGAACGTCTATGCCGACCAGATCGAATGGTTCCACCGCAACATCAACCGTCGTGACAGCGTGCTCATCAGCCTGCACACCCACAACGACCGTGGCACTGGCGTAGCCGCCACCGAGCTGGGCCTGATGGCCGGTGCCGACCGTGTCGAAGGCTGCCTGTTCGGCAACGGCGAGCGTACCGGTAACGTCGACCTCGTCACCGTCGCCCTGAACATGTACACCCAGGGCCTCGATCCGCAACTGGACTTCTCCGACATCGACGGCGTGCGCAAGGTCGTCGAAGAGTGCAACCAGATCCCGGTTCACCCGCGCCACCCGTACGTCGGCGACCTGGTCCACACTGCATTCTCCGGCTCGCACCAGGACGCGATCCGCAAGGGCTTTGCCCAGCAGAAATCCGACGCCCTGTGGGAAGTGCCGTACCTGCCGATCGACCCGGCCGACATCGGCCGCAGCTACGAGGCGGTGATCCGCGTCAACAGCCAGTCGGGCAAGGGCGGCATCGCCTACCTGCTGGAGCAGGAATACGGCATCAGCCTGCCACGTCGCATGCAGATCGAGTTCAGTCAGGTCGTGCAGCGTGAAACCGACCGCCTCGGCCTGGAAATGACCGCCAAGCAGATCCACTCCCTGTTGATCAGCGAGTACCTGCAAGCCAACACCCCGTATGCGCTGGTCAGCCATCGCCTGCAGGAAGAAAACGGCAACAGCGCCGTCGAAGTGGAAGTGGCGAGCAAGGGTCAGGGCGAAACCAACCTGCACTGGCGCGGCAAGGGCAACGGCGCCCTCGAAGCCCTGGTGGCCGGCCTGCCGATCCCGGTGGAAATCATGGACTACAACGAACACGCCATCGGCGCGGGCACCAACGCCAAGGCAGCGGCCTACATCGAGCTGCGCGTGAACGGTGAGCGTGCGGTACACGGCGTGGGCATCGATGAAAACATCACCACCGCCAGCTTCAAGGCCCTGTTCAGCGCGCTGAACCGCTCCCTGAGCCAACCGGAAGCGAAAGCAGCCTAAGCCTTCGCTGCAACGCAAAAGGCCCCGAAGTGAAAACTTCGGGGCCTTTTTTTGCCTGATGGTTCTGTGTGGTTTGTCCTGATTTCAGGCAGTGAAGGGCTCAGGTGAACTCAAAGGTGTCCGCATCCAGATTCGCCGGGAAGCGTTCCCGGTAAGCCGCCAGTGGCGCCGCTTCCAGTGTCACTTTGAACACGCCGTCCGCCTCCCCCGCCGCGAGCAATGTCTCGCCCTGGAAGTCCAGCACCTGACTGTCGCCGGTGTAGGCGAAGCCCTTGCCATCGGTGCCGACGCGGTTGACCGCCGCCACGTAGCAAAGGTTTTCGATCGCCCGTGCCGGCAGCAGCCGATTCCAGTGCAGACGCCGTGCCCCCGGCCAGTTGGCGGTGTACAGCAGCAGATCGGTGTCCTGCGCGTCGCGGCTCCACACCGGGAAACGCAGGTCATAGCAGACCAGCGGACGAATCCTCCAGCCCTTGAGCTCGAACTGCACCTGCCGCTCGCCTGGGGTGTAGTGGTTGTGCTCGCCCGCCATGCGGAACAAGTGACGCTTGTCGTAGTGCCAGACCTCGCCGTCCGGCCGCGCCCACAACAAGCGGTTGCGATGGCTGCCGTCAGCGGCCTGGATGATCACGCTACCGGTGATCACCGCATTCAGTTTTGCCGCCTGAGCCCGCAGCCATTTGCTGGTCGGGCCGTTTTCGGCTTCGGCGAGGGTTTCGGACTCCATGGAGAATCCGGTGGTGAACATTTCCGGCAGGACGATCAGGTCGGTCCCCTGCGCCTGCTCCAGCAGTTGCTCGAAATGCTCGAGGTTGGCCTGACGGTCATGCCAGACCAGGGTGGTCTGGATCAGCGCCAGTTTGAGATCAGGCAACGCACTCAGATCACGCATAGTTTCGCCGCTGCTTCGCGCAGCGTCTCCTCGCGTTTGGCAAAGCACAGCCGCACCAGCCGCTGGCCTTCAGGTGGATTCTGATAGAACACCGACACCGGGATACTCGCCACGCCATGCTCACGGGTCATCCACATGGCCATCTCGACGTCGTTCAGATCGGGGCGGATCTGCGAGTAATCGACCAGCTGGAAATAGGTGCCGGTGACACGGGTGAAGCTGAAGCGCGACGGCGCCAGCAAATCGCAGAACAGATCGCGCTTGGCCTGATAGAAGCCCGGCAGCTCTTCAACGTGTTCCGGGTGCTCGGCCATGTAGTCGGCCAGGGCGAACTGCAGCGGCGTCACCCCGCAGAAACTGACGTACTGGTGAACCTTGCGCAACTCGGCGGTCAGGGCCGGTGGCGCCACGACGTAGCCGGTTTTCCAGCCAGTGACGTGATAGGTCTTGCCGAACGAGCTGACCACGAAGGCGCGCTGATACAACTCTTCATGGGCCAGCACACTCACATGGGGCACGCCGTCGAACACCAGATGCTCGTAGACTTCGTCGCTGATCACATAAATGTCGCGATCGCGGATCAGCGCCGCCAACTGGTCGAGTTCGGCACGGCTGATGAGCGCGCCACTCGGGTTGTGCGGGGTGTTGAGGATGATCATCCGCGTGCGCGGGCTCAAGGCTGCGCCGAGTTTTTCGAAGTCGATGGAGAAATCGTTCAGCCCCAATTGCACATGCACGCAACGCCCGCCGGCCAGCTCAACCGCCGGCTCGTAGCTGTCGTAGGCCGGGTCGAACACGATGACTTCGTCGCCGCTGTGGATAACCGCCTGAATGGCGCAGAAGATGGCCTGGGTCGCGCCCGGGGTGACCGTCACTTCAGTGTCGGCATCGACATGGGCGCCGTAGCTGCGGGCGATCTTCGCCGCGATCTGCTGACGCAACGCCGGCAGGCCGGTCATCGGCGAATACTGGTTGTGGCCGCTGGCGATATGCCGACCGACCGCATCCCGCAGTTCCTGCGGGCCATCGAAATCGGGAAAACCCTGGGAAAGGTTGATCGCTCCGGTCTGCACCGCGAGCTGAGACATCTGCGTGAAAATAGTGATGCCGACATTCGGCAGCTTGCTGGTGATCATCGGGGTTCCCTGCTCTGCCCCGGCTCTGACGACGGCGCGGGAGAGCCCGAGGATAGCCCATCCGGCGCCCATAAAAAAAGGGCGCCGCCAGCGCCCTTTCTGTAACCCGGCCTCGTGGGGGCGGGCTTGCCCGCGAAGGTTGCAACGGGGTGTGACACATACCCCCGTTATCGTCCTTCGCGGGCCAGCCACGCTCCCACGGGAGCCAGGCAAGCTGCAAGATCAGCGCTTGTCGCGGCGCTTCTTCTCGGTCTTCTTGTGGTGCGACATCAAACGACGCTTCTTGTTGACCTGGCGGTCGGTCAGCGTGTTCTTGTTGCCTTCGTACGGGTTCTCGCCGCCCTTGAACTCGATGCGGATCGGCGTACCGACCAGCTTCAGCACGCGGCGGTAAGTGTTTTCCAGATAACGCACGTACGACTTCGGCACTTTCTCGATCTGGTTGCCGTGGATCACGATCAGCGGCGGGTTCGCGCCACCGAGGTGGGCATACCGCAGCTTGATCCGGCGACCATTGACCATCGGCGGCTGGTGCTCGCTGACCGCATCTTCGAGGATCTGGGTCAGGCGGCTGGTCGGCCAGCGGGTGACCGCCGACTTGAACGAGTTCTGCACCGAACCGTACAGGTTGCCCACACCAGTGCCGTGCAGCGCCGAAATGAAGTGAATGTCGGCAAAGTCGACGAAGAACAGCCGGCGTTCCAGCTCGGTCTTCACGTAGTCGCGCTCACCCGGCGTCATGCCGTCCCACTTGTTGAGCGCAATGACCATCGCACGGCCCGACTCGAGCGCGAAGCCCAGCAGGTTGAGGTCGTGGTCGACCACGCCTTCGCGGGCATCCATCACAAAGATCACCACGTTGGCGTCTTTGATCGCCTGCAGGGTTTTGACCACGGAGAACTTTTCGACTTCTTCGTGGATCTTGCCGCGCTTGCGCACACCGGCGGTGTCGATCAGCGTGTACTTCTCTTCATTGCGCTCGAACGGAATGTAGATGCTGTCGCGCGTGGTGCCGGGCTGGTCGTATACGATCACCCGTTCTTCACCAAGCATGCGGTTGACCAGCGTCGACTTGCCGACGTTCGGCCGGCCGATGATGGCGATCTTGATGCCGTCCTTCTCGCTCGGGCCAGGAATGCGCTTGGCTTCCTCGCCTTCGGCAACTTCTTCGTCCTCTTCGCCTTCCTGCGGCTCGTCCTCATCCTTCGGAAACTCGCTCAGGGCGATTTCCAGCAGTTGAGTGATACCACGGCCATGGGCACCGGCGATCGGGATCGCGTCACCCATGCCCATCGGGGCGAATTCGGCGCGGGCCATTTCCGGGTCGATGTTGTCGACCTTGTTGGCGACCACGTAGGAACGCTTGTTACGTTTGCGCAAGTGTTCGCCGATCATCTGGTCGGCAGCGGTGAAGCCGGCCTTGGCATCCACCAGGAACAGAACGACATCCGCTTCTTCAATGGCCAGCAGCGACTGCTCGGCCATTTTTTCGTCCATACCGTATTCGTCACCGGAGATACCGCCGGTGTCGATCAAAATGTAGGAACGCCCTTGCCACTTGGCCTCACCGTACTGGCGATCACGGGTCAGACCGGACAGGTCGCCGACGATGGCGTCGCGGGTCCGGGTCAGGCGGTTGAACAAGGTGGACTTGCCGACGTTCGGTCGGCCCACCAGGGCGATTACGGGAACCATGCGGCTCTCCACTTCGTTATTTCAGAAAATACAAAAGCCGCTGCGAGGCAGCGGCTGGTGCTCGGGGCAACACCCATGGGTGCTGCAAACCCTGCAAATGCAAGGCCGCTTGGGGATCAACCCCAAGCATAGTTGTTACTTGATGGTCAGGGCTTCCAGTTTGCCGCTGTTGCCATACACATAAATCGTGTCGCCCACCACCAGCGGACGGGCACGCAGGCCGTCGCTGTCGATGCGCTCACGGCCGACGAAGCGACCGTCCACCTGGCTCAGCAGGTGCAGGTAACCTTCCAGGTCACCGACAGCAACGTAGCTGGAGAACACTTCCGGGGCCGACAGTTGACGACGGGCCAGCGAATCGTTGCTCCACAATGCGGTGGTGGAACGCTCGTCGACGCCTTCAACGGTGCCCGAGGACAGGCTCACGTAGACGCTGCCGAAGCCCTGGGCCAGACCGGCATAGCTCGACGCATCGCGCTGCCAGAGTTGACGACCGCTTTCCAGGTCCAGTGCCGCCACGCGACCCTGATAGCTGGCGACGTACAGCGTACCGCCGGACAGCAGCAGGCCACCGTCGATGTCGACCACACGCTCCAGCTCGGAACGACCTTGTGGAATCGCGATACGCTGTTCCCATACCGGCACGCCGTTGGAAATGTCGACCGCGACCACTTTACCGGTCGACAGGCCAGCCACCGCGAGGCGGTTGGTGACGATCGGCGCGCTGGTGCCGCGCAGGGTCAGCACGGCTGGCGTGCTGTCATACACCCAGCGCTGGTTGCCGGTGGAAGCGTCCAGACCGATCAGACGATCGTCCTGGGTCTGCACCACCACCACGTCACCGTTGTTGGCCGGTGGCGCGAGGACTTCGCTGTTGACGCGCGCGCGCCACTTCTCTTCGCCATTGATGGCGTCGAGGGCAATCACGTCGCCGCGCAGAGTGCCGATCAGGACCAGACCGTAACCCACGCCCACGGCGCCGGACACAGGCAGTTCAAGATCCTTTTTCCACTTCACGTCGCCGTTGCTGCGATCCATCCCCATCACGATACCGGTCACATCGGCCGCATAGATGGAATCACCATCGATCGCCGGCACCAGCATGTTGTAGGTTTCGCCCTGACCGTCACCGATCGAACGGCTCCACTGCTTGTGCAGAACCACTTCTTCTTTGAAGTCGGTCAGTTCGGCCGGTGGCAGTTCTTTCTTGCTGTTGCTGCTGCAACCCGCGGCCAGAATGGCCAGAGCCAGCAATGCTGCATGCTTCCAACGGATCACGTCACGCATCCCCTTTGGCCAGGTCGTCCAGCTTGATTTGAAGGCCACCAACCGCCGCTTCATCCGACAGTGCCGCCTTGGCTTTTTGATACGCAGCGTTCGCTTCATCGGTACGGCCCAGCTGTACCAGCAGGTCGCCCTTGAGTTCTTCGCGAGTCGCCAGGAACGACTTGTCGGCATCGCCTTCAAGCAGTTTCAGGCCTTCTTCCGGCTTGTTCTGACCACCCAGTACCTGCGCCAGACGCTGACGGGCGATTTCGCCCAGCGCCGGGTTGGCAGGTTTGGCCACAATGGCCTTGAGCTCGGTCACCGCGTCGTCCAGCTTGCCGCTGTCAACCGCGACCTTGGCCACGAACAGGCTGCCGTACTGCGCGTAGGCAGTGCCGCCGAACTCGCTGTTGAGCTTGCCGGCCAGATCCGCGACGCGCGCGGCGTCAGGCTTGCCATCCGGGGTCAGCGTGGTTTCCAGCAGTTGCTGATAGAGCACCGAGGCACCTTGCGACTGGTTGCTCTGATACTTGTGAAAAGCCTGCCAGCCGAACACGATGACCAGCGCCAACAGGCCGCCAGTGACCAGAGGTTTGCCGTTGCGTGCCCACCAGTCCTTCAAATCCGCCAACTGTTCGTCTTCGGTACTCGACACCCCAATACTCCTTAATCGCTAAATCGGCTGTTTGACAGCTTCAAGCCTGCACGACGCAGGTGGCCAGGTGTGCAGCGAGCGCATCCCAGGCAATGTTTTGTTGTTCGCCCTGACCACGCAGGGGTTTGACACCTACCACTTGCTGAGCCATTTCGTCGTCACCGAGGATCAGTGCGAACAGCGCACCGCTCTTGTCGGCTTTCTTGAACTGGCTTTTGAAACTGCCGGCACCGGCATTGACTTGCAGGCGCAGGTTCGGCAACTGGTCGCGCACGCGCTCGGCCAGGGCCAGACCGGCCAGCTCCGCGGCTTCCCCGAAGGCGCAGAGATAGACGTCGACCTGACGGGAGATTTCCTCCGGAATCTGCTCAAGGGTTTCCAGCATCAATACCAGACGTTCGATGCCCATGGCGAAACCAACGCCGGTGGTCGGCTTGCCGCCCATCTGCTCGACCAGACCGTCGTAACGGCCGCCGGCGCATACCGTGCCCTGGGCGCCGAGCTTGTCGGTGACCCATTCGAAAACGGTCTTGCTGTAGTAATCCAGGCCGCGCACCAGTTTCGGATTGAGCACGTAAGGAATGCCGACGGCATCCAGACGCGCCTTCAGACCTTCGAAGTGCTCACGGGACTCGTCATCCAGGTAATCGGCCATTTTCGGCGCATCGACCAGCACCGCCTGAGTGTCGGCATTCTTGGTGTCGAGCACGCGCAGCGGGTTGGTCTTCAGACGGCGCTGGCTGTCTTCGTCGAGCTTGTCGTGATGCGCCGAGAGATACTCGACCAGCGCTTCCCGATAACGCCCACGGGACTCGCTGGTGCCCAGGCTGTTGAGTTCAAGCTTGACCGCATCGCGAATGCCCAGCTCGCCCCACAGGCGCCAGGTCAGCACGATCAGCTCGGCGTCGATGTCCGGGCCGTCGAGGTTGAAGACTTCCAGACCGATCTGGTGGAACTGGCGATAACGGCCTTTCTGCGGACGCTCGTGGCGGAACATCGGGCCGATGTACCAGAGCTTCTGAACCTGGCCGCCGCCGGTGATACCGTGTTCGAGTACGGCACGCACGCAGGCGGCGGTGCCTTCCGGACGCAGGGTCAGGGAGTCGCCGTTGCGGTCGTCGAAGGTATACATCTCTTTTTCGACGATGTCGGTCACTTCACCGATCGAGCGCTTGAACAGCTCGGTGAACTCGACGATCGGCATGCGGATCTGGCGGTAACCGTAGTTATCCAGCAAACGGGCGACGGTGCCTTCGAAATAACGCCATAGCGGAGTCTGTTCGGGCAGGATGTCGTTCATGCCACGGATGGCTTGCAGAGACTTGCTCACTTTAAATCCTTAAATTCGTTCGGCGCTGTCAGTCAGGTTCAGCCGCGCGCGATAACTGCTGCGTCAGCTTCGACCTTCTCGGCCGCTTTCTCGCGGATCAGCTTTTCCAGCTCGTCCACCAGATTGTCATTCGTCAGTTTCTGCGACGGCTTGCCGTCGATGTAAATCAGGTTCGGCGTGCCGCCGGTCAAGCCGATATGGGCTTCCTTGGCTTCGCCGGGACCGTTGACCACACAGCCGATCACCGCGACATCCAGCGGCACCAGCAGGTCTTCAAGCCGTCCTTCCAGCTCGTTCATGGTCTTGACCACATCGAAGTTCTGCCGCGAGCAGCTCGGGCAGGCGATGAAGTTGATACCACGGGAACGCAGATGCAGGGACTTGAGAATGTCGTAACCGACCTTCACTTCCTCGACCGGATCGGCCGCCAGCGAGATGCGGATAGTATCGCCAATCCCCTCGGCGAGCAGCATACCTAGGCCCACGGCGGATTTCACCGTACCCGAACGCAAACCACCGGCTTCGGTGATGCCCAGGTGCAGCGGCTGGACGATTTCCTTGGCCAGCAAACGGTAGGCTTCGACGGCCATGAACACGTCGGAAGCCTTCACGCTGACCTTGAAGTCCTGGAAATTCAGGCGTTCGAGGTGTTCGACGTGACGCAGGGCCGATTCGACCAGCGCGGCTGGCGTCGGCTCGCCGTATTTCTTTTGCAGGTCTTTTTCCAGGGAACCGGCGTTGACGCCGATGCGGATCGGGATCCCGCGATCACGGGCGGCATCCACCACCGCGCGCACGCGGTCTTCGCGACCGATGTTGCCCGGGTTGATCCGCAGGCAATCGACACCCAGTTCGGCCACACGCAGGGCGATCCGGTAGTCGAAGTGAATGTCGGCAACCAGCGGCACCTTGACCAGTTGCTTGATCTTGCCGAACGCCTCGGCGGCGTCCATGTCCGGCACCGATACCCGCACGATGTCGACACCGGCCGCTTCCAGACGATTGATCTGGGCGACGGTGGCCGCGACGTCATTGGTGTCGCTGTTGGTCATGCTCTGCACAGCGATAGGCGCATCGCCGCCAACCGGTACGTTACCGACCCAGATCTTGCGCGATTCGCGACGTTTGATTGGAGATTCGCCGTGCATGACTTATTGACCCAACTTCAGGCGAGCAGTCTCGCCACTGGTGAACGGAGCGACATCGACCGGCTGGCCGTTGTAGCTGACCTGCGCGCCACGGGCAACGCCCAGACGCACGGCAAACGGCGGCTTGCCGACAACCGACAGGCTGTCGCCTTTGCGCTTGAGGCCGCTGTAGAGCACTTTACCGCTGCCATCGGTGACCTGAGTCCAGCAATCGGCGATGAACTGCACCGAAACCTGCCCTTGGCCCGCGACCGGAACG
Organism: Pseudomonas botevensis; assembly: GCF_019145475.1. Lineage (GTDB taxonomy): Bacteria > Pseudomonadota > Gammaproteobacteria > Pseudomonadales > Pseudomonadaceae > Aquipseudomonas > Aquipseudomonas botevensis. Next base: position 31,062 of record NZ_JAHTKI010000024.1, read on the forward strand.
GCCGGTGCAGGAGCAGGAGCCACAGCCGGAGCTGTTGGAGCGGCCACGGTCGGAGCCGGTGTAGCCGGAGCCGCCGGTGCCGGAGTGGCCGGGGCAGCAACGACAGGAGCCGGGGTGTGAACCGGCGCGGCAGGCGTTGCCGCCGGGGCGACAGGCGCCGGAACAACCGGCTCGGCGGCCGGAGCGGCAGCTTCGGTGCCGGTCGACTCAGCGGTGGTTTCGGATTGTGGCAGCGCCAGGGCGGTCGAACCCTCAGCCTGACCTTCCGCGACAGCCTGGTCTTCCGGCTCGTCCAGCGGATGAATCTGGGTGGTGCCGTCGGCGCCTTCGACTTCGACATGCTCCGGCGCCAGGCTCATCAGATCCTTGGTCCGCAGCGAAGTCTGATCCTGCCACCAGACGAAACCGCCGCCGATAACGGCGACCAGCAGCAACAGGCTGACGATGCGCAAAATGGTGTGGGAAACCCGTACCGGTTCCTCGATGCGGCCCAAGGCGTGGACATTGCTGCCTTGAGAGTCGGTGCCGGTGGACTGGTCGAACTGCTGGACCAGAACGGTCTGATCCATACCGAGCAACTTGGCGTAGGCGCGAATGTAACCGCGAGCGAAGGTGTGCCCCGGCAGTTTGTCGAACGCGCCGGCTTCAAGATTGCTCAGGGAAGTCACAGTGAGGTTGAGCTTGAGGGCCACTTCAGCCAGCGACCAGCCATTGCTTTCGCGGGCCTGGCGCAGGGTCTCACCGGGGTTAACGCGATTCGCTGCTACAACTTCGGGATGCGCCGCTTTCATCATTGCTCCGACAGGTATTGCTGATATTCCGGCGTACCGGGATAGAGTCGTTTTAATTGCAGGCCATAACTGGCGGCCTTGTCGCGATCTTCAAACACTTTTGCCAACCGGACGCCGAGCAACAGACTACGTGCATTTTGTTCGGCAAGCAGGTTGTATTGGTCGTAATAGTCACGCGCGGGCACATAATGCCTGTCTTCGAATGACAACTCAGCCATTTCCAGCAAGGCGCGCGGTTGTTGGCGGTTCAGACGCAACGCTTTTTCCAGCTGTTGCTGCGCCACATCCCGCTGACCGAGCTTGGCGGCCGTCATGCCGAGGTTTTCGAACACTCGCGAACGCTCAGGATACAGGGTATCGGCGGCGGCCTGTTCAAAACGCTCGTAGGCTTCCTTGTAACGCTGTTCTTCGTAGAGAAAACTGCCGTAATTGTTGAGGATACGGGCATCGGCGGGACGCGAGGACAAGGCCTTGCGGAAATGCTCGTCAGCCAGCTTTGGCTCCATCTCGGCCTGAAACACCAGCGCCAGGGCGGCGTTGGCGTCCGGATCCGAGCCGTCGAGCTCCAGCGCCTTCTTCAGCGGCACCTTGGCACGCTCGGTCATGCCTTGCTGCAAATACCCCAGCCCCAACTGCACGTAGGCAGTCCGCGCCTCATCGCGGCCCTTGCTGGTCTTCATCGGGTTGTAGTCGCCCGACAGAACACAACCAGCACACAGGCTGGCCCACAGCAACAGCAGCGCAAAGCGCAGGGACATAGAGATCCTCTCTTAGTTAGTGTTCGCGGCGTTCTGCGCCAGATCGCTGTCGGCGCTCAACTCACGCACGGCGATATAACGTTCGCTGCGACGGGTGCGATCCATCACCTGCCCTACCAATTGACCACAGGCCGCGTCGATGTCTTCACCACGGGTGGTGCGGACGGTGACGTTGAAACCGGCCTGGTGAAGCTGATCCTGGAACCGGCGAATAGCATTGTTGCTCGGCCGCTCGTACCCGGAATGCGGGAACGGGTTGAACGGAATCAGGTTGATCTTGCACGGAATATCCTTGAGCAGCTCGATCATCTCCACCGCGTGCTCAAGCTTGTCGTTGACGTCCTTGAGCAGGGTGTACTCGATGGTCAGCACGCGCTTTTCGCCAAGGGCGGACATATAGCGCACGCAGGAGTCGAGCAGCATCTTAAGCGGATATTTCTTGTTGATCGGCACCAATTGGTTACGCAATGCGTCATTCGGTGCATGCAGGGACAACGCCAGGGATACATCGATGTGCTTGGCCAGCTCATCGATCATCGGCACCACACCCGACGTGGACAGGGTCACGCGGCGCTTGGAGATCCCGTAGCCCAGATCATCCATCATCAGATGCATGGCGGCCACGACGTTGTCGAAGTTCAGCAGCGGTTCGCCCATGCCCATCATCACCACGTTGGTGATGGCACGGTCGATGGTGGCCGGAACACTGCCGAAGGATTTGTTGGCAATCCACACCTGGCCGATGACTTCGGCGGCGGTGAGGTTGCTGTTGAAGCCTTGCTTGCCGGTGGAGCAGAAACTGCAGTCCAGGGCACAGCCTGCCTGGGACGAAACGCACAGAGTGCCGCGTTTGCCCTGGGGAATGTACACGGTCTCGACACAGCTGCCGGACGCCACGCGCACCACCCACTTACGGGTGCCGTCGCTGGAAATGTCCTCGCTGACCACTTCGGGACCACGGACCTCAGCAACAGCCTTGAGCTTTTCACGCAAGGCCTTGCTGACGTTCGTCATGGCGTCGAAATCATCGACGCCAAAGTGGTGAATCCATTTCATTACCTGACCGGCACGGAAACGCTTCTCCCCGATTGAGTCGAAGAATTTTTCCATTTCCGGCTGGGTCAGACCCAGCAGGTTGGTTTTAACAGTCGATGTAGTCATGGATTCACCTTCACTCATCAAGCCAATGCTTAGCGAGTGGTTACTTCAGTAGCTGCGAAGAAGTAAGCGATTTCGCGAGCAGCAGCGGCTTCGGAGTCCGAACCGTGAACGGCGTTGGCGTCGATCGACTCGGCGAAGTCAGCACGGATGGTGCCTGGAGCAGCTTCTTTAGGGTTGGTAGCGCCCATCAGCTCACGGTTGCGAGCGATGGCGTTTTCGCCTTCCAGAACCTGAACGACAACCGGACCGGAAGTCATGAAGGCAACCAGGTCACCGAAGAAGCCACGAGCGCTGTGCTCGGCGTAGAAGCCTTCAGCTTCGGCTTTGGACAGTTGCTTCAGTTTCGAAGCTACAACGCGCAGGCCAGCTTCTTCGAAGCGAGTGGTGATCTTGCCGATCACGTTTTTGGCAACGGCGTCAGGCTTGATGATGGAGAAAGTACGTTGAACAGCCATGGTGTAACTCCAGAAACGGTAATTTGCGAAAAATTAAACCCGCGAATTATACGCGGGTTCTTGGGTATTGCCTAACCTGCGAGGACGATCAGTCTTTTTCTTCGATCCAGAGTGCCTGAACCGCTTCCAACACCTTCTCGCCAACCCGGCCAGAGGTGTTGTCGAAGTCAGGCAGCTCCATGATCCAACGCTGCAGGTCGACGAAATTGACAGAAAGCGGATCTACATCCGGCTTGGCATCCGCCAATTCTTCTGCAATGCGTTGAACATCATTCCAACCGTAGCTCATGACAGTCGTACCAGTCAGTGCGGCGCTTCGGCCGCATGGTTAAGCGAATATTTCGGAATCTCGACGGTGAGGTCTTCCTCACCCACGATAGCCTGGCAGGCCAGACGCGATTGGGCTTCCAGACCCCAGGCACGATCGAGGAAGTCTTCTTCCAGCTCGTCAGCCTCTTCCAGCGAGTCAAAACCCTCGCGGATAATGCAGTGGCAAGTGGTGCAGGCACAAACGCCGCCGCAGGCGCTTTCCATCTCGATGTGGTGTTCGTGGGCCAACTCGAGAATCGAAGTGCCGGGCTCAGCCTCGACCACCATGCCTTCCGGGCAGAACTTCTCGTGTGGCAGAAAAATGACCTGCGGCATCAGATATCCTCGATTTCATTCAGATTGCGCCCCGACAGAGCGGCTTTCACCGTCAAATCCATGCGGCGGGCAGCAAAAGCATCGGTCACTTGCGACAGACGTTTGGTCTGCTGCTCGATGGCATAACCATCAGTACCTTTCATCAGTTCGGTGAGCTCCTGCACTTGCAGCTCGATGACCATGCGCTCGTCGGCATCGAGCAGACGCTCGCCATCAGCTTCCAGAGCGGCCTGCACCGCTTCGATCAGACGCTGGGCGTCGACCTGCTGCTCGCGCAGGACGCGGGCGACCTTGTCATCATTGGCGTGCTGGAACGAATCCTTGAGCATTTTGGCGATTTCGCCGTCGGTCAGGCCGTAGGACGGCTTGACCTGAATGCTCGCCTCGACGCCCGAACCCAGTTCACGGGCGGAAACGCTGAGCAGGCCGTCGGCGTCGACCTGGAAGGTCACGCGAATCTTCGCCGCACCGGCGACCATCGCCGGAATGCCGCGCAGTTCGAAGCGCGCCAGGGAGCGGCAGTCGCTGATCAGCTCGCGCTCGCCCTGCAACACATGGATCGCCATGGCCGACTGGCCATCTTTATAAGTGGTGAAGTCCTGAGCGCGAGCGACCGGGATGGTGGTGTTACGCGGAATCACCTTCTCCATCAGGCCACCCATGGTTTCCAGCCCCAGGGACAGCGGAATCACGTCGAGCAGCAGCAATTCACCGCCATCGCGCTTGTTGCCGGCCAGGGTATCGGCCTGGATCGCAGCGCCGATGGCGACCACCTGATCCGGGTCGATCTCGGTCAACGGCTGACGGCCAAAGGCTTCGGCGACCGCTTCGCGAACACGCGGAACACGGGTCGAACCGCCCACCATGACCACGGCGTGTACGTCTTCCAGCTCGATACCGGAATCGCGAACGGCGCGGCGGCAGGCTTTCAGGCTGCGCGCGACCATTGGCTCGATCAGCGCATTGAAGGCCTCCCGGGTCAACTGCGCTTTCCAGTCGCCGTAGACGACTTCAACAGCAGCGGAATCGGTCAGCGCTTCCTTGGCCGCGCAGGCGGTCTGCAGCAGATTGCGTTGCGCACCCGGATCGAGATCGGCGGACAAACCGGCGCTCTCGATGATCCAGCCGGCAATGGCGTGATCGAAGTCATCGCCGCCCAGGGCGCTGTCGCCACCGGTCGCCAGAACCTCAAAGACACCGCCGGTCAGACGCAGAATCGAAATATCGAAAGTGCCGCCGCCCAGATCGTAAATCGCCACCAGACCTTCGGCATGCTGATCCAGACCATACGCCATCGCCGCAGCGGTCGGTTCGTTGAGCAGACGCAATACGTTCAGACCGGCGAGCTTTGCCGCATCTTTGGTGGCCTGGCGCTGGGCATCGTCGAAGTACGCAGGCACGGTGATCACCGCGCCGACCAGCTCACCACCCAATGTCGCTTCAGCGCGCTGGCGCAGCACTTTCAGGATGTCGGCGGAGACTTCAACCGGGCTTTTCGGGCCTTGAACGGTTTCGATGAACGGCATGTGCGATTCACCGCCGACAAAGCGGTATGGCAGTTGCTCGCCCAATTGCTTGACGTCGGACAGACCACGCCCCATCAGGCGCTTGACCGACAGCACGGTATTCAGGGGATCGGCGGAAGCCGCCAGTTTGGCCGACTCGCCAACCTCGACGCGGTCGGCGTGATAACGCACGGCGGACGGCAGGATGACCTGCCCCTGGGCATCGGCCAGCGGCTCGGAAAGACCACTGCGCAACGCAGCGACCAGCGAATTGGTAGTGCCCAAGTCGATCCCCACAGCCAGGCGACGCTGGTGCGGTTGAGGACTTTGGCCGGGTTCGGCGATCTGCAGTAGGGCCATCGTGATCAGGACTTATCTGTATATCAGGCGTGCGACCGGAGCGGCACTGGGTTAATCGTCGAGGCGCTCTTCTAACTGGCGCACTTCGTAGGTGAGCTTGTCGAGGAACTGCATGCGCCGCATCAGGCGTTCGGCCTGTTCGCGTTGCGCTGCATCATCCCAACAGGCTGCGAAGCTTTCGTTCAGCTCGTCCTGGGCGGTTTTCAGACGACGCTTGAAGGTCGCGACACCGGCCAGATCGGCGCTGTCCTGCAAGTCTTCGAGTTCTTCGCGCAACGCCATCTGTTGCAGCAGGAACTCGGGATCATGCACCGTGACCTCCAGCGGCAGCTCACGCCCGCCCATGGCGAGCAGATAACGCGCGCGCTGCGGGGGACTCTTGAGTGTCTGGTAGGCCTCGTTCAGTCGCGCGGACTGTTCGAGCGCCAACCGCTGCTCACGCTCGGAAGCGTCGGCAAAACGGTCGGGATGAACACCGCGCGCCAACTCACGGTAGCGTGCGCCCAACTGCTCGAGATCCAGGCGGAAGCTCGGTTGCAGCTCGAACAAAGCGAAATGACAAGGAATACCCACGAGCAGCCTCAGATGTTGAAGCTTTCGCCGCAGCCACACTCACCGCGCACGTTGGGGTTGTTGAACTTGAAGCCTTCGTTCAACCCTTCCTTGACGAAATCGAGCTCGGTGCCGTCCAGGTAGGCCAGGCTTTTCGGATCGATGATCACTTTTTCGCCGTGACTCTCGAACACCTGATCCTCGGTATCCACCTGATCGACAAACTCCAGCACGTAGGCAAGGCCGGAACAGCCTGTGGTGCGAACGCCCAGACGGATCCCTTCACCCTTGCCGCGCCCGTCGAGGGAGCGGCGAATGTGTCGAGCAGCCGCTTCTGTCATGCTGATAGCCATCGTTGACTCCTTACTCGTCGCCAAATCTTGAAAGTCAGATCAAGCCTTTCTTCTGCTTGTAATCGCGAACGGCCGCCTTGATAGCGTCTTCGGCGAGTACCGAGCAGTGGATTTTCACTGGCGGCAGCGCCAGCTCTTCGGCCAACTGGGTGTTCTTGATGGTTTCAGCTTCGTCCAGGGTCTTGCCCTTCATCCACTCGGTGGCGAGGGAGCTGGAAGCGATGGCCGAACCGCAGCCGTAAGTCTTGAACTTGGCGTCTTCGATCACGCCCTGCTCATTGACCTTGATTTGCAGACGCATCACGTCGCCGCATGCCGGCGCGCCGACCATGCCGGTGCCGACATCCGGGTCTTCGGCATTCATCTTGCCGACGTTACGCGGGTTTTCGTAGTGGTCGATGACCTTTTCGCTGTAAGCCATGATTCTCAATCCTCACTCATCAGGGCCGCTCTTGAGACCCTGCAGCTGCGTCAAACACCGCGTCGCTACAGGATCTGTATTCGGCGGCTTCTATATTTAGTGTGCCGCCCACTCGATCTTCGAGATATCGACGCCGTCTTTGTACATGTCCCACAGCGGCGACAGAGCGCGCAGCTTGGTAACGGCCTCGCAGACTTTCTGCGCGGCGTAGTCGATTTCTTCTTCGGTGGTGAAACGACCGAAGGTGAAACGGATCGAGCTGTGTGCCAGTTCGTCGTTGCGGCCCAGGGCGCGCAGCACGTACGAAGGCTCGAGGGACGCCGAGGTGCAGGCCGAACCGGACGAAACCGCCAGATCCTTGAGCGCCATGATCAGCGACTCGCCTTCAACGTAGTTGAAGCTCAGGTTCAGGTTGTGCGGAACGCGGGCGGTCAGGCTGCCGTTGACGTACAGCTCTTCCAGGTGCTCGACCTGCTCGTAGAAGCGATCGCTCAGGGCCTTGATGCGAACGTTCTCGGCCGCCATGTCTTCCTTGGCCACACGGAACGCTTCGCCCATGCCGACGATCTGGTGGGTCGCCAGGGTGCCGGAACGCATGCCGCGCTCGTGACCGCCGCCGTGCATGGTCGCTTCGATGCGCACACGCGGCTTGCGGCTGACGTACAGCGCGCCGATGCCTTTAGGACCATAGGTCTTGTGGGCGGAGAACGACATCATGTCGACTTTCAGCTTCTGCAGGTCGATGTCGACCTTGCCGGTGGACTGAGCGGCGTCGACGTGGAACAGGATGCCCTTGGAACGGGTCAGTTCGCCGATCGCTGCGATGTCGTTGACGGTGCCGATTTCGTTGTTCACATGCATCACCGACACCAGGATGGTGTCTTCGCGCAGCGCGGCTTCGATCATGGCCGGCGTGATCAGACCGTCTTCGGTCGGCTCAAGGTAGGTCACTTCGAAACCTTCGCGCTCCAGTTGGCGCATGGTGTCGAGGACAGCCTTGTGCTCGATCTTGGAGGTGATCAGGTGCTTGCCCTTGGAGGCGTAGAAATGTGCCGCACCCTTGATTGCCAGGTTGTCGGACTCGGTGGCACCGGAGGTCCAGACGATTTCACGCGGATCGGCATTGACCAGGTCGGCCACCTGACGACGGGCGTTCTCGACGGACTCTTCGGCCTTCCAGCCGAACACGTGTGAGCGGGACGCCGGGTTACCGAAGTTTCCGTCGACCAGCAGGCATTCACTCATTTTCTGCGCAACGCGCGGATCGACCGGGGTGGTCGCAGAGTAATCAAGGTAAATCGGCAATTTCATGGACTATCTCCTAAATCAGGCTGGCTGGCGTGCCGCTAGCTCTCTGGCTGTCATTCGACGGCGGACGCTTCAATCTTGTCCAGGCGCGGCGCCTTGCCATTGCAACGACGCTGATCCTGACGCTGGGCCACTTCCTGCACCTCACGGCGAGTTACGAGGTCGGCCAAGCTGATACCGCTGAGAAATTCGTGAATCTGCAGGCTCAGGTCGCACCACAGGTGATGGGTCAGGCAGGTGTCGCCGGAGTGGCAATCGCCCTGGCCCTGGCATTTGGTTGCATCGACCGATTCGTTCACCGCATCGATCACCTGAGCGACCTGGATGCCCTGCATGTCGCGGGACAACTGGTAGCCACCGCCCGGACCGCGAACGCTGGAAACCAGGTTGCTGCGGCGCAGCTTGGCGAAAAGCTGTTCGAGATAGGACAGGGAGATGCCTTGGCGCTCGGAGATATCGGCCAGGGACACCGGCCCGTGCTGCGCGTGCAACGCCAGGTCAAGCATGGCGGTCACGGCGTATCGGCCTTTTGTAGTCAGTCGCATGGACAATTACCACGGAGTTCGGAATGGGTGCGAGTATGCAATTCCCGAGTATTTAAGTCAACTTTAAGACCTAGTACTTTAGTCAGGTTTACCCGCAAAAGAGCGCGCGAATGATAGCAGGGTCTGCAACTTAATGGCATACCGGTCAGCACGCAGCCCTGCCAGGCACTTTCTACAGGTATCAGTGGACCTTGGGCTCTTCCTTGCCCTTGACGCAGGCGAAGTCCTCTTCACGCAGCTCAGGCAGATCTTTCGCACAATAATTGCTGCCCAGATCCTTCAGCGCACCGCACATCCCTTCCAGACGCCCGTCCACCGCTTGCAGATGATCGAGCAACTGACCAATGGCGCGCGCCACCGGGTCAGGCATGTCTTCGCTGACGCCGTAGGCATCGAAACCGATCTTTTCCGCCATGGCCTTGCGCTTGGCGTCCTGCCCTTCGTCGGATTTGACGATGATCCGCCCCGGAATGCCCACCACCGTGGCACCGGGCGGCACTTCTTTGGTCACTACGGCATTGGAGCCGACCTTGGCACCGGCACCGACAGTGAACGGCCCGAGCACTTTGGCGCCGGCGCCGACCACAACACCATCCCCCAGGGTCGGGTGACGCTTACCCTTGTTCCAGCTCGTCCCCCCCAGGGTCACGCCCTGATAGATCGTGACGTCATCGCCGATTTCAGCGGTTTCACCAATGACGATGCCCATGCCGTGGTCGATGAAGAACCGCCGCCCGACTTTCGCACCGGGGTGAATCTCGATCCCGGTCAGCCAGCGACCGAAGTTCGACACCAGCCGCGCCAGCCATTTCAGGTCGGCGCGCCACAACATTGCCGACAATCGATGGAGCCAGATCGCATGCATGCCGGGATAGCAAGTCAGAACTTCAAAAGCGTTACGCGCCGCCGGGTCTCGGTGGAATACGCTTTGGATATCTTCACGCAAACGCTCGAACATCATTAGTCCTTCCGGTTAAGAAGCTCACCACGGGCCGCTTTTTGGGTTTCCGTGAGGATGCCACGCAAAATATTCATTTCCGCCCGGCTGACCGAGCTGCGTCCGTACAACCGGCGCAGGCGCGCCATCAAGTGCCGTGGCTTTTCCGGGTCGAGGAATTCGATGGCCACCAGAGTCTGCTCCAGGTGCTCATAGAATCGCTCCAGCTCATCCATGGTCGCCAGCTCGGTACTTTTCACCGAGGCCACTTCTTCCTTTTCGAACTTGGTCGGCTGACCCTGTGCGGCCAGCCAGGCCATGCGCACTTCGTAGCTCAACACCTGCACCGCCGCCCCCAGGTTCAGCGAACTGAATTCAGGGTCGGAAGGGATGTGTACGTGAAAGTGACATCGTTGCAACTCGTCGTTGGTCAGGCCCGAATCCTCGCGCCCGAACACCAGGGCGATTTCCGCGCCCTGCCCGGCCTCCTCGACCACTTTGCTGCCGCACTCGCGGGGATCCAGCAGCGGCCAGGGAATGCGTCGGTCACGGGCACTGGTGCCGAGCACCAGATTGCAGCCGACCAAAGCCTCTTCCAAGGTGGCGACGACTTGCGCTTTTTCAAGGATATCGTTGGCGCCGGAGGCGCGCGCATCCGCTTCATGGTGCGGAAACACCCGTGGATCGACCAGCACCAGCCGCGACAACCCCATGTTTTTCATGGCGCGCGCAGTCCCGCCGATGTTCCCCGGGTGACTGGTATTGACCAGGACGACACGAATGTTTTGCAGCACGGCACGGGCTCTCGAACACGGAAATGGGGCGCAAATCTTACAGAACAGCCTACCGTTAAGCTATGAAAGCGAACAGCGTCCTTCACCTGAAGAAAAGTTCTGATAGAATGCGCGGCTTTCTTTAACAACCTTAGGTGACACATCCATGCAGCCCATGCTGAATATCGCGCTGCGCGCCGCCCGCAGCGCCAGTGAACTGATCTTCCGCTCCATCGAGCGCCTGGATACCATCAAGGTCGACGAAAAAGACGCCAAGGATTACGTATCCGAGGTGGATCGCGCCGCCGAACAGAAAATCATCGACGCCCTGCGCAAGGCTTACCCGAATCACTCGATCATGGGTGAAGAGACCGGCATGCACGCTGGCTCCGGCATCGAAGGCGAAGAATACCTGTGGATCATCGATCCGCTGGACGGCACCACCAACTTCCTGCGCGGCATTCCTCACTTCGCTGTCAGCATCGCCTGCAAATACCGTGGCCGCCTGGAGCACGCCGTTGTTCTGGACCCGGTTCGCCAGGAAGAATTCACCGCCAGCCGTGGTCGCGGCGCTCAACTGAACGGTCGCCGCCTGCGCGTCAGCGGTCGCACCAGCCTCGACGGCGCCCTGCTCGGCACCGGTTTCCCGTTCCGCGACGACCAGATGGACAACCTCGACAACTACCTGGGCATGTTCCGCGCCCTGGTCGGCCAGACCGCCGGCATCCGTCGCGCCGGCTCGGCAAGCCTGGACCTGGCTTATGTAGCCGCCGGTCGCTTCGACGCTTTCTGGGAGTCGGGCCTGTCCGAGTGGGACATGGCTGCCGGCGCCCTGCTGATTCAGGAAGCAGGTGGTCTGGTCAGCGACTTCACCGGTGGTCACGACTTCCTTGAAAAAGGCCACGTCGTTGCCGGCAACACCAAATGCTTCAAGGCAGTGCTGACCGCAATCCAGCCGCACCTACCGGCCTCGCTGAAGCGTTAAGCGTCCCGCGAGTCCAAAAAACACCCTTCGGGGTGTTTTTTTATGCCTGAAGAAAAGCCCTCGTTTGGCAAAACAGAAATCGCAGGCATAAAAAAAGCACTCCGAAGAGTGCTTTTCTTCCAGCAATCAGCCGATTACTGACCCGGCTCATTCTGCGACAGGATCAGCTTGCCTTCCTTGTCGACCGGAATCTGGTTGCCCGGATCACGATCCATCCGCACCTTGCCTTCCTTGCCATCCAGCGAATAACGCACGTCGTAACCGACTACCTTGTCGCTGATGTCATTCACCGTGTTACAACGAGTCTGCGTGGTGGTGTAGGTATCGCGATTCTGCATGCCTTCCTGCACCTTGTTACCGGCATAACCGCCACCGACCGCACCGGCCACCGTGGCAATCTTCTTGCCGGTGCCGCCGCCGATCTGGTTACCCAGCAAGCCACCCGCCACGGCACCAATGGCCGTACCGAGAATCTGGTGTTGATCCTTGACCGGCGCCTGCCGGGTCACGGTGACATCCTTGCACACTTCACGTGGAGTCTTGATCTGTGTCTTGACCGGCTCGACGGCCAAAACCTGCGCATACTCAGGGCCGCTTTTAACCAGGCTGTAGGTGGCAACAGCACCCCCGGCAGTCACACCGACAGCACCCAATACCGCACCAACCAGTAACGACTTGTTCACATGAACCTCCTGACCATCACATGCGGGACGCGCCCGCGCTTCTCCCAGCCTTGGAGCAAAAAAAAGGGCGCGAGTTCAACTCGCGCCCTTTTCATGTGACACCGTTCAAAAGTTTTACCTCAAGGACGGTCGTCGATTTCCTTCTCGGTATTGGCCGGCGGAATCAAGTCTTCGGTCGACAGGTTCAGCCAGATCAGCACCACGTTGGCGATGTAGATCGACGAGTAAGTACCCGCCAGAACACCCACCAGCAGTGCCAGGGAGAAGCCGTACAGGTTGTCACCGCCGAAGAACAGCAGTGCCGCGATCGCCAGCAAGGTGGACACCGAGGTCGCAATGGTCCGCAGCAGCGTCTGGGTGGTCGAGATGTTGATGTTCTCGATCAGCGAAGCCTTGCGCAGCACGCGGAAGTTCTCACGAACCCGGTCGAATACCACGATGGTGTCGTTCAGCGAGTAACCGATGATCGCCAGTACCGCCGCCAGCACCGTCAGGTCGAAGGTGATCTGGAAGAACGACAGGATACCCACGGTCACGATCACGTCGTGAATCAGCGAAACAATGGCGCCGACGGCAAATTTCCACTGAAAGCGGAACGCCAGGTAGATCAGGATGCCGCCCAGTGCCAGCAGCATGCCCATGCCACCCTGGTCGCGCAGTTCTTCACCGACCTGCGGGCCGACGAACTCTACGCGCTTGACGGTCGCCGGGTTGTCGCCGCCGACCTTCTGCAGCGCATCGGCTACCTGATGGCCCAACTGCGGATCCTCACCCGGCATACGCACCAGCAAATCGGTAGTCGCACCGAAGTTCTGCACGATGGCTTCGTGATAACCGGCCGTGGTCAGTTGCTCACGCACCTTGGTGACGTCGGCCGGACGCTCGTAGGTCAGCTCGATGAGCGTACCGCCGGTGAAGTCCAGGCCCCAGTTCATGCCCTTGTGGAACACGCTGAAAACGGCCAGCAGCGTAAGGAACACGGTGACGCCGAACGCAAAGTTGCGGACGCCCATGAAATTGATTGTACGTAACATGGCAGCCCCTTAAATCCACAACTTCTTGAAGTCACGACCGCCGAAGATCAGGTTGACCATCGCGCGGGTGACCATGATGGCCGTGAACATCGAAGTCAGAACCCCGAGGGACATGGTGACTGCGAAGCCTTTCACCGGGCCGGTGCCCATGGCGAACAGAATCCCGCCGACCAGCAAGGTGGTCAGGTTGGCGTCGAGAATCGCAGTGAATGCCCGGCCGAAGCCTTCGTTGATTGCACGTTGCACAGTCATGCCGGCGGCGATCTCTTCACGGATCCGCGAGAAGATCAGCACGTTGGCGTCGACCGCCATACCCATGGTCAACACGATACCGGCGATACCCGGCAGGGTCAGCGTTGCCCCCAGCAGCGACATCAGCGCCAGCAGCAAGACCATGTTCACCGCCAGTGCGACGGTAGCGATCAGACCGAAGAAACGGTAGATAGCGATGATGAACAGCGAGACGAACAGCATGCCCCACAGCGATGCATCGATACCCTTGGTGATGTTGTCGGCACCCAGGCTCGGGCCGATGGTACGTTCTTCAGCGAAGTACATCGGAGCGGCCAGACCACCGGCACGCAGCAGCAGTGCCAGCTCGGACGACTCGCCCTGACCGTTCAGGCCGGTGATACGGAACTGCGCGCCCAGCGGCGACTGGATGGTCGCCAGGCTGATGATTTTCTTCTCTTCCTTGAAGCTCTGAACGGCGACGTCTTTCTCGACACCGTCGACCACTTGCTTGACGTAAGTGGTGACCGGACGCTGCTCAATGAAGATCACCGCCATGCTGCGACCGACGTTGCTGCGGGTCGCGCGGCTCATCAGCTCGCCACCGTGACCATCCAGGCGGATGTTCACTTCAGGTGTGCCGTGCTCGCCAAAACCGGCCTTGGCGTCAGTCACCTGGTCACCGGTGATGATCAGGCCACGCTCGATCTGTGCCGGCGGACGCTTGCCTTCACGGAACTCGAAAGTCTCGGAAGTGGCTTTCGAAGCACCCGGCTCGGCGGCCAGACGGAATTCCAGGTTGGCGGTCTTGCCGAGGATTCGCTTGGCTTCGGCAGTGTCCTGCACGCCCGGCAGCTCAACCACGATGCGGTTGGCGCCCTGACGCTGGACGATCGGTTCGGCAACACCCAGCTCGTTGACGCGGTTACGTACCGTGGTCAAGTTCTGCTTGATGGAGTATTCACGGATTTCCGCCAGCTTGGCCGGGGTCATCGCCAGACGCAGCACCGGTTGACCGTTGAGGTCGGCCGGAACAATGTCGAAATCGTTGAAATTCTTGCGGATCAGCGCACGGGCCTGTTCGCGGGAGTCAGCGTCGCTGAAGCCCAACTGAATGGCACCGTTGAGTTGCGGCAAGCTGCGATAACGCAGTTTCTCTTTGCGCAACAGGCTCTTGACGTCACCCTCGTAGACTTTCAGACGTGCGTCGAGGGCTTTGTCCATGTCCACTTCGAGCAGGAAGTGCACACCACCGGACAAGTCCAGACCCAGCTTCATCGGGTGCGCGGCCAGGCTGCGCAGCCATTGCGGGGTGGTTTGCGCCAGGTTCAGCGCGACGACGTAGTCATCACCCAATGCCTTGCGCACAACGTCCTTGGCCGGCAGCTGGTCTTCAGCCTTGACCAGACGGATCAGGCCGCCCTTGCCATTGGCCGCCAGACTCGACGCCTTGACGTTGATCCCGGACTCACGCAGCGCGGTGCTCGCACGATCCAGGTCGGCCTGATTGACCTGCAGGGCCGTGCTGGCACCGCTGATCTGAATGGCCGGGTCATCGGGGTATAGATTGGGAGCGGAATAAATCAGACCGATCGCCAGCACCGCCAGGATCAGAATGTATTTCCACAGAGGATATTTGTTCAGCATCACGCCGCCCGTTTATGACGCGGGGCGCCTTGCGCGCCCCGTCGATTGAGTAGAAGTTGAAACTTAGATCGCTTTCAGCGTGCCTTTTGGCAGCGTGGCGGCGATGGCGCCCTTCTGGAACTTCATTTCCACGGTGTCGGAAACTTCCAGAACCACGAAGTCATCGGCCACTTTGGTGATCTTGCCAGCGATGCCGCCGTTGGTGACCACTTCGTCACCCTTTTGCAGGCTGCTCAGCAGGTTCTTCTGCTCTTTGGCGCGCTTGGCCTGTGGACGCCAGATCATCAGGTAGAAGATGACCAGGAAGCCGACCAGGAAAATCCACTCAAAGCCGCCGCCCATAGGCGCTGCAGCCGGTGCAGCCGCGTCAGCCATGGCATTAGAGATAAAAAAGCTCATTTAGCACTCCAGTTGCAAATGTTGAATCTTGGGGTCAGAAAACTCAGTCCAAAGGCGGAACGGGGAGCCCGCGTTTGGCGTAGAAGGCATCGACAAAGGCGGCCAATGTACCCTGTTGAATAGCCTCGCGCAAACCAGCCATCAGCACCTGATAATGGCGCAAATTGTGGATGGTATTGAGCATGCTGCCGAGCATTTCGCCGCACTTGTCCAGATGATGCAGATAAGCGCGGGAGAAGTTCTGGCAGGTATAGCAATCGCAGGTCGGATCCAGCGGCGAATCATCATGGCGATGGAACGCGTTACGGATCTTCAGCACGCCTGTATCAATGAACAGATGCCCATTGCGGGCATTACGGGTTGGCATCACGCAATCGAACATGTCCACACCGCGGCGCACACCCTCAACCAGATCTTCCGGTTTGCCAACGCCCATAAGGTAACGAGGTTTGTCAGCGGGCATCATCCCAGGCAGATAATCCAGCACCTTGATCATTTCGTGCTTTGGTTCGCCTACCGACAGACCGCCGATGGCCAGGCCATCGAAGCCGATCTTGTCCAGGCCTTCCAGCGAACGCATGCGCAGGTCCTGGTGCATGCCGCCCTGGACGATACCGAACAGCGCCGCCGTGTTGTCGCCATGGGCGTTTTTCGAACGCTGGGCCCAGCGCAACGACAGCTCCATCGATACCCGGGCGACGTCTTCGTCGGCCGGGTACGGGGTGCATTCGTCGAAGATCATCACGATGTCCGAGCCCAGGTCACGCTGGACCTGCATCGACTCTTCCGGGCCCATGAACACCTTCGAACCGTCGACCGGGGAAGCGAAGGTCACACCCTCTTCCTTGATCTTGCGCATCGCGCCGAGGCTGAACACCTGGAAACCACCGGAGTCGGTCAGGATCGGGCCTTTCCACTGCATGAAATCGTGCAGGTCGCCGTGGGCCTTGATCACTTCGGTGCCGGGACGCAGCCACAGGTGGAAGGTGTTGCCCAGAATGATTTCCGCGCCAATCGCCTCGATATCCCGTGGCAGCATGCCCTTGACCGTGCCGTAGGTGCCGACCGGCATGAAGGCCGGGGTCTCGACGGTGCCACGGGGAAAGGTCAGGCGACCACGACGAGCCTTGCCATCGGTGGCAAGCAGCTCAAACGACATACGGCATTGGCGACTCATACTGTTTCCTCAGGGCCACGTGGTGCGGGGTTACGGGTAATGAACATCGCATCACCGTAGCTGAAAAAGCGGTATCCGTTGTCGACCGCAGCCTTATAGGCCGCCATGGTCTCCGGATAACCGGCGAATGCCG
Source organism: Pseudomonas botevensis (assembly GCF_019145475.1). Taxonomy (GTDB): domain Bacteria; phylum Pseudomonadota; class Gammaproteobacteria; order Pseudomonadales; family Pseudomonadaceae; genus Aquipseudomonas; species Aquipseudomonas botevensis. Next base: position 47,915 of record NZ_JAHTKI010000024.1, read on the forward strand.
AAACCAGCATCAACAGCGTGGATTCAGGCAAATGGAAATTGGTGACCAGGGCGTCGACCACATGAAACGGCCGGCCCGGGTAGATAAAGATGTCGGTGTCACCGCTGAACGGCTTGAGCACGCCATCGCGAGCGGCGCTTTCCAGCGAACGCACACTGGTGGTGCCCACCGCGATCACCCGACCACCGCGCGCACGGCACGCAGCGACCGCATCGACCACATCCTGGCCGACTTCCAGCCATTCGCTGTGCATGTGGTGATCTTCGATCTTGTCGACACGCACCGGCTGGAACGTCCCCGCGCCCACGTGCAGCGTGACGAAAGCGGTTTCGACGCCCTTGGCGGCAATCGCTTCCATCAGCGTCTGGTCGAAATGCAGCCCCGCCGTCGGCGCCGCCACCGCGCCCAGGCGCTCGGCGTACACGGTCTGATAGCGCTCGCGATCCGAGCCCTCGTCCGGGCGATCTATATAAGGAGGCAGCGGCATGTGCCCGACGCGATCGAGCAACGGCAGCACTTCTTCGGCAAACCCCAGTTCGAACAGCGCGTCGTGACGCGCCAGCATCTCGGCTTCGCCACCACCGTCGATGAGGATCTTCGAACCCGGCTTCGGCGACTTGCTGGAGCGCACATGGGCCAGCACGCGATGCGTGTCGAGCACCCGTTCGATGAGAATTTCCAGCTTGCCGCCGGACGCTTTCTGGCCGAACAGCCGTGCCGGAATCACCCGGGTATTGTTGAACACCATCAGATCGCCCGGGCGCAAATGCTCAAGCAAATCAGTGAATTGACGGTGTGCCAGGGCGCCGCTGAGCCCATCAAGGGTCAACAGGCGACTACCGCGACGCTCGGCCAGTGGATGGCGGGCGATCAGCGAATCAGGAAGCTCGAAGGTAAAGTCAGCAACGCGCATGATGGGGTTCGTCTAGCAGGGCCGGAAAGTCTAGCGGAAATATCGAAAATTGACCATGAAACGTGATTGACCAACGGTAGGCACCTCTCTATACTTCGCCGCCATTGAGCCCTGATGGCGGAATTGGTAGACGCGGCGGATTCAAAATCCGTTTTCGAAAGGAGTGGGAGTTCGAGTCTCCCTCGGGGCACCAAAATCAAGAAAGGTCTTGCTTTGCAAGGCCTTTTTTTTCGTCTGCCGGAAAGTGCCGATGGCCATCCGGCGAGATCTCACAAAGGTTCACCCCATGGAATCGTCCCTGGAAACAGTCGCTCTTTTCTCCCTCAAACTCGCTTATGAGGAAGAAGGCCTGAGCCCGATCCTGCGGGACGATCTGGTCATGGGCGATTACGAGAGAGACGTGTTCGAACTGCTGGTGCGCCGGGGAGATGTCGAGACGATTCAGCTCAAGATGAAAGAGTGTCTGACTCTGGCGCTGGATGCCTTGGGCGGCGTAGACAAGCCATTGGGGCGTGAGCTGCACAAACTGTCCGTCGACTTCAGCCAGGCAAGGTCGATGGAGCTGCTGGATGCGCCGCTCCTCGCCCTCAAGCGTTATTTGAAAGACGTGCTGTAAGGCCTCACAGAAGATGCCGGGAGATGTGCTTCGAGATCTCCACCATCGACGTCTTTCCGGTGAATTCGAACTTCACCTTCCCCAGCGACGAAAAGTAAATTTCCAGTTCCGAGTCCAGATCAAACGTCCCCGACGTTTCGACGGAGTACGCGACGATGTTCTTGTACGGCAAGGAGGTGAAATCCTTTTTGCTACCGGTAATGCCCTGGACGTTGACCGCAATGATGCGTTTGTTGGTGAACACCACGCCATCGCGCATGGCCTTGTAGGAGTCGATCACCTCTTCGCCATCCAGCAACAGCGCGGTCACGCGTTCGGCGTACTCGTCGTTCTGCTTGAGTTTGAAGAAGCCTTTATTGTTGAAGTCGATCATCTGAGCATCCTCCGGATAAAGAACAATATTTGATGCTCAGTCGAGCGCCTTGACGACTCGAATGTCGACGGGAAACCCACCCGCTCCCGCCAGCGTCTTCCACCCGACATACTGAAAGATCCCGTCCCGGTCAATGTTGTCGCCTCTTTCCACCATTTTTCCGTTCAGTACCGCGACGTTTTTATGGACGGCACAAGCGCCATCCGACGCACCGACGGTGTAGATCACATAGGGTTTGACGTATTGCGCGGCGCGAAAATGTCGGCCGCATCCGAAATCGACGGTGATCATCAACGTCTTCAGATTCGCTTCGCCATCCAGCTCTGCGTGCTGGTCGAGCTGGCCGATCTCGCCGACGTCGCTGAAACCCAGAGCCCGAGCGCGTTTGTACTCCGGGGAGCTCAGGTGAGCGGCTTGGGCTTGTCGGAGATGTTGATCGATCTCGTCGTCGTATACCGCGCGCTCCTTGGTGACGATATCTTGCGCCCGAGTGATGAGTTTTTCGCAGCGTGCGTAATCGGGGGAACCGAGTTTTGACGGGGCGAGGTGTTTACGGTGTACCGAAACGGTTCGCAGCGGACTCTCGATATAGAGCATGGAATCCCTTGCGGACTGGCTACCGTTCTGCAGATTGGTTATCGCCCGCTGCAGGTGCTGGCAATCGGAGAGGTAGGTCTTCCAGGCGTACTCCGGCGTTTCTTCCCAGTCGTCGGCATACGCCGGGGTCATCACGACAGCGAGGGTGGTCGCGCAGAGCAGGCGAAAGGCCGCGGTGAAAATGGGCATGTGTAATCCGTTACGGTGATGAGGAATGGCGCGACGCTACTATTTTGTCATCTGGCCGTCCAATAGAACGGAGTGCCTGGACGGTTGCTCCGTACTCGCGCCGGATTAAGGAAAGTGCTCGATGAAAACCCTGTGGCGACCGGAATCTGTTTCTCGCCAATCTCGCCGAGGCGGGTGCCGGTCTGGTCACGATCATGGTGGAGTCGATCCTGTTCGACTCTGCTTTTCATTTCTCTCAATTTTTAACGGGTTTTTGCTATCTTGCTGGCCACTATTGCAGCGGGCTCGACGCGTGCTGACTTGAGCAATTTTGAAGGTTAAAGGAAAGGATCGAATGGAGTTTCTGCGTTTTCTGGCATTTGTCGCGGCCTGGGGTTTCATGTGGCGCTGGGTGGTGAAGAATCGCGGCAGCTGGAATCTGTTCATCGGCAACCTGATCGGTGCGGTGGGCGGTTTCATTGTCGGTGTCGTGGTGTTGTCCATTACCCTGTCGCTGTTTCCGTCTGCGCATAAAACGGAACAACAGCAACCAGAGAGGGCCGCGACCTCGGAAGCCAGGCCAGCCGTGACGAAGGTCGAGCCTGCTCCTGTACTGATCCCACCTTCCGAGTCCGCTCCCGCTGTGGCATCCGACAACCTGCCGGTATTTGTCGCCAGCGCAGCGCAGAATCAGCCTTCACCGCCCGACTCCGCTCTCCTGCCCAACTTCAGTAAACGTCTGACAGCCTCGGTGTCGGAAAAGAAGGTCGAGGAGACTGTCGGCGCCAATTTCGTCGCCCTGCGCAAGGCGATCGGCAGCGATCCGAATGGCGACAAAGCGATACTGGCCTCGGTCATGTGCCTGCCGTTCATCCAGGGCGCCATGCGTTTTCCGGCAGCGGCGGTCGTGACACCTCAAGCCAAGACCAACAGCACGCGGTTCAAGGATCAGATCTACACCATCAGCAACACAGTCACCGCCCGCAACATGCTCGGTGACGACGAACTCTACCGCTTCGATTGCTCGATTCAGCGACTGCCGGCCAACGATTCCGGTTATGCCGAATGGCGCCTGCTGGGGTTGAAACTGGAAAAAGCCGGTTCTTAAGCCTCGTTTAAGGGTTGAAGGCGCCGGCTGCGCTATCATCGCCGGCCTGTGCGCCTTGAGCCTTGCCCGCTGATGTCTCGACCCTCCCCTGACCTCCATCCGTTGCCAGCCGTATTGGCCGGCCCGCTGTTGCGACGGCTGGAGCCAACACGACTGGTGCTGTGGCTGGTCGGCACGCGACCGCTGGCGCTGACCTTGCGCCTGCAAGGTGTAGGAAACGTCCCTCTCGACACGACGACGTGCACGGTCATTCCCGTAGGCACTCAAGCGTTCATCCATCTGATTGATGTCCGTCTCGAAAACGCCCTGCCCTGCGACACCCGCATCGACTATGACCTGCTGATTGACGGCCAGACACCCATCGCCGATTGGGCGCCACACCTGCTCTACGGGGAGGCCGCAAGTCCGAACTTCGTTCTGCGTTCGCGGATCGACCAGTTGCTCCATGGCTCTTGCCGCAAGCCCCATCACCCGGCGGCGGACGGTCTGTTATGCGTCGATCAATTGCTCGCCGCTGAATCCGATCCGCAACAACGTCCCGCCCTGCTGATGATGAGCGGTGATCAGATCTACGCCGACGATGTGGCCGGTCCGATGCTGCGGGCCATTCACACGCTGATCGAGCGCCTGGGTTTGTTCGACGAATACCTCGAAGGCGCAGTGGTCAGCGACAGCGCCCGACTCTACGAACACCCGGCCAGTTACTACCATCGCGCGGATCTGTTACCGGCGCTCGAGAGCAACGAGACATTGCGCGAGCGATTTTTCGGTGGCGCGCGTAAGCCGATCTTCACCAGCAGCAACGCCGACAATCATCTGGTGACGTTTGCCGAAGTCATGGCGATGTACCTGCTGGTGTGGTCGCCTACCGCATGGACACTGATCAATCCGCAAGCGCCAATGCTGACGCCAGAGCGGCTCAAGCGTTATCGCCTCGAACAGACCCGACTCGACGGGTTCAAGGCTGGCCTGGGCAACGTCGCCCGCGCATTGGCGCATTTGCCCAGCCTGATGATTTTTGACGACCACGACATCACCGATGACTGGAATCTTTCCGCGCAATGGGAGGAAACGGCCTACAGCCATCCGTTCTCCCGGCGGATCATCGGCAATGCGTTGATCGCCTATATGTTGTGCCAGGGTTGGGGCAATAACCCGGAGGCTTTCAGCGAGGTGCTGGAGAAAACCCGTCAACTGAGCGTCAGCGGCGACGACCAATACCTCGACAGCCCGCTGCAGAATGAACTGATCGATGACCTGCTGCGCTTTCAACACTGGCATTTCGTGTTGCCCACCAGCCCCGCACTGGTGGTGCTCGACACCCGCACCCGCCGCTGGCGCAGTGAGATGGCGCTCAAGCAACCGTCAGGCCTGCTGGATTGGGAAGCCCTGTGTGAGCTGCAACAGGAACTGCTCGATCACCCTTCGGCGATCATCGTCTCGCCAGCGCCAATCTTTGGTGTGAAGCTGATCGAAACCGTGCAACGGGTCTTCAGTTGGTGCGGTTATCCGCTGCTGGTGGATGCAGAAAACTGGATGGCCCATCGTGGCGCCGCCCAGGTCATCCTGAACATTTTCCGACACTCGCGTACACCCGGCAGTTACGTGGTGCTGTCAGGCGATGTGCATTATTCCTTCGTCTACGAAGTGCTTATCCGACACCGCAAGGCCGGCCCACGGATCTGGCAGATCACCAGCAGCGGGATCAAGAACGAATTCCCGCCGACCCTGCTGGAGTGGTTCGACCGCCTCAACCGCTGGCTCTACTCGCCTCGTTCGCCACTCAACTGGCTGACCAAACGCCGACGCATGCGCATCGTGCCGTACGTCCCCGAGCATGCCGAAGCAGGTGAAAGGCTGTGGAATTCGGCGGGTATCGGCCAAGTGTTTTTCAATGATCGGGGGCAGCCGCAGGACATCATCCAGCACAACGCGAACGGCGCGCCGAAGACACGCATGCTGGCGCCGGATTTGACGGATTATCCAGATTAGGCACAAGTCCTACATCAGCCTGTATTGGATGGCAGACTTGCCGGAAAGAGCTTACAAAAGTCGCAGAAACGTCTCGAAGAGACTTCGGTGATACTCAGTGCATCGCAGATAGCCCGTCTGTGACACAACCACTGGTAGGTATCGTCTTGTCATCATGTACTCATTTCTGTACGTTCTTCGCATCAGGCGAGGACTACAATATGCACACCATCAACTACACCACAGCCCGTGCACATCTGGCTGAAACCATGGATCGGGTCAATGAGGATCAAGCACCTCTATTGGTAACGCGCCAAAAAGGCGAGCCTGTTGTGATGATGTCTCTGGCTGAATACAACGCACTCGAAGAGACGGCGTATCTGCTGCGCTCTCCAGCCAATGCCGAACGGTTAATCAAGTCGATTGGCGAAATGCGCGCTGGAAAAGCCAAAGCCAGGCAATTGATCGAAGAATGAATATCGAGTTCACGCCAACGGCCTGGGAAGACTACTTATGGTTTCAGCAAAACGATAAAACCGGTCTTAAGCGCATCAATCTATTGATCAAGGCGATCCAACGCCAACCATTCGAGGGGGTAGGCAAACCTGAGCCGCTCAAGCACAACATGAGCGGCTTATGGTCACGGCGAATAACTGCAGAGCATCGTTTGGTCTATGCAGTCGATGGCCCAGAAGTCTGCATCATTTCGTGCAAGTATCACTACTGAACAAAAGTCAATCACGACCCAACGCCCGCGCCACACCTCTTACAATCATCCCCACCTCCCGCTCATCAATCGTCAGCGGTGGCAGCAGCCGTATGGTCTTGCCCCGCGTCACGTTGATCAACAACCCATGATCCCGCGCGGCGATGAGCGTGAGATCGCGAATCGGCTGTTTCAGTTCGATCCCGATCATCAACCCTTGTCCACGAATCGCCAGCACATTGGGGTTGTCCGCCAGTTCCGCCTGCAGCCGGGTCAGCAAGCATTCGCCCTGAAGCCGGGCGTTTTCCAGCAGGCCTTGGTCTTCGATGATGTCGAGAACGGTGCAACCGACCCGGCAGGCCAGCGGATTGCCGCCAAACGTGCTGCCATGGCTGCCGGGGGTGAACAGATCCGCCGCCCGGCCCCGCGCCAGGCAGGCACCGATCGGCACGCCATTGCCCAGGCCTTTGGCGAGGGTCATCACGTCAGGGACGATGCCTTCGTGCTGGAAAGCAAACCAGCGCCCGGTGCGGCCGATCCCGGTCTGGATCTCGTCGAGCATCAGCAGCCAGGCGTGGCGGTTGCACTGTTCGCGCAGAGCCTTGAGGTAACCGGGCGGTGCCAGTTGCACGCCGCTTTCGCCTTGGATCGGCTCGACCAGAATCGCCACGATGCGCTCGCCATGCTTTTGCCGCACCTGCTCCAGCGCCGCCAGATCGCCAAATGGCACTTTGACGAAATCCCCCGGCAATTCGTTGAAACCCAGGCGCACCGCCGGGCCGTCACTGGCAGACAACGTACCCAGCGTTCGGCCATGAAACGCATTGGTCATCACCACCACCAACGGCCGTTCGATACCCTTGCGCCAGCCGTACAGGCGCGCCAGTTTCAGCGCGGTTTCGTTGGCCTCGGCGCCGGAGTTGTTGAAGAACGCCCGCTCCATCCCCGACAGTTCGGTCAGTTTCTGCGCCAGCCGCCGTTGCCAGTCGATGCTGTAGAGGTTGGAGGTGTGCAGCAGCAAACCGGCCTGCTCGCTGATCGCCGAAACGATCCGTGGGTGCGAGTGGCCGACGTTGGTCACCGCCACGCCAGCGACTGCATCCAGGTATTCGCGCCCCGCCTGATCCCACAGTCGGGTGCCCAGCCCCTTGGTGAAACTCAGGGCCAGCGGTTGGTAGGTGTTCATCAGGGCGGCAGTCATGACTTCAAACTCCAGTGAAGGTCGGTGTACGGGCAGTATGGTTAGCCACCTGAACTGGATAAACTCGGCAAAACTTCAATCATTTAAAAGCAGAGCTTGATAATGGACTTGTTTCAGTCGATGGGCGTCTACGTCAAAGTCGTGGAAACCGGCAGCATGACCGCCGCCGCCCTGCAATGCGAAATGTCCACGACCATGGTCGGCAACCACCTGCGGGCGCTGGAGCAACGACTCGGTGTACAACTGCTGCAACGCACCACCCGCCGGCAGCGCTTGACCGAGTTCGGTTCGGTTTACTACCAGCGTTGCCTCGAAGTGCTGGGTCTGGTGGCCGACTCCGAACGTCTCGCCGAACAGGCGCTCGATGAGCCGCGCGGCGTCCTGCGCATCACCGCGCCGCTGACCTTTGGCGTCGAGCGCCTGGCGCCGGCGCTCAGCGAATTTTCCCTGCAATGTCCACAACTCAAGCTCGATGTGGCGCTGACCAATCGCCGGCCGGATCTGCTGGAAAGTGGCCTCGACGTGGCGTTCCGTCTGGGCAATTTCGAGCAATCCAATCTGATTGCCCGGCCCTTGATCGATTACACCCTGACCGTCTGCGCCTCCCCCGCCTACGTCGCCCGGCGCGGCATGCCGCATACGCCGCAGGACCTGCAACAACATGACTGCCTGTCATTCGCCTACCCCGCCGGCGATGACTGGCAATCGGTGGAAAAGCAGTGGCGCCTCAGTGGCCCGGACGGCGAAATCATGGTCGACGTCAGCGGACCGATGCTGATCAACAGTTCCGCCGGTCTGCATCAGGCGGCACGTACCGGCATGGGCATCGTGATGCTGCCCGATGCGCTGGTGGAGCAGGATCTGTGCGAAGGCCATCTGGTGAAGGTGATCCCCGACTTCCAGCCACCCAGCCGCCCGATGCATCTGCTTTACGCACCGGATCGCTATCGGTTGCCGAAACTGCGCCGGTTCGTTGAATTCGCCGTGCAGACATGGGGGAAAACTGATTGCCATGGGGCATCAGCTACGCTCAAAAACAGCCTTCAAGGATTTGATCAGCAATGAACAGCAATCTGACCATACGCGACGTTCTGCCCTGCGAAGTGGAATCGGTGAGGATGTTTCTCGGGCAACACGGCTGGGCGCACCGAATCGGGTCTGCCGAATACTTTTCGCAGTTGGTCCACAACTCTCAACGAACCGCCGTCGCCCTGAATGGCGAACAAATCATCGGTTTCGCCCGCGGCATTACCGACGGTTTATCCAACGGGTATTTGTCGATGGTCGTGGTTCACGGCCAGCACCGGCGAAAAGGCGTTGGCCGCGCATTGGTTGAGCATGTCATGGGCGACAACCCCGATATTACCTGGGTGCTGCGCGCCGGACGTGAAGGTGCGGAAGCCTTCTTCGCCAGCCTGGGTTTTGAAACATCGGTGATTGCGATGGAACGCCCCAGATTGAAATAACCGCCGATCACCCTGACAACGGCTATGATCCAGCTTCCTTTTCAGCACGGATGCTGCGCGATGCTCGCCATTTTGCAAAACACCCCGCTCTGGGTTTATGCGATTTTTCTGCTTCTTGTCTACTTTGGCCTCAAGGCACGCACGTCCAGCCATGAGAGCCGGCTCGCGATGCTGGTGACGCCCCCTGCATTGATTGCGTGGTCGCTGCTTTCAATGGACCTGACGTTCAATCCAGCCCTTTCACTGAGTTATTGGTTCGGCACGATGTTGCTGGGCGGTGGCTCGGCATGGCTGTTGTTTTCGCCTCAAGGAGTGGTGCTCGACGATTCGCAAAACGGTCTGGTCGTGCCCGGCACCTGGAAAATGCTCGTGTTGTACCTGCTGTTTTTCGCGGTGAACTATTACTTCGGTTATCAGGATGCCGTGCATCCGGAACAGGCCTCTGCCCCGGATACACTGCTGTTCAAGACTGCCGCATCGGGCTTTGTCTGCGGGTTGATCGGCGCTCGCTCGCTGAAGCATTACCGGTTACTGCGCACCCTTCTGGCTCAGCCCTCACGAGTGAGTGCGCAATAAATCACGACCCATTCTTCACCAACGCCGGTTTTTCCTGGTAGCGCTGGGCAAACAACTGCTTCAACTGCGCCACTTTCGGCAAATCGTTGATCACGATGTACGGATAACTCGGGTGTTCGGTGAGGAAGTCCTGGTGATAGTCCTCCGCCGGGTAAAAACCGTTGTAGGTCTCCAGCCGCGTGACAATCGGTTTGCCGAAGACATGCGTGGCGTCCAGTTGAGCAATGTAGGCCTGCGCCACACGTTGCTGATCGGCATTGACCGGGAATAGCGCCGAACGGTACTGCGTGCCGCTGTCCGGCCCTTGGCGGTTGAGTTCGGTCGGGTTGTGAGCCACCGAGAAGTAGATCTGCAGCAGGCTGCCGTAGCTCACCTGCGTCGGGTCAAAAGTAACCTGCACCGACTCGGCATGCCCCGTATCGCCTCCGCTGACCTGCTCGTAGTCCGCCGTATTGGCCGCGCCACCGGCGTAGCCCGAGACAGCGTTCTGCACCCCTTTGACGTGCTGAAAAACACCCTGCACACCCCAGAAGCAACCTCCGGCAAACACCGCCGTTTCGCTGTGCGCCTGAGTGTTTTCATCGAGGGCGGGTGGCGGAATAACGACGCCGTCCCCGGCACCGAAGGAAAACGCCGAGCACTGCCCGATCACGCCAACGGTCGCGACGCCCAACAGGACACGTCGCCAGATATTTCGAGTTTTCATGCTGGGTACTCCTGATCAGCCGAAGGTAAAGGCGTAAGCCGACACGCCCGGGTCCAGAAATTCGATGCTGAAGGTTCGATCCTTCACCTCGGCGGTTTGCCGCACCAATTGATACAAGCGTTGTTCCGTCACCCGGCCACTGCCATCGGGGGCGACATCGACACCGTGGGCATCGCCTGGCGCCTGGCCGTCGATCAGCACCTTGAAGCGCACCGGTTTACCATCCGCGCCAGGTCCCAATACCAAGTGCAGATCACGGGCATGAAAGCGATAAACGATGCGACTGGCCGGCGCGCTGGCGGTGGCGTGTTCGGCGCCCACCGACCACTGCCCACCGAGGCTCCAGTCGTTCAGTGCGAGATCGGACGGCGGGTTGTAGGCCGCAACCTTGTCAGGCACCAGGCTGGTTTCCGGTATGAAATGTTCCGCGCGCTGGTAGCCGACATAGGTTTCCGGCGATTGCACCTGATTCATGTCCGGTGCGAGTTGCACGCCCTGGGCATCGGCATTGATCAAGCCGTCGGCCACCGCTTTCGCTCCGGATTCGCGCAACAGTTGCTGAATGACCCGTTCCGACTCGGCGTAGTCTCCTTCGCCAAAGTGGTGATAACGAATGCGCCCCTGGGCGTCGGCAAAGTAATGCGCCGGCCAGTATTCGTTGTTGAAGGCGCGCCAGATCCGGTAGTCGTTGTCGATGGCCACCGGGTAGTTGATCCCCAACTCCTTCATGGCTTTGGTGACATTGCCCACATCACGTTCGAAGGCGAACTCCGGTGCATGCACACCGATCACCACCAGCCCCTGATCGCGGTACTTCTCCGCCCAGGCCTTGACGTAGGGCAAGGTGCGCAGGCAGTTGATGCAGGAGTAGGTCCAGAAATCCACCAGCACGACCTTGCCCTTGAGTGCCTGCGCATCCAGCGGTGGCGAGTTGAGCCATTGCACCGCCCCTGCGAGCGGCGGCAACTGGCCCTCGACCGGCAGCGAGGCCGGCGCTTTGGCCGCCATTTTCATCGCGCCACCCGCAGCCATCATGCTGCCGTTCGCTGCATCACCCGCCGCAGGAATCTGCGCCATCATCGTGCCGTTGGCCTGGGGTGATTTTCCGGACAGCTTGCCCACCAATGCCTGTTCCAGACCGCCGGTCGAGGCCGTCGAGACCCGGGCCAGAATCCCGGTATCGAGGCCCAGCGCAATTGCCGCGAAACCGGCCAGCATGGCCGCACCCAACCCGCGCCGAATCCACTCCCCCGTGCCGATCGAGCGCTTCATCAGGGCGAAGACTTTACCGCCCAGCAGCAGCGCGGCGGCGAGCGATGTCGCGGCACCGGCGGCGTAGGCCAGCAGCAACAAAGTGGTGGCGATGCTTGCCCCTTGCAGCGCGGCACCGGTCAGAATCAGCCCCAGAATGGGGCCGGCGCAGGGAGCCCAGAGCAGCCCCGTGGCGACGCCGATCAGAAACGAAGCGCCGGGACGCGGACGATTGTCTTGACCGGCGGCCTCCGACAGACGACTGCCGGCCGAGACCAGCGGCCGGGTCAGGCGCTCGGCCAGACGCGGCAGCAGCAGTGTCAGCCCGAACAGCGCTACGAACAGCAACGCGAGCCAGCGACCGTACTGATTGACTTGCACCACCCAACCGCCGCCCACCGCCGCCAACGAGGCGACGAGCGCGAAGGTCAGCGCCATCCCCGCCAGCAGCGGCAAGCCACTCTTGATAAACGGCTGCCCGGTGCGAGCGAAGACAAAGGGCAGGACCGGCAAGATGCACGGGCTGACGATCGTCAGCACACCACCGAGATAAGCGAGAACCAAGAGCCACATAATGTCGTCCTGTAGAAAGTGAAGATCGCAAGCGGGCCATGACTCAAACCGCTGCCGGCTTGAACGTCATTGCCAGGCCATTCATGCAGTAGCGCAGGCCGGTGGGTTTTGGCCCGTCATCGAAGACATGCCCCAGGTGTCCGCCGCAGCGGCGACAGTGAACCTCCTCCCTCGACATGCCGAATGAGCGATCCTGGCGCGTGGCCACGGCATGCTCCAGCGGTGCCCAGAAACTCGGCCAGCCGGTGCGGCTGTCAAATTTGGTCTCGGACGAAAACAGCGCCAGGTCGCATCCGGCACAGGCGAAGTGACCGGCCCGATGCTCGTTGTTCAGCGCGCTGCTGTAGGCCCGTTCGGTGCCCTCCTCACGAAGGATCCGGTACTGCTCGTCGGTCAGCAGCGAACGCCATTCACTGTCGCTGTGCGTCACCTCGAAAACCTCCTCAGCATGGGCCTCGTTGACCAGCGCGGTGGCCGTGGAAAATTTTGGCAATACACCGCTCACCAGCGCTGCAACGCCCAGCCCGCCGCCCGCTGCCAGAATCTGTCGTCGTGAAAACATGGCCTTCTCCAAAAATTCCAGATGCCTGTCGTGGATCACAGCCTAGGCTTGGGTTGATCGCCAAATCCTCACGGGAAGTTAAACAATTCGTGATAACTCACCGGAGGGAAAACCCGCACAATGCGCTCATTGCGCCGCAAGGATTCAGCTCCATGGAACACACCAAACGCGTCCTGGTGGTCGAGGACGACCTGCACATCGCCGACCTGATTTGCCTGCACCTGCGGGACGAACAATTCGAGGTCGTACACAGCGCCGATGGCGACGAAGGCATGCGCCTGCTGCAACAAGGTCACTGGGATGCCCTGATCCTCGACCTCATGCTGCCGGGCGTCGACGGCCTGGAAATCTGCCGCCGTGCCCGCGCCATGGCCCGCTACACGCCGATCATCATCACCAGTGCCCGCTCCAGCGAACTGCACCGCATCCTTGGCCTCGAACTGGGGGCCGACGACTACCTCGCCAAACCGTTTTCGATGCTGGAACTGGTGGCCCGGGTCAAGGCGTTGCTGCGCCGGGTCGACGCCATGGCGCGCAACCTGAAAATGGATGCCGGCAGCCTGAGTATCGATGGCCTGACCATCGATCCGATCACCCGCGACGTCGCCCTCGCCGGCCAGCGACTTGACCTGACACCACGGGAGTTCGACCTGCTGTATTTCTTCGCCCGCCAGCCGGGCAAGGTGTTCTCGCGAATGGACCTGCTCAATGCCGTGTGGGGCTACAGCCACGAAGGCTACGAACACACGGTCAACACCCACATCAATCGCCTGCGGGCGAAAATCGAAACCGACCCGACACAACCCGCGCGCATTCTCACGGTATGGGGGCGGGGGTATAAGTTCGGCACAGGTACAGAGCCATCATGAAACTGACCCTGACACAGCGCCTGTCTCTGGTGTTTGCCGTGTTGCTGCTGATCTGCTGCGGCACTTCCGCATGGTTGCAGGTGCGCTCCAGTCAGATGCATGAGCTGGAAGTCGTGCAAGGTCTGTCCCGGGATCTGGCGACGCACATCGCCCACGACACGGTGCTGATGGACAGCAACGGTCTGATGCCCGGCGCCGTGCGTGAGCTGTTCAGCCAGTTGATGCTGGTCAACCCGAGTGTCGAGGTGTACCTGCTCGACACCGAGGGCCGGATTGTCGGCAACGCCGCTCCCGAAGGGCGCCTGCGTCGGCAGACGGTCGACCTCGCACCGGTCCGGCGCCTGCTCGACGATCAGCCGCTGCCGATCCTCGGCGACGACCCGCGCAGCGTCGACGGACGCAAGGTATTCAGCGCTGCGCCGTTGCAGGTTAACGGCAAGGCCGCCGGCTATCTGTATGTGGTGCTGCTCAGCGAAGCGCATGACCGTTTCGCCGAGCGCGGTGCCACCAGCGCAGCGCTCAATACGGCGCTGATGTCGATCGGACTGGTTGCGCTGTTGTGTCTGATTGCCGGTCTGACAGCATTCAACCTGATTACCCGACCGCTGCGGCGACTGACCGAAACCGTGAGTCGCTTCGATATCGATGGTGCTCCACAACCGTCGCCTGTCGTACCGACCGTTGTGGATAACACCGCCGACCCGGATGAAATCGCCGTGCTCGACGTCGCCTTCCGGCAAATGCAGAACCGCCTCGGCGAACAGTGGCGCTCGCTGACCCGCCAGGATCAGGAGCGCCGCGAACTGGTGGCGAACATCTCCCACGATTTGCGCACACCACTGGCCTCCCTGCACGGTTATCTGGAAACCCTGTCACTCAAGGATGCAACGCTGACTGCACCCGAGCGACGTCGCTACCTGGGCATCGCCCTCGATCAGAGCCGCAAGGTGGGCGGGCTGGCGCAATCGCTGCTGGAACTGGTGCGCCTTGAACATGGCTTCGTGCAACCGGTGCTGGAGCGCTTTGCCCTGACCGATCTGGTGCAGGACATCTTTCAGAAATTCGAGCTCGGCGCCGAGGCACGACGGATTGAACTCAAGGCGAACTTCTCTGCCAATCTGCCCGGCGTCTGGGCCGACCTCGGGCTGATCGAGCGCGTGCTGACCAATCTGGTCGACAACGCTTTGCGCCATACGCCTCAGGATGGCGAAATTCAGTTCGACCTGGCCGCCCAGGGCAAACGGGTCGAAATCACCGTCAGTGACACCGGGCCGGGTATCGCGGCGGAACTGCGCGAAAGTCTTTTCCTGCGCCCGTTCAACATCGGCGGCGCGCGACGTGACGGCGGACTGGGGCTGCGTATCGTGCACCGGATCCTGCAACTGCATGGGCGCGAGATCCGGCTGGTCGACGTTCCGGGGCGCGGCGCGACCTTTCGCTTTTCGCTGCCGGTGGATCAGCAGAGCGCCGAACAGGGGCTGGTACGCTCGATGAACCTGAATCCAGCGGACAAATAATCGACGCCACTGGCCCGTTGCACCGTGACAACACCGCCCCGCTCCCCTAAATTAGTCGGCCTGAAAAAGCCCCCCCGAGCTTTCTCGTCTCAACTCAAGCTAAAGAAGTAGTGAAATTTCAATGTCCGATTTCAACACCGCTGAATCCGTAGTCACCCTGTCGTCCAAAGCGGAATACGAAAACTCCATCAATCTTTCACAACACCTTCCTCAAGCCAAAACCATCAGCGAGATGGTGCTGGATGCTTTCCAGTCGACCCGTGAAAGCGAGCAGATCCGCGAGCTGCGCGCCGCGATCCGTCAGGCCCACGACCGCTTCGATGACGACCAGGCCTACGAGCTGATGGGTCAGCTCAAAGCCCTGAAGGACGCCGAAGCCGCCGACACCGCCGCCCTTGAAGACCTGAGCAGCAAGTTCCCGATCAGCCGCATTCTGTCCAGCTTCAAGGACGACCCGGCGTTCCAGGAAATCGTCTACGGTCTGGCGCTGAAAGTGCTGAACCAGACCCATCAGGCGATGACCAGCCCGAGTGGCGGCAAAAGCAAGGCCGCACGCCCGAAGAAAGATGCCGAAGTGTTCAGCATCAGCAAGGACGGCATCAGCATGACCCTGCCGCTGCGCACACCGCGTTCGCGCCTGAGCGTGGATCGCGAGGCGCTGGAATTCCTCGGTTTTACCTTCACCGGTGAAGGCGAAGAAGCCGAAATCGAAGGCGAAACCTTCCTCGACAACTCAGGCACCGAACACGCGATCAACCGCAAGAACATCATCACCGCCCTGCAACAGCAGACCGCGTTCGATGGCTACAGCATCGCGATGCAATAAACCCGACGCAGACGAAAAAGCCCCGCTCTGAAATTCAGGCGGGGCTTTTTGTTGTCTGGCAAGTGGCGTTCAGGCCGATGGGTGCAGGGCGGCAATCATGTCCACTTCAACCGCCGCGTTCTTCGGCAACTGATAGACCCCGACGGTGGTGCGCGTGTGGCGGCCGGCATCGCCCAGCACATGGCTGAATACGTCCGAGGCACCGTTGGAGACTTCACTCAGATCAACGAAATCCGGCGTCGACTTGACGTAGACCGTCACCCGCAACAGCGCACGGATCTTGTCCAGCGAACCGACCGCATCGACGATCAGTGCCAGACAGCGCATCGCACTGATACTGGCAGCGGCCTGGGCGTCCTTGAGGTCCAGCTCCAGACCAATCCGGCCGGGATACAGAATCTTGCCGTCGACGCGTGGCACCATACCGCTGATGTACAACTCATCATGATGGCGGATCAGCGGAGCGTAATTGCCGCCCGCCCTGTTCTCGCCATAGATGTCGTAGTTCAGCTCCTGCGCCAGGGCAATGAAGCGTTCGTCGCAGGTCATCCTCTCAGTCATTTCGCCCAGCCTCTTGTTCGATGCTTGAAGAATACGTTGAGCGCCGCGAAAGTGGCCTGGCGCTATCACCGATATGGTTGGATCCAAATCTAGGGCTTTTGCCGGGTTGCCGCAACCGGCAGCTGAAAAACTGAAAAAGCCCCGCTATCTTTCTGAAGTGCGAGGCTTTGGATGTGCATGAAAAAGCTTTTACACGGCGCTTAGCCGCTCAACCATATCGGGAAACTTTTCTACCAACCGAATCAATAAAGCAGCCTGAGCATTGGGTTTGGATTTCTCCTGCTCCCAATTTCTCAGCGTGCTGGGACTGGTTCTGATGCGTCTGGCAAAAACCGCTTGGGACATATGGAGCTTCTCCCGTAACGCTACGATTTCCTGAGCAGCAACCTCAGGGACGGGCCTGTCCTCGATCGTCGTATTACGCAGCGTTATTTTGCCTTCGCGTTGAGCCGCCATCTCATCAACGCCCTGCATCAACTCTGCAAACAGGTCGCGTTTTTTCATGGGGTACCTCGTATTTTCAACTCTTTCTCTATGGCTTTTTTGAGCGCCTTCTCTTGCTCGGCAGTCAGATTCTCAAGCTCATCTTTGTCATAAATGGCAAACATCCAAAACTGGCCATCATTCATAAGCCAATAATAGATAACTCGCAAGCCGCCTCGCCTGCCTTTGCCGCGCCGAACGTCAGCCCAACGCAGTTTACGAAAGCCTCCGGTTCGAGGCATGACATCGCCTGCCAGTGGGTTGCTCTGCATGTGGGTCTGCAGCTCACGATACTCATCGTCGGTCAGATAACGACCAACATTCGCGGTGAATAATGTGGTTTCAAAGAATACAGTTCGCATCGAAAAGCTATAGGCAACTTGCCTATAGACACGCCATCAACAATTTCGGCTTCAGTTAAACAGTCGTCAAAAAAAAACCCACTCATCTCTCGATGGGCGGGTTTTTCATACAGCTGTAAACCTTACTGCGCGTACGTCATCAGCAGGTCGCCCGGCACTTTGAAGTCCACGGACATCATCACGCTCAGCGCGGTGATGGTGAAAATCGAGAACACGAACAGCTTGCGTGCCCAGACCGTGTCGTCCGCTGCCTTGTTGCCGGTCCAGGCCATGTACAGCCAGTACATGCCCATGGCCGCGGCGACGGCGAAGTAGCTGATGCCAGCGTAACCGCTGATGGTCAGCATCAAGGTTGCCCCGACGAATGCCAGGATGTAATACAGGATGTGCTTCTTGGCCACTTCGATCCCGCGTTCAACTGGCAGCACCGGAATCGATGCAGCCT
This sequence comes from Pseudomonas botevensis, assembly GCF_019145475.1. GTDB lineage: Bacteria > Pseudomonadota > Gammaproteobacteria > Pseudomonadales > Pseudomonadaceae > Aquipseudomonas > Aquipseudomonas botevensis. The sequence continues at coordinate 65,765 of NZ_JAHTKI010000024.1, forward strand.
GGTAATCCTTGAAACGGAAAATCGCGATGGCGTAGGAATGCGGCATCTGCCACAGGCTGAACATCACCAGCAGGGTCAGCGCGGCCATGTCGAAGGTGTTGGTCACGGCAACGTAACCGATCACCGGCGGCATGGCGCCCGACAGACTGCCCACCAGCGTGCCGTGAACCGACTTGCGCTTGAGGTACAGGCTGTAGAAGCCGACGTAGATGATGAAGCCGATCACGGCGAACAATGCAGCCAACGGGTTGGCCACCTTGTACAGCAACGCAACGCCGGCGACACCGAGGACGGTCGCGTAGACCAGCGCCAGTTTCAGGGAGATCAGGCCCTGAACCAGCACACGGTTCTTGGTGCGCTCCATCTTGTAGTCGATGTCACGGTCGATGCAGTTGTTGAACACGCAACCGGAGGCCACGACCAGGGACGTGCCGATCATGGCAGCCAGAAACACCGCCAGATCGACATGCCCTTTCGAGGCCAGGAAGAACCCGCCTGCCACAGAAAGCACGTTACCGAAAATGATCCCCGGTTTGGTGATTTGGATAAAGTGCTTGAGCGACATCGGGTCTACCTCACTTCGCCATCATGAACGTGTGGATGCTGAACATGATCCACAGCGACAGGCCGACCAGCAGCACGATCACGATCGCGGCGAAGACGAACGCAATCACGTTGTTACGTTGCGCAGCCGAACGGTCCAGGTGCAGGAAGTACACCAGGTGCACCAGCACCTGGATCACGGCGAATGCCAGGACGATCATCAGGGTGATCGACTTCGGCAGCGTCGGGTACATCACCAGCGCGAACGGGATGACGGTCAGGATCACCGACAGGATGAAGCCGATCGCGTACGACTTGACGCTACCGTGGTTGGCGTCGTGGCTGTCGTGGGAATGAGCGTTAGCCATTTACATAGTCCCCATCAGATAAACAACGGTGAATACGCAGATCCACACCACGTCCAGGAAGTGCCAGAACAGGCTCAGGCAGCTCAGACGGGTCTTGTTGGTCGCCGTCAGGCCGTTTTTCTGCACCTGGTACATCATGATCGCCATCCAGATCAGACCGCTGGTCACGTGCAGACCGTGGGTGCCGACCAGGGTGAAGAACCCGGACAGGAAGCCGGAACGGCTAGGGCCGAAGCCTTCGGAGATCAGCAGGTGGAACTCGTTGATCTCCATGGCGATAAAGCCGGCGCCGAACAGGAAAGTCATGGCCAGCCAGCCCAGGACCTGGTTCTTTTTACCCTTGAACAGCGCCAGCATGGCGAAGCCGTAGGTGATCGAACTGAACAGCAGCAGAGCGGTTTCGCCCAGTACGTATGGCAGTTCGAAGATGTCGTGGCCCGACGGGCCACCGGCGACGTTGTTTACCAGTACCGCGTACACCGCGAAGATCGACGCAAACAGAATGCAGTCGGTCATCAGGTAGAGCCAGAAACCGTATACGGTCATCTCGCCCGAGTCGTGGTGATGGTCATCGTGCCCGTGGTCATGACCATGGGCGTGTCCAGCATTGGTCACTAAATTCGACATGGTTTAAGCCTGTTCCAACGAGGTTTCAACACGGGTGGCGGTGGCCGGGATTTTCCCTGCCGCAACCAGACGCTTGTGCTGCTCGGCTTCGATGCGCTCGATCACGTCGACCGGCACCATATAGCCCTGGTCGTCACGTGCAGCGTGGATCACGAAGTAGATGACAGTACCGGCCAGGCTCGCGATCGCCAGCCACCAGATGTGCCAGATCATCGCGAAACCGAACACGGTCAGCAGCGCGCCCATCACCACGCCAGTGGCGGTGTTGTTCGGCATGTGGATCGGCTCGTACTTGGCCGGAGCCTTGTACGCGGTGCCGTTTTCCTTGGCCTCGGTGAACGGGTCGATGCAGTCTGCTTTTGGCAGCACGGCGAAGTTGTAGAACGGTGGTGGCGACGAGGTCGACCATTCCAGAGTGTGGGCATTCCACGGGTCACCGTGTTCGCACATGTTCTCTGGGTTCTTGCGGTCACGTACCGATACGTACAGCTGGATCAGCTGGCAGGCGATACCGACAGCGATCATCACCGCACCGAACATGGCGACGTACAGGTACGGCACCCACTCAGGGTTGGTGGTGGCGTTCAGACGACGGGTCATGCCCATGAAGCCCAGTGCATAGAGCGGCATGAACGCGACGAAGAAGCCCGAGATCCAGAACCAGAACGCTGCTTTACCCCAGCCTTCGTGCAGCTTGAAGCCGAACGCTTTCGGGAAGTAGAAGCCGAAGCCTGCGATGTAGCCGAATACCGCGCCGCCGATGATCACGTTGTGGAAGTGCGCGATCACGAACAGGCTGTTGTGCAGAACGAAGTCGGCACCCGGGATGGCCAGCAGTACGCCGGTCATGCCGCCGATGGCGAAGGTCACCATGAAGCCCAGGGTCCACAGAACCTGGCTGGTGAAGCGCAGACGGCCCTGGTAGATGGTGAACAGCCAGTTGAACAGTTTCACACCCGTCGGGATGGAAATCAGCATCGTCGCCAGACCGAAGAAGGCGTTGACGCTGGCGCCCGAACCCATGGTGAAGAAGTGGTGCAGCCAAACCATGAAGCCCAGTACCGAGATCGCGCCCGAAGCGTAGATCATCGAGTGGTGGCCGAACAGTTTCTTGCCGGTGAACGCCGAGATGACTTCCGAGAAGATGCCGAAGGCCGGCAGGATCAGGATGTACACCTCAGGGTGACCCCAGGCCCAGAACAGGTTGACGTACATCATCGGATTGCCACCAAGTTCGTTGGTGAAAATGTGGAAATCCATGTAACGGTCAAGCGTCAGCAGTGCCAGGGTAGCGGTCAGGATCGGGAACGAAGCCACGATCAGAACGTTTGCCCAGGTGCAGGTCCAGGTGAAGATCGGCATGTCCATCAGCTTCATGCCAGGGGTACGCATTTTCAGCACGGTGGCGAGGAAGTTGACCCCCGTCAGCGTCGTACCCAGACCCGATAGCTGTAGCGCCCAGATGTAGTAGTCCATACCTACGCCAGGGCTGTATTGCAGACCCGACAGCGGTGGATAAGCAACCCAGCCGGTCTTGGCGAATTCGCCGACGCCCAGGGACAGGTTGATCAGCACGACGCCGGACACCAGCAGCCAGAAGCTCAGGGAGTTCAGGAACGGGAAGGCAACGTCACGCGCGCCGATCTGCAGCGGCACTGCAAGGTTCATCAGGCCGGTGAAGAATGGCATCGCCATGAAGATGATCATGATCACACCGTGAGCGGTGAAGATCTGGTCATAGTGTTCAGGTGGCAGGTAGCCAGGCGAACCCTCGGTGGCCATGGCCAGCTGGGTACGCATCATGATGGCGTCGGCAAAGCCACGCAGCAGCATGACCATGGCAACGATGATGTACATCACGCCGATTTTCTTGTGGTCGACCGACGTCAGCCACTCGGTCCACAAGTAGGTCCACTTCTTGAAGTAGGTGATTGCAGCGAACAGCGCCAGACCACCGAGGGCGATCATGGCGATGGTCACCATCACGATCGGCTCGTGGAATGGGACTGCTTCCCAACTTAATTTACCAAACATCGTTTACTCCTCTGCCCCGGCAGCTGAATGCGAACTCGAGTCAATTTCCGTGGCCGCCACTTCTTTCTCTTTCTTCTCGTGCTTCAGCGGCTTGCCCGGCTTCATACCTTCGTACTTGTCGACGATGATCTGGAACTGGTTCGGCGTGACCGAGGAGTAGAGCTCGACTGGGTTGTTCTGGCTTGGCTTGGCAAGGGCTGCGTATTCAGCTTGATCAAGCTGTTTAGGTGACTTCTTGACTTCACTTACCCAGGCGTCGAAATCTTCCTGAGTCGTTGAGATGGCTTTGAACTTCATGCCGGTGAAACCCGCGCCGCTGTAGTTGGCGGAGATACCGTCCATTTCAGCGTTGCGGTCAGCGATCAGGTGCAGCTTGGTCTGCATGCCCGCCATCGCGTAGATCTGGCCGCCCAGACCCGGGATGAAGAACGAGTTCATCACAGCGTCGGAGGTGATCTTGAAGTTGATTGGCGTGTGCGCCGGGAACACGATCTTGTTGACCGTGGCGATGCCTTGTTCCGGGTAGATGAACAGCCATTTCCAGTCCAGCGCGACCACTTCGATGGTCACCGGCTTGACGTCGGATTCAATCGGACGATACGGGTCCAGTTCGTGGGTCGAAATGTAGGTGATGTAACCCAGGGCAATGATGATCAGGACCGGGATGGTCCAGACGGCTACTTCGATCTTGGTCGAGTGCGACCATTTCGGCGTGTAGACGGCGTTCTTGTTCGAGGCGCGGTATTTCCAGGCAAACAGGAAGGTCATCACGATGACCGGCACCACGACCAACAGCATCAGCAGCGTGGCGGTGATGATCAGGTTGCGCTGTTCCAGGCCGACCTGGCCCGTTGGATTGAGCAAGGTCATGTTGCAGCCTCCCAGCAACAACGTGCCGAGCAGCGGCACTAGGCCTAGTAATCTGGGATACCTGTTTTTACTCATCTCACGACCTCTAAAGCAGCTTGCGCAATGCAGTTGGGTTTTGATCGCCAACACTTCACCCTGCCAAGGGTTGGCATTTTCTTTGGATTGAATAAGGGCCGCCCGTCGCGCGTCAGACGCTCGACAAATCCTCGGACAGCGGTGAGTTCTTATTCGATTTCGTGGTCAAAGGCCCTGTTACAGACCAATTCCATTTGGCGCGGAAAGTTGGAAGGCACCGACACCAGGGTGTCTTGCAGCCTCCCGACCGCTCGACACCCGACTTCCTGATCAGTTCCTTATTAAAGGCTGAGCAGTGCCGGGAATTCAGTGCGGGCGATTGTAGATAGGTAGCGCCCTATACACCATGTCTTATCCCGAAATAATTTTTATCCGGTACAGCAACAATCCATCACCGTTTTTGCAAAAGTTCCGCATGTTATCGAAATTGATTCTCAACAAAAACACCAAAAAATGTAGGTCTACCTGCGTCACTTCAGACAGCTCCGAAGGCTTTTTCCTCCAGGCTGATCCTGCTAAACCCCGATTTTCAAAGGGTTCTGGCCATCTGCCAGAGTTTGTTGAAACTGCCTGTTCCGACAACTGTGCCTAAAGGCAGACAAACGCTGAAACAGACCAATGTTTTTGTGTAACAGAGCACCAATCCGCGTCCCTGAAATCATCTGCGACACCCCGTGTGTGACAACATGTCGCACACCTGCCACACCCTTCCTTGTCTTTCGTCATGTTCTTTTCACACGCCCTGTGAAATGCGAAACGCCCCGATTTCCGAACCCGGAAATCGGGGCGTTTCGTTGTATCGGCGCGAGCGCCGCAAAGTTGATTCAGCGCAATGCCTTGCGGTTGCGCGAGGTCAGCAGCGGCACGAGGATCACCACCAGCACGAACGCCACCAGCGCCCACTGTGCCAGCGACAGGCCGAGGATCGGCGGGTACGGCGTCGAGCAGAAACCGTCGACCTGGAAGCCCAGCGGGAAGATCTTCGCCAGCGGCAGGTCATCGACGATCGGCTGCAGCACATCGATACCGCAACTCACCGCCGGATAGAACTGGGTGTAGACGTGATGCCCGGCAACGCCGGCTCCGGCAATCGCACAAATCACCACCAGCACCTCGAACACAGTGATGCTGCGGCGGGTGCGCATGGCCGCGCCGATGAACGCGAACAGCGCGATCAGCAGCAACGCATAACGCTGCAGGATGCACAGCGGGCATGGCGCTTCGCCCAGCACGATCTGCATGTACAGCGCGCCACCGATCAGTGCCAGGCAGATGATTCCCAGCAGCACCAGATAGCGTCGCTCACGTCCCAATCGAATCGTTTCCTCGCTCATCGCGTTTCCCTTTCATGTCCATGGTTCAGCTGGCCGGCGGCTGCGCTTGCAGTTGCGCCATCAGGCTGATGTTGTCTTCGATATGCCAATTGGCCGCGATGCGACCGTTGTCGATCTGATAGATATCGGTTGCCCGGAAGTCTACACGCTGGCCCTGCCCTTTGAGAGCCTTGAACGTACCGGTGAAATGCCCGCGAAAGTGCAGATGCACCACCACGCGATCCCCGGCGACGATCATTTGCTCGATCTCGCAACTCAAGTCCGGCACCGCCGTGCGAAAGAACTTCGATGCCAGCAACGGCCCGGTCGGTCCTTGCACCCGTCCTTCGGGCGGCGTCTTGTCGACAAATTGCGGCGACAAGGCAGCGTTGGCCAACGCCTTTTCACCCGAATTCCAGAAACTGCCGTAGCGCCGCGCCGCCAGTTCCATCGCTTGCTGCTGCGCCTTGGGCAGGCTCTGATCGACGATCAGGGTCTGCGGTTCAATCAGGGCGGATTCGGCATGGGCGAACGGACTGACCAGCAACGTGGCCGACAGGCCCAGGGCAGCGAGGCTGAAATGACGGGAGAAGATGAAGTGCGACATGGGGGCGATCCTGATCATGTAAACGAACGAGCGCCTATCATCAGCATCGGGGAATAAACGATAAATCGGTTAAGAAACGATTAACCTTTAAACACTTTTTAATAATCGCAAGGGCGGGGAGCCATTCGCGAGCAGGCCCGCTGCCACAAAACAGTTGTGGGAGCGGGCCTGCTCGCGAAACGGACGACTCGGTTTCAGATCATTCCAGCGCAGCGGCCGGGCCGAAGAACTCGTAGCGGCTTTGCTTTTCCGGCACACCCAGCGCTTTCAGATGACGCTTGATCGCGCCCATGAAGCCTTTTGGCCCCAGGAAATACGCATCGACATCACGCTGCTCCGGCAGCCATTGCGCCAGTTGCTCCTGGCTCAGCAGGCCCACTTTGTCCGCCGCCGGGCTCACGCCGTCATCTTCGGCGTAGCAGTAGAAACGCTTGAGTTGCGGATGACGCTCGGCCAAACCGTCGATCCAGTCGCGGAAGGCATGGACGCTGCCGTTACGGGCGCAGTGGATGAAATGCACCGGGCGTTTGCTTTCCAGCGCCGCTTCGAGCATCGGCAGGGTCGGAGTGATGCCGACGCCGCCGCTGATCAGCACCAGCGGTTTGTCACTCTCTGTCAGGGTGAATTCGCCCGATGGCGGAAACAGGTCGATACGGCTGCCGACATGCAGTTGGTCGTGCAGGTGATTGGACGCACGGCCATTCGGCTCGCGCTTGACGCTGATACGGTACTGGCCGTTGTTGGTCAGCGCCGACAGCGAGTAATTGCGGCGGATTTCTTCGCCGTCGAGGGTCAGTTTCATGCCGATGTACTGGCCTGGCTCGGCCGCAAGGATCGGGCCTTTGTCTGCTGGTTCGAAGTAGAACGAGATGATTTCCGCGCTTTCCTCGACCTTCGCCGCGACGATGAACTCCCGCGCTCCGCGCCAGCCGCCGACGGCTTGCTCTTTCTGGTCGTAGATGGCGGTTTCGGCGCCGATCAGGATGTCGGCCAACTGTCCGTAAGCGGCGCCCCAGGCGGCCATCACTTCAGGAGTGGCGATTTCGTCGCCGAGCACTTCGGAAATCGCCCGCAGCAGGCAACTGCCAACGATCGGGTAGTGCTCCGGCAGAATCTGCAAGGCCACATGCTTGTTGATGATCTTGGCCACCAGATCGCCCAGCTGGTCGAGCTGATCGATATGCCGGGCGTACATCAAAACGCCGTTGGCCAGGGCACGGGGCTGGTCGCCGCTGGCCTGGTGGGCCTGGTTGAACAGCGGACGGACTTGCGGGTATTCGGACAGCATCATCCGATAGAAGTGGGTGATCAGCGCTTCACCGCCACTTTCCAGCAAAGGCACGGTGGACTTGATGATTGCACGATCCTGGACGCTAAGCATAAGGGTGACTCCTGAGCTTTCTCTAAAAGTGCCTTGTGTATTTCAGCTTTCGTGCCAACTAATTTATCCATAAAAATCAATAGCTTGAAATTTAAGTAGTCAAATCGACACAAGCCCGCCTATAGTCGCTTCGACTACAACGCGTCTCTTTGACTACAAGCCTATGTCCGCCAAATCCTTGCTCACCGCTTTGCTTCCCCTGGTTGCCGACCTGTCCCGCGAACTGCCCGAAGGCGAGCGCTACCGGCGCCTGCTCGAAGCCATGCGCGCCCTGCTGCCGTGCGACGCCGCCGCGCTGTTGCGCCTCGATGGCGAATGGCTGGTACCGCTGGCCGTGGACGGCTTGAGCACCGACACCCTCGGCCGCCGCTTCAAAGTCAGCGAGCATCCGCGCTTCGAAGTGCTGCTGGCCGGTGCCGGACCAACCCGCTTCGCGGCCGACAGTGAATTGCCCGACCCTTATGACGGCCTCGTGGACGGACTGAGTGAACATCTGGAAGTCCACGACTGCCTCGGCTGCCCGCTGTTCGTCGATGAACAACTCTGGGGCCTGATCACCCTCGACGCCCTCGACCCCGAGCGCTTCGAGCCGATCGAACTCGACGCCCTGCAAGCCTTCGCCAGCCTCGCCTCGGCCACGGTCAACGCCGCCGAACGCATCGAGCGCCTGGCGATTCGCGCCGAAGACGAACACCAGCGCGCCGAGGTCTACCGTCAGGCCAGCGGCCAGCAGAACCGCGAGATGATCGGTCAGAGCAAGGCACACAAACATCTGGTGGAAGAAATCAATCTGGTCGGCGGCAGCGACCTGACCGTGCTGATCACCGGCGAAACCGGGGTCGGCAAGGAACTGGTGGCGCAGGCGATCCATGCCGCCTCGCCGCGCGCCGACAAGCCGATCATCAGCCTCAATTGCGCCGCCCTGCCCGACACCCTGGTGGAAAGCGAACTGTTCGGCCACGTGCGCGGCGCCTTCACCGGCGCCACCAGCGACCGTCGCGGCAAGTTTGAACTGGCCAATGGCGGCACGCTGTTTCTCGATGAAGTCGGCGAGTTGTCGCTGACCGTGCAGGCCAAGTTGTTGCGCGTATTGCAGAGTGGCCAATTGCAGCGCCTGGGGTCGGACAAGGAGCATCAGGTCGACGTACGCCTGATCGCCGCGACCAACCGCGACTTGGCCGATGAAGTACGCCGGGGCCGCTACCGCGCGGACTTCTATCATCGCCTCAGCGTCTACCCGCTGCGGGTCCCGGCGCTGCGCGACCGCGGCCGCGATGTGTTGTTGCTCAGTGGCTACTTCCTCGAACAGAACCGTTCGCGCATGGGCCTCAACAGCCTGCGCCTGAACCACGATGCCCAGGAAGCGTTGCTGGCCTATACCTGGCCGGGCAATGTGCGGGAACTGGAACACCTGATCGGACGCAGCGCGCTGAAGGCGCTCGGCAACTGCAAGGTTCGGCCGAAGATTCTCAGCCTGGGCGCGGTGGATCTGGATCTGCCGCGCGAGGTTGTGGATAACTCGGCCGAGCCGGCCAGTGCCGTTTCAGTCGCGCCCTTGATGACCGGCGATCTGCGCAGCGCGACCGAGCAGTATCAGCGGCAGTTGATCGCAGCGGCGCTGGAGCGCAATCACGACAACTGGGCCAGGGCGGCGCGGGAGCTGGGGCTGGATCGGGCGAACCTTGGGCGGATGGCGAAGCGGTTGGGTATGAAAAGCTAAAAGCCCCCTCACCCTAACCCTCTCCCGGAGGGAGAGGGGACCGGTCGGGGGATGCCTGGGAGAGGGCTGGGGCGAGGGACTGCAATCAAAAACACACCTTGGCCCCAAGTCATCCGACAACTAACCTAAAGCCCACCCCGTTCACGCCGATAACCCGGCATCAATAGTTTTTGGCGAGCCGCCCTCGCCCATCACCTTTTTCCACAGAAGGTTTTTATGTCTTCCAACAAAGCCCGCGCAGATTCACTTTCGCTTCTGCTGTTTACCTTGCGCAGCGGCAAGCTGATGGCGATCAACCTGCTGAAAGTCAGTGAAATCATCCCCTGCCCGCCGCTGACCAAGCTGCCGGAGTCGCACCCGCATGTAAAAGGCATCGCCACCCTGCGCGGTGCCTCGCTGTCGGTGATCGACCTGAGCCGCGCCATCGGCGAGCGGCCGCTGGAAGACCCCAACGGTGGCTGCCTGATCGTCACCGATGTCAGCCGTTCGAAGCAGGGTCTGCACGTGCAGGCAGTGAGCAAGATCGTCCATTGCCTGACCACCGACATCAAGCCGCCGCCGTTCGGCTCCGGTGGTTCGCGCGCCTACATCACCGGCGTGACCTCGGTGGACGGCACGCTGGTGCAGGTGCTGGACATCGAAAAAGTCATCCACGGCATCGCCCCGGCCCAGATCGAAATGGCCCCGACCGAACTGAGCATGGAAGACGCCGAAGTGCTCGGCAACGCGCGGATTCTGGTGGTCGACGACAGCCAGGTGGCGCTCCAGCAATCGGTTCACACCCTGCGCAACCTCGGCCTGCAATGCCACACCGCCCGCAGCGCCAAGGAAGCCATCGACTGCCTGCTCGACCTGCAAGGCACGGCGCAGCAGATCAACCTGATCGTCTCCGACATCGAAATGTCCGAGATGGATGGCTATGCCTTCACCCGCACCCTGCGCGAGACGCCGGACTTCGCCCACCTGTACGTATTGCTGCACACCTCGCTGGACAGCGCGATGAACAGCGAGAAGGCGCGTCTGGCCGGTGCCAATGGCGTGTTGACCAAGTTCTCCTCGCCGGAGCTGACCCACTGCCTGATCGAAGCGGCCAGGCATGTCGCCGCCCACGGTCACTGAGGTGGCGCCAACCTTCTGCTTTCTGATGCGGCGCGACCTCGACGAGGACATGCCGGCCATCCAGTGGCCGAACGGCATCGAACTGACCGCCTACCGCAGCGAACTGGCCGCTGCCGTGCATCATCTGATGCAACTTGGCTTTCACGAGGGCGGTGGTCGGGTCCCGGCGCTGGACGTCTGGCAGCAACGCTTCGAAAGCGATCCCGAATACGATCCGGCGCTGTGCCTGGTGGCCGGCGATGCCGAGGGGATTGTAGGGGTTGCCCAATGCTGGACCAGTGCCTATATCAAGGATCTGGTGGTGCATCCCCGCGCTCAACGGCGCGGATTGGGCCGGGCGCTGATGTTGCAGGCGTTCACGGTATTTCAACAGCGGCGCGAAGGCTTTGTTGATCTGAAAGTGCTGGAAGACAACCAGCGAGCACAGCGCTTGTATGAAAGTCTCGGGATGTATGTAGTCCGCCGGGAGCTGGTGCCGGACTGAACCGCCACATATCGGAGCGGCATTACCGGCTGGCCCAGGCAACTTCCAGCCCTGCGCCATACTCCAACGCTGGCCAATCAGACCCAGGATGCCCGCCATGAAAGCCCTCACCCTTGCCTGCCTTTGCCTCATCGCGCTGACCCCGCTGGCTCACGCCTCCAGCCCCGACGCCTGGGCCGCCTACGACAAAGCCGTCCTCGCCAGTTGCACCAAGGCCAGCGGCCTGAAAAACGCCAAACCCGTCGGCAACGCCGCGCAATTCGACGACCGCGTTGGCTACACCGCGCTGTTGCTGCAAGGCCAATACCCGCAGAAACACATGAAGGGCGCCCAAGGCACCGAGCTGTGCCTCTACGGCAAAAAGTCGAAAACCGCCTTCGTCACCGAGTGGGACTCGATCCGCCCGAGCGCCAAACCCTGATCGAATGGCGCACAACTTGCTTCAATCAGCGTCTGCATGGCGGCTTTACGTCGCCGATTCACACCCTGATTGAAGACCGGCCGCTCAATGAATACGACGTTTTCCTGCGTGGGCTGCGGCAAATGCTGCACCGATCACCACGTCCCCCTGACCTTGGCCGAAGCCCGCATGTGGGCGGCCGACGGTGGCCAGGTGATCGTGCTGGTAGAGGCATTCCTGGACAATGGCCTAGGCTTGCCGACGCAACAACGCGAACACGCCGAGCGACGGTCGGCACCGGTGCGCAGCGGCCAGTCGCAGGCGCATGTGGCAATCACTTTCGCCGCCTACAACGTCGGCCCCTGCCGGAATCTTGACGAAGACCGGTTGTGCCGCATCTACGAGCGCCGGCCGCTGGTGTGCCGCATCTACCCGATGGAAATCAATCCGCACATCCCGCTCGACCCGGTCGCCAAGGAATGCCCGCCGGAGTCGTGGCAGCAAGGCCCGGACCTGATCCTCGGTGGTGAGCTGGTGGATCAGGAACTGGCCGACCTGATCCAGCGTTCGCGCCAGGCGGATCGGGACGACATTCGGGTCAAGGAAGTGATCTGCGCGATGCTCGGTATTCACACCACGGCCCTCAAGGGTGACGGGTTTACCGCGTACCTGCCGGACATGAACGCGCTGGCTTCGGCAATCGATCAGGTGACGGCGCAACCGTTGAGCGAAGCGCCCGGTGAGTGGCTGTTTCATGTGTCCGGCGAAGACATTGCCGGGCAGGTGCTGGCGGCCGGGGCGCAGGTGGTGACGGAACCGGCGCTGACTTATGCCTTCATTTCGTTGCGGGCGGCGTGATTCGGGATTCGTATCGAGACTGACGCCCGGCTCCCATAGGCACGGCTACACCTGAGGCCGGGCCTGCCCGCGAGGAGGTCCGGCAGGACACCCTCAATCCCGAACCTGCCGACGCCCCCAGAACTCCCGCGCCAGCAAGCGCAGATCCCCCGCCAGCCCTGCCACATCCTGTGAGTTGCGCTGACTCTCGCGTCCTTCATCCACCGTCAGCTCACACGCCGAACGAATGCTGACGATGTTGCGATTGATGTCCTCGCTGACCGCGCTCTGCTGTTCCACCGCCGCCGCAATCTGCAGGCTCATCTCGGTAATCTGCTCGACCCGGCCGCTGATTCCGTCCAGCGCCTGCGCCGCGCGTTGCGCCTGTTCGACGCTGTTATCCACATGCTCGCTGCTCTGCTGCATCGCCAGCACCGCATCCCGCGCACCGTTTTGCAGGGTGCTGATCATCCGCTGAATCTCGTTGGTCGACTGCTGGGTCCGCTGGGCCAGCCCGCGCACCTCATCGGCCACCACCGCAAACCCACGTCCGGCGTCTCCGGCCCGCGCGGCTTCGATAGCGGCATTGAGCGCCAGCAGATTGGTCTGTTCGGCAATGCTGCGAATCACCTCCAGCACTCCGGAAATCTCGCTGCTGTGCCCTTCGAGTTGATGAATCACCTCGGTGGCGCGCCCCAACTCCTCGGCCAGCCGCAACACCGCGCTGCGACTCTCGCCGACCAGCCAATGCCCTTCGCGGGTTTCCGTCCCGGCCATGTCGGCGGCCACCGAGGCCTGCTGAGCATGACTGGCGACCTCGGCGACGCTCGCGGCCATCTGATGAATCGCCGCCGCCACCTGATCGGTTTCCGCCTGCTGGGCCAGGGTGCTGGTGTGGCTGCTGTGCAGATGCTCGACCAGTTGCGCCGCATGCCCGGCCAACTGTTGCGAAGCATCACCCATGCGCCCGACCACCGCACCGACCTGTGCTTCCAGCATCTGCAAGGCGAACTCGATCTGCCCGAACTCATCGCGGCGCCCGGTATAAATGCTCTGGCTCAACGGATTGTCGGCAACCCACCGCGCCCTCTCGGTCAAACGCTTGAGCGGCCGCAACAACCAGCTCAGGGCCAACGCGCAAACAGCGCTACCCGCGACAAACAAAGCGCCATCAATCCATGCCGACTCCGGCCGCAACCACGCCTCGACACCCAGCACCAGCGCCAGCAAGGCAGTGCTCAGCGCCGTGACCTTCGCCCGCAGGCTCAGCACCGGCAAACGCTGCCAACGCGACACCCGCTCCCCGCGCAACTGCGCATACACCCGCTCCGCCGCCTCGACCTGCCGCGCATCGGCACGGGTACGCACCGACTGAAACTCCACCGCCTCGCCGTTGTGCGTCACTGGCGTGGCGAAGGCACTGACCCAATAGTGATCACCGTTCTTGCAGCGATTTTTCACCAGCCCCATCCACGACCGCCCGCGCTTGAGCGTCTGCCACATATGCGCAAACGCCTGCGCCGGCATGTCCGGATGACGCAACAGGTTGTGCGGTGTGCCCAGCAACTCGTCACGGCTGTAACCGCTGATCTTGATGAAGTCGTCGTTGGCGTAAGTAATCGCGCTGCTCAGATCGGTGGTCGAGAGAATGTTCGCATCCAGCGCCACTTCGACGTTGCGACCGGTCACCGGGAGATTGATCTTCATGGAAAGCGCGCTCGTTTTATGGGAAAGAGTCGGCAGGGCTGCTGACTCTAAGCGCACCAAATGGTTAAACGTTGATCTGGCTCAGGATCTGAGCACTTAGCCATCACTGCGACCGAAAATCGCAGCAGATGGCCGCAGGAGGGAGTGAAATCAGCGCTTGCCCATCGAACGACGAGTGCCCGACGGGGCCACGCCCGGGGTCTTGGCATGACGGTCGCCAGCACTGCCCTTGTAATGCGGCTGCTTCGCGCCTTTGGCGGCGGCCAACTCACCCGGCTTGAACGGGAACTTGAATGCGGGAATCGCCGGTTTGCTGTCGCTGGCCTCGGCCAGTTCTGCCGGGACATCGTTGAGGGTATCGTCAACCGGCGGTTGGATCGGGGAAGTCATGGAGGCTCCGCAAAGCATGAAAGTCGGGCTCGACAGGTGAGCCGCGAAGGTGGGCAGTATACCCGTGTGGAGGGGGTCGGGAGCTGGAGATTTTTGTGGAGGGCTGAATGGCTCAATTGATACCTGTAAACCATGTCCCCGGTCCGTACAGCCAAGATCAAAAGCCCCTCACCCTAGCCCTCTCCCAAGGGGAGAGGGGACTGACCACAGCGGCAGCAAAGAATATGTACACCCACCAAAACCAGGTCGGCCCGAAGGCCGCCTTCGTGGGCAAGCCCACTCCCACAGAAAAGCAAAAACAAAAGCCGTCCACCTCCGCCTCTCACCACTCAACACAATGAGCGTTAGCTCGAGTA
>NZ_JAHTKI010000025.1 GCF_019145475.1 Pseudomonas botevensis
CACGCCGCCATCAGGCAGGGTTTCCTCGATCAACTGGCCGAGGTCGTTCCAGGCAAACACATGCCGGCCAGCGTCCGGATAACGGATCGACAGCAGCCGCCCCTGGGGGTCGTAGTGGTAGTGGGTGACCTGGCCATGCGGATCGACCGCCTCGGTGACATCGCCCTGAGCATTGCGCCGGTAGGTCCACACCGCCTCGCCTCGGGTGCGGCGGTGCAGGAAACCGTGGCGGTAGTCGTAGGACGTTGGCGCATCTTCGGGCGGAAGCAGCGCCACCAGCCGTCCGGCAGCGTCGTAGCGGTATTCGGTGACGGCGCCGAGCGGATCCTGTTCGGCGATCAGCCGACCCTGGGCGTCATAGCGCTTGAGGTGTTCAGCGCCGTTGGCCTCGACCTTGCGCACCAGCCGCGCGCTGTCGTCGTGGACGTAAACCTCTTCGGTGCCATCGACGTATTGCACCGTGACGCGGCCGGCGTCATCCCAGACGTAGCGGGTGTCCATCTGCGCAAACGACGCCCAGTGGCGTACGCAGCGTGCTGCTTTGCCAGCCCGCTCCCACTCCCAGAAGAAGCTCGCGCCGCCGCTCAACTGGCGTTGCAGGATGACGTGGGCGTCGTCGTAGTCGTAGCGTTCGCTGTCGCCAACGGCGTTGGTGGCTTCGAGCAGGCGATGGCGGGCGTCGTAGCGATAACTGACCAGCGTCTGCTCGGTGTGCCAGGCCTCTTCAAGGCTCGGTGCTGGCCGAAAGCTCTGGTAGTCGATGCCGATCAGATGGGCGCGGTCATAACGCAACAACAGCGCGCGACCGGCGCCGTTGTCCAGCCGCTGGACACGGTCCTGGCGGTCGCGGCTGATGCGCAAGCGGTTGTCGTATGCATCGCTGATCGCCGTCAGACGCCCACTGCGAAAGTGATAAAACCGCGCCGTTTCCCCCGCCAGCGCGAGGATCAACTCCTCCGCTTCATCTCCGAGAAAAATCGCCGCCCGCGACAGACTGTTGTGAATCGCCGGGCGCTCGGCACTCGGCAGCGGAAACCGCGTGCGCCGGTTTTCGTGGTCGATCCAGACCACGCCGTCGCCCTCGATCGCCAGCCGATGGGCCAGCGAATGGCTCCAGCCATGACCGAGGCCGACATCGATTTCAGCGGCGCTGGTGCGGTACAGGCGGGTGAACTCGAACGGCAGCAATCCGTCGAGCACGCCGTCGGTCAACGTCAGCAGCTCTTCGCCGGTGACCATCGACACCGGGCAGCCGTTGGTGCAGGTCAGCGGGGCGCAATCGGCGCTGTCGCCGTTGGGGTTTTTCGCCTGATCCGGAGCATCGTCGCGGTGTTCGTGGCGTTCCAGTCGGGTCATGTGCCCGGACTTGTCGCGCGCGATGGCCGCCGGATTCGCGATCTTCAACGTCGAAGTGTCCGCCTGGCGAATCTCCAGGGGAACCGCAGGTGTCGGCTTCAACGGTGCCTGTCGGGCATTGACCATCAGCGGTTTCAACGCCTGCGCATGCGGCGTCAGACCGGCTGGGGGCGTCAGCGAATTCAGGCGCAGGGCCGACGCCGCCAGCCACTCCCTGGCTCGTGGCGATTTGATTTTGTCCAGCAATTTGACGCTCAGTTGCAGCGGCACGCCGATGCCACCGGCCACCCGCGTCAGCAGCAAACCGATCAGGAGTTCGGCGCGAACCTCGGCCACCACCTCCGCGAGATATTGCGGTGGCAACATCTTGAGCCAACTGGTGAACGCGGCGAGATGGATGAACAGAAGTGGTTCGTCGCCGAGGATCAGCAGGCCATTGGCAATGGCATCGGTGGACGCTTTCAGCAAGGCGTCCAGATCCGCTTCGGACAGGTATTGCAGGAGTTTTTCGCTATTGGCCTGCAAGTCCGCCAACAACGAAAACAGCTGTTTCACGTTGTCCCAGACACCGTTCAGTGCGGTTTCGAAGCCGCGCCAGTCAGCCTGTTGCAACTGGCCGTATCGCTGGCTGAAACCCGCGCTGGAAAACTCCGTCCACAGCGGCTGAAATCCGCTCCATTCCGCACGCAGCCAGTCCTCCAGGTTGTCGATGAGGCCTTGGTAGGAGGCGTACAGCGCTTTCACCTGGGCGGGAGATACGTCGGGGAAAAAGGTGATGCGATAACGCTGGCCGCGCTCGCAATCGCTCACTTCGAGAATGCCGCTGGGGCCGATGGTGTGGTGCAGCGGTTCACCAAAGGTCTGCACGCCATCGGCTTCGGCAATGAGCGGTTCCAGGGTGACCGGCGTATCGCCGATCGGTACGAAGCGCGCGGCTTCGAACATATGCACCAGGGTCAGCGACCCGGCGGCGGGGCACATGACCACTGATGAGCTGATGGGTTTGCGGCTGTTCAGCGGCGCGCTGAGGCGCACGTCGTTGCCGACCTTGAACACCTGTTCGACATCCAGCGCCGAACCGGTCCAGAACTGCTCGGCCCAGGTTTCATAGTTGTTGAGGCACAGGCGGAACTCCCGGAACAGGGTTTCGATATCCGGGTGTTCGGGGTTCAGCGCGGCGACCACCAGAAGACCGATGCTGTTGTTCAGGGCCAGAAGCCGATCGGGTTGGAACATTGGCAATCACCGCGCATTTCGATGGATAGGCGCGGAACTTTGCGGGGGATCAAAAAGGAAAGAAGTCGGGAAAGTAAGCCTTGCTTGTAGGGCATTTCGCTAAATGCACAGCGGCCGTTCGGCGACCCCGGGAGATTGCCCGTTGCCCAATGTCCGTCGCGCTCGTTATGCTGCTGAACCCTTTAATCAAATCCCGGAAACGGCGCTCGCGAGGCCGGACGGGATGTCCTTTGATAACGGATCCGCTGATGAATGCACCGCTGAAGGCGTTCGGCCCGATCAAGGCCGTGATTTTCGATATGGACGGTTTGCTGCTGGATACCGAGGGCATTTATACCGAGGTCACCTCGCTCATTGCCGAGCGCTACGGGCGTACTTTCGACTGGAGCATCAAGCAGAACATCATCGGGCGCGGCGCGGGCGATCTGGCGCGCTATGTGGTCGAAGCGCTGGATCTGCCGATCACCGCCGAGGAGTTTCTGGTGATCCGCGAGCCGCTGATGCGTGAGCGGTTTCCCACCGCGCAGGCGATGCCGGGGGCCGAGGAACTGATCCGTCACCTCAAGGCACACAACATTCCCATTGCGGTTGGCACCAGTTCGTCGCGTCAGTCGTTCGGGCAGAAAACCACGTTGCACCGCGACTGGTTTGCCTTGTTCGACTTCATCGTGACCGCCGACGACCCGGAAGTAGGCGCCGCGAAACCAGCGCCGGATATCTTCCTGACGGCTGCCCGACGCCTGGGTGTGGCGCCGGAGGATTGCCTGGTGTTCGAGGATTCGCCCTTCGGTGTCACGGCGGCGAAAGCGGCGGGCATGACCGCCATCGCGATTCCCGATGCGGCCATGGCGGATGAAAAATACGCACACGCCGACGGGATTCTTCGTACGTTGAAGGCGTTCACCCCGAGTGCCTGTGGCTTGCCGAGCCTTGAATGGGCATGATCGACTGATAAAGTCCGCACACAACAAAACGCCGCCCCACCTATCAAGGAGGGGCGGCGTTTTTGTTGGCGGTCACCCGTTGGATCAGGCGCCGAAACCACCGTCGATGGTCAGGCTGGCACCGGTGATGTAACCGGCTTCAGGGCCTGCGAGATAGGCGACGAAGGCGGCGATTTCTTCGGCTTTGCCGTAGCGACCGACGGCCATCAGCGGGATCAGACTGTCGGCGAAGTCGCCGTGAGCCGGGTTCATGTCGGTGTCGACCGGGCCGGGCTGCACGTTATTGATGGTGATGCCGCGCGGGCCAAGGTCACGGGCCAGGCCTTTGGTCAGGCCGACCAGTGCCGATTTGCTCATCGCGTACACACCGCCACCGCCGAAGGGCATGCGGTCGGCGTTGGTGCTGCCGATGTTGATGATCCGTGCGCCTTCGCCCATATGCTTGGCAGCCTCCTGGGACGCGACGAATACGCTGCGTACGTTGATCGCCAGGGTCTGGTCGAAGTCTTCCAGTTTGAAGTCTTCCAGCGGCGCGATTGCCAGGATGCCGGCGTTGTTGACGAGGATGTCGAGGCGGCCAAAGGTTTCGACGGTGGCGTTCACGGCCTGGCGAATGGCGCTGGCGTCGGCGCTGTCGGCCTTGATCGCCAGGGCTTTGCCGCCGGTGGCGGTGATGCTGTTCTGCAGCTCTTCAGCCTTGGCGGCGGAGCTTACGTAGGTGAAGGCGACAGCGGCGCCTTCGGCGGCCAGGCGCTTGACGATGGCAGCGCCGATACCGCGAGAACCGCCTTGAATCAGAGCAACTTTACCGCTGAGGTTTTGCGTGGTCATGGTCGAACTCCAGAGAATTCAAGGCGGGTTGCCTTGTTGTTGGAGGCGAGTATCTGCCCCGAACCCACAGCAGGGTAGACCATGATTGCTATAGTCTGTGTAAACCAAAAGTTTATAGTGGCGACCATGGAAACCTTCAGCAGTATCGAATGCTTTGTGCGTAGTGCCGAAGTCGGCAGCTTTGCTGAGGCCGCCCGGCGCTTGAGCCTGACCCCCGCCGCAGTCGGCAAGAGCGTGGCGAAACTGGAAGCGAGCCTCGGTGTGCGGCTGTTTCAGCGCAGTACCCGCAGCCTGACGCTGACCGAGGCCGGGCAACTGTTTTTGAGCGAGGTCAGCGCCAGCCTGACCACGATCCAGAATGCCGTAGCCAACCTCGCCAGCGCCGGAGGACAACCGGCGGGAACCCTGAAAGTCAGCGTCGGCACGGCGTTCGGGCGTTTGTATATCGTGCCATTGCTCGGTGAGTTTCTACGGCGGTTTCCGGCGATCAGCCCGGACTGGCATTTCGATAACCGTCAGGTCGATCTGATCGGGCAGGGCTTCGATGCGGCCATTGGCGGCGGATTCGAGTTGCCCCAGGGCGTGGTCGCACGCCGGTTGACCCCGGCCCATCGGATATTGGTGGCGTCGCAGGACTATCTGGATTCACGAGCGGCAATCAACGAGCCGGACGATCTCAAGCACCACGACGGCATTCTGATCCGTTCACCACAGACCGGCCGTGTGCGTTCATGGCAATTGACCCATCGCATCCGACAACACAGCCCGTTGGTACTTCGCGCGCGGATGACCCTGAGCGATTCCGAGGCCGCGTGCATTACGGCGGCGCAGGGGCTGGGGATTGCGCTGGTGAGCATGCCGTTTGCCGTGGGGTTTCTGGAGGCAGGCACCTTGCAGCGGGTGTTGCCGGACTGGTATGTCGATGACGGCAATATTTCGATCTATTACGCCGAGCACAAATTGTTGCCGGGCAAGACCCGGGCGTTTGTCGACTACATCATCGAGCAGTTTGCTGAGCGGGACTTGGCGCGGCGGTTCAGTGCGGTTTGAGTCTGATCGGGAATCGGGTTGCTCCCTTCGCGAGCAGCCCGTTCCCATGGGGAATGCAATGGATTCAGCGCGAAAACCGCTCAGCCCAGCCAATGATTTTCTTCGGCCGAGGCGTCGCATAAGTCCGCACCTTGGACGTCGACAATCCCAACCGCACCAGTGATTCGGCGATGGTCACCGCCGCCGTCACGCCATCCACCACCGGCACGCCGGTGCGTTGGCGGATCTGTTCATCGAGCCCGGCCATGCCGCCGCAGCCCAGGCAGATCACTTCGGCCTTGTCCTGCGTCACTGCCAGTTCCGCCTGCTGCACGATGGCTTCCAGCGCGCGTTGCGGCTCGTGTTCCAGTTCCAGCACTGCCAGGCCGCTGGCGCGTACCGAAGCGCAGCGATCCCACAGGCCCGAGAGCTTCAGGCGATCCTCGATCAGCGGCACGGTGCGATCCAGGGTGGTGACCACCGAATAGGCGTGGCCGAGAAACATTGCGGTGCTGGCGGCCGCGTCGGTGATGTCCACCACCGGCACGTTGAGCAGTTCCTGTAAGCCTTCGCGGCCGTGTTCGCCGTAGCCGGCCTGGATGACCGCGTCGAACGGCTGGTCGTAGGACATCACCCGATCCATCACGGCGATGGCCGCCAGGTAACTTTCGAAATTGCCCTCGACCGAGTCGGCACCGAAATGCGGCGTCAGGCCGATGATTTCCGTGCCGGGCGAGGCGACGGCCTGCGCCGAACGGGCGATGGCCTGGGTGATGGATTCGGTGGTGTTGACGTTGACCACGAGAATTCGCATGAGAAGTCCTTATTGCAGTTGGTTCTGCGGCCCGCGAACGGGCCGCCAAAAAATCAGTGACTGACGTTATCCACAGCGATGGCTTCACCATCCACGTCGGCGTAGTGCGGCTGGCGCCTGGCGATGATCAGGTAGAGCATTCCGGCGATCCCCGCACCGATCAGCCACGAGAAGGGCGATACGCTGTGGAATCCCGGCACGAGCGCCAGCACGATGGCGATCAGCGCGGCGGGAATGAACGCCGCCACCGCGCGCAAGTTGACGCCACGGCTGTAGTAATACGCGCCGTTGGGGTTTTCGCTGTACAGCTGCGGCACGTTGATCCGGCCTTTGCGGATCAGCCAGTAGTCGACCATGATCACGCCGTACAACGGGCCGAGCAGGGCGCCGAGGCCGGACAGGAAGTACACGATCACCAGCGGGCTGTTGTAGAGGTTCCACGGCAGGATCAGCACGGCGAGGGTCGCGCTGATCAGGCCGGCGCGGCGGAAGGTCAGGTACTTCGGCGCCAGGTTGCTCAGCACGAAGGCTGGCGCGACGAAGTTGGCCATGATGTTCACCGCCACGGTGACGATCAGGAACGCCAGGCAACCGAGGACCAGGAAAAACGTGTTGGGAATCGAGGCGATGATCTCGGTCGGGCTTTCGATGATCCGGCCGTTGATCTGAAATTGCGCGCCGCAGAGCAGGACGGTGATCCCGGCGAACACCAGAATATTCACTGGCAGGCCCCAGAAATTTCCGACCTTGATCGTCTTGCGGCAGGGCGACGAGCGGGCGAAGTCGCAGAAGTTGAGGATCAGCGTGCCGTAGATCGCCAGCCACAGCGCACCACCGGCAAAGATGTTGCGCCACATCTCGCCGCCGGTCAGCGGCTCGCGGATCGACCAGGCAATGGTCGCGTTGGCCTGGGTGTACATCCACACGGCGAGGCAGGCAACGGTCAGCAGAATCACCGGCCCGGCGAAGGCTTCGTAGCGCCGCACCATTTCCATGCCATAGGCCAGAATCGCCAGTTGCACGAACCAGATGGCCACGAAGCACACCCAACCCAGGCTCGAAAGGCCGAGGATCGAGTCGTGGTCGTACTCGGCGAAACCCGGGTGGACCGCTGTAAGCAACACCCGAAACACCACCGACGCCAGATAGGTCTGGATGCCGAACCAGGCGATGGCGATCACCGCCCGGATCAACGCCGGAATCTGCGCTCCGTGAATGCCGAAACTGATTCGGCTGATGACCGGGAACGGCACGCCGGTCTTTTGTCCCATGTAGCCGGACAGGTTCATGAAGAAGTACACCAGCGCCGCGCCGATCCCCAGCGACAGCAGAATCTGCCAGCCACCGAGACCGAGGGCGTAGAGGCCGATGGCAAACGAGTAGTTGGCGATGTTGTGCACATCGTTGGTCCACAGGGCGAAGATGCTGTATTTGCCCCAGCGCCGGCCTTCGGCCTTGGTCGGTGCCAGATCGCTGTTGTGCAGGCGCGGGCTCAGTTGCAGGGGGTCGGCCAGCCCGGCGTCGGGTACTGACGGGTCGAGTGAAGAGGCGGACAGATTCAGCGCGATGTTGTTATTGGAGAGACTTGTACGCATTCCGGCAGGCTCCTGATGTTCGGGGCCGCGATGACTGTGCATGAGCGTTGGCTCGACAAATCTTCGTCGCGGCAGTGAAGCATCACTGGTTAGGGGCATCTGCAGCCTGTACGGGATAGGGCGCTTCAGGCATGCGGATCGAAAGTGTGTGTATGTCTTGAATTTATTGTATACAAAACATGCATGCACTTAAGCCAGAACTGTGCCAGTCGCCGATCTATGAAAATCGGCGCTCATTTCGAAAAGTTATTGATGATCGATAAGGTGCTGAAATCAGGACGATTTAAATTGACCGATCGAACAGGTATTTATTTTTCAGGAGGGATTTGGCGCAACGGAGGAGAGCGGTGAGGGACGCAGAATGTAACTTTTCAGGGCGCCAAAATGAAAAGTGCACACATAAATGGCACCGATGGTGACATTTGTGTGTACACATTTTTATGCCTGGTGAACACGACTGTGGGAGCGGGCTTGCCCGCTCCCACAGAGAAGGGGCAGGTGTTACACCTTGGTGATGATATTGCCCGCGTGCAGCCCGCATTCTTTCTGGGTCGCTTCTTCCCACCACCAGCGGCCTTCGCGCTCGTGCTGGTTCGGCAGGACCGGGCGGGTGCAGGGTTCGCAGCCGATGCTGATGAAGCCGCGCTCGTGCAGGCTGTTGTATGGCAACTCGAGCATGCGGATGTAGCCCCAGATCTCTTCGCTGGTCATCTGTGCCAGCGGGTTGAACTTGTACAGGGTGCGCTCCGGCGTGGAGAACGCGCTGTCGACTTCCATCACCGCCACCGCACTGCGAGTGCCCGGGCTCTGATCGCGGCGCTGACCGGTGGCCCAGGCCTTGACGTCGGACAGCTTGCGGCGCAGCGGTTCGATCTTGCGAATCCCGCAGCACTCGCCGTGACCGTCCTTATAGAAGCTGAACAGGCCTTTTTCCTTCACGAACGGTTCAAGTTTCGTGTAGTCCGGCGAGACAATTTCGATGTCGATCTTGTAATGCTCGCGTACCTGTTCGATGAAACGGTAGGTCTCCGGGTGCAGGCGACCGGTGTCGAGACTGAAGACCTTGACGTTCTTGTTCAGCTTCCAGGCCATGTCCACCAGCACCACATCCTCGGCGCCGCTGAAGGATATCCACAGATCGTCGCCGAACTCGGCAAACGCGAGCTTCAGGATGTCCTGTGCGGATTTGTTGGCATAGGTCGTGGCGAGTTCCACGACGTCGAACGTTGGGCTCATCAGGGCGGCTTCCTACAGGTCAGTGGCGCTGGGCGCTCTATATGGAGGCGATGGTAACAAAAAGCTGCGGCGGCCGGGGTTCCGCCTGCGTTGCGTGGCCGGGGAGGAGCCGCTAGAGTTCGGGCTCGCTCGACTCGATAAACATTACAAACGGGAGTGTCTTGTGGAAATTGCCTGTCTTGATCTTGAAGGGGTGCTGGTTCCGGAAATCTGGATCGCCTTCGCCGAAAAAACCGGAATCGAATCGCTCAAGGCCACCACCCGGGACATTCCCGATTACGACGTTCTGATGAAGCAGCGCCTGCGCATTCTCGACGAGCACGGCCTCAAGCTCTCGGACATTCAGGAAGTGATCGCCACCCTCAAGCCGCTGGACGGTGCGGTGGAGTTCGTCAACTGGCTGCGCGAGCGCTTCCAGGTGGTGATTCTGTCGGACACCTTCTATGAGTTCTCGCAACCGCTGATGCGTCAGTTGGGCTTCCCGACCTTGCTCTGCCATCGCCTGATCACCGACGAAAGCGGGCGGGTGACTGGCTATCAACTGCGTCAGAAAGATCCCAAGCGCCAGTCGGTCCTGGCCTTCAAGAGCCTGTATTACCGGGTGATTGCCGCCGGTGATTCGTACAACGACACCAGCATGCTCGGTGAGGCGGACGCCGGGATTCTGTTCCATGCACCGGACAATGTGATCCGCGAGTTCCCGCAGTTCCCGGCGGTACACAGCTTTGCCGAGTTGAAGCAGGAGTTTCTCAAGGCTTCGAACCGGGAATTGAGTTTGTAAGCGACCGACCGGACGCTTTTGCGGGCAAACCCGCTCCCACAGGGACGTGCATTCCAGTGTGGGAGCGGGCTTGCCCGCGAAGCTTTCAGAGGTTCTGCAAGGTGTCGAGCAGGACCTTCACCTTGGTGATCGATTCCTGAAATTCAGCCTGCCAGTCCGAGTCGGCGACGATCCCGCCGCCGCCCCAGCAACACACCTGCCCATCCTTGACCAGCAGACTGCGAATGGCGATGGAGCTGTCCATCTCGCCGCGCACGTCCAGATACAGCAACGAGCCGCAATACAAACCGCGTCGGGTCGGTTCCAGCTCGTCGATGATCTGCATTGCGCGGATCTTCGGTGCGCCAGTGATCGAGCCGCCGGGGAAACTGCCGGCGATCAAATCCAGGGCGTCGCGATCCTGCGCCAGTTCGCCGGTGACGCTGCTGACCAGGTGATGCACGTTCGGATAGCTTTCCAGGCTGAACAACTCCGGCACCCGCACCGAGCCGATGCGGCAGGTGCGACCGAGGTCGTTGCGCAGCAGGTCGACGATCATCAGGTTTTCCGCACGATCCTTGGGGCTGGCCAGCAGTTCGGCGGCGTTCGCCGCGTCTTCGGCCGGGGTCAGGCCACGGGGGCGGGTGCCTTTGATCGGCCGGGTTTCCACCTGACGTTCGTTGACTTTGACGAAGCGCTCCGGCGACAGACTCAGCACCGCGCCGCCATCGGGCAGACTCTGGAAACCGGAAAAAGGTGTCGGGCAGGCCTCGCGCAGGGCGCAATAGGCCAGCCATGCGTCGCCCTGGCAGGTCGCGCGGAAACGCTGGGCGAAGTTGACCTGGTAGCAGTCGCCGGCCTGGATGTAATGCTGAATGCGCTCGAAGGCTTGGCGGTAGTCGTCGGCCGAGAGGTCGGCGCGCATGGGTGTGTTCAGTTTGAACGGGACCAGTGACGGCGCGGTTGGCTGGGTGAACAGCGTAATCAGCCGCTGCTTTTCGCCGTCATTGACCGACGGGTGGAACACCAGTTGGCTGGTTGCCGCTTGGTGATCGCTGATCAAGGCCCAGTCATACAGACCGAAACGCGCGTCGGGCAATTGCAGATCGTCTTGGGCCTGGCTGGGCAGGTTTTCCAGATGCCGGCCGAAGTCGTAGCTCAGGTAACCGATCAGCCCGCCGGCAAACGGCAGTTCGTAGCCTTGCGGCAGTTCGGCGTTACCCAGGTGGCTCAGCGTGGTCCGCAGCCGTTGCAGGAAAAGGCTGCCGCTTTCGTCCGGCAGAACCGCCAGTTGCTCCAGCGGCCAGGCGCTGAGGATGTCATGACGGCCACGGTCGGCGCTGGGGCGGCCGCTGTCGAGCAGCACGGCGCCGGGCGCATGGCGGACTGCCGCGAAATACTCGGCGGGGTTGGCGCGGTAGGGGAGCGGGTGTACGGAACAGGTCAGCATGGGCGGGGCAGATCGGCCATCGAGGCGGGGTGGGGATTGTAGTCTGCTCCTTGGATTGCTCCTAGATCAAAATCAAGAGCAACCCCCTCACCCCAACCCTCTCCCCCAGAGGGGCGAGGGGGAAAGGGGGCAGATCGCAGGCTTTTCAAGTCCTGAGTACGACTCGGTCTCTCAGGTCGGTGCAATTCAAAAGAGCGACCCGATCAGTCCGCTCTCCCTCAGGGAGAGGGGCAGGGTGAGGGGCTTTTGCCCTTCAGCCTTCGACCGCCGGGATATGCCCGAACATCTCCTGGGTAAACGCCACCCGCTCTTCAACCGACTCAGTCACGCCACGGGCCTTCAGTTCTTCCAGGTGCGCTTCAACCGCGTGGGTGCGCAAGGTCAGCCCGCAGTCGTTGGCAATCTGGATATTCAGCCCCGGCCGCGCATTCAGCTCGAGAATCAGCGGGCCTTTCTCCTGGTCGAGCACCATGTCCACGCCGATGTAACCCAGGCCGCACAACTCATAGCAGCCGGCGGCGAGTTTCATGAAACCGTCCCAGTAGGGCAGTTGCACGCCGTCCACCGCGTTGGTGGTGTCCGGGTGTTTGGCGATGATGTTGTTCAGCCAGGTGCCGCGCAGGGTCAGGCCGGTGGCCAGGTCGACACCGACGCCGATGGCGCCCTGGTGCAGGTTGGCCTTGCCGCCGGACTGACGGGTCGGCAGACGCAGCATCGCCATCACCGGATAACCCATCAGCACGATGATGCGGATGTCCGGCACGCCTTCGTAGCTGATGCTTTTGAAGATCTGGTCCGGGGTGACCCGGTATTCGATCAGCGCCCGATCCCGATGCCCGCCCAGCGAGTAGAGGCCGGTGAGGATGCTGGAGATGTGATGCTCGAGCTCTTCGTGGGCGATGATCTTGCCCGACACCGTGCGATAGCGGCCTTCGAAGCGGTCGGCCACCACGATGATGCCGTCGCCGCCGGCGCCCTGGGCCGGTTTGATCACGAAGTCGTTGCGCCCGCCGATGATCTCGCCGAGCTTGTCGATTTCCTTCTCGGTGGAAATCACGCCATACAGCTCCGGCACATGAATGCCGGCCTTGATCGCGCGTTCCTTGGTGATGATCTTGTCATCGACGATCGGGTACAGACTGCGCTTGTTGTACTTGAGCACGTAGTCTGCGTTACGCCGGTTGATGCCCATGATCCCGCGGGCCTCAAGGGCTTTCCAGGTCTTCCAGAAACCGAACATCAGGCGTCAGCCTTCTTCAGGAAGGCCTTGAAGCGCACCAGTTCGGTCAGGCGGTAACCGCGATAACGCCCCATTGCCAGCATGAAGCCCACCAGGATCAGCAGGATCGCCGGGAAGGTGAACACGAAGTACACCAGCTCCGGCACGGTCATGATCAGGTGCGCCAGGGAGGCGGCGAACAGCGTGCCGATCGCCACTTTCATCGCATGGCTGGCGCCGCGTTCTTCCCAGGTGATCGACAGGCGTTCGATGGTCATGGTCAGAATCACCATCGGGAACAGCGCCACCGACAAGCCGCGCTCCAGACCCAGCTTGTGGCTGAACAGACTGATGGCGGCAATCAGCACCACCACGAACGTCAACACCACCGACAGTCGCGGCAGCATTTGCAGCTTCAAATGCTCCAGGTACGAACGCAGCGACAGCCCCAGCGCCGTGATCACGGTAAACAGCAGAATGCCGAAGCCCAGCTGCGTCTCGCGGAAGGCCAGGGCAATCAGCACCGGGGTGAACGTGCCGAGGGTCTGCAGGCCGATCAGGTTGCGCAGGATCAGGATCACCAGCACGCCGATCGGGATCATCACCATGATCATGAAGGTCTGCTGGGTTTGCAGCGGCAGGCCGTACAGCGAGTATTCGAGGAAGTTGGCGTCGGTGTTTTCGTCGGTCAGCTTGGCCAGACGAATCGCGTTCATCTCGCTGTTGTTCAGGCTGAAGGTCACGTTGGCTTTCTTGCCGCCGTCGACGGTGATCAGGTTTTCGTCGCCGGTCCACCACAGCAGGCGGTCGGTCGGCAGACCCTGTTCGCCGGTTTCCGGGTTGAAGTACAGCCAGTCGGTGCCGTTGAAGCTGCGCAGCCACAGTTCAGGCATCTGCGGCTGATCGGCGACGAGGCGAATGGTGTGGACTTTCTCGACCGGGACGTGGGCGATCGACAGCAGCAACTCGACGATTTTTGCCTTGTGCGCGGTGGACGGATCGCCGGCCAGCAGCAGTTTCACGTTGTCGTCGTTGACGTTGTTGACCCGTTTGATTGCCTCGCCGATGAAGGTTTCGACGTCGGCCGAGTGCTGGCGGATCGGCGCGAGCAGGGCTTCGGCGGCGATTTTTTCCGGGCCTTCGATGGCCATGCTGTCGCGGAAGGTCGGGCCTTTGATCTTGGATTTTTCGGCGGTGTAACGCTTGGTCAGCACCAGGCGGTAATAAAGGGTCTGGTTGCCCTTGGCCCGGCGCGCCGACCAGGTGACCTTGCGGTTGCCATCGACGCGGTTGACCGCCACCCCGTAGTTATTGGAGATGAAGCTTTCATTGAGGCTGACGTAGTCGCGGCTCAGCGGCGGCACGAACATCTGGATCTTCACCGGATCCTTGGTGCTGGCGACGAACTCGACCTTGGCGTCGATGTTCCACAAGTCGTCGGTGGCGTCTTCTGTCACGGGAATGCCGAGCACGAAAATCTGATAGGCCGTAACCGAAACGCCCAGCAGCACCAGGATGGTGATCAGGATTTTCAGGTGGAAGGTTAGAGAACGCATGGAAATTACTCGGCGGTATGAGCGGCGATGGCGCAGGCAGGTTTGCCGGCAGCGTATTTAAGACTGGGGTCGACCAGCGCATCAAAGCGTTTCAGCGCTTCGGAGCCAATCAAGAGCGGGTATTGGAACGCACTGCGGTCGGTCAGGTTCACTTCGATGCTGCGCATCGCCGAACCCATGCAGATATCCAGTTCGATCACCGGGCGGGCGGTGTACTTCTTGCCTTCTTCCGGGTCGTAGTCGCCGGCGCGGCGCTTGATCTTGCTGACCCGCGCCAGCGGTCGTTCGATCGGGTGCGAATGTGCGGCGTCGATGGCGAGGTAAAAGCGTACCCACGACTCGCCGTTGCGCTTGAAGCGTTTGATGTCGCGGGCACTGAGCGAGGCGGTTTTCGCCCCGGTGTCGAGTTTGGCCGCGACTTCCAGATTGATGCCGTCGAGCGCAGCGTATTCGTTGAGGCCGTACACGGTCTTTTCCCCTGCGGCGGCGAGGCCGGGCAGGCAGAACAGAGCGAAGAATGTGGGGAAGGGCTTGAGTCTCATAAATCCTGGCGAGTAGCAGTCCGTTCTCGGTTCGGGGGCCTGGGTCAGGTGATCCTGTCCGCACAGCGCCTATCAGTTTTTTATGACAAGCCATGCAAATGACTCGCAAATGCGCGCGGCATTCTAGCACGGTGGTTTTATGGCGCCAGCGCCCGAGCCGGTCTATAACCCTTGGGGCTGATAATGAGCGTTATTAGACGATTGTCGACAATCTTGATTTTTCCTTTGACTGGTACAGTGCGATTCGCTAGTTTTTGCCGCATTGGATTTAAAGGTGTCGACAATATGCTGGATCAACTCGATCCCCCGGTCATCGGCGGCGACGATTCGGAAACGCTCTCGGAAAACGTCTTCCGGCGTATCCAGGCCGCTATCGTCAAAGGCGAGATCGCCCCGGGCAGCAAGATCTCCGAGCCGGAACTGGCGCGCACTTACGGCATCAGTCGCGGGCCGCTGCGCGAAGCCATTCATCGTCTGGAAGGCCAGCGGCTGCTGGTGCGCGTGCCGCACGTCGGCGCGCGGGTGGTTTCGCTGAGCCACGCCGAGTTGCTGGAACTCTACGAAATCCGCGAATCCCTCGAAGGCATGGCCTGCCGTCTGGCGGCCGAACGCATGAGCAGCGAAGAAATCGACGAGCTGCGTCAGGTCCTGGAAACCCACGAGCGCGATGCGGCGTTCCAGGCCGGGGTCGGTTACTACCAGCAGGAAGGCGACTTCGATTTTCATTACCGGATCATTCAGGGCAGCGGCAACCGCACCCTGACCCAGATGCTCTGCGGCGAGCTTTATCAACTGGTGCGCATGTACCGCATCCAGTTCTCTACCACGCCGAACCGGCCGCGCCAGGCCTTTGCCGAGCACCACCGGATTCTCGATGCCATCGCCGACCGTGACGGCGAACTGGCCGAATTGTTGATGCGCCGGCACATCGGCGCCTCGAAACGCAATATCGCCCGTCATTACCAGGACGGCGCCCACAACAAGACAGCCACTGAACGAGGTGAGTCATGAGTTTCAAGCAGAACACTCCAGGCCAGCGTTTCCGCGATGCGGTCGCCAGCGAGCATCCGCTGCAAGTGGTCGGCGCGATCAACGCCAACCACGCGCTGCTGGCCAAGCGTGCCGGTTTCAAGGCGATCTACCTGTCCGGTGGCGGGGTGGCCGCAGGCTCCCTCGGCGTGCCGGACCTGGGCATCACCGGCCTCGATGATGTGCTGACCGACGTGCGTCGCATCACCGACGTCTGCGACCTGCCGTTGCTGGTGGACGTGGACACCGGTTTCGGCGCGTCGGCGTTCAACGTCGCGCGCACCGTCAAGTCGATGATCAAGTTCGGCGCGGCGGCGATCCACATTGAAGACCAGGTCGGCGCCAAGCGCTGCGGTCATCGCCCGAACAAAGAAATCGTCACCCAGCAGGAAATGGTCGACCGCATCAAGGCAGCGGTCGATGCGCGCACCGACGACAGCTTCGTGATCATGGCCCGTACCGACGCCCTGGCGGTGGAAGGCCTGGAATCGGCACTGGATCGCGCCGCCGCGTGCATCGAGGCCGGTGCCGACATGATCTTCCCGGAAGCCATCACCGAGCTGGACATGTACAAGTTGTTCGCCAACCGCGTGAAGGCGCCGATCCTGGCCAACATCACCGAATTCGGTTCGACGCCGCTGTACACCACCGAGCAGCTTGCGGGAGCAGATGTGTCGCTGGTGCTGTACCCGCTGTCGGCGTTCCGCGCGATGAACAAGGCGGCGGAAAACGTCTACACCGCGATCCGCCGCGACGGCACCCAGCAGAATGTCATCGACACCATGCAGACACGCATGGAGCTTTACGATCGCATCGACTACCACACCTTCGAGCAGAAGCTCGACGCGTTGTTCGCGGCGAAGAAGTAAAGAACATCCCCGATACCGTGATCAGACACAACTTGCCGATTCCCTAAAAAATTCAAGATTGGAGACAGCAATGGCCGAAGCAAAAGTACTCAGTGGCGCCGGGCTCCGGGGCCAGGTTGCCGGGCAGACCGCCCTGTCCACCGTGGGCCAGGCCGGTGCCGGCCTGACCTATCGCGGCTACGACGTCCGTGAACTGGCCGCCGACGCGCAATTCGAAGAAGTGGCGTACCTGCTGCTTTACGGAGAACTGCCGAGCAAGGCGCAACTCGACGCTTACCAAAGCAAACTGGGCAAGCTGCGCGACCTGCCGCAAGCGCTGAAAGAAGTGCTGGAACGCATCCCCGCCGACGCCCACCCGATGGACGTGATGCGCACCGGTTGCTCGTTCCTGGGCAATATCGAACCGGAGAAAGACTTCTCCGAGCAACAGGACAAGACCGATCGCCTGCTGGCCGCGTTCCCGGCGATCATGTGCTACTGGTATCGCTTCAGCCACGACGGCAAACGCATCAACTGCGTCAGCGACGAACCTTCGATCGGCGGCCACTTCCTGCACCTGCTGCACGACAAGAAGCCGAGCGAGTTGCACGTCAAAGTGATGAACGTCTCGCTGATTCTCTATGCCGAGCATGAATTCAACGCCTCGACCTTCACCGCGCGGGTGTGCGCTTCGACCCTGTCCGACCTGTATTCCTGCGTCACCGCCGCCATCGGTTCGCTGCGCGGCCCGCTGCACGGCGGTGCCAACGAGGCGGCGATGGAAATGATCGAGCGCTTCGCGTCGCCGGAAGACGCGATCAAAGGCACCCTCGGCATGCTTGAGCGCAAGGACAAGATCATGGGCTTCGGCCATGCGATCTATAAGGACAGCGATCCGCGCAACGAGGTGATCAAGGGCTGGTCGAAAAAACTCGCCGACGAAGTGGGCGACAAGGTGTTGTTCCCGGTCTCCGAAGCCATCGACAAGACGATGTGGGAGCAAAAGAAACTGTTCCCGAACGCCGACTTCTACCATGCCTCGGCGTACCACTTCATGGGCATCCCGACCAAGTTGTTCACGCCGATTTTCGTCTGCTCGCGTCTGACCGGCTGGGCGGCGCATGTGTTCGAGCAGCGTGCCAACAACCGCATCATCCGTCCAAGCGCCGAGTATGTCGGCGTCGAACAGCGCAAGTTCGTGCCAATCGAACGTCGCTGAATGGTGGGGGCCGAATCCCGGCCCCACCTCTTGAAAATACCGTGACCCGAGTCCTGACCCGATGAACACAGAATTCCGCAAAAACCTGCCCGGCAGTTCCCTGGACTACTTCGACGTGCGCGCAGCGGTCGAGGCGATTCAGCCAGGCAGTTACGCCACCCTGCCGTACACCTCGCGCGTGCTGGCGGAAAACCTCGTGCGTCGCTGCGACCCGGCCACGCTCACCGATTCCCTGAAGCAGTTGATCGAGCGCAAGCGCGACCTCGACTTCCCGTGGTTCCCGGCGCGGGTGGTATGCCACGACATTCTTGGTCAGACCGCGCTGGTCGACCTCGCCGGTCTGCGCGATGCGATCGCCCAGCAGGGTGGCGACCCGGCGCAAGTCAATCCGGTGGTGCCGACCCAGTTGATCGTCGACCACTCGCTGGCGGTGGAGGCGGGCGGCTTCGATGCCCAGGCGTTCGAGAAGAACCGCGCCATCGAGGACCGTCGCAACGAAGACCGTTTCCACTTCATCAACTGGACCAAAAAGGCCTTCAAGAACGTCGACGTGATCCCGCCGGGCAACGGCATCATGCACCAGATCAACCTGGAGAAAATGTCCCCGGTGATCCAGGTGCGCGACGGCGTGGCGTTCCCTGACACCTGCGTCGGCACCGACAGCCACACCCCGCATGTCGATGCACTGGGCGTGATCGCCATCGGTGTCGGCGGCCTCGAAGCCGAGAGCGTGATGCTCGGCCGCGCGTCGTGGATGCGCCTGCCGGAAAGCGTCGGCGTCGAACTGACCGGCAAACTGCAACCGGGCATCACCGCCACCGACATGGTGCTGGCGCTGACCGAATACCTGCGCAAACAGAAAGTCGTCGGCGCCTGGCTGGAGTTCTTCGGCGAAGGCGCGTCGGCACTGACCCTCGGCGACCGCGCGACCATCTCCAACATGGCCCCGGAATACGGTGCCACCGCTGCGATGTTCTACATCGACCAGCAGACCATCGACTATCTGAAACTCACCGGTCGTGAAGACCAGCAGGTGCAGCTTGTCGAGCAATACGCCAAGCAGATCGGTCTGTGGGCCGACAGCCTGAAAGGCGCGCAGTACGAGCGCGGCCTGACTTTCGACCTGTCCTCGGTGGTGCGCAACATGGCCGGCCCGAGCAACCCGCACGCTCGCGTAGCGGTGTCGGATCTGGCGGCCAAAGGCATCGCCGGCCAGTGGGAAGACGTACCGGGGCAAATGCCTGACGGCGCGGTAATCATCGCCGCGATCACCAGTTGCACCAACACCAGCAACCCGCGCAACGTGATCGCCGCCGGCCTGCTGGCGCGCAACGCCAACAAGCTCGGGCTGAGCCGCAAACCGTGGGTCAAGTCATCGCTGGCGCCGGGCTCGAAAACCGTGGCGCTGTACCTTGAGGAAGCGGGGCTGGGCAAGGAGCTGGAGCAGCTCGGTTTCGGCGTCGTCGCGTTTGCCTGTACCACTTGCAACGGCATGTCTGGCGCACTCGATCCGGTGATCCAGCAGGAAATCATCGACCGCGACCTGTACGCCACCGCCGTGCTCTCGGGCAACCGTAACTTCGACGGGCGGATTCACCCGTACGCGAAACAGGCGTTCCTCGCCTCTCCGCCGCTGGTGGTCGCTTATGCCATTGCCGGCACCATCCGTTTCGATATCGAGAAGGATGTTTTGGGCGTGGTCGATGGCAAGGAAATCCGCCTGAAAGACATCTGGCCAAGCGACGAAGAAATCGAAGCGGTGGTCAAGGCGTCGGTCAAGCCTGAGCAGTTCCGTCAGGTGTACATCCCGATGTTCGCCATCCATGAAGACACCGGCCCGAAAG
This sequence comes from Pseudomonas botevensis, assembly GCF_019145475.1. Classification (GTDB taxonomy): domain Bacteria; phylum Pseudomonadota; class Gammaproteobacteria; order Pseudomonadales; family Pseudomonadaceae; genus Aquipseudomonas; species Aquipseudomonas botevensis. The sequence goes on from NZ_JAHTKI010000025.1 coordinate 19,509, forward strand.
TCACGCCGCTGTACGACTGGCGCGAAATGAGCACCTACATCCGCCGTCCGCCGTACTGGGAAGGCGCGCTGGCCGGGGCACGGCCGCTCAAGGGCATGCGCCCGCTGGCGGTGCTGCCGGACAACATCACCACCGATCACCTGTCGCCGTCCAACGCGATCATGCTCGACAGCGCCGCTGGCGAGTACCTGGCGAAAATGGGCCTGCCGGAAGAGGACTTCAACTCCTACGCCACCCACCGTGGCGACCACCTGACCGCGCAGCGCGCGACCTTCGCCAATCCGAAACTGTTCAATGAAATGGTTCAGGAAAACGGCAAGGTCAAGCAGGGCTCGCTGGCCCGCGTGGAGCCGGAAGGCCAGGTCATGCGCATGTGGGAAGCCATCGAAACCTACATGGATCGCAAGCAGCCGCTGATCATCATCGCCGGTGCCGACTACGGTCAGGGTTCGTCCCGCGACTGGGCGGCCAAGGGTGTGCGTCTGGCGGGTGTGGAAGCGATCGTCGCCGAAGGCTTCGAGCGCATTCACCGCACCAACCTGGTGGGCATGGGCGTGTTGCCGCTGGAGTTCAAACCAGGCACCGACCGCAAGACCCTGGGCATCGATGGCAGCGAAACCTACGACGTGATCGGCGACCGCACGCCGCGCGCGGACCTGACGCTGGTCATTCATCGGCGCAACGGCGAACGGCTCGAAGTGCCAGTGACCTGCCGCCTCGACACCGCCGAAGAGGTGTCGATCTACGAGGCGGGCGGCGTGTTGCAGCGCTTTGCCCAGGACTTCCTTGAAGAGTCGGCGGTTGCCGTTTAAATCATCAAATGCGGGCATGGGATTTCAAGTCCCATGCCTTTGTTAAGGAGCACCATGGCTCACGCACCGCAAGTCAAAATCCCCGCCACCTACATGCGCGGCGGCACCAGCAAAGGCGTGTTCTTCAGCCTGCAGGATCTGCCTGAAGCCGCCCAGGTTCCCGGCCCGGCCCGCGATGCCCTGCTGCTGCGGGTGATCGGCAGCCCCGATCCGTACGACAAGCAGATCGACGGCATGGGCGGCGCCACGTCGAGCACAAGCAAAACCGTGATCCTGTCGAAAAGCATCAAGGCCGATCACGACGTCGATTACCTGTTCGGTCAGGTGTCCATCGACAAGCCGTTCGTGGACTGGAGCGGCAACTGCGGCAATCTGTCGGCGGCGGTCGGTTCGTTTGCCGTCAGCAATGGCCTGGTGGACGCCAGCCGCATTCCGCACAACGGCGTGGCGGTGGTGCGCGTGTGGCAGGCCAACATCGGCAAGACCATCATCGCCCATGTGCCGATCACCCACGGTGAAGTGCAGGAAACCGGCGATTTCGAACTCGACGGCGTGACCTTTCCGGCTGCTGAAGTGCAGCTGGAGTTCATGGACCCGGCGGCGGAAGAAGAGGGCGCCGGTGGTTCGATGTTCCCTACGGGCAATCTGATCGATGAGCTGCAAGTGCCGGGTGTTGGCACGTTTCAGGCAACCCTGATCAATGCCGGGATTCCGACCATTTTTATCAACGCCGAAGACATTGGCTACAAAGGCACCGAACTGCAAGGTGCGATCAACGGCGATCCGAAAGCGCTGCTGATGTTTGAAACCATCCGCGCTCATGGCGCGCTGCGCATGGGGCTGATTTCCAGCCTCGATGAAGCGGCCAAGCGGCAGCACACACCGAAGGTGGCGTTCGTCGCCAAACCTGCGGATTACGTGGCCTCCAGCGGCAAGGCGATTGCGGCGGGGGATGTCGACCTGCTGGTGCGCGCGCTGTCCATGGGCAAGCTGCACCACGCGATGATGGGCACGGCGGCGGTGGCGATCGGCACGGCGGCAGCCATCTCCGGCACCCTGGTAAACCTGGCGGCGGGCGGCGTGGAACGTAGCGCGGTGCGCTTCGGGCATCCGTCCGGGACGTTGCGCGTGGGCGCCGAGGCCAGTTTGGAAAACGGTGAGTGGGTTGTGAAGAAAGCGATCATGAGCCGTAGTGCGCGCGTCTTGATGGAAGGCTACGTCCGTGTGCCTGGAGATTCCTTCTGATCCAGAGTCGATGCCCTCATCCGGAGTGAGAGGGGCCGACCGAATGGTAATCAGATGTCCTGCGACCTGAAGCATCTTGGCGATTATGGATTCACAGTAGGGCTTTCAGGTCGACGTCACCTTTGAATATCCCCCATTCGGTGCCCTCTTCTTCCGGGAGAGGGCTAGGGTGAGGGAAGCAATCCAACTGACGAAACACACCAAAGCAGACACCCACGATCTGCTCTAAACAGAAAACCAACCAGCCCCTGAGGAAGACCACCCCACTCATCATTCCCCATCAGGAGAACCGCAATGAGCGCCAACGTCGACCTGAACAACCGCCCCGACTACGACGCTGTCCTGCAGGACATCGCCGACTACGTCCTCCATTTCAACATCGAATCCGCCGAAGCCCTGGACACCGCCCGCAACTGCCTGATGGATACCCTGGGCTGCGGCCTGCTGGCCCTGCGTTTCCCGGAATGCACCAAGCACCTCGGTCCGATCGTCGAGGGCACCGTCGTGCCGTTCGGGGCGCGGGTGCCGGGCACCGCTTATCGGCTCGATCCGGTGAAAGCCGCGTGGGACATCGGTTGCATCGTCCGTTGGCTCGATTACAACGACACCTGGCTCGCCGCCGAATGGGGGCATCCGTCGGATAACCTCGGCGGGATTCTCGCAGTGGCCGACCATCTGTCGCAAAAACGTCTGGCCAATGGCGAAGCGCCGCTGACTATTCGCCATGTGCTCGAAGCGATGATCCTGGCCCATGAGATTCAAGGCGTGATCGCGCTGGAAAACTCCTTCAATCGCGTAGGCCTCGACCATGTGATCCTGGTGAAAGTCGCCTCGACCGCCGTCACCGCCAAACTCATGGGCGCCAATCGTGAGCAACTGCTGTCGGCTTTGTCCCACGCGTTCGCCGATGGTCAGGCATTGCGCACCTATCGCCATGCGCCCAACGCCGGGTCGCGCAAATCCTGGGCAGCAGGTGATGCATCGAGCCGGGGCGTGCGCCTGGCGGACATCGCGATGCGCGGCGAGATGGGCATTCCCGGAGTATTGACGGCAAAGCAGTGGGGTTTCTACGACGTGTTGTTCAGCCACACCAACAACGATCTGGCGCTCAAGCCCGAAGACAAGCGCCGGTTCAGCTTCTCGCGACCGTTCGGCAGTTACGTGATGGAAAACGTGTTGTTCAAGATCAGCTTCCCCGCCGAGTTTCACGCGCAGACCGCGTGCGAGGCGGCGGTGACCCTGCACCCGCAGGTGCGCAATCGCCTGCATGAAATCGACCGGATCGTCATCACCACCCACGAATCGGCGATTCGCATCATTTCCAAGGTCGGGCCGTTGGCCAATGCTGCCGACCGTGACCACTGCATCCAGTACATGACCGCCGTGCCGCTGGCCTTCGGCAATCTGGTGGCCGAGCAGTACGAGGATGATTTCCACAGGGCGCATCCGATCATCGATGTGCTGCGCGAAAAAATGGTCATCGTCGAAGAGCCGCGTTTCACCCGCGAATACCTGGAAGCCGACAAACGCTCGATTGCCAACGCGGTGCAGGTGTTTTTCAAGGACGGTTCCAGCACCGATAACGTGGTGGTGGAGTACCCGATCGGCCATCGCCGGCGCCGTGCGGAGGGCATTCCGTTGCTGGAGGACAAGTTCAAGGCGAACCTGGCGACCCGGTTTGTCGGGCAACGGTGCGGGGAGATTTTTGCCCTGTGCAAGGATCAGGTGCGGCTTGAGGCCACGCCGGTGAATCGGTTCGTCGATTTGTTCGTTATCTGACGGACCGCGTTAGCGCTCTTCGCGAGCAAGCCTGCTCCCACGCAACACATCCCAATGTGGGAGCGGCAGTGCGACTTGCCCGCGAAAGCGTCCGTCCAGGCGCGACAACCTTACTTGAACCGCCGCTCCACGCCTTTCTCCACGAGGATCTTCGCCGAAATCTCTTCCACCGAAAAATGCGTGGAGTTGATGTGCGGGATGTTCTCGCGGCGGAACAGGTTTTCCACCTCGCGCACTTCGAATTCGCACTGGGCGTAGCTCGAATAGCGGCTGTTGGGCTTGCGCTCATTGCGGATCGCGGTGAGGCGATCCGGGTCGATGGTCAGGCCGAACAGCTTGTGCTGGTGCGCGCGCAGGGCGGCCGGCAGTTGCAGGCGCTCCATATCGTCTTCGGTCAACGGATAGTTGGCCGCGCGGATGCCGAATTGCATCGCCATGTACAGGCACGTCGGCGTCTTACCACATCGCGACACGCCCACTAGTATCAGGTCGGCCTTGTCGTAATAGTGCGTGCGGGCGCCGTCGTCGTTGTCGAGGGCGAAGTTCACCGCCTCGATGCGCTCCATGTAATTGGAGTTGTGCCCGATCGAATGGGACTTGCCGACGGTGTAGGAAGAATGCTCGGTCAGTTCCTGCTCGAGAGGGGCGAGGAAGGTCGAGAAAATGTCGATCATGAAACCATTGGACGTTGCGAGAATCTCACGGATGTCCTGATTGACGATGGTGTCGAAGATGATCGGCCGGAAACCATCGGTTTCAGCGGCTTTGTTGATTTGTTGTACCATGGCCCGCGCTTTATCCACGCTGTCGATGTAGGGCCGCGTGAGTTTGCTGAAGGTAATGTTTTCGAACTGCGCCAGAAGGCTTTGACCCAGGGTTTCGGCAGTGATGCCGGTGCCATCGGAGATAAAGAAAGCAGATCGTTTCATTTGCACCTTGGGCCTTAAGCTAATGAGTATTTCTGGATATGATAGGCGCGGTTTGTCGGCCGCCATTGGTCGGCATTCTCACTTATTTTCCAGGTCCAGGCCATACAACCGGCCAACGCTCCCCCGAGCCGCCGGTTTCTGAGCTTTTCCAACACAGTTAGTGGAGAGATCACCTTGGTAGAGTACGTAGTTTCCCTCGATAAGCTCGGCAAACACGATGTTGAGCATGTGGGGGGCAAGAACGCATCCCTGGGCGAGATGATCAGCAACCTGGCTGGCGCCGGTGTTTCGGTGCCCGGTGGCTTCGCCACGACAGCTCAGGCATATCGTGATTTCCTGGAACTGAGCGGTCTGAATGACCAGATCCACAAGGCCCTCGACGCCCTGGACGTCGACGATGTCAACGCCCTCGCCAAGACCGGCGCGCAAATCCGCCAGTGGATCATGGAAGCCGAATTCCCTGAAAAACTGAACGCCGAAATCCGCACCGCATTCGCTGCGCTGTCGGCCGGCAATCCTGATGTGGCCGTGGCCGTGCGTTCCTCCGCCACCGCCGAAGACTTGCCGGACGCGTCCTTCGCCGGCCAGCAGGAAACCTTCCTGAACATCCGTGGCGTGGAAAACGTCATCCGCGCCGCCAAAGAAGTGTTCGCGTCGCTGTTCAACGACCGTGCGATTTCCTACCGCGTACACCAGGGCTTCGACCACAAACTGGTCGCCCTGTCGGCCGGCGTGCAGCGCATGGTGCGTTCGGAAACCGGCACCGCCGGCGTGATGTTCACCCTCGATACCGAATCCGGCTTCCGTGACGTGGTGTTCATCACCGGCGCCTACGGCCTGGGCGAAACCGTCGTGCAGGGCGCGGTGAACCCGGACGAATTCTATGTCCACAAAGGGACGCTGGCCGCCGGTCGTCCGGCGATTCTGCGCCGCAACCTGGGCAGCAAGGCCATCAAGATGATCTACGGCGACGAGGCCAAGGCCGGTCGTTCGGTCAAGACCGTCGATGTCGACAAGGCCGAGCGTGCGCGTTTCTGCCTGACCGACGCCGAAGTCAGCGAACTGGCCAAGCAGGCGATGATCATCGAGAAGCACTACCAGTGCCCGATGGACATCGAATGGGCCAAAGACGGTGACGACGGCAAGCTGTACATCGTGCAGGCCCGTCCGGAAACCGTGAAGAGCCGTACTCAGGCCAACGTCATGGAACGTTACCTGTTGAAAGAAACCGGCACCGTGCTGGTGGAAGGCCGGGCGATCGGCCAGCGCATCGGCGCGGGCAAGGTGCGCATCATCAAGGACGTCTCCGAGATGGACAAGGTCCAGCCGGGCGACGTGCTGGTTTCCGACATGACCGACCCGGACTGGGAACCGGTGATGAAGCGCGCCAGCGCCATCGTCACCAACCGTGGCGGGCGTACCTGCCACGCGGCGATCATTGCCCGTGAGCTGGGGATTCCTGCAGTCGTCGGTTGCGGCAACGCCACTCAACTGTTGAAGGACGGTCAGGGCGTGACCGTGTCCTGCGCCGAAGGCGACACCGGTTACATCTTCGAAGGCGAACTGGGCTTCGACATCAAGAAGAACTCCGTGGATGCCATGCCGGAGCTGCCGTTCAAGATCATGATGAACGTCGGCAACCCGGACCGCGCATTCGACTTCGCGCAACTGCCGAACGCCGGTGTGGGCCTGGCCCGTCTGGAATTCATCATCAACCGCATGATCGGCGTACACCCTAAAGCGCTGCTGAACTACGACGGCCTGCCGCAGGACATCAAGGAAAGCGTCGACAAGCGCATCGCCGGTTACGACGATCCGGTCGGTTTCTACGTCGAGAAACTGGTCGAAGGCATCAGCACCCTGGCCGCGGCATTTGCACCGAAGAAGGTCATCGTGCGTCTGTCGGACTTCAAGTCCAACGAATACGCCAACCTGATCGGCGGCAAGCTGTACGAGCCGGAAGAAGAGAACCCGATGCTGGGCTTCCGTGGCGCTTCGCGTTACATCAGCGAATCGTTCCGTGACTGCTTCGAACTCGAATGCCGCGCGCTGAAACGCGTACGCAACGAGATGGGCCTGACCAACGTCGAAATCATGGTGCCGTTCGTGCGTACCCTCGGCGAAGCCAGCCAGGTGGTCGATCTGCTCGCTGAAAACGGCCTGGCCCGTGGCGACAACGGCCTGCGCGTGATCATGATGTGCGAACTGCCGTCCAACGCGATTCTCGCCGAGGAGTTCCTCGAATTCTTCGACGGCTTCTCCATCGGTTCCAACGACCTGACCCAGTTGACCCTGGGCCTGGATCGCGACTCGGGGATCATCGCGCACCTGTTCGACGAGCGGAATCCGGCGGTCAAGAAGCTGTTGGCCAACGCGATTGCCGCGTGCAACAAGGCCGGCAAATACATCGGTATCTGCGGTCAGGGGCCTTCGGACCACCCGGATCTGGCCAAGTGGCTGATGGAGCAGGGCATCGAAAGCGTGTCGCTGAACCCGGACACCGTGCTGGAAACCTGGTTCTTCCTGGCGGAAGGCCAGGGCGCGGAATAAGGCGTGAATGAAGCCCTGATCTGCCTGTGCAGGTCGGGGCTTTGAGATTGAAGTAGGGCGGGCTCCAGTGGATGCCGCCCTTTTTTGTGCAAGAGCATTATGCAAAGCAGCAGCAACCTATTTCCTGTCGCCCTGATCAGCGCCGAACGGCGCGGCGATCTGAGCGAAGACGTTTATCGTTTGAAACCGGGCAACAGCCCCGACTGGTCCGTGGAAATCGCGGTGACCCGTCTCGGCATGGCCGACGAGCCGGCGACACGCGGCGTGCCGGTGATCCTGCTGCACGGCAGTTTTTCCAACCGACGCTTCTGGTTTTCGCCCAAAGGCCTGGGGCTGGGCGCCTACCTGACGCGCCTGGGGTTCGATGTGTGGATTCCGGAGATGCGTGGCCACGGCTTGTCCCAGCGCAACGAGGACTACCGGCGCAATCGCGTCGCCGACTACGCCCGCTACGATCTGCCGGCGATTGCCGCGTTCGTGCGTGAGCAGAGCGGCCAGATTCCACACTGGATCGGCCATTCGCTGGGCGGCATCACGCTGGCGGCTGCGCTGGGCGGTGAATACCTCGGCGAGCCAGCGGTGGCGTCGGCGGCGTTCTTTGGCACCCAGGTGAGTCGTACCTATTGGCCGCTGAAGATTCCGCCGGTGGAGTGGAGCAGCCGCTTCATTCTCAAGCGCTTTGCCCAACTGTCCGGCTCGCGCCTCAAGCGTGGCCCCGAGGACGAGCCGATCGGTCTGGCGCTGGAAAGCATGCGCTGGTACGGCTTGTTCGGCCGTTTCGGCGACAAGGACAAGGATTGGTGGGCGGGCCTGGCCGATGTGCGGGTGCCGGTGCTGGCGGTGACCGCTGCCGGAGATCATCAGGATCCGGCCTGGGCCTGCCGTAAGCTGTTCGAGCAGATCGGCTCCGAGCACAAGCAGTTCATCAATCTGGGACGTGAGCAGGGCTTCAACGACAATTTCGGCCATGTCGAGATGCTGGTGAGCAAGGCTGCGCAAGCCGAAGTCTGGCCGCTGGTGGCGCGCTGGCTGGCGGATCAACAGACGCCGTTGCTGGGCGAGAAGGCGGATCTGGCGGCAGCGGTGTGAGCAAAGCGCTCTGAAAAGGGCATTTCGTTCAGGTCGGCATGCGGCTAAGATATGACGCATTGAGCGATTCTGGTCATATTTGGTGGCTGTTTAGCGATTACGTTTCAGCGTTTGTTCAGGTTCGCTCAGCGACCATGGCATGAACTAAGGTAAACAGCGACCGCCGGAACTCGTCTCCCCAGAGAGCGACATTCTTGATCGTCTTCCTTGTTACAGGAGTTTTTCGATGAACCATTACCTCACGCCTGACCTGTGCGACGCCTATCCGGAGCTGGTGCAGGTGCTGGAACCGATGTTCAGCAATTTCGGCGGCCGCGACTCCTTCGGCGGCGAAATCGTGACCATCAAGTGCTTCGAAGACAACTCGCTGGTCAAGGAACAAGCCGAACTCAAGGGCAATGGCAAGGTGCTGGTGGTCGATGGTGGCGGTTCTTTGCGCCGTGCGCTGCTGGGCGACATGATCGCCGAGAAGGCCGCGAAAAACGGTTGGGAAGGGATGGTGATCTACGGCTGCATCCGCGACGTTGACGTCATTGCCCAGACTGACCTGGGGGTTCAGGCCCTTGCCAGCCATCCGATGAAAACCGACAAGCGCGGTATCGGCGACCTCAACGTCCCGGTGACCTTCGCCGGTGTGACCTTCCAGCCGGGCCAATACATTTACGCGGACAACAACGGCGTGATCGTTTCGCCAAGCCCGCTGAAAATGCCTGAATAAATCGCGGTACGCACAGGGGTGAGGATGTTCGAGGAAGAAAACGCGCAGTGGGGGCTGGTGCATGCCCTGGTGCTGGACGGTAAAGGCGGTGCGCGTTCGATAGCCCGGACTGAACTCGATGACTTGCAGCTCCAGGCCCATGAAAGCCTGTGGCTGCACTGGGATCGCAGTCACCCGCAGACCCAGACCTGGTTGCGCAAATCCAGTGGGCTCAACGAGTTCGCCTGCGACCTGCTGCTGGAAGAAAACACCCGTCCACGCCTGTTGCCGTTGCCGGACTCCGAGCTGTTGCTGTTTTTGCGCGGGGTGAACCTCAATCCCGGGGCCGAGCCGGAAGACATGGTCTCGGTGCGGATCTTCGCCGCCGCGCAACGGGTGATTTCCCTGCGTTTGCGGCCATTGCGCGCCACGGATGAACTGCTGGCATTGCTCGGTGAAGGCAAGGGGCCGAAAACCTCCTCCGAACTGATCCTCTATCTGGCGCAGTTTCTCACCAACAAGGTGCAGGATCTGGTTACTTGCCTCTCCGAAGTGGTCGATGAAGAGGAAGAAAAGCTGGATGCCGACGAACGGTATACCCCCGAGCATGGTGCCATTTTGCACATCCGGCGACGGGCGGCCGGACTGAAACGTTTCCTCGCACCGCAGCGGGATATTTTCGGCCAGTTGAGCCGGATCCGGTTGCCGTGGTTCGTGGATGACGATGCCGATTACTGGAACGAATTGAACAACAGCCTGACCCGTTACCTCGAAGAGCTCGAATTGACCCGAGAGCGCGTGGGGCTTGTGCTGGAGGCCGAAGACCGGCGCTTGAGCGTGCGCATGAACCGCACGATGTATCGCTTCGGAATCATCACCGGGATCTTCCTGCCGATGAGTTTTCTCACCGGCCTGCTGGGTATCAATGTCGGTGGAATTCCACTCTCCGGGAGCCCGTATGGCTTCCTGGTGGCGTGCCTGCTGATGGTGGCGGTAGCGCTCGGGCAATGGTGGTTGTTCCGCCGTTTGCGCTGGGTATGAAGATGCGTCATGTGACCCGACCAAATTTGCCCGCGTCTTTCACAGACATCACGAGAGGTGCGTATGCACGATCCGTTTGAACAGTCTTTGCGCGACATGCTCAACGCCTCGCCGTCCGGCCGCGACGACGATGCGTGCCTGGGCCGCGTACTCAAAACCGCCAACCGCCAGGTCGGCGCCGGCGATCTGTTCAGCCTGCTGGGCCGCTGGCTGCCCGCGCTGATGATCGCCCTGAACAACGGATCGGCCCATGTCGCTCCGGTTTCCCGTCTTCGTAAACCTACCGCTCGCACTGCTGATAAGGCTGATTGAATATGGAACTTGATCTCTGGACTCAGAGCCTCGTCACTGCAATGACTGCGTTGTGGACCAAAGTCGCTAATTTCATTCCCAACCTGTTCGGTGCGCTGGTCGTGCTGTTGTTGGGTTTTGTCGTGGCCAAGCTGCTGGACACCTTGCTGTCCAAACTGCTCGCCAAACTCGGCCTCGATCGCCTGATGGGCGGCACCGGCCTGACCAAACTGATGTCCCGCGCCGGGTTGCAAGTGCCGATTTCGACCTTGATCGGCAAAATCGTCTATTGGTTCGTTCTGCTGATTTTCCTGGTTTCTGCAGCAGAATCCCTTGGCCTTGAGCGAGTTTCAGCTACGCTGGACATGCTGGCGCTGTATGTGCCGAAAGTTTTCGGCGCTGCGCTGGTGCTGCTGGTAGGTGTATTGCTGGCGCAACTGGCGAATGGTCTGGTGCGCGGCGCGGCAGAAGGCGTCGGTCTGGACTACGCTTCGGGATTGGGGCGCATTGCCCAGGGGCTGGTGATCATCATCAGCATCTCGGTCGCGATCAGTCAGCTCGAAGTCAAGACCGACCTGCTGAACCATGTGATCGTCATCGTATTGATTACCGTTGGTCTGGCCGTCGCGCTGGCCATGGGTTTGGGAAGCCGGGAAATTGCCGGTCAGATTCTTGCGGGAATCTATGTGCGTGAGTTGTATCAGGTTGGGCAACAAGTGCGTGTTGGCGAGGTCGAAGGGCAGATCGAGGAGATCGGCACGGTGAAGACCACATTGCTGACCGATGAGGGTGAGCTAGTCTCACTCTCCAATCGGATCCTGCTGGAACAGCATGTGAGTAGCCGCTAACCCGGCAAACCCTGCTAATGTATGCCGCCGCAAAATGCCAGCAGGTGCTGGCTGCGGTGGACATTGACCTGACTGTCGGCACGACTTGTTTTGAATAAAGCCCAAACGCTATCCACGCGCTACGACCCCCGCGAGCTCTCCGATGAGGAGTTGGTCGCGCGCTCGCATACCGAGCTTTTTCACGTGACGCGCGCCTACGAAGAACTGATGCGGCGTTACCAGCGAACATTATTTAACGTTTGTGCACGATATCTTGGGAACGATCGCGACGCAGACGATGTCTGTCAGGAAGTGATGCTGAAGGTGCTGTACGGACTGAAGAACTTCGAGGGGAAATCGAAGTTCAAAACGTGGCTGTACAGCATCACTTACAACGAATGCATCACGCAGTATCGGAAAGAACGGCGAAAGCGTCGCTTGATGGACGCATTGAGTCTTGACCCCCTCGAGGAAGCGTCCGAAGAAAAGGCGCCGAAACCCGAAGAGAAGGGCGGACTTGATCGCTGGCTGGTGTATGTGAACCCGATTGACCGTGAAATTCTGGTGCTACGTTTTGTCGCAGAGCTGGAGTTTCAGGAGATCGCAGACATCATGCACATGGGTTTGAGTGCGACAAAAATGCGGTACAAACGTGCTCTAGATAAATTGCGTGAGAAATTTGCAGGCATTGCTGAAACTTAGTTCGGCGCAAATATCTCTTACGTGTAGGCAAGTTCTGATAGACTTGCCGCCGAGTTGTCCCCCGGTTTGCGGGACTGCTTCACAATCACCAGATGGGGATTTAACGGATGAAACTGAAAAACACCTTGGGCTTGGCCATTGGTTCTTTGATTGCCGCCACTTCGTTCGGCGCTCTGGCACAGGGCCAAGGCGCAGTTGAAGGCGAACTGTTCTACAAGAAGCAGTACAACGACAGCGTTAACCATGTCGAAGACGGCTTCAACCCAGGCGCCTCGATCGGTTACTTCTTGACCGATGACGTGTCCTTGAACTTCACCTACGACAAGAACAACCACACCCGTTCGAACGACGGTACTGGTAGCCAGAAGCTGGACGGCGACAACTTCGGTCTGATCGCTCAGTACCACTTCAACAACGCTGGCGACGCTCTGCGTCCTTACATCGCTGGTGGTGTGAAGCACGGCAGCCTGACCAACGTAGCCGCTGACGGCCACACCGGTCGCGACCAGTCGACCTACCTGAACGCTGGCGCTGGCGTTAAGTACTACTTCGCTGAAAACTTCTACGCCCGTGCTGGTGTAGACGCTGACTACAAACTGGACAACGGTCGCTGGAACTACGCTCCAGTTATCGGTCTGGGCGTGAACTTCGGTGGCGGCAACAAGCCTGCTGCTGCTCCAGTTCCAGCACCAGCTGAAGTCTGCTCCGACAGCGACAACGATGGCGTTTGCGACAACGTTGACAAGTGCCCGGACACCCCAGCCAACGTAACCGTTGACGCTGATGGCTGCCCAGCAGTTGCTGAAGTTGTACGTGTTGAGCTGGACGTGAAATTCGACTTCGACAAGTCGGTCGTCAAGCCAAACAGCTACGGTGATATCAAAAACCTGGCTGACTTCATGAAGCAGTACCCATCGACTCGCACCACTGTTGAAGGTCACACTGACAACGTCGGTCCTGACGCTTACAACCAGAAACTGTCCGAGCGTCGTGCAAACGCCGTTAAACAAGTTCTGGTTAACCAGTACGGTGTTGAATCGTCCCGCGTTGGTTCGGTTGGCTACGGCGAATCCCGCCCAGTGGCTGACAACAAAACCGAAGCTGGCCGCGCTGTTAACCGTCGCGTAGAAGCGCAGGTTGAAGCTCAAGCTAAGTAATTAGCTCGCCGCTTTGAGAAAAGCCCGGCTCTGGCCGGGCTTTTCTTTGTCTGCGATTTGGGGAAGCTGGGCGTCTTTACGCGGACTGTCCGGCGGCCATCGCAGGCAGTTCACGCTCGAGAACGGCTTGAGCCTCAGCGGCGGCCACCGCGCCGATCACCAGGATGGCCGGGCTTTTGAGCTGGAATCTGTGCGCCTCGTCTTCCATGCCCAGCAGATCGCTCCGACATTCGCGCTGTTGCGGCAATGAAGCGTTTTCGATCATCGCCACCGGCGTATTCACCGCCATCCCTCCGGCCAACAGTTGATCGCGAATCTCGCCGAGCTTGGCCACGCCCATGTACACCACCAGCGTCGTCCCGCCTTGCGCCAGCGCCTGCCAGTTCAATTGGCTGTCGTCCTGGGTATGCGCGGTGACCAGCGTCACCCCGCGCGCCACACCTCGCAGCGTCAACGGGATATCGCACCGCGTCGCGCCCGCCAGGCCGGCGGTGATGCCATTGACCAGTTCCACCTCGACCCCATATTGGCGCAGCCATTGCGCTTCTTCGCCACCCCGGCCGAAGATGCACGGATCGCCGCCCTTGAGCCGCACCACGCATTTGCCCTGGCGGACATAACGCAGCATCAATCGATGGATGAAGGCCTGAGGCGTGGAGCGGCAGCCGCCGCGTTTCCCGACCGGAATGATCCTCGCGGTCGGGCAGTGCTCCAGCACCGCGACGTTGACCAGATCATCGATCAACACCACATCCGCCTCACGCAGGGCGCGCACGGCCTTGAGCGTCAGCAGTTCCGGATCGCCAGGGCCCGCGCCCACCAGCCAGACTTTTGCGTTCATGGTGTTTCCTCTTCAGATGATGGCGGCCGGCTGCGCATTGGCGGCCAGCAGGCGCTTGATTTCCGGAACGCAGGAGCCGCATTGCGTACCGCAGCCCAGTTTCTGTTTCAGCCCTTGCAGGTCCAGGCCCTGGCTGATGCCGGCGCAGACCGCGCTCTGGCTGACGTTCTTGCAGTTGCACAGGGTTTTATCCACAGCCTGCACCCCGACATTCCCCGGTGGCGCACTCATCGGCGCCAGCAGCCAGCGCCGCAGTTGTTCGTCTGCGCGGCCCTCCAGCCAAAGGCCTTGCAGCCAATGCTGGGCGAGGGTTTCGCCAGCCAGGCGAATCGCAGTGATCCCGCCGTTTTCGATACGTACGCGCTTGCCGATGGCCCGACGCGGGTCGTCATAGGCGAGTACCGGGCCGTCGATCAGCGCCAGGCATTGGTCGATTTCCTTCAGCAATTGCGGGTCTGGCGCCACGGCGCTGGCCGCGCGTATCAGCAACGCCGGACGTTCACGTCCGACAAGGCTGAAACTTACGTAGGAAAATGCCTCGCAGAGCGGTCGTAGGGTCTCGAAATGCCGTTGCACATCACCCTCGATCAGTGCGAACAGTTGCCACGGCAAATCCACCCGTTCCAGGCGCACACCGCTGTGCTTGAGTTCCGGTTGTTTCGACAGCGGATCGAAAGCGGGCTGGGTGAGGTTATTCACACCGCCCTTGAGAAAACGGTCCCCCCAGTGCATCGGCAGAAAGGCCTGGCCCGGACGCACGCTGTCATCGCTGCCGACCGCGACGATCACCGCACCCCGGCGGCTTTTCAGATTGACCAGGTCCCCCGGCTGCAAGCGATGCCGGCGCAACTCGTCCGGGTGCAGGCTCAACACAGCTTCGCCAACATGGCCGAACAGTTGCGCGGCAGTGCCGGTACGGCTCATGCCGTGCCATTGATCGCGCAGGCGCCCGGTGATCAGGGTCAGCGGGAAGCGTGCATCCCGTTGCTCCTTGGCGGCGCGGTACGGATCAGCGACAAATTGCGCGCGACCGCTGGCCGTGGGGAACACCCCGTCGCTGTACAGACGTGCCGTGCCTTCGCTGGCCTCGGCGGGGAAGGGCCATTGCTGCGGGCCGATCCGGTCGATCAAGGCGTGGCTGATCCCGGACAGATCCAGATCACGTCCCCGGGTCAAAACCTTGTATTCGTCGAACAGTTGCGCCGGTTGCTCGAAGGCAAACAGGCTGGGGGCGCGGGGCCGCAGACGTTTCTCCAGGCGTTGTGCGAAATCCACCGTGATCGCCCAGTCCGGTCGCGCCTCGCCCGGTGCGGGAATGGCCCGGCGAACGTGGGAAATCCGCCGCTCGGAGTTGGTGACCGAACCTTCTTTCTCGCCCCAGCTCGCCGCCGGTAGCAGCAGGTCGGCGAACGCGGCGGTTTCGGTGGTGCGAAAGGCTTCCTGCAACACCACGAACGGGCAAGCTTCGAGTGCTGTGCGTACCTCGTTCTGGTCCGGCATCGATTGCGCCGGGTTGGTGCAGGCAATCCACAGCGCCTTGATCTTGCCGCTGCGCACCTGTTCAAACAATTCGATGGCGCTCAGGCCGGGGTTTTCCGGCAGTTGCTCCACGCCCCAGTACGCGGCCACTTCGGCGCGGTGCTCGGGGTTCGCGGCTTCACGGTGGCCGGGCAGGAGGTTGGAGAGGCTGCCGGTTTCCCGCCCGCCCATGGCATTCGGCTGACCGGTCAGGGAGAAAGGTCCTGCGCCGGGCCGGCCGATTTGCCCGGTGGCCAAGTGCAGATTGATCAATGCGCTGTTCTTGGCGCTGCCGGCGGTGGACTGGTTGAGGCCCATGCACCACAGCGACAGGAAACTGGGGGAGGTGCCGATCCACTCTGCGCACTCCTGCAATTGCTCGACGCTGATGCCGCACAACTGCGAAACCATTTGCGGGGTGTAATCACGCACCAGGTTTTTCAGTTCGGCGAGGCCTTCGGTGTGGGCCTTGATGAAGTCGCGGTCGATCCAGTCTTCCCACAGCAGCAGATGCAAAATCCCATGGAACAGGGCGACGTCGGTGCCCGGCAGGATTGCCAGATGCAGATCCGCCAGGTCGCAGGTGTCGGTGCGTCGTGGGTCGATGACGATGACTTTCATCTGTGGGCGGCGGGATTTGGCCTCTTCCAGCCGACGAAACAGCACCGGGTGGGCGTAGGCCATGTTACTGCCGACGATCATCACACAATCGCTCAGTTCCAGATCTTCATAGCTGCACGGTGGCGAGTCGGCGCCGAGGCTGCGCTTGTAGCCGACCACCGCCGAGGACATGCACAGGCGGGAATTGCTGTCGATGTTGTTGGTGCCGACCAGCGCCCGCGCCAGTTTGTTGAAGGCGTAGTAGTCCTCGGTGAGCAACTGCCCCGAGATGTAGAACGCCACGCTGTCCGGGCCATGTTCGGCGATGGTTTCGGCGAACACATGGGCGGCATGTTCCAGAGCGCTGTCCCAGTCGGTGCGGCTGCGCGCGAGCGCCTTGCCCAGACGCAATTCCGGGTACAAGGCGCGCGCCGTCAGGTCGCCGGTCAAGTGCAGCGTCGAGCCTTTGCTGCACAGTTTGCCGAAGTTGGCCGGATGCGCCGGATCGCCGCTGACGCCAAGGATGCGCTCGCCGTCATGCTCGATCAGTACGCCGCAGCCGACCCCGCAGTAGCAGCAGGTCGAGGCGGTCGTCTGGCGGTTCATCAGACGGCGTCCCGCAGGGCCAGCAGCACACGGCCATTTTCGACCTTGGCCGCGTGGTGGTGGGCGCAACCGACATCCGGTGCCTGGGCCTCACCGGTTTGCAGGTCGATCTGCCAGTTGTGCAACGGGCAGGCCACGCGTTTGCCGTAGATCAGGCCTTGGGACAGTGGGCCGCCCTTGTGCGGGCAGCGATCATCGAGAGCGAAAACCTCATCGTCGCTTGTACGAAAAATCGCGATGTCGCCTTTCGGCCCGGCAATGATCCGCGAACCGAGGGCATTGATCTCTTCTAGGGCACAGATATCCAGCCAGTTCATGCCGGCACCTCCAGGTTTTTCACGGGGATCACGTCGAATTCTTTCTTCAGTTGCGGCTGTGCCAGGCGCTCTTTCCACGGGTCCTGCTCGAACGACAGGGAGAACTGCAGGCGTTCGTTCAACGCCTTGCGACGCACCGGATCTTCCAGCACGGCTTTCTTGATGTGTTCCATGCCGACCCGCTGCATGTAGTGCACGGTGCGTTCGAGATAGAAGGCTTCTTCGCGGTACAGCTGCAGGAAAGCGCCGTTGTATTCGCGTACTTCTTCGGCGGTCTTGAGCTTGACGAAGAACTCGGCGACTTCGGTCTTGATCCCGCCGTTGCCGCCGATGTACATCTCCCAGCCGGAGTCGACGCCGATGATGCCGACGTCCTTGATCCCCGCTTCCGAGCAGTTGCGTGGGCATCCGGAGACCGCCAGTTTCACTTTGTGCGGCGACCACATGTTGAACAGGTCGTGTTCGAGGTCGATACCCAGCTGTGTCGAGTTTTGCGTGCCGAAGCGGCAGAACTCGCTGCCGACGCAGGTTTTCACGGTGCGGATGGATTTGCCGTAGGCGTGGCCAGACGGCATGTCGAGATCCTTCCAGACCCCCGGCAGATCCTGTTTCTTGATCCCCAGCAGGTCGATACGCTGGCCGCCGGTGACCTTGACCATCGGCACCTGGTATTTGTCGGCGACGTCGGCGATCCGGCGCAGCTCGGACGGATTGGTCACGCCGCCCCACATCCGGGGCACGACGGAGTAGGTGCCGTCTTTCTGAATGTTGGCGTGGGCGCGTTCGTTGATCAGGCGCGATTGCGGATCGTCCTTGGCTTCGCCGGGCCAGGTGGAAATCAGGTAGTAGTTGAGGGCCGGGCGGCAAGTCGCGCAGCCGTTCGGAGTGCGCCAGTTGAGGTAGCTGATGGTGCCGGCAATGGTCAGCAGATGCTGTTCGCGAATGGCCTGGCGAATCTGCCCGTGGTTGAGGTCGCTGCAACCGCAGATGGCTTTTTCGCTTTTCGGTTTGACGTCCGCCGCACCGCCGACGGTGTTGATCAGGATCTGTTCCACCAGGCCCGAGCACGAGCCGCAGGAGCTGGCGGCCTTGGTGTGTTTTTTCACTTCGTCGACGCTGAACAGGCCGTGCTCCTGAATCGCCTTGACGATGGTGCCCTTGCACACGCCGTTGCAGCCGCAGACTTCGGCGTTGTCGGCCATGCTCATGGCTTTGTCCTGGCCCTGATGTCCTACGTCGCCGAGGGCGTTTTCGCCGAACATCAGGTGATCGCGGATCTCGCTGATGGCGTGATTCTCACGGATCTGCCGGAAATACCAACCGCCATCCGCTGTATCGCCGTACAGACAGGCGCCGACCAGCACGTCATCCTTGATCACCAGTTTTTTATACACCCCGCCGATCGGGTCGGAGAGGGTGATGGTCTCGGTGCCTTCGCCACCCATGAAGTCGCCGGCGGAAAACAGGTCGATACCGGTGACTTTCAGTTTGGTCGAGGTCACCGAGCCCTGGTAGCGGGCGAAACCCAGTTGCGCGAGGTGGTTGGCGCAGACCTTGGCCTGCTCGAACAGCGGCGCGACCAGGCCATAGGCGATGCCGCGATGGCTGGCGCATTCGCCGATGGCATAGATGCGCGGGTCGTAGGTTTGCAGGGTGTCGTTGACCAGAATCCCGCGATTGCACGGGATACCGGCCTTTTCCGCGAGTTCGGTGTTGGGGCGGATGCCGGCGGCCATGACCACCAGATCGGCGGGGATGATGTCACCGTTCTTGAATTGCACCGAGCCGACCCGGCCATTGCCGGCGTCGTGCAGGGCCTGGGTCTGTTCGCACAGGCGGAAGTGCAGGCCACGGGATTCGAGGGCGCTTTGCAGCAGTTGGCCGCTGGTCTTGTCCAGTTGCCGCTCCAGCAGCCATTCACCGAGGTGCACCACGGTGACGTGCATGCCGCGCAGCATCAGGCCGTTGGCGGCTTCGAGGCCGAGCAGGCCGCCGCCGATCACCACGGCGTGCTTGTGGGTCTTGGCGGTGTCGATCATCGCCTGGGTGTCGGCGATGTCGCGATAGCCGATCACGCCCTGCAAGGTGTTGCCGGGGATGGGCAGGATGAACGGGGTCGAGCCGGTGGCGATCAGCAGGCGATCGTATTCGGCCTCGGTGCCGTCCTCGGCGATCACCCGACGCTTGACCCGGTCGATCTGCACCACCTTGCGGTTGAGCAGCAGCTTGATGTTGTTTTCCAGATACCAGTCCAGGTCGTTGAGGACGATCTCTTCGAACGTCTGTTCACCGGCCAGCACCGGCGACAGCAGGATGCGGTTGTAGTTGGTATGCGGTTCGGCGCCGAAGACCGTGATGTCATACAGCTCGTTACTCAGCTTGAGCAGTTCTTCCAGGGTCCGGACCCCGGCCATGCCATTGCCGATCATCACCAGTTTGAGTTTTTTCATCAGGTTCTCCGGGGAGCTTGCGGCTTGCCTCTTGTGGGCAGTCAGGCCTTGCTCGAGAAATTTTGCGCAAACAAAAAAAGGCGTCCCGCTAGTTGCCTAGCGAGGACGCCTTTGTCCTGGTCCCGTTCTCTCGGGAAGCCTGGCCTTCGTCGTTGAAGGTCGGGCTTTATGTATGTTGAGAGGGGTAATGCAGCGGTTGTGCCAACTGGGTGAAGTGCCCGGATTTATTGGGGTTTTGTGGGTTTTGTGTTCAGGAGGGAGGGTTTCTTGCACCGAATCGAAGCGTGTTGCTCGTTCGTGGAGCGTCGGGCTGGTGGTTCTGTGGAGACTGGAAGGACGCCTTCGTGGGCAAGCCCGCTCCCACGAATTCGGCGTAATCCCTGTGGACTTGCCCGCGAAGGGCGCACCACGGGCTCAGCCATGGAACAACAGAAACAGCAGCACCAGATTCCCCAGCAATGCCGCCAGCGCCAAGCCCCGCCAGACTTTCAGCGGTTCACGTTCGAGCAACGGACGCGGGCGTACGGTCAGGTTGCGCCGCTCACCTTGCTCCAGGGCCAGCAACCATTCTTCGGCGGTTTCATAACGCTGCCGGGGATCCGTCTCGACACCGCGTTCCAGACTTTGCGCCAGCCATTCCGGCAGATCCGGTCGGTAGCGACCGGCATTGACCGGCGTGCCGAAACGCGGGCGTTGAAAGGCTTCGATCTCGCCATGGGGAAAGTGCCCGGTCAGCAGGAAATACAGGCTCACGCCCACCGCATACAGGTCCTGTTGCGTGCTGGGCAAGTCACCCCTGAACGCTTCCGGGGCAATGTAGCTCGGGGTTCCGGGCAGTTCGGAAGGCGCGTCCTCCGATAAACCGGGGCAGAACGCCAGACCGAAATCCAGCAGGCGCAATTCGCCGTCATCACCCAGGTGCAGGTTTTCCGGTTTGATGTCGCGATGCAGGATCTGCCGCCGATGCAGCAGGCCCACCGCACGCAGCAGACGCTCGGCCAGGTTGCGCCACTGCGCCAGTGGTAGCGGGCCGTTCTGCTCGAACAGTTGCGCGAGGGTCATCCCGGAATATTCACGCATCACGTAGTACAAATGCTGACGCTGAGTGACGGCATGGACTTCAGGAAAGTGCCGACCGGCCACGCGCTTGAGAAACCATTCCTCCGCCAACAGGGCCTGGCCGGCCTCGGGCGCATCGGCGAGGCGCGTGGGCAGAGTCTTCAGCAGCCAGACTTGACCCTGTGCGTCGAGCACCCGGTACAGCAGCGATTGCTGGCTCTGGCCGACGATGCCTTGCACCTGCCAGCCTTCGAAGGCTTGGCCCGCCTTCAAGGCAGGCGGCAGGGGCCATTGCTGC
Source organism: Pseudomonas botevensis (assembly GCF_019145475.1). GTDB lineage: Bacteria > Pseudomonadota > Gammaproteobacteria > Pseudomonadales > Pseudomonadaceae > Aquipseudomonas > Aquipseudomonas botevensis. The sequence continues at coordinate 40,317 of NZ_JAHTKI010000025.1, forward strand.
AAGTGGATCAAGGCATCGCCGATGTTCGCCTCGCCAACGCCGTCCACTCGCACCAGCAGGGCGCTGGCATTGTCCTGACTGCCGGCCAGATGCGCGGCGGCCACCAGGGTTTGCGCCGCGCTGTGCAGGTCAGGTTGATCACGCAGAATCGCCGCGATCGCGGTATCGCCCAGCGTCGCCCAGATACCGTCGCTGAGCAGCACGAAACACTCGCCTTCGCGCAGTTCACCGTCGAGAAAATCCAGCACCAGATGCTGATCCAGACCCAGTGCCCGTTTGAGCACATGCTGCATGCCCGGCTGCTCCCAGACGTGGTCTTCGGTGAGCCGCTGCAAGCGGTCGGCGTGCCAGCGATAGACCCGGCAATCGCCGACATGGGCGAGGGTGAAGCGCCGCCCGCGCAGAACCAGCGCGCTGACCGTGGTCAGCAGCGGCTGGCCGCCACCGTTGGCCTGCAGCCAACGGTTCTGCGCGAGCAGCAAGCGATCCAGCGCCTGGGCCACGCTCCAGGTTTGCGGCGTGGCGTAGTAGTCCAGCGCCAGTGCCTGCAAGGTCGAGCGCGCGGCCAGACCGCCGTCGGCGCACTGGCTGACCCCGTCGGCAATGGCGAACAGAAACCCCTTGCTCGCCGCCAGATCCGGCGCGGGGGTCACCAGGCGCAGGGCGTCCTGGTTCTCCGCGCGCGGGCCGGTGGCGCTGGCTTCGGCAAAACTCAGTTGCAGAGCCATGGGGGCCTCAGACCCGGGCGGCAGTCACGGCCGCCGAGCCCCAGGTGGTTCTCCAGCGACGCTTGACCCCGTGCAAGCCGAACCACGCCAGCACGCCCAGGCTGGCGAACAACCACAGCGCCAGTTGATAGCTGCCGGTGCTCTGTTTGATTGCGCCCATGCCCGCTGCGAGGGCAAAACCGCCGATGCCGCCGGCCATGCCGATCAACCCGGTCATCACCCCGATCTCGCGGCGAAAACGCTGCGGCACCAGTTGGAACACCGCGCCATTGCCGGCACCCAGACCGAGCATGGTGCAGACGAACAGTGCCAGTGCCGCGTAGGAATTCGGCAAGTTGAAACCGACCACCGCAATGCAGGTCGCGGCCACGGTGTACATCGCCAGCAACGTGCGGATGCCGCCGAAACGGTCGGCCAGCGCGCCGCCCAGCGGGCGCATCAGACTGCCGCCGAACACGCAGGCAGCGGTGTAGTAACCGGCGGTCACCGGACTCAGGCCATACTGGTCGTTGAAGTAACCGGGCAGGGCGCTCGCCAGGCCGATGAAGCCGCCGAAGGTGACGCTGTAGAAAAACATGAACCACCAGCTGTCGCGGTCGCCGAGGGCCTTGAAGTAGTCGGCCATGGATTTGGCTTTCGGTCGTTCCGGTGCGTTCTTCGCCAGCCAGGCAAACAGCACCAGGGTCAGGATCAGCGGGATCAGGGCGAAGCCGAACACGTTGCTCCAGCCGAACGAGGCGGCCAGCACCGGAGCGATCAATGCGGCGAATACCGTGCCCGAGTTGCCCGCGCCGGCAATGCCCATGGCCTTGCCTTGATGCTCGGGTGGATACCATTGCGAGGCCAGCGGCAGGGCCACGGCGAACGAAGCGCCGGCCATGCCCAGGAACAGTCCCAGCAGCAAGGCTTGTTCATAGCTGTGGATACCGAGTTTCCAGGCACCGAACAACGCACAGATGACGATCACCTGGCCGATCAGCCCGGCGGTTTTCGGTGACAGCCGATCCGCCAGCATGCCCATGGCGAAGCGCAGCACGGCGCCGGCCAGAATCGGCGTGGCGACCACGAGGCCGCGCTGCTGGGTGGTCAGGTGCAGGTCGGCGGCGATCTGCACCGCCAGTGGGCCGAGCAGATACCAGACCATGAAGCTCAGGTCGAAATACAGGAAGGCCGCGAACAGGGTCGGGGTATGGCCGGATTTCCAGAAGCTTGAATTCATCGCGCACCTCAGCTGTGAGTAGCTCGAGACGAAGGTCTCTCGAGAAGGAGTCATGCCAGCAGGTGGAGCGCCATACGGCTGCACCACCGGCCCCGGGCTGTGGGGCCAAAACGCAAAAACGCCGCTACCTGGATCGCCGGTTGGGGGGCGAGGCAAGTGAGCGACGTCTTTGTCGTAGGTGGGGCAACCGCCGTTGGTTACCTGTGCGGATTGCTTAGCGAGATCTGTGCCAAGTCAAAATCAGAAGCCCCTCACCCTGACCCTCTCCCGGAGGAAGAGGGGACTGACCGAGGTGTCTAGCGTCAAACATCGACCTGCAAGACCGAATCGGTTATGGATTCACAACACAAATTCACCGTTCGGCGTACTTCGCGAGCATCCCCCGGTCGGTTCCCTCTCCCTTTGGGAGAGGGCCAGGGTGAGGGGCTTTCACGCGGCCAGAGCTTTCAGCCCAGCAACTCGCTCATGGCAATGATCTGCTCTGCCACTTGAATCAGCTTCTGCTGGCGGCTCATGGCCTGACGGCGCATCAGGGTGTAGGCCTCTTCCTCGTTGCAGTCCTTCATCTTCATCAGCAACCCCTTGGCCAGTTCGATGCGCTTGCGCTCGGCCAGTTGCTGGTCGCGGGCCTGTAACTGGGCGCGCAACGCCTGGTCGCTCTCGAAGCGCGCCATGGCAACGTCGAGAATCGGCTGCAAGCGTTGTGCGTGAATGCCTTCGACGATGTAGGCACTGACCCCGGACTTGATCGCCTGCCGCATCACGTCGGGGTCGTGCTCGTCGGTGAACATCACGATTGGCCGTGGCTGGTCGCGGCTGACCAGCACCACTTGCTCCATCACATCGCGGCCCGGTGACTCGGTATCGATCAGAATCACGTCCGGACGCACCGTTTCGACGCGCGCGGGCAGGTCGATGGTCAGGCCGGACTCGTCGATCACCTCGAAACCGGCTTCGATCAGCGCGGCTTTCAGGCGTCCGACTTTTTTCGCGGTGTCATTGATCAGCAGAATGCGCAACATGTTCGCGGTCTCCTGTCAGCGGCGAGCGAGAAGGGCAGAGCTGTCGCTCAGGGCGTGCAGCTTGAAACTGCGGGCGTAGCCGGCCGGGTCGCTGCCGTCCCAGACCTTGCCGTCGAGCAACTGGCTGCTGCGCATTTCCTTGCCCCAGGCCGCCACGCCGACGGCGGTGGCGGCTTCGCGATACAGCTCCAGTTGTTGCACCTGCCGGGCGACGCCGAGGTAATCCGGGTCGTCGCGCAGCAAGCCCCAGCGACGGAACTGGGTCATGAACCACATGCCGTCGGACAGGTACGGCAGGTTGACCTCACCGTCACCGTGGAAACGCAGGGCGTGGGGATCCTGCCAGCGGTTGCCGAGGCCGTCGTCGTAGGCACCGAGAAAGCGCGGTTCGACGCAAGCCACCGGAGCATCGAGGTATTCCGCCGCGCTGAGCAGTTGCGCGGTGCTGCGACGGTTCTCCGGACTTTGCTCGATGAAACGGCTGGCTTCGAGGATCGCCATCACCAGTGCCCGGGCGGTGTTGGGGTATTGCTCGACGAACGCCTGGGTGCAGCCGAGGACTTTTTCCGGGTGATCGGGCCATATGGTCTGGCTGGTCGCCAGGGTGAAACCGAGGTTTTGCTGCACCGCGCTGGCGGCCCAGGGCTCGCCGACACACAGGCCGTCGATCCGTCCGGCCTGCAAGTGCGCGACCATTTGTGGTGGCGGCACCACCACGCTGTCGACATCCTGCAACGGATGGATGCCCTGGCTCGCCAGCCAGTAATACAGCCACATCGCGTGGGTGCCGGTGGGGAACGTCTGGGCGAAGGTCAGTTTTGCGCGGGTTTGGTGCACATGCCGATCCAGCGCTTCAGGACTGGTCACGCCCAGGCCTTGCAGGCCGTGGGACAGGTTGAGGCTCTGGCCGTTCTGGTTCAGTCCCATCAACACCGCCATGTCGGTGGGCGCCACGCCGCCGATGCCCAGATGCACCGCGTAGATCAAGCCGTAGAGGCTGTGGGCGGCATCGAGTTCGCCGCTGACCAGTTTGTCCCGCAGGTTGGCCCAGGACGTCTGGCGCTTGAGGTTCAGGGTCAGCCCGTAAGGCTGGGCAAAGCCCTGGGTGGCGGCGACCACCACCGAGGCGCAATCGCTCAGGGCAATGAAGCCGAGATCGATCACGGTTTTTTCCGGGGCATCGCTGCCGTTGACCCAGGCCAGTGGCCCGACGGAGGGTTCATTCATGGGATGCACCTTGAAGCCGTCTTCAAAAAAAACGTCGTCCCCGGCCTGGTCGAGGCCAAACCGGGTGACGACGCCATTGTCCTGCCCGCATGCCGCCATTGGCGTGCGGGCTGATGACAAGCCAAGTGCAAGGCATATGCCAGCGCTGCCGATTTGCCAATGCGCCTCGCGCGCCAGGGTGATGCCCGGCTATAATCGCCGCCTCTTTTCGCCGCCCGAGTCCTAGCCGCCCATGTACACCCTGGCCCGTCAGCTGTTGTTCAAACTTTCCCCGGAAACCTCCCACGATCTGTCGCTGGATCTGATCGGCGCGGGCGGACGTTTGGGCCTCAACGGCTTGTTGTGCAAGGCTGCGGCGAAAGTGCCGGTCAACGTCATGGGCCTGGATTTCCCGAACCCGGTGGGTCTGGCGGCCGGTCTGGACAAGAACGGCGCGGCCATCGACGGCTTCGCCCAGCTGGGTTTCGGTTTTGTCGAAATCGGCACCGTGACCCCGCGTCCGCAGCCGGGCAACCCGAAACCACGGATCTTCCGCCTGCCGGAAGCCGAGGCGATCATCAACCGCATGGGCTTCAACAACCTGGGTGTGGATAACCTGCTGGCGCGGGTCGCGGCGGCCAAATACAAGGGCGTGCTGGGGATCAACATCGGCAAGAACTTCGACACCCCGGTCGAGCGCGCGGTGGACGACTACCTGATCTGCCTGGACAAGGTCTACGCCCAGGCCAGCTACGTCACGGTCAACGTCAGCTCGCCGAACACCCCGGGCCTGCGCAGCCTGCAGTTCGGCGATTCGCTCAAGCAATTGCTGGCGGACCTGGCCACGCGCCGCGCCGAACTGGCCCTGCGTCATGGCAAGCATGTGCCGCTGGCGATCAAGATCGCACCGGACATGAGCGACGAAGAAACCGCGCAGGTCGCGCAGGCGCTGATCGAAACCGGGATGGACGCGGTGATCGCCACCAACACCACCCTGAGCCGGGTCGGCGTCGAAGGCATGGAGCATGGCGACGAGGCGGGCGGTCTGTCCGGGGCACCGGTGCGGGACAAGAGTACTCACACGGTCAAGGTGCTGGCCGCCGAGCTGGGTGGACGTCTGCCGATCATTGCGGCGGGCGGCATCACCGAGGGCAAGCACGCCGCCGAGAAGATCACGGCGGGTGCGAGCCTGGTGCAGATCTACTCCGGCTTCATCTACAAAGGTCCGGCGCTGATTCGCGAATCGGTGGATGCGATCGCCGCGTTGCGCTGATCCGCCTGCGGGCTGTGGTGATGCAGGGCGGCAGGCATAAAAAAGGGCTCCTCGAAGGAGCCCCTGGGCCGTAGCCCGCCGTCCGGGAAGGACGTGCGTGGTTAATTCATTGCAGATTCAGATTGTCGTGTTGCAATAAGTGCCCTGTGTGTCAGCCGACGGCGTGAAGTTCGTTGAGTCTGTGGATTCCCGCAGTGCCGGTCATACCGTCCCAGTTGTCGCCGCGTCCTTCTCGCCAGCCGTTGATCCAGGCTTGACGTACCGACGGTAGAGTAAATGGGCAAAGCTCACGGGATTTGCCACCAACGCCATATTGATATCCGCGCAAAAATGCTCTTTCCAACGGATCACGCTTAAGTCTTCTCATAGGGTGTTTCCCTCACTTGTTGACTGTTTTTGTCGCGATGACCTCAACCGAGGTCTGGCAGAAAAACTCTGCCGTTGGCGGCCCGCTGCCGGCGTGGCGAGCCAAGGTGTTGACGCCGTTGCGACGTCAACCTGTGTTCAGTTCTAACCAATGAGTCACATCGAGGGAATGACCGTTTTGTCATAAGGACGTAACGAAAAGGATGCTATGGCGATAAGTAACCGCGTATTTATCCAATGTTTATTGGGCAAACCCCGGTATGATCGGCCCCGCGCGGAATGATGGGGTTAATCCTTTAGTGAGAATGACCCACGATTGCGGTCAGGTACTATCTGACGAAGGGTTGCCCTGAATCATTTTGTTGCATCAACTTTTTTATCTGTCCCGGCATCTAAGCTCTTTTAACCCGAGCAGCGGGGATGGAATGGCACACCTTCGTGCCACGCGGGCGCTCTTGTAGAAAAGCGCCTGATTGAAAACCGGATCGGCAATGCGTTGCCGGTTCACTAGCCAAAGGCTCTGGAAAACCATGTCCGATCGTTTCGAACTCTTCCTCACTTGTCCCAAAGGCCTTGAAGGCCTGCTCATCGAGGAAGCCGTCGGGCTTGGCCTTGAAGAGGCCCGCGAGCACACTTCCGCCGTGCGTGGCATGGCGACCATGGAAACTGCTTATCGCCTGTGCCTCTGGTCGCGTCTGGCCAACCGCGTGCTGCTGGTGCTCAAGCGCTTCTCGATGAAAAACGCCGAGGATCTGTACCACGGCGTACTCGACGTCGACTGGCAGGATCACATGCTCGCCGACGGCACCCTGGCCGTCGAATTCAGCGGCCACGGCTCGGGCATCGACAACACCCACTTCGGTGCCTTGAAGGTAAAAGACGCCATCGTCGATAAACTGCGCACCCCTCAGGGCGACCGTCCGTCCATCGACAAGCTCAACCCGGACCTGCGCATTCATCTGCGTCTGGATCGCGGCGAAGCGATCCTCTCCCTCGACCTCTCCGGGCACAGCCTGCACCAGCGCGGTTATCGCTTGCAGCAGGGCGCCGCGCCGCTGAAGGAAAACCTTGCGGCGGCGATTCTGATCCGCTCCGGCTGGCCGCGCATTGCTGCCGAAGGCGGCGCGCTGGCCGACCCGATGTGCGGTGTCGGTACGTTCCTGGTCGAGGCGGGCATGATTGCCACCGACATGGCGCCGAACCTGCGCCGCGAGCAATGGGGCTTCACTGCCTGGCTGGGTCACGTGCCGGCGCTGTGGAAAAAACTCCATGAGGAAGCCGTAGAGCGCGCCGCCGCCGGTCTGGCCAGGCCGCCGCTGTGGATTCGCGGTTACGAAGCCGACCCGCGGCTGATTCAGCCGGGCCGCAACAACGTCGAACGCGCGGGTTTGAGCGAGTGGATCAAGATCTATCAGGGCGAAGTCGCGACCTTCGAGCCGCGTCCGGACCAGAACCAGAAAGGCCTGGTGATCTGCAACCCGCCGTACGGCGAGCGTCTGGGCGACGAAGCCAGCCTGCTGTATCTCTACCAGAACCTCGGTGAACGCCTGCGTCAGGCTTGCCTGAACTGGGAAGCGGCGGTCTTCACCGGCGCGCCGGACCTGGGCAAGCGCATGGGCATTCGCAGCCACAAACAGTATTCGTTCTGGAACGGCGCGCTGCCGTGCAAGCTGCTGTTGATCAAAGTGCTGCCGGATCAGTTCGTCACCGGCGAGCGTCGTACCCCGGAGCAGCGTCAGGCCGAGCGCGAGCAAGCTGCTTACGATCAGATGCCGAATGAGCCGCAGGAGCGCAAGTTCAACAAGAACGGCAACCCGATCAAACCAACGCCAGCCCCGGCGCCCGTGATCGAGCAGCCGCGCTTGAGCGAAGGCGGGCAGATGTTCGCCAACCGCCTGCAGAAAAATCTCAAGGCCATGAGCAAGTGGGTCAAGCGCGAAGGCATTGATTGCTACCGGGTCTACGATGCCGACATGCCGGAATACGCCATGGCCATCGACCTGTACAACGACTGGGTCCACGTTCAGGAATACGCCGCGCCGAAGTCCGTCGATCCGGAAAAGGCCTCGATCCGCATGTTCGATGCCCTGGCGGCCATTCCCCAGGCGCTGAACATCGACAAGAGCCGCGTGGTGGTCAAGCGCCGCGAGCGGCAGAGCGGCACCAAGCAGTACGAGCGCCAGAGCGCCCAGGGCAAGTTCAACGAGGTCAGCGAAGGCGGTATCAAGCTGCTGGTGAACCTCACCGACTACCTCGACACCGGGCTGTTCCTCGACCACCGGCCGATGCGCATGCGGATTCAGAAGGAGGCTGCCGGCAAGCGTTTCCTCAACCTGTTCTGCTACACCGCGACCGCCAGTGTCCATGCGGCCAAGGGCGGCGCGCGCAGCACCACCAGCGTCGACCTGTCGAAAACCTACCTCGACTGGGCGCGGCGCAACCTGTCGCTCAACGGTTTCTCCGACAAGAACCGTCTGGAGCAGGGTGATGTGATGGCATGGCTGGAGAACAGTCGTGAAGAGTACGACCTGATCTTCATCGACCCACCGACCTTCTCCAACTCCAAGCGCATGGAAGGCGTGTTCGATGTGCAGCGCGATCAGGTACAGTTGATCGACCTGGCCATGGCGCGTCTGGCCAGCGGCGGCGTGTTGTACTTCTCCAACAACTTCCGCAAGTTCCAGCTCGAAGAAAACCTGGCCGAGCGTTACGCGGTGGAGGAAATCACCGCGTCGACCATCGACCCGGACTTTGCCCGTAACGGCAAGATCCACCGCGCCTGGAAAATCACGGCTCGTTGACACTCTGCAAAATTGGATCCACAGGGCTTTGATTTTTAACGGCTCCGTGGATCCAGTGGCGCTAGCCAAATTAGTGGCTAATAGCTATAACTCACACACGGCCAATGGGGTTTTCCCGCAAATGCTGGCGTAGTGAGTTGCCCTTATGTCGTTGCACCCCGTGCGCCCAAAGATCCTGGGTTTTATCAGCGAAGAAGTTTCGGCCTGGCTGGTCGCGCTGCTGGTTTTGCTCGCCGGCGGGATTCTCACGGGGCTGCTGGCCTGGACCACCCTCAACCAATTCCATAGCCAGTTGCGCCAGCGCTTTCAGCTGTTGGCCAACGAGCGCTACAGCCGCATCGAAGAACGGTTTCAGGATCAGGAGCAGCGCCTCGATGGCCTGCGCCGGTTCTTCGCCAACTCCGAATCGGTGTCCCGCGCCGAATTCGACGGCTACACCCGACCCCTTTTGCTGCGCACCCAGGCGTATTCGTTCGCGCTGCGGGTGAGTGGCGCCGAGCGTGCCGGGTTCGAACAGCGGATGCGCGAAGAAGGCTTGCTCACCTTCAGCGTGCGTGAACTCAACCCGCGCGGCGAACTGCAACTGGCGGCGGCCCGCGACGAATACGTCGTGGTGATCTACAGCCAGACCCAGAGCCGTCTCGGTTCACCGTTGGGGTACGACTTGCTGGCGCAGCCGCTGCGTCGCTCGACCCTGGAACGCGCCGACCACCTCGCGGGCCTGGCGGTGTCGCAACCGATGCATCTGGTCAGTATCGAGCCGGCCTACGCGCGCGGTGTGCTGCTGGTGGCTCCGGTGATTCGCGAGGGCGCGGCGAAGTCGTTCGGCTACGTGATGGCGGTGATCAGCATGCGCCAGTTGCTGGCCGACGGTCTGCCGGATGCGCTGCACGACTATCTGTCGGTGCGCATTCTCGATCTGTCGACCAACGATCAGCATGAAGTGCTGTACGAGTCTTCCAACGCGCCGGCGCCGAGCGATCTGTCGGCGACGCAACTGGTGCGCATGGCCGATCACGATTATCAGGTCGATATCCAGCCAAGCGATGCCTTCATGCAGGCCAACCATTCGTCGGTTGGCAGCGTGGTGATTCTTGGCGCGCTGCTCAGCCTGCTGCTGGCCGCGCTGCTGTACGTGCTGGTCAGTCAGCGTCAGCGTGCGTTGCGCATGGTCGAACTGCGCACTCAGGAATTGCACGAGCGCGAACAGGAATTGCGCGGCACCCACGGCCAGTTGCGCGGTGTGCTCAACGCCGCGACCCAGGTGGCGATCATCGCCACCGATCTGCGCGGCGTGATCAACACGTTCAACCCCGGCGCCGAACAGATGCTCGGTTATCGCAGCAGCGAAGTGGTCGGCCACATGACCCTGGAGAACCTGCATTTCCCCCGAGAGCTGATCAGCCGTGCGTCGGAGTTGAGCGCCCGTTACGGCAAAACCATCCCGACCTGTCAGGCGATGCTGGTCGAGGGCGGTGAGGTCGGCGGCCATCAGGCGCGGGAATGGACCCTGGTGCGCAAGGACGGCAGTCATCTGCCGGTGAACATGCTGGCGACCCCGGTACTCGACGAACAAGGGCTCTGGGTCGGGCATCTGGCGATCTGCATCGACATCACCGAACGCAAGCGCGTCCACGAAGCGCTGGCGGCGCGGGACGTGCTGCTGAAGAAACTCAGCGCACACGTTCCCGGCGGCATCTATCAGTTCAAGATGGAGTTCGACGGGCGTTTCAGCGTGATCTACGCCAGCGACGGTATCCGTGAGATCTACGAACTGGACCCGGATGTGCTGCTGCTCAACGCCGAAGCGATCTTCACCCGCATCCATCCCCAGGACACGACACGCGTGCGCTCCTCGATCCGCGCCTCGGCGGAAAGCCTCAGCCCCTGGCGCGAAGAGTACCGCGTGCAGTTGCCCGAACGCGGCCTGCGCTGGGTGCGCGGCGAGGCGACGCCGGAGGAGTTGCCGGGCGGTGGCGTGCTGTGGCACGGCTATATCTCGGACATCTCCGATCTGAAGCGGGTGGAAGAAGAGTTGCGCGCGCTGTCGGTGACCGACGCCCTGACTGGTATCCACAACCGCCGCTACTTCCAGGAGCGCCTGACCACCGAAATGGCCCGGGTCGAGCGCGGTGGCGGCGAACTGTCGGTGATCATGCTCGACATTGACCACTTCAAACGCATCAACGATCAGTTCGGCCATGCCGTGGGCGACCGGGTGTTGCAGGCCGTGTGCGAGCGCATCGGGCATCGCCTGCGGCGTACCGACGTGTTCTGCCGTCTGGGCGGCGAAGAGTTCATGGTGCTGTGCCCGGACATCGACGGAGATCACGCCTACATGCTGGCGATCGAGTTGTGGCAGAGTCTGCGCAGTGCGCCTATCGATGTGGTGGGTGTGGTGACGGCGAGCTTCGGCATCGCCAGTTGGCGGCCGGGGGAGGGCGCGGATGCGTTGCTGCTGCGGGCCGACTCAGGGGTCTACGCGGCGAAGCAAGGCGGGCGGGATCGGGTCGAGGGGCAGGTGGTCTAGGCCCTGATGCCCCGAGGGAGCAACTGGGCTGCCTTCGTGGGCAGGCCCACTCCCACATCAGCAGTGGGAGCAGGGCTGCGGTGTGATTTACAGAGCCGAGGCGGTCTGCGGCAGCTTCGGCTGGCGATACAGGTCAAGCAGCACCTGATCCAGCACCGACGACGCGCCGAACGGTGCCTTGTCGTTGAGAATCGCCACGACCGCCCAGGTGTTGCCGTTGACGTCGCGGCTGAAGCCGGCGATTGCCCGCACGGTGTTCAGGGTGCCGGTCTTGACGTGGGCTTCACCGCGCATCGCGGTGGTCTTCAGGCGTTTGCGCATGGTGCCGTCGGTGCCGGCGATCGGCAGCGAGCTGATGTACTCGGCCGCGTACGGGCTGTGCCACGCGGCTTGCAGCATGCTCGCCATCTCACGCGCGCTGACCCGTTCTGCACGGGACAGGCCGGAACCGTTCTCCATCACCAGATGCGGCGCGGTGATGCCTTTCTTCGCCAGCCACTGACGTACTACGCGTTGCGCAGCCTTGGCGTCGTCACCGTCGGCGTCGTTGCGGAACTTCTGTCCCAGGCTCAGGAACAGTTGCTGCGCCATGGTGTTGTTACTGTATTTGTTGATGTCGCGGATGATTTCCGCCAGATCCGGCGAGAACGCGCGAGCCAGCACCTTGGCGTTGCTCGGCGTCGGCGCCAGACGATCCTTGCCCTGGATGCTGCCGCCCAGTTCTTTCCAGATCGCCCGCACGGCACCAGCGGTGTAAGTGGCGTGGTCGAGCAGCGACAGATAGGTCTGCGAGCTGCAGCCATCGCCCAACTGGCCGGCGACGGTCACGTTCACGCTGCCATCGGCCATCGGCACCGGGTTGTAGCGCACGCCACCGGTGCATTGCTTGGAGTTGAGCGCTTTTACGGTGTTTTCGATGTGGATGCTGGCAATCGGCGGTTCCACCGAAATCAGCACACGGCCACCGTCATTGCGGGCGACGAAGCGCAGTGCCTTGAGGTTGACCAGCAGCGAGTCCGGCTTGACCAGGAACGGCTTGTTCTCGTCATTGCCGTCATCGTTGAATTCCGGCAGTTGCGGCTGGACGAAGAAATTGCGATCGAGCACCAGATCACCGGTGACCTGGGTCACGCCGTTGGCGCGCAGGTCGCGCATCAGCAGCCAGAGTTTTTCCATGTTCAGCTTCGGATCGCCGCCACCCTTGAGGTAGAGGTTGCCGTTGAGAATGCCGCCGCTCAGGTCGCCGTCGGTGTAGAACTCGGTTTTCCACTGGTGGTTGGGGCCGAGCATTTCCAGGGCGGCGTAGGTGGTGACCAGTTTCATGGTCGAGGCCGGGTTGACCGAGACGTCCGCGTTGAACACGGTCGGCGTGCCCGGGCCTTCCAGCGGCACCATCACCAGAGACAGGGCGCTTGGTTGCAGCTTGCTGGCCTTGAGGGCTTTTTCGACGTTGGGGGTCAGGGCGGTGTTGATGGTGGCAGCGGAGACGGGCAGGGCCAGGGGCAGAAGAAGGCCGGCGAGAAACAGAGGACGCAACGATTTGATCATATGAAATAAAACCCTGCAGAAGAGGGGGAAAAAGACGAGGGCATGGATGAAAAGGCCCCCAGTGGTCATGAAAGTGTCGGCATTATGCCCCAAGGTGTTACCGCTTGTGCCGTGCCGGACATGAGCAATTTGTTATTTTTTTACCGGTGGTTGGCCACAAGCCCCACAGAGTCGGGCAATCGGCGGCTTAAACTGCTAAAGTGCCGGCCGTTATTACTTAAGAGGATTGTTCCAATGGCGACTAACCGTTCCCAGCGTCTGCGCAAAAAACTGTGCGTTGATGAATTTCAAGAGCTGGGTTTCGAACTGAACCTGGGCTTCAAAGAAGATCTGTCCGAAGAAGCCATTGACGCTTTCCTCGAAGCATTCATCAAAGAAGCCATGGAAGCCAACGGTCTGGGTTACGTCGGCGGCGACGACTTCGGTCTGGTATGCCTGCAGAAGCGTGGCTCGGTCAACGAAGAGCAACGCGCTGCCGTTGAAGCCTGGCTCAAAGGCCGCACCGAGCTGACCAACGTCGAAATCAGCCCGCTGCTGGACGTGTGGTATCCGGAAAAGCCGATCAACAAGGCTTGATTGCAGAAAAAACGGCGACCCTCGGGTCGCCGTTTTTTTATGCCTGCCTGTAGGGCTGCTCGGGATTTCTCAAGCCTTGCGCCAATTCAGAATCAACAGCGTCAGCACCCCCGCAACAATCCCCCAGAACGCCGAGCCGATGGAAAACAGCGTCAGCCCCGACGCGGTGACCATGAAGGTGATCAGCGCCGCTTCCCGTTCCTTCACCTCGGTCATGGCAATGCTCAAGCCATTGATGATCGAGCCGAACAGCGCCAGTGCGGCAATCGACAGCACCAGTTCCTTGGGCAGAGCGGCAAACAACGCCGCCAATGTGGCGCCAAAGACCCCGGCGATGCCGTAGAAAATCCCGCACCACACCGCAGCGGTGTAGCGCTTGTTGCGATCTTCATGGGCGTGCGGCCCGGTGCAGATCGCCGCGCTGATCGCCGCGAGGTTGATCCCGTGGGAGCCGAACGGCGCCAAGAGCAGCGAGGCGATGCCGGTGGTGGTGATCAGCGGCGAAGCCGGGACGTGGTAGCCGTCGGCGCGCAACACAGCGATGCCCGGCATGTTCTGCGACGTCATCGCCACCACGAACAGCGGAATGCCGATGCTGATGGTCGCGGCGAGGGAGAAGTGCGGAGTGGTCCACACCGGCGTCGCCACTTCCAGGTGAAAGGCGCTGAAATCCAGCAGGCCCATGAAGCCGGACAGCGCGGTGCCGATCAGCAGCGCGGCGAGCACCGCGTAACGCGGCGACAGGCGCTTGACCAGCAGGTACGTGAAGAACATCCCCAGCACCAGCCCGGTACGGTGTTGCGCGGCGACGAAGATTTCGCTGCCGATCTTGAACAGGATGCCCGCCAGCAACGCCGCTGCGAGGGACGCCGGGATCTTCTTCACCAGCCGCTCGAAGCTGCCGGTCAGGCCGCAGATAGTCACCAGCACCGCGCAGGTGATGTAGGCGCCAATCGCCTCGCCATAACTGACGCCACCCAGGCTGGTGATCAACAGCGCCGCACCGGGGGTCGACCAGGCAATGGTGATCGGCGTGCGATAACGCAGCGACAGGCCGATGGAGCACACCGCCATGCCGATGGAAATCGCCCAGATCCACGAGGAAATCTGCCCGCTGGTCAGGCCCGCCGCTTGCCCGGCCTGGAACATCAGCACCAGCGAACTGGTGTAGCCGGTCATCATCGCAATGAAACCGGCGACGATGGCCGAGGGCGAGGTGTCGGCCAGGGGGCGCAGTTGGGTGTGGGTGGCGTCGGTCATGACCGCGGTGTTCCTTATAGCAATGAAAAGATGTGCAACAACACAAACCCCTTGTGGGAGCGGATTTTGCGAACAAGCCTAAACTCAAACGTAACGGATCGTTGCGATACAGCCGAAGTCACAAACAGCCATACAGTCGTGTTGCCACCATCCATTGTGTACAATCGCGCTGTTTTTTACGCGATACTTGCCAGCGACCCACTGTGCCGTATTACAGTCACGGTCAATTCGCCGCAGTTCTCCCGACTCGAGTGCCCATGAACGAACAGTTGCAACCCCTCAAGAAACAACCGCGAGCAGGCAAAGCCGGCCGCAGCGGAACCCAGGACGATATCGTCTATGCGCACATCTTCGAGGCCATCCTCGAACAGCGCCTGGCGCCCGGCACCAAGTTGAGCGAAGAAGCGCTGGGGGAAATCTTCGGGGTCAGCCGCACCATCATTCGCCGCGCGCTGTCGCGTCTGGCCCATGAAGGCGTGGTGCTGTTGCGGCCGAACCGTGGCGCGGTGGTTGCCAGCCCGAGCGTCGAGGAGGCGCGTCAGGTGTTCCTCGCTCGCCGTCTGGTGGAGCGTGCGATCACTGAACTCGCGGTGCAGCACGCCACCGCCGAGCAGATCGCCGAATTGCGGCAGATGGTCAACGACGAGCGCGACAGCTTCTCCCGTGGCGATCGCGGTGCCGGCATCCGTCTGTCGGGCGAATTCCACCTGAAACTGGCCGAGGCGGCGAAAAACGCGCCGTTGATCAGCTTCCAGCGCAGCCTGGTCTCGCAGACCTCGCTGATCATTGCCCAATATGAAAGCGGCAACCGTTCTCACTGTTCCTACGACGAGCACACCCAGTTGATTGACGCCATCGAGGCGCGCAACGGCGAGCTGGCGGTGGATCTGATGATGCATCACATGGACCACATCGACAGCAAGCTCAACCTCGACGAGGAAAGCGCTTCGGACGATCTGCACGCAGTGTTCTCGCACTTGTTGCAGACCAAGAAACCGGGACGCCCGGTAGCCAAGCTCTGAGCCCTGGTGGGCTTGCCCACCAATGCGATCCGACAGGCAACAAAAATCCCCCGGACTGAACAGTACCGGGGGATTTTTTATGCCTCGGGAAAACTCAGCGCTGATGCACCAGCGCACCCGCCGCATAGGTCTGCGCCACGGTCCGGTCATCGCCCAGGGTCATCAGCACGAACAGCGTCTCGGCAATGTTGTTGGCCTGTTTCAGACGGTAGCCCAGCAGCGGCGTGGCGTTGTAGTCCAGCACCAGGAAGTCGGCATCGCTGCCCGGTTGCAGGTTGCCGATCCTGTCTTCCAGACGCAGTGCCCGCGCGCCGCCGAGGGTGGCGAGGTACAGCGACTTGAACGGACTCAACCGCGCGCCCTGCAACTGCATCACCTTGTAGGCTTCGTTCAGGGTTTGCAGCAGCGAAAAACTGGTGCCGCCACCGACGTCGGTGCCCAGGCCGACGTTCAGTTTGTGCTTCTCGGCCATCGGCAGGTTGAACAGGCCGCTGCCGAGGAAGAAGTTCGAAGTCGGGCAGAACGAAATCGCTGAACCGGTCTCGGCCAGACGCGCACATTCGTCGTCGCACAGGTGTACGCCGTGGGCGAACACCGAGCGCTCGCCGAGCAGTTGGTAGTGGTCGTAGACGTCCAGATAGCCCTTGCGCTCCGGGAACAGCTCCTTGACCCACTCGATTTCCTTGAGGTTCTCGCTGATGTGGGTCTGCATGTACAGATCCGGGTACTCGGTGAGCAACTGGCCGGCGAGCGTCAACTGTTCCGGGGTGCTGGTCGGGGCGAAGCGCGGGGTGACCGCATAGTGCAGGCGGCCCTTGCCGTGCCAGCGTTCGATCAGCGCCTTGCTGTCGAGGTAGCCGGATTCGGCGGTGTCGGTCAGATAATCCGGCGCGTTGCGGTCCATCATCACCTTGCCGGCGATCATCCGCAGGTCGAGTTTTTCGGCGGCCTCGAAGAACGAGTTCACCGATTGCGGATGCACGCTGCCGAACACCAGCGCGGTGGTGGTGCCGTTGCGCAGCAGTTCCTTGATGAAGATATCGGCCACTTCGTCGGCGTGGGCCTTGTCACCGAACTGGCTTTCGCACGGGAAAGTGTAGGTGTTGAGCCAGTCCAGCAATTGCTCGCCGTAGGCGCCGACCATGCCGGTCTGCGGCAGGTGGATGTGGGTGTCGATGAAGCCCGGGGTGATCAGCGCATCCTGGTAATGGTTGATCTCGATGTCCGCCGGCAGGGTCGGCAGCAGTTCACTGGCGTGGCCGAGGGCGCTGATCTTGCCGTCATCGACCACCAGCAGGCCGTCCTCGAAATATTCGTAGGAGGCGTCGATGCCGACCTCGGCGGGGTCGGCAATGCTGTGCAGGATGGCGGCGCGGTAGGCTTTGCGAGTCAGAGGCATGGTTGTTCTCTATCTGTGAGGCTAATCAGTTTGACGCTTTCAGGCTGACGGCCTGATTGCGCCGGGAAACGGGCAGCAGCTTGGCAATCGGTTCGGCGCTGGCGGTGTGCTGGCCGAAATTGGCGTTATAGGTGGCAATGATTTCGCCGGCGATGGAGATGGCGATTTCCACCGGCAACTTGCCTTTGACTTCGCCGATCCCCATCGGGCAGCGCATGCGCTGCACGACGGCGGGGTCGAAGCCCCGGTCACGCAAGCGGTGTTCGAACTTGGCGCGTTTGGTCTTCGAACCGATCAGGCCAAACCAGGTGAAGTCGTTGCGTTTGAGGATCGCGGCAGTCAGTTCCAGATCCAGCTGATGGTTGTGGGTCATGACGATGCAATAGCTGCCGGCGGGCAGGTCGTCGATTTCATCCACAGGCTCTTCGGCGACGATCTTGCGTACGCCGGGGGGAATCTGCTCGGGGAATTCTTCTTCCCGCGAGTCGATCCAGCGCACGCGGCAGGGCAGGCTGGCGAGCAGGGGGACGAGGGCGCGACCGACATGGCCGGCGCCGAACACGGCAATCTGTGCCTGCACCTGCCCCATCGGTTCGAACAGCAACACCGTGGCACCGCCGCAGCACTGGCCCAGACTGGCGCCGAGGCTGAAACGCTCCAGATGAGTGTCCTGCTTGCCGCTGGCGAGCATCTCGCGGGCGATCTGCATGGCCTTGTATTCCAGGTGCCCGCCACCGATGGTGTCGAACGTCTGGCGGGCGCTGACGACCATCTTCGAGCCGGCATTGCGCGGCGTCGAGCCGAGCTCTTCGATGATCGTCACCAGAACGCAGGGTTCGCCCTGATTCTGCAGGTCGGCGAGGGCGTCGATCCAGTTGTACATGTTCACCTCGACATCGTTGTTGTCTGTTCGGGCTTCTTCGCGGGCAAGCCCGCATTCCCCTGTGGGAACGGGCTTGCCCGCGAAGGCCGCGCCTCGGTCTAGAGCGGAGCCAGCTCGGTTTCAGCCTCGACCGCTTTCACAACCTTGAGCTGGCGCATCTGCTCACAACCCCACAACACCCGCTCCGGGGTCGCCGGGGCGTCGATCTTCGGTTGATGCTTGTAGTCGCCGATGCTGGCCACCGCATCCTTGATCGCGCACCACGCGGCGATGCCGAGCATGAACGGCGGCTCGCCGACAGCCTTGGAGTGGAACACCGTGTCTTCCGGGTTCTTGCGGTTCTCCACCAGCTTCACCCGCAGGTCCAGCGGCATGTCCGCCACGGCCGGGATCTTGTAGCTGGCCGGGCCGTTGGTCATCAGCTTGCCCTTGTTGTTCCACACCAGTTCTTCCATGGTCAGCCAGCCCATGCCCTGGATGAAGCCGCCCTCGACCTGGCCGATGTCGATGGCCGGGTTCAGCGAGGCGCCGACGTCGTGGAGGATGTCGGTGCGCAGCATCTTGTACTCGCCGGTGAGGGTGTCGACGATCACTTCGCAGCACGCCGCGCCGAAGGCGAAGTAGTAGAACGGCCGGCCACGGGCCTGGCTGCGGTCGTAATAGATTTTCGGGGTCTTGTAGAACCCGGTGCTCGACAGCGATACCTGATTGAAATACGCCAGTTGAATCAACGCTTCGAAGGTCATGATCTGGTCGCGTACCCGCACGTGACCGTTGTGGAATTCGACGTCTTCTTCACTGACCTTGTAGTGCCGTGCGGCGAATTCCACCAGACGCTGCTTGATGATTTCGGCGGCGTTCTGCGCGGCTTTGCCGTTGAGGTCGGCACCGCTGGAGGCGGCGGTCGGCGAGGTGTTCGGCACCTTGTCGGTGTTGGTCGCGGTGATCTGCACCCGATCCATTTCCACCTGGAACACTTCGGCCACCACCTGCGCGACCTTGGTGTTCAGGCCCTGGCCCATTTCCGTGCCGCCGTGGTTCAGGTGGATGCTGCCGTCGGTGTAGACGTGAATCAGCGCGCCGGCCTGGTTGAGGAAGCTGGCAGTGAAGGAAATGCCGAATTTCACCGGGGTCAGCGCCAGGCCTTTTTTCAGGATCGGGCTGTTGGCGTTGTAGCGGCGGATCGCTTCGCGACGCTCGGCGTACTGGCTGCTTTCTTCCAGTTCAGCCGTCATCTCTTCGAGCATGTTGTGCTCGACGGTCTGGTAGTAGTGGGTGACGTTGCGTTCGGTCTTGCCGTAGTAGTTGGCCTTGCGCACCGCCAGCGGATCGAGGTTCAGGTGACGGGCGATGGCGTCCATCACTTCTTCGATGGCGACCATGCCTTGCGGGCCGCCGAAGCCACGGTAAGCGGTGTTCGACGCGGTGTTGGTCTTGCAGCGGTGACCGTTGATGGTCGCGTCGCCCAGGTAGTACGAGTTGTCCGAGTGGAACATCGCCCGGTCGACGATCGAGGCCGACAGGTCCGGCGAGCAGCCACAGTTGCCGGCCAGGTCCATGGCGATCCCGTGCAGGCGTCCGGTGCTGTCGAAGCCGACGTCGTACTCGACGTAGAACGGGTGACGCTTGCCGGTCATCAGCATGTCTTCGACCCGTGGCAGGCGCATCTTGGTCGGCTGGCCGGTGAGGTGCGCGACCACTGCGCACAGGCACGCCGGGCTGGCGGCCTGGGTTTCCTTGCCGCCGAAACCGCCGCCCATGCGGCGCATGTCGACGACGATTTTGTTCATCGACACGTCGAGCACTTCCGCCACCAGTTTTTGCACTTCGGTGGGGTTCTGGGTCGAGCAGTAGACGATCATGCCGCCGTCTTCGGTCGGCATGACCGAGGAGATCTGAGTCTCCAGATAGAAGTGTTCCTGGCCGCCGATGTGCAGCGTGCCCTGGAGGCGATGTTCGGCAGTGGCCAGCGCTGACGTCGAATCGCCGCGCTGATGGGTATGGCTGTCGAGCACGAAATGGCGTTTGCGCAGGGCTTCGACCACGTCGAGCACCGGCTCCAGATCTTCGTATTCGATGATCGCGGCCATCGCGGCCTTGCGTGCGGTCTCCAGATCCTTCGCAGCCACGGCCAGTACCGGTTGGCCGACGAACTGCACGTCATCGATGGCCAGCAGCGGATCACCCGGCAGCAGCGGGCCGATGTCTTTCAGGCCCGGTACGTCTTCGTGGGTGATGGCGATGCGCACGCCTTCGAAGGCGTAGCACGGCCGGGTGTCGATGCTGATGATCTTCGCGTGGGCGCGATCCGACAGCCGCGCGTAGACGTGCAACTGGTTGGGGAATTCCAGGCGGTCATCGATGTACTGCGCTTCACCGGACACATGCTTGGCGGCGCTGTCGTGCTTGACGCTGCGGCCGACACCGGTGGTCAGATCCTTGGCGAACAGCTCGGCCAATTCAGCCTGGGTCTTCTCTACGGCGTGATGGTTAGACATAAGCGGTCACCCGAGTCTCGATGTGCGGTGTTTGCAGTTCGATGAAGTATTTGCGCAGCAGGTTTTGCGCGCTGAGCAGGCGGTATTCCTTGCTGGCGCGGAAGTCCGAGAGCGGCGTGAAGTCTTCGCCCAGCGCGGCGCAGGCGCGTTCGACCACGGCGTTGTTGAACGGCTGGCCGAGCAGCACGGCTTCGCAGTGGGCCGCGCGTTTCGGGATCGCGGCCATGCCGCCGAAGGCCACGCGGGCGTCGCGGATCACGCCGTTTTCCACGCGCAGGTTGAACGCGGCGCAGACGGCGGAGATGTCGTCGTCCAGGCGTTTTGACACCTTATAGGCGCGGAAACGCTGCTCGGCGCTGGCGCGCGGGACGATGATCTTTTCGATGAATTCGCTTTCCTGACGCGCGGTGACCCGGTAATCGATGAAGTAATCCTCCAGAGCCAGGGTGCGCCGGGTTTCGCCCTTGCACAGCACGATCTGCGCGCCGAGGGCAATCAGCAGCGGTGGCGAGTCACCGATCGGCGAGGCGTTGCCGATGTTGCCGCCGAGGGTGCCCTGGTTACGGATTTGCAGGGAGGCGAAGCGGTGCAGCAGTTCGCCGAAGTCCGGGTACTCGGCGTTGAGCGCTTCGTAGCAGTCGGAGAGGGCGGTGGCGGCGCCGATTTCCAGGCGATCGTCGAAGCGTTCGATGCGCTTCATTTCGGCGACGTTGCCGACGTAGATCATCACCGGCAGGGTGCGGTGGAACTGGGTGACTTCCAGCGCCAGGTCGGTGCCGCCGGCCAGCAGGCGGGCCTGTGGATAAGCGTCGTAGAGGTCGGCCAGGTCGGCTACGGTCAGCGGCACGAGGCAACGTTTGTCGCCGCTGTTGAGTTCGCCGATATCGGTGGGTGCAATGGCCTTGAGGCGGGCAATGGTCTCGGCTTCGCGGGCGTCGAACTGATCCGGCTGTTTGCCGCAGCAGGATTGTTCGGCGGCGGCGAGGATCGGTCGGTAGCCGGTGCAGCGGCAGAGGTTGCCGGCCAGCGCTTCGTGGGCTTTGTGGTGATCCGGCGCGTCGCTGTTCTTTTGCAGGGCGAACAGCGACATGACGAAACCGGGGGTGCAGAAGCCGCACTGTGAGCCGTGGCACTCGACCATGGCTTTCTGCACGCTGTGCAGCTCGCCTTTGTGCTTGAGGTCTTCGACGCTGATCAACTGCTTGCCGTGCAGCGACGAGACGAACGTCAGGCACGAGTTGAGGCTGCGATAGCGAATGTGTTCGCGGCCATCGTCATCCGTTTGCAACTCGCCGACCACCACGGTGCAGGCGCCGCAGTCGCCGCTGGCGCAACCTTCTTTGGTGCCGGACTTGCCCACGTGTTCGCGCAGGTAATTGAGCACGGTCAGGTTCGGGTCCAGGGCGTGCTCGCTACGGAGTTCCTGGTTTAGTAAAAACTGGATCACGGAAGGCCTCGCAGATTCATTATTGTTGTTAACCGACGTGAGCCGAATTTAGCAGCTCTGACTTTTCGGTCAATGATTTTCTGACTTAAAGGTCAAGAAAACTCATTTCGTCGATCAACAGCTCGTCTCTTGAGTATTGACCCGCTATCGAACTCCTGCTTTTTTGCGGGATTCGTGCCAAAAACCGCTGTGCGGGCACTCCGCCATGAACGCGCATTGCGCTACACTGCGCCGCTTGTGCAGATCGAAGAATTTGAAGGACAACCATGACGTTCAAGGCGCCGGACAGCCTCGCCGAGCAAATCGCCCACCACCTCGCCGAGCGGATCATTCGCGGCGAAATGAAGCCGGGAGAGCGCATCCAGGAACAGAAGGTCACGCTGGCGCTGAATGTCAGTCGTGGTTCGGTTCGCGAGGCCCTGCTGATCCTCGAACGCCGTCACCTGATCGCGATCCTGCCGCGTCGTGGCGCCCACGTCACCGAACTGACGGCGCACAAGGTTCAGAGCCTGTGTACGTTGATGAGCGAGCTGTACATCCTGCTCGGCAACGCGGTCGCCAACGGCTGGCAGACTCAGGCCGACATGGCGCCGTTCGTGCAGATCCAGCAGCGTCTGACCGCCAGCTACGAGCGCCAGGACATCCGTACCTTCGTCGACGACAGCTTCAATGTGATGCGCGCCGCGTATCCGTTCGCCAACAACCCTTATCTGCAGGAAACCGTCGAGAACCTGCAACCGGCCATGAGCCGCGCGTATTTCCTCGCTCTGGAGCAGCGCAAGGCCGAGATGAGCGAGTTCCTCGAACTGTTCGAGCGCCTGCTCGCCGCTGTGCTCGCCCGTGATTTGCCGCAGATCCGCATCGTGCTGACGGCTTACGCCCAGCGCAGTTGCGATCTGGTGGTGTCCGCCCTGACGGCGGCCTGAACGTGCGGCTAAAGTGCATCAAACTGGCGGGGTTCAAATCCTTCGTCGACCCGACCACGGTGAACTTCCCCAGTAACATGGCGGCGGTCGTCGGGCCGAACGGTTGCGGCAAGTCGAACATCATCGACGCCGTGCGCTGGGTGATGGGCGAAAGTTCGGCGAAGAACCTCCGTGGCGAGTCGATGACCGACGTCATCTTCAATGGCTCGACCAGCCGCAAGCCGGTGAGCCAGGCGAGCATCGAACTGGTGTTCGACAACTCCGACGGCACACTGATCGGCGAGTACGCCGCCTACGCGGAAATCTCGATTCGCCGCAAAGTCACCCGCGACAGCCAGAACAGCTATTACCTCAACGGCGCCAAGTGCCGCCGCAAGGACATCACCGATATCTTCCTCGGCACTGGCCTGGGGCCGCGCAGTTACTCGATCATCGAGCAGGGGATGATCTCCAAGCTGATCGAGGCCAAGCCCGAGGATCTGCGCAACTTCATCGAAGAAGCGGCGGGAATCTCCAAGTACAAGGAGCGTCGGCGCGAAACGGAAAACCGTATCCGCCGCACCCACGAAAACCTCGCCCGCCTGACCGACCTGCGCGAAGAACTCGAACGCCAGCTCGAACGCCTGCACCGCCAGGCCCAGGCCGCCGAGAAGTATCAGGAATACAAAGCCGAGGAGCGGCAGCTCAAGGCGCAACTGTCGGCCCTGCGCTGGCAGGATCTGAACGAGCAGGTCGCCCAGCGCGAATCGATCATCGGCACCCAGGAAATCAGTTTCGAAGCGCTGGTCGCCGAACAACGCAACGCCGATGCGGCCATTGAGCGCCTGCGTGACGGGCACCACGACCTGTCCGAACGCTTCAACCTGGTGCAGGGCCGCTTCTATTCGGTCGGCGGCGACATCGCCCGGGTCGAACAGAGCATCCAGCACGGCCAGCAACGTTTGCGTCAGTTGCAGGACGATCTTAAAGAAGCCGAGCGTGCGCGCCTGGAAACCGAGTCCCATCTCGGTCACGACCGCACGCTGCTGCTGACCCTCGGCGAAGAGCTGGACATGCTCACCCCCGAGCAGGAAGTCACCAGCGCCGCCGCTGAAGAAGCCGCCGCCGCCCTCGAAGAGTCCGAACTGACCATGCACGGCTGGCAGGAGCAGTGGGACACCTTCAACCTGACCGCCGCCGAGCCGCGTCGTCAGGCCGAAGTGCAGCAGTCGCGCATCCAGCAACTGGAAGCCAGCATGGAACGTCTGGCCGAGCGCCAGCGGCGGATGGGTGAAGAGCGCGCGTTGCTGTCGGCGGATCCGGAAGACGCGGCGATCATGGAACTCAGCGAACAGCTCGCCGAGTCCGAAGCGACGCTCGAGGATTTGCAGACCAGCGAAGAGGCCCAGGTCGAAAAACTGGAACAACTGCGCCAGGAGTTGCAGCAGGCGCTGACCGCGCAGCAGCAGGCGCAGGGTGATCTGCAGCGGCTCAACGGTCGCCTGGCGTCGCTGGAAGCCTTGCAGCAAGCGGCGCTCGATCCGGGCACCGGCACCGCCGAGTGGCTGCGTGAACACAACCTCGCCGAGCGTCCGCGTCTGGCCGAAGGCCTGAAGGTCGAGGCGGGCTGGGAGCTGGCGGTGGAAACCGTACTCGGCGCCGACCTGCAAGCGGTGCTGGTGGATGATTTTGCCGGCTTCGATCTGTCCGGATTCTCCCAGGGCGATCTGCGCCTGCTCAGCCCGGGCAGCGATGGCGTGCGGGTGCCGGGCAGTCTGCTGGACAAGGTCGAGGCGCAGGTTGACCTGTCGCCGTGGCTCGCTCAGGTCAAACCGGTCGACAGCCTTGAGCAGGCACTGGCCCTGCGCGGTCAGTTGAGCGCCGGGCAGAGCCTGATCAGCCGCGACGGTTATTGGGTCGGCCAACACTTCCTGCGGGTACGTCGCGCCAGCGAGGCCGAAAGCGGCATGCTCGCCCGTGGCCAGGAAATCCAGGATCTGCAACTGGAGCGCGAAGAGCGCGAAGCCACCGTCGAGGCCATGGAAACCCGTTTGCAGACCCTGCGTGCGCAACAGCGCCAGCAGGAAAACGGCCGCGAACATTTGCGTCGGCTGCTGCAGGATGAAGCGCGTCAGCAGGGCGAGTTGAAAGCCCAGTTGTCCGCCGGCAAGGCCAAGGCCGAGCAATTGAACCTGCGTCGTACCCGTCTCGATGAAGAGATGGTCGAGCTCGGCGAACAGCGTGCGCTGGAGCACGAGCACATCGGCGAGGCGCGGATGCAGTTGCAGGACGCCCTCGATGCCATGGCCGTCGACACCGAGCAGCGCGAGTTGCTGCTGGCCCAGCGCGACAGCCTGCGCGAACGCCTCGACCGCGTGCGTCAGGAAGCGCGACAGCACAAGGATCACGCCCATCAGTTGGCGGTGCGCCTGGGTTCGCTGCGCGCTCAGCACGACTCCACCCGTCAGGCGCTGGAGCGCCTGGAAATGCAGGCCGAACGCCTGACTGAAAAACGCGAGCAGTTGAACCTCAATCTGGAGGAGGGCGAGGCGCCGCTGGAAGAGCTGCGTCTCAAACTTGAAGAGTTGCTCGACAAGCGCATGAGCGTCGACGAAGAACTCAAGACTGCGCAAATCGCCCTGGAAGATGCCGACCGCGAACTGCGTGATGCGGAAAAGCGCCGGACCCAGGCCGAGCAGCAATCGCAGCTGATCCGTGGTCAGCTCGAACAGCAACGCATGGAATGGCAAGCCCTGACCGTGCGCCGCAAGGCCTTGCAGGATCAGTTGCTCGAAGACGGCTACGACTTGCACGGCGTACTCGCCACGCTGACCCCGGAGGCCAGTGAACGCGAAGCCGAAGACGAACTCGAACGCATCAACGCGCGGATTCAGCGCCTGGGTGCGATCAACCTCGCGGCCATCGACGAATACCAGCAACAATCCGAGCGTAAACGTTATCTGGATGCCCAGGACGCCGATCTGGTGGAAGCGCTGGAGACGTTGGAAAACGTCATCCGCAAGATCGACAAGGAAACCCGGAACCGCTTCAAGGATACCTTTGATCAGATCAACGGCGGTTTACAGGCACTTTTCCCGAAAGTTTTCGGTGGTGGCAGCGCGTATTTGGAACTGACGGGCGAAGATCTACTCGATACAGGGGTGACGATCATGGCGCGGCCGCCAGGAAAGAAGAACAGCACCATCCATTTGCTCTCCGGCGGCGAAAAAGCGCTGACCGCACTGGCACTGGTTTTCGCGATCTTCAAATTGAATCCGGCGCCGTTCTGCATGCTCGATGAAGTTGACGCGCCACTGGATGACGCTAACGTTGGACGCTACGCACGCTTGGTCAAAGAGATGTCGCAGACCGTGCAGTTCATCTACATCACCCACAACAAGATCGCCATGGAAATGGCCGATCAGCTGATGGGGGTAACGATGCATGAACCGGGTTGTTCGCGACTGGTGGCCGTGGATGTCGAGGAGGCGATGGCGATGGTGGATGCCTGAGCCGGCGCGGTGTCGGAAAGGTATTTGTAGTCTGTAGGACTGTTTTACCAGCTTCGACTTACTGGCCAATCGACATATTCGCGCAAGCCGATGAGACAGACGGTGTAAAGTTGTCTTTGGTCGTGCTAGTTTAATGTCAATTTTTCGTATACGTGGGCAAAACGCCTGTCAGAACATAGAGTTGGCGCCACGTTTTAAAGCGGTTTGCACAATGTAAACCCCTTATTTTTCAGCATTTTTTATAGAGGCACGGGATTAATGGAAATCGGTCTGCGCGAGTGGCTGATCGTCATCGGCATCATTGTGATAGCCGGTATTCTTTTCGATGGCTGGCGCCGTATGCGCGGCGGCAAGGGAAAACTGAAATTCCGTCTTGACCGAAGTCTGTCCAACCTGCCCGACGAGGACAGCAACGCCGAGTTGCTGGGCCCGTCCCGCGTGCTGGATACACACAAGGAACCGCAACTGGACGAGCATGATCTGCCGTCGGTGAGCATGCCGGCCCGTGAGCCACGGGAGGCGCGCGAGCCTCGCGAATCCGGCTCCAAGCGTGGCAAGCGTGGCGGCAACGGTCCGGCCCAGGGCGACCTGAACCTCGATCTGGATCTGGACGGCGGCCCGAGCTTCAGCAGTCGTGACGATGATTTCGTCGAGGACGCCAAGCCGTCGCCAATGGTCAGCGACAAGGATCAGCCGCAAGCCGAAGAAGTGCTGGTAATCAGCGTGATCTGCCGCGATCCGGCTGGCTTCAAAGGCCCGGCGCTGTTGCAGAACATCCTGGAAAGCGGTCTGCGTTTCGGCGAGATGGACATTTTCCACCGTCACGAAAGCATGGCCGGCAACGGCG
Organism: Pseudomonas botevensis; assembly: GCF_019145475.1. Taxonomy (GTDB): domain Bacteria; phylum Pseudomonadota; class Gammaproteobacteria; order Pseudomonadales; family Pseudomonadaceae; genus Aquipseudomonas; species Aquipseudomonas botevensis. The sequence goes on from NZ_JAHTKI010000025.1 coordinate 67,359, forward strand.
AAGTACTGTTCTCGATGGCCAATGCGGTCAAGCCGGGCATCTTCGACCTGGACGACATCGACCACTTCAGCACGCCGGCGGTGAGCTTCTTCCTCGGCCTGCCAGGCCCGCGTCATCCGAAGCAGGCCTTCGACGTGATGGTGGCGGCGGCCCGCAAGCTCTCCCAGGAGCTGAACGGCGAACTGAAAGATGACCAGCGCAGCGTCCTGACCGCGCAGACCATCGAACACTACCGCCAGCGCATCGTCGAATTCGAACGTCGCGCCCTGACCCAGAAGCGCTGAGGTCAGAGATCGCAGCCGTGGCCCTCACAGGAGTCGACGAGTGGAACCCGGCTGCGATTTTTTGATTCAAAACATGTAATGAGATAGGAGCAGCCTCGGCTGCTCTTTTGCTTTATGAGAGAACACCCATGACCGCCGCCAATACCCGCATTCTAGAGCTGCGCGCTGAACTCGATCAGCACAACTACCGGTATCACGTCCTCGATGAGCCGAGTATTCCGGACGTCGAGTACGACCGGTTGTTCCACGAGCTCAAGGCACTTGAGGCGGCCAACCCGGAGTTGGTTACCAGCGATTCGCCGACCCAGCGTGTCGGCAGCGTGGCGCTCACGGCGTTCACTCAGGTGCGTCATGAAGTGCCGATGCTCAGTCTCGGCAATGCCTTCGAAGAAACCGACATGCGCGAGTTCGACCGTCGGGTAACCGAAGGTCTGGATCTGCCGGCTGGCGATCTGTTCGGCGGTGGCGCGGCGGTGGAATACAGCTGCGAACCGAAGCTCGATGGCCTGGCGGTCAGTCTGCTGTATCAGGACGGCGTGCTGGTGCGCGGCGCCACGCGCGGTGACGGCACCACCGGTGAGGACATCAGCGTCAACGTGCGCACCGTGCGCAACATCCCGCTCAAGCTCCACGGTGAAGGCTGGCCGGCGACGCTCGAAGTGCGCGGCGAAGTGTTCATGTCCAAGGCCGGTTTCGAGCGCCTCAATGCTTCGCAACTGGAAGTCGGCGGCAAGACCTTCGCCAACCCGCGCAACGCCGCCGCCGGCAGCCTGCGCCAGCTGGACTCGAAGATCACGGCCAATCGTCCGCTGGAGTTCTGCTGCTACGGCATCGGCCAGGTTTCCCACGATATTTCCGACACGCACATCGGCAACCTCAAGCAGCTCCAGGCCTGGGGCATGCCGATCAGTCACGAACTGAAACTGGCCAAAGGCATCGGCGAATGCCTGGATTACTACCGCGATATTGGCGAACGGCGTAACGCCCTGGCCTATGAAATCGACGGTGTGGTGTTCAAAGTCAACAGCATCGCCGACCAGCGTGAACTGGGCTTCCGCGCCCGCGAGCCACGCTGGGCCATCGCCCACAAATTCCCGGCCATGGAAGAACTCACCGAATTGCTCGACGTGGAATTCCAGGTCGGTCGCACCGGTGCGGTCACACCAGTGGCGCGGTTGAAACCGGTCAAGGTTGCCGGTGTCACTGTTGCCAACGCAACGTTGCACAACATGGACGAAGTGGCGCGCCTGGGCCTGATGATCGGCGACACGGTGATCATCCGCCGCGCGGGTGACGTGATCCCGCAGGTTGTGCAGGTTGTCACCGAGCGTCGCCCGGAAGATGCGCGGCCGGTGCAGATTCCCGAGCGTTGTCCGGTGTGCGGTTCCCATGTCGAGCGCACGCAACTTGTCAAACGCAGCAAGGGCAAGGAAACCATCAGCGAAGGCGCGGTGTATCGCTGCGTCGGTCGACTGGCCTGTGGTGCGCAACTGAAGCAGGCGATCATCCACTTCGTTTCCCGCCGCGCGATGGACATCGAAGGCCTCGGCGACAAGAGCGTCGAGCAACTGGTGGACGAGGGTCTGGTCAGTTCCCCGGCGGATCTGTATGCATTGAAGTTCGACGATATCGTCGACCTCGAAGGCTTTGCCGAAGTCTCCAGCAACAAACTGCTGGCAGCGATCGCCGACAGCAAGACGCCGGGTCTGGCGCGCTTCATTTATGCGCTGGGGATTCCCGACGTCGGCGAGGAAACCGCCAAAGTGCTGGCGCGCTCGCTGGGTTCGCTGGAGCGTGTGCAGCGCGCGTTGCCGCAAGTGCTGACCTACCTGCCGGACGTCGGCCTGGAAGTGGCGCACGAGATTCACAGCTTCTTCGAGGACGCCCACAACCAACAGGTGATTACCGAGTTGCTGGGGCACGGTTTGCAGATTCAGGATCAGGGTGAATTGGGTGCCGAGTTCGCCGCCAGCACCACCCTCGGTGGCTTCCTCGACAAGCTTCACATCCCGTCGGTCGGCCCTGGCGGGGCGCAGAAACTGGCAGATAAATTCGTTACGCTGAAGGGCGTTTTCGACGCCGACTGGCTCGATATGCGCCAGGCGTTGCCGGAGAAGCAGGCCAATTCGGTCCGCGAGTTCTTTGCCTTGGCGGAGCATCGGCAACTTGCCGAGGACGCCGAGAAGCAACTGATCGATTTCGGCATGCATTGGCAGAGCGAGAAAAAAGTCGTCGAAGGCTTGCCGCTGGCAGGGGAGACCTGGGTGCTGACCGGCAAGGTCGAACTGATGAGCCGCGATGTCGCCAAGGAACACCTGGAGAGCCTTGGGGCCAAGGTGGCGGGCTCGGTGTCGGCCAAGACCCATTGCGTGGTCGCAGGCCCCGGTGCCGGCTCGAAGCTGACCAAAGCCAATGAGCTGGGTGTGAAGGTCATGGATGAAGAGGCGTTCATTGCCTTCCTGAAAGGGCATGGTCTCGCGGTCTGATCGATCGTTGCGACGCGGTGCGTGGAACGATCGGCGCACGAGGATGATCTAGTCTTGGCAAGCCCCAGGGAGAGATCGCCATGCACCGCTTTTTCGAGCAGCTGAGTTCCCGCATCGTCGCGCCGTTCATGGGCGAGTCTTCGCGCAACAGCAAAGTCTGGCCGTGCCGCTGCAGTCAGTCGCTGTTTTTTCGCAACAGCCAGTGCCTGGCCTGCGAGGCATTCCTGGGTTATCAACCGGAACACAGTCGCCTCAGTTCGTTGCAACCAGGGCCTCAGGAAGGCACATGGACGCTCGACGTCGATCCCGATGCCGGACTGTTCCGCCGCTGTGCCAACCTCGACACGCCCGCCGCCTGCAACTGGCTGCTACCGGCCGACGCCGCCGACAGCCTGTGTATCGCCTGCCGCCTCAATCGCACCATTCCCGACCTGTCCGCTGCGCAAAATCCTGAACGCTGGCGCAAGGTCGAGATCGCCAAGCGTCGCTTGATCGCGCAACTGATTACGCTCGGTTTGCCGGTCGTGGCGAAAACCGTCGACGAAGCAACGGGTCTGGCGTTCGATTTCATCGGAATCGACCTTGAGGGCAACGCACCGATGACCGGCCACGCCAACGGCCTGATTACCCTCGACATCGCCGAGGCCGACGACGCCCACCGCGAGCAGGTGCGGGCGCAGATGCATGAACCCTATCGCACGTTGCTCGGGCATTTTCGCCACGAGGTCGGGCATTACTATTGGGATCGCTTGATCGCCAACGGCCCGTGGCTCACAGGGTTTCGCCATCTGTTTGGCGACGAGCGCGCCAGTTACGCCGAGGCACTGGATCGCCACTACCAGCACGGCGCGCCGCAGGACTGGCCGCAACACTACGTCAGCGCCTACGCGACCATGCACCCGTGGGAAGACTGGGCGGAAACCTGGGCGCACTACCTGCACATGATGGACGCGGTGGACACCGCGCTGGGTTTCGGCATGAGCGCGCGGGAGCTGGATTTCGACTACCAGCCATTCCCGACCAGCACCCTGTACGACCCGGAACACCCTGGTGGCGCGGCGTTCCTGTCGTTCGTCAATGCGTGGATCGAGCTGGCGGGGATGCTCAACGAGCTGTCACGCAGCATGGGCCAGCCGGATTTCTACCCGTTCGTGCTGCCGGCCCCGGCGATTGCCAAACTGCACTTCATTCATCTGGTGATCCAGCAGGCGGGCGGCCGGGCGGACGAAGTGCTCCAGGCGCAATAGCAAGTGCTTGAGCCTCTTCATATTTTTAATCTACAACCAGCGGTTGTAACTTCGTCTCAGATAGGTACAATGGCGCGGCTCGCCGACAGGCAAGCGTCGTTATGGTGACCCCATCGGTCCCCCCGCAACGATTACCCGTGAACCTGGTCAGAGCCGGAAGGCAGCAGCCACAGCGGGAACATTGTGTGCCGGGGTGTGGCTGGTGGGGTCGCCACCTTAACGAACCTCGAACGAATCAAATCAGAACTGCATGGGTTTCGCCCACTGCGGTTTTTTTATGCCTGTGATTTTTCCACCACGCCGGGTTTTCGTGCGAAGTTGCGCGCGATGGCGTCGGGCATTTCCTTTTTCGCCCCGTCCCGCATCGCCGCTCAATCACGGCAGGTGAACGGTGGCATACTCCTTGGCCGGCGGATTCGCCACGAAATGAACGATAAGCACGGGTCAGGATTGATCGTGTGAGAACGCCTGCCCAGGCGGCGAGGTTGTATGCATCCGGAACATTTTGATTTCTCCAGCCCTGTGTTTTTGCCCATCACCCACGAGGCCTGCGCGGCTTTGCTGGAGGCTGACGGCGCAACAACGCTCGGCCCGCTGACGGATGCGGAGCTGGCGGCGGTACTGGTCATCCAGAATCTGGCGGAGGCGGCAGAAAAGGACCTGACGGCGGGTGCGGCGGAGCGGGTGCTGGCCAGGCTGATTGCGTGGGCCGTGGAGAAGCGTCAGGCCGATGGCGCAGGGCTGCTTGCGGAGGCTCAGCGGCTGTTCGATCCGCGCAAATTGTACTTCGGCCTCAATGCCATCAAGCGTCTGAACCTGCGTTGCCTGCTGGACGATGAAGTGGCGGCGCGGGACTACCTGTTGCCCGACGGGAAATGGGATGTCGAGTACAAAATCCGCCACCATGCCCTTAACAATCCGTTCCACCAGCAGACGGTCACGCCCCGGCATCGCGAGCGCTGGTTGAGTGCCGCTCAGGACAAACTGGTCAGAACCTTCCGCGCCAATCTGGATGAAGACCTGCATGTTCAGGGCTATGCGGGGATCGGCAAAAGCCACCTGCTGGGCACCTTGATGGAGTGCCTGCGCCCCGGAGGAACCCTGGTGCTGGCGCGCACGGCTGAAAAACTGAGGGTTCTTCGCGAGCGCATGGGAAATGCCCGCGACGGAAGCACCAGCGCCACTTTCGACGCCTTTGCGCAAAAACTTCTGCTGGGGCCTCGATCCAGACCTGCCAGTGCGTCTCTCCGGGGGGCGAGCAGGCAGGCGGTTGCACAGGAACTGAACATCCACGGTTTTCAGGCCCGCAGCGGGCAAGCGACTCTGGATGTCTGTCTCAAGGTGCTTGAACGCTATTGCCGCTCAAGGGAGCACAGTCTGTCGGCCAGACACTTCCCGCATTTCAAGCAAGCGCTGTCCGAGGTGGATGCCAGGGCGCTGCTCGAGTACTCGAGCCGGCTGTGGGTCTATCTTGAGGCTAACCCTGCATGGGCCGGCCAGACCGGGTTCGGGGCGTTGCTGATGATCAAGCGTGCGAGTTTGGCGGGGTGTTCGGTGCCTGCCCGCTACACGCACATTCTGATTGATGAAAGCCAGGATATTCCCGAGTCGTTGTTGCAAATCATCGAGCGTGGGCGGCAGGTGTTGATCACGCTGGGAGACGAGTATCAGCAGCCCGGTGACGAACCGGTCAGGCGCAAGCGCGAGGTCCGGCAAAGCGATGTCTGCTATTCGGTGCGTTCGGGGCGCAATGTCGAGCGTCTGGTCAATCCGTTGATCGCCCGCCACTCGAAGAAGAGCAAGATCCCCTTTGAAGGCGCGCGCGATGCTGATGTCGGCGTCGAGCACTATCCGCAGGGTTTCGTGCCGCCCGAAGGCTGTGCGGTGCTGACCGCATCGCGCTGGGACACGGTGAAATGGGCCATCGAACTGCGCGATGCCAATTGCCCGTTCATTTTCCAGGACGCGGCGGCGCAGCGGGATCTCGAGCATTTCATGATCACGGCGATCGAGATGTTCAAGTCCGCCTATTACAGCGCCGCGAATAGCGAGAAGGGGCCGCATCCGTATTTCAGCGACATGGCGGACTGGCGACAGGTGCGAGAGGCCAGTCAGTTTGATGAGGCGTTTCTCTGGGTTGAAAACCGCCTGGAAAACGGTTTCAAGGTCGCTGATGTGACCGCTTTGAACCGGGTGATTGGCCGCTCCGATACCTGCTGCATGCTGATGCTTGCAGAGAACGCCGGGGGAATGGAGTTTGACCGGGTGTTGCTGACAACCGAGCTGCTCACCACGGTGAAATTCAAGGACGCCTACGAGTTCGATCAGCGGATCTGCGCCGTGTACATCGCAATCTCCCGAGCCAGGCGGCAGCTTTACCTGCCTTACGATGTGGTCGAGTGGGTCGATTATCACGTCGGCCACGACGATCAGAAATTCCGCGAGTTGCACGGCTATTGAGGGGTGAATCCACCTACGGGCTGCTTTCCGAACTTCCGGTATACAGCCGGATGATCTCATCGATCTCCCCCGACATTTTCATTCGCAACAGCGTCCGCAGAATCCGCTGTACCGGCACGTTCGGATCGTTCCTCACATAACAACCGACGTTCTGCTCCTGCAACACCGCCACCCGTTGCAATTGTTGTCCCGGCAGCAGGCGCTGGTTGAACCAGTCCAGGGTCCATTGATTGCTCACGGCGTAGCGATAGCGACCTGCCAGGAGCTTTTCCAGCACCTGTTCCTGGTTGCGTGCGTCTTCGCGTTGCAGTTGATCGGCGTCAAACAGCGGTTGCAGGGTGGGGTAGGTGTAGCCCAGCACGGTGCCGATCGGCTGACGCGCAAGGCTGGCCGGGTCGAGGTCGACGGGCGGGCCGGGGCGGCTGATCAGCAGGTCGCGCTGGAACAGCACCGGGATGCTCCAGATGTAGTCGCCGGACTGGTTCGGCAGCCACGATTGCGCGGCGTAACAGCGCACGTCGACTTCGCCGTGCTCCATGGCGCTTTGCACCCGGGCGCGGGGCAGGACGTGAAATTGTGCCGGGACGCCGACCTGGGTCGCCAGGCTGAGCATCATGTCGTAGAGGATGCCCTGGGTCGGGCGCCCGCGTTCGATCTGCACCATCGGCATGGCCCAGCTGTCGGCCACGGCGAAGCGCAGCGGCGGCTCCGAGGCCGTCACGTTCAGGCTGATTCCCAGTATTGCCCCCAAGGCCCAGCGCATAAATGCTCCGCTCAATCCCCATCCTGGGCCGACAAAAGCCCTCGCTCACGCAGCTTAGCCAGAATAGAAGAGCACACCGGATGCAATTTTGCCCTTGCTCCGCTAGCATTAGCCGCTTCTGCTTCCTTTGCCGCGACGGTTTTCGATGAGTTATCAGGTTCTTGCACGTAAATGGCGTCCGCGCTCGTTCCGCGAAATGGTCGGCCAGACCCATGTGCTCAAGGCTCTGATCAATGCCTTGGACAGCCAGCGGCTGCACCATGCGTACCTGTTCACCGGTACGCGGGGGGTGGGCAAGACCACGATTGCGCGGATCATCGCCAAATGCCTGAACTGTGAGATAGGTATCACTTCCAGCCCTTGCGGCGAGTGTTCGGTCTGCCGCGAAATCGATGAAGGGCGCTTTGTCGACCTGATCGAGATCGACGCCGCGAGCCGCACCAAGGTCGAGGACACCCGCGAGCTGCTCGACAACGTGCAGTACGCGCCGAGCCGGGGCCGCTTCAAGGTCTACCTGATCGACGAAGTCCACATGCTCTCCAGCCATTCCTTCAATGCGCTGTTGAAAACCCTCGAAGAGCCGCCGCCTTACGTCAAGTTCATCCTGGCGACCACCGACCCGCAGAAACTTCCTGCAACGATTCTCTCGCGCTGCCTGCAGTTCTCCCTGAAAAACATGACGCCGGAGCGGGTGGTCGAGCATCTGACCCACGTCCTCGGCGCTGAAAACGTACCGTTCGAAGACGACGCGCTGTGGCTGCTGGGCCGCGCGGCGGACGGCTCGATGCGTGATGCCATGAGCCTGACCGACCAGGCCATCGCCTTTGGCGAAGGCAAGGTGTTGGCCGCCGATGTGCGGGCGATGCTCGGCACGCTGGATCACGGCCAGGTTTACGACGTCTTGCATGCGCTGATCGAAGGCGATGCCAAGGCGCTGCTCGAAGCCGTGCGCCATCTGGCCGAACAAGGCCCGGACTGGAACGGCGTACTCTCGGAAATTCTCAATGTGCTGCACCGCGTTGCTATCGCCCAGGCGCTGCCGGACGGTGTCGACAATGGCCACGGCGATCGTGACCGGGTGTTGGCGCTGGCCCAGGCGCTGCCGGCCGAAGACGTGCAGTTCTATTACCAGATGGGCCTGATCGGGCGCCGCGATTTGCCGCTGGCGCCGGATCCTCGCGGCGGTTTCGAAATGGTCTTGCTGCGGATGCTGGCCTTCCGGCCCGCCGACAGCGCGGACGCCCCAAGGCAACCGCTAAAGCCAGTGGGGATCAGCCAGGCCACAGTTGATTCCGCAAACTCAGTGGCTGCCGCGCCGAAGGCTGCGCCGGTGGTCGCTGCAGTGACTGCGCCGGCCCCGGCACCCGTGGTGGCGCCTGAGCCAGCACCCGCGCCGGTTGCGCCTGTCGCGGTGGCTGAACCTGAGCCTGAGCCGGAACCCGTGCCCGAGCCCGCCGCTGTGGAAGACGTCGTCGACCTGCCGTGGAACGATCCGGTAGAACCGGCGCCCGTGCAGCAACCGGCTGTCGAGCCGGTGCTGGAAACCGCCGCCGAGCAACCCGAGCTGCCGCCGATGCCGCTTCCGACCCCGGACAGCGTCGTTCCGCAAGCCCCGGAGTGGGCCGCCGCGCCGATTCCCGAGCCATCGGTCGCCGACGTCGATGCCGCGACGCCGGGCATGGACATGGACGACGAACCGCCGCTCGACGAGGATTACATCGAGCCGGACATGGCGGCCTACAGTTACCTCGACGATCTGGCCAGCGAGCACGCCGTCGATCCTGCACCGGAGCCCGAGCCGGAACCTGCGGCGGCGCCGGCTACCGGCCTGGCCCTGCAATGGCTGGAGCTGTTCCCGAAACTGCCGATTTCCGGCATGACCGGCAGCATCGCCGCCAACTGCACGCTGATCGCGGTCGACGGCGACGATTGGCTGATGCACCTGGACCCGGCCCACAGCGCCTTGTTCAACGCGACCCAGCAGCGTCGTCTCAACGATGCGTTGAACCAATATCACGGGCGCACCCTGAACCTGCGCATGGAGCTGATCAAGCCCGAGCAGGAAACCCCGGCCCAGGCGGCGTCCCGGCGCCGCGCCAACCGTCAGCGCGAGGCGGAGGAGTCGATCCATGGCGATCCGTTCATCCAGCAGATGGTGCAGCAGTTCGGCGCGGTCGTGCGACACGATACTATTGAACCTGTCGACGCTCTGGTCACTCAGGGCTAATAACTGAAGGCGCTCGGCTACACTGGGCCGGGCGCTGTTTTGATCCCAGTACTTTTGAGGTGATTCCCATGATGAAAGGTGGCATGGCCGGCCTGATGAAGCAGGCACAGCTGATGCAGGAAAAAATGGCCAAGGCGCAGGAAGAACTGGCCAACGCCGAAGTCACCGGCAAGGCCGGCGGCGATATGGTCACCGTGGTGATGACCGGTCGTCACGACCTCAAGCGCGTGAGCATCGACCCGACGCTGCTGCCGGGCCTGGACGAAGACGATCGTGAAGTGATCGAAGATCTGGTCGCCGCCGCCGTCAACGACGCCGTGCGCAAGATCGAAGCCAACAGCCAGGAAAAAATGGGCAGCATGACCGCTGGCATGAACCTGCCTGCCGGTATGAAACTGCCATTCTGATTCGCCTTTGGGCAGCAGATGAGCTACACAAAATGCCAGGCATTGCGCCTGGCATTTTTGTTTCCGCTGTTTGTGCTGGTGGTGCGGTCAGGGTCGCTTGCGCGAGCAAGCCCGCTTCCACAGGAGCTGAGCCCTGCGCAGCCCGACCCAACTGACAAAACATCGAACGCAAAACGGCTACCAGGGTCTGCTCCCTATACCGCTGAACTCATCATTCACAGGAGACGCTGACATGTCCGACCCTCTGACGCTCAATCAACGTATCGTTCTGGCCTCGCGTCCGACAGGCGCGCCGACCCCTGAGAATTTCCGCCTGGAGCGCGAAGCGCTGGCGGATCTGGAAGACGGCCAGTTGCTGCTCAAGACCCTTTACCTGTCACTCGATCCCTACATGCGCGGGCGCATGAGCGACGCGCCATCCTACGCGGCGCCGGTACAAATCGGCGAGGTGATGACCGGCGGTGCTGTCAGCCGGGTCGAGCAATCCCGTCATCCGAAATTCCACGTCGGCGATCTGGTGGTCGGTGCCACCGGTTGGCAAAGCCACAGCATCAGCGACGGGCGCAACATCATCCCGATCCCGTCCGGGCTGCCGAAACCATCGATGGCTCTGGGTGTGCTGGGCATGCCGGGGATGACCGCCTACATGGGCCTGATGGACATCGGCCAGCCGAAGGAAGGCGAAACCCTGGTGGTGGCCGCCGCTTCCGGCGCGGTCGGCTCGGTGGTCGGGCAAGTGGCGAAAATCAAGGGGCTGCGGGCCGTTGGCGTGGCCGGCGGGGCGGAGAAGTGCAAGTACGTAGTCGAGGAGCTGGGCTTCGATGCCTGCATCGATCACAAGGCCGCCGACTTCGCCCAACAACTGGCCAGGGCCTGCCCCAGCGGTATCGACATCTATTACGAAAACGTCGGTGGTCAGGTGTTCGATGCGGTGGTGCCGTTGCTTAACCCCAAGGCGCGGATCCCGTTGTGCGGTCTGATTTCCGGCTACAACGCTTCGGAGGCACCAAAAGGCCCGGATCGGCTGCCGCTGTTGCAACGGGCGTTGCTGACCAAGCGCGTGCGCATCCAGGGTTTCATCGTGTTCGATGACTATGGTGATCGTCAGCCGGAATTCATCAGCGCCATGGTGCCGTGGGTGCGCGATGGCAAGGTGAAGTTCCGCGAAGATGTGGTCGAGGGCCTGGAGCAGGCACCGCAGGCCTTTATCGGTCTGCTGGAGGGGCGCAACTTCGGCAAACTGGTAGTGCGGGTCGCCCGGGACTGAGGATTTGACGCTGGCCGGAGGCGCGGGTATAAACCGCGTCTCGTTGTTTTGTCGGACTTTTTACCCATGAGCTTCAGCCCTTTGATTCGCCAACTGATCGACGCCCTGCGAACTTTGCCGGGCGTGGGTCAGAAAACTGCCCAGCGCATGGCGTTGCAGTTGCTCGAACGTGATCGCAGCGGCGGTACACGCCTGGCTCAGGCCTTGAGCCAGGCCATGGAGGGGGTCGGTCATTGCCGTCAGTGCCGGACGCTGACCGAAGACGATTTGTGCCCGCAATGCGCCGATCCGCGCCGCGACGACACGTTGCTGTGCGTGGTGGAAGGGCCGATGGACGTCTATGCGGTCGAGCAGACCGGCTTCCGTGGCCGTTACTTCGTGCTCAAGGGGCACCTGTCGCCGCTGGACGGGCTCGGCCCGGAGGCGATCGGCATTCCGCAACTGATCGCGCGGATCGAAGAGGCGGGGACCTTCACTGAAGTGATCCTCGCGACCAACCCGACCGTCGAGGGTGAAGCCACCGCGCACTACATTGCTCAGTTGCTGCACAACAAAGGCCTGATTGCTTCGCGGATCGCCCATGGCGTGCCATTGGGCGGCGAGCTGGAGCTGGTGGATGGTGGCACGCTGGCGCATTCGTTTGCCGGGCGCAAACCGATTTCTCTCTGATCAACAATAAAGGATCACAGTCTTGCTGCGATCCTTTGATCTTGAAACCAAGCAAGCGCTCGGTTAAGTTCGGCGAACCCTTCAGTGGAGTTCGCCGATGCCTGCCTTTCAGGAATACTTCGACCCCAGCCACCAAATGGTTCGCGACAGCGTCAGGCGTTTCGTCGAGCGCGAGATCCTGCCGGACATCGATCAGTGGGAGGAGGCCGAAAGCTTCCCTCGCGATCTGTACCTGAAGGCCGGTGCCGCGGGCATTCTCGGCATCGGTTATCCCGAGGCGCTGGGCGGCAGCCACGAAGGTGATCTGTTCGCCAAGATCGCCGCCAGTGAAGAACTGATGCGTTGCGGCTCGGGCGGTCTGGTGGCCGGGCTCGGTTCGCTCGACATCGGTCTACCTCCAATTCTCAAATGGGCACGCCCCGACGTGCGCGACCGCGTGGTGCCGTCCGTACTCAGTGGCGAAAAGATCAGTGCCCTGGCGGTCACCGAGCCTGGCGGCGGTTCTGACGTTGCCAATCTGCAGACCCGCGCCGTGCGTGACGGCGATCACTACCGGGTCAGCGGCAGCAAAACCTTCATCACCAGCGGCGTGCGTGCGGATTTCTACACCGTTGCGGTGCGCACCGGTGCGCCGGGTTTCGGCGGCATCAGTCTGTTGCTGATCGAGAAGGGCACGCCGGGGTTCACCGTCGGGCGGCAACTGAAGAAAATGGGCTGGTGGGCGTCGGATACCGCTGAATTGTTCTTCGATGACTGCCGGGTGCCCGTAGGAAATCTGATCGGTGCGGAAAACATGGGCTTCGCCTGCATCATGGGCAACTTCCAGAGCGAACGCCTGGCCCTGGCGCTGATGGCCAACATGACCGCGCAACTGGCGCTGGAAGAGAGCCTGAAGTGGGCGCGGGAGCGTGAAGCGTTCGGCAAACCCATCGGCAAGTTTCAGGTGATCAAGCATCGCCTGGCGGAAATGGCCACGGCGCTGGAAGTCTCGCGGGAGTTTACCTATCGCCAGGCGGCGAAAATGGCGGCGGGGCAGAGTGTGATCAAGGAGATTTCCATGGCGAAGAATTTCGCCACCGACACCTCGGACCGGATCACCACCGAGGCGGTGCAGATTCTGGGCGGGTTGGGTTACATGCGTGAGAGTCGGGTGGAGCGGCTGTATCGGGATAACCGCATTCTGTCGATTGGCGGCGGGACGCGAGAGGTGATGAACGAGATCATCAGCAAGCAGATGGGGCTTTGACTGATGCGGTGAAGCGGCTGGTCCTTCGCGAGCAGGCCCGCTCCCACAAAAGCAGGGGGAGCGGGCTTGCTTGCGAAGGCGTCGTTTCAGGTGCCGCTTACTTGTCGGTCAGGGCAAACTGGGTCAGGCAGAAGGTCGGGATTCCCATGTCCTGCAAACGCTGCGAACCACCCAGCTCCGGCAGGTCGATGATCGCCGCCGCTTCATGCACCCGCGCGCCCATGCGGCGGATCAGGTTGGCCGCCGCGATCAGCGTGCCGCCGGTGGCGATCAGGTCATCGAACATCACCACCGAATCGCCTTCGCAGAGGCTGTCGGCGTGCACTTCGAGAAACGCTTCGCCGTACTCGGTCGCGTAACCCTCGGCCAGCACGTCGGCCGGCAGTTTGCCTTGCTTGCGGAACAGCACCAGCGGCTTGTTCAACTGGTAGGACAGCACCGAGCCGATCAGGAAACCGCGCGCATCCATGGCGCCGATGTGGGTGAAGTCGGCTTCCACGTAACGGTGGGCGAAGCTGTCCATCACCAGGCGCATGGCCTTGGGCGATTGAAACAGCGGGGTGATGTCGCGAAAGATCACGCCCGGTTTCGGGAAGTCGATCACGGGGCGGATCAGGGATTTGATGTCGAAGGAGTCGAAGACCATCGTCGAGGTGTCCTGGCAGGGCTGCAAACGGCGCAGTATACCCGCGGCTGAAACGGTTCGCTCGGCCGCGGGTCGAGATCAGCCGTCGAGCGAGCCGCCGGCCAAGGCGCAGAGCTGGATCGGGTCGAGGATATGGATTTCCTTGCCCTCGGCGGCAATCAGTTCGTTCTGCTGGAAACGGGTGAACACCCGGGACACGGTTTCCACCGCCAGCCCCAGATAGTTGCCGATTTCGTTGCGCGACATGCTCAGGCGGAACTGATTGGCCGAGAACCCACGGGCGCGGAAGCGCGCGGAGAGGTTGACCAGGAACGTCGCGATCCGTTCATCGGCGGTCTTCTTCGACAACAGCAGCATCATTTGCTGGTCGTCGCGGATTTCGCGGCTCATCACGCGCATCAACTGACGGCGCAACTGCGGCAATTGCAGGGCCAGTTCATCGAGGCGTTCGAAGGGGATTTCACACACCGAGGTGGTTTCCAGGGCCTGGGCGGAGACCGGGTGTTTCTCGGTGTCCATGCCGGACAGGCCGACCAGTTCGCTCGGCAGGTGGAAGCCGGTGAGTTGTTCTTCGCCGGTATCGCTGAGGCTGAAGGTCTTCAGCGCGCCGGAGCGTACTGCATAAACGGAATCGAAAGTGTCGCCCTGGCGGAACAGGAACTCACCCTTTTTCAACGGGCGGCCACGTTTGACGATTTCGTCCAGCGCATCCATGTCTTCCAGATTCAGCGAAAGTGGCAGGCAGAGAGGGGCCAGGCTGCAATCCTTGCAATTAGCCTGGTTATGAGCGCGCAGTTTAACTGGCTCGGACATTTCTTAAATCCTTGTGGGAAAACACACATAAGGCGTAAGGGTAACCCACGGGAGGACATTCAGGCCAGCCTGTGGCGAGATTGCCATTCGGGGATAAAGCCACGGTCGATAAGGCCGATACAGCGGTATCAGAATGCATACAAGGAACCGTTTCGATGACCATTATCGGCACGCCGGGCCCCGGTAACAGCGGTATTGCCTCGTTGGTTGAGGTGACTGACACCTCCGCGGCAGTTGAGCCCGTCACCGATGCGTCGGCGATGGCAAGCCCGACCTTGGTCGATAGCGTCAAAGTGTCGCTGTCCGGTGCTGCCATCGCCAGGTCCGCCGGGGCGGGTGGCAACAACCGGGACATCGAAGCCAGCGACTTGCCAGAGAACGTCCAGCAGTTGCTGAAGATGATCCGCAAATTGCAGCAACAGATTGCCGAGAAAAATGCGCTGATCAACCAAGTGATGCTCGACAGCAAACTCTCCAATGAAGAGCGACTCGCCAAGGTGGCAGCCTTCAGGAGTGCGATTGCCGCGCTCAACACCGGACTGATCACCGCCAACCTGTCGCTGGCCAAAGTCGTCACGCAATCGAACATGACCCCCGATCAAAACATGAAAACCGGCGAACTGCTGACAAAAATCTAGATCACCCGGGAAAAACGCTGGCGATTCTGCTGTTCCAGATAGGCATCGAACACCATGCACACCGAGCGTACCAACAGGCGTCCGGCGGGCAGCACGGTGATCCGTTCGCGATCGAGTTCGATCAGGCCATCCTTGGCCATGCCGCTGAGCTGTGGCCACAGACCACCGAAATAACCCTGGAAGTCGATGTTGAACGCCCGTTCGATGGCGGCGAATTCCAGGCTGAAATTGCAGATCAGTTGCTGAATCACCGCGCGGCGCAGGCGATCGTCGGTGTTGCACAGCAAGCCGCGACTGGTCGCCAGTTGCGCGGCGGCCAGGGTGTTCTGGTATTGATTGAGGTCGCTGCTGTTCTGGCAGTACAAATCGCCGATCTGACTGATCGCCGACACGCCCAGGCCAATCAGATCGCAATGCCCATGGGTGGTGTAGCCCTGGAAGTTGCGTTGCAGCGTCGACTCTTCCTGGGCGATCGCCAGTTCATCGTCGGGCAGGGCGAAGTGATCCATGCCGATGTAGCGATAGCCGGCGGCGGTCAGTTGCTCGATGGTGCGTTGCAGCATTTCCAGTTTCTGCGTCGGACTCGGCAGTTCATTGCCGTTGATTCGCCGCTGCGGCATGAAGCGTTCCGGCAGGTGCGCGTAGTTGAACACCGAGAGCCGGTCCGGTTGCAGGCTGATGACTTCCTCGACGGTGCGGGCGAAGTTGTCCGGGGTCTGTTTGGGCAAACCGTAGATCAGGTCGATGTTGATCGAGCGAAATTGCAGCGTGCGCGCCGCATCGATCACGGCGCGGGTTTCTTCCAGGCTTTGCAGGCGATTGACCGCCCGTTGCACCGCCGGATCAAGGTCTTGCAGGCCGATGCTGACCCGGTTGAAGCCCAGTTCGCGCAGCAGGCCCATGGTCGACCAGTCGGCTTCCCGGGGATCGATTTCGATGCCGTAGTCGCCGGAGTCATCCTCCAGCAGATTGAAATGCTTGCGCAGGTGCGCCATCAGTTGCCGTAGCTCATCGTGGCTGAGGAACGTCGGGGTGCCGCCGCCGAAGTGCAGTTGCTCGACTTTTTGCGCCGGGTCGAGGTGACAGGCGATCAGCTGGATTTCCTGCTCGAGCCGTTGCAGGTACGGCAGCGCACGGCCGCGATCCTTGGTGATGACCTTGTTGCAGGCGCAGTAGTAGCAAATGTTCGCGCAGAACGGCACATGCACGTACAGCGACAGCGGTCGCAGGGCCTTGCGGCTGTCGCGCAGGGCGTGGAACAGGTCGAAGGTGCCGACCTGACTGTTGAATTGCACGGCCGTCGGGTACGAGGTATAGCGCGGCCCCGCCAGGTCGTAGCGGCGGATCAAATCGGTGTCCCAACGAATGGCGTCGAGCATGCGGGCATTCCCCCGGATAGGCTGGCAGTGTGCCGAGTCTAGGGGTGGGGCTGGCGGGGCATCTTGATTTGCATCAACGGGGAGGATTGGCGCAGGCGGGGCGGGCCTCTCCGCAGGCTAGTGGCCCATGAGCCAATGCTGATGTGGCCCCGGCAGGGTCCAGATGCCGAACAGGATCACCAGCAATCCACCGGCCATGCGCACGCTGCGTTTGCGCAGCAGTGCCGTGACCCGCTCGGCGGCGAGCCCCGTGGCGAGCAGCACCGGCCAGGTGCCAAGCCCGAAGGCGAGCATCAGCAAGGCACTGTCCAGCGCATTGCCCTGGCTCGCCGACCACAGCAGCGTGCTGTAAACCAGCCCGCACGGCAGCCAGCCCCACAGCGCGCCGAGCAGCAGCGCACGGGGCAGGCTCGACACCGGCAGCAAGCGATTGGCGACCGGCTGAATGTAGCGCCACAAACCACGACCGAGGCTTTCGATGCGGGTCAGGCCGCTCCACCAGCCGGCCAGGTACAGGCCCATGGCAATCAGCAGCAAACCGGCGAGCACGCGCATGAACAATGCCGCCGGGCTGTTGGCGACGGCCCATCCGGCCAGTCCGATCAACAGGCCGGCGGCGGCATAGCTGAGGATGCGTCCGAGGTTGTAGGCCAGCAGCAGGCGAAAGCGTCGGTTGCGTTGCTCCTTGGGAATCGCCAGGGTCAGCGCGCCCATCAGGCCGCCGCACATTCCCAGGCAGTGACCGCCGCCGAGCAGGCCGAGAATCAGTGCCGACACCAGCAGGGGCGCCAACTCAAGCATGGGGCGGCGCCTTGTCGTCCGGCTTGCCGGGCTTGGCTTCGTCCACGGCGGCGGTGTGATTCGGGTCCTGATCGTCGAACAGGATGCTGTGGGCCGGGCCGTCGAGGTCGTCGTACTGACCGCTGTCCACCGCCCAGAAGAAAATGTACACGGCGATGGCCACGATCAGCAGGGCGGCCGGGATCATCACGTAGAGAGCTGGCATCTGTACTCCAGGCCCGCGCGGCTCAGGCCGGCAGCGGGCGGGTTTCTGACGAGGCACTGGCGACCGGCGCACCCGGCAGGCGGGTCAGGCGCAGGGCGTTGAGCACCACGGTCAACGAACTGATCGACATGCCGACTGCCGCCCACACCGGAGTGATCCAGCCGAGGGCGGCGAACGGCAACATGAGGCCATTGTACAGCGCGGCCCACAGCAGGTTCTCGATGATGACCCGGCGCGTGCGCCGTGCCAGCGTGAAGGCCTGCACCAAGGCGTCGAGGCGGTTGGACAGCAGCACCGAGTCGGCACTGGTTTTCGCCAGATCGGTGGCCGATCCCATCGCCACACTGATGTCGGCGGCGGCGAGTACCGGCACGTCGTTGACCCCGTCACCGAGCATCAGCACCTTGCGCCCATCCTTGTGCAATTGTTGCAGTACTTGCAGCTTGTCGTCGGGGCGCAAGCCGCCACGGGCCTCGTCGATGCCCAGTTCGGCGGCGACACTGGCGACCATCGGCGAGCTGTCGCCCGACAGCAGCAGCGTGCGCCAGCCACGGGCCTTGCACGCGGCGAGCAGAGCCGGGGCGTCGTCACGCAGACGGTCATCGAGCACGAACCACGCCAGCGGCCCTTGAGCGTCACCGAGCAGCAGCCATTGGCCGGGCTCATCCGGCATCGACGGCGCGACGGTGTCGCTGAGGGCGCAGACAAATTCAGCCTGGCCGATGCGCAAACGCTGCTCGCCGACCAGGCCTTCGAGGCCCAGGCCCGGGCTGCTGTGGACTTCTTCAGCGGCCAGTGGCGTACGGCCGAAGGCGCGGGCGATCGGGTGTTCCGAACGGTTCTCCAGAGCGGCGGCCAGGCTCAGGCACTGATCGCTGCCCAAGGTGCCGAGCGGGCGAATCGAGCGCAGCACCAACCGGCCTTCGGTGAGGGTGCCGGTCTTGTCGAAAATCACCGTGTCGATCTGGTTCAGGCCTTCGAGTACATGGCCGCGTGTCAGCAACAGGCCGAGCTTGTGCAAGGTGCCGGTGGCGGCGGTGAGCGCGGTCGGCGTCGCCAGGGAAAGCGCGCAAGGGCAGGTCGCCACCAGCATCGCCAGGACGATCCAGAATGCCCGCGACGAATCCAGCTCCCACCACAACAGGCCGATGGCCGCTGCGGCGATCAGCGACAGCAGCAGGAACCATTGCGCCGCGCGGTC
>NZ_JAHTKI010000026.1 GCF_019145475.1 Pseudomonas botevensis
TGGTGTTGCCATGGGGTGCTCTCCTTGCGGAATAAAAGTTAATGGCCCGGAGGCGATATCGCCCGGTGGGTGCCTGACGGTTATCAAGGAGCGTGCCAGGTTTTGTGCAGGTGCCGGAATCCGGGGCTATAACGCGCTCTGACAGGCGTTTTCCGCCGTTTCTGGTAGTGACTCAGGAAGAAAGTGCGCAAGAAGTTGCGCAGTACTGCGCAACTTCTTGCGCACTTGGCTGGAAGCCTTGAGCCACAAGGCTTCCAGCGATTCTGACCGGCTTGTTCGGGAAATTGTTGCGCAACTTCTTGCGCATCACGGCCTGATGCCAGCATTCGACCGGGTGAAACGAACCCGTGGGCAAAAGGGTCAATCACTCACGCGCCGTTGAGCGTTTGAACATTCCTCAAACCGAGTACGAACGATATGAAAATTCTGATGGTTCTGACTTCCCACGATCAACTGGGCGACACCGGCAAAAAAACCGGCTTCTGGCTGGAGGAGTTCGCCGCACCGTATTACGTGTTCAAGGATGCGGGCGCTCAACTGACGTTGGCGTCGCCCCAGGGCGGCCAGCCACCGCTCGATCCGAAGAGCGATGCACCCGATGCGCAAACCGACGCCACCGAGCGTTTTCGCAAGGACTCCGCCGCCCAGTCGGCCCTGGCCTCGACAGTCAGGCTCGAGACGATCAAGGCAGCGGATTTCGACGCGGTGTTCTACCCCGGCGGTCATGGCCCGTTGTGGGACCTGGCCGAGGATCGAAACTCGATTGCCTTGATCGAGGCGTTTTACAACAGCGGCAAACCGGTGGCGGCGGTCTGCCACGCGCCCGGCGTGCTGCGTCATGTCAAGGGGGGCGATGGTCAGCCGCTGGTCAAGGGCAAGCGCGTCACCGGCTTCACCAACAGTGAGGAAGACGCGGTGCAATTGACCGATGTCGTGCCGTTTCTGGTGGAAGATGAACTCAAGGCCAAGGGCGGGATTTATTCCAAAGCTGAGGACTGGGTCAGTTATACGGTGGAAGACGGGTTGCTGTTGACCGGGCAGAATCCGGCGTCATCCGAAGAGACTGCGTTGGCATTGCTGTCGCGGTTACGTTGACGTTTTAGAAAGCCAAAGATCGCAGCCTTCGGCAGCTCCTGCAGGGACCGAACTTCAATGCAGGAACTGCTAAACGCTGCGATCTTTCTTACTTCAACGACTCAGCAGCGCCAGACACTCCTCGATCGACCGCCGCTGCGTCTCGGCATACAACCCCAACTCATCGATCGTCGAACGCCCCAGCGCCTGTTCGAAGGCCTGGCGATTGGAATGCTCGCCATAGTGCGCCTGCGCTGCATCCCCGAGGTTCGACTGAAAAATCCCTGCCGCACTGACCGGCAGGAAATCTTCGTACACCAGTGGTTCAGCTTTCACATAGCCGTTACTCACCAGATCCTCCACAGACGCATCACCCTGGCGACCCGCCGTCTGGCCTTTTTCCGTCACAAAATAGCGAAAATACGCCAGCTCCTGTTTCCGCATGCCCTCAAGGCTGTCAGGAAATTCGCCAAAGTGCTGAGTCATCAGCGCGTCATAGCGCAGGGCATTGCCTTCGTTGGGAAACTCACCGAGTTCATCGCGAGCGGCATTCAGCAAGCGGTCGTACAGCGCACGGCCCTTGGGCGTAAGCGCCGCGCCGCGTTGTTCGATTTCACCGAAACGGGCGCTGTGGCTGCCACGGGTTTGCGCCTGGTCGGTGAAGGCGATCGGTTCGTCCAGCGCCTTGAAACTGGTCTGGCGCAGCAGGATCGGGCACTGCCGGCGTGGGGGGCCTTCGATGACGGCCTTGGGGGTGATGCCATGCAGGGGCATCTGTGTCTGTACGGTGTCGATGTCCAGGGTGCGGGGCGTCAGGTGGTTGATGTGCGGGCCTTTGAAGGCCACCACATCGGCGATCAGGCGATGCTGGGCGCTGAGGCTCTGGTACTGCGCGGCGGTAACGGTGGCGCTGTGATGCCAGCGAAAAGTCTCCAGGGCTTGCAGGACAAATTCCCGGGCTTCGGACTCGGTCAGGCCACCGGCGCTTTCGGCCTGTTCGATCAGGCGCAGTGCTTGCGGCGTGAAGATCGAGCGCTTTTCCAGCACCGACTCTGCGAAGGCTCGCAGCTCGGGAGCCTCGATCAGTTCCAGGCGCAACAGCGAGGTGAACACCCGGAACGGGCTGACTTGCAGGGCATCTTCATGCACCGCACGGAATGCCGTGGAGTGCACCGGAACGCCCGCCGGAGTCAGGTCGTAATAGCCCACCGGTTGCATGCCCATCACCGCAAACAGGCGGGCGAGGGTGGCGAGTTCGGCGGCGGTGCCAACCCGGATCGCGCCATGACGCTCCATGTCCAGGCGTTCTATTTCGCCGGTGCTGTTCAGTTGCCGGGCGACGTTCGGATCGCGCTCCAGCACATTGCGGTTGGTCTGTTCGACCAGTTCCATCAGTGCGCCGTACAGCGGCACTTCTTCGCGGTACATGTCGGACATCGCTTTGGAGAAGCGTTGGCGGATCAGGTCGGGGCTGATGAACGGCTGCACGGTCATGAAAAAAATTCCTGGCACGGTCACGTAGAGGATGGAGGAAAGATCGCAGCCTTCTCCTGCGCGGGCAAACGAAGAATCCTACGAACTTCATTCTGCCAACGACTGATCCCGTGCTTATTTCATCGTGCGCCAGTGCTCAAAAAGTCCCGATACAACCGCGCGGTGTTGGAGGGTTGCTCGACCATCGGCATGTGCCCGACACCGTCCCAGACGTCGACCCGCAAATTGACGATGCCCTTGCTCCACACCGGTACGCTGCTGACGTCGATCAGGCGATCCTTGCGACCCCAAAGCAGCAGCGCCGGGCATTTGATGTTCGGTAGTTGTGGCTCCATCGGCGGGCTGGCGCGGAAATCACGGAAGATCTCCTCCAGTTCGTCGCGCTGCTGCTCGTAACGCTGGGCCATGGCGTCCAGCACCAGGCCGGGCACCCACGGCGGGGTGGCCATGGTCATCGCGTAGAAACGCCGGAATTCCTCCCGGGAATTGATCAGGAACGGGTTATGCCCGCGTGCCAGGTGGCGTTCCATGTCGCTGGGCTCCGGCGCGGTGACGCCGGCGGGGTCGATCAGGGCCACCGAGGCGATCCGGTCGGGGTAGTTCGCCGCCAGCCACGCGGCGATGTAGCCGCCCATCGAGTTGCCGATCACGTGCACTTTTTCGACGCCGCAGACGTCCAGCAACTGGATCATTCGTTTGGCTTGTACCGCAATGTCGTAGCCGCCTCCGGCCTTGAAGCCGGTTTCACCGTGGCCGGCCAGATCCGGAATGATCACCCGGTAATGCCCGACAAAGTGCCGGGCGAAGCGCAGCCACAGGTTCTTCTCGGCGCTGTAGCCGTGGAGCATCAGGATGCTGCTCGACGCTTCGTATGGCCCGCCTTGCCAGGTCGAAACGGACATTTCGGCGATCGGCACTTCAATTTTGTGCAGACGATACAACTTGGCCTCGAGCGCCATGCTGAGGTCATAGAGCCAATGGCCGACCGCCGGATAACTCAACCAGCTCCAGGCCACGAAAACTGCGAGGGCGACAAACAGTAAAAGCATCGACGTCTTCCTTTTACGTGCTCAAGACAGAATGTGGTCAGCCGGTTTCAGCGCCCGGGTCAACCGGTAAAAGCTGAAACTGAAGCCCGGAAATATCGCGATCACATGACCGCTTTTGCTCTGATACCAGCTGTGACAGCCACCGGTTTTCCAGACCGTACGCTCCATCTCCCGGTGAATCATCTGAGTGTAGGTACGTTCTGCTTCGGGGCGAACTTCAATGCTGCGCAGGCCTTTGGCCTGCAAGGTGCGGATGCAGTCGAGGATGTAGTTCATCTGCGATTCGATGATGAACAGCGCCGAGGTGTGGCCAATCCCGGTGTTCGGCCCGGTGACGATAAACAGGTTGGGAAAGTCCGGCAGGCTGGTGCCGAGGTAGGCGCGCGGAAATTGTGCCCAGACGTCGCGCAGCTGCACGCCGTTCTTGCCGCTGACCGGGTAGGAAATCACCCCGTCGGTGGCGTCGTAACCGGTCGACCAGACGATCAGGTCAACATCGACGTGCTGACCGTCCGCTGTGAGAATGCCGGTTTCATCGAGGGCGGCGATGCCTTGCTCGCGGCTGTGCAGGGTCACGTTGGGCCGGGTCAGCGCCGGGTAGTACGTGCTGGAAACCAGTACGCGCTTGCAGCCGATGGTGAAGTCCGGTGTCAGTTTTCGCTGCATTTGCGGGTCAGGCACCTGACGTTTGAGGAAGCGCAGGGCCTGGCGCTGCACCAGATGAACCGCTGGTCTTGAGTATTTGAAGGCGATGACCCGAGTCTCGAACTGCCAGTAGAGCAGCCAGCGCAACAGTTTGTAGGCCGGTTTCAGACCGAGCAGCCAGCGCTGGAATACGCCGAACGTGCGGTCGGCCCGGGGCAAGACCCAGTGTGGCGTGCGCTGGAAGACGTGCAGGTGTTCGACATCCGGGGCAATCGCTGGAATCACCTGTGCCGCGCTGGCGCCGCTGCCGATGATTGCCACACGTTTACCTCGGTAGTCGTAGCTGTGATCCCAATTGTTTGTGTGAAAAGTCTTGCCCCGAAAGCGTTCTTGTCCAGGGAAGTGTGGGATCACCGGTTGGCTCAGCGGCCCGCTGGCGTTGATCACGAATTGCGCATAGAAAGTGCCTTTGGCGCCCGCGTGTACGGCCCAACGCTTTTGTGTATCGTCCCACTCGATGCGCTCGACATTGGCCTGTAACTCGACCCGCTCACGCAAGCCGAAACGCTCGGCCACGTATTCGGTGTAGCGGTGCAGTTCTGCCTGGCCGGCGAACATCTGCGTCCAGCGATAGGGCGCGAAAGACAGCGAATACAATGGCGAAGGCACGTCTACTGCCGCGCCGGGGTAGGTGTTCTGGCACCAGGTGCCGCCGAAGAAGTCCCGCCGCTCGAGCAAGCGAAAATCGTCGATGCCGGCCTTGAGCAGGTTGACCGCCGCGCACTGGCCGCCAAAACCGCTGCCGATGATCAACACTCGATAGGTGTGCATGGGCCTCCTTCTTATAGTCGTTTTTCCGTTTTCCTACATTCATGTATAGCCAAACATTTGTCCGGTGTGGGCTGGTGATGGCGGGGTATTCGGCCCGCTGGCCGGTGATGGCGGTTTAACGTTGCCCTGTTAGACTCCCAGCAGTCGGTTTTGCAGTACGCGCCGTCGCGCCGAGTGGTAGAGGCTCCTATGGGAAAAACAGGAGGAAAGGGACTTTCACTGGCCAGGAGGCTGTATACATCGCGAACGCTCGGGCTGGTCCTCGGGCTCTTGTGCGTGGGCGCTGCCATGTACCCGCTCGACCCGCCCGTGTGGGTCTGGGTGCTGATGCTGTTCAACGGCCTGCTCTGGCCGCATCTGGCCTTTCAATGGGCGCGCCGGGCGAGGGTTCCGTACCACGCCGAACACCGCAATCTGCTGATCGACGCCTTTCTCGGCGGCTTCTGGGTCGCCGCCATGCATTTCAATCCGCTGCCCAGTGCCACGACCGTTTCGATGATGGCGATGAACAATGTCGCCATTGGCGGCCTGCGTTTTCTGCTGGTCGGCGCGGCGGCGCAGTTGCTGGGCGTCGGGGTGGGGTTGGTGGTGTTTGCGCCGGCATTCATCCCGACGACCACGCCGTCGCAACTCTACGCCTGCCTGCCGTTGTTGATGCTGTATCCGCTGGCGCTGGGCTGGATCTGTTTCCGTCAGGCCTACACCTTGGGCCGGCATAAACGTGAGCTGCTGGCGCTGAGCCGCACCGACAGCCTTACCGGTCTGCTCAATCACGGCGCCTGGAAGGATCAACTGGACATCGAGTTTCAGCGTTGCAAGCGCGAGCAGAAAGGCGCGGCAATCGCGCTGATCGACATCGACCATTTCAAAGCCATCAATGACACCTACGGCCATGTGGCCGGTGACATCGTCCTGCGCCAGTTGAGCAAGATGCTCAAGCAGAACCTGCGGGCCAGTGATGTGGCCGGACGTTATGGTGGCGATGAGTTCTGCGTGATCCTTCCAGAACTGCCGCTGTTCAACGCCGCCCAGAACATGGAAGCATTGCGCGAGCGTTTTTCCGCGCTGGGCTACGAACAGAGCCCGGCACTGAAAGTCAGCCTGAGCATCGGCCTGGCGGTGCTCGACGCGTCCCACGGCGATGCCACGCTGTGGCTCAACGATGCTGACCTGGCGCTGTACGAAGCCAAGTCAACCGGGCGCAACCGGGTGATTTGCTGCAGTGCCGGCAAACCCCGGCGCGAAGTGCTCGGCTCGGTCTGAAACCCAGCGAAAATCCCCTTGCGGGAGTGCGGTATCAATCCGGGGAATGTCGCATCCGGTGTAGAGCCTCGGCGCGATGTACGGTACGGTTCAGAGCCTCCCGACACGAAACAAGGATCGATTCATGACGCTCAATATCCCGCGTTCCCTGCTGGCCGCCGGCCTCGGCCTGACACTGTCCTTTGCAGCCTCCAGCGCTTTTTCCGAACCCCACAAACAAGTGCTGGCCGATGCCGAGCAGTATCAGCCCGAAGCCCTGAAACTGCTGGAACGCCTGGTCAATATCGACTCCGGCTCCGGTTATGAACCGGGTCTGAAGCAGGTCAGCGAGATTGCCATCGACGAGTTGAAAAAGCTCGGCGCGACCATCGAACGGGTGCCCAATACCCCGGAAAAAACCAACCACGTTCTCGCCACCTTCAAGGGCACCGGCAAGGCGAAAATCCTGCTGATGGCGCACATGGACACGGTGTTCAAGGAGGGTTCCGCTGCCGAGCGGCCGTTTCACATCAAGGATGGCCGGGCGTACGGGCCTGGGGTGATGGATGACAAGGGCGGCATCGTTGCCGGTATCTATGCGCTGAAAGTCCTGAAGAACCTCGACTTCAAGGATTACGCGCAAATCACCTTTCTGCTCGACGCCAGCGAAGAAACCGGTTCGGACGTCGCCACCGACCTGATCAAGAAAACCGCGAAGCTGCACGACGTCACCCTCAATCTCGAGCCGGGCCGTCCGGCCGATGGCCTGGTGGTGTGGCGCAAGGGCAGTGCCACGGCGCTGGTCGAGGTCAAGGGCAAAGCGGCTCACGCCGGGGTCGCGCCGGAATTGGGGCGCAACGCGGCAATGGAGGCGGCGCACCAGATTCTGCAACTGGGCAAGCTGGGCGACGAGGCGAAGAAAACCACGATCAATTTCACCGTGCTCAAGGCTGGCGATCGTACCAACGTGATTCCCGATCAGGCCACGGCCAAGGCTGACGTGCGCGCGGCGGTGCCGGAGGAGTTCGACCGGATCGAGAAAGACCTGGCGCGGGTGTCGCAGGACAAGTTGATTGCCGACACCACCGTCATCACCAGCCTGCAACGCGGCTTGCCGCCGATGCCGCAGACGGCGGAGTCCGATCGTCTGATGGCGATGGCGCAGGGGATTTACGGTGAAATCGGTCGCAAACTGACCGAGGAAGGCAGCGGCGGGGCGGCGGATGCCAGCCTGTCGGCCGGTGTCGGGACGCCGACGCTGGACGGTTTCGGGATCGTCGGCGGCAATATCCATACCCCCGAGGAGTACGCCGAAGTCGACAGTGTGGCGCCGCGAATCTATCTGTTGTCGCGGATGATCATGGAGCTGGCGAAGGGGCGGTGATCCTGGCCTGACCTTCATCCAATATCCCCCAATCCTCACTCTCTGGAAGAGGCTGAGGGTTGGAGTCCGTCAGCACCTTGCGAAACGTCTCCACCAACGGGCGCAAATTGATCCGGTGCCACGCTGCCCACAGCGGCGTGGTGAACGCCAGCCAGGGCACCTCGCGCAGCACCACGCCCGGCGGCGCGTTATGGCTCAGACCCTTCTGGATCATCGCGATGCCCAGCCCTGAAGCGACCAGTCCGAGGGCGGTAAACGGCTCGGTAGCCTGCATGCGCACATCCGGGGTGAACCCGGCACGGATGCACGCGCTTACAAACTCATCGTCGGCGCCCTGGCGCGGTTGCACACCGATCCACTCCTGACCGGCCAGATCCTCCGGGGTCAGCGCGGCCCGCTGTGCCAGCGGATGCTGTTCCGGCAACGCCAGCAGCATCGGGTCGTCGAGGACCTGGAAACCCAGCAGGTCGGGGTCGTCAGTCGTCGGCGGCTCACTGACCAGCGCGATATCCAGACTACGCTGACGCAGGCCTTCGAGTTGCTCGGCGGAACTCAGGTTGTACAACGCAACGTGGACGTTGGGCCGATCCACCCGCAACACGCGCAACGCATTGGGCAGCACCCCGGCGTGCATGGCGTTTTCGATGTAGCCGATGCACAAGCCGCCTTCCTCGCCACGGCCCAGGCGCTTGCCGAGGGATTCCAGGCGATTGGCGTGGGTCAGCAGGGCGCGGGTTTCGGCAAGGAACGTCTGACCGTCGCGGGTCAGGCGGATGCGTTGCTGGCTGCGTTCGAACAGGGTCAGGCCGAGGCGCTCTTCGAGCTGGGCGATCTGCCGGCTCAGCGGCGACTGAGAAATGTGCAGGCGCTCGGCGGCACGACCGACGTGCTCTTCCTCGGCGACCACCACGAAATAACGCAATTGGCGAATATCCAGCATGTCAGACCTTCAGGGACTCAAGTGCTGCGCATTATGTCTTGGACGGTCTTGAGGTCGCAATCTAGGATCTGCCCAACGGTCGATCACGGCCAAGACACTACGAGGAAAGAATCATGAGCTTGAAAGACAAACTGCCCGGCCAACTGGGCTTCGGCACCGCGCCATTGGGCAACATGTTCCGCGCAATCCCGGAAGACGAAGCACAAGCCACCGTACACGCGGCGTGGGAGGCCGGTGTGCGTTACTTCGATACCGCGCCGTTCTATGGCTCGGGCCTCTCGGAAATCCGCCTGGGCGAGGCGTTGTCCCGCTACCAGCGTGATGACTATGTGCTCAGCACCAAGGTTGGCCGGGTGATTCTCGATGAAGTCGAAGACGCCGCTGCCCGGGATCTGGGCGAGAAAAGCGGCGTGTTCGAACACGGCCGGCCGAACAAGATCGTCAACGATTACAGCGCCGATGCCACCCTGCGTTCGATCGAAGACAGTCTCAAACGTCTGAAGACTGACCGTCTCGACATCGTTTGGGTCCACGACATCGCCCAAGACTTCTATGGCGATCAATGGCTGGAGTATTTCAACCAGGCGCGCACCGGCGCATTCAAGGTCCTGACCCGTCTGCGCGAAGAGGGCGTGATCAAGGGCTGGGGCCTGGGCGTGAACAAGGTCGAGCCGTGCGAACTGACCCTCGACCTCAGCGAAGCGCAACCCGACGGCTTTCTGCTGGCCGGCCGCTACACTCTGCTGGATCACGACCGCGCCTTGCAGCGTCTGATGGATTCGGCACGGGCGCAAAACGTTGAAATCGTTGTCGGCGGCCCTTATAGCTCGGGGATCCTGGCCGGCGGCGCGCACTTCGAATACCAGAAAGCCAGCCCGCAGATCATTGCGAAAGTCGAGCGGATCAAAGCGCTCGCGGCGGCCCATGGCGTGGATGTAAAGGCAGCGGCGTTGCAATTCTCCCTGGCCAATCCGGCGGTCGCGGCGGTGATCCCCGGCGCCAGCAAACCGGGGCGGATTGCTGAAGATGTGGCGGCCCTGTCGGCGGTGATCCCGGCCGGTTTCTGGCAGGCCATGCGTGAAGCGAACCTGGTGTCGGAACGGGCACCATTGCCAATCGACGAGGTGAAAGCATGAAAATCGATTTGACTGGAAAACTCGCAATCGTCAGCGGTAGTACCGACGGCATCGGCCTGGGCATCAGCCGGTCGCTGGCCGAGTCCGGCGCCACGGTGGTGGTGATCGGCCGAACCACCGCCAAGGTCGACGAGGCACTGGCGAGCATTCGCCAGAAGGTGCCGGGTGCGCAACTGCGTGGTCTGACGGCCGACCTGGGCACCGCCGAAGGCGCGCAGACACTGTTCGCGGCGGAGCCGAAGGCCGACATCCTGGTGAACAACCTCGGGATCTTCAACGACGTGGACTTCTTCGAAACGCCAGACAGTGAGTGGACGCGCTTCTATGAGATCAACGTGATTTCCGGCGTCCGTCTGGCGCGGCATTACACGCCGGCCATGGTCGAGCAGGGCTGGGGCCGGGTGATTTTCCTGTCTTCGGAATCCGGCGTGGCGACACCGGCCGACATGATCAACTACGGCGTGACCAAAAGCGCCAACCTGGCGGTGTCCCATGGTCTGGCCAAACGCCTGGCCGGTACAGGGGTGACGGTCAATTCGGTCCTGCCGGGGCCGACCTTCACCGACGGTCTGCAAAAGATGCTCCAGGGGGCCGCCGCCGAGTCCGGCCGTGAGCTGCGTGACGAGGCCGACGCCTTTGTGCGCAAGGCCCGTCCGACGTCGATTATCCAGCGTGTGGCGGATGTCGAGGAAGTCGCGCATCTGGTCACCTACATCGCTTCACCACTGTCTTCGGCCACGACCGGCGCCGCGCTGCGCGTTGACGGTGGCGTGGTCGACAGCCTGGCAATCTGAACCTGAATTTCTACCCAGAGACGTTTATTCATGGCAACTGCATCAGCATTTATCGATATCCCGGCTTCGGCCGAGCAGGTCTGGCAATTGATCGGCGGCTTCAACTCGCTGCCGGACTGGCTGCCGTTCATTCCCCGAAGCGAACTGAGCGAAGGCGGGCGCGTGCGTTCGCTGCAAACCGCCGACGGCGGGGTGGTGATCGAGCGCCTGCAAGCGTTCGATGACGCGGCGAAAACCTACAGCTACTCGATCCTGCAAGCGCCGTTCCCGGCCACTGACTATCTGTCGACCCTGAAAGTCGAAGCCCTGGGGCAAGGCGCACGGGTGACCTGGTCGGGCCGCTTCAATGCCAAGGGCGTGAGCGACGAGGAAGTGGTGGCGCTGTTCAGCGGCATCTATCAGGGCGGCCTTGAGGCGTTGCGGGCCAATTACCCGGCCTGATTGATCGGTGATCACCCTCCCGCAAGGGAGGGTGAGCTTCAGGATTGCGAGATCAGGCTCTGCCGACAATCGAGCACCAGTTTCGCGCCGCCCAGCTCGCTGCTGCCGACATCGAGGCTGAAGTCATGCAGGCTGACAATCGCGGCGACGATCGACAATCCCAGACCAAAGCCGTTTTTCAGCTGTCCACCCTCGGCGCGGTAGAAGCGCTGGAACACCGCTTCGCGCTCCGAGGCGGGAATACCGGGACCTGAGTCATGTACTTCGATCCGGGTATGCCCGCCATCATTGACCCCCCGCAAAATCACCGTGCCCCCGGCCGGGGTGAACTTGATCGAGTTGCTCAACAGGTTCGCCAGGGCCTCGAACAGCAACGCCCGGTCGCCGTTCAGGCGCGGCAGGGTTTCCGGCATGTTCAGCTCGAACCGCAGTTCGTCTTCTTCGGCCAGTGGCAGGTAGAACTCGTGCAGTTCTTCGAGCAACAACACCGGGTCCAGTTCGACAAAGCCTGAGCGCCGCTGCCGATCTTCCAGCTCGGAAATCCGCAACAACCCGCGAAACCGCGCCATCAGCGTATCCGCCTCGGCCAGCACCAGATCCAGTTGGGTCGCTTCCTGGGAACCTTCGCCAGCCTGCTGCTGCATGCGATACAGCTGCGCGCGCAGACGGGTCAACGGGGTGCGCAAGTCGTGGGCGATGTTGTCGCACACGCCTTTGACCTCGTTCATCAGGCGCTCGATGCGTTCGAGCATGGCGTTGACGATGGCGGCGAGCATGTCCAGCTCATCCCGGCGATTGGACAGCGGCAGGCGATGGGTGAGATCGCCGGCCACGATTGCCTGGGCGCTGGCCTGGATCGCGCGGATCCGCCGCAGCGGTCGGCGACGCAACAGATGCCAACCGGCGATTCCCGGCAGGATCGTCAGCGAAACGCCCCAGAACAACGCATGCAGGATGATTCGGGTCACGGCGAACAGCGAACCGTTGTCACGCAGCAACACCAGCCAGCGCCCGTCGCGGGTGTGGGTGGCGATGGCATCGCAGCTGTCAGCGGGCAGGGTCGGGTCATCGGAGTCGGCGCAATCGGCCAGGGTGTGAATCTTGCCGTCCAGCGCCAGGCCTTCGGGGATCTGCTGCAACGCACCGCCGAGGTAATTGCCGTGCGCATCGAACAGGCCGTAGGCGTCGATGCCGCGAATGTCGAACGTCATGCTCGCGGCCAGGGCCTCTTCCAACTGATCGCCCTGAAAGTGCGAGAACAGGTGCTGGCGTTGCATCAAGGAGTGCTTGGCGAGGTTGTCGAGATAGGCGGACACCTCGAAATACATGACCCCCATGAGGATCGCGCTCCAGGCCACGAACAACGAACTGTACAGCGCCAGCAGCCGGCTGCTGGAGGAACGCCAGCCGTCAGACGGGTTCGGCAATGACATAACCCGAGCCTCGAACGGTGCGGATCAGCGGGACGTTGCCCGGCGGGTCGATCTTCTTGCGCAGGCGACCGATGTGGACGTCGATCAGGTTGGTGCCGGGGTCGAAGTGATAACCCCAGACTTCTTCGAAAATCATCATCCGCGAGAGGATCTGGCCGCTGTTACGCATCAGAAACTCCAGCAATTTGTACTCGGTCGGCAACAGCGTCAGCACCTGCTCGGCGCGCCGCGCTTCGTGAGTGATCAAGTCCA
This sequence comes from Pseudomonas botevensis, assembly GCF_019145475.1. Lineage (GTDB taxonomy): Bacteria > Pseudomonadota > Gammaproteobacteria > Pseudomonadales > Pseudomonadaceae > Aquipseudomonas > Aquipseudomonas botevensis. The sequence continues at coordinate 12,716 of NZ_JAHTKI010000026.1, forward strand.
GTTGCAGATCCGCGACTTGCAGGGTGGTCGGTTGCGTGCCGCCGCTGTTCTGCCGCCGCAGCAACACCTCGACCCGAGCAGCCATCTCGTCGGTGGCGAACGGCTTGGTCAGGTAATCGTCACCACCGGCGCGCAGGCCGCGCACTCGCTCATCGACATCGGACAGCGCACTGATCATCAGAATCGGCGTCGCCACGCCCATGGTGCGCAGGGTGGTGACAATGGCCAGACCGTCCAGCTCCGGCAGCATGCGGTCAAGGGTGATCAAGTCATAGTTGCCGCTGACGGCGCGGTCCAGGCCTTCGCGGCCATTGTCGACCCAGTCCACGTCGAGGCCGTGGCTGCTCAGTTCGGCAACGATTTCCCGCGCGGTCACGGCGTCGTCTTCGATGGTCAAGATACGAGTCATAGGGCGGCCCTGCTGATCGGTTCAAACGGAATGGCAGCATTTTGCCAAGATTTTGCGCTGTCGCTTTAAATTAACTTTCATGTTGTAGCTGCTGCGGGCGATGTCAGCCGAACTTTTTGTGCCAATGCATAAAACCCGCTGTTATTGACGGCTTGTTGCAATTTGCATGGTTACAGGAAGTTCAGTTTATTTAACTGATTGAAAAATAAGAATTTATTAAAGTTTTGCGTCTGGCACGGTCACTGCAATTCATCTCTCGACGAGTTGTAACACCATTTTTCCTGCCGGGAGCAGAACAACAATGAATAGATCCTCTGATGGGTTTTATCCTGCCTTTGAAGGTGAGTCGAGCGACGTCTCAGGGGTGTCCTGGGGCGCGATCTTCGCCGGTGCCGCAGCGGCTGCGGCGTTGTCGATGATTCTGGTGCTGCTCGGTTTCGGCCTGGGCTTCTCAGCGGTTTCTCCATGGGCCGGGGAGGGCGTCAGTGCCAAGGGCCTGGGCATTTCGACGATTGTCTGGCTGGCTGCCACGCAGATCATCGCTTCCGGCGCGGGTGGCTACATCGCCGGCCGGCTGCGGGTGAAGTGGGCCAACATGCATGGTGACGAGGTGTATTTCCGCGACACCGCCCATGGTTTCCTGGCCTGGTGCGTGGCGACGCTGGTGACCGCGACCCTGGTGGTCGGCTCGGTCAGCAGCATCGTCAGTGGCGGGGTGCAGGCCGGAGCCAGTGTTGCCGGTGGTGCCGCCAGTGCCATGACCCAGGCGGCCGGTACGGCGGCGGCCAACACCGACAGCGATCAGTACGGTTACTTCGTCGACAGCCTGTTCCGTGATGACCGTCCGGCTGCCGTCAGCGATGACGCGGCCCGTGGCACCGTGACCAGGATCTTCGCCCAGAGCCTGGCCAACGGTCAGCTCAGCGCCGAGGACCGTACCTACCTCGCTCAACTGGTGGCGCAACGGACCAACCTGTCGCAGGCCGATGCCGAACGTCGTGTCGATGAAATCTATGCCCGTACCCAGAAAGCCATCGCCGACGCCAAAGTTAAGGCCCAGCAAGCGGCCGATACCGCCGCCAAAGTCGCTGCCGTGACAACGCTGTGGATGTTCGTAGCGCTGTTGGCCGGTGCCTTCTTTGCCAGCCTCGCCGCTACCTTCGGCGGTCGCCGCCGGGATGCCGTCGAGTATGTCGAAGTCGAAACCTACACCACGACGACCCCCGTCCGTTAATCAAGGAGCATGACCATGCGTTCACTACTGCTGTTTTTCCTCGGCGTGCCAATCCCGATCATCATTCTGATCGCCCTGTTCGTACACTGATCCCTTGAGGCACGGGCCTCGGCCGCTTTCACTTTCGGGTGCAAGCGGCTTTTTGCTTTCCGGGAAGGCAGAAGGGAGAATCACTGCCGGAAGTGGATTGGCCGCTTTCTACCTGTTTTTAAGGATGAGTACGTTGGACAAGAAGGAAATCAGACGCCAGGTTGGCGAAATGCTCGGCGCCGGTCGCTCGAAGACCGAGACTTTCCAGGCGCTGTCCGGTGGCGCGCTCAAGGACAAGGCCCTGGCTTATCTGATCGGCTCGCGCCCGGATCCGCAGTTGCTGGACCGGCATGCCGGCAAGATAAAAATCCTGCTCGGGCTGACTTACGTCCAGGCGCTTATCGGTCTGGTGGCCGGCTATTTTCTGGGATTGACCATCAGCCCGGGTTTCGCCATCGGGCTGGGCCTGTTTGCTGGGGGCGTGCCCTTGCTGTTTGTCTGGGGCTTCCACCGGAACATGGCGCAGGCTTATACCGCTTACGTGATTCTGTCGATCAGCCAGGTGCCACGGATGTTCAAGGGTTACGCCGAGGACCCGACGGGGACGGTGATCGGGGTGGTGATTACGCTGGCGATGGTGTTCTTCGTTGCCTGGCTGAAAAACCTGCTATTCCCTGATCTGGGTTTCATCGGACCGAAAAAGATCAAGGGGCAGTTCGTTTTCTCCAACTGATCGTTGAACAATCCGACTGCTTTCACTGGCCTGGATCAATATTTCCCTCGGCGCGATCGCCTAACGTGAATGATCCAGGCCTTTGCTGAGGTATGAACTACAGTGCTTCACGCGCACCTTGTTGCGCTGACGGGAGTACCCGCGTCGACACCCAAACCACAGCAATAAAAACGTCGACAAGATGTAGTGCAGCAAGGAGCTGACACCACCTCAACCGAACCTTCACGGATGAACATCGCAATGCACTGCCTAGAAAGAACCTTTGATATCCAGCCTCTGACACAGGCGGATATGACCGTACACATCAACGGTCAACCGGTCACCGCCGCCATCGGCGAAACCGTCCTCAGCGTCATTCAGTCCCTCGGTGTGCGTCAGGTCGCACGCAACGATCACAACCAGATCAGCGGTGCCTATTGCGGCATGGGCGTGTGCCAGTGCTGCCTGGTGAAGATCAATGGCCGGCACAAGCGCCGCGCCTGCCAGACCGTGGTGCGCGAGGGCATGCACATCGAAACCCGGGTCAACCGCATCAACGAGCAGGAGGCGCCATGAGCCTGTATCCGGTGATCGTCGGCGGCGGCCCGGCGGGAATGGCGGCTGCCATCGAACTGGCCCGCCATGGTGTGCGCTGTACCTTGCTCGAAGAAGCCTCGCGCCTGGGTGGCGTGGTCTATCGCGGGCCGTTGCGCGACGGCGTGCAGCTGGATTACCTGGGACCGCGCTATTCCGAAGCGCTGGGCAAACTGCACGGTGATTTCCAGGCGCAATCCGGGTTGATCGACGTGCGCCTCAATCATCGGGTGGTCGGTGCCGAAGGCACGCGCTCGCTGGTGGTGCTGGACGGCGATGAACGCCTGCATGAAATCGAGTACCCGCAGTTGCTGCTGGCCGCCGGTTGCCATGAGCGCAGCGTGCCGTTTCCTGGCTGGACCCTGCCGGGGGTGATGTTGCTCGGTGGCTTGCAGCTGCAAATCAAGAGCGGTGTGGTCAAGCCGCAAGGGCCGGTGGTGATCGCCGGCACCGGGCCGCTGCTGCCGCTGGTGGCGTGTCAGTTGCACGCCTCCGGCGTCAGCGTCGCGGGCGTCTACGAGGCCTGCGCTTTCGGCAAGATCGCCCGTGAGAGCCTGGCGCTGTTGAACAAGCCGCAATTGTTCCTCGACGGCTTGAGCATGCTCACCTACCTGAAACTGCACGGCATCCCGATGAACTACGGCTGGGGCGTGGTCGAGGCTCGGGGTGACGGCGAGTTGAGCAGCGTCAGCGTGGCGCCGTATTCGGCGACGTGGGAGGCGGATCTGTCCCGGCTCGAACGCATTGAGGCCAAGACCCTGGCGGTCGGCTACGGCTTCATTCCGCGTACCCAATTGAGCCAGCAAATGGGCCTGGATCACGGCTTCAGCGACGACGGCTATCTGCGCGCCCACGCCAATATCTGGCAGCAGAGCAGTGAGCCGCACGTGCATCTGGCCGGCGACATGGGCGGGATTCGCGGCGGTGAAGCGGCGATGCTCGCGGGCAAGATCGCCGCGACCTCGATCCTGCTGCAACGCGGCGTGCTGGAAGAGGAGCTGGCGCGGGTTCGCCGCGACCGTTACCTGGGCAAACTCAAATCCATCGTGCGCTTTCGTGCAGCGGTGGATCGCTACACCGGACGCGGCGTCGGGCAAACCGCATTGCCGGCGGCCGACACGGTGATCTGCCGTTGTGAGCACGCAACCCGCGCCGACATCGACCGGGCGCTGGATCAGGGTGTGCAAGACATCGCCAGCCTGAAAATGCGCACCCGCGTAAGCATGGGCGACTGTCAGGGACGGATGTGCGTCGGCTATTGCAGCGATCGCCTGCGCCAGGCCACCGGTCGACAGGATGTCGGCTGGCTGCGGCCGCGCTTCCCGGTTGATCCGATCCCTTTTTCCGCGTTCCAGTCCCTCGGCACGGAGGCCGTTTCCCATGAGTAAGTTTTATGACGTGGTCATCGCCGGAGGCGGCGTGATCGGCGCGTCCATTGCCTATCAACTGTCCAAGCGCAGGGATCTCAAAGTCGCGCTGATCGACGCCAAGCGTCCGGGCAATGCGACCCGCGCTTCCGCCGGTGGTTTGTGGGCCATCGGTGAGTCGGTGGGCCTGGGTTGCGGGGTGATTTTCTTCCGCATGATGTCGGCCAACCGCAAACGCGCGACCCAAGGCGCAGCGGTGGCGGTGGACGCGAGTACGCCGCACATCCTGCCGCCATCGTTCTTCGACTTCGCCTTGCAGTCCAACGCGCTGTACCCGGCGTTGCACCGTGAACTGCTGGACAACCACGGGATGGATTTCAAGTTCGAGAAGACCGGGCTCAAATTCGTGATCTACGACGAAGAAGACCAGATGTATGCCGAGCACATTGTCGGCTGCATTCCGCACTTGGCCGATCAGGTGCGCTGGCTCGATCAGACGGCGCTGCGTGAAGCGGAGCCGAGCGTCAGCCGTGAGGCGCGTGGTGCGCTGGAGTTTCTCTGCGATCACCAGGTCAGCCCGTTCCGTCTCGCCGACGCCTACACCGAGGGTGCCCGGCAGAACGGCGTGGAGATGTTCGTCAACACCAACGTCACCGGGGTGTTGCATCACGGTACGCGGGTGACCGGGGTGCAGACGGCTGAAGCGGGGGTGTTTCACTGCAAGACCCTGATCAACGCCGCCGGTGCCTGGGCGGCGGACCTGAGCGAGTGGGCCACCGGCGTGCGGATTCCGGTGAAACCGGTGAAGGGCCAGATCCTGCTCACCGAACGCCTGCCGAAAATCCTCAACGGCTGCCTGACCACCAGCGATTGCTACATGGCGCAGAAGGACAATGGCGAAATCCTGATCGGCAGCACCACCGAAGACAAAGGCTTCGACGTCACCACCACCTGGCCGGAAATCGCCGGTCTGGTGCAGGGCGCGGTGCGTTGCCTGCCGGAACTGGCGGACATCAACCTCAAGCGCACCTGGGCAGGGTTGCGCCCGGGGTCGCCGGATGAACTGCCGATTCTCGGGCCGGTACGCGGGGTGGACGGCTACTTGAACGCCTGCGGGCACTTCCGCACCGGGGTGCTGACGTCGGCGATTACCGGGGTGTTGCTCGACAAACTGGTCAACGATGAACCGCTGCCGCTGGACATCACGCCGTTTCTGGCGGATCGCTTTGAAAGCGCATCGGCTAGGGAGGAGCGGGCACTGGAAATGGCCTGATGACCGATCGTTCCCACGCGTGGGAACGATCAGCCCTAACAAGGCTCAAGCCTTGCGCGATTCCTCTTCCAGTTGATCCGATTCGAACAACCGCGCCAGTTCCGCCCGGGCTTCCTGGGCGGTCTGCAGGACTTTGGCCGCGTCGTCGTAGATCGCGTGCTGGGCTTCGAGCACCTGTTCGTCGTGGTGCTTGAAGCGCTTGATCCGCGCATCGGCCTGGGCCTGGGTCAGACCGAGGCCGACCAGTGTGCGGCGGCTCATTTCCAGACTGGAGTAGTACGTCTCACGCACCGCCTCGGCGCCGACATCCACCAGTCGGTGAACGTGCTGACGGTTACGTGCGCGGGCGATGATTTTCATGTGCGGGTAAAGCTTGCGCACGACTTCGGCGGTCTTGATGTTGGTCTCCGGATCGTCAGTGGCGATCACGAAATATTCCGCTTCCTCGACCTTGGCCGCACTGAGGATTTCCGGGCGCATCGGGTCGCCGTAGAACACCGGTACGCCGCCGAAACTGCGCGACAGCTCGATGGTTTCCACCGACGTGTCCAGCGCCACGAACTTGATGTTCTGCGCGCGCAGGATCCGCGCCACGATCTGCCCCATCCGGCCCATGCCGGCGATCACCACCCGTGGGGTTTCGGTGTCGATCTGACGGAATTTCTCCGGCACTTCCACCGGTTGCACCTTGGGGCTGACCAGTCGCGCGCAGATCAACAGCAGCAGCGGGGTGACGGCCATCGACAGGGTGATGGTCAGCACCAGCAGGTCATACAGTTGCGGCTCGAACAGGCCCTGATCGCGACCGATCTTGAACACCACGAAAGCAAACTCACCGCCCGCCGCCAGCACGATACCGAGGCGAATGGCGCTGACCTTGTTCAACCCGCCCGCGAGCCGGCCGACCACAAACAGCAGCGGCAGCTTCAGGCCGATCAACAGCAGCGTCAGGCCCAGCACCGTGAGCGGCGTGCTGAGCAGCAGACTGAGGTTGGCGCCCATGCCGACGCTGATGAAAAACAGCCCGAGCAGCAGGCCCTTGAACGGTTCGATCTGCGCTTCCAGCTCATGGCGATATTCCGAATCCGCCAGCAGCAGGCCGGCGAGAAACGCCCCGAGCGCCATCGACACCCCTACCAGATCCATCAACCAGGCCGTACCGATCACCACCAGCAATGCGGTAGCGGTGGATACCTCCGGCAGGCCGGTTTTCGCCACCACGCGGAACACCGGACGCAACAGATAGCGGCCGCCGATCACCACCACGGCGATGCTGCCGAGGACCTGCAAACTGTGGCGCACATCGTCGGCGGTACTGGTGTGGTGTTCGACGCCAGCGAGCATCGGCACCAGGGCGATCAGCGGGATCGCGGCGATGTCCTGGAACAACAGAATCGCGAACGCCAGACGCCCGTGGGGGCTGGTCAGTTCCTTGCGCTCGGCCAGGCTCTGCAGGCCGAACGCGGTAGACGACAGCGCCAGCCCGAGGCCAAGCACGATGGCACTGTTGAGCGTCTGGCCGAACACCGACAGCGCCAGCACGCCGATCACCGAGCCGGTCAGCAACACCTGCGCCAGACCGACGCCGAACACCGATTTGCGCATCACCCACAAGCGTCGCGGCGACAACTCAAGACCGATGATGAACAACAGCAGCACCACCCCCAGCTCGGAAATATGGCTGACGCTCTGCGGATTGCCGACCAGGCCCAGCACCGACGGGCCGATGATCACCCCGGCAAACAAATAACCGAGCACGGCACCCAGTTGCAGGCGTTTGGCGAGGGGCACGGCGAGCACCGCAGCGAAGAGAAAGACGACGGCGGCTTGCAACAGATTGCCTTCATGGGGCATGGCGGGACTCCAGTAACGCGGTACGGCGGGGGCGACAAGGATAAAGGCTGAAACGATTTCATATCTACCGCAAAGCCACTGGGGAGGGCTGGTGCAGAGAGCATGCGCCTATCTGAACATCGTTCGGTGGCTGCGGATTGTATTGATGTGATCCTGTAATAATTTGCATCAATTAGTTACATTTATAGCTCCAGCGAATCAATCTCCGCGAGTCTCCCATGGCCATCAACTTCGACCTCAACGACCTGCAAGCCTTTCGTGCGGTGGTCGAGCAGGGCAGTTTTCGCAAGGCCGCCGACACCGTGCTGATCTCGCAACCGGCCCTGAGCCGGCGCATCGAGAAGCTCGAAGACGCCCTCGGCGTGAAGCTGTTTGAGCGCACCACCCGCAAAGTCAGCCTGACCCAGGCCGGGCGCGGGTTCATTCCTCGGGTCGAGCGCTTGCTGGATGACCTTGACGTGGCGTTGCTCGGCATCAGCGAAGTGGCCTCGAACCGGCTCGGTCACGTCACCGTCGCCTGCGTCCCGTCGGCGGCGTATTACTTCATGCCGCGCGTGGTCGCGCGTTATCACCAGCAGTTTCCCCGGATCAAAGTCAAAGTCCACGATTCCAGCGCCCACGACGTGCTCAGCGCGGTGGTCAATGGCGAGGCGGATTTCGGTCTGAGTTTCATGGGCACCCAGGACGCCGGCGTCGATTTCGAGCCGCTGGTGCAAGAAAGCTACGTGGTCGCCTGTCGCCGCGATCACCCGTTGGCCGGGCGCAGCAGTGTGACGTGGGACGAGTTCTACCAGCAGGATTACATCTCGCTGGACAAGACGTCCGGCAATCGCTTTCTGCTCGATCAGGCATTGAGCCGCGTGGTGCCGCAGCGTCCGAGCATCTGCGAAACCCTGCATGTGACGACGATGATCGGTCTGGTGGAGGCGGGATTGGGGGTGGCGGCGGTGCCGCTGATGGCGATGCCGGCGGCGGATCACCCGATCCTGACGCGGGTGCCGCTGACCGATCCGCAAGTGATGCGCAGCGTCGGCATCATCAAGCGCCGGGGTCGTACCCTGACCCCGGCGGCACTGGAACTGGAGCGGCTGGTGGTGGAAATGAAGGTCCAGCCGCCCATCGTCAGCGCTTGACCGAATCCAGTCCGGTGGCCTGCACATCCGCCTGGGCGGCGGGCGCGGCGAGGTAGGCGAGCAGGGCCTTGGCCTCCTGCGGATGCTGCGCGCCCACCGGAATGCCCGCCGCGAAGCGCGTCACCGATTGCACCGACTCCGGAATCTTCGCCACGAAACTCACCCCCGGCACCGGCAGCAATTCGCTGACCTGCTGGAAGCCCAGTTGATAGTCGCCCGTGGCGACCACCGAGCCCACCGGGATTTTCGGGATCATCTTCGCTTTTGGTTTCAACTGGTCTTCGATGCCCAGACGCTTGAACAGCTGCTGCTCGATGTACACGCCGCTGGCGCTGTCGGAGTAGGCCACCGATTGTGCGTCGAGCAGGGTTTTCTTCAGGGCGTCGACGTTGCTGATATCCGGCTTCGGCGCGCCTTCACGCACCACCAGACCGATCCGCGAATCCGCCAGCTCCACCCGCGAGGCCGGGTCGACCTTGCCTTGCTTGATCAAGTCGTCGAGGGCGTAGCCGACCATGATCACCACATCGGCCTGCTCACCGCGTGCGAGGCGATTGGGGATCGCCTCCGGGGCTTTGCCCATCGATGGGCCGAGGGTGGTGTCGAGGGTATTGCCGGTGGTAGCCGCGAATTTCGGGCCGAGGATCTTATAGGCGGCGGTGAAGCCGCCGGAGGTCATCACCCGCAGTTCTTCGGCTTGCGCCAGAGCGCTGCACGCGAGGAGGGCAAACGCGGTCAGGCTGAACAGTTTTTTCATGCTGACGCTCCTCAGGCCACGGCCGGTTGCAGACGACCGCCGCTACGGCGATACAGGTACAGCGTCGCGCACAACGCGCAGAGGGCGCCCACACTCATCCAGTAGCCCGGCGCGGCTTTATCCCCGGTGTACTGGATCAGGAACGTCGACATCGCCGGAGTGAAACCGCCGAACACCGCAGTCGCCAGGCTGTAGGCGAGGGAGAACCCGGCCACGCGCACTTCCACCGGCATGATTTCGGTCAGCGCCGGAATCATCGCGCCGTTGTACATGCCGTAGATGAACGACAGCCACAGCAGCACCAGCAGCATGTGAGCGAAGCTCGGCGCCTGCACCAGATACGACAGCGCCGGATAAGTCGTCGCCAGTGCCAGCAGCGCCATGGCGATCAGCAGCGGACGGCGACCGATGCGATCGGAAATTGCACCGCCGATGGGCAGCCAGCAGAAGTTCGACACCCCGACCAGCAGCGTCACCAGCAACGCATCGGCGGTGCTCAGGTGCAGCACGGTTTTGCCGAAGGTTGGCGCGTACACGGTAATCAGATAGAACGCGGTGGTGGTCAGCGCGACCATCAGCATCCCGCCAAGCACCACGACCCAGTTCTGGCCGAGGGTGCGGAACACTTCCTTCATGCTCGGGCGATGCTTGCGCACGGTGAACTCTTCGGTTTCCGCCAGATTGCGCCGCAGCAGGAAAATGAACGGCACGATCATGCAACCGACGAAAAATGGAATCCGCCAGCCCCAATCGGCAATCACATCCGGTGCCATCCACTGGTTCAGCGCGTAGCCCAGCGCAGCCGCGACGACGATTGCCACTTGCTGGCTGGCCGACTGCCAACTGGTGAAGAACCCGCGATTGCCCGGTGTGGCGATTTCCGCCAGATACACCGACACGCCGCCCAGTTCCGCACCGGCGGAGAAGCCCTGCAGCAAGCGCCCGATCAGCACCAGCGCCGGAGCGAACAGGCCGATGGACTCATATCCGGGCACCAGCACAATCAGGATCGTGCCGCTGGCCATGATCGACAGGGTGACGATCAGACCTTTGCGGCGGCCGACGTCATCGATGTACGCGCCGAGCACGATAGCCCCCAGCGGACGCATCAAAAAGCCTGCGCCGAACACGGCAAAGGTCATCATCAGGGACGCGAACTCACTGCTCGCCGGAAAGAACACCGCCGCGATCTGCGTGGCATAGAAGCCGAACAGGAAGAAGTCGAACTGTTCGAGGAAGTTACCCGAGGTCACCCGGAAAATGGCGCCGGCCCGCGAGCCGCCGTGTGGGATTGAGGCTGTCATAGAAAAGTACTCCACCGCTTTTATGACGTGCGCTACGGGGAGGCGGCGCACGGTTTTTATTGGGGCGGATAGTGGCGCAGGGGGATCGATCTGTTAATTGCATTGTTGGCATGCATTGATGCGCAGGACGGATCAATCGCCGATTGCATGGCATCGGTCGGAAACCCGTGGGAGCCGGACTGGCTCGCGAAATCGGTGGTTCAGCGGGTGGGGAGGTTGGCTGGCCTGCCTCCGCGAGCAAGCCCGCTCACCCAGCGTTATGGGTTGGCGGGTGGTGGGTGAACACTACTAAACCTGTGGAGATGAGCCTGCTTGGGCAGGTGCAAAATTGCCGTCCCACTGCGGATCAATTCGGCGGATACGCTCGCTCAGATTCGGATGAGTGGCAAACAGGCGACTGAGTGGGTTCGACACGCCAGCGCTGAAATACAGGTGACTGAATTCACCGGCGCGGGCTGCTCTGATGGACGAACCCTGTCCACCAATCTTTTTCAGGGCGCCGACAATGCTTTGTGGGTTGCGGGTGAATTGTACGGCGCTGGCGTCGGCGAGGAATTCGCGTTGGCGGCTAACGCCGGCCTTGATCAGGTTGGCAAAGAAATTCCCGGCGAATCCGGCAGCACACAACACCAGACCGATGAACATCCCCAGCAGGACCATTCGCAGATCGCGCTTTTTACCGCTTTCAATCTTGAGTTGGCTGGCCAGAATGTAGGCACCGGTGAGTCCCAAAACCAAGAGGCCGTGTACCACCGCAACCATTTGGGTATTGAGGCGCATGTCCCCGTTGAAAATGTGGCTGAATTCGTGGGCGATCACCGCTTGCAGTTCTTCCCGGGTCAGCAATCTGACGGCGCCTTGCGTCACACCAATGGCCGCGTTTTCGGGCGTGAGTCCGGCCGCGAAGGCGTTGATGGTTTCGTCCGGCAGCAGGTACACCGCAGGAGTGATGGTGCCGGAGGCGATCGCCATTTCCTCGACGACGTTCATCAGTCGTTGTTCATCCAGCGAGCGCGCGTTGTCGTTGATCAGTCGACCGCCAAGTTTTTCGGCAACCACTTTCCCGCCGGCACGCAGTTCCCGGTATTTCAACAGGCCGCCTATCACCACGACACCACTGATGAGTGATGCGATCACAGCCATCGCCATCAAGGCATCCCGCAAACTGCCAGTACCGTTCAAGTAATCCTCAAAACCCGTGTAGACAAAAGGCAGGCTGGTGAGGACGATCAGGGCGAGAACCGACAGGATCATCAGGTTGACCAACTGTGTGGTCTTGCGCCGGGCCTGGTGTTGTTGTTCAAAGAAGTTCATGGAGCCGTCCGTGGGCAGGGAGGTTCAGAGCGAAACGGTGGGCGCTGATTTGATTGCCAGCGTATCGGCGAACTTCAGCGGAACGGCGTCGTCGCGATGGCCGAAACTGGCGGCCAGCAGCACCGCCGGGAAACTCTGTTTCAGGGTGTTGTAGGCCATGACCGCATCGTTGAAAGCCTGTCGTGCGAAGCTCACTTTGTTCTCGGTGCTGCTCAGTTCCTCACTGAGTTGCTGCATGTTCTGTGAGGCTTTGAGTTCCGGATAGGCTTCCAGAGTCAGGTTCAATCGGCCGACGGCACTGCTGAGCGCGGCGTCTGCCTGGCCTAGCTCTGCAATATGTTGTGCGTTGCCGGGTTTGGCCTGTGCAGCCGCCAGCCCGACCACCGCAGCGTTGCGCGCAGAGATGACCGCTTCAAGGGTTTCGCGCTCATGGGCCAGATAGCCCTTGGCAACGGCAACCAGATTGGGAATCAGGTCATAGCGGCGTTTGAGTTGGACTTCGACTTGCGCGAAGGCATTTTTGATTTCGTTGCGGCGGGCGACCAACGAGTTGAACAGGTGTACGGCGTAGAGGGCGAGAAGGCCGAGAAGCACCAGGTTGACGACGATGTAGATTTTCACGGTGATGTCCTTATTCACTCGGCAAGTTTTGCGCGGCATCTTAGCGTAAATGCGCAGGTCTGGCCGTGAACCTGTCGGGGTCATCCTGCTGGCGAGGAGGTTCTAGACTGTCTCGCCAGAAGTCAGCAAACCACATGGAATGATTCCCGCGCCCCACAGTCGGAGTTCAGGTATCACACATCTCAGGAGGTTCACCGATGAACAACAAGACCCTAATCGCCAGCCTGGCCCTCGTCGCGGGTATCGCCGGGATCAGCCCCATCGTTCAAGCGGCCGAAACCTCAAGCAGCACCAGCGTGCAATCCCCGACCGGCAACCGCGCACTGAAGGTCAACGACCGCGCGCCGGACATCTACCAGCGCAGCGAAAAAGCCATCACCGACTGGAAACACAAAGGCCTCAAGGCACCGGAGCCGCAGGCGCAGTGGGTACAGATCGATGACAAGTACGTGATGGTGATGATTACCAACGGGACGATTGTGGAGATTCAGCCGGTGGTGCGTTGACCCGCCCGCTCAATACCCCGGTGCATGGACACGCACCGGGTTTTCACCCCCCAACCGATACTGATTATTCCCGCTGCGCTTGGCCTCATACATCGCCAGATCGGCAATGTGCAGCAGTCGATCCATGCTTGGCGCGTGGTCGGGGAAGACGGCGACGCCGAGGCTGGTGCCGATGTGGCGCTGGTCGCTGCCGATGGTGATGGTCGGGGAGAGTTCGACGAAGATTTTCTGGCAGATGCTGCGGGCTTCGTCTTGCAGGTTGAGGGTGGGGGAGAGGCCCTGGAGGACGACCACGAATTCGTCGCCGCCGATTCGGGCGACGGTGTCGCTGGCGCGCAGGATGCGTTTGAGGCGGGTGGCGGTGGTGATCAGGACGCGGTCGCCGGCGGCGTGGCCGTAGCGGTCGTTGATCGATTTGAAGCCGTTGAGGTCGACGAACACCAGCGCCACCCGAGTCTCGGTGTTGCGGGCGTGTTCCAGGGCTTGCGAGAGCCGTTCTTCCAGCACCAGCCGGTTGGGCAGACCGGTCAGCGGGTCGAAGTGGGCCAGGTGCTGGAGGTAGCTGGCGGACGCCTTTTCGTCAGTGATGTCGCGCACCACGCCCATCATTTTGATCATGGTGTCGTGATCGTTTTTCACCACGTTACCCGTCTCGCGCAGCCAGCGAATGGTGCCATCGGGCCAGACCACGCGGTATTCCTCGTCGTGGTTTTCGCCGGTTTCCAGACAGCGCAACTCACCGGCACGGACTTTCTCCCGGTCGTCCGGGTGGACGCAGGAACAGAACAGGGCGTAGGACGGCGTCACTTCGCCGATCTTGAACCCGAACATGCCGAAGATCGCGTCCGACCAGTAGAGACGGTCGGTGTCGACTTCCCAATCCCAGGTGCCGATCCGGGCGAAATACTGGCTGCGCTTGAAACGTTCGGCGTCGCCATCGGTACGCGGCGGTGGATGGTCGGTCAGGCGGGTGACCAGTGCCTGATACGTCGCCAATTGCTTGTGCAGCGCACGCTGACGCCATAACAGGTAGCCGATCACGCCAAGCATGATCGCGCCCGCAACCGCGACGATCCAGACCGGATTCATTCAGAAGTAGTCAACATGACGAGCGGACCGTACACCGACGAAATTGCCGCACAGCTTAAATCACTGATCTGCGCGGCAACAGCCCCTGTAAAGCCCGCGTGTATGGCACTTGGTCAGTATCCATTGGCTCCCTACAACAATTGCCCCTTGTCCCACAGATGAACCAGATCGCCCGGTGCCTGATCCTCCGGCACTTTCAGCACCATTTCACCCGCCCGGGAGCGCACCTCGATCTGATAAAACCGCTGATCCCCACGCCCGGACTCGCTGTTGTCCAAGGACAAACACCTTTCCAGTACCGAGCAGATTCGGCTGCGCTGGCCGATATCGCATTGCGCGAACTCGATCTCCCTCGGCCGGCTCAGGCTATGAATCGCCGCCACGCCACCCTGTCGGGAAACCCGTACTACGGAATCGTCGCCCAACTCGGGCAGGGTTTTCATACAACCTCCAGCGACATTTCAATGCCGACCTGAGACCAACCCTGATGCACCGCCGCGACTTCCCTGGCCCCGAATCGCTTGCCCGCGTGCTCGACGGACAATCGGGCAAAGGCGTCGAACGTTGCATCCTGACTCAAGCGTTGATCGCACAACGTGTCGTACCAGATCCGCCCGGCCTTCTCCCAGGCAAACCCGCCCAACGCCCGTGCCGCCAGATAAAACGCGCGGTTGGGGATTCCGGAGTTGATGTGAACGCCGCCGTTGTCTTCCGTGGTGATGACGAATTTGCGCATGTGTTCCGGCTGCGGGTCCTTGCCCAGCAGCGGATCGTCATATGCCGTACCGGGATGGGACATCGAGCGCAGGCCCTTGCCCTGAATCCTCGGCGTGAGCAGATCGGCGCCGATCAGCCAGTCGGCCTGCTCGACCGTGTGGCTGAGCGCGTATTGCTTGGCCAGCACGCCAAACACATCCGACAGCGACTCGTTCAGTGCCCCGGACTGGCCCGCGTAAATCAACCCGGCCTCGCTCTCGGTCACGCCGTGCGCCAGTTCGTGGGCGATCACGTCCAGCGAGCGGGTGAAGCGCTGGAAAATCTCGCCATCACCGTCACCGAAGACCATTTGCTCGCCGTTCCAGAAGGCGTTTTCGTAACCCTGGCCGTAATGCACGCTGCCGATCAGGGCGAAACCCTTGTTATCGATCGAGTCGCGTCCCAACACTTTCCAGAAAAAATCATAACTGGCGCCCAGGGCGTCATAGGCCTCGTCTACCGCCCGGTCGCCCGACGCCGGCTGGCCTTCCAGGCGCACCGCGCCCCCCGGCAGCAGCATTTTATTCTGTGCATCGTGAACGCTGCGCTGGGCCAGGCCGGGTTTGCCCGCTGGCTGGATCGTCCTGGCCGGCGGACGCAGGGGCGGGCCGGGATTGGGCAACAGGCTGCGGACATGATTGAGGGTCAGCATCGCGGCCCTGCGCTGCGCCTCCGAACCGTGGGCAATGATCCGGTTAAGGATGTACGGCGGGATGAAACTGCGCAGCAATCGTGAGTCGGTCATCAGAGCGTCCCTGGCTTGAAGCGATGTCGATATTCATGTGAGCGGCGGTGAATGATTCCGTTCCATGCATTGCCATTGGCGACGGATTCTGCGAAAACCTGCGTCCGCGCCCCGACCGGGCCATCGTTAATGAGTTAAGAACCATGACAGACGAACTGCAAATCATCGACCTGCAACCGGGCGACGGCAAAACCGCCGTCAAAGGCGCGCTGATCACCACTCAATACAGCGGATGGCTGGAAGACGGTACGGAGTTCGATTCTTCCTGGAGCCGGGGCAAACCATTCCAGTGCGTGATCGGAACGGGCCGCGTCATCAAAGGCTGGGATCAGGGAATCATGGGCATGCAAGTCGGTGGCAAACGCAAACTGCTGGTGCCGGCACACTTGGGCTACGGCGAACGGACAATGGGCAAGATCCCGCCGAATTCGAACCTGGTGTTTGAGATTGAGCTGCTGGAAGTGCTGACGCGGGAGGATTGAGGTCGATTGCGCCGATGCTCTTATCACTTTCAGGGACTGAATAATGGACGTATGGCACGTGGTTTCTCAGGTCGTCGATTGGTTGGGGGAAAACCATTCGAGGCGTGGGCGCTATTCCAGCGGCTTTATGACATTGCTCTCCGTTGCGGTGGGGATTGGCGCTTGGGTCGTGAGCAAGGAACTTATTGCCAAACGCAACGCGCTCAAGGCGCGGCTCTCACAAGTGCTGGAGTCCAGGCCTTTGACGGCGACGTCCGTTACCGACGAGGAAGGGCAGAAGGTCAGGTTTACTGGCGTTCTGCTTCAGGACAATGAGTTTTACTCCGTCACCCTCACTCGTCTCGATGCCCGGGGAAGCACTGAGACATCCAGCGATGTGCTGCATTCGCTGGAACATGTGGATGTTTACCTTCGGGCTCATACGCCTTTTATCCTGGCGGATTTCAAGCGGTGAATCTGCCGGCTCTTTCGCGGGCAAGCCTGCACCCACACTGGATCTGAGTCAGGCTGTTCCCCTCACCCCAGCCCTCCGGAAGAGGGCTGAGGTGAGGGGGCTGCGATCTGCGGGATGATTGCGTGAGGATCAGGCAACCCTCGCTATTTCGCCCAGCGTCCGGGCCACTGTGGTTTCGAGTGATGGAAAGCGGTTCTTCACTCGCGTTAGCGCCGGCAGTACGGTGCTTCGGTCCAGTTCGCCCAGCTGCCCGAGCGCGGTGACGGCGCAGGCGACGATTGATTCGTTTTGACTCTCGAACAGCACCAGGCATGCCCGTTGCGCCCAGAGGTGGTCGCGTTCGTTGAGGCCGATGGCGCTCAGTGCGGCGACGACATGTGTGTCTGTTTGGTTGAGCATGTGATGTCCTCCCTAACGCAGTTTCCGGATGTGGCGAGGGCGTTCGCTCGCCACGGATGCTTGCAATGACGGCTCAGATGGATGATTCGAAGTTGTCCAGCGCCCGGTTGACCGCCAGTTCGCCGAACATCACCACTTGGGCAATGCCCAGCACGGTGCTGCGGTAGGGCGGGTCGAGGAGGGCGGCGAAGTCGCTGAGCATCACGTTGGCCGAGGCCATGGATTCGCAGGCGTGGGCCAGCAGCGATTGCTGATCGAGATGGGGATCGATGGTGAACATGGTGCTGGGTTTGCGGCGTTTCGGCGCTTGGGGTTTGAGATGGTGATCGAGGGCGCGCTCGGCGGCATCGTGAAGCTTTTTCGGATCGAGGGAGGAATAGGGGGAGGCTGGATCGGCTTCGGTTGGGGTGTCTGTTTCGGGTGGATTGGGTGTTGGTTTAATCATTTGCTTGGATACCTGAATGAGGCTGACACTTTCTTGCGACTAAACAATAGGTGGCAGCTATACGCAGGTTAGTCGACCAGTGTCCAAGCATCACCGGCGCGCCCGAGGGCGCCCTGCGCACAGCCGCCATTGAGTGCAGGCGTGGAAATGCCTGACTGAATAACCGCTTGCGAACCTGGAAAACACCGAGCGACTAAACCCGATCACTGACCATTTCAGTGACGGAATTCAAGTTACCGACGCCCCCCCAAACCGCACAAGCCGGCGGATTCTGGCGCAGTTGTAGGCAAAGGCGCAAGGCGATGTAACCTCGCGGATGATGCTGAAATGATGCTTCGTTTTTCAGCGTGCCTTCGCGAGCAAATCCGCGCCCATAACGGAAGTTGCGTTCATTCCGGCGATCAGCCAATATGCCCGCCATATAGGGGTAGGGGGTATAGGTATGTCGCACATTCATGAACACAAAGATGATCTGCTCAACC
This sequence comes from Pseudomonas botevensis, assembly GCF_019145475.1. Classification (GTDB taxonomy): domain Bacteria; phylum Pseudomonadota; class Gammaproteobacteria; order Pseudomonadales; family Pseudomonadaceae; genus Aquipseudomonas; species Aquipseudomonas botevensis. Next base: position 30,676 of record NZ_JAHTKI010000026.1, read on the forward strand.
GGGTTCGGCGCATTGCCGGACAGGTTCAGGCCGTGGAAAAGGCGCTCGAAGGCGATGCCGATTGCGCCAAGACCCTGCACCTGGTCGCGGCGATCCGTGGTGCGGTCAACGGCTTGATGGATCAGTTCATCGACGCCCACGCCCGTGAACATGTGGCCCGCCCCGGCCTGAGTGACGACGAGCGCGCCCAGGGTGTGGAAGAGTTGCTGCAAGCCATCCGTCGTTATTCAAAGTAGAGCGCCAAATCATGACTCTGACGCCGCAAGCGCAACGCTTTCGCCACGACCACCAGTTCCTGGGCGCCTCCCACGATGAGAACGCGCGCCGCACGTTATGGGTGGTGATCCTGACATTTATCATGATGATCGGCGAAATTGCCGCTGGATACATCACCGGTTCCATGGCGTTGCTCGCCGACGGCTTTCACATGGCGACCCATGCCGGCGCCCTCGGCATTGCGGCGGCGGCCTATGGTTTCGCCCGGCGCAATGCGCAAAACAGCCGCTACAGTTTCGGCACCGGCAAGGTCGGCGACCTCGCCGGTTTCGCCTCGGCCATGGTCCTGGGGCTGGTTTCGCTGGGCATTGCCGGCGAGTCGATCCTGCGGTTGTTCCAGCCGACCAGCGTGGCATTCGGCGAGGCAACGGTGATCGCCGTGGTGGGCCTGGCGGTGAATCTGGTCAGCGCGTTTTTGCTGATGGGCCATCACAGCCACGACCATGGGCACCATCATGACCACGGCCACGATCATCACCACCATCATGACAACAACCTGCGCTCGGCTTACGTGCATGTCCTGGCCGACGCCTTGACCTCGGTGCTGGCGATTGCGGCGTTGCTGGCCGGGCGTTATCTGGGCTGGGTATGGCTGGATCCGGTGATGGGTATCGTCGGCGCGATCGTCATCGCCAAGTGGGCCTACAACCTGATGCGCGACAGCGCCGCCGTGCTGCTCGACGCCACCGATGAACCGGTGGCCGCCGAGATCCGCGAGTTGCTGGAAACCTCGGATGACGTGCGCATCAGCGACTTGCATGTCTGGCAGGTCGGCCCGCAGGCGCGGGCGGCGATTGTCAGTGTGGTGGCGACTGCCGGTGTGACGGCGGAGGCCATTCGCGAACGTCTGGCACCGGTGCATGAGCTGTCGCACCTGACGGTTGAATTGCGCGGTGCCTGAGCGCTGAACTGAATGCCGGAAAGGCAAAAGATCACCACCTGCGATCTTTTGCCTTTGCGTGCTTGCCGACGAGGAACAGTTTTTTCGCCTTGTCGTATCGCAATCGGACCGATACTGTATATGCAAACAGTATCGGGTCCAGCCATGCAACTCATCGACAAGCTCAGCATTCTCGCCGACGCCGCCAAGTACGACGCCTCCTGCGCCAGCAGCGGCGCGCCCAAGCGCAGTTCCGAGGGCAAGAGCGGGCTGGGCGCGACCGATGGCATGGGCATTTGCCACAGCTATACGCCGGATGGGCGCTGCGTCTCGCTGCTGAAAATCCTCCTGACCAATTTCTGTCTCTACGACTGCCAATACTGCGTCAACCGCCGCTCCAGCGATGTGCCGCGCGCCCGTTTCACGCCCGAGGAGGTGGTCGCGCTGACCCTGGATTTCTACCGGCGCAACTGCGTCAGCGGGTTGTTCCTCAGCTCCGGGATCATCCGCTCGGCGGACTACACCATGGAACAGCTCAACCGTGTGGCCCGCTTGCTGCGCGAGAAGCATGAGTTTCGCGGCTACATCCACCTCAAGACCATTCCCGAAGCCGACCCGGCGCTGATCGCCGAGGCGGGGCGCTATGCCGACCGTTTGAGTGTCAACATCGAGTTGCCCACCGACGCCAGCCTGCAAACCCTGGCCCCGGAGAAGCAATTGGGTTCGATCAAGCAGGCGATGAACACCATCTATACCGGTGAACAAACCGTACTCAACGAGCCCCGCGCGGCGAAGTTCGCTCCGGCCGGGCAGAGCACGCAGATGATCGTCGGCGCCGATGACACCGACGACAGCACCATCCTGCACAGTGCCCAGGCGCTGTATGGCAAGTTCCGCCTGCGCCGGGTCTATTACTCGGCGTTCAGCCCGATCCCTAACAGCCCGAAAAGCGTGCCGCTCGCCGCACCACCGCTGATGCGTGAGCACCGCTTGTACCAGGCCGATTTCCTGTTGCGCGGTTATGGCTACAGCGCCGGGGAGCTGTTCAAGGGGCCGGGGCATCTGGCGCTGGACATCGACCCGAAACTGGCCTGGGCGCTACAGAATCGCGAGGTGTTTCCGCTGGACCTGAATCGCGCGGAGCCGGCGCTGATTTCACGTATTCCCGGTATCGGTCTGCGAACCACCGAGCGCCTGGTGGAGCTGCGTCGGCAGCGACGGATTCGCTACGAAGACCTGGCCCGCATGCGTTGTGTGCTGGCCAAGGCCAAGCCGTTCATCATTACCAGCGATTACCACCCGCAGCAGGCCGAAGTCACCAGCCAGATGCTCTATCAGCAACTGCGCGACCGACCGATGCCGCAGCAAATGGGGTTGTGGGGATGATCAATCTCGATTGCGATGACCTGTTCGACAGCTGGCGCCAGCAGGCGCGCTGGCTGCTCAGTCATGAGGTCGATCCGAGTCTGGTGAGCTGGGCGTCTGAAGGAGTCAGCGATCTGTTTGCCAACGAGCAGTCTGTTCCCGAGGGGCAGGGGCCGTTTCAGGCGCGGATTCCGCGCCTGCTGCTCGATACCCTTGAACGCGCCGCGCAATATCGTGGTGACCAGCGCTGGAGTCTGCTTTACGAAGTGCTGTGGCGGGTCAGTCACGGCGATCGCACGGCGATGATGGCCGGCGACAAGCTGGGCAGCGAGTTGCAACGGCGGCTCAAGCAAGTGCAGCGCGAAGCCCATCATTTGCATGCGTTCGTGCGTTTCATCGAACGGCCGCAAGGCAGCCCCGGCCCACAATATGTGGCCTGGCATGAGCCGGCCCACGACATCCTGCACAGCGCCAGCGAACATTTCATCGGCCGCATGGGGCGCCACCGCTGGTTGATCGCCACGCCCAGGGATGGCGTTTATTACGATGGCGAGCAGTTGATTCATCAGCGCCAGTGCCCGGTGGAGTGGCAGCAACTGGCGCAGAATGTCGACGATCCCCATGGTGAGTTGTGGCTGACTTACTACAGCCACATCTTCAACCCGGCGCGGTTGAACCCGAAGGTCATGCAAGGGCATTTGCCGGCGCGGTTCTGGAAGAATCTGCCGGAGGGGGAGTTGATTCCGGGGTTGATTACCCAGGCACGGACAGGCAAGCAACAGAACGGGCAGGCGAGCGGGATTGCTGCGCGGGGTGGGAAGCGGATTGCTATGAAGGAAGGGCGGGAGTGACGTGCTTGATTTGATGGAAGTGCTCAATGACTTGCCGAAGCCATCAGCAACCCAAAACCGGCAAACGTTACCCCCGAGGCCTTCGCCGTCCACCAGGAACCCTTCGGACTCGACAGCCAGCCCTTGGCGACATGGGCGAGCAGGGCGTAGCTGCCGTGAACCAGAATCACCAGCACCCCGTAGGAGGCGACCAGTTTGAAGAACTGCGGATGGAAAGCCTGGGTGGTGTCGATGAATTGCGGGAACACCGCGAGGAAAAAGAAAATGGCCTTGGGGTTCAGAAACTGTAGCGAGGCCGCTTCCAGAAACCGATAGCCGGGACGGGAGGGCGGCAGCGCTTTGAGGGCCACGAAGCGATCCGAGCGCCAGTTCTTGAAGCCCAGGTACAACAAGTAAGCGGCGCCGACGTATTTCAGCACGATAAAGGCGTTGGCCGAGGCGCTGAGGATCAGGCCGACGCTGGTGGCGCTGATCGCGGCCACTACGAAAGCACCCGAGGCAATGCCGAAAATCCCCGGCAGGGCGCCGGCCCAGCCATGTCGCACCGCGTTGGACAGGGTCAGAACCACACCCGGTCCGGGACTGAGAATGGTCAGGGTGGCGAACAGTAAAAACAGTCCGTAGCTGTGCATGGATGGCTCCGTCGAATCCCGTGGCTGGGTGCGGGCAGATTGGCGTGGCGGCTGCGGGTGTGACAAACGCTTTAAATGCGCTGCATATGTAACTAAATTAGACGCATGAAAAAACCATTGCCTCCGCTCAACGCTGTTCGCGCATTCGCCGTCGCGGCGCGTCACCAGAGCTTCAGCCTGGCGGCCGAAGAGCTGCATGTTAGTCACAGCGCCATCAGCCGTCATATCAAACTGCTGGAAGAACACCTCGGTGTGCTGCTATTCGAGCGGCGTATCCGCCAGTCACTGCTGACCGCCGTCGGGCAGCGTTACTACGAGCAGGTCAGCGCGGGCCTTGCGCAGATTGCCGATGCCACGTTCGAGTTGAAACAGCAGGTCGCGCAGCCGACGGTGACCCTCAATGTGCGTCCCTCCTTCGCTCAGTTGTGGCTGATGCCTCGGTTGCCGGACTTCATAGCGCAGCACCCCGACATCAAAACCGAGGTCATCACCCAAACCCGATCCCCGGATCCGGCCGTCGACCGTTTCGACGTGGTCATTCGGCGCGGGCGCGATGACTGGGCCCCGACCATCGAGGCTCATGCGCTGTTCGAGGATGAATTGCTGCTGGTCGCTGCACCCGAACTCATCGAGCGCGTGCCTCTCGCGGACCTTGCGGCGCTGAATCAGCACACGTTGCTGACCGTTCGGGCTCGTCGCGAGGACTGGCATAACTGGGCCATGCGCTTTGGGCAAAGTCAGGATGCCGGGCAGGTGACCCGTCAGTTCGACTACATGCATCGGGTGCTGGACGCGGCGGTGGCGGCTGAGGGCATCGCCTTGTGCCCGACCTCGTTGCTGGGCACGCACCTGTCGAGCGGACGATTGATCTGCCCGCTGCCGGATTTGCGCATGCGCTTGCCACGTTATTACTACGGTACGGTGCCGCCGATGACGGCTTCGGCTCAGGCATTTATCGAATGGCTGCGCCAACAGCAGCCATGAAAAAGCCCCCCATCGATCACTCGATGGAGGGCTTTTTTACGTCTGGCCGTCAGATCAAACCTTGACGATCCAGCCCGCTGGCGCTTCGACGTCGCCGGTCTGTACGCCAGTCAGCTCTTTGTAGAGCTTCTGGGTCACAGGGCCGACTTCGGTCTCGCTGTGGAACACGTGCAGGTGGTCGTTGTAGCTGATGCCGCCGATCGGCGTGATCACCGCAGCAGTACCGCAGGCGCCGGCTTCCTTGAAGTCCGACAGCTTGTCGATGAACACGTCGCCTTCGACCACTTCCAGGCCCAGACGGGTCTTGGCCAGTTCGATCAGCGAAAGACGGGTGATGCCCGGCAGCACGGATGGCGAGTTCGGGGTCACGAACTTGTTGTCGTGGGTGATCCCGAAGAAGTTGGCCGAACCGACTTCCTCGATCTTCTTGTGGGTCAGCGGATCCAGGTAGATGGCGTCAGCGAAATGCGCTTTTTTGGCCTGGGAGCCCGGCATCAGGCTGGCGGCATAGTTGCCACCGACCTTGGCGGCGCCGGTGCCTTGTGGCGCGGCGCGGTCGAAGGAGGAAATCTGGAAGTTGTGCGGGGTCAGACCGCCCTTGAAATAGGCGCCGACCGGGATCGCGAATACCGAGAAGATGAACTCCGGCGCGGTACGCACGCCGATGTTGTCACCCACGCCGATCACGAACGGACGCAGGTACAGCGCGCCGCCGGTGCCGTAAGGCGGGATGAAGCGCTCGTTGGCGCGAACCACGTCCTTGCACGCTTCGATGAACTGTTCGGTGGACACATGCGGCATCAGCAGGCGGGCGCAGCTGCGCTGCATGCGCGCGGCGTTCTGGTCCGGACGGAACAGGTTGATCGAGCCGTCCTTGCAACGATAGGCCTTCAGGCCTTCGAAGCACTGCTGGCCATAGTGAAGGGCAGTGGAGCCTTCGCTGATGTGCAGCACGTTGTCTTCGGTCAGGGTGCCTTTGTCCCACTCGCCATTGCGAAAGTACGACAGATAGCGTTTGTCGGTCTTGATGTAGTCAAAACCCAGCTTGTCCCAGTTGATGCTTTCGTTACCCATGACACCCTCTATCACTTAACAACCGTCGAAACGGTTCAAGGCTTCTGACGTTTTTTGGATGGGCACAACAATACTTCATTCTTGAGCGGTTTCGCAGCCCGGGCGATGGGGGGAGAAGCAGATTTATTAGCCTGCTTATGAAAAATCTCCCCCTTCGTCCGATTATTACAGGTGCAGCGCGTGCCCCAATGCACGCAACGCCGCTTCCTGCACCGCTTCTCCCAGGGTCGGGTGTGCGTGGATGGTGCCGCCGATGTCTTCCAGCCGCGCGCCCATTTCCAGGCTTTGCGCAAACGCCGTCGACAGTTCCGAAACACCCACGCCCACCGCCTGCCAGCCGACGATCAGATGATTGTCCCGACGGGCGACCACGCGCACGAAGCCGCTTTTCGATTCCAGGGTCATCGCCCGGCCGTTGGCGGCGAACGGGAAGTTCGACACGATGCAGTCCAGGCCGGCAGCCTTGGCTTCGTCCGGGGTCTTGCCGACCACCACCAGCTCCGGATCGGTGAAGCACACGGCGGCAATGGCGGTCGGGTTGAATTCGCGGGTCTTGCCGCTGATCAGCTCGGCGACCATCTCACCCTGTGCCATGGCGCGGTGGGCCAGCATCGGCTCGCCGCTCAGGTCGCCGATGGCGTAGACGTTGCGCATGCTGGTCTGGCAGCGGCTGTCGATCTTGATCGACGCACCATTCATTTGCAGATTCAGCGCTTCGAGGTTCCAGCCCTGGGTGTTCGGTTTGCGGCCGACGGCAACCAGCACCTGATCGGTTTCCAGATTCAGGGTTTCATCGTCCGGGTCACGCACCTGCAAGGTGCCGTCAAAACCCTGGACGCTGTGTTTCAGGTACAGCTTCACGCCCAGTTGCTTCAGCGCTTCGTGTACCGGTTGCGTCAGTTCCGCGTCGTAGGCCGGCAGAATGCGATCCTGCGCTTCGACCACGCTGACTTCCGCACCGAGCTTGCGGTAGGCGATGCCCAGTTCCAGACCGATGTAACCGCCGCCGACCACGATCAGGCGTTTTGGCACCGATGTCGGCGCCAGCGCTTCGGTGGACGAGATGATCGGCCCGCCGATTGGCAGCATCGGCAGATTGACGCTTTTCGAACCGGTCGCCAGCACCAGATGCTCGCACTGGATACGTGTATCGCCGACTTCTACGGTTTTGCCGTCAATCACCTTGGCCCAGCCGTTGATGACCTGAACCTTGTTCTTTTTCAGCAGCGCGGCGACGCCAGTGGTCAGACGATCCACGATGTCATCCTTCCACTCGACGCTTTTGCCGATGTCCAGGGTGGGTGCGCCGACGCTGATGCCCAGTGCCGAATGCTGGTTGTGATGCCGGGTCTGGTGGAACTGTTCGGCCACATGGATCAGCGCTTTCGACGGAATGCAGCCGATGTTCAGGCAGGTGCCACCCAAAGATTGGCCCTCGACCAAAATGGTCGGAATGCCCAGTTGCCCGGCGCGAATCGCGGTCACATAGCCGCCGGGGCCGCCGCCGATAATCAGCAGCGTGGTGTTCAGAGTCTGCATTGCTTACTCCACAAACAGCGTTGCGGGTTGTTCGATCAAGCCACGGATGGCCTGGATGAAGAGCGCCGCGTCCATCCCGTCGACCACGCGGTGATCGAAGGAACTGGAGAGGTTCATCATCTTGCGGATCACCACCTGGCCTTTGACGACCATCGGGCGTTCGACGATTTTGTTCACGCCGACGATCGCCACTTCCGGCAGGTTCAACACCGGGGTGCTGACGATGCCGCCCAGTGCACCGAGGCTGGTCAGAGTGATAGTCGAACCGGACAACTCGTCGCGGCTGGCCTTGCCGTTACGCGCGGCGTTGGCCAGGCGGGAGATTTCAGCGGCGCTGTCCCACAGGCTGCGCGCCTCGGCGTGACGTACCACCGGCACCATGAGGCCGACATCGCTTTGCGTGGCGACGCCGACATGCACCGCGCCGAGGCGGGTGATGACCTGGGCTTCGTCGTCGTAACGGGCGTTCATCTGCGGGAAGTCACGCAAGGCGACGACCAAGGCTCGCACCAGGAACGGCAGCAGGGTCAACTTGCCACGGCTGGCGCCGTGTTTTTCGTTGAGGTGCGCGCGCAGTTCTTCGATCGCGGTGACGTCGATTTCCTCGACGTAACTGAAGTGCGCTGCGCGCTGGGTGGCGTCCTGCATGCGCTGGGCGATCTTGCGGCGCATGCCGATCACTTGAATCTGTTCTTCATCGTTTCGCTGGGCGTAAGCGGCGCCAACAGGCGCCGAGGCATTCGATTGACCCTGGGCCAGATAGGCGTCGAGGTCTTCGTGCAGCACCCGGCCGGCCGGGCCGCTGCCGCGTACCAGACGCAATTGAATGCCCAGGTCCAGTGCGTGTTTGCGCACGGCCGGAGAGGCCAGCGGACGCTCATCGGCCTCGCGGGCAACCATCGGGCCTTGGCAGGCCGGGGCCGGACGCGGAGCCGCGGCAGGTTTGCTTTCCACGACGGCTTCGACTTTCGGCGCAACGGGCGCCTCTTTTACCGGTGCAGGCGCGGTGGACTCTTTCAGGTTGCCTGCGCCTTCTACTTCAATGCTGATCAGCACACTGCCGACCGCCATCACTTCGCCCGGCTGCCCGCCGAGGGAGATGACTTTGCCGTGTACCGGCGACGGAATATCGACCATCGCCTTGTCGGTCATCACGTCCGCCAGCACCTGATCTTCCACGACCAGATCACCGACCTTGACGTGCCATTGCGACAGTTCTACTTCTGCGATGCCTTCGCCGATGTCCGGCATCTTGATAACGTGCGTGCCCATTCAGACCTCCATGACCCGTTTCAGCGCCGCGCCCACTCGGGACGGCCCAGGGAAATACGCCCACTCTTGCGCGTGCGGGTAGGGGGTGTCCCAACCGGTGACGCGTTCGATCGGCGCTTCCAGGTGATGGAAGCAATGCTCTTGCACCAGCGACACCAGTTCGGCACCGAAACCGCAGGTGCGGGTCGCTTCGTGAACCACCACGCAGCGGCCGGTTTTCTTAACCGATTTGACGATGGTGTCCAGATCCAGCGGCCACAGGCTGCGCAGGTCGATGACTTCGGCGTCGATGCCGGACTCTTCAGCGGCCACTTGCGACACGTATACGGTGGTGCCGTAGGTCAGCACGGTCACGTCCTTGCCCGGACGGGTGATCGCGGCGACGTCCAGCGGCACGGTGTAATAGCCGTCCGGCACTTGCGCGGCCGGGTGCTTCGACCATGGGGTCACCGGTCGGTCGTGATGGCCGTCGAACGGGCCGTTGTACAGGCGTTTCGGCTCCAGGAAGATCACCGGGTCATCGTTTTCGATGGAGGCGATCAGCAGGCCCTTGGCGTCATACGGGTTGGATGGCATGACGGTGCGCAGGCCACAGACCTGGGTGAACATCGCTTCGATGCTCTGGCTGTGGGTCTGGCCGCCGTAGATGCCGCCGCCGCAAGGCATGCGCAGGGTCATCGGTGCGGTGAACTCGCCGGCCGAGCGATAGCGCAGGCGTGCGGCTTCGGAAATGATCTGGTCGGAAGCGGGGTAAACGTAGTCGGCGAACTGGATCTCCGCCACCGGACGCAGGCCGTAGGCGCCCATGCCCACGGCGACGCCGACGATGCCGCTTTCGGAGATCGGTGCGTCGAACACCCGCGAGGTGCCGTACTTGGTCTGCAGGCCTTCGGTGCAACGGAACACTCCGCCGAAATAGCCAACGTCCTGGCCGAACACCACAACATTGTCGTCACGCTCAAGCATCACATCCATGGCCGAGCGCAGGGCCTGGATCATGGTCATGGTGGTCGTGGTCATGGAAGTTTCCAGCTGAATATTGTTGTTGTGATCGTTCATGTCAGATCCCCAACTGCTGACGCTGGCGCTTCAAGTGCTCCGGCATCTCTTTGTAGACATCCTCGAACATGGTCGCGGCGCTCGGAATCTGGCCGCCGGCGAGGGTGCCGTACTGTTCGGCCTGTTTCTGCGCGGCAATCACCTCGGCTTCCAGTTCGGCGCTGACGGCGCTGTGCTCTTCTTCCGACCAGTGGCCGACCTTGATCAGGTGCTGCTTGAGGCGAGCAATCGGATCGCCCAGCGGGAAGTGGCTCCAGTCGTCGGCAGGACGGTATTTCGACGGATCGTCGGAGGTCGAGTGCGGGCCGGCGCGGTAGGTGACCCATTCGATCATGGTCGGGCCGAGGTTGCGGCGGGCGCGTTCGGCGGCCCATCTGGAAGCGGCGTAGACCGCGTAGAAATCATTGCCGTCAACCCGCAGCGAGGCGATGCCGCAACCGACGCCGCGTCCGGCGAAGGTGGTGGCTTCACCACCGGCGATGGCCTGGAAGGTCGAGATTGCCCACTGGTTGTTGACCACGTTGAGGATCACCGGCGCGCGGTAGACGTGGGCGAAGGTGAGGGCGGTGTGGAAGTCCGATTCGGCGGTGGCGCCGTCACCGATCCAGGCCGAAGCGATTTTGGTGTCGCCCTTGATCGCCGAGGCCATGCCCCAGCCCACGCCCTGGATGAACTGGGTCGCGAGGTTGCCGGAAATAGTGAAGAAGCCGGCATCCTTGACCGAGTACATGATCGGCAACTGACGGCCCTTGAGCGGATCGCGCTCGTTGGACAGCAGCTGGCAGATCAGGTCGACCAGCGGTACGTCGCGGGCCATCAGGATGCTTTGCTGGCGGTAGGTCGGGAAGCACATGTCGTCGATGTTCAAGGCCAGGGCCTGGGCGCTGCCGATGGCCTCTTCGCCGAGGCTCTGCATGTAGAACGACATTTTTTTCTGGCGCTGGGCGACCACCATGCGGTTGTCGTAGATGCGCGTCTTGAGCATGGCGCGCATGCCTTTGCGCAGGATCTCGACCGGCACGTCCTCGGCCCATGGCCCAAGGGCATTGCCTTGGTCGTCGAGCACGCGGATCAGGCCTCGGGCCAGGTCGGCGGTGTCGGCCGGTTCGACGTCGATGGAAGGTTTGCGCACCGTACCGGCATCGGTCAGGTGCAGGTAGGAGAAGTCGGTTTTACAGCCTGGACGGCCCGAAGGTTCAGGGACGTGCAGACGCAGCGGTTCATACGCTTGGGTCATGGCTTCTACGCTCGATCTTGTGAATTTCTTGTAGTGAGCTGGCAGTCATTCTTCGATAAAAGAAATCTTGTCCTACAAACATCATAGGCTCCGGCAAGAAGAATATTTCTCTGTGTTTCGTTGCGCTGAAGATCATTTGCAGATAGAAATTCTGCATAAACATAAAAAACAGGTGGTTTTGTCTCATGCGCAAACTGGACCGTACCGACATCGGGATTCTCAACAGCCTTCAGGAGAACGCGCGCATCACCAACGCCGATCTCGCGCGCTCGGTGAACCTGTCGCCGACGCCGTGTTTCAACCGGGTCAAGGCGATGGAGGAGTTGGGACTGATTCGCGAGCAGGTGACCCTGCTCGATGCCGACCTGCTGGGGCTGCACGTCAACGTGTTCATTCACGTCAGCCTGGAGAAGCAGGTGGAAGAGGCGTTGCAGCATTTCGAAGAAGCGATTTCCGATCGTCCGGAAGTCATGGAGTGCTACCTGATGGCCGGCGACCCGGACTATTTGATCCGGGTGCTGGTGCCGACCATTCAGTCGCTGGAGCGGTTCATGATGGACTTCCTGACCAAGGTGCCAGGGGTGGCGAACATCCGCTCGAGTTTTGCCTTGAAGCAGGTGCGCTACAAGACTGCTCTGCCGTTGCCAGCGAACGGATTGACCCTGGGCAGTTGATCAACCAGAGCCGTCAGACGTAGGCATAGGTGTAATCAAGTGCTTGGGTGTCGAGTGTGTCCCGTACCGCGTAGGCTCGCGCCCAGGGGGCCGGTTCGTTGATCGGGTGGAAAACCAGAACCTCGTTCAACCCCGCTTCGCCGGACGAACTCATGAACGGCAATGCGTTGCGGTGCTGCTGTCTCCAGCGCTCCCAGAGCAGATCGAGGTAGCAGTGGTGCAGGAAGAAGATCGGGTCGTTGGGGGAGGACGCTTCCGTCATGGTGCCGCCGATCCACGAATGCACGGGGTTGTGCAGTTGTGCTTCCGAAACGTTCTCCCAACCGAGGGTTTCGTCCCAGTAGACAACACTGTTGAGTGCCTGAATCACCACGCCTGGCGGTGGCAGGCCGCCGTTCTGTCCCAGGTTGCGGCGTAGGTTGGCGTCGCCGGTATCGGTGTCCCAGACCGCTACGCTGAATCGGCCTGCCTCCACCGTGAACGGACCACTCGTCACGCGTTGTTGTTGCGAGCTGTCGCCGTTGCCACCCATGAAGTCCGAGGTGAAGGGGTTATCGGCGCCCGTAAGCTGCCAGTTCCAGTAGGGGATTGTGATGCTGGAGTCGCCGGCGGCGGACTGCAAGGCCCATTCGAATTGACGCAGCAGGACACGATGCCATGGGTAGAACAAAGGACTGGCGTGAGGATTGGGGCTGAGTGGATTCCCACGTCCCATCGAATTCTTGTGGATTTGCACGAAGTCATCGTAGCGACTCTGCATCCCGGGCTGCAGCACGCTGTCGACTTCGGTTTTCAGTTTCAGAATGGCGCTGATGAAACGGGACTTCTGATCCGGCGTCATGTCCCGATGATTGATACGAATATCCATATTGCGAAAACTCCATTGAATGTTTGCCCAATCGAGTTTCCGCCTGGAGGCCACCCCGTTCAATTCGACCCTTTCGCCGGCAAGGGTGGGAAAAATCACCTGGAGAAGGGCGGCGAATCTCCGTCAAAAGGCGTTCAGCGGAATTTTCAGATAGACCACGCCGTTGTCTTCCGCCGGGGGCAGGTTGCCCGCCCGCACGTTCACCTGAATCGCCGGCAGCAACAGCGTCGGCATTCCCAGCCCGGCATCGCGCTTGGTCCGCATCTCGACGAACGCCGCCTCATCAATGCCGTCGTGTACATGGATATTGCTTTTGCGCTGTTCACCCACGGTGGTCTGGCATTGCGCTTCGCGACCGGCGGGTGGGTAGTCGTGGCAGACGTAGAGCTTCACGCTGGCGGGGAAGGCCAGCAGCTTGTGGATCGAGTTGAACAGTTGATGGGCGTTGCCGCCGGGGAAGTCGCAGCGGGCGGTGCCGACATCGGGCATGAACAGTGTGTCGCCGACCAGGATCTGCTCGCTGTCGATCAGGTAGGCCATGTCGGCCGGGGTGTGGCCGGGGACGTGCAGGGCGGTGGCCTTGAGGTTGCCGATCAGGAACGACTCGTTGGGCGCAAACAGATGATCGAACTGCGAGCCGTCGACGCAAAATTCCGGCTCCAGATTAAACAGCGCCTTGAACACGTCCTGAACCTTGCTGATCGACTGGCCGATGGCGATTTTCCCGCCCAGTTCGCGACGCAGGTACGGCGCGGCGGACAGGTGATCGGCGTGGGCGTGGGTTTCCAGCAGCCATTGCACTTGCAGGCGATGGGCGCGAACGAAGGCGATGATCCTGTCGGCCTGGGCGGTGCAGGTGCGACCGGCCGGGCCGTCGTAGTCGAGCACCGGATCGACGATTGCGCACTGGCCGCCGTCGGCCTCGTAGACCACGTAGCTGTAGGTCGAGGAGGCGGGGTCGAGGAAGGCTTCTATCAGCGCGGGCATGGACGTGAACCTGTGCGGGAGGACGAAAAGTCTGTCATGGGTTGCAACACTTTATGTAAAAACATAATGTTCGCAGCTTAAGTGACGTTGAAGGCATCCTGCAAATGCAATCCAGTCTGACCGAATGTGAAGTCGCCCAATTGCGCGCCTCGGCCTCCAAGGCCTGCGCGTTGCTCAAGGCCCTGGCCAACGAGGATCGGCTGTTGATCCTGTGCCAGTTGACCCAGGGCGAACGCAACGTCGGCGAACTGGAGAAAATGACCGGCGTGCGCCAGCCGACCCTGTCCCAGCAATTGGGCATCCTGCGCGATGAAGGGCTGGTCGCGACCCGACGTGAAGGCAAGTACATTTTTTACGGTCTCGCCAGTCATGAAGTGATCCAGGTGATGAAAACCCTCTCCGGGCTGTACTGTGGAGCGGTGCTCAAGAGTTGGATTCAGTCCTGATTTCATCCAAAAGCCACCCTTCCCACATCGGGTGGGTGAGTGACTCCTTGCATGCGGCAATAAGGAACAAACAATGAACGATCAACACTGGGGCCCATCCATCAGTGCGGACATCGTGGTCATCGGCGGCGGCACTGCCGGCATCGGTCTTGTCGCCAGCCTGCTCAAGCGCGATCCGCACTTGAACATCACCGTGATCGAACCGGGCACCCATCATTACTATCAACCGGCGTGGACGCTGGTCGGTGGTGGCGCCTACAACGTGAAGGACACCGCCCGGCCGATGTCATCGGTGCTGCCGCGTCAGGCCACCTGGGTGCAGGCCGCCGTGACCGGCGTCGATCCGGACAAGCGCCGCCTCACCCTGCATGACGACCGCACCGTCGGCTATCAGAGCCTGATTGTCTGCCCGGGCCTGCGCCTGGCGTGGGAGAAGATCGAAGGTTTGCAGGAAAGCCTCGGCCAGCACGGCGTGACCTCCAACTACAGCTACCAGCACGCGGCATACACCTGGGATCAGGTGCAGAAACTGCGCGGCGGCAAGGCGCTGTTCACCCAGCCGCCGATCCCGATCAAATGCGCCGGGGCGCCGCAAAAGGCGCTGTACCTGTCCTGCGATCATTGGCGCAAGACCGGGGTTTTGAACAAGGTCGAGGTTGAGTTCAACCTGGCCGGCGCGGCGCTGTTCGGTGTGCCGACGTTTGTCCCGCCGCTGATGAAGTACATCGAGAAATACAACGCCCGCCTGGCCTTCAACGCCAATCTGGTCAAGGTCGACGGCCCGGCGCGAACCGCGTGGTTCGACGTGAAGGACGCCGACGGCAACGTCACCCGCCAGGCGAAAACCTTCGACCTGTTGCACGTCGTGCCGCCGCAGGTAGCACCGGATTTCATCGCGCACAGTCCGCTGGCCGATGCCGCCGGCTGGTGCGAGGTCAACCCGCACAGCCTGCAGCATCCGCGTTTTCCCGAGGTGTTTGCGCTGGGTGACATTTGCGGCACCAGCAATGCGAAGACGGCGGCGGCCGTGCGCAAACAGATCGTGGTGGTCGCGGAAAACCTGCTGGCCCAGCGTAAGGAGCTGGCGCTGCCGCTGAAGTACGACGGCTACGGTTCCTGCCCGCTGACGGTGGAGAAGGGCAAGGTGATCCTCGCCGAGTTCGGCTACGGCGGAAAATTGCTGCCGACCTTTCCCCTCGACCCGACCGTGCCGCGTCGTTCCGCCTGGTGGCTGAAAGCGACGTTGCTGCCGTGGTTCTACTGGAACGGCATGCTCAAGGGCCGCGAGTGGCTGACGCGTCTGTCTCAAGTCGACTGAGAAATCACTATGTTGCTGGCAAGTCTGTTTGGCGTGGTGATGGGGTTGATTCTGGGGCTGACCGGGGCCGGCGGCGGCATTCTCGCGGTGCCGGCACTGGTCCTCGGCCTGGGCTGGAGCATGACCCAGGCGGCACCGGTGGCGTTGTTCGCGGTGGGCAGTGCGGCGGCGGTCGGTGCCATCGACGGTCTGCGTCATGGCCTGGTGCGTTACCGCGCGGCGCTGCTGATCGCGGCGCTCGGTGCGGTGTTTTCGCCGGTGGGCATCTACTTCGCCCATCAGATGCCGGAAAAGATCCTGATGATTCTGTTCAGCCTGCTGATGGTGATGGTCGCCTGGCGCATGTTGCGGCGCGAGCGTCAGGAGCAAGGGCCGAGTGACCACGGGCACGCCAGTTGGGGGCAGAAAAACTGCATGCTCAATCATGAAACCGGACGCCTCGCCTGGACCGCCAAATGCACCGCAACCCTCGCGGCGCTGGGCGCGGTCACCGGGGTGGTGTCGGGGTTGCTCGGGGTGGGTGGCGGGTTTCTGATCGTGCCGGCGTTCAAGCAACTGACCGATGTGCAGATGCGCGGTATCGTCGCCACGTCGCTGATGGTCATCAGCCTGATTTCCGCGATTGGCGTGGCCGGCGCGTTTCATGCCGGTGTGCGGATCGACCACCTGGGCGCGGCCTTCATTGTCGCCAGCATTGTCGGCATGATCATTGGTCGCAAGCTGTGCGCGAGGGTGCCGGCGCGGGCGTTGCAGGTGGGATTCGCCAGTGTGTGCCTGGTGGTGGCCGGTTATATGTTGGTGCGTGCTTGAGCCGAGTCCGCTGCGGTTGAGATGACCGTTAAACAGACTTTAAGCATTCGCCGAACAAACTCCTGTGTCATACGGAACCCTTTCGTGGCGGCTACTGTCTTGGCAATGCCATTCGGCCGCCTTCGCGGGCACGCCCGCTCCCACAGGGGCGCCACACTCCTATATGGGCCGGGTGTGTAACTTTTTTGGTTTTGCGGCACACTCCAGCAACCCTCGGCCCAAGGTTTTTCAATGGATCAATACGCCCCGCGCAACTGGCAGCCGCACGAGAAGCCCAGTCTGCCCGGTTCCCCCTCGACGCCGATTCACTCCAACCCCAGGCGCATGGCCTATGCGCTGGTCGGCTTGCTGGTGGCGTTGACGGGCGGGTTGGGCAATTCGCTGGTGGTCGCCAACCTGCCTTACCTGCAAGGTGCGCTGGGGGCGACCACCGCCGAGATGGCCTGGCTGCCGGCGGCGTATGTGATGACCAACGTATCGATGAACCTGCTGCTGGTGAAGTTTCGCCAGCAGTTCGGTCTGCGTGCGTTTACCGAGGTGTTTCTGGTGCTGTATGCGCTGGTGACCTTCGGCCATCTGTTCGTCAACGATCTGAGTTCGGCGATTGCGGTGCGTACGGCCCACGGCATGGTCGGTGCGGCGCTCAGTTCTTTGGGTCTGTATTACATGGTGCAGGCGTTCCCGGCCAAGTGGCGGATGAAAGCCCTGGTGCTTGGCCTCGGCGCCTCGCAACTGGCCCTGCCGCTGGCGCGATTGTTCTCCGAAGACCTGTTGCAGATCGCCGAATGGCGCGGGCTGTACCTGTTCGAGCTGGGCATGGCGCTGTTGTCGCTGGGCTGCGTGCTGATGCTCAAGTTGCCGCCGGGCGACCGCTTCAAGACATTTGAACCGCTGGACTTCCTGACCTTCGCCATCCTCGCCAGTGGCGTCGCATTGCTTTGTGCGGTGCTGTCCCTGGGGCGCATCGACTGGTGGCTTGAAGCTCAGTGGATCGGTGTTGCGCTGGCGGCATCGATCGCCTTGATCGTTGGCGGTCTGGCGATCGAGCACAACCGCAGTAACCCGATGCTGATGACCCGTTGGCTCGGCAGCGGGGCGATGATTCGCCTGGCGCTGGCGGTGATCCTGATTCGCATGGTGACCTCGGAGCAATCCACCGGCGCCGTCGGCTTCATGCAAAACCTCAACATGAGCAGCCAGCAACTGCACAGTCTGTACATCGTCATGTTGATCGGCAGTGTCGCCGGGCTGTTGACCAGTGCGCTGACCATCGACCCGAAACACCTGATCATGCCGCTGATCATTTCGCTGGCGCTGATGGCCACCGGTTCGGTCATGGACAGCTTTTCGAACAACCTGACCCGCCCGGCGAACCTGTATTTCAGTCAGTTTCTGCTGGCGTTCGGCAGCACGTTTTTCCTCGGCCCGACCATGGTCCTCGGGACCCGCAACGTGCTGACCAATCCGCGCAATCTGGTGAGCTTCTCGGTGTTGTTCGGGATCTGCAACAACCTCGGCGGGCTGATCGGCGCGGCGTTGCTGGGGACGTTCCAGATCGTGCGCGAGAAGTTTCATTCCAGCCATATCGTCGAGCAACTGACGATGTCCGATCCGCTGGTGGTCGCCCGGGTGCAGGGCGGTGGCGCGGCCTACGGTTCGGTGCTCGCCGACCCGAGCCTGCGCAACCTGGCGGGCATGCGCAGCCTGGCGAATGCCGCCACCCGCGAGGCCAATGTCATGGCCTATAACGATATCTTCATGCTGATCGCGATCATCGCGGTACTGACCATGATCTGGATTTCCATCCGTGCGCTGTGGCTGATGAGCACCACCAAAGCCGTCACCCCGACACCTTCCGTTCCCACCAGCGGTGCCTCTTCTTCATGACTGAACCGACCACCACAACCACCACCAATGCCATTGCTGCGACACCGGAAGGCGTCGCGCCGCCGTCGTCGAACACCGAGCCGCGCTCGCTGCGGGTGCGGATCATCTCGTCGCTGGGCTTTGCGGCGATTGCTCTCGTGGGTGTGCTGATCGTGCTGTACGCCTGGCAATTGCCACCGTTCAGCAGCGCGGTCGAGACCACGGAAAACGCATTGGTGCGCAGCCAGGTGACGATCATCGGCCCGCAGCTCAGCGGTTACGTGTTCGAGGTGCCGGTGCAGGACTTTCAGTTTGTGAAGGAGGGCGACCTGCTGGTGCGGCTCGATGACCGTATCTATCAGCAGCGTCTCGATCAGTCGCTGGCGCAACTGGCGGTGCAGAAAGCCGCGCTGGCCAATGTGGTGCAGCAACGCAACAGCGCCGAGGCAAGCATCAAGCTGCGTCAGGCGGTATTGGCCGACAGTGAGGCGCAGTTGCGCAAGAGCGAGGCGGATCTGCGGCGCAATCAGGAGCTGGTGCGGGACGGTTCGGTGTCCAGGCGTGAATTCGACGTGACTCTCGCCGCCAATGCCCAGACCACCGCGGCGGTGGCGCAGGCCAAGGCCAATCTGGAAATCGCCCGGCAGGACCTGCAAACGGTGATCGTCAATCGCGGTTCGCTGGAGGCTGCGGTGACCAGTGCCGAGGCGGCGGTGCAACTGGCGCGGATCGACCTGTCCAACACCCGGATCACCGCCCCGCGCGATGGTCAGCTCGGGCAGATCGGCGTGCGCCTCGGTGCCTACGTCAACTCCGGGGCGCAACTGATGGCGCTGGTGCCGAACCAGAAATGGGTGATCGCCAACATGAAGGAAACCCAGATGGACAACGTGCGGGTCGGGCAACCGGCGAGCTTTACCGTCGATGCGTTGAACCATCGGAAGTTTACCGGGCATGTGCAGCATATTTCGCCGGGCACCGGCTCCGAATTCGCGTTGTTGCAGGCCGACAACGCCACCGGCAACTTCGTGAAAATCGCCCAGCGGGTGCCGGTGCGTATCACCATCGATCCGGATCAGCAGGAGAGCGAGCGCTTGCGGCCGGGGATGTCGGTGGTGGTCAGCATTGATACGGCGGCGGGTGATACCCAGAAACACTGACCTCAGGCGGCGATCATCGGCGGCAGGGTGCCGAGCACAGAAACCGCCGCCACGGCGCCGATCCCCAGCAGCCATTCGAGCATGACGCTGCGCTTGAGGGTGTTGATCCGCTGTTCGCAATCGTTGATCCGCAGGCGATTGAACAGTGCCAGTGCAAGCATGCCGAATACTAGCAGCGCCTTGATCAACAGGATCAGGGCGAACCCCGAGAACAGCGGCGTCGGCCACCATTGGCCGGTGAGCACGCGCACGTTGATCAGCCCGGTGATCAGCAGGCCGGCGACCAGCCCGTAACCGAGCCCGCTGAATCGCTGCAAGACTTCGCGCACGGGATGTTCGGGTTGGCGCAGGATCATCACCAGCATTAGCAGGCCGCCGAGCCAGGCGCCGACGCAGGTCAGGTGAATGACCTGATTGAGGATCAGCATCTGGCCACTGAAACCGTCGAGCATGGCGCCGTGACCGACCGGCGCCAGCGTCATCAGTAGCAGCGCGCTCAAGCCCAGTCGCAATGGGCGGTTCGAACGCCACGGCGTAAACAGCAACGCCAGCAACAGGGCGTTGATCAACAGATGCCAGCGCCAGACCTGACCGAAAAACGTATGACCGAGGACCAGCTCGACGGTGACCGGATCAAACGCGTCCGCCGCCGAACCGGCCATGCTTGCGGTAATCAACAACGCCCAGATGACGCCGCTGGCCAGGGCAATCGCCGCCAGCCAGCGGGTCAGTCGCGCCAGGTGCCGATCCAGTTCCGGCGCTTCACCCTTGAGCAGCAGCGGCCTGAACAACCAGGCTCCGAACAGCATCAAGACCACGGCGAAATGCAGGAATCGGCACAGCACCAGCGCTTCGCTCATGAATTACTGGCCGACCTTGAACTGATAGGCGCCTTCGCTCTTGTGCGTATCGACCGATACCGCGTGCCATTCGACTTTGTATTCGCCAGCGGTCAGTGGGGCTTCGGGGGTGACGATCAGGGTTTTCTTGTCGCCTTCGGTGGTCAGCGGTTTGACCGCTACCGGCGCGCCGTCATGGGTGATGACGACCTTGGTGAAAGCGGCTTCGACGCCTTCGGAAAACACCAGGCGCAGGTCTGCAGGTGCGGTGACGGTGCTGTCGGCGGCCGGGGTCTGGCTTTTCAGGTGGGCGTGGGCGAAGGCCTGGGAGGTGACGGCCAGTGAAGCCAGCAGGGCGCCAGCGGTGAGCAGTTTTTTCATCGACATGGACAGGTTCCTTTCAGTGAAGTCGCGGGCTGAGTATAGAGCGCGAATCAGGCGCCTTTCAGACGCATGTGAATGACCGGGAACGGCCGGCCTTCGCCGTCGAGTGCCGAGCGGCTGATGTCTTCGAAACCGTAGTGCAGGTAGAAACCGTGGGCCTGCGGGTTCTGCTCGTTCACGTCGACTTTCAGCCGTGGCCGGGCCACGTGATCGAGCAGTTGCCGGCCAATGCCCTGACCTCGGAAGGCCGGGTCGATGAACAGCATCTGCACGGTGTCCGCGTCGGTGGCGATGAAACCGGCCGGGGTCTGGTCCGGGTTTTCCCAGACCCAGACATCGAGCGAGGGCAGGTAGGCGTCGCGCACCATCGGAAACAACCGGGAGATATCGTCTTCCGGGAGAAAATCGTGGGTGGCGCGGACTGAACGCTCCCACAGCGCGGCGAGTTGCGGATCGTCAGCGGCGATGCGCTTGCGAATGCTCATGGTGGTATTCCTTCAGCGGTTGCAAGGAGAAGGGGGGCGATCCTAAACCAGAAAACAGCCGGGGTGTGTGAAGAATCGTTCTCGGCTGTCGCCCCCGTGCCTGAGCGGATGCTAGTCTTCAACAACGTTGTCGTCAGGGAGCCCTCATGGGCAATCACAAGATCGAGATCCGTCGCAGTAACGTCGAGAAAATCCTTCTGGCGGCGGAAAAGGTGTTCGCCGAAAAAGGCTTCGGCGGCACCGCGATGGCGGACATCGCCGCCGAAGTGCAACTGCCGCGCTCCAACCTGCATTACTACTTCAGTACCAAGAGCGAGCTGTACAGCGCGGTGCTGTTCGACCTGCTGGAAGTGTGGAAACAGGACGCGCTGTGCTTCGAGATGTTCGACGATCCGCGCGTGGTGCTCAGCAGTTATATCCGCGCCAAGATGAACCACTCGCGCAGCCGGCCGTATGGCTCGAAGGTCTGGGCCAATGAAATCATCCACGGCGCCCCGACCCTCGGTGAGGCGCTGGACGTCAGCCTGTACGACTGGGCGAAGATGAAAGAGGCGAAGATCCGTCAGTGGGTCGAGGACAAGCGCATCCTGCCGGTGGAACCGTCGAGCCTGCTGTACATGATCTGGGCGTCGACCCAGCACTACGCCGACTTCGATCATCAGGTGAATATTCTCAACGAGCATCAACCGCTGTCGGACATGCAGTTCGAGCGGGCGGTGCAGACGGTGACCAGTGTGATTTTGCGGGGGATCGGGCTGGAGCCTTGAGAGGCACAGACCCTCACCCCAGCTCTCTCCCGGAGGGAGAGGGGGCCGAGCGAGGTGACTTGCGAGCTACATCGACCTGAACCACCGCGTCGATTGTGAATTCACAGCGAAGCTTGATTCTGGATTCAACGCTGCACGTTCAGGTCGGCGGAGTCCTGAAGCATCCCCCAATCAGTTCCCTCTCCTTTTGGGAGAGGGCCAGGGTGAGGGGCTTGTGGATCTGCAGGCGATCTACAGAGCAATGTGATACGGATTCCTCGGATCATGATTCCAGTCCAGAAACGGCTTGCCCGTCTCCATCGGCACCATCTCGATACAGTCCTGCACCGGGCAGGTGATCTGGCACAGATTGCAGCCCACGCACTCATCATCGATCACTTCATATTTGTGCGTGCCATCGGCCTGCCGCTGGCTGCTGATCGCCTGGTGTGACGTGTCTTCACAGGCAATGTGACAACGCCCGCAGCCGATGCACGCCGCCTGATCGATCTTGGCGATCACCTGATAGTTGATGTCCAGGTACTTCCAGTCCGTGGTGTTGCCCACCGCGCGCCCGGAAAACTCGGCGAGGCTGGCGTAGCCCTGACTGTCCATCCATCGCGACAGACCATCCTTCATCTCCTCGACAATCCGGAAACCATGCAGCATCGCCGCCGTACACACCTGCACCGCGCCGCTGCCCAAGGCGATGAACTCCGCCGCATCGCGCCAACTGCCGATGCCGCCGATGCCGCAGATCGGCAGGCCCTGGGTCTGCGGGTCGCGGGCGATTTCAGCGACCATGTTCAGCGCAATCGGTTTGACCGCCGAGCCGCAGTAGCCGCCGTGGGTGCTTTTGCTGCCGACGGTGGGCAGGGCGACCATGTGTTCGAGGTCGACGCTGGTGATCGAGTTGATCGTATTGATCAGCGACACCGCATCGGCACCTCCTCGGTGTGCGGCGCGGGCGGCGACGCGGATGTCGGTGATGTTCGGCGTCAGCTTGACGATCACCGGCAGCGAGCAATAGGTCTTGCACCAGCGCGTGACCTGCTCGACGTACTCCGGCACCTGGCCCACCGCCGCACCCATGCCGCGCTCGGGCATGCCGTGGGGACAGCCGAAATTCAGCTCGATGCCGTCGGCGCCGGTGGCTTCCACCAGCGGCAGGATGTGTTTCCATGACTCTTCGACACACGGCACCATCAGCGACACGATCAATGCGCGATCCGGCCAGTCCTTCTTCACCTGGGTGATTTCCCGCAGGTTGATCTCCAGCGAGCGGTCGGTGATCAGCTCGATGTTGTTGATCCCCAACACCTCGCGGTTGGCGCCGTAATGCGCCGAGTAGCGCGACGACACGTTGACCGCCGCCGGGTCTTCACCCAGGGTTTTCCAGACCACGCCACCCCAACCGGCCTCGAAGGCGCGCACCACGTTGTAGGCCTTGTCGGTCGGTGGCGCGGAGGCCAGCCAGAACGGATTGGGGGCTTTGATACCGGCGAAGACAATCGAAAGATCGGCCATTTACGCAGCCTCCACGTTGAGCATCAGTTGAGCGTTGATGGCCTCGGCGGCCCGCTTGCCGTGTTGCACCGCCTGCACGGTCAGGTCCTGGTCGAGGCTGGTGCAGTCGCCGCCGGCATACACACCGGGAATGCTGGTGCGCAGGTTTTCATCCACCGCGATCCTTTCGCCCTGGCGCTTCAGCTCGCGGGCCATCGGGTCGGCGAGGGCGGTTGTGTCGAAGGCCTGGCCGATGGCCTTGAAGATCGCATCGGCCGCCAGCTCGAAGGTTTCACCGGTGGTTTGCAGCCGGCCTTCGACCAGATGGGTGCGGGCGAAGCGCATGCCGCGCACGTTGCCTTGGTCGTCGAGCAGCACTTCGTCCGGTTGCGCCCAGGTCAGCAACCGCACCTGATTGGCCTTGGCGATGTCCTGTTCGTGACCGGTGGCGCCCATGTCCTCCGAGCCCCGGCGATACACCAGATTGACGTCGCGGGCACCGAGGCGGGCCATTTGCACGGCCATGTCGATGGCGGTATTGCCGGCGCCGAGGACGATGCAGCGCTCGGCCAGCGGCAGTTGCGTCAGGTCATCGGCCTGGCGCAGTTCGCGGATGTAGTCGGTGGCGGCGAGCAAGCCCGGCGCGTCTTCGTGGGCCAGGCCCAGTTGTTTGCTGGCGTTGAGGCCGAGGCCGAGGAACACCGCGTCGAATTGCTGATGCAGTTCGCTGAGGGTCAGGTTGTCACCGAGCTTCTGGCCGTGGCGGATTTCGATGCCGCCGATTTGCAGGAGGAAATCCAGTTCCTTCTGCGCATAGTCGTCCACCAGTTTGTACTTGGCGATGCCGTACTCGTTCAGGCCGCCAGCCTTATCCCGGGCTTCGAAAATCACTACGTCATGGCCGTGCATGGCACTGCGGTGGGCGCAGGACAAACCGGCTGGCCCGGCGCCGACCACGGCGATGCGTTTACCGGTGGCGGCGGCGCGCTGGAACGGATGCTCGCTGAAGTGCGCGTTGTCCACGGCGTAGCGTTGCAGCAGGCCGATCAGCACCG
This sequence comes from Pseudomonas botevensis, assembly GCF_019145475.1. GTDB lineage: Bacteria > Pseudomonadota > Gammaproteobacteria > Pseudomonadales > Pseudomonadaceae > Aquipseudomonas > Aquipseudomonas botevensis. The sequence continues at coordinate 54,989 of NZ_JAHTKI010000026.1, forward strand.
GCGCGCATTCGTGGGCGTTGTTGCGCACGCAGGCCTGCTGGCAGAGGATTTCCGTCGGGCAGACTCGCGCGCAACTGCCGCCGAGGATGTTCGCCGAAAGGATTTTCTGCGCGGCACCGGGCACGTTGTCCTGATGGATATTGCGGATGAACGACGGGATATCGATCTCGCTCGGGCAGGCGTTCACGCACGGCGCGTCGTAGCAGTAGAGACAACGCGAGGCCTCCAGATGCGCCTTACGTGCGTTGAGTGGCGGCGCCAGATCGGTGAAATGGCCGGCGAGGGCGGCGGCACTTTCGTGCGGGTGCGGGAGATGGTTCAGGGTCTCGATCACGGTTTTATGCCTCACGGTTATTTGAGGTGCTGCCTCTGACGGGCAGTGATTTACAGGTTGTCCGGACGGGCGTCTTCGCGAGCAAGCGCGCTCCCACAGGCGCAATGCATTTCAAATGTGGGAGCACGCTTGCCCGCGAAGGCCGCAGGCCTCGAATTCAGCGTTTGACGGCAGTCGGGCGATGCAGCTCCGCCCGCTTGCTCAGCAAATCAAACACCGCCGGATACGCCGGTCGCTCGATGTAGCGCCCGGCCCCGCGCTCGGCGCGCAGGTCGCCATCGGCCCAGACCACCCGGCCCTGGCTGACGGTATGGCTCGGCACGCCGTGCACGGTCTTGCCTTCGAAGATGTTGAAGTCCACCTGCTGATGGTGGGTCTTGGCGGAAATGGTGCGCGTGCCTTGCGGGTCCCACAGCACCAGGTCGGCATCGGCGCCGACGCGGATGGCGCCCTTGCGCGGGTAGAGGTTGAAGATCTTGGCGGTGTTGGTGGAGGTGAGGGCGACGAAGTCCTGCATCGACAGCCGACCGCTGTTCACCCCTTCATCCCACAACACTGCCATGCGGTCTTCGATCCCGGCGGTGCCGTTGGGGATCTTGCTGAAATCATCACGGCCAGCGGCTTTCTGTTCGGCACAGAAACAGCAGTGGTCGGTGGCGGTAGTGTGCAGATTGCCGGCCTGCAACCCGTGCCACAACGCTTCCTGATGGCCGCGCGGACGGAACGGCGGGCTCATCACGTAACCGGCGGCGGTCTGCCAGTCCGGGTGACTGTAGACGCTGTCGTCGAGCAGCAGATGCCCGGCCAGCACCTCGCCGTAAACCGGCTGGCCCTTGCTACGGGCGTAGGTGATTTCGTCGAGAGCTTCCTTGGTCGAGACGTGTACCAGATACAACGGCGTACCGAGGGTTTCAGCGATACGAATGGCCCGGCTCGCGGCTTCACCTTCGACCTGCGAGGGCCGCGACAGCGGATGCGCTTCCGGCCCGGTGATGCCCTGGGCCATCAGCTTGCGTTGCAGGTGATAGACCAGTTCGCCGTTCTCCGCATGCACGGTCGGCACGGCGCCGAGCTCCAGGCAGCGTTCGAAGCTCGCCACCAGGGTGTCGTCGGCGGCCATGATCGCGTTCTTGTAGGCCATGAAATGCTTGAAGCTGTTGACCCCGTGATGGCTGACCAGCTCGGCCATTTCCTCGCGCACCTGCTCGCTCCACCAGGTGATTGCGACATGGAAGCCATAGTCCGACGCCGACTTCTCGGCCCAGCCCCGCCATTGGTGAAAGGCTTCGAGCAGCGATTGCTGCGGATTGGGAATCACGAAATCGATGATCGACGTGGTGCCACCGGCCAGGCCGGCGGCGGTGCCGCTGTAGAAGTCTTCGCTGGCGACGGTGCCCATGAACGGCAGTTGCATGTGGGTGTGCGGATCGATGCCGCCGGGCATCAGGTATTGGCCGCTGCCGTCGAGCACTTCAGCGCCGGCCGGAACATCCAGGTTTTCACCAATGGCTTTGATCACGCCGTCAGCGCAATAGACATCGGCGCGGTAACTTTCATCATGGGTAATAACGGTGGCGCCACGGATCAACAGAGACATTCCGAGTTCCTCGCAGGCATGACCGACTGGTGCCGGTTCTAGATGTTGTATTGATGCAGCGCTGATCGATGTATTCCTGTCAGCACTGTCAGGAATAAACGCTAGTCGCAGAATGATGATTGGGCAAGATTATTTTTTATAAGCTTATTCAATTATTAACTTATTGATAAATAACGATAAAAATCAAAAATCACCAAAATGGCGAGGCAGCTCACCATTTTGACGCACTTGACAGGATGGAAATATGGTCAAGATTTCCTATGTGAAATCAGCCGCTTGAACAGTGGCCGAAGGTTGATGTGTGACGATGAAAAAAGTGTGATGCACCAGTTTGAGTCCTGTCTGTTCGGACAACTTGCCGGCGTTTAGCCTGAGCGCCTGGAAAGTTGCCGGGGATTGAACGGGTAAATAATTAAAAACTGATAAACATCAGTTGCTTGAAATGCTTCAAAGGCATCGCCCAAGCCGCAAGCGGAGAACCCGGCACGTAAATTGATGCCGCCGCTGACACCTTGGCCGGTGCATGAAAGTTGTCAGTTCCTCCGGCCATCGTCCGGTTTCCACGCTCGTGTGGCAGCCGTCTGATGAGCAAAAAATAATCAGAAGAAACAGTGGAGCGGCCATGCAACAGAACAGATCGCAAGTGACCGAGCGCGACGGCTTGTTCGAGCTCGAAGCCGGCAGCGATGTCCTCGACAGTCCCCGATACAACCACGACATGGCACCGACCAAGGTGCGCGAACGAACCTGGAACAAATGGCACATCACCGCGCTGTGGGTCGGCATGTCGATCTGCGTGCCGACCTACACCCTTGGCGGGGTGCTCACCGCGTACTTCGGCCTGAGCGTCGGCGAGGCGCTGATGGCGATTCTGTTCGCCAACGTCATCGTCCTCATTCCCCTGACCCTCAACGCGTTTCCCGGCACCAAGTACGGCATTCCGTTTCCGGTGCTGCTGCGCTCGTCGTTCGGCATTCTCGGCTCCAACGTGCCGTGCCTGATCCGCGCGCTGGTGGCGTGCGGCTGGTTCGGTATCCAGACGATGTTCGGCGGCCTGGCGATTCACCTGTTTCTCGGCTCGGTGTTCGAGGGCTGGAAATCCCTCGGTGGCACGGGGGAGGTGATCGGCTTCATGATTTTCTGGGCGCTGAATCTGTGGGTGGTGATTCGTGGTGCCGAGTCGATCAAATGGCTGGAAACCCTGTCCGCACCGCTGCTGGTGGCGGTCGGCATCGGCCTGCTGGTGTGGGCCATGCCCAACGTGTCGATGAGCGAACTGCTGGCGATCCCGCCGAAACGGCCGGAGGGCGCCAGCGTGGTCAGTTACTTCGCCGCCGGGCTGACGGCGATGGTCGGCTTCTGGGCCACGCTGTCGCTGAACATTCCTGACTTCAGCCGCTACGCCCACAGCCAGAAGGATCAGATCCTCGGGCAGATTTTCGGTCTGCCACTGACCATGTTCCTGTTCGCCTCGCTGGGTGTGGTGATGACCGCCGCGTCGGTGAAACTGGTGGGCGTCAGCGTCTCCGATCCGGTGTCGCTGATCGGTCATATCCAGAGCCCGGTGTGGGTCGCGGTGGCGATGGCGCTGATTATCATCGCCACGCTGTCGACCAACACCGCCGCGAACATCGTGTCGCCGACCAACGACTTCCAGAACATCGCGCCGAAAGCCATCAACCGCACCAAGGCAGTGATCCTTACCGGGCTGGTCGGTCTGTTGCTGATGGGCCATGAGCTGCTGAAAAAACTCGGGCTGATCGTTTCCGATGTCAGTCTCGAAACCGTGTATTCGAACTGGCTGCTGGGTTACTCCAGCCTGCTCGGACCGATCGCCGGGATCATGGTGGTGGACTATTTCCTGATCAAGAAACAACAACTGGACCTGGCCGGGCTGTACCGCGATGACGTGTATCCGGCGTGGAACTGGGCCGGGTTCATCGCCTTCGGCGTGCCGGTGGTACTGACCCTGCTGTCGCTGGGCAGCGATGCGTTCAACTGGTTCTACAGCTACGGCTGGTTCACCGGTTCGGCGCTGGGCGGCCTGATTTATTACGGGTTGTGCGTGATGCGGGCGCAGCCTGATGCCGTGAAATCGGCGGTGTAGCGAGCGGCCCTTCGCGGGCTTACGGACACCGCAAAAACAGCCATAAGAAAAGCCAGAGGAGATCCCCATGAACGCAGCCGTAGACGTTCTGCAATCGACCCATCAGCACATCAACCGCGATCGCCTGTGGCAGTCGCTCATGGACCTGGCGCAACTCGGTGCCACGGTCAAGGGGGGCGTCTGTCGCCTGGCCCTGACCGACCTCGACCGCCAGGCCCGCGACCTGTTCGTGCAGTGGTGCAAGGACGCCGGTTGCAGCGTCACGGTCGATGAAGTCGGCAACATCTTCGCCCGCCGCCCCGGACGCAATCCGAACCTGCCGCCCGTGATGACCGGCAGCCACATCGACACCCAGCCCACCGGCGGCAAGTTCGACGGCTGCTTCGGCGTGCTGGCCGGGGTCGAAGTGCTGCGCACCCTCAATGACCTGGGCGTGGAAACCGAAGCACCGCTGGAAGTAGTGGTCTGGACCAACGAAGAAGGTTCGCGCTTCGCCCCGTGCATGATGGGCTCCGGGGTGTTCGCGGAAAAATTCACCCTTGAGGAAACCCTGGCCAAGGTCGATGCCGAAGGTGTCACCGTCGGCCAGGCGCTGAATGCCATTGGTTATGCCGGGACGCGCAAGGTCAGCGGGCACAAGGTCGGCGCCTATTTCGAGGCGCATATCGAGCAAGGGCCGATTCTTGAAGACCAGCAGAAAACCATTGGCGTCGTACTCGGCGCCCTCGGCCAGAAATGGTTCGACCTGAAATTGCGCGGCGTCGAAGCCCACGCCGGCCCGACGCCGATGCACCTGCGCAAGGACGCTCTGGTCGGCGCCTCGGTGATCGTCGGAGCAGTCAATCGCGCCGCCCTTGGTCATCAGCCGCACGCCTGCGGCACCGTCGGTTGTCTGCAAGCCTATCCCGGCTCGCGCAACGTCATCCCCGGCGAAGTGCGCATGACCCTCGACTTCCGTCACCTGGAACCGGCACGCCTGGACTCGATGATCGCCGAAGTGAAGCAGATCATCGAAACCACCTGCCAACAACATGGCCTGACCTACGAACTGACCCGGACCGCCGACTTCCCGCCGCTGTACTTCGAAAAGGGTTGTGTCGAAGCCGTGCGTGGTGCGGCCAAGGGCTTGGGTCTGTCGCACATGGACATCGTCAGCGGCGCCGGCCACGACGCGATCTTCCTTGCCGAACTCGGCCCGGCCGGAATGATCTTCGTGCCGTGCGAGGGCGGCATCAGCCACAATGAAATCGAAAACGCCGCACCCGATGACCTGGCGGCGGGGTGTGCGGTGTTGTTGCGGGCGATGCTGGCGGCTTCGGCGGCGGTGGCGGGTGACAAGGCTGCGGCTTGAGTAACAGGCAAGCTCCTGCAGGGATTTGTGTTCAACCTGCAGGGGCTCGTTGGCGCGGGCAATCGCTGTCAGCCTGGTCTGACGGTTTTATTCGTGCTCCCTTGGCGACGCTCACTGCCATTGGGATTACCGGTGTCCAGCAATCGTCTTTCGACCATTACAGTCTCCAGCGCCTGGCGTTCGTCCGCGCCCATCTGGTGTTCGCGTTTTTTCAGCTCAAGCAGAATCGGCGTCGACCAGGTGCGGTAGGTCTGCTCGATGGTGTGGCGGGATGTCATCAGTCTCTCCTTGATCAAGAGCCCGCTTGCGGGCAGGGGCTCAATCCGATGAGGTACTAACGTTAGTCGAGAACTGCGTGGGGCGCGAATGGCCGGATGATTCTGGTGAGGCGACTTTTCTGGCCATGACATTCGGCCGCCTTCGCGGGCAAGTCCACTCTCACCGGGGCAATCCATGGGTGTCCCTGATGTGATCGGCACGATCACAAACGCCTGCGGTCGTACTTTCACACGCGAGCATTTGTGGAGGGCCAATGAGCCAGGACGTTCTGACCACCGAAACCAATCGCCGCCAGTTGCAGCAGATCATTGCCGGTCTGTCGGACGGGGTGATTCTGCTGGAACTCGACCAGAGCATTCTCTGGGCCAACGAAGCGGCGCTGCGCATGCATGGCGTCAATCGCGTCGGAGATCTGGGCCGCAATGCCCGGGAGTATGCCGAGCGTTTTCATTTGCGCTATCGCAACAACCACCCGCTGACGCCGGAGCAGTACCCGATCAGTCGGGTGGCGGCGGGGGAGGCGTTCAGCGATGTGTTGGTGGAGGTGGCGCCACGGGATGACGAGCGCGCCTGGGTCCATAGCGTGCGCAGCATGGTGTTGACCGATCGTGACGGTGAGCCTGAGTCGCTGGTGCTGATCATGAGCGATGTCACCGACTGGGCAAATGCCGAGCAACGCTTCGAAAAAACCTTCAATGCCAACCCGGCACCGGCGGTGATCTGTCGCCTCAGCGATCTGCGCTACCTCAAGGTCAATTCGGGGTTCCTGGAGATGACCGGCTACAGCCGTGATCAGGTGATCGGTGCCTCGACCTATGAGCTGGATGTGCTGGAACAGGCCGAGCGGCGTGACCTCGCCATCGAGCGTTTGCGCAACGGCGCGACCATTCCGCAGATGCAGGCGCAACTGCGTTTGCCCGACGGCAGCAGCAAACAAGTGATCGTCGCCGGGCAAACCCTGCAACTGAACGATGAGGATTGCATGCTGTTTTCCTTTGTCGACATGGAGCTGCGGCACAAGGCCGAAATTGCTTTGCGCCAGAGTGAAGAACGCTTCGCCAAGGCCTTTCGTCTGACCCCGGTGCCGATCCTGGTGTGCAGCGCCGAAGAGCAGCGGATGATCGACGTCAACCAGGCGTTTCTCGACACCCTGGCCTATGCGGGTGAAGAGGTGATCGGCAAAACGGTCGACCAGCTCGAATTCATCGATGACCAGGGTGAGCGTACGCGCCTGCTGGCGGCACTGGAGAAAACCGGCCGGGTCGACCGCGTCGATGTGCGGGTGCGGCGCAAGGATGCCGGAGTGCTGGAGTGTGCGGTGTCGGCCGATACAGTGAGCATCGACGATGAGCTGTGCTACTTGCTGGTGCTGATGGACATCACCGAGCGCAAGCGGACCGAGCTGGAGCTGGTGGCGGCGATTGAAGAGGTGATGAAGGATGCGTCGTGGTTCAGTCGTACCTTGATCGAGAAACTGGCCAACGTGAAGAACGTCAACTCGCCGCAATTGCCCAGTGTTTCTTTCACCGACCTCACGGCGCGTGAGCGAGATGTGCTGGGGTTGATCTGCGAGGGACTGGCGGACAAGGAAATCGCCGCGCGGCTGAAGCTGGCGCCCAATACCGTGCGCAATCATGTGGCGACGGTGTATTCCAAGCTGGATGTGCACAGCCGCAGCGAGGCGATTGTCTGGGCGCGCGAGCGGGGGCTGTTTTCCAGCGAGCGGCGGCCCAAGGGCCAGCGCTAGGGTGCAAATGCACTAGGCGCCGGGGTGCAAATTCATGTGTTGGCACGCGGCTTCGGTTCTTAGGCTGATGGGGTGCCTCGGTGGTCTGCGGATTGCCGTGGCGTCCCCTGTGAATCAGCTAAAGGAACAGCCGTTATGTGTCAGTCCCTGTTTTTCTGTTCGGATTCGAGTCAGTGCCTGGCGAGGTTGCCGGGATGATTTATCTGGCGCAGTTGCGCGCGATGCTGGAGCGCAGTTTTTCGCCTCTGGCGTGTGAATGCTCGGTGGATGGGGATCATTCGTTGACGGTGAAGCTTTATCACCCGGCTTCGGGGCAGGTGGATCTGGTGGTGAGCGGGTTGAGTCTGGATGCCCTGCGGACGCCGGAGGCCATGGCGGGGTTGATTGACGAATTGCGCTATGAGTTGGGGAGTAACTCGTTGTCCGGGCCTTCGGGGGATCCTGATTTGGCTTGAACCTTTGACCTTGGCGGCCTCTGGGCCGACCAGGTTTTGGGGTGTTTTGGGTGAATATCCGTTGCTTCGGGGGTTGCTGCTGGCGGTTTCGCCCTTACGGCGACTCCCTTTGGCAAACGCCCCAAAGGAAGCAAAGGTCTGGGCCCCGGCGTGCGGCCCCTCGCTTAGGCTCGGTGTTCCTTCGTTACGGGATTCATCCGGGGGCATCGCCTACGGTTTGCTGCGCTGCACCTCCTCTCGATGTGTTTGGCTGCGCCAAACGGTCGCTGCGCTCCCACCCCCGGATAAATCCCTCCACTCAGCCTGCCGAAGGGGCCGGCACGGCAAGATCAAAAGCGGCAGGCGAGCTGACACTCGGCCTAATGGCGTCCGCGATCTGTTTTTGTTTTTGCTTTTCTGTGGGAGTGGGCTTGCCCGTGAAGGTGGCCTTCGGGCCGACCGGGTTTTGGTGGGGGTACATATTCTTTACTGCCGATGTGGTCAGTTCCCTCTCCCTCCGGGCGGTCCGACGTTTCGGGAGGGCTAGGGTGAGGGCTGCGTCCTCAAGGGTGTTCAAAAACATCTGTCCCCACGAAAACACCCCACAAATCCCGAATCAAAATCGACAGCCCAATCCATCCCCTGTGGCCATTTCACTGGCGCTCACAAGCACCTCGGCTATAAAGAATGAGTGGGTAGGTTTCCGTTGCCAGGCGCTTATATGCGCGGTGGCGGGAGTGTGTTGTCCATTTATCGCGGGTCAGCCTATGAAGAGTCTTGGGAAACGCGTGTGTTCGCCGTTGGCGTGGGTGTTGGGTTTTGCGCTGTTGGGGGGGTGTGCCAGTCCGCCGCCGCCCCCGCCCGTGACGCCGCCACCGCCGCCGGAACGTACTTGCCAGGTTCTGGAAAACACTGAGGTCGCAGGGGATGTGTATGCCGATGGGCAGGTGACTCGGCACATCACCACGACGCGCTGCGTTACGCAGTAGCGGGCGGCGTTTGCGTTGAGGAGTCGGGTCGAGCGGATTGTGTTGGTGGCCGATCTGGTCGGCACTGCCGTGTTTGCCGTCGAAGGGGCGATTGCGGCGATGCGCAGTCAGCTCGATCTGCTCGGGGTGATGGTGATTGCGTTCATCGTTGCCCTGGGCGGCGGGGTGACCCGGGATCTGTTGATCGGTGCGACGCCGCCCAATGCGGTGGCCGACTGGCGTTATCCGGCGCTGGCGTTTGCCATGGGCGGGCTGGCGTTTGTTTTTCACGAGCAGGTGTTGGCCTGGACCGGTTCGACCCTGATTGTGCTCGACGCGGCGGGGCTGGCGCTGTTTGCCGTGGCCGGGGCGCAGAAGGCGCTGAATTTCGGGATCTCGCCGTTTGTCGCGATGCTCATGGGGACTGTCACCGGGGTCGGTGGCGGGGTGCTGCGCGATATTGTGCTGGCGCGGGTGCCGGTGGTGTTGCAGGCGGATTTGTATGCCAGCTCGGCGTTTGTTGGCGCCGCGGTGTTGATCGTCGGGCGCAGGCTGGGTGTTCCGCCGGTGGCGGCGGCGTTGCTGGCGGGCGCGGCGTGTTTGTTGCTGAGGTTGTTGTCGGTGCATTTCGGCTGGCAGTTGCCGAAAGTGCTGGAGGCCTGAAAAAGGCAGCCCTTGGGCTGCCTTTTCTTTTGCGTCAGCGGATCAGGACAGGAAGCCACCGTCCACATTCAGCGAAACCCCGGTGGTGTAGCTCGACGCGTCGCTCGCCAGGTACAGCACCGCGCCGGCCATTTCGCTTGGATCGGCCACGCGCTTGAGCGGGATCTGCGTCAGCGCCTGCTTCAGAATCGCATCGTTCTTCACCAGCGCCGACGCGAACTTGGTGTCGGTCAGGCCTGGCAGCAAGGCGTTGCAGCGGATGCCGAACTGCGCGCATTCCTTGGCGAACACCTTGGTCATGTTGATCACCGCCGCCTTGGTCACCGAGTAGATGCCCTGGAAGACCCCTGGCGAGATGCCGTTGATCGACGCGACGTTGATGATGCTGCCGCCACCGTTTTCGCGCATCAGCTTGCCGGCTTCCACCGACATGAAGAAGTAGCCGCGAATGTTCACGTCGACGGTTTTCTGGAAGGCGCTGAGGTCGGTGTCCAGCACGTTGCAGAATTGCGGATTGGTCGCGGCGTTGTTGACCAGGATGTCCAGGCGCCCGAACTGTTCCTTGATCCCGGCGAACACCTGGCTGATCTGGTCCATTTCGCCGATGTGGCAGGCGATCGCAGTGGCTTTGCCGCCGGCGGCGATGATCGCGTCGGCCACGTGCTGGCAGCCTTCGAGTTTGCGGCTCGAGACGATCACGTGGGCGCCTTGCTGGGCCAGCAGTTTGGCGATGGCTTCGCCGATGCCGCGGCTGGCGCCGGAGACGAAAGCGATCTTGCCGTCGAGGTCGAACAACTGAGTCTTGGACATGGGATTCCCTTGTAGTAAGGCTTGTTATGGGGCCGCGATCAGAGGCTGGATTTGGCAATGACCTGCAGGCTCATCTGCTCCAGCAGTTTGTTCATGTGAATGAACTGCGCGAAGCGTTTGTCCTGGGTCTGGCCGTGGTAGAAGCGGTAGTAGATCTGCTGCACGATGCCGGCCAGGCGGAACAGGCCGTAGGTGTAGTAGAAGTCGAAATTGTCGATCTGGATGCCGGCGCGCTCGGCGTAGTAGTCGACGAACTCGCGGCGGGTCAGCATGCCCGGCGCGTGGCTCGGCTGGCGGCGCATCAGTTGCACCGGCGCCGGGTCGTCGGCCTGGATCCAGTAGGCGAGGGTGTTGCCCAGGTCCATCAGCGGATCGCCGAGGGTGGTCAGTTCCCAGTCGAGTACGCCGATGATCTGCATCGGGTTGTTCGGGTCGAGGATCACGTTGTCGAAGCGGTAGTCGTTGTGGACGATGCTCGACGTCGGGTGGTCGGCCGGCATCTTGTCGTTGAGCCAGGCTTTCACCGCTTCCCAATGCGGCGCGTCCGGCGTCAGGGCCTTTTCGTAGCGCTCGCTCCAGCCTTTGATCTGGCGGGCGACGTAGCCTTCCGGCTTGCCCAGGTCGCCCAGGCCACAGGCTTGGTAGTCGACGCGGTGCAGCTCGACGAATTTGTCGATGAAGCTTTTGCACACGGCTTCGGTCTTCGCCGCGTCCAGGCCCAGCTCCGCTGGCAGGTCCGAGCGCAGGATGATCCCGTTGACCCGTTCCATCACATAGAACTCGGCACCGATCACCGACTCGTCGGTGCAATGGGCGTAGGCTTTCGGGCAATACGGGAAGGCGTCGCGCAACTGATTGAGGATGCGGAATTCGCGGCCCATGTCGTGGGCGGACTTGGCTTTCTTGCCGAACGGCGGGCGGCGCAGGACGAATTCCTGTTCCGGGTATTCCAGAAGGTACGTCAGGTTGGAGGCGCCACCAGGGAACTGGCTGATCCGTGGGGTGCCGGTCAGGCCCGGAATGTGCGCCTTGAGATACGGATCGATCAGGCTGGCATCGAGTTCTTCGCCGGAGCGGATACGGGTGGACTGGTCAGTAAGCGCCATGCTTATCCCTTCTGCTTATTTTGGAGGCCAGACATCATTGGCTAATCTAATGGTGCGCTCGGGTCGTCACAAGCGCGGTTCGGTCTTATAGGTTAGCGTGTTGGACGATAATCACCTTTGGGAATGTGCGCAGCGGCCCGCAGGCGACTAAGGTTTAGCACGAATGCCTTGTTCAGAAAGGAGCTTTGAAATGGGCTGCCCGCAAGTCTGTGCCAGCGCCACCCTGCAATGCAGTTTCGGCGCCGCGCCGGCGGTGCTCAACGTGTTGCCGGTCAACCGCACGCTGACCGGCGGAATGCCGGCGGCGAACATCATGGATCATATTCCGCTGGCCAACGTCACCACATTCGGCATGTGCATGAGCATGGCCAATCCGATGGTCGCCGCTGCCACCGCCGCCGCGCTTGGCGTGCTGACGCCGATGCCGTGCATTCCTGCGACCGCCACGCCATGGATCCCCGGCGGTGCGCCGACCCTGCTGCTGGGCGGAATGCCGGCGATCGATGCCAACAGCACGTTGATGTGCAACTGGGCGGGGGTGATCAAGATTGTGATGCCGGGGCAGATGCAGATGTTGATTCCCTGAGATTTTGCGTTTATTCGAATACCGCCGCCCCTCACCTCAGCCCTGTCCCGGAGGGAGAGGGCGCCGACCGAGGTGTCTTTCGTTGTACATCGATCTGAGTAACCGAGTCGATTATGGATTCACAGCAAGTCTTCCATGTCGGCGTAACTCGCCAATATCCCCCAATCAGTTCCCTCTCCCTCTGGGAGAGGGCTAGGGTGAGGGGCTCTTCTGGGTTTTCAGGCCTGCTGCGGATCCGCCCACTGCCGATACCACCAGCGCACCCGCGAAATCGGCTTGCCATCCGCGCCCAGTGGTCGCCCATCCTCGGCAAACCCTTGCTCCGGCTCCAGCAATTGCCCGTTCACATAGCGCGCTTCCAGCGCCGGCTTGCCGTTGGGATGAAAGCGCTGATAGCGCCCCTCACGCACGCCGTCGCGGTAGAACTCGGCTTCCGCCAGTTGCCCGTCGGGGAAGTAGTTGAACGCCTCGCCATGCAGCAGCCCGCGTCGATACGTCGCCTTACGCTGTAAAAATCCCTCCGGCGCGTAGAAACTGGCGACACCTTGCAGCTTGTCACGCACGAACGGCATCTGCGCCGACACCTTGCCGTTGGGGTGATAGAGCAGGGACGAGCCCTGCAATTCTCCCTGGCTGTAATTCAGGTCCGCCTGCTGGCGACCGTCATCCTTGATGTTCAACGGACCGTCGAGTTGCCCGTCCTGCAGACGACCCTTGAGGTGTTTGTCATCCTGCTGCAGATCCAGCGGTGTGATCGCCATGGCTTCTCCTTGTCAGTTGACCTGTACCAGACCGCCCTTGATGGTCAGCATGCCGCCGCCGTCCACGGTCTGCGAGGCGGCGCCCTTGTTGGTCAGGCTGATGCCGGCGTCGTTGGTCAGCGTCGTCCCGGCCTTGTTGTCCAGCGAGGTGCCGGCCTGGTTGGTCATGGCGGTGCCGGCCTTCTGGGTGATCGAGGTGCTGGCCGAGGTCGCCAGGTCGGCGCCGCTCTTGATCGTGAAACTGCCGCCGCTTTGCAGCGTCAACGTGCCGCTGACCTTGATCGTCAGGTTGCCGTCCACCGTCAGGTTGTAGTCGCCGGTGACTTTGTCGGTGTAGTTGCCGCCGGTGCTGTGGGTCTGGTCGGCGCCCACCTTCACCGTGCGGCTGTCCTTCACGTCGAGTGAGTCGCTGCCGGTCTGGATGGTCACGCTGCGTTTGCCTTTCTCCAGCGTGACGGTTTCGTCGCCGTCCTTCACCGTGCGGGTGCGGGCGTTCTGCACGGTGAGGGTTTCGTCGTGGCCGACGGTGGCGGTGGTGTCGTTGAGCACGTTGATCTTCAAGTCCTTCTGCGCTTGCAGGAACACCTCTTCGGCGTCTTTCTTGTCCTCGAAACGCAGTTCGTTGAAACCGCCGCCGCCCTTGGACGACTGGGTCTTGATTCCCGACTGGGTCTGGTTCGCGGGCAGGGCGTAGGGCAGGGCGTTGTCGCCGTTGTACACGCAACCGGTCACCAGTGGCCGATCCGGATCGCCATCGATGAAGGTGACGATGACTTCCTGGCCGATGCGCGGCACGAACTGCATGCCGAAACCCTTGCCGCTCCACGGCAATACCACGCGCACCCAGCAGGAACTGGCTTCATCGTTGTTGCCGTCGCGATCCCAGGGGAATTGCAACTTGATCCGGCCATACTCGTCGGTCCAGATTTCCTCGCCGGACTTGCCCACCACGATCGCCGTTTGCGGGGGCATGCGCGGTTTCGGCGTGAGCCGTTGTGGGCGAAACGGTGTGGCTTTGGGAATCGCCTCGAAGCGGTTGCGATAGTCGTCGTGGCTGACGTCATGGGTTACCCGCGTCACCACCCAATCGATGTTCAGGCTCGCATCGTCGTGACCATCGAGGGTGAACCAGTGGCCTGGCACCAGCCAGCGGCAATCGCTTTCACCGACGAAACGTTTCTCTTCGCTGCGCAAACCGTCGACCCGCTGCTTGGTTAACGCATCGCCCCGCGCCTTGGCGTTGTAGCCGCCCGGATGCTCATAGATCGAACGCGGCCCGGCCACCGCCTCGGCTTGATCGTAGAGCGAAGTGGTGGGCGTGGTGAATTCGTAATCCGTCGCGCGATATACCCCGGCTACCGCCTGCAAACACACCTGGCCTGAGCGAATGCCGTGTAACTCACGCTCGCCGAGTTCCTGGCCCAGGTACTTGACCTTCGGCCCGTTGGGGATCTGCACGAAGGCGTCATTGCTGTCTCCCAGCACCAGCGTATGGACGCCGTCGGCATGGGTGAAAAACCAGAAAATGCCTTCCTCCTCCAGCAGTCGCGAGACGAAAGCGAAATCGGTTTCGCCGTACTGCACGCAATATTCACGCGGGGTGTAGCTGCCACTCAGCGACAGTTTGAAATCGGTGAAACCGTGGGCCTTGAAGATCGTGGTGACGATGTCCGATGTGGCAAGGTTCTGGAACACCCGGTTATTGCTGGCCAGGGTCAGCCACCAGAGCCACGGCCTTAATACCAGCTGATAGCGCTCGGCGGTGGCATCGGCGGGGAGCTGGCGGATTTCAGCAACCAAGGCGTCGAACGGGCGCAGTTGGGCGTCGTTGTGCAGGGTGGTGGTGACGTGGGTGGCGATGGCGCTGGTCAGCGTCAGGGACGCACCGTCGTTGATGCCGGTGAAGATTTGCGAACCCAGCGCGTTCAGGGCTTCCTCACCGGACAGCGATTCAGGGAAAAGTGCCGACAGCGATGAGGCGGTGAGGGAGAGGCTGGTGGTGCTGTCGGTGGAGCGGGGCATCGAACGTCCTCAATGGCGGCGCGAAACCGGATTTCAGCCGGTGACGTCGAAAAGAATCGGGCGGTGATCCGGGCCGGACATGTCGAAAATGTGTCCCAGTCCGGTGATGTCGACGACTTTGACGCTGACGTCGGCGGACGCCAGAACCCAGTCCAGGATCCCGCCCTTGCTCTGGGTCTGCTGGCCGCCCCAGCAGTCATAAGCGAGTCCCGCGGTATCAAGTAGTCCGACGTTCTGATAGTCCAGATTCAGGTCCCCCGTCGCGACCCAGCGGCCACCCAGCGCGGTGCAGGACCTGAGTTGGCTTCTGGTGAGTCCGGTCTGTCCGGATTTGAAATGGGCGAGGAAAACGTAGCCGGTATAACCTTTCACGGCATTGGCCTCGACGGCGATCAGGTCCCTGTTCAAACCGAACAGACTGCCTTGGCTGCACACTTGCAGGGCTTCAAAACTCTTGACCATCACGATGTAGGCGTTTGAGTAACCGCCATCGAACGCATGCACGGTGTAGTGTTTGTAGATGGCCGCCAGGTTGAGTCGGTAGTTGTCGACCTGGGCCGAATGGATTTCGCACAGGAAAACGATGTCCGCGTCCCATGCATCGGTGCAGCAGTTGTGGATGAAGAATTCGACCTGGGTCTGCTTGTCGAGGGTCGAGGACTTGCCGTTTTTCTCGACGTTGAAACTTCCGATTCTCATAAGTCGACCACTGCGCTTGTGTTAGATCCGAATACCGAATGTTTTTCCGATACTTCTACATGAACTGCATGCCGCGACATCCCAGCCAGATGATGTATTTATCCGGAAAGCGCTGAATAATATTTTTCAGCGTAACGCCACGGTCATCCTCTGTGGATGTAAGGATGGGAATGGCGTTCCCGTGAAGGGAGGCGTAATCGAATGCCGCTCGAACACCGCCGAGATGCTCCGGGGCTGGAAATAAACGCAGGTTCTGTACAGATTGAAATTGTTTGACGATGGTATCTGGCCGATCGAGTTCGCTGGCGTCCCAGATCATGGCTTTGGCTTTCGCAGCGTTCATCAATTCACCGGCATCGTTATAAAAACCCACCTGAGAGCCTTTGGGCAGGGAGTAGAAGCCGTCCTGTGGGTTCCAGGCTGAATGTCCGAAGACAAACATCATCGCACCTGACGACCAATCAGTCTTCGGCGAGCTCAGCCAAAGACGTTTTCCGTTTTGATAAGGGATACCGAGCATGGCTGCATGTCTCCTTGACGTTGTTCATGAAAGATTGCTGTTCAGAATGAGGACCGAGACAACAAATCTGTTCCCTTTTCGGCTCAGTCAGTGACTGAAGGCTTGATGACGTATGAAAAGTCCGCTGAACATATTTTTTCGAGTGCGGTGAAGATTTCAGGACCGTGCCGACTACCGCAGACCACGTACACCAATGTCTTCGCATCGTTCGCAAAGGCATCTTCAATCATCGCTGCCATGCGCTCACTTCGCTTGAGGGGCGTTGCTTCAAGGTCGATTTTCTCTTTCTTGATGTCGACGCTCGCGCTGGTTCCGGCTTCGTACCGGTCATCCAGCAGGCGTTCGAAGATGACGCGAGTTGCGCTGTCTCTGAGCAAGGGAGGGGTCGCGACAAGCGAAGTATTGATGGCGATATCAACGTCATTGGTGTGGCTTTCGCCCAGGAAAATAACAGTGCGGGTTCTGAAGTGTTTTTCGATCTTCAGAATCTGCCCCCTGATGTAAGTCAGCGCTTTGTCTTTCTTTGATTTGACGTTCGCTAGGTTGAGATCCGTTTTGTGTCCACTTGGCATCACATCATCCTTTTATGGGCGTCACGTTTTTCAGAGGCCTGATCGCTCTACCGTGGGTGTTGAAGTGATTACTCCAACACCCACTCCGCCAACTTCCCCGTCACCTGCGTCATCAACACATTCTCGACATCCCGCGCACCTGCCGCGCTGCACTTGGCGAGGACTGCCTTGACGATCCCGGCATCGAATTCGAACTGCTTGCCGGTCGCAGCCTTGTAGCGTCCGCGCAGTTTTTCCAGCTTTGCCAGCACAATCCCTTCCAGCGTCGCCTCGTCCAGCGGCCGATAGGCAACTACCGTCATGCGTGCCAGAAACGCCGGGCGGAAGGCTTGCAGCAGGACTTTGTGCAGGGCTTCGTTGAACGCTTCGGAACCGATTTGCGCCACCGGCGTGTCGAGCAGCAATTCGGCGCCGACGTTGCTGGTGGCGAGCATCACGGTGTTCTTGAAGTCGACCACCAGCCCGGTGCCGTCCTCCATCAGGCCCTTGTCGAAGACGTTGTAGAACGCTTCGAGCACATCCGGGTGGGCCTTCTCGATTTCGTCCAGCAGCACCACCGAATACGGTTTGCGCCGCACCGCTTCGGTGAGTACGCCGCCGCTGCCATAACCGACGTAACCCGGCGGGGCGCCCTTGAGCTGGCTGACGGTGTGCGCTTCCTGATATTCAGAGAGATTGATGCTGATCAGGTTGCGCTCGCCGCCGTACAAGGCGTCGGCCAGCGCATAGGCAGTTTCGGTTTTGCCGACGCCGGTGGGGCCGACCAACAGGAACACGCCCACCGGTTTTTGCGGATCGGTCAGCCCGGCGCGGTAGGCCTGCAAGCGCTGGGCGATGGTGTTGAGTGCGGTGCTCTGGCCCATCACCCGCTGGCCCATGCGCTGGCCGAGGGTGCGGACGGCGTGGGCTTCGTCGGCGAGCATTTTGCCGACCGGGATACCGGTCCAGCCGGCGATCACGGCGGCGACGGTTTTGCTGTCGACCTGCTCGGGCACCAGCGGGTCGTCCTGGCGGATGGCGTCGAGTCCGGCTTCGAGGCGCAGCAGTTCGGCGGCCAGGTGATCGATGCGGCTGTCGGTGGCTTCATCGGGTTTGTCGCTGTCGGCGCGTTCGCTCAGGGCCAGGAGTTCGCGGCGGGTGTCGAGCAGTTCGCGCACGGCGACCCGTTCTTCGCCCCAGCGGGTTTCCAGTTCGCGGATTGCCTGGACGTTGCCGGTGGATTCGCCTTCGAGCAGGGTGATGCGCTCACGGTGGTCCAGTCCCGTGGCCTGCTCGCGGCGCAGGCGTTCGACTTCTTCCTTGAGGCTTTGCTGGCGGTGACGCAGGCTCTCCAGCGGCGGCGGCACGTCATGCTGACCGAGGGCAACGCGGGCGCAGGCGGTGTCGAGAACGCTGATGGCTTTGTCCGGCAACTGGCGGCCGGAGATGTAGCGGTGCGAGAGTTTCACCGCTTCGTGAATCGCCGCATCGAGCACCTGCACGCCGTGGTGTTGTTCGAGTTTGGCGGCGACGCCCCGGAGCATTTCCACGGCGGTGATTTCGTCCGGCTCCTCCACTTGCACCAGTTGAAAACGGCGGGCGAGGGCAGGGTCTTTTTCGAAGTATTTTTTGTACTCCATCCAGGTGGTGGCGGCGAGGGTGCGCAATTCGCCCCTGGCCAACGCCGGTTTGAGCAGGTTGGCCGCATCGCTGCCGCCCTCGGCACCGCCCGCGCCGATCAGGGTGTGAGCCTCATCGATGAACAGGATGATCGGCTTGTCGGCGCTGCGCACCGCGTCGATCACGCCTTTGAGCCGTTGTTCGAACTCACCCTTGACCCCGGCCCCGGCCTGCAACAGGCCGAGGTCGAGCACTCGCAGGCTGACTTCCTGCAACGACGGCGGCACGTCCCCGGCGGCGATGCGCAGGGCCAGGCCTTCGACCACGGCGGTTTTGCCGACACCGGGCGCGCCCACCAGAATCGGGTTGTTCTGCCGACGCCGCAGGAGGATGTCGATGCACTGACGGATCTCGCCGTCGCGTCCGACGATTGGATCGATGCGACCGGCGTGGGCGTCGGCGGTCAGGTCCTGGGTGTATTGATCCAGCACTGAATCCTGCCGGGGCGCGGGGTTTGCCACTGACGTCGAGCGCGCGCCGACATGTTCGCGGGAGTTTTCCGTCCATTCCAGCAGATTGGCGCGCAGGGCTTCCTTGGGAATTCGCAACAATGAAGAGGCGCTGTTGAGCAGCAGGCTGCGGCGTTCGTCGCGGTCGATCAACGCCAGCAGCAACAGCCCCGAACGGATGCTGTCGATGCCCAGCACGCTGGCCTGCACCACCGCATCTTCCAGCAGACCGAGGGTGTGCGAGGACAGCGCCGGGGTGCGGGTGCTGCCGGATTTGAACAGCTCCAGGGCCTTGTTGATTTCCGCTGTCAGCGCATCCCGTTCCAGGCCGAAGCGCGGCAGCAGAAACGCCAGATCGCCGCCCTCGATGTCGAGCAGCTCAAGCAAAAGGTGCTCGATCTCGACGAAATGATGCCCGCGCTGCAAACAACGTTGCGCGGCGCGTTCGAGGGCGCGGCGGTTGTCCGGGTTGAGGCGTCCGATCAGGCTGGCCAGTTCCATGTCAGGTGATCTCCAGCTGACGAAGACGGGTTTCGATCCGCTGCACCGCGAGGCTGGCCTGACGTTGCAGACCACCGTTCCAGCTCAGCAGGGCCGGGGCCTGGCGACCGAGTTTGATTGGCCCTGCACCGCGCACCAGCAGCACCAGTGTCACGTCCAGATCGGGGCCGAAGTACAACCCGGCGAGACTCGCCAGTGCCGGATGTGCTTCGCCGTCCGGCAGAAAGCGCCCGGCCTGGGCTGAAGGCAACGGGCCGAGAGTCAGGCGAATCCCGGCGTGTTCGTCCCAGACCCGGGAACCCGCCACGGCCGTGCGCCCAAGTTGCAGATTGCGTCCGCCGGGTTTCATCACGCTGCGGCTGGCCGGCGGAATCTCGCGCCAGGCGCCTTCGTAGGCGCTCAGCTCGACCGGCACTTCAAACTGCTCGCGCACAATCGCGGCGAACCCCGCGAGCGAGCGGCGACCATCGGCAAACAGCGCGGTGCAGGCCAGCACCGCGCAGTCGGGAACGGCCTGACGCTCTTGCAGCGACTTGGGCAACAACCCGGTCAGGGCGCGCAATTGCGCCTGCACCGGCGAGGCGCCGGGTGTCACGAAGCCCAGGGCGATCCGGTGTTTGCGCATCACTTTGTAGAGCAGGCTGAGCAGCCGATGCTGGAACAGGTCGAGGAACTCGGCAGGCGCATGATCCCTGGCCCGCGCCCGTTGTTGCAGCCATTCCTGATAGGCGTAGGGCAGCGGGCCGTCGGGGCCGCCGAGGCCGAACATCGGCGTGTCGAGGGTCAGCGGTTCGCCCGGCTCTTCACGCAGGTTTTCGATCTGGCTGGCGGCGAACACGGGCGTCAGCGGCCCGCGCAGTTTCAATGCCTCGGCTTGCGGTGACGTGCCGGAACCGAGGGAATCGGCCTGCGGCTGTTCGCGCTCGAGCAGCAACAAGGCCTGCAACCATTCGAACGCCTGCGGATCGCGGCGCAGTCGTTGGCCCAGGGTCAGAGCGACAGGGGCATGCCGGCTTGGGGTTGCCATGCCTTGACCTCCTTGTCTGCCTGCATCAGCACCGTGCGCACGAAGCGGTTAGCCGTGGCGTACAGCGAAAAAAACTGTGCCAGTACCGCGCAAAACAGCACCGCACTGCTGCCGACGAAATGCTGCGGGTCGAGTTGCAATTGCACCTCCAGACCATTGCGCCAACCACGCCACGCGTCAGCACCGACATGGCCGATCACCCGCTCGCAACTGAGGCTCAGCAGGCCCTCGATTTGCCGCAGGGCGCTGGATTCGTCGCGCAGGTTATGCAGTTGCAGAATCTCTTTCAGCGCATCGAGCGCCTGCGGGCCTTCGACCAGTGACAGGTGATTGAGGGTCAATTGCGACACTAGGCGCCAGCGCGATTCGCCGTCCAGGCGCGGCAGGCTCTGTGGGGTCGGCGGGTTGCGCAAGCGTGCCCAGGCCACCGGCCCTGGTCGCTCGAAACCCAGCGGCGTTCCGGCCGGCAGGCTCTGCGCGAGGTGGCGGTTGGTGCAGAGCAGTTCGGCGGTGAGGCTGTAGTCGGGCAGGTCGGTTTGTGGATTGAACCGGGTGTCGACCACGCTGATCAGCAGATCGCTGCCGAGCCGGTTCGGGGTCATGCCGCTGACCCGCCGCGCATGCCAGTAACGCTGTTGATCGCCGCCGCTGTGCTGGCTGCCGTAATACGCCGGCAGGCGTTGCACCCCGGCGCTGGAGCTGGCGCGCATACCGCGAATGCTGTGGATCTCGACGCTGTTTTCCCGATGGCTGTCGGCGATCAAACGGTATTCGCTGCGGGTGCCGTCGGGGCGCAGCGGCTCCGAGGTACGCGGGAACAGATTGATCACCGGGGCACAGCCGAGGGCGATGTCGCTGGCCTGCAAATGCAGACGACTGGCCGGAGCACGGTCGAAAACGATGTACAGATAAAGCGTCTGGCTGTCGCTGGAGGCACCGTCCAGCGGCAGGTCGAAAAAGTGGAATTTCTCCGGGAAGGCAAAGTACTCCGCCAGCAGGCGCATACCCGGATGCACGCCGTCCTCGTCCGGCAGCAATACCTCCTCGTCGGCGAACCCGACGACTTGCGGTAGTCCCTTCAGCGTCAGCGGAATGCTCCCCGGCGTACCGCCAAGCACTTGCACCGCATGGGCGCCGAGCAAGTCATACAGGCAAGCGTTGATCACCGGCGACGCCGCCAGATGAATGCGCAGTTTTTCGGTGCCGGTGTTGAGGCGCGTGAGCTCTGACCATTGCGTCTCGCCGAGGCAACGCAGGCTCAGGCGCAAGGCCGAACGAGCCTGTGCGACGCCGGTCAGTGCCTGGGCCTCATCGCTGCCGAGCAGCAGGGCTTCGCTCACGTCGATCGGCCACAGGCGCACGGCGGCGCTGGTGCGAAAGTGAATGCTCTCGCCCTGGCTGGTGGTGACGAACAGCGGCGTGTCCCGGGGCAGCGGATAGCCGCCGTCGAGTTTGCCTTTGCCTGGGTCGGGTTGGAACTGGACGATGGCGCACGATGGCAGCGGGCGCATCGCCAACGGATAGAGTTGTTCGAGCAGGGCGTCGCTGAACTCGGCGTAGTCGTCATCGAGCCGTCGTTGCAGGCGCGCGGCGAGCAGGGCGAAACCCTCCAGCAAACGTTCGACGTGCGGATCGGGGCATTCGCCGGGCGACAGTTCCAGGCGTCGCGCGACTTTCGGATAACGCTCGGCGAACTGGCCGCCGGCATGTCGCAGCCAGGTCAGTTCACGTTGGTAATAGTCGAGCAGTTGCGGGTCAATCGAGTCGCTCATGGCGCACCTCCAGCCCCTGGCCACCGGGCTCGATGACAAACGCCACCGGCCAGTGCCGCTGGCCGCTGCGCAGCTCGCCGACCAGGCGAATGCTCAACTGCTGCGGCTGCGCCGGCAGAGGATTGACCTGAACCTCGCCCAGACGCAGGCGCGGTTCGAAATGGTTGACGGCCTCGCGGATGTCCCGCGCCAGGCGTCGACGATCATCGCTGCGCTGTTGCTGCAGGGCACTCCAGTCGGCGATGCCGTAATCGATCACGCTGGGCGGGGAGGTGAGCGTCCGTGGGCCACGGCGGGTGTTGAACAGCCGCGCCAGTTCGGTGTGTACCGAGTCGAGCAGCGCTTGCAGATCGAACGCCTGCGCGACGTCGGCTTCGCCGGACGCGAGGCGTTCGAACAGCGGTGCAAGGAGGCCGGTGCCAGCCATGGCCGGGGCGTCCGCTTAACTGACCAGCTTGTTGGCGGCCATGTCCCAGGTCGCGGCGGCCGTGCCTTCCTTGGTGCCGTCGTCTTTCTGTGCGGTGAGCTCCCATTTGATCTTGGTGAAGTTCAGGGACAGGGTTTCCACCGGTTTGCCACCGGTGCCGCCGCTGACGCTGACGTTGGAAATCACCACGTTGGTCAGGGTGTAGATGATGAACGGCAGCAGTTTGCCGCTGCCCTCGGCGGCGTTGCGGCCGATGGTGATCTTGGCCTCCGGAATCGGCTTGCCGGCGCAGCAGTATTCGTTGAGGGACGGGGTGGAGGTGTCGACGAACTTGGTCAGGGTGAACTCGCCGACGTGAGGTTTGCCCGAGGTCCGCTCCGAGTTGCTGACGTCGTTGGTCACTTGCATCGCGACGTTGTGGCTGTAGGACATGACTTCGATCTTGTCCGTGTAGCCCTCGAGCAGGCTGTCGCCTTTGATGTCGCCGCCGAGGTCGAGAATGATTGCATCCATCGCTTGAAACTCCTGAAGGTTATCGCGCTAGACAAACGGTTGACGCCCGCAGGCCAGGCCTGCGGGCGGTGACGGTCAGGCCGCTACCGGAGGTGGCAGGGTGGCGACCAGGCGGATCGACGCGGTCAGCTCTTCGAGCTGGAAGTGCGGCCGCAGGAACACCGTGGCCCGATAGGCGCCAGGCTTGCCGGCGACTTCGGTGACGTCCACCCGCGCCTCGCGCAACGGGTACTGCGCCTTGATTTCCTGCGGCGCGTTGTCGTTGATCAGCACGTAGTCGGCGATCCAGTTGTTGAGGTAGCTCTGCACGTTGTCGCGGGTCATGAAGCTGCCGACTTTGTCGCGCATGATGACCTTCAGGTAATGGGCGAAACGCGAGGCCGCGAGCACGTACGGCAGCATCGCCGAGATGCGCGCGTTGGCGTTGGCCTCGTTGGTGTTGTAGACCTTGGATTTGTTGGTGGTCTGGCCGCCGAAGAACACCGCGATGTCGCTGTTCTTCTTGTGGCACAGGGCGATGAAACCGAGGTCGTTGAGCTCTTTTTCCCGGCGGTCGGTGATCGCCACTTCGGTCGGGCATTTGAGCGACAGATCGCCAGAGCTGGTGCGGAAGGTGTGTGCCGGCAGGCCCTCGACCGCGCCGCCGCCTTCGGCGCCGCGAATCGCCGCGCACCAGCCGTACTTGGCAAAGGCTTCGGTGATGCGTTGCGACAGCGCCCAGGCAGCGTTGCCCCACAGGTATTTGCTGTGGTCGGTGCCGTTGACGTCTTCGACGTAGTTGATGCCTTCCACCGGCGAGGTGTCCGGGCCGTATGGCAGGCGCAGCAGGAAGTGCGGCAACACCAGCGACACGTAGCGCGAATCTTCGCTTTCCCGGAACGAGCGCCATTTGATCAGTTCCTGGCTCTCGAACACTTTCGACAGGTCGCGGGGAACGGCCAGTTCGGTGAAACTGTTCATGTCGAACAGCCGTGGGCTGGCGGCGGCAATGAACGGTGCGTGTGCGGCGGCGGCGACGTTCGAGAGTTTTTCCAGCAGGCCGATGTCCTGCGGGTGCCGGCCGAAGGTGTAGTCGCCCACCAGCAGGCTGAACGGATGGCCGCCGAAGGTGCCGTATTCCTCTTCGTAGATCTTCTTGAACAGCGAGCTCTGGTCGAATTCGACGGCTTTTTCCAGGTCGTTCTGCAGCTCTTTCTGGGTCACGTTGAGCAGCCGCAGTTTGAGCCGGGTGCTGGTTTCGGTGTTCTGCACCAGCATGTGCAGGCCGCGCCAGGACGCTTCGAGTTTTTGCAGGTCCGGGTGGTGCAGCACTTCGTTGAGCTGGGCGCTGATCAGCTCGTCGATCTGGCTGATGCGGTCGTTGATCATCGCCACGGTGTCCTTGTCGATGGCCATGCCTTCGTCGAGAACCTGGGTGGCGAATTCCGCGAGCATGTCGCGGGCGTAATCCTGCTGGCTGTCGTCATGGGCCATGCGGCCCTCGGCGATGATCTTGTCCAGCAGTGACAAAGTCTGGGTCGAGCCTTCACTGGCTTCATTCTGGGCTGCGGCGGGCATGGCGGATTCTCCCTCGTTCAAGTGGACGATCAGGCTTGCGGTTCGGCCGGGGCTTCGGCATCAGCGGCCGGGACAGCGGTGTCCGGGCGGGCCGACTTGATCTCTTGCAAGCCTTCGGTGTTGGCGATGACGTCGCGCAACAGCTTGTCCAGATCATCGTTGCCGTCGAGTTTGGTCAGCAGGTCGCGCAGGCGCTGGCGAGCCTCGAACAGACGGCGCAGCGGGGTGACTTGCTCCACCACCTTGACCGGGTCGAAATCGTCGATGTGTTTGAAGTTCAGCTCGATGTTGAGCTTGCTGTCGTCGCCGGTGAGGGTGTTGTTGACTTGCAGCGTGGCGCGGGGGGCGATGGAGGCGAGCACTTCGTTGAAATTGTCGCGGTCGATTTCGGTAAAGCGCCGCTCATTCAGTTTCGGCAATGGCTCAAGAGGTTTGCCGGACAGGTCGGACAGGATCCCGACCACCAGCGGCAATTCCTTTTTCTCGATGGCATTGCCGATTTCGACGTCGTAGGTGATTTGCACCCGAGGCGGGCGAACCCGGTCGAGCTTGTGCTGGGTACTTTCTGCCATGTCGGCGGACTCCGATGCGATGAGCGGGCGCAATGCATCGGGGTGGCCCGCTCATCGCTTTCCCTTGCTGGACCACAGGTTAGAAAGGGAGGCAGATGACCTGTCGTTCCTTTGACAAACCTTCCACATTCGGCTGTAGGAACCGAACTACCCAAGACGCTAGAACAGGTCTATAAAAATGCAAGCGAAAAACATTTTTGGACTGTCGCGAGAAAAGGAAAATTCATTTTGAATGCACGTTTTTTTGCTGCCCTTTTGTTCGTGTGTCTGTCGGGCTGTTCGTTGTTCGGGCCGAAGGTCGACCTCGACAGCCTGACCCTCGATGTCGCGCCCAGGGCCAACGACGACACCCCCATCGCCGTGGACTTCATCGCGGTCAACGACCCGGACCTGCTCAAGCAACTGTCGGGCATCAGTGCCAGCCAGTGGTTCGCCGGACGCGAGCAGTACCAGCGCGACTATCGTCAACTGATGAGCGTGTGGGGACTGGAGCTGGTGCCGGGGCAATTCATCGACCGTCAACCCTTCCCGCTGGGGGGCAAGCGGGCGGCTGGACTTTTGGTCTTCGCCAGCTATAACACACCCGGAGCGCACCGCTTGCGGCTGGACGACCAGAGCGAGGCGTGGCTGAAGTTCGACAGCCGCGAGATGAGCCTGGTCAGCACCGAGCACTGAGCCTCGCACACGCAATTACCGTACGCCGCCAGGTTGCGGCGCAGTCGAAGGGAGTCGTATGAGTCTGCTACCTGACGCGGTTTGCTGGCATGAAGGCATGCAGTTGCTGCCGCAGCATTTTCAGTTGCAGGGGCTGCGCGCCGAGGCGCTGGTGGCGCACGCGGCGCAGGCGTGCAACCCGTGGTTCTTCGGGGTCGGTCACATGGAATTCGACCCCTCGGCGATGAGCGCCGGGGTGGTGCGCGTGGTATCGCTGCAAGGGACGATGCCCGATGGTTTGCCGGTCAATCTGCAGGCCGGTGTCGGCCCGGCGCTGGAGCTGGATGTCGGCCCGTCGATCAGCGAAACCGACGACGCCACCGTCACCGTTTACCTGGCGATCAGCCCGTTGTGGCGCGCCGGGCAACTGCTCCCGCTCAAGGGGCGGTTGCAGTCGCTGGTGGGGGAGGCGCTGCCGGATCTCACCAGCGGCGAGTTCCCCGAGTCGATCACAGTGTGGCGGCCGAATCCGCGCCTGTGTACGCAACTGACCAAGGCGGATTCGATCTGTCTGCCGCTGCTGAAGATCCGCAAGGAGGGCGGCGGTTTCCTGCCGTTGCCCTACACGCCGCCGACGCCGATCCTGTTGCCTGAATCACCGCTGGGCCGACGAGTCGCCGGGCTGTGTGCGCGGGCTCGGGAGAAGTGTCTGTTTCTCGGCGGGCGTCTGCGTCAGGCGCAGCAGGCCGGCAATCAGGACGATGCCCTGGAGATCCGCCGCCAGTTGACCGCGTTGTGGGCGCGACTGCCGGAAGTCGAAGGCACGCTCAACAGTCGCGTCGCCCATCCGCAAACCCTGTATGGGCAATTGCTCGGGCTGGCCGGTGCCTGGTCGGCGCTCGATCTGCTGGCCGGTGTGCCGGCGTTCGCGCCGCTGGATTTCTACGAGTTGCAGCGCGGCTACGGGCAAGTCCTCGACTGGCTGGAAACCACCCTGGAACTGATCCGCGCCGGCTATCGCAGCCTGCCGTTCGAACGCGGCGAGCAAGGGTTTTCCATCGAGTTGCCGGACGATCAGCCGAGCCAGCGTCTGGTCATCGGTCTGCGCATGCCCAACGGTGCCAGCGAACAGGCGGCCGGCGACTGGTTGCGTGGCGCGATCATTGCCTCGGCGCCGCACATCGCCTTGCTCAGCCGCCAACGCATGAGCGGCCTGACGCACCAGGCCATGAGCCGCAGCGAGCAGGTGGCCTACAGCGTCGGCGACGATACCCGGTTGTTTGTGGTCACCGCCGAAGGGACCTGGTTCGACGCCCA
Source organism: Pseudomonas botevensis (assembly GCF_019145475.1). Lineage (GTDB taxonomy): Bacteria > Pseudomonadota > Gammaproteobacteria > Pseudomonadales > Pseudomonadaceae > Aquipseudomonas > Aquipseudomonas botevensis. The sequence goes on from NZ_JAHTKI010000026.1 coordinate 81,993, forward strand.
ACTGCCGCTGGTGATCGCGGCGCCGGTGGCCCGACTCACCAGCAGTCCGTGGCAGGTCGTGCTGTTTGTTGCCCAGACCAGTGAAAGTGCCTGATTACACAAGGAACGCTGTATGTCTGAAGGGAATGGCGGGTCCGGGACAAGAAACCTGAGCGTGCAGGACGCGCCCTTGAGCAGCGCATTCCGCGAGGCGTGGCAGCAGTGGTCGCGGGACTGGAGCCAGTTGCCCAAGGACAGCGAGGACGAAGCGGCGCTGGTGGAAACGGTGGTCGAACTCTCGACCCAAGGCTCGCAGCGGTTATGGCGAACGGCGTACTCACGGGTCGGCGATTCGGCGACCGAGCAGGTCAAGGCGCTGGTCTACGCCTTCGTCGCGCTGGTCGATGAAACCCTGTTGTTCAGCCCGTGGCCCGGTCAGTCGGCGTGGCAGGACAAGCCTTTGGAGTCGCGTCTGTACAGCAGCCGTCAGGCCGGTGAGCAAGTGCCGGCGGCGATTCAAACCCTGCTCGACGAACAACAACCCACCACCCGCGATCTGGCGAACGTGTATCTGCTGTGCCTGATTCTCGGTTTTCACGGGCGCTTGCGTGGTGAGCAGAGTCAGGTGCAGCGGGAGAAATGGCGTCTGGCGCTGTTCACTTTTGCCTGGCAGGAAGAGGCGGACTACGCCGATGTCAGCCAGCGTCTGACGCAACCTGCGCAGACTCCGCCGCTGCAATTGCCGGTGCGCACGGCGTTGCCTGACGGCTTTCGTCTGGCGCTGGGCATTCTGGCGTTGATGATGTTGCTGACCGGGCTCGGTCATGTGCTGTGGCGCGACATCCGCATGGAGCTGGAACCGGTGTTGCAGATGACCGATGCCGTGCCGGCGCCGGAGCAAGACTCATGAGCACCCTGACGCTTGTCGCGTGGGTGCTGGCGATCCTTCTGTTATTGGCGCTGGTGGCCGTCGCAGTATGGTGGCTACGCACGCGCAGTGGCGCGGCGATCCGCAGTTTTTATGCGGCGGTGCGGCACATGGAGCAAGAGCAGGGCAGCCACGACCGTTATCAATTGCCCTGGCTGCTGATGCTCGGCGACGAAAACCAGGGCACGCAACTGGTCGCCGAATGGCGCTTGCAACCCACCGACAAACCGGCGTGGTTCGGCCGCTGGTGGTCGGATCCCGAGGGCGCGGTGCTGGTGGTGCCGCAGGCGCTGTTCCTGCCGGAAGACGGCATGCATTTGCAGCGTGGCGGCTGGTGGCGAGTGCTCGGACTGATCCTGCGTCTGCGCAGCAAGCGACCGCTGGACGGGGTGATCTGGACGGTGCCGGTCAGTCGTCTGGGCAATCTGGAACAAGCCACCACTTTGGGGCTGGCGGCGCGTCGACGGTTCATCGATCTGCTGCAGCGCTTCGGCCTGAGTCTGCCGGTGTACGTGGTGATCACCGGGCTTGAGGAGTTGCCGGGGTTTCAGGAACTGATCGCCGCGTTGCCCGAAGAGGCTCGGGAGCGAACCCTGGGCTGGTCGTCGCCCTACGCGCGCGATGCGGTGTGGCAGGGGCAGTGGAGCGATCAGGCGCTGGATCGGCTGCACCGGGCGGTGGCGGAAGCGGTGGTGGAAATCGGCACTTTGTCCGGGCAACTGAGCGCCGATCTGTTCGCTTTGCCGGAGCGCCTGGAGACCTTGCGTCGGGGTTTGCAGAATGTGCTGGAACCGGTGTTTCAGGGCAACGCTCAAGGCGAGGCGCCGTGTTTTCGCGGAGTGTATTTGAGCGCCAATCAGGCGTCCGAAGATGCCCGTGACGGCTTCAGCGCCGACGACAGCGGCTTGCAGGAAAGCGCCTTCATGCGCCAGTTGTGGCGCCAGCGTCTGGTGGGTGAGCGCGGTCTGGCCCAGGGCGTGCCGCGTCTGTTGCGTTTGCGTCAGCGCTGGCAACGGCTGACCGTCGGCGTGGCGCTGGTGGTCGGGGTGATCTGGGGCGTGGCGATGGTGTGGGTGTGGCACGCGTCGGTCAAGGATGCCCACGAACTGGCGCGGCTGCTGCAAGGCGCGCAAAAAAATTACGTGGCGGTCACTGACGAGGCGCATCGGGTCGAACCGACCCGGCGCAACGTGCAGAGCTTCTGGCGGGTACTGGAACGGGCGCCGCGCTGGGATTACGCCTCGCTGGTGTTTCCGACGTCGTGGTTTTCCTCGCTGGACAGCCGTCTCGAACAGGAGCTGTTGCAGTCCTCCCGGCGCCATATCCTGACCCCGCTGCATGAGTTGCTGACGGCGGAGCTGGTGAAGATCAAGGCGATTCGCAGCACCGACCGGCGCGCCAGCGTCGAAAGCGAAGACCCGGCGCAATGGCAGAACTATCAGAAGGCCACGGATTTGGTGGACCGCGCGTTGCGCCTGGAACAGCAGAACCAGTTGTTCAGTCAGGTGCAGAACAATCAGCGGGTGCCGCTGGAGGATCTGGTGCAACTGAGCAACAACGCGCTGTCGCTCAATCTCAATGCCGGCGCCTTGCCCCATGCCGCGTTCTACAACCGCTTGCTGGTGGCCGGCGCCGGGGATAGCGGGGAATTGCAGGCGCTGGACTTGAGTGCCGAGCGGCCGTTGATCACCAGCAATTTTTCCGGATTGATGGAGCGCTGGCTCGATCAGTATTTCCTCGCCGACAACTTCGTCAGCAAGGCCGGCTACCTCAAGTTGCACCTCGAACAACTGGAAGTCGGCAGCGGCAACAGCCTGCGCGAACTGGAAGACCTGCGGGCGCTGGTCGACGACTTGCAGGCGGCCATCGCCCTGACCAATTCGGCGTGGGGGCGTGGCAAGGGCCAGGAACTGGTGCCGGGTTATCGCGAGCTGCTGGACAAGGTGCGCAAAAGTGCCTTGCTGGGGCCGGCGGTCGAGCAACAACTGGAGGCACAGGCCGCGCGGTTGCAGCAAAGTTTTCGCGATCAGTGGATCGCCCAGGTCGGCTCCCGGGGCAATCTGCTGGTGCAGCAGGGCAGCGGGCAACTGACGTTGCAAGAGCATGTGGTGAAGCTGGACAACGCGGTGCAGTCACTGTTCAAGCGTGACTTCGTGTCGATTGCCTTGCGTGCCAGTCAGGACAATGTCGACCTGCAAGGCCAGGTCGTGGACGGCGATGACCTCAACACCTCGCTGAGCTACTTCGCCAGCTACAAGAGTTATATCGCCGAAGAACTGCCGCGCATTCCGCCGGTGTATCGCGGCGCGTTGCTGCAAGCCGCCGAGAACGCGGCGGCCCAGGCGATGTGGCTGAGCCTCAAGGATCACAACGACCAGACGCAGTCTTACGCGGTGTTCAACGTTCAGGCCGAACAGGCGATGGCCCTGCAAAAAGCCTTCGTCGAGGTGCACCGCACGGATCTGGCGGCGCGCCTGCAAAGTGCCCTGAACCGTCGGGCGATGGGGCAGATTGTCAGTGGGCTGGATGAAATCACCGCGCAGCCGCTGTTCGGTGGCCGCGCCGAAATCAGCCAGTGGGACGGCTCGAAAAACCTCGGCTTGCAGTTGTACGGCGCCAGTGACGTGCAGGACTTGAAGCTCGGCCTCAAGCAGCAGTTCAACACCATGCTCGGCATCACCGAACGTCGCACCCCGGCGCTGCAATGGCTCAAGACCCAGCAGGGGAATCTTTCGGCCCTGGACTATGAGCGGGTCACCCAGTTCAGCGCGCTCAACGATGAATTGCTCAAATACAAGGATTCCAACCCCGCCAGCTCGCCGGCGCAGATCGAGCAACTGGTCAGCCGCGACTTCATCGAAATGGACACCAACTCCTGCGTGCAGATGTTGCAGACCGCCAATCTGACGGGCGGACGCGGCACCCTGGCGATGCGCGCGGTGGAACTGCAACAGTCGGCGCTGCAACGTTGCCAGTTCCTGCAACAACAGCAGGCCGCCGCCGCGTGGAATGAGTTGGCCAATTACTTCAATCAGTACCTGGCCGACCGTTTCCCCTTCGCCAACGGTGTGCAGGCCCAGGATGCCGACCCGGCGCGGGTTCAGCATCTGCTCGAACTGATCGACAAGCGCTTGCCGGTGGCCCAGGCCGGACTGGTGATGAGTCAGGCGCCGGAGCGGTTGGCGGCCGAGGACTTTCTCAACCGTTTGAAACAGAGCGCGACCTGGCTCACGCCGCTGTTCGTGCGCGACAAGAGCGGCATTCTGGGCGTCGAGCTGGACGTGCGCTGGCGCACCGACCGTGAGGAGGAAAAGGGCGCCGATCAGGTGATCGCGTGGGGCTTGTTGTCGGGCAATCAGCAGGTCAACTACCCCGCCGGCGAGCAACCGAATCTGCGCTGGATGGTCGGCCAGCCGATTCGCCTGACCTTGCGCTGGGCACGCAACGGCAAGGATCGGCCGGTCAATGACCCGTCGCAACCGAACCTGGTGGTGCGCGACCTTGAGGCGGGTTGGGAGTACGGCGGGCCGTGGTCGTTGTTGCGGCTGATGCGCGCGCACTTTTCGGTGCAGCGTCAGCCGAGCATGGACTACACCGACTTTCCGTTGAGCCTGCGCCTGCCGGTCACCGCGCAGACCGACAGCGTCACCAACGAATTCACCCGGATGTTCGTGCGCCTGTCATTGATGAGCCAGGGCTCGAAACTGCCGTTGTCCATCGCACCGCCGCCAACCCGTGCGCCGCGCTCGCCGTTTCAGGTGACCGGCACGACGGCGGCCATTGAAACCCGGGAGGAGGGGCTGTGAGCCTGCCATCGACCACGTTGCCGGACCCGATCGAACAACTGCTCGCGCCGATCAGCAGCGAAGCGCCCTGCGGTGTGGATCTGCGCTATGAGCGTGAGTTCGACCAGTTGCGCGACCTGCGCCGCGAGGACGACGCCAGCCTGCCGACCGGCGTCTGGCAATCGACCCTGAAACGGGCGAGCTGGCCCGAAGTCGAGAAACTGACCACGAGCCTGTTGCTGGAGCGCAGCAAGGACCTGATGCTCAGCGCCTGGCTCGGCGAGGCCTGGCTGCACTTGCAAGCGCTGGATGGTTTGCCCGGCAGCCTGGCGCTGATCGCCGGTCTGTGCGAGCGTTACCCCGAGCAGCTGTATCCCCGGGCCGAGGACGGCGATCAGTCGTGGCGGGTGATTCCGCTGGAATGGCTGGTGCGTCGCTACAGTGAAATCCTGCTGACCCGGGTGCCGCTGTTCGGCACGCGCAACAGCGATTTCGAGGCGTACACCCTTGAAGCCTGGCGTCGCTTGCAGCTCCAGCAAGTGCAGGTCAACGACAGCAAGAATGCCAAGACCTCGGCGGAAACCGCTCGCAGCGAACAGAAGAAGCTCAGCGATCAGATCCGCGTCACGCCGATGGCGTTCTGGCTGCGCACCCAGGGCAATCTGCTGCTGAGCCTGCAACACCTGCAACGCCTCGACACATGGTGCGATGCGTACCTGGGCGATCAGGGGCCGGGGCTGCGACCGTTGCAGGAAACCATTCAAGCGTTGTTGACGCTGGTTCAGGAGTTTATCGCCATGCACCCACAGCAACCGGTGACAACACCCGCGCCCGCGCCGGAGGTCGTCACGCAACCGGACGAGGAAACCGCCCCTGTCCCGCAAGCGGCGCAGGTGTTCCGTGAGCCGGCCAGCCGGGAAGAGGCCTACCGACAACTGCTGCTGATCGCCGAATACCTGGCCCGCACCGAACCCCACAGCCCGGTGCCATATCTGATCCGGCGCGGGGTGGAGTGGGGCAACAAGCCGTTAAGCGAATTGTTGGGCGAGCTGATTTCCGCCGACGCCGAGTCGCGTCGTTTGTGGACGTTGCTCGGCGTGCTTTAGTGCATGCGCTGATTGCTCAGCCTCGGTGGCAGCGCAAGGGGCGTCAGCACCGGTTCTCCGGAGAAGAATGCCACGAGGTTTTTCCCCACCAGTTCCACCGTGCCCTGGGTCGCTTCCGGTGACAGCCCGGCGACGTGCGGGGTGAGAATCACGTTGCCGAGGGTTTTCAGCGCATCCGGCACTTGCGGCTCGTGGTCGAAGACATCGAGCGCCGCACCGGCGATCCGCCGTTGTTCCAGAGCGCTGATCAGGTCGGCGGTGGCAATCACACTGGCGCGGGCGATGTTGACGATAAAACCGTCTGGCCCCAGCGCATCCAGCACCGGGCGGTTGACCAGGTGTTTGCTGCCGATCCCGCCCGGCGTCGCCACCACCAGGAAGTCCGACGCGCGGGCCAGTTCGGTCGGGGTCGAGCAGAACGCGTAGGGCACATCGCTGCGCACCTGGCGGTTGTGATAACTGATCTGCATGTCGAAGCCCTGGCCTGCTCGCCTGGCAATCGCCATCCCCACCGCACCGAGCCCGAGAATGCCCAGGCGTTTGCCGGCCAGGGACGGGCGCATGACTTTCGGCCACTCGCCCCGGCGCACGGCGGCGTCGCAACGGGGAATGTCACGTACCAGGGCCAGCAGCAGGGCCATGGCGTGGTCGGCCACCGACGAGGCGTTGACCCCGGCGCCGTTGGTCACTGTCAGGCCGCGATCACTGGCGGCTTGCAGATCCACCTGTTCGTAACCTGCGCCGATCACGCAGATGATCTTCAGCGCCGGCAGCGCATCGATTTCTTCGGCATACAGGCCCAGCGGGCCACGGGTCAGCACCGCATCGATGCGGCTGCCATGGGTGGCAATGGCCTGAGCACGTTCGGCGGGAGTCGGGGCGAGAATCAGGTGAAAGCCCTGTCGTTCAAGAATGGGCAGGTAGTCATTGATGGTTTCAACCAGTACCAGAACGGTTGCGGGCATTGCACGGCTCCTGAGATCGTCGGCTTTCGTACGCATTCGCTTCAGAGTGCTGATTCCCGGAGCGTTTGGCAATCGCCGGCGCCGGACTCGCACCAGCCAGTGTAGGGGCTGATGCGGATCTTCGGAGGGGCAGGACATTGCTGCTCGTCAGGTCACGTATTGGGCGACACCGTTGCCGAACGACCAGTTCTCTTTCTTCACTTCCACCAGATTGATGAACACGTCCTCCCGGCGCACGCCCAATTGGCTGTGCAGGCTGTCGGCGATGGTTTTGAACAGCAGCTGTTTCTTCTCCACGCTGCGGCCTTCGCTGATGGTGATCTGAATGAACACATTGCCGTCGCTGCGCGGGATGCCGAGGTACTGCGGGTCATAGATGAAGTGCTGGGCATCGTGTTCGGTGAGGATCTGGAAGTTGTCGTGTTCCGGCACATCGATGCAACGGCGCAGGGCGGCGTAAATCTGTTCGCCGATGCGCTTGGCGAAGGCGGGATCGGGGTTTTGTCTGATGTCGACGCGGACGAGGGGCATGAGCGGGTTCCTTGGGAGAGGGGCTTTTCTCACGCTAGATGATGTTGGGCGGATTGAAAGTATTTCGGTGTTTGATCGAGCGCTTTCAGGCGCAGGGGGTGGGTTGGTCATGGGGTGTTTTTTGTATGAGGCCGCCTACGCAGCTCACGGATTTTGCCTACGAAAACAGCAGATTCGTCCGCTATTCGTCAGGTGATGAACACGAAATGATGAGGCTGCCAAGGGAGGCTACCCACAGATGGACAAGCCCCTCTGAGCGGTCACTGCCATCAGCCAAGGAAGGCCAATGTATCTGGATGAACGCGAAAACGTCGAACTGGAAAAGCTGCAAACAGAAACCCGAAAACTCGCAGCGGAAAGATGCAAGCTTTTGGCGGAGCGAGCAAAACTGAAGCGGGAAACTGCTTTTTATCCACTTGTAGCGGGTGCTGGAGTCCTGGCGGCATGCGCTACTGCCTATGGACTTTTTCTCAAGCTGTAGGGGCGCCCGGTACGCCCGCATCACATTGCCAACAACGGTTCAAGTCACCCCCGAAAGAGGAAGTCAATATGAGCAAAGAAGAGCGCAGGGCCAGAATCGAACGACTGTATCAAGAGGAACTCGAGTTCCGGGAAGCCATGCAACCTTTTCATAAAGCTGAAATGCGTGAAGCGTTGTTGCTGTTTGGTCTTGGTATGTTGATGGCTGCGGTGGGACTTGTATTTGTTGTGCTGTTGGCCCGATTCATCTGAACCTTTTTACCTGTGTCCGGTTGATTCAATTGACTGAAAAACGACATTTTCCATTGCTGTAACCGACAGTTATTTTTCCAAAAACGACATGTCTTCAATCTGCACCGCACAACCATTCCTCAGCTAAGTCTTTGCTTCTGCTCATTTATCGCGGAGAATCGCGCCCCTGTTTCGGTTGCGACGTTTCTGTCGGTTTTTTCCGGCGCGTTTCGACTGAGTGGCAACTGACCGGAATGCGGAGATCCGACCGGATGAATGAGCAGGCCAATAGCGTCAACGAGCGCTATGAAGCGGCGGCACCAGCTGAACTTTCGAGCTGGAGTCGTCAGGACACCACCTGGATGTTGGGACTGTTTGGGACGGCCATCGGTGCCGGCACCCTGTTTTTGCCGATCAACGCAGGTCTGGGCGGCTTCTGGCCGTTGCTGATCCTCGCGGTGCTGGCCTTCCCGATGACGTTCTACGCACACCGCGGCCTGACCCGTTTTGTGCTTTCCGGTCGCGAAGGCGCCGACATCACTGAAGTGGTCGAAGAGCATTTCGGCATCAAGGCCGGCGCACTCATCACCTTGCTGTACTTCTTCGCCATCTTCCCGATCCTGCTGATCTACAGCGTCGGCCTGACCAACACGGTCGCCAGTTTCCTCGAACATCAATTGCACATCATGCCGCCGCCACGGGCGGTGCTGTCGTTTGTGCTGATCCTCGGCCTGCTGGCCGTGGTGCGTTGCGGCGAGCAGGCAATCGTCAAGGCCATGAGCCTGATGGTTTACCCGTTCATCGTTGCACTGCTGTTCCTTGCGGTGTACCTGATCCCCCACTGGAACGGCGGCATCCTCGCTACCGCTTCGCAAGTGCCGGCACCCTCGGCGCTGCTGCATACGCTGTGGCTGGCGATCCCGGTGATGGTGTTCTCGTTCAACCACTCGCCGATCATCTCGGCGTTTGCAGTGGACCAGAAGCGTCGTTATGGCGTCCATGCCGAACAGCGCAGCTCGCAGATCCTGTCCCGCGCCCACGCGCTGATGGTGCTGATGGTGCTGTTCTTCGTCTTCAGTTGCGTGCTGACCCTGTCGCCGGCGCAACTGGCTGAGGCGAAGGATCAGAACCTGTCGATCCTGTCGTACCTGGCCAACCACTTCAGCAATCCGACCATCGCGTTCGCCGCGCCGCTGATTGCCTTCGTGGCTATCTCCAAGTCGTTCCTCGGCCACTACATTGGTGCCAGCGAAGGCTTGAAGGGCCTGATCATCAAGAGCGGCAAGCGCCCGGGTGCCAAGGCCCTGGACCGCATCGTCGCAGCGGCGATGCTGGTGGTGTGCTGGATCGTGGCGACCCTCAACCCGAGCATTCTCGGCATGATCGAAACCGTCGGTGGCCCGGTCATCGCGGCGATTCTGTTCCTGATGCCGATGTACGCGATTCGCAAGGTGCCGGCGATGGCTCGCTATCGTGGCCAGGCGTCCAATGTCTTCGTCACGGCGGTAGGCCTGGTGGCGATTTCGGCGCTGGTCTACAAACTGGCTGTCTGATTGCCCCTGTGAATGAGCGAGTCTGCCGGCGTGTGCAGGCTCGCTCCCGCAGGTTGTTTTCAACATGACAGCCGGGTGCCTGATTCAGGGCACCCATCCCGAGGTATAAGCGACTACGCTTGGGAGGCACTTTCCACCGGAGATGCCTCATGCCTCGACCCCGCCCGCAATTGATCCGCGGCAAACTGGAAAAACTCCATCCCACCCAGCTGACGGTCGGCCTCGCCGAAGTCGCTGACAAACGCCAGGAATGGAAGCAACTCAAACGCAAGGAGCGGGCCGCCGCCCTGGATAACCACTGGTTTCCCTGCGTGCTGGGTGCTGAAGACGTCTACTACATCGTCGACCACCACCACTTTGGCCTCGCCCTGCTGGAAGAAGAGGTCAAGCGCGTGTCGTTGCTGGTGCTCAAGGATCTGTCGTTTGTCGATCCGGTGACGTTCTGGAACGTGATGAACTTCAACCAATGGGCGCATCCCTACGACAGCCGTGGCGTCAGGCGTACCTTCGAAGCCATTCCCCGGTCGATCGTCGACTTGCAGGATGACCCTTATCGCAGCCTCGCCGGCCAGTTGCGCAGGGCCGGTGGCTACGCCAAGGATGCCACGCCTTACAGCGAGTTCCTGTGGGCGGACTTTCTGCGTAGCCGCATTGCCAGTGATCAGATCGTCAATCAGGGTGCCAAATTGCAGGCCAAGGGCATGGCGCTGGTACGCAGTCAGGAGGCTCGGTATCTGCCGGGGTGGGTGGGGTCGATTGCCGACTGAACCCATGGGAGCCGCACCGGCGGCACAGGTCGATCGGCAAAGCCGGAGTCAGGATCTGCTCGCCGGGTTGTCGATTGCCGGACTGTTGCTGCCTGAGGCGGTGGCTTATTCCAGTATTGCCGCGTTGCCGCCTCAGGCCGGGGTGATCGCATTGTTCGCCGGCCTTCTGTGCTACGCACTGATGGGCACCAGCCGCTTTGCCGTGGTCTCGGCCACGTCTTCGTCGGCGGCGGTGCTGGCGGCGGCCACCGCTTCGCTGGCGGGTGGTGATCCGTCGTTGCGCCTGGGGCTGGCCGTTGGTCTGGTGATGATGACGGGCGTACTGTTTCTGCTCGCCGGACTGCTCAAGCTTGGCAGCGTCACGTCGTTTATTGCCAAGCCCGTGCTGCGCGGGTTTGCGCTGGGGTTGGCGGCGACCATCATTCTCAAGCAAGTGGCGAGCGTGGTGGACGTACACCTGACGGACAGCAACCTGATCCGTTTTCTGCCGCAGTTGCTGGAGCAATGGCCGCGATGGAATCTGGCTGGTGCGGGGGTTGCTGTGGCGGCGCTGCTGGTGCTGATGGCCTGTGCGCGGTTTCGCCGGGTCCCGGGCGGGTTGATAGTGGTGGCGTTGGGGGTGGCTGCCAGTCATTGGCTGAATCTGCCGGCTCACGGGGTGAAGCTGATCGGGGTCATCGACCTGAGCCTGGAAATGCCGCGTCTGCCGAACATGCCGTTCGCCGACTGGCTGCGACTCGGGGAACTGGCGTTTGCCATGGTGATGATTCTGTATGCCGAGTCCTATGGCTCGATCAGCTCGTTTGCCTTGAAGCACGGCGACAAGGTGTCGTCGAATCGCGATCTGCTGGCCCTCGGCGCCTCTAATCTGTTGTCCGGCCTGTTTCACGGCATGCCGGCCGGGGCCGGGTATTCGGCGACGTCTGCCAACGAGGCGGCAGGGGCCACGTCGCGGCTGGCGGGTGTGGTGGCGGCAGGGGTTGTGCTGCTGATCGTGCTGACCTTGCTGCCGTACATCGCCCTGACGCCGGAGCCGGTGCTGGCCGCGATTGTCATTCATGCCTTGGGCCGGGGGCTGAGCCTGCAACCGTTGGGTCGCTACTTTATCTGGCGACGGGACCGGGTACTGGTGATCTGCGCGGTGGCGGCGGTGCTGGTGCTGGGCGTGCTGGACGGGTTGCTGCTGGCCGTGGCGATCAGTGTCGTGCTGATGTTGAAGCAGATGTCCTCGGCGGATATCCAGGTGCTGGGGCAGATGGGTGGCGGGCATGACTATGTCGATGTGCAGCGCCATCCGGACGCCCGGGAAATTCCCGGAGTGCTGATCGTACGGCCGAGCGAGGCGCTGTTTTTCGCCAATGCGGAGCGGATTCTCGGCGCCGCTCTGAAGCTGGCACGGCGAGCGCCGCAGGTGCATGCGGTCGTTCTCAGCCTGGAGGAGTCGCCGGATCTGGACGGCACCAGTATCGAGGCGCTGGAGGCGTTTTTCTTGCAGATACGAGCCGAGGACAAGCTGCTGATCCTGGCGCGGCTCAAGCACCAGGCGCAGGGCGTACTGGCGCAATTGCCCGAGCAGGAGCGTAAGCATGTGTTGCTCAGTGACTTGAGTGTGGACGGAGCAGTGCAGCAGGCGCTCAAGTTGCAGGCGTGAAGTCCTGGCAGGGTTTATTCGGGGCATAAAAAAAACGCCGCCCATCTCACGATGGGCGGCGTTTTTCATTGCCTTGCAGCGTTACGCTTGAATGACCGGGATCTTGGCATTCGCAGCCGCTTCACGGAACTCGGCGATCTGGTCGAAGGACAGGTAGCGGTAGACATCGGCCGCCATGCTGTCGATCTTGCCAGCGTATTCCATGTACTCCTCGACGGTCGGCAGGCGACCCAGGATCGAAGCAACCGACGCCAGCTCGGCCGAGGCCAGGTAGACGTTCGCGCCGTCACCCAGACGGTTCGGGAAGTTACGGGTCGACGTCGATACCACGGTGCTGTTCGGCTCAACGCGTGCCTGGTTACCCATGCACAGCGAGCAGCCTGGCATTTCCATGCGTGCGCCGGCCTTGCCGTAGATGCCGTAGTAGCCTTCTTCGGTCAGTTGGTGAGCGTCCATCTTGGTCGGCGGCGACAGCCACAGACGGGTTGGCAGCTGACCCTTGACCTGATCCAGCAGTTTACCGGCAGCGCGGAAGTGACCGATGTTGGTCATGCACGAACCGATGAACACTTCGTTGATCTTCTCGCCAGCAACGCTGGACAGCAGACGGGCGTCGTCCGGATCGTTTGGCGCGCAGAGCACAGGCTCTTTGATGTCGGCCAGATCGATTTCGATGACTTCGGCGTATTCCGCGTCTTTGTCGGCTTCCATCAGTTCCGGGTTGGCCAGCCAGGCTTCCATCGCCTGGGCACGACGTTCCATGGTACGAGCATCGCCGTAGCCTTCGCCGATCATCCAGCGCAGCAGGGTGATGTTCGACTGCAGGTACTCGGCGATAGCCTTTTCCGGCAGCTTGATGGTGCAACCGGCAGCGGAACGCTCGGCGGAGGCGTCGGACAGTTCGAACGCTTGTTCAACGGTCAGCTCGTCCAGGCCTTCGATTTCCAGGATGCGGCCGGAGAAGGCGTTTTTCTTGCCTTTCTTCTCGACGGTCAGCAGGCCTTTCTGGATGGCGTAGTAAGGGATCGCATGAACCAGGTCACGCAGGGTGATGCCAGGTTGCAGTTTGCCCTTGAAGCGAACCAGGATCGATTCCGGCATGTCCAGCGGCATGACGCCGGTGGCAGCGGCGAACGCGACCAGACCGGAACCGGCCGGGAACGAGATGCCCATCGGGAAGCGGGTGTGCGAGTCACCACCGGTGCCCACGGTGTCCGGCAGCAGCATGCGGTTCAACCACGAGTGGATGATGCCGTCGCCCGGACGCAGCGAAACGCCGCCACGGGTCATGATGAAGTCAGGCAGGGTGTGGTGGGTGGTCACGTCGATCGGCTTCGGATAAGCCGCGGTGTGGCAGAAGGACTGCATCACCAGATCAGCGGAGAAGCCCAGGCACGCCAGGTCTTTCAGTTCGTCACGGGTCATTGGACCGGTGGTGTCCTGAGAGCCGACGGTGGTCATCTTCGGTTCGCAGTAAGTGCCAGGACGAACGCCCTTGCCAACTGGCAGGCCGCAAGCCTTGCCGACCATTTTCTGCGCCAGGGTGTAGCCCTTGCCGGTGTCGACAGGTGCTTCCGGCAGTTTGAACAGGTCGGTTGGGCCCAGTCCCAGTTCGGCACGCGCCTTCTCGGTCAGGCCACGGCCGACGATCAGCGGGATACGGCCGCCGGCACGAACTTCGTCCAGCAGAACCGGGGTTTTCAGTTCGAAGTGAGTGATGACTTCGTCGGTGCCATGCTTGCAGACTTTGCCAGCATGCGGGTAAACGTCGATGACGTCGCCCATGTTCATGTTGGTGACGTCGAACTCGATCGGCAGTGCGCCGGCATCTTCCATGGTGTTGTAGAAGATCGGAGCGATTTTCGAGCCGAAGCAGAAACCACCGGCGCGCTTGTTCGGCACGTAAGGGATGTCGTCGCCGAAGAACCACAGTACCGAGTTGGTAGCCGATTTACGGGAAGAACCGGTACCGACCACGTCACCGACGTAGGCAACCGGGAAACCCTTGGCCTTGACTTCTTCGATCTGCTTGAGCGGGCCGATGGCGCCTTGTTGCTCAGGCACGATGCCGTCACGGGCCATTTTCAGCATGGCCAGGGCGTGCAGCGGGATGTCAGGGCGCGACCAGGCGTCCGGGGCAGGGGACAGGTCGTCGGTGTTGGTTTCGCCGGTGACCTTGAACACGGTCAGGCTGTACTTGTCGGCGATGGCTGGCTTGTTGGTGAACCACTCGCCGGCGGCCCAGGATTCCAGCACGGCCTTGGCGTGGGCATTGCCCGCCTTGGCTTTCTCGGCAACGTCGTGGAAGGCATCGAACATCAGCAGGGTGTGCTTCAGTTGTTCGGCGGCAACGGCGGCCAGTTCGGCGTCGTCCAGCAGTTCAACCAGAGTGGCGATGTTGTAGCCGCCCTGCATGGTGCCCAGCAGTTCGACGGCGCGTTTCTTGTCGAGCAGTGGGGATTTGGCTTCGCCCTTGGCGATGGCGGACAGGAAACCGGCCTTGACGTAGGCCGCTTCGTCCACGCCTGGTGGAATGCGATTGGTGATCAGGTCAACGAGGAAGTTTTCTTCGCCAGCCGGAGGATTCTTCAGCAGCTCGACCAGGCCTGCAGTTTGTTCGGCGTTAAGCGGCTGGGGAACGATACCCAGTGCTGCACGCTCTTCGATATGTTTGCGGTAGGCTTCAAGCACAGTTATTACCCTCATCAGTGGTCCCAAATGGGTGTCCGGGACGCTCATCCCGAAATGCTCGTACTCATGCGCTGCGTGGCGTTGTGGGCCACTTAGCCAGAATTACCGACCATTCCTTACAGAAGCTGCTTTCAAAGTTTTACGCCTGCAGAACGGGGAGCTGATGAGGGTTGGCGTTGGGCTTTTCCCCGCTGGAAAAACCCTTCGCCAACACCGCTCTGAAGGAACGACTGTGCTCGTGACGCTTTGAAAACAGCTTCTAACGGACATTGGCGCCTAAAAAGGCTGGCTGATTCTACGGCAAAAAAAATTTAAAGGTAAGTCGGCTTCTATTGGACTTTGGTGGCGGGGGTGACGGGCGGGGCAAAGTCCGGTCGGGCGCCAGACCCTGATGTTTGAGGGGTGATGTCTGTCCGGTAAAGGACTACCATGCCGACCTGTTCCGCGTTTCAGTGTTAACCCGATTTATGCCCAATCAGACCATCAAGACCCCCTGCGTCGGCCTCTGCTCCACTGTTTACGGTGACCTGGTGTGCCGTGGCTGCAAGCGTTTCCACCATGAAGTGATTCACTGGAACGGTTACGACGAAGAGCAGAAGACCGCCGTCTGGTTGCGTCTGGAGCAATTGCTGTCACAAGTGATGGCGAGCAAGGTCGAGGTGTTTGATCGCGGGCTGCTGCGCCAGCAACTGGAACAGCGCAAGATCCGCTTCGTGCCGCATCAGTCGGAATATTGCTGGGCCTACCAGCTGATCGCCCGGGGCGCGCGGGTGATCATTAATCTGGAAGCCTACGGGATGGTGCTGATGCCGGAGTTTCGTGACTGGAACCTGCCGGAGCTGCGCGACGCCATTGATCGGGAATTCTTCCTGCTGTCGGAAGCGCATTATCAGCGCTACATCGCGCCCGGTTTCCTCAAGGATGCCCTGGGCGGCTGAAGCCCTGGCACTTCGCGGGCTGGCCCGCGAAGACGGACTTTCAAACAAACGCCCAAAAACTCAGTGTTTCACCGCCAGTTCCACCAGATGATCCTCGACCTCCTGCGGCTTGAGCACCAGCACATCGCTTTCCAGCGCATCCAGCACCACTTCGGCGGTGTTGCCGATCAGCGCCCCTGACAGTCCGGTACGCGCCACGGTGCCGATCACGGTCACCGCCGCTTCGAGCTTGTGCGCCATGAACGGAATCAGCACGTCCGCCGGGCCTTCCTCGATGTGCAGATGTGCATCGTCGATATCGAATTCGGCCTGGAACGCCCGGCATTGCTCGCGATAACGTGCCTCGATGGTTTCCTTGAGCTGGAAGGTCGGGTCGGCGGCCGAGAGCATCGGCGACGGATGAGCGGCGATCACATGCAGGTGCCCCTTGGCCAGGCTGGCGATGTCAAAACCGTGGTCGATGATGGTGGTGTGCAGGTGGCGGTGCTCGCCATCGGCATTGCCCACGTCGACGGCGGCCAGGATCACTTTGTCTTTCCAGGAACCGGCGGTTTTCACCAGCAGCACCGGGGTCGGGCAGTGGCGCAGGAGTTTCCAGTCGGCCGGGGTCAGCAGGGCCTTTTTCAGCGAACTGTCGGGGTAATGCTGCTTGATCACCAGCCCGCAACCTTCGGCCTGCTGCACGTCGATGATGGTTTCGTGCAGGCTTTCGTTCCATGCCTGTTCGGTGGTGACGCTGTAGCCGTCCGCCAGCAGCGCAGCCTTGAGCACGCTGAGCATGCCGGCATGGTCGTGCTTCTTGTCGCACACCAACAGGTGCAGATGGGCCTGGGTCACCCCGGCGATCAGCTTGGCGCGCTTGAGCGCCAGGCTTTCCGCGTGTTCAGGGTCGATGACTACCAGAATGCTGCGAATGGCTTGCATGAGCGGAGTCTCCAGCAATGAAAAGGCACGGCGTTGCACAACTATAGTTCCTGCCGCCGCGCCCGCGACTTGATGCATATCAACGCTGGCGGCTGGTGGTCTGCGGACAGCCCGGTATAATCGGCGCCTTTCGCTCGAACCCCTTTAAACCGTGAGTCCCATGATCCTTCCCGAAATTCACGAATTCCTTGGCTGTCGCACCCCCGATGCCTGGGTTCAGGCCGCGCTGGCCGATCAGGAAACCCTGCTGATCGACCACAAGAACTGCGAGTTCAAGGCCGCCAGCACGGCGTTGAGCCTGATCGCCAAGTACCATTCCCATGTCGATCTGATCAACATGATGTCGCGCCTGGCCCGGGAAGAACTGGTGCATCACGAACAGGTCATGCGCCTGATGAAGCGACGCAAGATCGAACTGCGCCAGCTCCACGCCGGTCGCTACGCCTCGGGCCTGCGCAAGGTCGTGCGCAGCCATGAACCGGTGAAACTGGTGGATACCCTGGTGGTCGGCGCCTTCATCGAAGCGCGCAGTTGCGAGCGGTTCGAAGCATTGGTGCCGCATTTGGACGAAGAACTCGGCAAGTTCTACTTCGGCCTGCTGAAAAGCGAGGCGCGGCATTTTCAGGGGTATCTGAAACTGGCCTACCAGTACGGTGACGCCAAGGACATCGCTCAGGTGATCGAGAAAGTCCGCGCCGCCGAGCAGGAACTGATCGAGTCGCCGGACGAGGAGTTCCGCTTCCACAGCGGTGTGCCGGTCGCGGCTTGAGATACAAACTGTTAAAAACTCTTAAGAGTATGAAACATCACGGAAAACCGGCCCCAGCGGCCGGTTTTTGCTGCCCGCGACAAACGCCCCAGTCGTGAATGCCGCCATAATGTCGCCCACTTGAGATTAGGGTCGCAGACGGTCGTTATGGATAACCTGGGTTTTGGCAAAGTCCTGCTGGTGGAAGACGATGAGCGCCTCGCCGCGTTGATCGCACATTTCCTCGAACAACACGGCTACGAGGTGCGCACGGTGCATCGCGGCGATCTGGCCGTGGCCGCTTTTCTTGAGTTTCGGCCCAAAGTGGTGGTGCTTGATCTGATGCTGCCGGGGCAGAGCGGGCTGCATGTGTGCCGCGAGATTCGCAGCGTGTCGGACACGCCGATTGTCATTCTCACCGCCAAGGAAGATGACCTCGATCACATTCTGGGGCTGGAGTCCGGCGCCGACGATTACGTGATCAAACCGATCAAGCCGCCAGTGCTGCTCGCCCGCCTGCGGGCGCTGCAACGGCGCCAGGTGCCGGACAGCGGCGTGGTCAGCGCGCTGGAGTTCGGTCACTTGAGCATCGATCGCAGTTGCCGGGAAGTACGCCTGGCCGGGGAAAACATCGAGCTGACGACCATGGAGTTCGAATTGCTGTGGTTGCTGGCCAGTGCCGCCGGGCAGACCCTTTCCCGCGATGACATTCTCAACCGCATGCGCGGCATCGCGTTCGACGGTCTCAATCGCAGTGTCGACGTGTACATCAGCAAATTGCGCAACAAACTCAAGGACAACCCTCGTGAGCCGGTATGCATCAAGACCGTGTGGGGCAAGGGTTACCTGTTCAATCCGTTTGCGTGGGAGTTGTAGATGCTGCGGTTATTTCTCGGGCTGTTTCTGGTCATGACCCTGGGGCTGGTCGTCGCGCTGCAGACCGTCGAGCGCACGTTCGACGCGCTGCTCGACTACCAGATGCAGGACTATAACCGCGAAGCCGTGCGTGGTCAGGCCTGGACGCTGACCGAGCAGTTGCGCGGGCTGGACGGTGCGGGGCGGGAACAACGCCTGCAGGCGATCCGTCCGCACTACGGCCTGGGCCTGACCCTGGTTCAGGCCGATCAACTGGCGCTGAACGAAGAGGAACAGGCCGAACTGGACCGTGGTCTGCTGGTGATCCGCGACAAGTACACCCAGTACATCGCTTCGATCGACGGCGGCCCGCAACTGCTCAGCATCAAACTGCCGGCGGAGCCGAGCCTGATGCCGTTCTACATTGCCGGGGCCTACCTGATGATCGCGGTGATGATCGGCATCGTCCTGTTCTTCTGGGTGCGCCCGCACTGGCGGGATCTGGAAAAACTGCGCCTGGCCGCCGAGCGTTTCGGTGACAACGACCTGTCGGTGCGCATTCAACTGTCCAAGCGCTCGAACATTCGCGATCTGGCTGAACACTTCAACCTGATGGCGGCGCGCATCGAGGGTCTGATCGCCAATCAGCGCGAGCTGACCAACGCGGTGTCCCATGAGCTGCGCACGCCGATTGCGCGGCTGTCGTTCGAGCTCGATCAGCTCAAGCAGCAGCCGGACGCCAGTCAGAATCGCGAACTGATCGCCGATATGTATGCCGACCTCGGTGAGCTGGAGGAAATGGTCTCTGAGTTGCTGACCTACGCCAGTCTCGAGCGCGGGGCGACGGTGATTACCCGCGAGAATATTCAGGCGGCCAATTGGCTCGACAGTGTGGTCGGCAGCGTGGCGCTGGAGGCGGAGGCTGCCGGGGTGCAGTTGTCGATCGGCGAATGTGGGGTCGACGAGGTAAGGATCGAGCCGCGGTTCATGGCGCGGGCGGTGATCAATTTGCTGCGCAATGCGATTCGTTATGCCGAGCAGCGGGTCGAGGTGTCGCTGGTGCGTGTCGGGGATCTGTACGAGGTGCAGGTCAACGATGACGGGCCGGGGGTGCCGGTGGAGGGGCGGGAGAAGATTTTTCAGCCGTTTTCGCGGCTGGATGCGAGTCGGGACCGGCGCACCGGTGGGTTCGGGCTGGGGTTGGCGCTGGTGCGGCGGGTTTCGCAGTCGCATGGGGGGCAGGTGGAGGTGGGGGATTCGGTCTGGGGT
>NZ_JAHTKI010000027.1 GCF_019145475.1 Pseudomonas botevensis
AACCCCAATTGCGAAAGCAGTTGGGGTTTTGTTTTGTCTACGAAAAAGTACCCGGACGAAGGGATGTCCTACGGCTATTTCGCAAATTTCCTACATTTTGTGTACCTCTCCAGCAAAAAACATGGTTATTATCCGGCGGCGCATCGGGTCACAAACCCGGCGCCAGAAGATTGCCGTGTGTCTACAGACCCGGTAATCGCAGCCGATCGGGACCACCCTGGCGCTGTCACCCCCGCGCAGGTTGTTCCTCGTCGTTGACCCTCAAATGGAAGTCGAGGTTTCAATTGGTCACGCGGTTTGCAATCGTCGATGTAATGGGCAGGGCGATGGATGTCGCCAATGCACCCGTCAATTCTCCAGCTGTTTGCGATGACCGTGTTGCGGTGCTTATCGCCAGCCAATCCCCCTTCAATTTCATGCGTGTGCCCACGTCCGACCGTGACGTGAACCAACCCGCGCGCGCCGCGCCTTCTTCCTGAATTTCGAATGACCGAACCGGCATTCGATGCCGGAGCCTGACTGGTGGGGTACGCACTGTCCCTGCCTGATCACAAAAATAAAGCAGTCATGGACGGTAGCCTCCGATGTTCGACAACAATTCCTTGCGTGGGACGACTCCTGCGCAGCCCGGCATTTCATCCAAAAAAACAGCAGATGACGCGGTACTGAGCGACGCCGACTATCAGCGCCTGGTTCACGACTGGAACAGCACGGCGCAGCCGTTCGATGCAGATCAGTACGTACACCATCTGTTTGAAGCGCAGGTACTGCGCGACCCCGACGCCATTGCTGCACGCTGGCAGCATGAGGCGCTCAGTTATCACGACCTCAACACACGCGCCAATCGCCTCGCTCACCACTTGCGCGATCTTGGCGTCGGGCCGGACGTGCGAGTCGGGTTATGCCTGGAGCGTTCGCTGGAGATGCTGGTCGGGGTACTCGCGGTGCTCAAGGCCGGCGGTGCTTATGTGCCGCTGGACCCGGCTTATCCGCAGGCGCGGCTGGCCCACATGCTGGCTGACAGCGCGCCGCCGGTCGTGCTGACTCACGGTGAAGCCCGCCGCCCGTTGCTCGTCGCGCTCGAGCATTCAACGGTTGAACCCACACTGCTTGATCTGGCCAATTCCAGCCTCTGGGCTTCGCAGTCACCCGACAACCTCGACCCTTGCGCTGTCGGACTGACGTCTCGACACCTGGCCTACGTGATCTACACCTCCGGCTCGACCGGCACTCCGAAAGGCGTGATGGTCGAGCATCGCGGGCTGATCGCCGTGAGCGCCGCCTGGAAGCAGCTTTACGCCTTGGGCGAGCCGATCAATCACCTGCAAATGGCCGGTTTCTCCTTCGACGTGTTCAGTGCGGATCTGATTCGTGCGCTGGGTTTCGGCGGCACTCTGGTGCTCTGTCCACGGGAAACCCTGATGGATCCGCCGGCGCTGTATCGTCTGTTGAACGAGGCGCGCATTGGCTTTGCCGACTTCGTACCGGCGCTGCTCAACCCGTTGCTGGCCTGGGTCGAAGAGACCGGTCACGACTTGTCGTTTCTGCGCACCGTGGTGTGCGGCTCGGACATCTGGACCGCCTACAGCGCGCGACAACTGCGCCAGCTCTGCGGCGATCAGGTGCAAATCGTCCAGGCCTATGGCGTCACCGAAGCGAGCATCGACAGCACCTGTTTTGAATACGACGACGCGAGCCAGACCTACGGCGTACTGCCGATCGGCCGGGCGTTGCCGAACACCCGCATTTACCTGCTCGATACTCAGGGCGCACCGGTTGCCATGGGTGTCGCGGGCGAATTGCACATCGGTGGCGTCGGTGTTGCGCGGGGCTATCTGAACCTGCCGCAACTCACTGCCGAACGCTTCATTGACAATCCGTTTGTGTCGGGCGAACGCTTGTACCGCACCGGCGATCTGGCGCGTTATCGGGCCGATGGCCAACTGGAATTTCTCGGACGCAATGACTCTCAGACCAAGTTGCGCGGACTGCGCCTGGAGCTGGGGGAGATCGAAACCCGTCTGGCGGACATCGCCGGCGTTCGCGAAAGCGTGGTGCTGTTGCGCGAGGACAACCCCGGCGAACCCCGACTGGTCGCCTACTACTGCGAAAGTACCGGCGCGGCACTGACCCCGCGCTCCCTGCGTGAGCAGTTGCAACTCAGCCTGCCGGAGTTCATGGTGCCGACGGCGTTCGTGCGTCTCGATGCACTGCTGCTGACCGCCAACGGCAAGGTCGATCGCCCAGGGCTGCCGGCACCGGACAGCCAAGCGTTCGATCAGCAGGATTACCAACCCCCGCAAGGTTCGCTGGAAACCGCGCTTGCCGGGATCTGGGCCGAAGTGCTTGGCGTGGAGCGGGTCGGACGTGAGGATCAGTTCTTTGCTCTCGGCGGGCACTCGTTGCTGGTTATGCGGGTGCTGGCTCAGGTTCGACACACGCTGGGTCTGGAAGTAGCGCCTTCGGCGTTGTTCGCAGCACCCGTTCTGAAGCAGTTCGCCGAAGGGCTGCAAGCCAGTCAGGCCGCGGCTCGCCCGGCCATCACGGGTGTTGAACGCTCGGGTGCGCAAACGTTGTCGTCCGCCCAGCAGCGCCTGTGGTTTCTGGCGCAAATGGAGGGCGGCAACGCGGCGTATCACATGCCGTTGAACCAGCGTTTGCGCGGCGTTCTGGACGTTCCGGCACTGGAACGCAGCTTCAATCAACTGGTGGCGCGACACGATGCGCTACGCACTACTTTCATCGCCGTTGAAGGGGAAGGGCGACAACAAGTCTCGCCGCCCGCGCATTGCATCAAGCTGACGGTGATCGACTTGCAGGGGCACGACTCGCAAGAGCGCCTCATCCGCTTGATCGACGAAGAGGGTGCCAAACCGTTCGACCTGAGCCGTGGCCCGCTGCTGCGCGTCAGCCTGGTACGGCTGGCGACGGACGACCATGTGCTGTTGCTGACCCAGCACCACATCATCTCCGACGGCTGGTCGATGGGCGTGCTGACCCGCGAACTGGGCCAGTTGTACGAGGCCGCGTTGCAGGATCGCGACGACCCGTTGCCGCCGCTGCCGGTGCAGTATGTGGATTACGCCGTGTGGCAAAAGCAGTGGTTGACCGGCGACGTGCTGGATCGACAAACCCGCTATTGGCGCGAAACCCTCACGGGCGCGCCGGTGTTGTTGGAGCTGCCGACCGATCACAAGCGTCCACCCGTGCAGGATTACCTCGGCGGTTTCGTGCCGCTGGAATTCGACCCTATGTTGACTGCGCGTCTGAAAGCTCTGGGCATGCAGCAAGGCACCACGCTGTTCATGACGTTGCTGGCCGGTTTTTCGCTGTTGCTGTCGCGCCTGTCGGGGCAGAGCGACGTGGTGATCGGCGTACCTTCGGCCAACCGTCCGCAACAGGAACTGGAAGGGCTGATCGGTTTCTTCGTCAACACCCTGGCCCTGCGCATGACCCGCTCGGGTACACCGTCGGTCGCACAATGGCTGCAACAGGCGCGTCGCGTCGCGCTGGAGGCCCAGGAACATCAGGATCTGCCGTTCGAGCAAGTGGTGGAGTTGCTCAACCCGCCGCGCAGCCTGGCCCACAGCCCGGTGTTCCAGGTGTTGTTCGCCTGGGAGCAGGATCAGGACTCGGACCTGTTGCTGACCGGGCTGGAGGTCACTCCGGTCTCGAGCAGTCACCATGTCGCCAAGTTCGATCTGCAATTGGCACTCAGCGAGCGTGACGGGCAGATTGTCGGCGGTCTGGAGTACGCCTCCGGTCTGTTCGAGCGGGACACTGTCGTGCAGTTCGGCGAGTACCTGCGCCGGGTGCTGACGCAGATGGTCGAGGATTGCGAGCGACCGCTGGCAATGATCGATCTGCTGAGCGCCGAACAACGGCAACGGATCGTGCACGACTGGAACCGCACCGCCCGCGATACCTCATCGACACCTGATTGCATGGCGCGTTTCGAAGCCCGATCCCGGCAGGCTCCTGACGCGGTAGCGTTGCTCGCCCAGAACCAACAACTGAGCTACGGCGAACTGAATCGGGCCGCCAACCAGCTCGCGCATTACCTGATCGAACAAGGCGCAGGTCCCGAGCATCGCGTCGGCTTGTGCCTGGAGCGCTCGCCGCAGATGGTCATCGGTCTGTTGGCGATCCTCAAGGCGGGAGCGGCGTACGTGCCGTTCGATCCGGCGTATCCGGGTGAGCGCCTGGCCTTCATGTTCAACGATGCCGCGCCGACCTTGCTGCTGACGCAATCCAGTCTGCGAGCCGGTCTGCCCGTCAGCGAAACGTTGCCGATCTGCTGCCTGGACACCGACGCACCGCAATGGGCGCAGCATTCGATCCGTGATCCGCAGGTGCGGGTGAACCCGGAAAACCTCGGTTATGTGCTTTACACCTCCGGCTCCACCGGGCGACCGAAAGGCGTGGCGCACAGCCGTCGTGCGCTGGATAACCTGATCGCCTGGCAACTCGACCAGACCACCACACCACAACGCGTGCTGCAATTCGCCTCGCTGAATTTCGACGTTTCGTTCCAGGAAATCTGCAGCACGCTCTGTCAGGGCGGCAGCCTGTTGCTGATGACCGAAGACAGCCGCAAGGACCTAGCGGCGCTGCGTCCGACCCTGGTGGCCGAAGGCGTGCAGCGCGCGTTTCTGCCGTTTGCCGTGTTGCAGCAACTCGCCGGTCTGACCGAGGTCGATGCACCGATGCCGGCCGGCGGCTGCGAGATCATCACCGCCGGCGAAGCCCTGCAAATCAACGATGAGCTGCGCAGTTTTGTCCGTGGACTCGGCGGCGCGCAGTTGCACAACCAGTACGGGCCGACCGAAACCCATGTGGTCAGCCAGTTCAGCCTGACGTGCAGCAATGCCGAATCCTGGCCGGACGCGCCGCCCATTGGCCGGCCCATCGCCAATGCGCGGTTGTACGTGCTGGACGAGCATCTGAATCCTGTGCCGGTCGGCGTGGCGGGCGAGTTGTATATTGCCGGCGCCTGTCTGGCCCGGGGTTATCTGAATCGCCCGGACCTGACCGCCGAACGCTTCCTGCCGGACCCGTTCAGTGACGAACCGGGCGCTCGAATGTACCGCAGCGGCGACCTGGCGAAGTTCCTGGCCGATGGCAACGTGCAGTACCTGGGACGCATCGATCAACAGATCAAACTGCGCGGTTTCCGCATTGAGCTCGGCGAGATCGACAGCCTGTTGCAACAGCAACCCGGCGTGCAGGAAGCCGCTGTGCTGCTGCGCGAGGATGTGCCCGGCGACAAACGGCTGGTGGCCTACGTGGTCGGCTCCGCCACCGGCGAAACCCTGCGCGCCGAGCTGCAACGACAGCTGCCCGAGCACATGATTCCGAGTGCCTGGGTTCATCTTTCGCAACTGCCGCTGACCCGCAACGGCAAGCTCGACCGTCAGGCGCTGCCGGCACCCGAGCGTAGCGCCGGGGCCGATTACGTTGCTCCGCGTAACGACATCGAACAGCAAATGGCCGGGATCTGGGTCGAAGTGCTCAAATGCGAGCGGGTCGGCATCCACGACAACTTCTTCGACCTTGGCGGCCATTCGCTGCTGGCGACGCGGATGATCTACGCGATCAACCAGCGCATGGGCGCGCAATTGTCCCTGAGCCGCCTGTTCCAGACGCCGGTGCTGATGGATCTGGCGGCGCAGGTGCAGGCTTTGCGCAACGATGAAGTCCGCATTGAGCCAGCCTTCAGTCCGATCGAGCCGGACCGCCACGCCCGGCACGCGCCATTCCCCCTGACCGATATCCAGCAAGCCTACTGGTTCGGTCGCGAGGCCACGGTCAGCCTCGGCGGGGTCAGTGCCCACGGTTATGAAGAACTGCGCATCCCCGACTTCGACGCCGAGCGGTTCGAGCAGGCGCTGAACCGCATGATCCTGCGTCACGACATGCTGCGCGTGGTGTTCCTCAGCGACGGCACGCAACAGGTGTTGGCACAGGTGCCGACCTACCGCATGCCGCGCAGCGACCTGCGTGGTTTGTCCGCCGAGGTGGCGCAACGCACGCTCGAAGCGACCCGCGAACGCCAGTCCCATCAGGTGCTGGATGCCAGTCGCTGGCCGTTGTTCGAGTTCAGTCTGTCGTTGCTCGATGACGGCATCACTCACCTGCACATCAGCCTCGATGCCTTGATCGTTGATGCCGCCAGCACGCAGATTCTGGCGCGGGAGCTGATGGCGTACTACGTCGATCCGACCCTGGACCTGGACGAGCCGGGCCTGACCTTCCGCGACTATGTCTTGGCCGAACAGCAACTGCGCAATGGCAGCCGCTACGAGCAGGCGCTGAGCTACTGGCGCGAGCGAGTGACCACCCTGGCACCGGCGCCGGACCTGCCGCTGGTGCGCCAGCCCGAGAGCATTGCCAACCCGCATTTCACCCGGCGCGACCGCGATATGTCAGCGGCGCAGTGGACACAGCTCAAAGCCGTGGCCAAGCAGTTTGCGGTGACGCCTTCGGTGATGCTCCTGACCGCGTTCAGCGAAGTGCTCGCGCTGTGGAGTCGCACGCCACGTTTCACCTTGAGCCTGCCGCTGTTCAACCGCATGCCGTTGCACCCGGACGTCGATGAAATCATCGGCGACTTCACCTCGCTGGTGTTGCTGGAAGTCGGCATCGACGGCGCGCGGAGTTTCACCGACAAGGCCCGCGCGGTGCAGGCGCAACTTTGGCGGGACATCGATCATTCGGTGGTCAGCGGCGTGCGGGTGCTGCGCGAGTTGTCCCAGGCACGGGGTGTGCAGCAGACGGCGATGCCGATTGTGTTCAACAGCACCCTGTCGGAGGCCGCGCCGGAGCTGGCGGAATTCAACCTCGCGGACGCGTTGAACGCCAGGCACATGCACAGCATCACCCAGACCCCGCAGGTGTGGCTCGACCACACCTTGCTGGAGCTGGAAGGGCGGCTGTTGTTCAACTGGGACAGCATCGACGAACTGTTCCCCGAAGGCATGATCGAGCAGATGTTCGTCGCCTATAACGCGCTGCTGGATAGCCTCTGCGAGCCAGCGGCGTGGGGCGCGAACACGCCGCAGCTGCTGCCCCTGGCGCGTTTGCCGGCGCCGGTCGACAGCGTGCAGACGCTGCCGCTGATGCACGAACTGTTCGAGCGTCAGGCCCTTGCCACGCCGCAGGCGCTGGCGGTGATTGGCGCTCGACAACTCACCTACGCCCAACTGCGTACGGAAGCGCGGCAACTGGGCGCCCGGCTTCAGGCTCAAGGCGTCGTGCCCAATCGTCTGGTCGCGGTGGTGATGGAGCGCGGCTGGGAGCAAGTGGTCGCGACCCTGGCGATTCTTTATGCCGGCGGCGCTTACCTGCCGATTGAACCGACCCAGCCCTCCGAGCGCTTACGGCATATTCTGCAGCGCGCCGAAGCCTCCCTGGCGCTGACCCAAGCGGCGCTGTTCGACAAAATCGAATGGCCGGCATCGGTCCGCACCGTCGCCGTAACCGCTGACGTCATGACCGATCCCGCGACGTTGCAACCGGTGCACATCACACCAGACGACCTCGCTTACGTGATCTACACGTCCGGCTCCACCGGTCAGCCCAAAGGCGTGGTGATCGACCATCGCGGGGCGGTCAACACTTTGCTCGACATCAACCGGCGCTTTGCCGTCGGCCCGGATGATCGCGTGCTGGCGATTTCGTCGCTGAGTTTCGATCTCTCGGTGTATGACTTCTTTGGCACCCTGGCCGTGGGCGCGGCGGTGGTGATCCTCGAACCGCAACTGGCCCTCGATCCGGCGCACTGGCTGGCATTGATCGAGCGTCATCGGATCAGCCTGTGGAACTCGGTGCCGGCGCTGCTCGGCATGTTGCTCGAATACGTTGAAGGCGAGGGCGGTGCGTTGCCGGCCTGCCTGCGGGTGGCGATGCTGTCCGGTGACTGGATTCCACTGACGTTGCCGGAGCGTGCCTGGGCGTTGCAGCCGGACTTGCAACTGATCAGCCTCGGCGGTGCGACGGAAGCGTCGATCTGGTCGATCTGCTATCCCGTGCAACAGGTCGATCCCGACTGGCGCAGCATCCCCTACGGCAAGGCGCTCGATCACCAGCGTTTCTACGTGCTGGACGAAGCCCTGCAAGTGCGCCCGACCTGGGTGGCGGGCCAGTTGTACATCGGCGGCATCGGTCTGGCAAAAGGTTACTGGCGTGACGAAAAACTCAGCGCCGGCAGTTTCTTCGCTCATCCGTTGACCGGCGAACGCCTGTATCGCACCGGCGACCTAGGGCGCTTGCTGCCGGATGGCAACATCGAGTTCCTCGGTCGTGAAGACAATCAGGTCAAGGTCCAGGGCTACCGTATCGAGCTGGGCGAGATCGAAGCGGCACTCAACCGTCATCCGGGCGTGCAAAGCGCGGTGGTGCGAATACTCGGCAGCACACTGGGAGAGAAACGTCTGGCGGGCTATGTGCTCAAGGCCGATCCAGACTTGCAGGCCAGCGACTTCACCGATTACCTGAGTGACAAATTGCCGGCCTACATGATTCCGACGTCATTCACGTTCGTCGACGCCTGGCCATTGTCGTCCAATGGCAAGGTCGACAAGAAACGCCTGCCGGAACCGACAGAGACCGAGACGCAGGGACCGACTCTGGAAGTCGACGGCCCGCAGGAACAGCAACTGGTGGAGATCGTGCAGGGCGTACTCAAGCGTGATGCCATCGCTGCCCATGCCAACCTGCTGAACCTCGGCGCCACCTCAATCGATATCGTGCGGATCAGCAACGCCTTGTCCGGCGCCTTGCAGTTCCGCCCGCATGTGGCGCAGTTGCTGGCCCAGCCGACGTTGCTGCATTTGCTCGGCATGTATCGCCAGAACCGGGCGCGTCAGGATCTGCTCGGCAACGTCCGGCAGCCCGCGAATATCGCCCAGGACATCATCGAAGATCCGCAACAGCGAGCGCAGTTCAAGGCTGAACAACACGGGCGCCGCCGCTTCGCTCAAGCCTTGCCGGCGGTGGAATTGCTGCTGCCGCAGGACCCGGCGTTTGCCCGGCGTTTCAGCGAGTACCGCTCGGTACGCCAGTACGACGCGCGGCCGATTGCCAGCGAGGCCTTCGCGCACTGGCTGGCGGCGCTGGCGCAAGGGCAACTGGATGGCGAGGCGAAGTACCAGTTCCCGTCGGCCGGTGGGCTGTATCCGCTTCAGGCCTACCTTTACGTCAAGCCGGAGCGGGTGCTCGGCGTGCCTGGTGGCGCGTATTACTACGATCCCCGCCAGCACCGGTTGCTGGCGCTGCAGAGCGGTTTGCTCGACCCGGATACCTACGACTACTTCGTCAATCGTCCGGTATACGAGAACGCCGCGTTCTCGCTGTTTTTCATCGCTGACATGGCGGCGATCCGGCCGCTGTATGGAGAGCGCAGCCGCGACTTCTGCCATATCGAAAGCGGCGCCATGGCTCAGTTGCTGAGCATGACCGCCGTCGAACAGGGCCTGGGCCTGTGCGGAATCGGTTCCATCGAAGGGCAGCAATTGACTGCGCTGTTCGACCTCGGGCCAAGCCATGAGTTGATCTACTCAATGGTCGGTGGCCTGCGCACGGCCGATGAGCAACACCGCGCGCCGGTCGAGACATTTGTTCTGGAACCGGCGATGCAAAGCCCTGGCGACGATGACATGGAGGAGTTTGAGGTATGAATGCCGATCAATTGCTGACGTTGTTCGCTCGCCAGGGCGTGGTGCTCGAAGTGGATGGCGACAAGCTGCGCTGCAAGGCGCCCCGTGGTTTTCTCACCGAGGAGCTGACCCAGGCGCTCAAGCGTCACAAGCAGGCACTGATTGCCTTGCTCGGCGGCCAGGAGGAGGGCGCGGCGATTCCCCGTCGTGATGGCGAGCAAACCGCCTGCCCGCTGTCGTTTTCACAACGGCAGCTGTGGTTTCTCGATCAACTGGAGCCTGGCAATCCGTTCTACAACGTGCCCACGGCGGTGACGCTCAAGGGGCGGCTGGATGTGGCGCTGCTGGAGCGGGCGCTGAATGAACTGGTGAGTCGCCACGAAATCCTGCGCACCACATTTTGCCGTGTGAACGGCGAACCGCGTCAGGTGGTGCATTCATTGATGCCGCAATCGTTGCCGGTGACGGACCTGCGTCAGCTCGCGGCGGACGAACGCGAGCAGCGCGTCAAAAGCGCCGTCGAACAGGATGCCCGGGCGCCGTTCGATCTGGCCACCGGGCCGCTGTTGCGTGCCTCGTTGCTGCGCTTGGCTGATGATGAATACCTGTGGCTGTACAGCGTGCATCACATCATCGCCGACGGCTGGTCGATGGGCGTGATCTTGCACGAAGTCGCCACGCTGTATGGCGACTATCGGCAGGGCGGGGCATCGAGTCTGGCGCCGTTGCCGGTGCAATACGCCGACTACGCCTGCTGGCAACAACAGCGCGTGGCGGGCGCGGTGCTGGACGCTCAGCTCGATTACTGGCGGCGTACGCTCGGTGATGCGCCGGCGCTGTCGACCTTGCCCACCGACCGGCCGCGACCGTTGGTGCAGCGCTACGTCGGCGCCACGTTCAGCTCATCCCTCGACAGCGGCACCCTGCGCGAACTCACGGCGCTGGCCCGGCAGACCCAGGGCACATTGTTCAACGTCCTGCTGGGCGCGTTGGCGGTGCTGTTGTGGCGTCACAGCGGGCAGCAGGATCTGTGCATCGGCACGCCATTCGCCAACCGCAACCGCCCGGAAATCGAGCCGCTGATCGGCCATTTCGTCAACACGCTGGTGCTGCGCCAACATCTGGACCCGCGGCAGACCTTCGCCGAATTGCTGCGCGAAGTGCGCGGGCAAATGCTCGATGTTCACGCCCATCAGGACGTGCCGTTCGATCGCGTGGTGGAAGCCGTCAACCCGCCGCGCGATCCGGGGCATTCGCCGTTGTTCCAGGTGATGCTGGTGTTGCAGAACACCCCTGGCAACGCCGTGCAGATGCCCGGTCTGGAACTGGCGCCGCACAGCACCAGCAGCGCCACGGCCAAGTTCGATCTGGCGTTCGAGTGGGTCGAGCGCGAAGGGCGGCTGCACTTGTTGGTGGAATACAACACCGACCTGTACGACGCCGCGACCATCGAACGCCTGAGCGGACATTACCGACATCTGCTGGAGCAGATCGCCCTGGACGCCAAGCAACCGATCGGTGCGCTGGCGCTGCTGAGCGAAGCTGAGCGGGAACGGATTCTGGTCGACTTCAACCGCTCGACGCCCCTGACACAACCGGCGCAGTGCGTGCATCAACTGGTTGAAACCCAGGCTGCGCGTAACCCGCAATCCTGTGCGGTGGTGTTCGAAGATGAGTCGCTGAGCTACGCCGAACTGAATGCCAGGGCCAATCGTCTGGCGCGGCATTTGCGCAGTCTGGGTGTCGGTCCGGATGTACGCGTGGCGGTGTGCGTCGAGCGTTCGCTGGCGTTGCCGGTGGCGTTGCTGGCGGTGCTCAAGGCGGGCGGCGCCTACGTGCCGCTGGACCCGGATTATCCGCTGGGGCGCCTGAGCCACATGCTCGGCGACAGCACCCCGGCGGTGTTGCTGACCTTGGGTGCGGCACACGGGATTTTGCGCCAGGCGCTGCAGGGTTCGACCTGGGAAGCGCCGCTGCTCGACCTCCAGCACGATGCCGCGGATTGGGCGTCGTTGTCGCCGGACAACCTTGACCCGCGCAGCGTCGGAGTCACGCCCGATCATCTCGCCTACGTGATCTACACCTCGGGCACCACCGGTCTGCCCAAGGGGGCGATGGTTGCCCACCGTGGCCTGAGCAATCTGCTGCTGTGGTGTTTGCAGGTCTGCGGCGAGGCCGGGGCGATGCTGCACAAAATCCCGTTTGGTTTCGATGCTTCGGCCTGGGAGACGTTCTGGCCGCTGGCGACCGGCGGACGGCTGGTGATCGCGAGGCCTGGCGGGCATTACGAACCGGCCTATCTGGCGCGCGAAGTGCGCGAGCAACGGGTCACGGCGCTGGTGTTCGTGCCGGCGATGCTGCAGCTGTTTCTCGAGGTCGAGGGCGTCAGTCTGTGTTCGACCCTGACCGACGTGTTCAGCGGCGGCGGCGAGCTGCCGCCAGCCCTGGCCCGACGCTTTCAGGAGCGTTTGCCCCATGCGCGTCTGCACAACGTCTACGGCCCGACCGAAACCACGGTGATCAACAGCCTCTGGACGCTGGAGCCGGGCGCCGAGGTGCCGGCCCGGCAACTGCCGATCGGTCGGCCCATCGCCAACAATCGTTTTTACGTGCTTGATGAGCGCGATGCGCCGGTGCCGGTAGGCGTCACCGGGCACTTGCACATCGGTGGTGTCGGTGTGGCCCGTGGTTATCTGGGACTGGCGCAGCTCAGCGCCGAGCGCTTTATCGACAATCCGTTCGTGGCCGGAGATCGGCTTTACCGCAGCGGCGATCTGGCGCGTTATCGCCCCGATGGCCAACTCGAGTTTCTCGGGCGCAACGACTTCCAGGTCAAGCTGCGCGGTGTGCGCCTGGAGCTGGGCGAGATCGAGGCCCGGCTCGAAGCGTTTCCCGGCATTCGCAGCGCGGTGGTGCTGATGCTCGGCGAAACGGCGCAGGAGCAGCGTCTGGTGGCCTGTTGCGTGGTCGCCGGGCAACCGGATGAAGCGGCGGTGCATGCGCATCTGGCGACAACGCTGCCGCGAGCGGTGATCCCTGGCAGTTACCTGTGGCTCGATGCTTTGCCGTTGACGGCCAACGGCAAGGTCGACCGCGCTGCGCTGACGGCACTGGCGGATCAGCAAATGGCCAATCGGCAGGTCAACCTGAGCAGCCCTCGGGATCACATTGAACTGGCCCTGTATCAGATCTGGAAAAGCCTGTTGCTGGCGCCGCAGATTGGCATCCGCGACAACTTTTTCAATGTCGGCGGCACCTCCATTGCCGCGATCAAGATGGCCCATGAAATCAGCCGGATGTTTGCCGTCGAAGTGCCGGTGCGGGTGGTACTCAGCTACCCGACCATCGAAGCGCTCGGCGGCTGGCTGCGGGTCGGGGCCAACCCGGCCGTGGCGCAAGGCAACCTGATCGAATTCCGCCGTGGCGCAGGCCGCAGCAATGTGGTGTGCATTCACCCGGCGGGCGGTACGGCGTTCTGTTACCTGTCGCTTGCCAAGGTGCTGCCCGATGGGATCGGCGTCTATGGCGTGCAATCGCCGGGGCTGAATCCGGGGGAGAGCACCGAGCCGACGGTCGAAGCGATGGCCGAGGCGTACTTGCGTTTGATCGAGCCGCTGACAGCGCAACCGCTGATCCTCACCGGTTTGTCGTTCGGCGGGTTGGTGGCCTATGAGATGGCCCGGCTGCTGACGGCGGCGGGGCATCTCCAGGTGACCGTGGTGCTGCTCGACACTCAGGGCAGCGACGATCCGGGTTTCCGCGAGCAGATCGGCACCGTCGACATGGCCGAGTTCCGCGACAAACTGGTGCGCTTCAACGGCATGTACCCCGGCATCGAAGACGCGCAGGTCGAGCGCTATTTCAATATTTACAACCACAATCGTCTGGCCATGGCGGCCTATGAGTGCGCACCACGGGCGGGGCGCGTGGTGTTGATCCAGGCGCGGGAGGATTTCAGCCGCCGTCAGTTGCATGAGTTGCGCGGTTTCTGGCGCCGTCGGGCCGGTGACGGCTATTTGGCGAAACTGGTGAGCGGCGGACACTGGGACATGCTGGAAAGTGCGGAAATCCATCGGGTCTCGCAGGTCATCGGGCAGGAGCTGCAACGCTTTGACGCACAGGAGGTGAAGTCATGAGGGCTGCCAATCAGACGACCTTGCTCGCGCGTTTCGCCGAACAGGTGCAGCGTAATCCGCAGGCCCCGGCGGTCATCGATCAATCGCTGACGCTGACTTACGCCGAACTTGCCAGTGCCAGCGAACGTATCGCCAGAGGCTTGCAGGCGCGCGGCATACGGCCCGGCCAGTCGCTGGCGCTGTGCATGCCACGCGGCTGGCAATGGCTGGCGGTGATTCTCGGTGCGTTGAAGATCGGTGCCGTGGTGGTGCCACTGGATCGCGCCAGCCCGAGCAAGCGTCGTGAATTGATGCTGGCCGATGCCGCGTGTGTCGGCTTGATCACGCTGAACGAGGAGCCGGCCTTATCGTCCTGCTGGCAGGCCAGCGTCGACGCGTTGCTGGATCAGCCGGATTACCCGCCACAACCCCTGGCAGAAGACTTCACCGAGGTGATGTTCCTGTTCTACACCTCGGGCACCACTGGCACGCCGAAAGCGGTGGAAGTCGGCGAGCGCGGTTTGCTGCGACTGGCGCACACCGACGCCTATATCGAGATTCGTCCGACGGATCGTTTTGCCTGCCTGTCCAACCCGGCGTTCGACGCGTGCAGTTTCGAACTGTGGGCGCCGCTGCTCAATGGCGGCTGCTGCGTGATGATCGCCGACGAGGACGTGCTGGATGCACGGCGTCTGGCCTCCGTGCTGGAGCAAACGCGGGTCGACAACCTGTTCATGACGGTTTCGCTGTTCAACACCTTGATTGCCGATTGGCCGGCGTGCTTCTCCAGCCTGCGTCAGGTACTGATCGGCGGTGAGCAGATCAGCGCCGCTGCCGTGCGTGCCTGGTATCGCGCCAACCCGCAGAGCCGCTGCCGGATCTTCAACGTCTATGGCCCTACCGAATGCACCACGTTCGCCTTGTGCTGGCCGATTGGCCGGGACTTTGCCGGTGACTCGGCGCCCATCGGCCGAGCGTTGCCGGACACCGGCGTGTGGGTGCTGGATGAGCACCAGCGGCCCGTGGCTGCGGGAGAGGTCGGTGAACTGTATTTGAGTGGCAGCGGGGTCGCCCGTGGCTATCGCAACCGTCCCGAAGAGACGGCCCGTCAGTTCCTGCGCCTGCCAGAACTCGATGGCGGCGCCCAGGTGCATTACCGCACCGGCGATCTGGTGCGGCGCAACGCCGAAGGTTTGATCGAGTACCTGGGGCGGGTCGACCGTCAGGTGAAGATTCGCGGTTTTCGTATCGAGCCGGGCGAGGTGGAGCAACGGATGCTCGAGCATTGCGGGGTGGCGCAGGTGTTCGTCTGCGCCCGGCGCCAGGCGGCCGAAGACCACCAGTTGCTGGCGTTCATCGTGCCGCGCGGGGAACTCGACTTCCACGAATTCGAAGCGCATTTGCGCACGCATCTGGCACCCTACATGCGCCCGCATCAACTGTTTCTGCTGGCGCGTTTGCCACTGACTGCCAATGGCAAGATCGACCGCGACAGCTTGCTCGCCCAAACGCTGAAACCATGGCATCCGGTGGTGGCTGATGCAGTGGGCGAGGGCCAGACATCGCCGGCCCTGAGCTGGTTGCTGGCCGAGGTTCGCTCGCTGCTCGGGCAACCGGCCCTGAGCGCACAGGACGACTGGCTGGGCAGTGGCGGTGACTCGCTCAAGGCCATGCGCCTGCGTTCAGCGATTCGCCGCCAATGGCAGCGCGAAATCAGCATCGGCATGTTGCTCGACCAATCCTTCACGACACTTGCCGAACACCTGAGCGATGAACTGACTAGCCAGGCGTTCTATCCCCCCGCACCAGCGATCAGCAATGCCCGACGCCTGCCGGCCACCGCTGAACAACGCCGCTTGTGGCTGCTTCAGCAACGTACACCCACCTCGACCGCATACAGCGTGCCGTTGATTCTGCACCTGGCGGCGGGCGCCGATGTGTCGGCGCTGGCCGAGGCGGTGGGGCGTCTGGTGGCGCGTCATCCGGGATTGCGCACGGCATTCGTGGCCGGCGCCGAGGGGCTCGATCAAGTGATTGCCGATCAGGGGCCGACCTGTCGTACCTTCGCTCCAGGGCACTTCACCGAAGACAACTGGCAGGCCTTCGCGGCGCTGGTATTCGATACGCCGTTCGACCTGACCACGCCGACCCTGTTTCAGGCGTGGCTGTTGCCGTTCGTTGATGGCAGCTGTCGGCTGTTGTTGAACCTGCATCACATCGTTGTCGATGGCTGGTCGGTGAACTTGTTGTTCGACGACCTGACGCAGCTTTACACCGACGCTGTGCAGAATCGCGAAACGCCTGATCCGGCACCACGCCTGAGCGCGCTGGAGTTTGGTCAGTGGCAGCGGCAGTGGAGCGTCGATGCGCATTATCGCGATCAGCGCCGCGCGCTGGCCGAGCTGCACCGACGTCAGGAAGAACCGTCGTCCGCGCTGACACCGATGCGCGCGATCAGCGCGGACGCCAGGTTGTTCCGGGAGCCGCTGGGCGTGGTGCGCAGTGCCGCCCTCGAACGGTTCTGCACGCAACAGCGACTGACCCGGTTCGAAGTGCTGTTCAGTGTCTTTGCCTGGAGCCTGTATGCGCTGACCGGGGTCGAGCGGCCACGGATCGCCAGCCCGGTGTCGAACCGGCCGCTGGCGGAGTTCGAGGCCAGCGTCGGTATGTTCGCCAACACCGTGCTGATTCCTGCCGCCGTCGAACACGCGCTTACGCTGGGCGAGCAACTGCGCAGGCAGACTTCCAGCGTGCGCGAGGTGCTGGCGCTGCAGGACGTGGCCCTGGCGGATCTGGTGGAAGACCTGCGGCTGTCGTCGAGCAACGCGCTGTTCGATTTCATGTTTGTGCTGGAAAACACCGATTACGCCGCTCTGGCCGATTCGAGCCTGCACGCCAACCTGGAATTCAGCGAGCGGTTGCACGCCAAATGCCCGCTGACCTTGTTGATGGTCGGCTCGGGGTCGCAACTGGAATGCTGGTGGGAATATCAGTGCAGTTACTTCGATGCCGAACAGATGCGCGCGGTGAACGCGTTGTTCCGCCGTGGTCTGGACTTGTTGCTGGAAACCCCGACGGCCACTCTGGACGATCTGCTCGGGCCGTATCGACTCGGATTGCCGGTCGCCAGTGAAGGCCCCGGCGGCGAGCTGCCGTTCAATACGCTGGCGGATTGGTTCGAGCATCAGGTGCTGTGTACGCCGCACGCCACTGCGCTGGTGCAGGGTTCGCGTCGCCTGACTTATACCGAGCTGAATACGCTGGCCGATTCCCTGGCCGCCACCGTGATCGAGCGTCATCCGCTGCCGGTCGGCAACGACGCGCCGCTGCATGTCGTGCTGTTCCTCGATACCTCGGTGGAGCATATCGTCGCCTTGCTGGCGCTGGCGAAACTCAATCTGACCGCCGTGCCGCTCGATCCGGCGTACCCGCTGGCGATCCAGCGTCAGGTGCTGGAGCAGGCACAGCCCCATTGCCTGTTGTTCAGCCGCGCGACCGAAGCGGCGCTGGATGATCTGGATGGCGGACGTTTTGATCTGCACCGCGTCGATTTGCAGGCAGAGGCGCGGCCGTTCGAACGTCCACGTCATGCCGGCGAGCGGCCGCTGTACACGCTGTTCACCTCGGGCTCCACGGGTACGCCGAAAGGCGTGCAGGTGTCGGAACGAACCCTGTGCAATCTGCTGCAATGGCAGCGCACCGAAGGTCAGTTGCCGGCGAAGTCGGTGACCTTGCAGTTTTCCATGCTGTCATTCGATGTGTCGTTCCAGGAGATTTTCAGCACCCTTTGCGGTGGCGGTTGTTATCACTTGATCACGCCGCGCTGGCGCCAGGATGCCGAGGCGTTGTTGGCGTATATGGTGGAGGCACGGATCGAGCGTCTGTTCCTGCCGTGCGTGGCGTTGCAGCATCTGGCGCAAACCGCCGTCGCCCGAGGGGTTTATCCGTCGGCATTGCGCGAAGTGGTGACCGCCGGGGAGCAATTGCTCTGCACCGACGCGCTGCGCCAGTGGTTCAGCGCAATGCCGCACGCATCGCTGTTCAATCACTACGGCCCGACCGAAACCCACGTGGTCAGCGCCTTGCGCCTGCCGGCAACGGCCCGGGACTGGCCGCTGCGCGCGCCGATCGGCCACGCGGTCGGTAATGCCCGTTTGCTGCTGGTGGACGAGCACGACCGCCCGGTGCCGAGCGGCAGCCGGGGCTACCTGCTGGTGGCGGGGCCGATGGTTGCCCGTTGTTATCTGGCGGATCCGGCGTTGAACGCGGCGCGGTTTGTCGAACTGCCACAGGCCGAGGGCGACAGCCGCTTGTTCTATCGCACGGGCGATCTGGCCTGGGCCGACGCACAAGGCTGCCTGCATTACCTGGGCCGCGACGATCAGCAGATCAAACTCAGCGGCCATCGCCTGGAGCTGGGGCAGATCGAAGCGGCGCTGATGCACGTGCCGCAAGTGGTCAACGCGGTGGTGGCGGTTCAGGCCGAACCACCCCGGCTGATCGCCTGGCTGCAACTCGATGGCGAGCCGGCGACCTCCCGGCAACTGGATCGCCAGGTGGCGCGGCAACTGCCGGCGCATGTGCGGATCGACGAATATCGCCGGATCGACCTCTGGCCGCGCACCCCCAGCGGCAAGGTCGACCGCAAGGCCTTGCCGGGGTTGGGCGAGGCACTGGAGCGGCGCAGTCCGCCGCAACCGGTCGTGGCGTTGAGCGCGCTGGAGCGGCAATTGAGCGAGCTGTTCAGCGCCGTCATCGGCCGGGACATCGAACCGGAGCAAACCTTTTTCGAGGCCGGCGCCACCAGTCTCGGCCTGATGCGTCTGCACGCGCGCTACAACCAGGAACTGCCGAACCCGGTGGCAATGGCCGATCTGTTCGAACACGTCACGATCCGGCGGCTGGCGGCGCATTTGTCGGCAGCGCCGGGGACGGCCGTCGAGCGTGTGCGGCAAGCCGATGCGGGGCATCAGCCGATGGCGATCATCGGCATGTCGGTGAACGTGGCCGGGGCGCAGAACCTCGGCGAGTTCTGGGCGATGGTGCAAGGCAACGCGTTGGGTATCGAACGTTTTGCCGCGAGCGAAGGTCTGGTCGGCGCCCGCAGCCAACTGGCGGGCATGCTCGATTTCGACCCCGAGTATTTCGGCATCAGTCGCCAGGAAGCACGCCTGATGGACCCGCAACAACGCCATCTGTTGATGGGCTGCGTGCAGGCCCTGCAACACGCGGCCATCGTTCCGGCGGCCGACGGCCCGCGTATCGGCCTGATCGCCAGTTGCGGCGAAACCACGTACTTCCAGCAGATGTTGCGCGACACCGCCGCAGGCGATCTGCCGGACGGTTTTCAAATGGCGCTGCATCACGACAAGGATTTTCTCGCGACCAAAGCCGCTTACCACCTGAACCTCAACGGCCCGGCCCTGAGCGTCCAGGCGGCGTGTGGCAGTTCACTGATCGCCGTCCACATGGCGAGCGCGATGCTGCGCCAGGGCGACAGTGATGTGATGCTGGCGGCCGGGGTGTTGATCGACCCGACTCTGAGCGATGGCTATCGTCATCGTTCGCAGCACATTTTTTCCGCCGACGGTTTGTGCCGTCCGTTCAGCGACGACGCCAGCGGCACCATCGGCGCCAGTGGTTACGGGGTGGTGGTGCTCAAGCCGTTGGCCCAGGCCCGGGCGGATGGCGACCGGATCTACGCGCTGCTCGAAGGCTCGGCGCTGAACAATGACGGCCGGGCCAAGATGAGTTA
This sequence comes from Pseudomonas botevensis, assembly GCF_019145475.1. GTDB lineage: Bacteria > Pseudomonadota > Gammaproteobacteria > Pseudomonadales > Pseudomonadaceae > Aquipseudomonas > Aquipseudomonas botevensis. The sequence goes on from NZ_JAHTKI010000027.1 coordinate 19,527, forward strand.
CACCGCGCCATCGGTGGCCGGGCAGAGCGCGGTCATCAGCGATGCCTTGAGCCGGGCCGGATTGACCGGTGCGGACATCGGCTACGTCGAAGCCCATGGCACCGGCACCTTGCTCGGTGACCCGATCGAGGTCGCGGCGTTGACCAAGGCTTTCGGCGACGCGCCTGCCGACAGTTGCGCGCTGGCCTCGGTGAAAAGCCAGATCGGTCACCTCGGTGCGGCAGCGGGGGTGGTGGGGTTGATTCGAGCCAGTCTCGCGGTGTTCCATGGCGTGCTGCCGCCGAACCTCGGTTTTGGCCGGATCAACCCGCAGATCGACCTTGAGCATTCACCGTTCTACATACCCACCACGTCCCGGCCATGGTCGCCAGGGCGCCGGCGTCTGGCCGGCGTCAGCAGCTTCGGCATCGGCGGCACTAACGCCCATGTGATTGTCGGCGCCGCGCCCAAGACGCCGGATACGGCCGAGGACACGCTGCCGTTGCTGATGATCTCGGCCCACAGCCGCGCGGAATTGTTGCGCGATATCGCGGCGGTCAAGGCGCATCTGCAAAGGTTTCCCGAGCAGCACGGCGCGCTGTTACGGCACTTGCAGTCCGGTCGCCGTCAATTGTGCTGGCGTTTCGCGATGGTCTGCCGGCCCGGTGACGACGTTCCGTTGCAGCCGACATCGATCAGGGACGTCGCGGTTTCGGGCGTAAAACTGATTGCCCGCGATCATTCGCCGCTGGTGCTGCTGGAGGCCTGGTACGAAGGCGTGAACCTCGACTGGCCGCAGCGCTCGGCGCCACCGCCGTGGGATCTGCCGCCGTCATCGTTCGATCTGCAGACCTGTCGCTTTCAGCCGGCTGCGACGGCAGCGGTCGTTGAGGAACCGTCGCCGGGTATCGAGCGGCAGCCGCTGGCCGACTGGTTCCATCAACGGCAGTGGATGCGTGTCCGGCGCTTGAGTGCGATGGCGAAAGGGGCCAGGCGTGAAGGGGTGATTCTGTGCAGCCATGAAGCACCCAACGCCACGTTGCTGGAGTCGTTGGGCACGGTTTATCGGCGAGTGATCCAGGTGCGTGCGGGCAACGGTTTCAAGCGACTGGGCACGGATCGTTTCGAACTGGACCCGCTGGACGCCGACGCCCTGGCCCGGTTGCTCGATGAAGTCGCTGAACCCGCGTTGGTCGAGATGGACTGGCTGCATGCCTTGCCGTTGGCGGTGTCCGGCGCGGTCAATGAGCAAAGCCTCGACCTGGCGCAGTGGGCTTGCCTGGATACGGTCAGCGCGCTGATGCAGGCGTGGGGGCAAACCTCGCGCACGACCCGGCTGCGGCTGTGGTTGATGTCGTGGCAGGCGTGTCCGGTGGCGGGCGAAGTACGGCGCCCTGAACTGGCGGCGCTGGCCGGGATCTGCGAAGTGGTGCCACAGGAATACCCGGTGCGTTGTCACTGGCTCGACTGGTCTTCTCCATCCATCGGCGCACAGGCCGGGGAACTGGCGGCAGTGCTGAGCGATCCGGCATCACTGCCTCGGCGGCTGGCGGTTCGCGATGGCTATGTGTGGCAACCGCGTTTGATTGCTCATTCGTCGCCGAGCGCGAGCGTGGCTTCCAGCCTGCTGCCGGAGGACGGCACATTCCTGGTGTTGGGCGGCAGCGGCGGGATCGGTCGTACCTTGTGCGAACACCTGTTACAGGCACCGGCGCGGCGGGTGGTGCTGCTCTCGCGCCAGGCTGAGTTGCCGCTTTCGCTGGCGCCTTATGCGTCGCGGATCGATTGCGTTCAGGCGGACATCGCCGACCTGACGCAATGGCCGCAAGTCCTCGACCAACTGGCCCGGCGTCATGGTCGTCTGGCCGGGGTGATTCATGCGGCGGGTGTCGGTGCGGGCAGCCTGATTCGTCATCGCGATGCCGGGCAAATGGCTCAGGCCACGGCGGCCAAGACGCGCGGCATGCTGGCCGTCGAAACCCTGATCGAGCAACTGTCGCCGGGTTTCGTTCTGTACTGCTCGTCGATGTCGGCGCTGTTCGGCGGTGCCGGTCACCTGGATTACGCGGCGGCCAGTGGCGTACTCGACGGATTCGCTCACTATTGCCCGAATGCCGCCAGCGCTTGCGTGCGCCTGGGCATCAACTGGGATATCTGGCGCGATATCGGCATGGCGACGACCAACAACGGCGGGGATGCCGCGCATCAGGAGCATTTGACCGTCGGCTTGTCGACTGAAGAGGGCTGCCGGGTGTTCGATCTGGCGATGGCGACGCAATTGCCGCAATTGCTGATTTCCACCACCGGGATCGACACGGCGCGCCGCTTTTATCCGGTTCGCCATGGTGCCGGGAGTGCGCCAGTCGAGGCGCCGAAAGGCACCGATCTGCCGGCACGCCTGCGCGAGTGCCTGTGCAAGTGGCTCGGGGTTGGCGAGCTGGATGACGACGATTCGCTGTACGACCTCGGCGCGGATTCGTTGACCTTGCTCGATCTGATCGACGAGTTGCAAGCGGCCACCGGCGAGGTGTTCCAGCTGTCGCAGTTCAGTCACAAGGTCAGCCTCAACGAGGTGTTGGCCTTGGTGCAGGCCTGCACGGTCGAGGTGCCAATCGCTGCGCCACAGGACTGGAGCGATGCGGTGCGGATCGATCAATGGCACGCGGGCGCCGGCCAGGAGTGGCTGTACCTGATCCATCCGGTGGGCGGCGATGTTCAGGCTTACCGCGAACTGGTGTCGGCGCTGCATCCTGATCTGGGCGTCTGCGTGATCGCCGACCCGGCGCTGCGCCTGCCGGCGTTGCCGAACATCAGCGTGGTCGAGCGCGCGCGGTGGTATCTGCATGCGATTCAGGCCCATCTCCCGGCGGGCAGTGCATGGCGTCTGGCCGGTTGGTCGTTCGGCGCCTGGGTGGCGCAGGCGCTGTGTCAGCAGGCGCAGACAACCGGGTTCAGACAGCCGCTGTTGTACCTGATCGATCCACCGGCGCCAGATGCCGGTGCCGAACTGGTGGGCATCGACGAACAAACCATCGAGCAGGTGTTCCAGCGCGAGTTTGCCCAGCGCTGGCCGGACGGTGAAGGGCAGGCGATGTCCGACGAGCGTCTGGCCTATCTGCAACGGCTGACGGTTTGCTGCCGCAACAACATGAGCAGCATGGCCGACTTCCAGCCGCCGGCACTGGCCGCGACGGCGGCGCGGATGTTCATCGCCGGGCACGCCAATCCCTATGGCCTGGGCAATGCCTGGAACATGGACGACCTGCAACACAGTTGGCGAGCGTTGTTGCCGCGGCTGCTGAGCTGGCAGCGGCTGGACACCGACCACTACGGCATCGTCGCGGGGCGCTGGGCGCGGATGATTGCCGAGGTGATCGGCGCGCGGGAGGCGTCGACATGACTGAACCGATCGCCGCGCCGCGATGGCTGCTGACACTGACGCACGTGCTGTACGAAACCCGGTCGACCGAAACCCTGGTTCCGCGCTTCGACGGCCCTGTGCCGTTCCGGTTGCTGCATCAGTGGCAAGCCGAGGTGGTCATGCCGTTGTTGTGCGAGGCATTGCCGGAGCATCGGCCGGCGCTGCTGGCTTTGCAAAGTCTGCATCGGCGAGCGGCACTCGGTCTGCTCGGGCGCCAGGGTGAATGGCGGGCCACGCTCAAACCGGTGTTGCTGGCGCTGTATCGACGGGCCTATGCCTACGACGCGGCTTACGCCCAGGCCCATGCCAGCGCGCTGAGCTACGGCCTCGCGCCGGCCAACACCGCGATGATCGCCGAGCATTTTGGCAATGCCGAAGCCTTCGCCGACTACTACGCGCAATTGAACACCGAGGCCAGTGCCGCGTCATTTGCCCAGACCCACGCCAGTGCCAACGCGGAAATCTCGGCCCGGGCCTTCGCCGCTGAGGACGCCCAGGTCTACGCAGAGGTCTGCGGGGCGTCGGTGCGGGTGTATGTGCGGGCCTGTGCGCCGACGGACGAGCAGCGATGTTCGCTGCTCAACGCGCTCGCCGAAGGGCTGGGTCGAAGCCTGGCAACGCTGCAATCCCATTCAACAGGAGAACGATATGCGTGACGCAGAGCTGCAATTCGAGGTGGTGATCAATGCCCAGGGTCAGTACTCCCTGTGGCCGGCGGGCAAGCCGATGGCCTGCGGCTGGAATGAGGCGGGGATGCGCGGCGAGCGCCAGACTTGCCTGGACTACATCAATCAACACTGGACCGACATGCGGCCACGCTCGTTGCGCGACCCTGTGGGGGCGGGTTTGCTCGCGAAGGCGTCGGATCGGTCACAACGGATTTGAATGACAAACCGCTTTCGCGGCAAGCCCGCTCCCACAGGGTAGAGCTGGGGGCTTCAATAAAAAGGTGAGGGAACATGGATCAATTGGCACTCAAGGCAATCGAGCGCATCGCCGCAGAAAAGCGCGCGCCGTACCAGCGCATTCGTGTTGAGCGGATCACGCCGATCATCGGCGCCGAAATCAGCGGCGTTGATCTTGCGCAGCCGCTGAATGACGAGCAACTCGCGGAAATCCGCCGGGCCTTTCTGGAGAATCATGTGTTGGTGTTTCGCGACCAGCATCTGACGGTGGACGAGCACAAGGCGTTTGGTCGGCTGTTCGGTGAGCTGCGTGCTTTACCGGTGGAGGACATCGACGGCGATGACCCGGAGCTGGTGGTGATCCGCGCCAATGCCCAGTCGCGCTACGTCGCCGGCGAAACCTGGCACACCGACGGTACGGCGGACCTGGCGCCGTCCATGGGCTCGATGCTGTACGTCAAGGAAACCCCGGCCATTGGCACCGGCGGCGATACGCTGTTTGCCAACATGCACCTGGCGATCGAAATGCTCTCGCCGACGATGCAGCAGTTTCTCGGTGAGCTGACGGCGATCCACGATGGCGCGATTCCGTGGAAGGGCTATAAGGCGCCGGACAACCTGCCCAGAACCGAACATCCGGTGGTGATCCGCCACCCGGAAACCGGGCGCAAGTCGTTGTTCGTCAATTCTGGATTCACTTCGCACATCGTCCAGTTGTCCGAAGGCGAAAGTCAGGTGCTGCTGAACATGCTGTTCGATCTGGTCGCCCGGGAACCGGTGCTCAGTTGCCGCGTGCGCTGGGCGCCGAACACCCTGGTGTTCTGGGACAACCGCTGCACCCAGCATCACGCGGTCTGGGACTATTTCCCGCATTCGCGTTATGGCGAGCGGGTGACGATCCTGGGGACACAGCCCAAGGCTTGAGCCGCAACGCTTTCACATTGGAATGGGTTGCCCTTGTGAGAGCGGGCCTCTAGAGGCCGCGCCGGAGCAGTTGTTCGACGATCAACACGCCAAACGCCAGATTGCCGTGCAGCGGGTCATCCACTTCGCAGAACGCCGGTTGCTGGAAGCCGTGTTCATCGTTCGCCGACGCGCGCACATCGATCAGCTCGACGCCGAGGCTGTGCAGACTCTCGATCAGCAGCCGCTGGGCGGCCATGAACACTTGCGGGTTGGACAGCTCCGGCACCCGTTGCGGTGGCAGCACGGCGAACACCTTCAGGTTCAGTGCCAGCGCCTGTTCGTAGAAGGCCAGCGCGGGCCGGGACAGGGTATCGATGATGGATGCGAACAATGGCCCGGCGAAAAAACCTTCGTCGAACTCACCGTCCGGGGTCTGGTAACAGGTCCAGTTTGGCGCCGTGGCGAGGTAGTGCAGGCTCAGGCCCAAAGTACTCACCAGCGGCACCGCTACATGGGCCAGTTGTGGCACGGCGAACGGTTCGAGGGCCTGGCGGTACAGGCGCTGCATCTCGGCATCCCGAAAGACCACGTCCTGGCGGGTCAGGCTGAAGAAGTCGACGGCGAAATCCCGTCCGGTCCCCAGCGGGCCACCGCTGAAAGGCACCTGACGAGCCTGCGCCGCTTTGCCGATGACACCGGCATGGGAGTCGCCCAACAGCAGGAATCTAGGCGTAGTAGTCGAGTACGGCGTCTTCACAGACAAGATCCTCGCTGGACACGGAAGTGGAGGGCGCGCCGGCCGATGTTTGCACCGACTGCACGGCGTCGAGCCCGGCGAAAAACTGCCGCATGACGAACGCCACGCCATCCGGGGTGACTTCCCGTTGGTTGGGCTGGTAGAAGGCGCCCTTGAACGGCGTGCCGGTGATGATTTCGTAGGACGGGAAATAATCGACGTCGTTCAGGTCCTCGCAGAGTTGCCCGGCGACGGCGCGCAGCACCGATTTCGAGTAAGTGGTGGCGCTCAACGCATGTTGTCCGGTGGCGGTCGCGGTCAACGGCACCGGCGAAACGGTGAGCAACAGACGCAGTTGCGGATTGACCGAACGCATCAGTTCCAGCGCTCTGGTCATCTCGCGATAGGTATCGAGAAAGCCGAAATTGCGAAACCGGTGAAGCTGCGGATCGAAGCTGCCGCGCACGGTGCCGGGGCACACGGGATAAAGCAGGGCGGTCTGACGATGCTCCCAGGCTTCGGTCAGGCCGAGGGTGAACACGAACACCCTGGCGCGGGTGATGGCCGTGCGGATGGCTGCCAGGGTTGCCTCGCGGGATTCAAGCAACGCCTGCTCGCTGGCAAAACCTTCTGGTTCCACAGCCGGGCGGAACGGGTCATAAAAGCGTCCGTCGTGAGTCCAGATTTCGCTGGAGGGCGGGCACACACCCAACGCCCATTCGAGCCACTGGCGCAACATCGCCGGGGTGTACAGGTTGCCGGTACGGAAGGAAAACACGCCGTAGTTGCGGGCTTTCCAGTCGGCCTCCGGCAACCCGGCCGGGGCCGGTTCCGCGTCCAGCCAGTTCATCCCGCGTTCCACCAGCGCCCGGCCGATATGCTGGGCAAAACACGAGCCGGCGGTGACGATGGTGTCCTTGTTGCCGATCTCGAATTCCGGGGTCCAGAGTTCACTGATGTCCTGCACGGACTTGTCGGCCACGGCCGTGCGCCAGAAGGCGCGGGGCGGCAGGCATTGATAGGGATTCACGACGAGAGGCCTCCTTGGCGGGTCGCGGAGAAAAAGGGTCAGCTGATTTGATAGCGGTAGATCAGGTCGTCAAACCATCGGTCGCCAATCTGATAGGCCTGCGGCACACGGCGTTCGAACACGAAGCCGCATTTCTCCAGAACTTTGCAGGACGCGATATTGCCGTCGGTCACGGTCGACTCCAGTGAGTCGAGTCCGATGGCCGCAGCATAGTCGATGATCGCCTGGCGCGACTCGGTGCCAAAGCCCTTGCCCTGATGTTCCGGCAACAGCAGACAACCCACCTCGGCATGTCCCGGCGACAGAATCCGCAAACCGGTCACTCCCAGTTCCTGCCCGCTGGCCTTGTCGATCACCACCAGACACAACCAGTGATCCGACTGCGGCCCCCACGCCGGGAGCCGATGCTCGAAGCCTTTGCGAATCTGCTCCTCGGCAATTTCGCCGAACACATACTGCATGGTTTGCGGCTCGGAATGCAGCCTGAGAAACAGCGGCCAGTCGGCTTCGACCATCGTGCGCAGGTCGAGGCGTTCCGTGGTGAGTTCGAGCATCCGGTGCTCCTTGCAAGGGCAAAAGGGGAGAGGGTTTTTTACTGGGTATGGAGGCAAAGATCAATCAACGGCCCAGGCACCGGGTGCTGACTGAGCACAGCCTTGCCTCTCGCTGTCAGCCCTCGCATGCCGTGCGCTGATCGGTCTTCTCAATCAGCGCCATGCACCTCTGAACGATCACGCTCATATCGCCAATCCGGCGGCTGATGATGATCGGGGACACCGCCTCAGGCTCGATGATCGGCACATAGTCGATGTCGGTGCGATGTTGCTGTTGCACCGAGGCAGGCACGATTGCGATTCCGATGCCGGCCGCCACCAGGCCGATCGCGGTTTGCAGTTCGTTGGTCCACTGTTCGACGCGAATCCCCAGCCCATGGTTGGCGAAGAGGGCGATGAGGTGGTCGGCGTAGCTGGGGCGAGGGTTGGCCGGGTAGAGGATGAACGATTCCTCGGCCAACGTGGCCAGCGATGCCGGCGCTCCACGCAATCGATGACCCGCCGGCAGCACGGCAACCAGCGGGTCTTCGGTGATGACGATCTGCTGGATGGCGGGGTCGTCGATCCGAATGCGTCCGAAACCGATATCGATTCGCCCTGCCTTCAACGCTTCGACCTGTTGCAGGGTGGTCATCTCGTTGAGGCCCAGTTCCAGTTCGGTGTCGAGCCGCAGTTCGCGGATCAGTTCGGGGAGGACGCCGTACAGGGTCGAGGGCGCGAAGCCGATACCCAGCCAGTGGCGCTGCCCCAGGCCGATGCGCCGGGTATTTTCGGCAATCCTGTTGAGCTGCAGCAGCAGACTGCCGCTCTGCTCGTAGAAAAAACGCCCGGCCTCGGTCAGGCGCAATGGGCGTTCGCGCACCACCAGCGGGGTGCCCAGCAAATCTTCCAGTTGACTGATCTGGCGGCTGAGCGGTGGCTGCGCCATGTGCAACTGCTCGGCGGCCCGCGTGAAGCTCAGTGTCTGCGCCAGCGCCTGAAAGTAACGCAGATGTCGAAGCTCCATCATACCTCCCGGGTATACAAGGATATTCAATCGATATTGGACGTAAACGGCCCTGCCACGCAATGCTTCAGGGGCCGAATAAATACAACAGCTCCCACGCGCCCCATGGCGGACGGAGCCATCAAGTCCTGGATGCCTGCAATGACACATGCTGTGATCGAACGCGTTGAGACCCTCATTGTCGATCTTCCGACCATTCGTCCGCACAAGCTGGCGATGCACACTATGCAGCAGCAGACCCTGGTCATCATCCGGGTACGTTGCTCGGACGGTGTGGAAGGCATCGGCGAGTCCACCACCATCGGTGGCCTGGCCTACGGTTACGAAAGCCCGGAAAGCATCAAGCAAAACATCGACGCTCATCTGGCGCCTGCCTTGAAAGGTATGGAGGCGGGTAACATCAACGCCGCCATGCTGAAACTGGACAAGATCGCCAAGGGCAACACGTTCGCCAAGTCCGGCCTCGAAAGCGCGTTGCTGGATGCGCAGGGCAAGCGCCTGGGCCTGGCGGTCAGCGAACTGCTCGGCGGGCGTGTACGGGACAGCCTGGAAGTGGCCTGGACGCTGGCCTCCGGCGATACCGCCCGGGACATCGCCGAGGCCGAGCAGATGCTCGATATTCGTCGCCATCGAATCTTCAAACTGAAAATCGGCGCCAACCCTGTCGATCAGGATCTGGCGCACGTCATCGCCATCAAGAAAGCCCTGGGCGATCGCGCCAGTGTGCGCGTTGACGTCAATCAATACTGGAATGAGTCACAGGCGCTGCGGGCGTGCAGGATTCTCGGTGACAACGGTGTCGATCTTATCGAGCAGCCCATTGCCCGTACCAATCGTTCCGGCCAGGTGCGGCTGAATCAAAGCAGCCCGGCGCCGATCATGGCTGATGAGTCGATTGAAAGTGTCGAGGACGCGTTGAGTCTGGTCATCGACGGCGCCGCCAGCGTATTCGCCCTGAAGATCGCCAAGAATGGCGGCCCACGTGCGGTGCTGCGTACCGCGCAGATTGCCGAGGCTGCGGGCGTCGCGCTGTACGGCGGCACCATGCTCGAAGGCGCCATTGGCACTCTGGCTTCGGCTCACGCCTTCATTACCCTCAATCAACTGACCTGGGCGACCGAGCTGTTCGGCCCGCTGTTGCTGACCGAGGAAATTGTCACCGAGCCGCCGGTCTACCGCGATTTCCAGCTTCATGTTCCGCGCACCCCCGGCCTGGGGCTGACGCTGGATGAAGAACGCCTGCGTCGTTTTGCTCGCCGTTGATCAAGGAGAACCCCCATGCTGTTTCACGTAAAAATGACCGTAAAACTTCCGTTGGACATGGACCCGGCGAAGGCCGCGCAGCTCAAGGCTGACGAGAAAGAACTGGCGCAGCGGCTGCAACGCGAAGGCACCTGGCGTCATCTGTGGCGCATCGCCGGGCATTACGCCAATTACAGCGTGTTCGATGTACCGAGCGTCGAGGCGCTGCATGACACCCTGATGCAATTGCCCCTGTTTCCGTACATGGACATCGAGGTCGATGGCCTTTGCCGCCATCCGTCCTCGATTCACGCGACTGATCGATAATGCGCCAACAAGAATAATGAGGTGATGACAAATGACCGTGAAGATTTCGCAAACGCCTGAGGTACAAACGTTCTTCCAGGAGGTGGCCGGTGTCGACAACGACCAGGGCAGCCCTCGTTTCAAACAGATCATTTTGCGTGTGTTGCAGGATGCGGCGCGGCTGATTGAAGACCTGGAAATCACCGACGACGAGTTCTGGAAAGCGGTGGATTACCTCAACCGCATGGGTGCCAATCAAGAGGCCGGGTTGCTGGTGGCGGGGCTGGGGATCGAGCATTTCCTCGATCTGCTCCAGGACGCGAAAGATGCCCAGGCAGGTCTGGCGGGGGGCACCCCGCGCACCATCGAAGGCCCGCTCTACGTGGCGGGTGCGCCGCTTTCGCAAGGCGAGGCGCGTATGGACGACGGCACCGATCCGGGCACGCCGATGTACCTGCATGGCCGGGTTTTCGATGAGCGGGGCAACCCGTTGGCGGGCGCGATCGTCGATGTGTGGCACGCCAGCACCCACGGCACTTACTCCTATTTCGACCCCAGCCAGTCGGCGTTCAATCTGCGTCGACGCATTGTCACCGACGATCAGGGCCGCTATCGCGCCCGCAGTATCGTGCCGAGCGGCTACGGTTGCCCGCCAGGCGGCACGACGCAGGAAGTGCTCAATCATCTGGGGCGTCACGGCCAGCGCCCGGCGCATATCCACTTCTTCATTTCCGCAGCGGGCCAGCGTCATTTGACGACGCAAATCAACTTCAACGGCGATGAGTACCTCTGGGATGATTTTGCCTACGCCACCCGTGACGGGCTGATCGGAACGCTCAACTTCGTTGATGACGCCGAGGCGGCGAAGGCCCGTGGTCTGGAAGGCAAGCGCTTCGCCGATCTGGAGTTCAACTTCCAGTTGCAGGCCGCGGAAAGCGCGGATTCAGAAGCCCGCAGCCAGCGTCCTCGGGCTTTGCAGGAAGGCTGAGCCAGAGCGAAAACGGCGGCAGCGAGAACAGACTTCTCCCTGCCGCCGGTGAGTTACACGAGCAAAGCCAGCATCGTGCGGGGACAACGTTTTGTTCCGTCTGCGCGGGAGACAAGCGGGGCAAGGGATTACCGGGCTGACTCCGGTTGGTCGACGCCGAGCCTCAATTCACCCCACTGCTGTACGAGATCAATTGAGCCCTGACCGACGTCACCACCGACTGGCTGGCAAAATCTATCGAGTAGGCCTGATTAAGGGCAAGTATGTCCGCCGCCATATCGGCGTGATTGTTGTACATGCCTTGTCCGATGTTGGGGTCGAACATTGCACAGGGATAACTCCAGTTCAGGTATCCCCCCGTCGAGCTTCGATTGAGCTTCACTACAACGGCATGTGCCCATTGGGTTCCGCCCTTGAGCGTGAGCATCAGAAAGTTCGCCTTCGCTTTTGCGTAGCTGTTCAAGCACGCCGCAATGGTGTCAGCACTGGTCAATAAACCGGGAACATCTTCATGGGCGGTCTGTTGCCCGCCCAATGCCAGGATCAGGGCGTTCGATGTGTCGGATCTCGAGTGGCGCGACATCATGTCTCGCTGGATCTCTGATGCCGAAATATTGTCGAGGGTGGTTACCTTGTAGCGTTTGTTGGCTTTGATGTTCCGCACCCATAAACAGCAATACGCCCAACACATGCCTTCGTCGACCGGTTCAATGGTCGCTGAGTGAGAAATGCCCCCGCTACCTATTGTCAGCACTGTGACCCCATTGCCTGGGCCCAGGTAATTGGCCTGCTTGAATTCAGAAAAATCTTTGGCGTGAGAGAAGCACGTTTTATCCAATGGCATTTTTGAACTCCTTGTCATGACAACCGTGGCTGCGCGGATGACACTCCATGTGTTTTGCATGCGTTGTTGGTTTGCCTGTCAGCTATGCAGGCTAGTACCTGGCGGGCAGGTCAACCAGTCGGCGCGCTGCGTTCTTGTCCCCCGGTCAAAATTCTTTTCGATTTTCAGCGGTTTATCCACGCCCTGTGGTTACGGAAAATTCTTTCCATCCAAACCCACTGAGACCGCACACATGCATGACTTCAAAAAGACTGTTGCCCTGATCGTTGCGCTGTTCACGCTTACTGCGCAGTTGGCTGCACAGGCTGAAGAGTCCGGCGCTTTTGTTGAACGTAACAACTCTCACAACGAACAAGCAGCTGAAGACTGAGCCGATCACTTCGTGCTTTGTCGATTCTTAATCAGGTGGCCTGAGTTTCCGATTCAGTCCATCCATTTGGCATTGAAGTTCGATGACTCAATGGCCAACTTCGGAGATTACTCAAGTGAACTCGTCAAAAACGGGTAAGTCGGCTGTGTCTTGCCCATTGAAATCCAGTGTGGTCAAAGGCCTGGCCATGTCCGCCGTGAGCCTTGCCCTGATCGCGGCCTTGAGCGGTTGTGAGCCGGACAAGGCCAGCAGCGCGCCAGCGGCGCCGAGCGTCACCGTCAGCAAACCGGTCAAGTCGGTCATCACTGACTGGGACAGTTTTACCGGTCGTTTCGAGGCCACCGATTCGGTCGAAGTCCGTTCGCGGGTCAGCGGGTATCTGGAGAAAGTCGCGTTCAAGGACGGCGCCATCGTCAAGAAGGGCGATTTGCTGTTCGTGATCGACTCACGCTCGTTCCAGGCGGCTGTGATACAGGCTCAAGGCAAACTGGCGCAAGTGCGTTCGCAATTGGCCTTGGCCGAGCAGGAGTTCGCCCGCGCCCATGTCCTGATCGAATCCAAAACCATCGCCCGCAGCCTCTACGATCAGCGTTTGCAGGCGCGCCAGGCGGCGCAGGCCGAAGTGTTGAGCGCCGAAGGTGCGCTGAGCAACGCAAGGCTGGATCTGGAGTTCACTCGCATCACCGCACCGATGAGCGGACGCATCAGCCGCAAGCTGATCAGTGAGGGCAATCTGGTCAATGGCGGCAACAGCAGTGCGACATTGTTGACCACCATCGTCTCGCTCGACCCGATCGATATCTACTTCGATATCGACGAGCAGAGCTATCTCAAATATCGCCGTCAGGTCGGTGCCAGCCCCCATCAGAGCCAGGTGCGGATCACCTTGCCGGGAGAAACCGAGCCGAGCATGACCGGGCGCATGGACTTTATCGATAACCGCCTCGATCCCTCCACCGGCACCTTGCGCCAGCGCGCGCGGGTCGGCAATCAGGCACTGAGCCTGAGTCCGGGCCAGTTCGGCCGGGTGCAGTTCTCCAGTCAGGCGGCTTACCCGGCGTTGCTTCTGCCGGATACCGCGATCAGCGTCGATGCGACCCGCAAGGTCGTCTACGTGCTCAACCCGCAGAACAAAGTGGAAATCCGTCCGGTGACCCTCGGCAAACTGCACGACGGTCTGCGCGAAATCTCCAGCGGTTTGCAGGAACAGGACCGGGTGATCGTCGATGGTCTGCAGCGCGTACGCGCCGGTGACACGGCTACCGCCCGGGAACTGGCGGTGGCGCAGACAACCAAGGCAGCAGAGAAGCAGGAGGGCTCGCTATGAACATTGGGCGTACTTCCATCGAGCAGCCGGTGCTGGCAATCGTGTTGTCGATCGTATTGCTGATCGTCGGCGGGCTCGCCTATCTGGTCTTGCCGACATCCGAATACCCTGACATCGCACCACCGACCGTGGTGGTCACCGCGACCTATCCTGGTGCCTCTGCCCAGACGGTGGCGGAAACGCTGGCGATTCCGATCGAGCAGGAAGTCAACGGTGTCGAAGACATGCTCTATATGTACAGCCAGGCGACGTCTGATGGCAGCCTGAACCTCACCGTCACGTTCAAAAGTGGCACTGACGTCGACAAGGCTCAGGTGCTGGTGCAGAACCGCGTGGCGCTGGCCACGCCGCGCCTGCCGGAGCCGGTGCAACGCAGTGGGGTGACGGTGCGCAAGTCGTCACCGACGCAGTTGTCGACGATTTTCATCTCGTCGCCCAAGGGCACCTACGATCAGCTCTATGTCTCGAACTTCGCGATCCGTAACGTGGCCGATGTGCTCAAGCGTATCGATGGGGTCGGTGACATCAATCCACTGGGCGCACGGGAATACTCCATGCGTATCTGGCTCGATCCGGAGCGTGTGGCTGCGTTCAACCTGACACCGGCCGACATCATTGGCGCGGTGCGTGCGCAGAACACCCAGGTCGCCGGTGGCGTGATTGCTCAGCCGCCAGTGGCTTCGCAAGCCTTCCAGCCGAACCTGATTTTCGAGGGCCGGCTGAAAGAGCCTGCGGACTTCGACAATATCGTCATCAAGTCCGGTACAGCGGGGCGGCTGGTGCGACTCAAGGATGTGGCGCGTACGGAAATCGCCGGCCTGGCCTACGTCAACAACACCTACTATCTGCGCAACCCGGCTATCGGTCTGCAAGTCCTGCAACGTCCGGGTGCCAACGCGCTGGCGACCATGAAGGTGGTCGAAGAAACCCTGCAGACCCTGAGCAAGGATTTCCCTGAAGGCATCGAATACAGCGTCGGCTATAACCCGACTGCGTTCATCGCCGACAGCATTGGCGAGTTGGGCAAGACCATCTACGAGGCCGTCATTCTCGTGGTGCTGGTGATCCTGTTGTTCCTGCAAGGCTGGCGTGCGTCGATCATTCCGATCCTGGCGATTCCGGTGTCGCTGGTCGGCACCTTCGCGGTCATGGCAATGCTCGGTTATTCGATCAACAACCTGACGCTGTTCGGCCTGGTGCTGGCGGTGGGGATCGTGGTCGACAACGCCATTGTCGTGGTGGAAAACGTCGAACGGCATCTGGCCGAAGGCAAGACCCCGTTGCAAGCGACCCTGATTACCATGCAGGAAATCGGCGGTGCGCTGTTCGCCATCACCCTGGTGTTATGTGCGGTGTTCATTCCGACCGCGTTCATTCCGGGTATCTCCGGTGAGTTCTTCCGTCAGTTCGGGATCACCATCGCAGTGGCCACGGCCATTTCACTGTTCAACTCGGTGACCCTGTCGCCAGCGCTGGCGGCAATGATTTTGCGTCGCCACGAACCGCTGAAGCATCAAGCCGCCAAATCCGGCGTGATGGGCTGGCTCAAACGCGGCACCGATGGCTTCAACCGTGGTTTTCTGCGGCTCTCTACCGCCTATGCGAACAGCGTGCGCGGGTTGGTGGCGCGTACGCCGCTGATGCTGGCGATCTACGCGGTATTGATTGCGGGGACGGCGTATTTGCTGGTGTCCACGCCCAAGGGGTTCATTCCTGCACAGGACCGTGGCTACCTGGTGGTTATCGTGCAGTTGCCCGACGGCGCTTCGCTGGAGCGCACCAACGAAATCTCCCAACAGATCGAGGCGATTGCCCTGCAAGTACCGGGCGTGGATCGGGTGCCTACATTCTCCGGCTTCTCCATGGTCACCGGGACCAGTTCATCGAATTCGGCCGGTCTGGCGCCGGTGTTCCAACCGTGGTCGGAGCGCAAGTTGCACGGATTGACGTCTGACAAAATCGCTGCGGATCTGCGTGAGCGCCTGAAAGCAGTCAGCGGTGCGTCAGTGATTGTCGCCACGCCACCACCGGTCCAAGGCCTCGGCAGCACCGGTGGTTTTTCCATGCGCTTGCAGGATCGCGCGGGGCTGGGTACCGAAGCATTGGCCAAGGCAACCGAGGACTTGATCAGCGCCGCCAACGCGACTCAGGGTATGACCGGTGTCTACTCACCGTTCTCGGCCAGAACCCCACAGGTGTTCGTTGAACTGGATCGCGAGCGTGCCGAAATGCTCGGTGTGCCCAGCAGCCAGATCAACCAGGCGATCGAAACCTACTTCGGTTCGAGCTATATCAACGACTTCAACCTGGTGGGGCGAACTTACCGTGTCACGGCTCAGGCCGATCTGCCCTACAGGGTCACGCCGGAGGACCTGGCCCGGGTCAAAGTCCGTAACGAGGCCGGGCAGATGGTGCCGATTGCCAGCGTCACGCGCCTGCATGAAGCTCTCGGCGTAGAGCGGTTTCCCCGTTACAACCTGTTCCCGACCGCCGAGGTCAATGGCGATACATTGCCAGGGCTGGGTTCGGAGTTCGCGATCAAGACCATGGAGCGTCTGGCCGCTGAAACGCTGCCTGCCGGCATTACTTATCAGTGGACTGACCTGAGCTATCAGCAGACCACCGCCGGCAACACGGGCATGTTGGTATTCCCGCTGTGTGTGATTTTTGTCTATCTGGTGCTGGCCGCGCAGTACGGCAGCTGGAGTCTGCCCCTGGCGATCCTGCTGATCGTGCCGATGTGCCTGCTGGCGGCCGCCGGTGGCGTACGCCTGATGGGCCTGGATATCAATATCCTGACCCAGATCGGTTTCATCGTGCTGGTCGGCCTGGCGGCGAAGAATGCGATTCTGATCGTTGAAGTCGCGCGTCAGCAGGAGAGCGAGGGGCAAGGCATCGTCGAGGCAGTGGTCGAAGCCTGTCGCCTGCGCCTGCGGCCGATTCTGATGACATCGCTGGCGTTCATCCTTGGCGTGTTGCCGCTGGTGATGTCCGAAGGCGCAGGTTCCGAAATGCGTCAGGCCGTGGGCTCGGCGGTGTTCTTCGGGATGATCGGTGTGACCTTGTTCGGTCTGCTGTTTACTCCGGTCTTCTACGTGATGATCCGTCGTCTGGCCGGGGGCGAACGCAAGGCTCCGGCTCAATCTTTTGCAAGTGAACGGGGTCTGGCTCATGAATAACTTCCTTCGCATTCCGGGCCTGATGCTGGGCGCCGCGCTGTTGAGCGCCTGCGCTTCGCAGGTGCTGCCACCCCAGAGCGAGCCGCCGGTCGACAGCTTCGTCAACACACCGACGGAGCGCCCGGTCGGTGTCGCCGATCGTTGGTGGACGCTGTACCAGGACCCGTTGCTGGATCGTCTCGTCGAGCGTGCCCAAGGGCAGAACCTTGACCTGCAAATCGCTTTGGCACGCATTGATGCCGGGCGAGCACTGCGTAACATCAGCGCAGCGTCAGGCGCTGCGCAAGTCGATCTTGCAGCGAGCGCGGCGCGTCAGCGGATCTCTGCTGACCAGGCGGGTTACACGGACTCCTTGATCACCGAACCGCTGTCATTGGGGGCGAGTGCAGCCTGGGAAATCGACGTGTTCGGCCGTATCCGCGAAGGCGTGCGAGCCGCCGATGCCGACCTCGACGCCACCGGCGAAGAGGCACGCGGTGTGCGGGTGGCGCTGATTTCGGAAGTGGTCCAGGCCTATGCCGAGGCGCGCGGTCTGGAGGAGCGGCTGGCCATCATCCGGCAAAGCGCGGCCAGCCAAGCCGAAACTTTGCAACTGACGGAGCGCCTGTATGCGGCGGGGGATGCGCCGGAGTCCGATGTGTTGCGCGCCCGGTCGCAATCGGATTCCACAGCGGCCCAGGTGCCGGCGCTGCAACTCAACTGGCAGCGCTCGCTGCATCGGCTGTCGGTGTTGCTCGCGCAACCGACCGAGGCGCTGTACCAACAGTTCAAGGACAACCGGGCCAATGTTTCCACGGTATCGCTGCCGGACGCCGGAACGCCCGCCGACCTGTTGCGCCGTCGTGCAGACATTCGCGCAGCGGAAGCGCGCGTGATTGCAGCCTATGCCCGGGTGGGTGTGGCCAGGGCGGATTTGCTGCCACGTCTTAGTCTGTCGGCGGCACTGGGAACATTGATCGATGGTGTGAGCGCCGCCAATCTGGCCAGCTCGACCTTCTGGCTGGCAGGGGTGAATGCCAGCGTGCCGGTGTTCGATGGTGGGCGTCGGCGCAATGTGGTTGACCTTCGGGATGCCGAGGCGCGGCAGGCACTGCTGAGCTATCGGCGGACGGTATTGACGGCCGTTTCGGAAGTCGAATCGGCCCTGGCTGCCGCTCAACGCAATGCCGAGCGTCAGGCCCTTCTCGCCAGCGCCGCCACGCAGGCCAGTTCTGCCACCGAGCAGATTCAGCGAGCCTGGCGGGCAGGGGAGGCGCCGTTCCTGGACGTGTTGCAGGCGCAGCGGGTGCAACTGGCGGCGCAGAATGCCCTGTCCCAGGTCAAAACCGCGCAGTGGCAGAATCAGGCGATTCTGGTGAACGCATTGGGTGGATAGACGCCAGTGCCACTTGCCCCGCTCACTGCCTGGAAGCGCTCCAGGCAGTGCTTTTCAGGTCAGGCTTTGCCGCTGCCAATCTGCCAGACATACGGCGGCTCGGTGCCGTTGATGTGCCAGTCGCCGACGATCCGTGCCTTGTAGACCAGCGGGTTGTGCGAGGCCGCTGTCCGGGCATTGCGCCAATGGCGATCCAGTGCCTTGTTGACGCTGACACCTGAGGCGCCCAGCGCGTTGAACAGGTCTGTGGCGGCGCTCAGAATCAGCTGCGAAACGATCACCTGCGCCTTGGCGGTTTCGATTTCGGCATCGATGTTGGCTGCCTTCTCGACCTGGGCATCATTGCCGAACCGTGCCACGTAGGCGCGTTGCAGGGGGGCGGCCGAACGCAGGGTCGCTGCCTGGGCCGCATACACCTGCGCGGCGATCTGGCCGACCACTTGCTGGATCTGTGCGTCCTCACTGACGCTACCGGCATTGCCATGGCTGAACACCCGCTTGCGGTCACGTACTTCCCGGGCAATATCACGCTCCACCGCGCGACCGATGCCGGCGAGCACGGCCAGCAGCACCAGTTGGTAAAACGCCGTCTGGTATTTGAAGCGCTCTTCGAACGGGATGACGTGTTCGGCCGGCAACGGCACATTGTCGTAAACCGAGGTGCCGCTGCCGGTGGTGCGCTGACCGAACCCATCCCAGTCATCGCTGTGACGCACGCCAGGGTGACGGGCGTCGACCACGGCGATGACGTCGGCGCCGGTGTCGGCTCGTTGCGCATAGACGTCGATCCAGTCGGCGAAAATGCTGCCGGTGCTGTAGTACTTGGTGCCATTGAGCAACAGGCGATCACCTGTGCCAGTGACCTTGGTGATCACGTCGCCAAGCTTGACGCTGCCCACTTCCGTCCATCCGTTACCGACCAGGTCACCCTTCACGAAACGCGCGAACCATTGATCGCGGTCGTCACTGGGCGGTGCGTTCAAGCGGTCTTCGACAAAAGCGAAATGCGCTCGCAGCGCCTGAACAATATTTGAATCGGCCTCGGCCAGCTCGATCAACAGTTCGAATAGCTGGCCAATGGAAGCCCCGGCGCCACCGTATTGCGTTGGCACCCGCACGGCACCGAAGCCGGCCTGTTTGAGCCAGGCAATCTGTTCGTGGGGCAGGGCGCGGGTTTTCTCGCGCTCGACAGTCCCGGCGCTGATCTCACGGAAAATGGGACGGAAGCGGTTGGCGAGCGTTTCGTAGTCGGTTCCCAGCGAAAGTGGGTTTGCTGCTGTCGTCTCAGTCATGGCGTGCTCCTGGGGGCGAATTGATCGGCGATCAGCCGAACGAACGGGTCCCATGCGCTGTTGCATACACCATGCCTGAACGTAACAGGCTG
Organism: Pseudomonas botevensis; assembly: GCF_019145475.1. Taxonomy (GTDB): domain Bacteria; phylum Pseudomonadota; class Gammaproteobacteria; order Pseudomonadales; family Pseudomonadaceae; genus Aquipseudomonas; species Aquipseudomonas botevensis. The sequence continues at coordinate 39,079 of NZ_JAHTKI010000027.1, forward strand.
TTTTTAAAGCGTTTTGTTTTCGGATTCAGGATGTGGCTGTTGTCTGGCAAACAGTGGCTCAGCAGCTTGCCGACTATCCGTACAGCGACGAAATTCCCATGCTTTGAATAGCTTGTTGTTTTTATTGAAGTTATTGCGATGGCACGGTTGCTGCTCATGTCTCCTTGTGTTGTGCACCCTGTCGATCCGAATGCCGTGCCGTTCGGAACTTCCCATCCGAGGAGTTTCATATGAGTCAGCAACCCGTCAAGTTTGCCTACTGGGTCCCCAATGTAAGTGGGGGCCTTGTCGTCAGCAAAATCGAACAACGCACCAGTTGGACCATCGACTACAACCGCAAACTGGCTCAGCTCGCCGAACGTTCCGGATTCGAATATGCCTTGACGCAGATCCGTTTCACCGCCGGTTACGGTGCCGAATATCAGCATGAGTCAGTCGCGTTCAGTCACGCGTTGCTGGCGGCCACCGAAAAACTCAAGGTCATCGCCGCGATTCTGCCAGGGCCGTGGAACCCGGCACTGGCGGCCAAACAACTGGCAACCATCGATCAGCTCACCGCTGGGCGTGTGGCGGTCAATATCGTCAGCGGCTGGTTCAAGGGTGAGTTCACCGCGATTGGTGAACACTGGCTTGAGCACGACGAGCGTTATCGCCGTTCCGAAGAATTCATCCGTGCGCTCAAAGGCATCTGGACCACCGATAACTTCACCTTCAAAGGCGACTTCTATCGCTTTCATGATTACAACCTGCGGCCCAAGCCGATCCAGCAACCGCATCCGGAAATCTTCCAGGGCGGCAGCTCGCGTGCCGCGCGGGACATGGCGGCACGGGTGTCCGACTGGTATTTCACCAACGGCAATACCGTGGAAGGGATCAAGGCCCAGGTCGATGACATCCGTGCCAAGGCCGCTGCCAACGGGCATTCGGTGAAGGTCGGGGTCAACGCGTTCATCATCGCCCGTGACACCGAAGAAGAAGCCCATGCCGTGCTTGCCGAAATCATCGACAAGGCCGACCCGGAAGCCGTCAACGCCTTCGGTGATGCGGCCAGACAGGCGGGCAAGTCCAGCCCTGAAGGCGAGGGCAACTGGGCCAAGTCCACCTTCCAGGATCTGGTGCAGTACAACGATGGCTTCAAGACTAACCTGATCGGCACGCCACGGCAGATTGCCGAGCGCATCGTCGAACTCAAGTCCGTGGGGGTCGACCTGGTGCTGTCGGCGTTTCTGCACTTCCAGGAAGAGGTCGTGTATTTCGGCGAAAAAGTCCTGCCGCTGGTGCGCGAGCTGGAAGCCGCCGCCGTGGAACAGAAACTCGGCGTGCCGGCGTGAGGTTGCAAAGGATGTCGCGGGTCAGACTCGCGGCATCTCGTGGCTAGCAGTGGTTGGATGAGCCGGCAAGGAATGCAGGGTCGCTGATCAGGTTGCATTTTCTGTTCCTTTAACCGTGGACGTTCAACATGACCCACTCGCTGGCCGACGCTTTATTGCAGCAGGCGAACAATCGTGGTGCGCAGATTGCCCTGCGCTACAAACGACTCGGCATCTGGCAGGCACGCACCTGGCGCGAGCTGGCAGATGATGTGCAGCGTCTGGCGACGGCCTTGCGCGAGCAAGGTTTTGCTTCGACGCAGACACTGGTGATTGTCAGCGAGGCGAAGGCTGAAGCCTTGCTGATGGCATTGGCCGCGCAATGGCTGGGCGGGAGCGTCAGCCTGCTTGATCCGGCTACGGATAATCGTCAATGGCTGCTCGCGCAAACGCCTGAATGGGTATTTGCCCAAGGACTGAATGAAGTGTTGCAAGTGCAGCAGACTGCACCTGTTCGGCTGATCTACCTGGACAAACGCGGCCTGAGCGTTGGCAGCATTCCGGGGCTGATCGCCTACGAGCAATTGCTCGGCGCTGTTGCCGGCGAATCTGCGCAGCCGGTTGCCCGAGGGATCAGGCCCGCATTTATTTTGCCATCGCCCCAGGGCCAGCGTGATGTGCAATTGACTGACGCTGATCTGTTGTTCGACGCGCGGCGACTGGTGGCCCGGGAACATCTCACGAACCGGGATCAGGCCCTGGCTGCTCGAGTGTTTGCCGCCAGCGGACAGGCTCGCTATCTGCTGGCGCCGTGGCTGGTGGCCGGTTTTTGCCTGAACTTTCCCGAGGCACTGAGCACTCGCGATAGCGACCGACGTGAGCTCGGCCCGACCTTGGTGCTGGGCACTCGTGAGTCCTACGCACGTCTTGAAGGCTGGGCCAGAGAGCGTTTGCCGCCGGCGGGCAGTTTCAGTCATCGGCTTTACCAATGGGCGATGCAGCCCGGACCCCGATTGTTGCGCCGCGCACTCGGTTATTGGCTGATACGCCGCCCGCTGCGCGATGTGCTGGGCATGAGTCGCTTGAGTACAGCGTTGCTGGTGGGGGATTCACTGACGCCACAGAGCGCCGTGTTCTATGCGGCCCTGGGTATACATCCTCAGCCATTGCGCAACGATGAAAATATTGAAGTGCAGGCCGAGCCGGCGATCACTCTCATTCCCCAATCTGCCTGACGGGCCATGATCCATGACAGCAGTCGCTCCTGTGCCGTTATTGACGCTTGACGATATTTCTCTGTCGTTCAAGGGCGTCAAAGCCGTTACCTCGATCAGCTTTGCAGTGGCCACCGGGGAAATCTGCGCCCTGATCGGCCCCAATGGCGCCGGTAAAAGTTCGTTGCTCAACGTCATCAATGGCGTCTACCAAGCGCAAAGCGGCTCGATTACCTACGCGGGCCAAACACGACACCATATGCGTCCGCATCAGGCCGCTGAAGGAGGCATCGCCCGTACCTTCCAGAACATTGCGTTGTTCAAAGGCATGAGCGTGCTCGACAACGTGCTCACCGGTCGCAATCTCAAACGCCGCAGCACCTGGATCGAGCAGATGCTGCGCATCGGGCGGGCAGGGGCGGAAGATGACGAGCAACGCGAACATGCCGAACGGGTGATCGAATTCTTGCGCATTCATCCGTGGCGCCACGCCTTGGTCGGCAAGCTGTCCTATGGCCTGCAAAAGCGCGTCGAACTGGCTCGGGCATTGGCGGCCGAACCGCGACTGCTCTTGCTGGACGAGCCGATGGCGGGCATGAACGCGCAGGAAAAACTGGAAATGAGCCAGTTCATCCGCGATATCAACCGTGAGTTGGGCACCACCGTGGTTCTGATCGAACACGACATCGGCGTGGTGATGGGCCTGAGCGATCACGTCGTGGTACTCGACTACGGCCGCAAGATCGGCGATGGCACACCGGAGCAAGTGCGCAACAACCCTGAGGTGATTGCCGCCTACCTTGGCACCCGCCGTTCGCAGCCTGCCCGGAGTCAATGAGTGATGGAGTTCTTCTTTGAGGTATTGATTGGTGGCCTGTTGGCCGGAGTCATGTACTCGCTGGTCGCGATCGGATTCGTCCTGATCTACAAGGCTTCGGGCGTGTTTAATTTTGCCCAGGGCGCGATGGTGCTGTTCGCCGCGCTGACTTTTGTCAGCCTGCTCGAGCGCGGTTTGCCGTTCTGGGGGGCGTTCCTTGTGACCCTGACGAGCATGGTCGTGCTGGCCCTGCTGATCGAAAGAGCCGTGTTGAGGCCGCTGGTCAACCGCCCGCCGATCATTTTGTTCATGGCCACGCTGGGCCTGTCGTACATGATCGAAGGTTTGGCTCAGGCGCTATGGGGCGCGCAGGTACACGGCCTGGAGCTGGGCATACCCGATGAGCCGCTGGAAATCCACGGCATGTTGATATCGCAGTTCGATCTGTTTGCCGCAGGCACTGCCGCATTGCTGGTGATTGTCCTCTCGTTTTTGTTCAACCGCACACGCATCGGCTTGTCTCTGCGCGCGGTGGCAGATGATCCGTTGGCATCGCTGGCCGTCGGCATTCGTTTGCCTCGAATCTGGGCGGTGGTCTGGGCGGCGGCGGGTTTCGTCGGCCTGGTAGCGGGACTGCTCTGGGGCGCACGACTCGGGGTCCAGTTTTCCCTGTCGCTGGTGGTGCTCAAAGCACTGCCCGTGTTGATCATTGGCGGTTTTTCTTCGATCGGTGGAGCGATCGTTGGCGGCCTGATCATCGGCGCGGCGGAAAAGATTGCCGAAATCTACCTCGGTCCGATCATTGGCAGCGGTATCGAAAACTGGGTGCCGTATGTGCTGGCGCTGGTGTTCCTGCTGGTTCGTCCTGCCGGCCTGTTTGGCGAGCGGGCCATCGAGCGCGTCTGACTTTCAACAAGGATCATTGCAATGCTTTATCAAGAAGCCGGACAACTCGCCAGGCGCTATGCAGCCGAGCGTCGAATCTTTCGTTTGCGCCAGGACCGGATCGGCTTGTTGCTGTTGTTGGTGTTTGCCTTCGTCGGCGTGCCTTGGCTGGGCAACGATTATTGGTTCAGTGCGATTCTGATTCCTTTCATGGTGCTTTCCCTGGCCGGTTTGGGCCTGAACCTGTTGACCGGTTTTGCCGGGCAGTTGTCACTGGGTTCGGCGGCGTTCATGGCCGTGGGCGCGTTCGCTGCCTACAACTTGCAGCTGCGGGTGGCGGGCATGCCGTTGCTGCTGAGCTTTGCCTTGGGCGGCGTCATAGCGGGGCTGGTTGCACTGGTCTTTGGCTTGCCGAGTTTGCGCATCAAGGGTTTCTACCTCCTGGTCTCGACCCTGGCTGCGCAGTTCGTGGTGGAGTGGGTACTGACCAGGTTCAGTTGGTTCACCAATGACAACGCCTCAGGAGTGATTACTTCGCCGCCACTGATTATCGCAGGGGTGGACTTCAGTTCGCCGCAAGGTCGCTATCTGCTGACCCTCGGACTCTTGGTGCTGTTGTTCTGGCTCGGCAAAAACCTGGTACGCAGCGAGTTGGGGCGCAACTGGATGGCGGTGCGCGACATGGACACCGCCGCTGCGGTGATCGGCATCCGCCTGCTCAAGGCCAAGTTGCTGGCTTTCGCCATCAGTGGCTTCTATCTGGGGATTGCCGGCTCATTGTGGGCCTTCGCTTATCTGGGCACCGTCGAACCCCACGGTTTCGATCTGAGCCGTTCGTTTCAAGTGCTGTTCATCATCATTATTGGCGGGCTGGGCAGTGTGCTGGGCAACTTTCTCGGCGCCGCCTTTATCGTCCTGTTCCCGATCCTGCTGGGCAATCTCAGTGCGCTGCTACCGGTTGGCGTGATCGATTCCGGACAGCTGGAAAACCTCCAGAAAGTGCTTTTTGGCGCTTTGATCATTGTCTTTCTGATCAAAGAGCCGGAAGGCCTGGCGCGGTTGTGGCAGCGCTTTCGGCTGCGGCTGCGCGTATGGCCTTTGCGTTACTGACTCATCCCTTTAAACACTTCGTAATCATCAAGGAGTTTGCCTATGAACCACCGAACTTCCCTGCGACGCGTGGCGCTTGCTCTGGCGTTGCTGGGTTCAGGCCTTGCGTCTGCCGTGCAGGCGGCCAACGAGCAATATTTCCCGTTGCAGAGTTATCGGGTCGGGCCTTATGCCGCCGGTGGGACCGGTTTCTTTGGTGGGTTCATCGATTACATGCAGTACGTCAATGCCAATGGCGGAGTCAACGGGGTCAAGCTGACCTGGTCGGAGTGCGAAACCGAGTACGTGGTAGAGAAGGGTGTCGAGTGCTACGAGCGTCTGAAGGGCGGATTGAATGGCGCCCCAGCCGCTGCCACCAATCCGCTTTCGGTCGGCATTGCCTATGCAACGCTGGAGCGTTCCACCGCCGACAAGCTGCCGCTGATCACCATCAATCACGGGCGCACCGACTCCACTGACGGCAGCGTGTTTCCGTATGTCTTTCCGTTGCAGCTCAACCCGTATTCCGAAGTGTCGGCCATCGTCAATTACATAGGTCAGCGTGACGGCGGCATTGCGACGCTCAAGGGCAAGAAGATCGCTGTGCTTTATCACGGCTCGCCTTACGGCAAGGAAACCAACAGCGTGCTGGAAACCCTGGCCAAAAACTACGGCTTCGAGTTGACGACGCTCGAGGTGCCGCATCCCGGCAACGAGCAGCAATCGCAGTGGCTGAATATCCGTCGCCTGAAACCGGACTGGGTGATTCTGCGCGGCTGGGGGGTGATGAATCCGGTGGCGCTCAAGTCGGCGCAAAAAGTCGGTTATCCGGTCGATCACATCATCGGCAATATCTGGAGCAACTCCGAAGAAGACGTGATCCCGGCCGGTGCTGCCGCCAAGGGGTTTATCTCGATCACCACGCACCCGTCGGGTACGGACTTTCCGGTGCTCAAAGGCATTCAGAAGGATGTTCCCGACAAAGGCCAGGGCAATCTTGCCGACGCCAAGCGTTTTGGCACCGTGTATTACAACCTCGGTGTAGTGAACGGCATTCTCAACGTCGAAGCGCTACGCATCGCCCAGGCAAAGTTTGGTGAAAAGCCGTTGACCGGTGAGCAGGTACGCTGGGGGTTCGAACATCTGGATCTGGACGACGCACGCCTGCAAGCGCTAGGCGCCAAGGGGTTGGTGCAGCCCTTGAAACTGTCGTGCGCCGATCATGAAGGTGGTGGTGCCGTGCGCTTCCAGCAATGGGATGGTCAGCGTTGGAATCTGATCAGCGACTGGGTGCAGGCCGATCGTGGCTTGTTGCGGCCGATAATTGAAGCATCGGCGGCGCAGTACGCCAAGGAAAAGGGCATCACGCCCCGCGATTGCAGCAAGGAGCAATAAGTATCCATGAGCCAGACCCCGCGCGAGCACTTGTCGACACCGGTGATATTGTCGGTAGAACAGGTCGAGGTATTTTACGAGCAAGTCATTCTCGCCCTGCGCGGTGTCAGCCTGCAGGTTGGCGAAGGCCAGTTCGTGGCGCTGCTGGGCGCCAACGGTGCAGGCAAGAGCACTACGCTCAAGGCCATTTCCAGCCTGATCCGCGCCGAACGGGGTGACGTCGTTGCCGGGCAGATTCATTATCTGAGGCAGTCGATCACCCGCGCCGATCCGGCGACACTGGTACGAGCCGGGCTGGCACAAGTGCTGGAGGGGCGACATTGTTTCAGTCACCTGAGCGTCGAGCAGAACCTGTTGATAGGCGCGTTCATCTCCAGGCCGTCTCGCGCCGAACTCAAAGTCAGACTGGAAAGGGTCTACGGCTACTTTCCCAGGCTGCGGTTACTGCGCAAGCGCCTGACCGGTTACACCTCGGGAGGCGAGCAACAGATGGTGGCCATCGGACGCGCGCTGATGTCCGCCCCGCGACTGTTATTGCTGGATGAACCGTCAATGGGCCTTGCGCCGCAGGTGGTCGAGGAAATTTTCGACATTCTGGCTCGACTCAATCGTGATGAACACTTGAGCCTGCTGGTCGCTGAGCAGAACATCAATCTGGCCCTGGACTACGCACATTTTGCCTATGTGCTGGAAAACGGCCAAGTCGTCGACTCTGGCCCGGTCGCTGAGCTCGCCGGGCGCGAGGAGATTCAGAACTATTACCTTGGGGCACTTGGCGTATCAGAGCGCATGCATTGATTGAACCGTGAACGTCCACAAGTCGGGCAACGGGTTTCGCAGGTTCCGGACATCACTCGGCTAGTGCCGCTTACTCCCGATGTCGACGCAGCAGTTCGATCTGTTCTGCCGGCACCTGTTGGCGCAAGGCTTTGTACAGGGCACGGGTTTCCAGCAGGTTCCAGATCCGCAGGAGGGTTTCCAGGGCATCCAGCGGTTTGCTGATGAAGTCACGTGCGCCCAGCGCCAGTGCGCGCAGGCGGGTGTCGCGCGTGGCGTCGGCGGTCAGCACCAGAATCGGCAGGTAATCGTTTGCCGGGATTCGTCGGTTGAGCTGTTCGAGTACCGCGAAACCGTCGAACTCGGGCATGTGCAGGTCGAGGATCACCAGGTCCGGTTCGAAGCTGTTGAACAGGTCGAGTGTTCGCAGTGGCTGAGTGCTGCTCAAGACGTTGTGCAGACCTTCGCGAGCCAGCAACTGCTCCATCAGATCGAGGTTGGGGCGCTGGTCATCGATGATCAGGATGCGCAAATCGTGGTTCATGCAGGCTCCGGTAAGTGCTGCTCAAGATGGGCGAGAAACGCCGGAATATGAATGGGTTTGGTCAGGATCGCTGTCGCACCGGCCCGGAGCAAATCGCGGTGGGTCAGAGCGTTGGCGTCGGCGGTGATCATCAGCACCGGGGTATCGGCGGTGGCAGGCGATTCACGCAGTCGGCGCAGCACATGCAGGCCATCCAGGTCCGGCAGGTTGGCGTCGAGCAGAATCAACTGTGGCCCATGTTGGCGCGCCAGATCCAGACCCATCTGGCCTTGCATGCTCGACAGCAGGCGAATCCCCGGACGGCGTTGCAGCAAGGTTTCGATCAGCGCCAGGCTCGACAGATTGTCTTCGATGCACAACACCTGAGCGCGATATTCCACGGGGTCAACGCGCGGCGGTTGCACGGGCTCCGGCAGCTGCGGCGCCGGAGGCGCATCGGTTGCCGCGACCTGCACAAAAGGCAATTGCAGGGTAAAGCAGCAGCCCTGGCCCGGTGTGCTGTGCACCCGCAGGCTGCCATCCATCATTTCCAGCAGATTCTTGCTCAGCGCCAGACCCAGGCCGGTGCCTTCCACACGCGGATCGGCGCCCAGACGCTCGAAGGGGCGGAACAACTGATCCAGGCGATCCAGTGGAATGCCCTGGCCGGTGTCACTGACGGCCACCTCAAGGCGGTTGTCGATGAGTTGCACCGAGATTCGCACCTGCCCCTGAGGCCGGTTGTATTTGATGGCGTTGGACAACAGATTGAGCAATACCTGAATCAACCGCTGGCGGTCGGCAACCACTCCGCAGTGTTCGTTCAGCGTGGGCAGGGCGGCCAAATGGATGCCGGCGTCGTTGGCCATCGGCGAAACCAGGGTCAGGACTTCTTGCAGGATCGCCCCCAACGCAATCGGTTCGACGTTCAGCGGCTGGTGCCCGGCTTCGATGCGGGCGATATCCAGCACCTCATTGATGAGGGTCAACAGGTGCCGGCCGGCGCGCAGGATATGGCCGACCTGTGGGCTCTGGCCGTTGGGTGAGTCCATTTCCAGCAACTGGGCAAAACCGAGGATGGAGTTGAGCGGAGTACGCAGTTCGTGGCTCATGCGCGAGAGGAATTCGCTTTTGGCGCGGCTGGCGCTTTCGGCTTCTTCGCGGGCGGTGCGCAGGGCAATTTCCGCGACGCGCCGGTCAGTGATGTCGCGAGTGATTTTGGAGAAACCACGCAGCGCGCCGCTGGCATCGTATTGTGCGGTGATCACCACGCTGGCCCAGAAGCGGCTGCCGTCCTTGCGGCAGCGCCAGGCTTCTTCCATGTAATGACCGTTGCGGGTGGCTTCGCGCAGGGCCATGTCCGGGTGCGCCGGGCATTCTTCCGGCAGGTAGAACAGCGAGAAGTGACGGCCGATGATTTCCTGCTCTCTGTAGCCCTTGATGCGCTCGGCGCCGGCGTTCCAACTGGTCACCCGGCCCGTGGTGTCGAGCGCGAAAATCCCGTAGTCCTTGACCCCGTCGATGATCAGTCGCAGGCGTTCCTCATTGTCGCGCAAGGCCCGCTCGCGTTCGGCCAGCAATTGCCCGGCTTCTACCAGCCGGGTGCCCAACTGACCGATTTCATCTTTCTCAGGCGCCTGGGGGCGCAACGGTTGACCGAGCGCCAGGCGCTGGGCATTGCGCTGAACCTGCTGCACCCGGGCGACGATCCCCTTGGACAGGAACAGCACCGCGACGATCGCCCCGAACAGGCCGCAGACCGCCGCCAGCAGCGTGGCCATCAACAGACGCATGCGCGTGGCAGAGGCCGCAGCGCTGCGCTCGGCCAGCAAGCCGTCTTCACGGATGCGCATGGCGCTGATCTGCTCGCGCAATACATCCAGCACCTGCTTGTTTTCGATCAGGATCGCCGTGATGTTTGCCCGGTCACCGGGCTGACTGTTGCGCAGGGCGACCAGCCCGTCCAGCTTGTCGGCGATCAGCGGGGTGATGGTCAGCAGGTGCTCGCGCATTTGTGTGTCGCGGATATTTTTGTCCAGCCGCAGCAGTGCGTCCTGGATCAGCGGACGAGCCTGTTCGTAGCCGGGCAGAAAGTCCTCGCGCCGGGTCAGCAGGTAGCCACGCACGCTGGCCGCCGCTTCGGCGAGCAGGGTGTGTACGGTCTGGATGTCACCCTGTACCAGCAGCACCCGACGCACGTCTTCCTCGGCGCGGGCGGTCTGGCGTTCGGTGATGTAGATCAGCACCAACGACAACAGGAGAATCACCAGCGGCAGGGAAATCACCACCAACGCCTTGCCCCGCAGCGGCAGATCGACCCAATGCCGAATGACCGCAAACCTCATGACCACTCTCCCGCCGGTTGCGCGACCAACCCCAAAGCGATGCCGCGAACGGCGGCCTGGGTGCGGTCCGCCGCACCGAATTTGCCGATCACCCGTTCGACATGGACCTTGGCAGTACCGGTGGTGATGCCGAGCTTTTCACCGATCTCCCGGTTACTGAAACCACCGGCCACCAGCCCCAGTACCTGGCGCTCCCGAGCGGTCAGGGCAGTGACCGGGGCGCCTGCGCCAGTGTTGCGCTCGGCGATCCGTCGCAGCAGACGCGCGCTGACGGCACTGTTCAGCGCTTCTTCGCCTCGGGCAACCCGTTGCAGGGCGTCGACCACCTCGGCGCGGCTGGCATCCTTGAGCAGGTAGCCGACGGCACCGGCGGCAATGGCCGCCTCCAGGTGGTCGGGACTGTCGTCCATGGTGAAGATCACCACCTTGATTGCCGGTTGCCGTTGCCGCAGCAAGCGTGCGGCGCCGAGGCCATTAAGCAGCGGCATGCGGATGTCGAGGATTGCAATGTCAGGTTGCAGGCGCTCGCACAGGTCGAGCGCTTCCTGGCCGTCACGGGCCTGACCCACGACCTCGAACTCCGGATGACCGGCCAGCAGCGCGACAAAACCGGTACGCGTGACTTCATGATCGTCCGCAAGGACCAGACGCAGGACAGGGTTCATCGGGTTTCCTCGGCAGTGGGCAGGGGTACGCGGGCATGCAGGCGGGTGCCACCTTCAGGGACGTTGTGCCAGGACAACTCGCCCCCCAGCAGACTGGCGCGCTCCTGCATCGCCGCCAGCCCCAGATGATGGTTGTCACCACCGGGCAATGGAGTATCCGGCGCGAAGCCACGGCCATTGTCCTGCAGGGATAACGAGGCCTGGCCGTCTGTCAGTTGCAGGCTCAGCAGGGCGCGGCTGGCGTGAGCGTGCTTGAGCATGTTGTTGATACCTTCCTGGGCGATGCGGAACAGGGCGATTTCGCAGGCTCCCGGCAGGCGTGCGCTGGACTGCTGCTGCCAGAACACCTCGATGCCGGCGTCGCGCAGGCGATCAGCTTCCTTGTCGATCGCCTTGAACAGGCCAAAGTCATCCAGCACGCCGGGCCGCAGGCCGCCGATCAACTGCCGACCTTCACCCACGCACGCCTGGGCGAGGTTGAGGATGGCCTGCAATTCGCTTTGCAGAGGCTGCGGCAGCGTCGGGCAGCGTCCGGCAAAACCCTGCAGGCGCTGATGCAGACCGGCCTGAGTCTGTGCCAGACCGTCGTGCAGGTCATACGCCACACGCTTGCGTTCATCCTCCTGAGCCGTGAACAAACGGTGTACCAGCTCCGACATGGTGCGCTCCCGGGCCTGCAGGGCTTCGAGCAGGCGATGGTTTTCCAGGTGGGCTGCCAGCAGGGTCGCCAGCAGTTGCAGGGACTCCATGTCTTCGCGGTCGGGGCCGGTCAGGGCCACGCTGTTGGTCAACAGCAGAACGCCGAACGGTTGTCCGTCCGCCCCCGGCAAAGGAATGCTCAACACCTGAGGCAAGGAAGCGTCTGTCTGCGGCAACCACTCAGGGTGCAGGGTCGAAACCCGGGCGAGACCATAAAGCGCAGCCAGGCGTTCGCTATTGCCATGTTCCGCCGTGGCTCGCGGGGCTTGGGTTGCGCTCCATTCCAGCAGTACCCCTTGGTCCATTGCCATAAAGGCGCAGGCTCGCTGCAAGGCGCGCTGGCGCATGGCCGAGGGGCGCAGCTGGGTGAGCTCCTGGCCGGTATCCACCAGCAGCCGCAAGCGTGCCGCGCGGCTTTGCGACTGACGATAGTGGCTGCGAATGGCCAGGGCACTGCCGGGATCATGGGGTGGGGTGGACATGGATGATGCTCCGGCGTTGAGAGCGAACGCTCATGAGAGAAGGCGTATTAGACCCGGTTGAGGGGGAGGGGCCTATCTGCCGATCAGCATAGGCCGATGGCGCCGGTTGGCCGATGGTGACGGTGAGCCGAGTGGGCAAAGTGTACGCATTGAAACCCACCGGAGCACTCTGATGAAAATGAAAAACAGCGCCATCGTCTTGTTGTTTGCCCTGGCTGCTCCCCTGGCCCATGCCCTGGATGCCAGTCCTTATGTGTATCGCACCGTCGCCGAGCAGCCGCAAAGCAAGAGCGATCAGGAGATCGCCAGTCTGTTCGACCACTGGAATGCGGCCCTGAAAACCGGAAACGCGAAAACCGTGACCGCGCTCTACGCCCCCGATGCGATGCTCCTGCCGACCGTGTCCAATCAGGTACGTACTTCGCCGGCGGAGATCCAGGACTACTTCGAGCACTTTCTCGCGGGCAAGCCCGTGGGCCAGATCAACTTGCGGGAAATCCATCGCCTGGGCCCGGATGCCGCCATGGACAGCGGCGTGTACACCTTCACGCTGCACGACGCCAACGGCGCCACCCGCAAGGTGCAGGCGCGCTACACGTTCGTCTATGAGCGTATCAATGGCGAGTGGAAGATCCTCGACCACCACTCTTCGGCCATGCCTGAGGCGCAGGCGAGCCTGTAAGTCAGCGGTCGTTCAAAGCCGCTTGCGCGAAAACGCCGGGACGGGTGCCCGGCGTTTTCGTATTCAGTTGTCTGCTGAACGATGCATGAGGCTAGCGTTACTACTTAACGGCATACACCTTGCGCACATACCGCGTGCTCTTCCATGCACACGGCGCACCTTGCGGGACGAATACACTGTCACCGGCGTTGATCGTTACACTCGATCCATCAGCTGCCTGCAACGTCACACTGCCTTCGATCAAATACATCAGTTCGTTGAGTTTGTGCGCTCGGCCATGTCGCTCGTAAGGTGTCGAGTCCCAGATGCCGACGCGCAGATCGGTCGCGGCATCTTCAAAGGCGTTGCGTGAGCGGCATTGCGGCGTCGGGCCAATCAGTATCTGCGGTTCCGGAGCGGCCGAGGGCGACAGCAGGGCCAGTGGATCAAGCAACGTCAGACCGGGGGTTGGCGCTTGCGTGGCGACGGCGCAAAACGCCCATTGCGTGCCGGCCTGTGCCTCGATCCGCACGGCGGTGCCGCGACCGATAACGACGCTGTCACCGATGCTCAGCTCCAGCGTCTGGTTCGCGGTTTTGAGGGTCAGATGCCCGGTGTGAACCACGATCACTTCGCTGTGGGGAAAGTTCTCGATATCAACGATTTCAGCAGTATCGACGATACCGCCAGACACGCCGTCAGTCCCTGACCAGGCGACTCTGCGACCGTCAGCGAATGGATCAGCGGCATTCAATGGCTGTTGTTTGAAAGGCGTGGCGACGCGGCTTCCGTCGGCGCGAGCCAACAGCAGAATGGCAGGTTGGGACATGCGGGTGACACTCCAGTTGAATGAGGGCAGATCGGAAGATTCCAAACGCTCAGCCGATGGCTTGAGTGACCACCGCAAACTGCTCAACACCATCGGTTGCTTGCGGCGGTGTGCCTTTGGCCATCTGCGCCACGGTGTCGACTTTTTTCAGTCCGGCCGTTTCCAGCCAGTCGCCCAGACCACAATCGGCCGGGATATCAATGCGCACAAAGGCGTCCGGCACTGTCGCCAGTAATACGGCAATCAGATGCCTGGCTTGCTCGACGTTTTCCGCAATCACCGGGCCGATGCAACGACCGCGACCGAACGGACGCAGCAGGGCGAAGGCCCGTAGTTGGCCCTCACGCACAATCCCCACCGAGTGTTCTACCACCGGGAGCAGATCGCTGAGCACGGCCTGCCGATTCAGTCCGCTGCCGGCGTTGGCCAGTTCCAGCAGGCGTGGTTGATCTGTCTCGTGCAGCGGCCGGCATTCTTCGCCATCGGCCAGCGGCCCGGGTGCAGCGGCCAGTGCTTGGCCCTGACGCTGCTCGATGCGGCCAAACTCGACAAAGCCCTGGCTGCTGTAAAGCGGTGCGCCGGCCAGGGTCGCGTTGAGGATCGGGGTACTCGATTCGCAAGCATCAAGCGCTTGCTCCATGAGTTTGCGGCCGATGCCCTTGCCCTGATAGTCGTCGCTGACGATCACCAGGCCAATGGTGCTGAAATCCCCCTGAGGGCAGGTGAACGCCGTTCCGATCAGGCGCTCGCCATCAAACACCACCACGCCTTTGCTGACGCGTTGCAGCATGGCGTAATCCTCCAGCCGGTGAGGCCACTTCAATTGCACGGCCAGCGCGTGGGCCAGCGGCAGGTCGTTGGCGATCATCGGGCGATAGACGTAAGCAGGGAGCGGGGCGGACATGGCGAGTCTCCGATAGACAATGTGCGCGGGTGGCCGGTTGTCCGGCGTATTGATGCCTGTATCCCACCTGGACAAAGCCCTGACAAGAGGCTGGCGAAACTTCGGCAGATTTAGTGAAAGGGAGGTCACAAGACCATACTTACTACCAAATTACACCCTGGACCCGGCAGCAAATGCTTGGCGTTTTTTTCGTCCCGAAGACCTGGTTCGATGCGTCGTCGGGCCTGTCCGAAAGTACGCGCATTAATGAAGGCTTGATGGGCAAAGCGGGTCTGTGCGTTCGCCTCGTATAACGCGATTTGATCGATAGCTGCAAGCCGCCACAACAGATTCGACTGCGGCCAAACGGGCGCGTCTGCACGCCAGCGCCCGTTTTCATTCGGCCCGGCGCAGTTTCTGCGGTCAACCGCGACACAGACCGGGTGTACAGCGCTATAAATGCCCATCAGGGCGCATAAATGCAGGGTTTGCCCAAGTCTGGAGCGGGCCGCAAAGTCTGCTGAGGCAGGTGGCCAAAACGGTGATTTGTATCGAACGGAGGTCGCTTTTAACGCCATCTGCTGAATTCACGGTGTTGTAATGACGGTGTGCTGCAGCGTTGCATCACTGCTTCGCCAACGAAGCCAAATGCTCGTCGCGCCATGACCTCAACGAACTTCAGGAACGCATTCAATGAGCTTTCTTCGCCCCAAATTCATTACGTTCGATTGCTACGGTACGCTGACCAATTTCCACATGGGCACGATGACCCGCGAACTCTTCGCTGATCGCGTTCCGGCGGAGCAGATGGATCAGTTCGTCAAGGATTTCTCGGCCTATCGTCTGGATCAGGTCATGGGCGACTGGATGCCGTATGACGAAATCCTCAAGACCGCCCTGGCGCGGACCTGCAAGCGCTGGGGTATCGAGTACCGCGAGGAAGGCCAGCTGTATTACGACGCCGTGCCGACCTGGGGACCACACCCGGATGTACCGGCCGGTCTGTCGAAAATCGCTGACAAGATTCCTCTGGTGATTTTCTCCAACGCCAGCAACAGCCAGATCATGTCCAACGTCGACAAGCTGGGCGCACCATTTCACAAGGTCTTCACCGCTGAACAGGCTCAAGCCTACAAGCCGCGTCTGGCCGCGTTCGAGTACATGCTCGACAACCTCAACTGCGGCCCGGAAGACATCTTGCATGTGTCCTCCAGCTTCCGTTACGACCTGATGCCCGCCCACGACATGAAGATCAAGAACAAGGCGTTCGTCGCTCGCGGCCACGAAGTCCCGGGCAATGCCTTCTACAGCTACCACCAGATCCCGGACATCGGTGGTCTGGCTGGGCTGGTCGGTCTGTAACGGCACCCTTAATTGGCAAGGCTTACTGGCAAAGGCGGATTGAACATGGGCAGTGAATCCTACTGGCTCGACAGCGCACCGGCGTTCACCGGCGCACAACTGGGCGGGTTGCCCGGGCAAGTCGATGTGGCCATCGTCGGTGGTGGTTTCACCGGGTTGGCAGCGGCCCGGGCGCTGGTCTTGAAGGGCGCCAGTGTGGTGGTGCTGGAAGCCGGGCGGGTGATCGGCGAGGCTTCCGGACGCAATGGCGGGCAGTGCAACACCGGGGTGGCCCAGGACTACGCCAGCCTCAGCGCCAGTCTCGGTGCCGACAGGGCGCGGGCCTATTACCAGGCCTACGAAAGTGCGGTGCAGAGCGTCGTGTCGCTGGTGGAGAAGGAACAGATCGCCTGCGACCTGCTGCGCAACGGCAAGCTGAAGCTGGCCGCCAAGCCCATGCACTACGAAGGCCTGGCCCGCACGTGCGAACTGATTCGCAAGGAAGTCGATGCCGACGTCGAGTTGCTGTCAGCCGAACAGACCCGCGCCGAAGTCAATTCGGCGCAATTCCACGGAGGCTTGCTGCAGCGCAATGGCGTGCAGATGCACGTCGGGCGTTTTGGTGTCGGTCTGGCTGAAGCGGCGGTGCGTCACGGTGCGCTGATCCACCAAGGCACCTCGGTACTGGGTTGGAAAGCCCAGGCCGGCGGCTATCAGGTCAACACCAGCAAGGGTTCGCTGCACGCCGGGCAAGTCTTGCTGGCGACCGGCGCCTGTCAGCACGGTGGCTTGGGCTGGTATCGGCGGCGGATTGTGCCGGTGGGCAGTTTCGTGATTGCCACGCAGGTGCTGCCACGTTCGCTGATTGACCAGTTGCTGCCGGGCCGGCGCGCCTATGTCACCAGCCGGATGATCGGTAACTACTTCCGCCTGACGCCGGACAACCGCTTGTTGTTCGGCGGCCGCGCGCGGTTCGCCATGTCCGACAGTGTCAATGACGCCAAGAGCGGCAAAGTGCTGCAGGCGGCGATGATCCAGATGTTCCCGCAACTGGCGCACGTCAAGATCGATTATTGCTGGGGCGGCCTGGTGGACATGACGTCCGACCGGTTACCTCGGGCCGGCCAGCATGGCGGCGTATATCACTCCATGGGCTACAGCGGCCACGGGGTGCAGATGTCGGTCCACATGGGGCAGGTCATGGCTGACGTGATGGCCGGCAACGTCGAGGCCAACCCCTGGCGCGAACTCGACTGGCCGGCGATCCCGGGGCATTTCGGCAAACCGTGGTTCCTGCCGTTCGTGGGCGCGTATTACCGCTTCCAGGACTATTTGCATTGAGTTCAGGACTGCTTGCATTGAGTTGCTGTTGTGGCTTCACCGTCGTTTGCGTTTCCAGGACGTTCCGGTCAACCGGAACACTTGAGCCTTCTTAACTTCGACAGGTACCACTGATATGACTGACAACAAGAACGACTCACCGCTGATTTCCGGCGAAGAAAGCCTGCGGGTGTTCGAAGGCCTCAATCGCGGCATGTCACGCCGTCACGCTCTGCAAATGCTCGGCGTGGCCGGGGTCGCGGCTGCCGGCGCCGGCAGCCTGTTCGGTGCTGCCGGCAAGCTGTTTGCCGACGAAGCCGCCGCCTCGGGCAAGGGCAAGCCGGGCGGTCGGATTCGCGTCGCCGGTATGTCCAGCTCTACCGCCGACACACTCGACCCGGCCAAAGGCGCGCTGTCTACGGACTATGTGCGTCACTACATGTTCTACAACGGCTTGACCCGCTTTGACTCGCATCTGGTGCCGCAACTGGAGCTGGCCGAGCGCATCGATAACGTCGACGCAACGCTGTGGACCATCACCCTGCGCAAGGACGTGACGTTTCACAACGGCAAGACCCTCAGCGCCGCCGATGTGGTGTTCTCGTTGTCGCGGCACAAGGATCCACTGACCGGTTCCAAGGTCATGCCGTTGATGGAGCAGTTTGCCGAGATCAAGGCCACCGGCACCAACGAAGTACAGATTCGCCTGAGTGCGCCGAACGCCGAGCTGCCGTCGATCCTGGCGGTATCGCACCTGCTGATCGTTCCCGAAGGCACCACCGACTTCAACCAGGGCATCGGCACCGGGCCGTTCAAGGTCAAGGAGTTCAAACCGGGCGTGCGCTCGATTGCCGCGCGCAACACCGGTTACTGGAAACCGGGCCTGCCGTATCTGGACGAGATCGAGTTCATCGCGATTGCCGACGAACCGTCGCGAGTCAACGCGCTGCTGTCCGGCGACGTACACATGATCAACGAGGTCAACCCGCGCTCCACCAGCCGGATCAAGGCCAGCGCCAAGCATCGGGTCGTCGATGCGCCGTCGGGCAACTACACTGACTTGATCATCCGCCAGGATCAGATGCCGGGCAAAAGCGCCGAATTCACCCAGGCCATGAAGTACCTGCTGGATCGCGAGCAAGTGAAGTCCGCCGTATTCCGTGGCTTCGCCGTGGTTGGCAACGACCATCCGATTGCGCCCGGTTCGCGTTACTACAACGCCGACCTGCCGCAAACCGTCTACGACCCGGAAAAAGCCAGGTTCCTGCTCAAGAAAGCGGGCATGGAAAACATCAGCATGCCGCTGGTCGCCTCGCCAGCCGCCACCGGTTCGGTGGACATCGCCGTGCTGTTGCAGCAATCGGCCAAGCAGGCCGGGCTCAAGCTCGACGTCAATCGTTTGCCGAGTGACGGCTACTGGTCCAACCACTGGATGAAGCACCCGCTGAGCTTCGGCAACATCAACCCCCGACCGAATGCCGACGTGATGTTCTCGCAGTTCTTCCAGTCGAAGGCGCCATGGAACGAATCCGGCTGGCAGAACGACCAGTTCGACCAGTTGCTGATGCTGGCGCGCGGCGAAACCGACGATGCCAAACGCAGCAAGATGTACGCGGACATGCAGACTCTGGTGCATGACCACAGCGGTATCGGCGTGCCGGTGTTCATCAGCAACATCGACGGCGTCGACCAGCGAATCAAAGGCTACGGCAGTAACCCGCTGGGTGGCTTCATGGGCTACATGTTCGCCGAGCAGGTCTGGCTGGACGCTTGAAAAAAGCCGTCGAGATGAACGGCAGGCATGGTGCAGGAGGGTAGGCGATGAATAGCAACACACTGTGGTTGATCGGTCGGCGCCTGGGGGCCGCGATCGTGACTTTGTTGATCGTGTCGATGGTCGTGTTTGCGATCACGGCGGTGCTGCCGGGTGACGCGGCGCAACAATCCCTCGGGCAGTTCGCCACACCGGAACAAGTGGCTGCACTGCGTTTGAAACTGGGGCTCGATCAGCCTGGTGTGGTGCGTTACCTGCATTGGTTGATGAACCTGCTCAGTGGCGACATGGGCCAGTCGGTGTCCAACGCCATGCCGGTCGGCGAATTGATGGCCGGGCGCGTGCCCAACACCCTGATGCTGGCGGCCGCCACGGCGCTGGTATCGGTGCCGGTGGCGCTGCTGCTGGGGATCGGCTCGGCGATGGGCCGGGGCGGGCGTGTCGACAGTTTCCTGAGCTTTGTCACCCTGGCGATGGTCGCCGTTCCGGAGTTTCTGGTGGCAACCCTGGCCGTGCTGATCTTTGCGGTGAACCTGGGCTGGTTGTCGGCACTGTCCTACGCCAGCGACATCACGTCACCCTGGCAATTCATGCGCACCTACGCTTTGCCGGTGATGACCCTGTGTTGCGTGATCGTCGCGCAAATGGCGCGCATGACCCGGGCGGCGGTGATCGATCAACTCGACAGTCCTTATGTGGAAATGGCCCGGCTCAAAGGTGTCAGCCCGATGCGTATCGTGCTGCGTCATGCCTTGCCCAACGCCATCGGACCGATTGCCAACGCGATTGCCCTGAGCCTCTCGTATTTGCTCGGCGGGGTGGTGATCGTCGAGACAATTTTCAACTATCCCGGCATCGCCAGCCTGATGGTCGATGCCGTGACCAACCGTGACATGGCGCTGGTCCAGGCCTGCACCATGCTGTTTTGTACGGCGTACCTGGGGTTGGTGCTGATTGCCGACCTGTGCGCGATTCTGTCCAATCCGAGGCTGAGAAACCAATGAACAATCTCATTGTGAAATCGACGCCTGCGACGCCCGACCTGTCGGCTGGCAAGGTGTCTCATGGCCCGGCATGGCTGGGTCTGATCGGGGCTGCAATGTGCGTTATCTGGCTGCTGGTGGCGATGTTCGGCCCGTGGCTGGCCCCCCATCCGGTGGGAGAAGTGGTTTCCGACAATGTCTTTGACAGCATCAGTGCCGTGTACCCGTTCGGCACCGATTACCTGGGACGCGACATGCTCAGCCGGATTCTCGTCGGCGCCCGTTTCACCGTCGGCCTGGCGTTGATCGCGGCGGTGTTGGCCAGTGGCCTGGGCACCAGTTGTGCGCTGTTGTCGGTGGTCTCGCCGAAATGGCTGGACGAGGTGATCAGTCGTTTGATGGATGCGTTTATCTCGATCCCGAGCAAGATGCTGGCGTTGATCATGGTTTCGGCTTTCGGCTCTTCGGTGACCTTGTTGATCTGCACCGCCGTGCTCAGTTTCAGCCCCGGCGCGTTCCGCATTGCCCGCAGCATGGCGGTGAATATCGAAGCGCTGGAGTACGTGCAAGTTGCCCGGACCCGAGGCGAACGCCGGTTGTACATCGCCTGCGTGGAAATCCTGCCCAACATGCTCAACCCGGTGCTGACTGACCTGGGGCTGCGCTTTGGCTTCATCGTACTGTTGCTCAGCGGCATGAGTTTCCTTGGCCTTGGTGTGCAGCCACCGGATGCCGACCTCGGTTCGCTGGTGCGGGAAAATATTGGCGGCCTGAACCAGGGCGCGCCGGCCATCGTGATTCCGGCGCTGGCCATCGGCACCCTGACCATCGGTGTGAATCTGTTTATCGACAGACTGTCGTCCCGACGTAGTCGCCGTACGGGAGGCCATTGAAATGAGTGAGTTGATTCGAGTTGAAGACCTGCGAGTCGTCGCCTGCGGCGAGCGCGGCGAAACGGAAATCGTCAAAGGCGTGAGCTTTGCCCTGGAAAAGGGCGAAGTGCTGGCATTGATCGGTGAATCCGGCTCCGGCAAGACCACCATCGCCCTCGCGCTGTTGGGGTATGCCCGGCGGGGCTGCCGGTTGTCCGGCGGTGTGGTGCAGGTCGGCGAACACAACATGCTGGCGCTGAGCGAACAGCAATTGCAGAGCTTGCGCGGCAATCGGGTGTCGTACATCGCGCAGAGCGCTGCGGCCGCGTTCAACCCGGCGAAGAAACTGATCGACCAAGTGGTGGAAGGCGCGTTGATTCATGGCCTGGGCACCCGCGTCGCGCTTGAGGCCAAGGCTATCGAACTGTTCCGCGATCTGGCGCTGCCGGATCCGGATCACATCGGTCAGCGTTACCCGCACCAGGTTTCCGGCGGGCAGTTGCAGCGGGTGATGGCGGCGATGGCGCTGATCAGCGATCCGTTGCTGGTCGTCCTCGACGAGCCGACCACGGCCCTCGACGTGACCACTCAGATCGACGTGCTGCGAGCCTTCAAACGGGTGGTTCGCGAGCGTGGCGCGACAGCGGTGTATGTCTCCCATGACCTGGCGGTGGTTGCGCAGATGGCCGACCAGATCGTCGTGCTCAACGGTGGTCAGATCTTCGAACAGAGCGCCACGGCGCCGCTGCTCAAGGGCCCGAGCCACGAGTACACCCGCAGCCTGCTGGCCGCTGCGCGACCGGACACGACAATCCGCCCGCCCTGCGGCATTGCCGAAGAAACCCCGCTGCTGACCATTCAAGGTCTGACCGCCGGATACGGCAACAAGAACACCCAGGGCATGCCGGCGATCCGCGTGCTGGAAGACATCGACCTGACCGTGCGTCGGGGCCAGGCCATCGGGGTGATCGGTGAGTCGGGTTCGGGCAAGTCGACCCTGGCACGCGTGGTCGCGGGGTTGCTGACCCCGGCCCTGGGTGGTCTGACCTTTGACGGTCAGCCGCTGGGCGGCAGTCTCTGCGAGCGGACCGACGAGCAGTTTCGTCGCATCCAGATGGTGTTTCAGAACGCCGACACCGCGCTCAATCCGATGCACAGCATCAGCACCATTCTCAGCCGTCCGTTGAAGATGTACTTCGGCCTGAAAGGCGCGGCGTTGCGCGAGCGGATCGGCGAGTTGCTGGATCTGGTGCGTTTGCCGCGAAGCCTGGCCGAGCGTCGCCCGAGCGAATTGTCCGGTGGGCAAAAACAACGGGTCAACCTCGCCCGGGCACTGGCGGCCAAACCCGATCTGATCCTCTGCGACGAGGTGACCTCGGCGCTGGATACCGTGGTCGGTGCGGCGATCCTCGAACTGCTGCGCGACCTGCGTCAGCAACTGGGGGTTTCCTATCTGTTCATCAGTCATGACATCTCCACCGTGCGCGCCCTGTGCGATGACATTGTGGTGATGTACAGCGGCCACAAGATTCAGGCCGGCAGCCGACAGTCGTTTGCCCAGGCACCGTTCCACCCGTACACCGATCTGTTGATTCATTCGGTGCCTGAGCTGCGCCAGGGCTGGCTGGAGAACTGCGGCACCACCTGCGGTGAACTGCCGCCGATCGGCCCCAAGGCCAATGTGGCAGAACTTTGCACCTTTCTCGGTCGTTGCCCGGTGCGGGTCGATGGCCTGTGCAACCGCACCGCGCCGAGTCGGCGAGTGATCGATGGCGGCAGTGAAATCCTCTGCCACCACGACAGCGCCGAATTGCGTAAAACCCAGCAGGATTTGATCACTTTGAATCAGGGAGCCTATGCATGAGCGGGCGATTTGTGAGATTGGCCGAGCAGGGCCGGGCCACCGTCAGTCTGACGGTGGACGGCGTCCCCATCGAGGCGCTCAAGGGCGATACGCTGATGGTGGCATTGCTGACCCAGGGCAACGCCTTGCGCCAGTCTGAGTTCGATTCCGGTCGGCGCGCCGGCTTCTGCCTGATGGGCGCCTGCCAGGACTGCTGGGTCTGGACCCGTAGCGGTGAGCGCCTGCGTGCGTGCTCCAACGAAGTCCGCGAAGGACTGGATATCGTCACCACACAACCGGAGGCGAAATGGCCACTGCACGGATAGTGATCGTCGGCGCCGGGCCGGCCGGTATTCGCTGTGCCGAAACACTGGTGAAGGCGGGTTTCAAACCCATCCTGATCGATGAAAACCGTCGCGATGGCGGGCAGATCTACCGACGCCAGCCTGAAGGCTTTACTCGTGACTACAGCACGCTGTATGGCAGCGAGGCCGCCAAGGCGCGGGATCTGCACGACAGCTTCGACCGCTTGCGTGAACGCATCGACTACCGCCCGGATACGCTGGTGTGGAACCTGATCCCCAAACAACTGTGCTGCGTCAGTCAGGGCAAACACTCGACGGTGGATTACGACGCGCTGATCCTCTGCACCGGCGCCACTGACCGCTTGATGCCGATCGAGGGCTGGCAGTTGGCGGGCACCTACAGCCTTGGCGGGGCGCAGATTGCGCTCAAGTCTCAGGCCGTGTCGATCGGTCATCGCGTGGTGTTCATGGGCAGCGGCCCGTTGCTGTATCTGGTCGCCAGCCAGTACCTGAAGGCCGGTGCCAATGTGGCGGCGGTACTCGACACTTCACCGCTGAGCAAACGCATCGTCGCCTTGCCGAAAATGCTCGCGCGCCCCGGTGTGCTGTTGACCGGGATGAAGCTGTTGGCGCAGTTGTATCAGGCGAAGATCCCGGTGCATCTGGGGATCAAGCCCGAGCAAGTGCTGGGGGACGCGGCCAGCGGTGTCAACGGTGTGCGCGTGCGCACGGCCAAGGGCGAAACGCTGACCGTGGATTGCGACGCCGTGGCGCTCGGTTATCACTTGCGTCCGGAAACCCAGTTGGCGGATCTGGCCGGTTGCCGCATGCGTTTTGACGAAGCGTCCGGCCAGTGGTGGCTGGCGGTGGATGAAGAGGGCCGCACCTCGGTCAGTGGTGTATATGCCGCCGGGGATGGTGCGAAGATTCGTGGCGCGGACGCCGCCGAACACGCCGGACGGCTGGTGGCGATGGCGTTGCTGGAAGACCAACAAAAACCGCTGGACGCGGGCCTGCGCGACGAGCAGCGCAAGGCGCTGGCGGTGATGGATCAGTTTCGCCTTGGTCTGGCCCAGGCCTTTCCATGGCCGGCCGAACAAGCCAGGGCCTTGCCTGATACTGCGATCGTCTGCCGCTGCGAAATGATCAGCGCCGGTGAACTGCGCCGCACCGTCAGTGAAAAGGGCGCCTGCGAAGTCAATCGGGCCAAGGCGTTCAGCCGGGTCGGCATGGGCCGTTGTCAGGGCCGTTATTGCTCCCAGGCAGGGGCTGAAGTCATCGCGGCAGCCGCCGGTGTCAGCGTGCAACAGGTTGGCCGCCAACGCGGTCAGGCACCGGTTAAACCGCTATCGATGCTCACCGAGGAGGTCTCGCCATGACGGCACAAAAAGCCGATGTACTGATTGTCGGTGGCGGCCTGATGGGCTCGGCGGCAGCGTTTTTCCTGCGCCGTCGCGGGAAGTCGGTGATCCTGCTGGAGCGCGACCAGATCGGTCAGTACGCCAGCGGCGTGAACTTCGGCAACGTTCGCCGCCAGGGTCGCTACCTGGGGCAACTGGAGTTGGCCAATCGCTCCTTTGCGCTGTGGAAGCGGCTGCCGGAGTTGATCGACGATGACCTGGAATTCATCGCCAGCGGCCACATGCGCGTGTGTTATCGCGAAGACGAAATTGCCGAACTCGAGGCCTACGCCGCCGCGCCCGAAGCGGCGCAACTGGACCTGAAAATCTATCGCGGTGCCGAATTGCATCAGCGCTTTCCGTTCCTCGGGCCGGACGTGAAGGGTGGCTCCTACGCGCCCCACGACGGTCACGCCAACCCGCGTCTGGCGGCGCCGGCATTTGCCCGAGCGGCCCGGCGCCTTGGCGCCCGCATCGAAGAACAGACCGAAGTGGCCGAGGTGCAGAAGGTCGGCGGCGAGTTCAGCGTGAGCACCACCGACGGTCGCCAGTTCAGCGCGGCTCAATTGCTGATTACCGCCGGAGCCTGGGGGCAGAAACTGTCCGGGCAGTTTGGCGAACCGGTGCCGCTGGACACCAACGGCCCGCAGATGGCCGTAACTGAACCGGTGCCTTACGCCTTGCCGACGGTGATTGGCGTGTACACCAAGATTCCGGAGGAGGTGATTTATTTCCGCCAAATTCCGCGCGGCAACATCGTCATCGGCGGCGGTTATCGCAGCAAACCGGACATGCTCAACCGTCGGGCCTATGTCGAGCCGCGCAGCATCCTCAACCAGATCAGCCAGATGCGCCGCCTGCTGCCGGGTGTCGGCAACCTGAACATCATTCGGGTCTGGAGCGGCATCGAGGGCTATCTGCCGGACTCCTTGCCGGTGATGGGGCCAAGCGGCACCGTCGATGGTTTGTTTTATGCCTTCGGCTTCTGTGGTCATGGCTTCCAGCTCGGCCCCGGTGTCGGCGATGTCATGGCTGAGCTGATCAGCACCGGCAACACCAGCACCTCGATCGAGCCATTTTCGATTCGCCGGTTCGCCCCCTTCGCCGAGCAACGGAGCAAAGCTTCATGAAACCCCGTGTATTGGAGATTCTCAAACGGCTGATGGCTTTCGACACCGTCTCTTCGGAGTCGAACATGGCCCTGATCGAATACGTGCGTGACCTGTTGCTGACCCAAGGCATCGAGTCGCTGATCGTCAAGGACGAAACCGGCAAGAAGGCCAACCTGTTCGCCAGCACCGGGCCGAAAGCGTTGCCGGGAGTCTTGCTCTCGGGGCATACCGACGTGGTGCCGGCGGCGGGGCAGGCGTGGACCTTTCCGGCGTTCCAGGCCACCGTGCAGGACGGCCGGATTTACGGACGAGGCAGTTGCGACATGAAGGGCTTCATCGCCCTGGCCATCGACGCGATGCTCGATGCCGCCGGGCATTCCCTGAGTCGTCCGCTGCAACTGGCGTTGTCCCATGACGAGGAAATTGGCTGCGTTGGCGTGCGGCGTTTGCTGGACGTGTTGCACCTGGCGCCAGTCCGGCCGTTCCTGTGCATGATCGGTGAGCCGACCAACATGCAGTTCGTGCTCGGGCACAAGGGCAAGGGCTCGTACCGGACCTATTGCCGGGGGCTGGAGGCGCATTCTTCGCTGGCGCCACATTCGGTGAATGCGATCCATGTGGCCTGTGATTTCATCGCGGCGTTGCGTGAGAGCCAGCGACAACTGCAAGAGCAGGGTGCCCGGGATGCCGATTACGACGTGCCTTACACCACCGTACATGTTGGCCAGATCGGCGGCGGTCGTGCGCTGAACATCGTGCCGAACCTGTGTACCGTGGATTTCGAAGTGCGCAATCTGCCGGCGGATAATCTGGAGCAGATCCTGGCGCAGATGCAGGAGCGCGCCGAAGTGATCGCGCGTGAAGCGAAAAAGCTCTCCAGTGTGGCAGCCATCGAGATCGAAACCGTCAACGTCTACCCCGGTCTCGATACTCATCCGAGTGTCGAAGCGGTGCGTTTCCTGAAAAACTTTGCGGCACCGGATACCGGCACGGCCAAGGTTTCGTTCGGCACCGAAGGCGGGTTGTTCAATCATCGTCTGGATGTGCCGGTGGTGGTCTGCGGCCCGGGCTCGATCGAGCAGGCGCACAAGCCGGACGAGTTTATCGAGATCAGTCAGATGGAGGCGGGCGAGCGGTTTCTTGAGGGCTTGCTTGGGTCTCTCAAACACTGAGGAACCCGCTCCTCGCAGCGCAGGCCCTGCCCACTGAAATTGGCGTTTGGCGCATAGATATGAATCTGCCGTTCCACCGCCAATTTCAGCATCCGACACTGTCCGCAAAGCGCTTTCAGCATCCTCATCCGTAGCGTCTCCCTAGACTGAAACCCTGTCTCGGATCAGGACTCGACCATGCTCAAGAATCGTTTGAAAGACCCCAGCCTTCTGGCAGAACTCGCCTATGTGAACGGACAGTGGATCGCCGCTGATGACGGCGCGACGCTGGAGGTCATCGACCCGGCCAGCGGTCAGTCGCTCGCCCGCGTACCGGCGATGCAGGGCGGCGAAACCCGGCGCGCCATCGAGGCGGCGCAGAAAGCCTGGCCGGCCTGGCGGGCGCGACCGGCCGCCGAACGTGCGACGCTACTGGAGCGCTGGTATCAGGCGATGATCGACAACCTCGACGATCTGGCGCTGATCATGACCTGCGAACAGGGTAAGCCGCTCAACGAGGCCAAGGGTGAAATCCGCTACGGTGCAGGTTTCGTCAAATGGTTCGCCGAAGAAGCGCGGCGGGTCTACGGCGAAACCATGCCGGCCCCCAGCAACGACCGCCGATTGTTGACCCTCAAGCAACCGGTGGGCGTCTGTGCGGCGATCACGCCATGGAATTTCCCGAACGCGATGATCACTCGCAAGTGCGCACCGGCCCTGGCGGCAGGTTGCCCGATCATCGTCAAACCTTCGGACCTGACACCGCTGTCGGCGCTTGCGCTGGCGGTGCTGGCCGAGCGTGTCGGGATTCCGGCCGGGGTGTTCAATGTACTGACCGGGATGCCGGCAGGCATAGGTGAAGAACTGACCGGCAACGCTACGGTGCGCAAGATTTCCTTTACGGGCTCCACCGCCGTGGGCCGTCTGTTGATGCGCCAGAGCGCCGAACACATCAAGCGTTTGAGCCTGGAGCTGGGCGGCAACGCGCCATTCATCGTCTTCGATGATGCGGACCTTGAGCAGGCCGTGACCGGCATCATGCTCAGCAAGTTTCGCAACGCCGGGCAGACCTGCGTGTGTGCCAACCGGATCCTGGTGCAGGACGGCATTTACGAGCGCTTCGCTCAACGTCTGGTCGAGGAAGTCGGCAAGCTCAAGGTCGGCGATGGCCTGGAAACAGACGTGACCATCGGTCCGTTGATCAACAAAGCGGCGGTGAGCAAAGTCGCCCGGCACATCGACGATGCCCTGAGCCAGGGCGCGCGACTGCTGTGCGGTGGCATACCCGATGGCGACAGCCAGTTTGTACAACCCACGGTGCTCGGCGAGGCCCACGCCGGCATGCTTCTGGCCAACGAGGAAACCTTTGGCCCCGTGGCGCCTTTGATGCGCTTCACCGACGAAGCCGAAGCCCTCGCATTGGCCAACGCCACGCCTTTCGGTCTGGGTGCCTACTATTTCACTCAGGATCTACGCCGTTCGTGGCGCTTCGGCGAGGCGCTGGAGTTCGGCATGGTCGGCCTCAACACCGGGATCATTTCCATGGAGGTCGCGCCGTTCGGCGGCATCAAGCAATCGGGCCTGGGCCGTGAGGGCAGCAAGTACGGCCTGGATGAGTACCTTGAAGTCAAAGCCTTCCACATCGGCGGGTTGTAATTTCACAGACACGGGGAGCCACAACTGATGAGCAAGGTATTCAAGATCGCCGCGATTGCCGGCGATGGCATTGGCAAGGAAGTCTTGCCGGAAGGGCTGCGGGTGCTGGAGCAGGCCGCGAAGAAATGGCAGCTGGATCTGAGCATCGAAGTGCTCGACTGGGCGCACTGCGATTACTATCTGGAGCACGGGCAGATGATGCCCGACGACTGGTTCGAACAGCTCAAGGGTTTCGACGCCATCTACTTCGGCGCCGTGGGTTGGCCGGACAAAGTGCCGGATCATATTTCCCTGTGGGGCTCACTGCTCAAGTTCCGTCGTGACTTCGACCAGTACGTGAACATCCGTCCGGTACGGCTGTTCCCCGGCGTGCCGTGCCCGTTGGCCGGACGCGAGCCGGGCGACATCGATTTTGTGGTGATCCGCGAGAACACCGAAGGCGAGTATTCCTCGGTCGGTGGCAAGATGTTCGAAGGCACCGAGCACGAGTTCGTGTTGCAGGAATCCGTGTTCACCCGGCGTGG
The DNA here is from genome assembly GCF_019145475.1 of Pseudomonas botevensis. Taxonomy (GTDB): domain Bacteria; phylum Pseudomonadota; class Gammaproteobacteria; order Pseudomonadales; family Pseudomonadaceae; genus Aquipseudomonas; species Aquipseudomonas botevensis. The sequence goes on from NZ_JAHTKI010000027.1 coordinate 67,934, forward strand.
TGTCGACCGCATTCTCAAGTTCGCCTTCGATCTGGCCCAGACTCGTCCACGCAAGCGCCTGACGGCCGCGACCAAGTCCAACGGGATTTCCATCAGCATGCCCTATTGGGACGAGCGCACCGCGTTGATGGCAGCCCAGTACCCGGAGATCACCTGGGACAAGCAGCACATCGACATTTTGTGCGCGCGCTTCGTGCTGCAACCGGATCGGTTTGATGTGGTGGTGGCGTCGAATCTGTTCGGCGACATCCTTTCCGACCTCGGCCCGGCCTGTGCCGGGACCATTGGCATCGCGCCGTCGGCCAACCTTGATCCGCAGCGGCGGTTTCCGTCGTTGTTCGAGCCGGTGCATGGGTCGGCGCCAGATATCTATGGGAAGAACATTGCCAACCCGATTGCGATGATCTGGTCGGGGGCGTTGATGCTCGATTTTCTCGGGGATGGCGATGAGCGCTATCGCGCGGCGCATGACGGGATTTTGCGGGCGATCGAGCGGGTGATTGCCGAGGGGCCGATTACGCCGGATTTGGGGGGGAGGGGGTCTACTCAGGATGTTGGCAGGGCGATTGCCGATTCTCTGAGTTAGCGGTTTGTGTTGGGGCTGGGACCTTGGCGGCCTCTGGGCCGACCAGGCTCTTGGTTGGTTTGGGTGTATATCCGTTGCTTCGGGTGTTGCGGCTGGCGGTTTCGCTTTTACAGCGACTCCCTTTGGCAAACGCCCCAAAGGAAGCAAAGGTCTAGGCCCCGGCGTACGGCCCCTCGCTAAGGCTCGGCGTTCCTTCGTTCCGGGATTCATCCGGGGGCATCGCCTACGGTTTGC
>NZ_JAHTKI010000028.1 GCF_019145475.1 Pseudomonas botevensis
ATCTATCTAGAGCACCAAAATATAACATGCCTACCCGCAAGAATATCCGCGGATGCGTCTAGGCCCTTTAATGTTGAGTGGTGAACGATTCGCCGCCGCTTAAACTATTTAGGTGCGGCTAGGGAGCAGTTTGCAGCAATCCTGCGTGTGCTGCCGGTGTTGATTCCCTACGTCGCACTATCCGGCTATCGACGTCCAGGTCTTCCCGAGGGCTGTCCTGGCTACAGGTAAATTCGAGACATAAAAAAAGCCCCGGCATGCGGGGCTGAATACCGAAGCTTTCTTACCAGTGCCAGCGTACCGGCACAAATTGCGAGCCAATCAAGCCAGCGATGGAGCCGATGAGAACTCCCCAGCAATCTGCCTTAAACAAAGCGGCTGAAGGAAGCATCTGGCGCGCCTCCAAGAGCAGCGCATAATCGCGCGGGTCGGTTCCAAAAGCTACGCGCCATCCGTTAGGCACGATTAGCAGGAAGAGCGCAAACCCGCCCGCAGCCCAGTACGGCCAGTTACCATCCAGCCGGAAGTGCCTTTTCGCTGCAAGCAGGCCGCCAACGAATAGAAATGCCCAGAAACCCGTGCAAACGGTCTGCCACAGTAAGGTAGCCCCATCTGTTAATTCAGAAAGCATTGTCACCCCGTCAATTTATTGAACGCCAAATATGAACAGTAAATTGACACATTAGGTAATAGCAATACGCCACAAACAAAAAACCCGGCGCGGTGGCCGGGTTTAGAAGCTGTCGTGCGCTGGAGGTAAGTTGCGCAGTGTGGGAAAAGTACATCAAATCCCCCACCATGGCAACACTTTTATGCCGCATCCTCAGAATTTTCTGCGTGAATAACCTGCCACACTGGCTCTTTAGCTTGAATATCCACTTCTTCAATAGCCTTTCGCAGGAAATTCCAGATATCGAGCCAGTCGCGATCCCAGTGCTTGGGCTGGATGGCGACTCCGTACAGCTTCATCATGGCGTCAGACACCCGAGCCGGGCCCCACGCGTCACCGCCGTTCGCCTCGGCCTTGTATGACTGCAGAGCGCAGGTAATCAGGCAGTGCACCTTCGCCGCCTTGGCTTCAGTGAGCGCGCTAAAGTCCGTATCCGACCAAATCAACTTCTCGGCGTTGAGCATGTGCACGACGGTCATGCACGGGTGGTAGAGGTAGTGCCCGAGCTGCTGCACTTGAAACGGCAGGGACTCGATTGCCTTTTGCACCTTCCCCATTGTCACCAGGTGGGCGGCTCGATGTGTCGAACGGCCAATAGGCGTGCGGCGCGTCTCGGTAATGTGAATCTTCTGGCGCACAGCCATGATGCGCTCTTCCTTGTCCTCGCCCTGGGCGGCAAAGATGATCTCTCGAAGCGCGGCCTTTTCCTTCCGGACGACATCCGCAGATTTTGCCCTGTCGGCCGCTGCTGCACTGATTGATACGTTCGACTCATGCTGCGCATCTGTCCACGCTTGACGTGCGTTGATCAGTTTCATGCTGCTTCCCCTTTTTTCAATTCCCTGGTCTTTGCCCGGAACTCGGCGGTGATCGCCTTCAGTTCCTCTACTGTGTGTTTGCGTGGTTCGTGATCGGCTTCGAGCGCTTCAACAGCCTCCAGCCCGATGCGGGCGATCAGACCAGTGCGGAAGCTTTGTGAAACCGTCTGGCCCTTACGGGCATACTTGGACGATCCGGCATTGCAGCTTTTGCACTGCAACCAGATGTTGTTCGGCACCAACCGCAGCTCCGGCCGGGCGCCCTTGCCGAGGAAATGGCCGGCATCGAACGCACCTCCAGTCTTCCAGCCCTGCGCCGCCAGAATCGATTCCTGCGATTCGCCGCAGCTGATGCAGCCGCTGCCGATGCTCAGCTCGTACATGCGCCGGTAGTCGCGCACGGCCTTCTCGGCATCCTTGAGGTGATCTGTCCTGGTCTTCAGCTTCTCCTTACGGACCTCGATCTCGCGTCGATTCCGCTGATCGATGGCCCTCTTCGCCTTTTGCTCATTCCGGGGTGCATCCTTCAGCGCGCAGGCCGGGCTGCACACCGCCTGCCCAAGGCGCGCAGGGACGAATGAGGCCCCGCAGGAGACAACGCGGCATTTCTTCGGCTTGGGCGCCTTCTTTTCCTTGATGGCAGTCCGCATCAGTAGCGCCCTCCCCATTTGTCCTGCTCAGTCCAGCGCACGCCATGCTCGGCGCCGAAGGCGTGCATCAGCTCGAACAGATCGCTGAACCACTTCTGCGACTGCTTGCGGGTCGACACGGCCATCACGACGAAGCCGCCGTCGAGGCCAGGCTCCGCGCGCTGTTTCTCCAGCGAGGCACTGAAGAGGCATTTCCAGTCCTCGTCGCTGAGCTTTTTGCCGTACCAGATGACCTGGTTGGAGACGTCCTTGAGCATTGCCCACATTTTCCGGTTGCAGACGTCTGGGCGCTTCTCGTCTCGGATCACCACCACCTTGGGCTTGGTCAGGTCGATTGCATGCAGAACACCGGTAACGCGGTTTAAGTCACGCTGATCGCGGATTGTGTATTCGGGGTTCATGACTGCACCGCCTTGCCCGAAGCCTTTCGCCGCGAGTCATGGAACGAAAGAACTTCATCCATGCCGGCATTGACCGCAACAATCTCCCGATCGAAGTAGGCCTGGGCGTCAGTCTCGCCCTCCAGCGGGAGCTGGCCCGGCCCCACCAGTGAGTTGTAAATCCACTCCATGGCTGCGACAGGGCCTTTCCCGTGCTCTTCCTCGATCAGCGCCGAACGCATGGCGAGGATGTATCGACCGAAAAGCAGGTCGAGTTCCTTGATGCGCATCTTGGCGCAGGCGTTTTCATCGGCGAGCTGCCCGGCACCACGTTGCAACGCCTCGACCTGTCCGCGCAGTGCCGCGCTCTCCGCGTTGACGTGGCTGAACTGCGTAGCAATGTGCTCTTCCAGCGACACTTGATCGCGCTGCCAGTCGATTTCGTCGTGGTAGTAACCGAAGCGCTCGCAGAGGCTGCGGTGAAAGTTTTTGAAGCCGGCCTCAGCCTGCTTTTTCTGTTCAGTGATATCGGTCATTGCGCCGCACTCCCTGCTTCCAATTGTTCGGCCTGCTGAATGAGCAGCGCCCGGCGATCGGCCAGCTCGTTGGCTGCCAGAATTCGCAGTTCTGTTTTTTCCTCGGCCGAGGCTTTTTGCATGGCGAGCATCGAGTCCTTCACCGCTGCAAGTCTTTCCCGAAGCTTCGAAGATGGTCGCGCGACTTCGCCGGTGAGCAGAGCCACAACCGCCCGCCCGTCTTCGGTGACCGGTGCCACGTTCAGATCCGCCAGGTACAACTGTCCGCGCTCTTGAGGAATGCGTTGCATCTGCACGGCCTTGGTGATCGCCTGCGTGCGGCGGTTGGCGTCGAAGCCCACGGAGACATGCCAGTTCACCGGTTTTGCATCCTCGCGAGCCTGGCCGACAAACCGCTCGTAGGCGCTGATGAACGCCATCCGAGCGCCGACCTTGTCGCCGGCATCGAGGACGGGTTTCGCTGCAGCCAAAGCAAGCTGGATTTCGTCGGTGAGCACCACGGTTTCGAACTCATCGTTCGTGGTCATGGCGATCGCCCAGGCTTCGTCTTTGCCCGGGCGGCCGTCGGCGATCTGAACGCGCTGGAGGATGTCCGACATCGCCAGCTTGCCCTTCACCTCGAAGCGACAGGCCTTCAGCGCGGCCTTCACGACAGGCACAGGGTAAGCACAGAGGTCCTCGGCCATCATCGCCGCAGTGCCTGGGTTCATTTCCTGCCCCATGGCCTCGGCGGTGGCGCAGATCGCTGCAGCGAGCCCAGCTACCTGCTGGTCGTTCATTTCAGAGGTATTCATTGCGATCACCTGCTTGTCGCTTGGCCAGAACCATCTGAGCGGCCTGCTCGGCTGCGGAGAGGTTCGCCTCAGTGCGCTCCATCTGGCGGGCAGTCGTCCCGTTGATGCGCTGACCGGTCACCCATTGAGTGTGGTAGCTCTCGGCGTTGGCCAGCAGTTCGTTGAGGCTGTGGCACTTGCGCAGGACAGCGGCATCGCTGGTTTTCAGGAAGTGAGCGGCTACGTGGTGCGCGACATCGGCGCCGAGACGGTCGACCAGTTGGCCGAGCTGCCCACCGACCTTGGCGTTCCACACCGGCCAGGTGCTGTAGCGTTTGCGGTAGGCCATGGCGTAATTCGCCCAGACCTTGAAGGTTTTGCAGGACTGGTCTTTCGGGCCAGGCATGTCAGCGGGGATCTCGACCCGGGGCGTGTCGGTGCGATCAACGACCAGCACCAAGTTTCGAGATTGAACCGGCGCGACCTCGGCGGAAGCCGGGGGCGCAATTGGTTCAATGACCGGTTCCTTGACTGGTTCAGGAGAGTGACTGGTTCTGGGTGCAGCTCCTGCACTACCCCCTAGTGCAGGAGATTCACTAGGGGGTGAACCTGCTGCACTACCCTGGTGAATTTGCTGCACTACCCCTGGTGCAGGAGGTGCACCACCATCAAGGGTCAAGAAGTAAACATTCGACGAATTACCCTTCGCCCCCCCCTTACGGATTTCTTTGCGAAGTAGTCCCGAGTCGCACAAAGCAGAAATGTGGTTCATAACGGAACGCTTGCTGATCTCGCACTGATCGGCGATGTGTTGGTATGACGGCCAGCATTCCCCCATATCACTGGCATTGTCGGCCAGCTTGATGAGCACCAGCTTGCGAAGTGGGTTGCCGACACGAAGCTTCATAGCGGCGACCATTAGGCCCATGCTCATGCAGCACCTCCGGTGACACCGCGAAAATCGATGGTCTGGACACCCTTCCAGCTATTGCAAGACATGCACAAGGTTTGAAGATTTTCCAGGGATGCTTCGCCGCCCAAGCTCTCGGGAACGACATGATCAGCTCGCAAACGAAGAAGCACGGAACAGCCGCAACGCAGGCATGTGTAGCCATCCCGGGAAAATACTCGGGCTCGCAAATCCGAAGGGATGGGCTTCTTTTTCGTGCGGCGGTGAGGTGGTTGAATCGCCGGCTGATAAGCGCTGACGTAACCCATGCGATTCGGGTTCCACTCGATCGCCTTCTCGGTCAGACGGAACAGCGTGATGTTCGAAGTGCTGGAAAGCTCGATCAGACCAGCCTCTTCCAGGGCCTTCAGCATGCGGTAAGCGGTGTCTGGCTTATCGGTGAGCAACGGTAGCTCCTCGATGATCTTCGCCTTGCTCAACGCGAAGAAGATTCCGTCGTCAGTCTTGATTGGCTTGGTCCAGCTCGGGCAGCTGTAGACGAAGGCGAACAGCAGAGCCTGCTGAGAATTCAGCCCCCACTCCAGCGCCTTCACCTGGTTAATCGTGACGGTGAATTGCATGTCAGGTGTTCCTGACGTGAAAGGAAACGATGAAAGCGCGCGACATGTTTTGAAAATTCCGAAAACGTGTCGCGACACTGTTGGGGGTATTGCTGGATTCTGTGTGTTGGTGCATGATTTGCTCCAGTTGTTTACCGCTGTAGAAAAAGCCGACCTAGTCCGTCGGCTTTTTTGTGTCTGAAATTCAGGCTGCTTTCACGGACTGCTTGAAAACTTCCAGGCTGACAATTACTTCCTCAGCCTCCTTAAGCAGGCTCGTTTTTTCGACCGAGCAGACTCGCCCGTCAGCCTGTGCGTCGAACGCGAGCCTTGTAACGTCGGCAAGATCGGCGTGCAGCCGCAGAAGTGCGGCATTGAGATTGATGCCTTCCGGCTTTTCCTTCGGAACCAAGTCAAAACCGAACGACTCCGCCCATGCTTTGAGTGGACGGAAGTCCTGGGTGAACTTCATGATCCGATGCAGCTCTTCCACGTTCATACGGTGGGTGTCGTAGTCCGGGTTTGCCTTCTGGGAAAGAAGCGTCCTTGACTTGAAGTCCGCACCTTCGGCGATTTTCTTGGTGCCATGATCATCAACCACGTCGTAGATCGCCTTCATCAATTCCTGCATGTAACACCTCGAATTTCTTTACGTGGCGCCCTGCTGACGCAGGGGCGATCATTTGTTCAGGCGGTCAATAATGAGTTCTTCAAGCTGCTGTTCGCTTGGGACGTGCTGGGATCGGGCGAATCTCATTCGCCTCGATACGCCCATCGTCATAAAGTGTGATTTCGATGCTTCTACCGGCTCGAACCATCTGCGAGATCGCGCTCTGGTTCACGCCGAGAGCAGCAGCAAGCGCGGCTTGAGTGCCGTGCTCTTCTAGGTATTTGCTCAAAGGGATCTTTTTCATGGAATTTCCACGGCTTGATATCTGCCATGGATAGTAGCAGCGCTGCTTTTTATCAGCAACAAAATACTAGCAGCACTGTTTGCGGAAATATCAGTTCTGCTAATACTCTTGTCGGCATGAAAATACGCCGCCCCCTTACTCCCGAAGAAGTCGCCGAGAGCGCCAGGCTCAAAGCTATCTATGAGCAGCGGAAATCAGCCGCAAAAGCTGCCGGCCGCAACCTGACCCAAGCGGATGTTGCCGAGGCATGCGGTTGGTCTGGTCAGAGTGCATTCAGTCAATACGCCACCGGAAAGGTGCCGCTGAACGTAGAGGCGCTATTGAAGCTCGCGAAGGCGTTGAATTTCGACGCTCGCGAAGTCAGCTCCCGGCTAATGTCCACCGTTGCTACTGTCCAGCAAGAACGCATCCAGCCTAGCGTGAGAATGGGTACCATCGAGACTTGGGACGACGAAACTCCGCTCGATGATGACGAGGTCTACGTCCCGTTTCTTCATGAGGTGGAACTGGCGGCCGGCTCCGGCAGATTTGCGATTGAGGAAAACGCCAACTCGCGCCTGCGCTTCAATAAGAAGGATCTGCGCCAGAACGGCGTTCAGTTCAGCAATGCGAAGTGCGTCAAGGTTGGCGGCAACAGCATGGTGCCGGTATTGCGCGACGGCGCCACGGTAGGCGTAAACGTGGGGAAAAACTCCCTGAGCGATATCGTCGACGGTGAGATGTACGCCATCAACCACAACGGGCAGCTACGCGTGAAGCAGGTCTACCGCATTCCGACAGGGATCCGCCTGCGCAGCTACAACCGTGACGAGCACCCGGACGAAGACTACACGTTCCAGCAGATCCAGGAACAGCAGATCTCCATCCTAGGGCATGTGTTCTGGTGGGCGATGTACTCAAGATAATTCAAACCAATTAACGCCTACTACCTATAGGTAGTTGCTCAAGGATGAATGCCATTGCCTATTCAGCTAAACCCTATCGATATCGCTGAGTGGCGGCGCCACGGTGAGTTCTCGGAAGCCTATCCAGAAGGGGCCAGACCAAAACGGATTGTGGTATCGCCTCATGACCCTGTTCAAGCCGTCATCGTTCCAAACTGGCAATATATGTTCAAACTGTCGGATGAGAAATACCCTGAACAATATTGGGCAGAGCTTATAGCGTACCAAATTGGATTACTCCTCAAAATTGAAGTCCCGCCAGCACATGCTGCATTTGACTCAATGACGGGCGAGTGTGGCTCGTTAAGTGAATGGTTCTATGCACCTGGCGAAGACGTATTCTTTGCAGCCGGATACTTCTTTTATAGGGAAATACGAAATTTCGACAAAGACAAAGGAACCCAACACAATCTGCTAACCGCCCAAAAGCTTAGCGCAAACTTCATCAACGAAGATCAAATTTTCGATTTCTGGTCAATGCTATTATTTGACTCCCTGATTGGGAATACTGATCGTCACCAGGATAACTGGGGCTATTTGATAACATCCTCCCCAAATACAAAAAGCGTTGCTCGACGAAAGGGTGAGCAATACGGTGTTAGATTAAAGTTTGCCCCATGGTTCGATAATGGAACTAGCTTAGGCTATCAAATCATAGAGCGTAAATTCTCTCAATGGGACGATGTACGGCTCGATAACTTCATTATAAAAGGGACACATCACATAAGATGGGCACCGGACAACTTAACTCAGGTAGGTCATCTAGAGTCCATGGACTTCATATCGAAACACAACCCCGCCGTGAGAGCGCTCTTATTAAGAAAGCTGAAGCAATTCGATACTTTACGCTTCAGAGAAATGATGGATAGACTGGTTGACCTACCGATGCCGCAACATGCTAGACTGACCAGAGCAAGGGCCAATTTTGTGATCAGGCTCACCTTGAGGCGCATGAAATTGATTACGGAAAAATTAAATGCACACCATTGATCACGTTTTTGAACCAACTCGCCTATTTTTGGTCTGGACCAGCACGGCCGAGGGTGTCGCACGTAATCGCCGAATAGTTGGCGAATTAGTCAAAAAAAATGACAACTTTACATTTCGTTATTTAAAAGACACGCCTGACTATCATGCTGCCGTTAACGAAGGTTTCATTAGCTTCCCAGCATTCACAATTAATGGCAACGAGGAGTTCGACAACGCACTGTCGGCTTTTATGAGTCGAATTCCACCCCGAAAAAGACAAGACTTTCCAAAATATCTCGCTCAGTATGGACTTCCTAGTAGCTTTATTGGTTCCGATTTTTCGCTACTTGGATATACCGGTGCAAGACTAGCAAGTGATAGCTTCGAGCTTTCCCCTGACTTATCTACTGCATCAACTCCTATTGATATCGTGCTAGAAGTAAGCGGAACTCAGTACAACAAGGTTCTCGGCGACATCATTGAGGGAATGCTCGTAAACTTTGTTCGCGAACCAGAAAACAATCATGATAAAAATGCAATAGCAATCATGACAAAATTTGGTCGAATAGGTTACGTAAGTAGAGCTTTAAATAAAGGATTTTCTCATTTAATGAGCCAATCAAATGTGACCGGCACAGTATTAAGCTCTGACATGAGAAATGAAAAAGTTAAAATACTGATACTCGCTGAATTTAAGTAGTGAAAATCATGCCCGGCCCAGCGCCGGGCTTTTTCATGCCTACCCTTCCCTCAAGCCGATGGTGGCGCACCGCCATGAGTGCTAGAGTTCTCTCACCATTCCAGGGAGGTCGGCGATGAAGATTTTGGGCTTAGTCATTTGGATAATTGTTTGCCTCGTCAGCTTATTGGTTGGTCGTGGCTACAACGATTTTGCAGTCCTCGCACGAATCGTGTTAATCCCGAGCGCCATAGCTGTGTACTTCTATCCGGCGATCTGCGCGCTCGGCGAACATCCCAAAGCTACCCCAATCTTCGCACTGAACCTGCTGGCCGGGTGGACGTTTATCGGTTGGCTTGTTGCGTTCATATGGGCCTTAAGCAGGCCCACACCCCTCGAGTTCGCAAGAGCAAGTGGCTTTCCGGAATCGACGCACCGCGGGCCAGAACGCATACCCGAAACGAAAGACTGCCCATTCTGCGCGGAAACCATCAAAGCCGCTGCCAAGAAGTGCCGGTACTGCGGTTCTGATTTGGAACAGCAGGTCGTGTAGAAAGCATGAGCATCATCTGAAGCCCGCCAAGCGTGGGCTTTTTGATGCCCCTTCCTATCTCCGAAATACAAGTGATCGTGGGAGCATTTGCAAATCTTCACCAGGTGCACCGCTAATCGCCCACTCAGCCATCGATTGGAACGGCGAGTTGCAGCATGTAGTCCGTACTTATATGGATGAGCTTCGAAGCAGGGCAATCAAAATGAAAATCAGAGCGACCATAGTCTGCGAGCAAAATCATCAGGTTTTATTGGTCAGGAAACCCAAAAAACCTTGGAATTTGCCTGGCGGTAGATTGAAGTCGGGTGAGACGTGTGCCGCCGCCGCAGTCCGCGAGCTAAACGAAGAAACCGGACTGAGCAGCGATAGCCTCCTCTATCTGATGGAATGGACGTCAGAAGGAACAAAGCATCACGTATTCGAGGTCAGCGTATCAAATGTCGACGATGCAGCCCCACGCAATGAAATATGCGACTGCCTGTGGCAACCGCTTGACTCAATCCAAAATATTGAAATCTGCAAAGCAGCTTTGCTGATCCTGAAGTCTTTTCAGCGCCGTTTGTAATATCTCTCCACTAAGTGCCGCCTTCCAGCCCTTCTCTGGCACGATCAAATATCGCTCCTGCATCACGAATTAATTGCCTCCATTCCCCGCTTGTTATTAGCCCCTCCTCCTCCATCGCGTCGGCCATTTTCAAAAGCTCGTCATATTGTTCCTCCACCGACATGCGGATTTCTGGCTCTCGTGCTAGTTGAATCCATGCGGTTAGCGCCTGCGTCTTTTTGTCCTGAATCATGGCTGCAATCTACTCTCGCTTTAATCGGTAGAACTAGCGCTACCAAACAGCGTTCCGTTATGGCGACTAGCGGCAGTCAATGGTGGCGCACCGCCACGAATGGTAAAATCTCAGTTCAATTGATGGAGGGAACCAATGAAAGCAAAACTCACCATTTTCCTGCTTGCAGCCTGCGTCGCGGGTTCGGCTATTGCTGCCAAGAAGACATCTGAGCCAGCGCCATGGACCCAGGAGCCAGACAGCTTCATGGGCGTCAAATTTGACCAAAAATTTGTTTATTCGGTCCCCGAGTGCCCTGCGGGTTATGAGATCCCGAAAGAGATGTGTCGTGGAACGCCGTATCAGGGCTTCTACTCCACCAAGGGCGCGCCCTCTATCGGGATTGGTTACGGGCTTTCTGTAATGGCGAAGAGCGGACCAGTTGACTCCTTCTACTTGACCACTTCCTCTGAAAATTATCTGCAGCTGGTGCAGCTATTTATCACCAAATACGGTCAACCAATGAAGCGCTCAACAGAGCTCGTAAAAACCAAAGGCGGTGCTTCGTTCACCAATGAAAATCTCCTCTGGCAAGGAAAAAAAATAGAAATCGCCATTGAGAAATACAGTGGTGACATCAACACAAGCTCGGCCACGCTGAGAACTCTTGCCTCAAAGACAAAAGCAGTGCAGGACATCGACGAAAAAATCCAAAGCGCCGCCGGGAAGCTGTAACGAGCCAACCGACAGCCCCCTTTTAGCCGATACAGGAAGCCCGCCCATGCGGGCTTTTTTTATGCCCCAAGAAAATATTATTAGCAGAGCTATTTACTTCGAATAGCAGCGCTGCTACTTTTATTCGCAAGCCAGACAACAACGGCCCAGCAGCGAAAGCAGCGCCGCTCTTTAACAACCAGCGCCATGAACGACTACCCGGCCAGTCCGGTTAGGTCACTCCCGGCTCCATCGGTGGGAGGTCAGTAAACCGATGAATAAAACCGCACTTGCCTCTACTGGCGACCGGCGATCCGACAGGCCCGAAAGCCTGCCCACGCGCAGCCCACTGCGACGGCGGACGAGGTGTTGACCGAACTGAGTGAATGACCTGGTAAGCGAGTGCGGAGAAACACGGAATTTTTCACTGATGCACCTGGTGACGGGTGCATTGGGAAAACAACCGATCAAGAACGGAGCATCAAATGAGCGAACAAACCCTTCAATCGCTGCTTGCCGAGCGCATCACTGCATACGCCCAGTCCGACCGCCCGCGTGAACTGATCGACGAGGGCATCGAGAAGCTGTTCAAAGAAGTTGTGAGTGACACCTTTCGCTCCTACGGCGACTTCGGCGGAGCAATCAAGGACGCCGTCAAGTCTGCACTGCCGGCCAACGTCACCGACATGTTTGAGCTTCAGCGCTACAACGCCCTCGTCGCCAACGCCCTCAGCCAGCGCTGGGAACAAGCGGCCATGGGCTCGCTCATCTTGAAGCGCGCCGAAAAGTCCATAGCTGATGTGCTCACCGGTGAGGGCCTGCTGACCGGCGAGGTTTCGCTGAAGAAACTGCTCGACGAATTTGTGGAGCACCACAAAGAGAGTGCCGCCGAAGGCCGATGGGAGCGCCCTGAAATTCGCGTCGAAGAAGGCGACGGCAGCTATTCCCACAAGACGATCCACATCTACTTCGATCCAGAGCCGGAAGACAGTTACCGGAGCAGCCACTACTCGTCTTCGTCGCGCAGCAACTACAGCCTGAAGCACGCGCTGCACATCAGCATCAAAGGCGAGCGTGAAACCGGCGACCGCTGGAAACCGACCGTTGCGTTTGGCGAAGTCTACAGCGCCAAACTGGATGACAAGAAGATCGCCATCGACATGCAGGTGTATTCGAAGTGGGAGCGCATGCTGGCGTCCCTGTACTTTGGAAACGCAATTCTGATGATCGACTGCGACACAGAAGACCTGAGCTACGGTCTTTTCGACTGAACAACCAGCGCCACGACAGCCTGTCGTTAACTGCTCGATCACCTCGAAAGAGACTGCATCGGAATGTCGGCGCCCCATGAAAAAAGCTGATCCAGGCCAACTGTTTGTATGCGAACGGGCGGACGTAGTTAGGCATCTTGGTCAGGACCGACATTCCAATGCAGCTTCAAATCTCCATCGTAGAAAAAATGAATTAGCTACTTGCCCGCTCGGTCAAGAATTATGAACGCAGTAAATCTGACGAGGTGACAGCAATGACTATCCAAGCAGAGACACTCGTACAACTGACCGAAGCGCTGCAAGAGCGAGGCATGAATCTGGTTTCAGATGTTCACTTTACTCGCGCGCCATACCGGCATAACCACCGCTGGATCTGCACCGTAGAGTAACCATGCTCGCTGCCGGCAGCTCGGAATAAGACTCCACCGCCGGCCCCACTGCCCCGCTACGTCGTTTCCCTCCCTACACCTATCCGACACCACCCGAATGCACTCCCCTCCACGCCCAACGGCAACCAGCGGAGCGGATGAGTGCATCCGAGTTTTGTTGAATCAACACCCGCCACTCTGGAGACGACCATGTCAGCTCTACGCAAGCTCATCCCGGAAGACAACTTTCTCGAAACGGAGGCAGGCCAAGAATGGCTGACCGAGTCGGTTGACGATCTGTTGTGCCGGCGCCATGTCGAAGCGCCGAATCCGGTGGGCCGAAGCAAGGTCCTGGTCAGCGCTGATCACCTGCTGGAAGCGCTGGCGGATCACATGGCAGCGACACCAGACCCAAACCACTGCATCGAGAAAATCCTGATCGAGCTGGTCAGGCGCGGCGACGGCGGGTTCTTGCACGCCTGGGCCGTCGAAGCCGTCGGCGGTGATCCGCTGGTCGTTCGCGCGATGGCTAATGACCTGGTCGCGGTACACGCCAATGAGTACCGCGATGCAAAGCGCGAAAGTGATCGCGTCGAGCAGGAGTGTGGGTTTTGAGCCCGCACATTCTGATCGACAAGGCACTTGATGGTGTGACCGCCCCCTTCGCCCATGAGGAAACAGGGCTGCTCGTACAGAAGCTGATTACCAGCCTCTTCACTGACGGCGCGATCACCATTGATGAGTTCAACCACTACTGCGAGCGCCTACGAAACATCTGCCAGCGCCGCAAGGAGGCTGCATGAGCACACCACCGGTAAAAACGTTGATCGATGAACAGCTCGACGATATTCAGCGCCGCATAGCCATCCTGGGCTTCGGGCTCCCCTTCAACGAAGTGATCGGCCGCAAGCGCGAGGACCTGGTGCAGGATCTGCCACAGCGCTTGGCGCCGACCATGAAGATCATGTTCTGGGTTCTCGCCGACGGCCTGCTGCTTATCATGGCCGGCTACAACGCCGCGCGCGACTCCTCCAGCACCTGCCAGCCACCGCAGTCGAACACCTACCGGGGGTTCCGGTGAACTCCCGGCAGCTTGCCCGCCGCATTCTGATCCGGCGCGGCTCGTTCTCGGCCATTGGCGTCTTCACCTTCCTGATGCTACTCGGCGCCCTCGCCGACCGCATCACTCAATAAACCAAGTATTCAATCGCTGCGCAGGGCGCGGCAAGGAACAGTCATGTCCGCTCAAAGCGTGGCGCCGGTGGCGCACGACCGAAACCTCCACGTTCTTCCGCACGCTGCAACCAGCACCAGCGCTCTGGTGTTGGATGGTGACAGCCTGGATAAGATGATGCGCCTGGCCGAAGTCATGGCCACCGGCCGCGCCACGTTGCCGAAGCACTTCAACGGTAACCCGGCGGATTGCCTGGCGGTCGTCATGCAATCGATGCAGTGGAAGATGAACCCGTTCGCCGTGGCGCAGAAGACGCATCTGGTCAATGGCGTCCTGGGCTACGAGGCCCAGCTGGTCAACGCTGTAATCACCACCTGCGCACCGGTGGTGGATCGCCTGCACTACGAGTGGTACGGCGCTTGGGACAAGGTGATTGGCAAGTTCACTATCAAGAATGGCGACAAAGGCGAGTACCGCGTCCCAGGCTGGAAACTTGAGGACGAACAAGGCCTGGGCGTGAAAGTCTGGGCGACATTCCGGGGCGAAGAGGAGCCTCGCATCCTTGAGCTACTGCTGGCTCAGGCCCGAACCCGCAACAGCACGCTCTGGGCTGACGATCCACGCCAGCAACTGGCCTACCTCGCCACCAAGCGCTGGTCCCGCCTCTACTGCCCAGACGTGATTCTTGGCGTGTACAGCCCGGATGAACTCGAAGAAGCCGTACCAACCATTCGCGACGTATCACCAGCGCGTGGCCCGGCACCAGTTGAACTTCCGCCCTACCCCGAAGAGAAGCTCGCCGAGAACCTGCCAAAGTGGCAGGCAGCCGTCGACGCAGGACGCTCTGCCCCTGATCACCTGATCGCAACTGTCAGCAGCAAATTCACCCTGAGCGAAGACCAGATCGCCAAGATCAAAGCGCTCGCGCCAATTGAAGGAGACCAAGAATGAAAATCCATAATGTCGCTCAGGGCTCCGAAGCCTGGCATGCGCTTCGCTCCAACTACTTCACCGCATCAGAAGCACCGGCAATGATGGGCGCATCGAAACAGATGAAGCGGACCGAACTGCTGCATGCGAAGAAGACTGGCCTCGACCGCGACGTATCGTGGTGGGTGCAAAAGAACCTCTTCGATAAGGGCCATGAGGCGGAAGCGCTGGCCCGCCCTATACTCGAAGCGCGAATCGGCGAAGACCTGTTTCCAGTAGTCGGCACCGAAGGTGATCTGCTCGCATCCCTCGACGGCTGCACAATTCTCGGCGACGTTCTGTTCGAACACAAAATGTGGAACGAACAGCTCTCCGCCGACGTTCGCGCCGGCAACCTTGAAGCGCACTACTACTGGCAACTGGAACAGCAGCTGCTGGTGAGCGGCGCCGAAAAGGTGATCTTCGTCTGTTCCGACGGTACAGAAGAAAACTTCGTTTCGATGGAGTACATGCCGGTGCCAGGCCGGGCCGCGACACTCGTCGCAGGCTGGAAACAGTTCCAAGCCGATCTGCAAGACTTCACTCCCGCCGAGGTGGTGCCGGAAGCCGTTGGCAAAACGCCAGAGTCCTTGCCAGCGCTGCGCATCGAAGTGACCGGCATGGTTACTGCCAGCAACCTGGAACAGTTCAAGGCACATTCGCTGGCGGTGTTCGGATCGATCAACACTGAACTGGAAACTGATCAGCACTTCGCCGACGCCGAGAAAGCGGTTAAATGGTGCAGCGATGTCGAGGAGCGCCTGGAAGCTGCCAAGCAGCACGCCCTGAGCCAAACCGAAAGCATTGACGCGCTGTTCAAGACGATCGATGACATCGCGGCTGAGGCACGGCGCAAGCGCCTAGAACTGAACAGTTTGGTGAAAGCCCGCAAGCTCAGCATCCGCGAAGACATCGTCATGGACGCAGCCAAGGCGCTGCAGGTCCACATCGATCAGATCAACGCTTCACTGGGCGGCAAAGCGCGTATGCCGACGGTGTCAGCGGATTTCGCCGGAGCCATCAAGGGCAAGAAGACGATCAGCAGCCTGCGTGACTCTGCCGATTCCGAACTGGCCCGGGCGAAGATCACCGCCAGCCAGATCGGTGACAGCATCCGGATCAACTTGGCCAGCCTGGCTGAGCTTGCCGCCGATTACATGTTCCTCTTCAACGATGTACAGCAGCTGGTGATGAAAGCGAACGACGACCTGGTCGCGTTGATCAAGGTGCGCATCTCTGAGCATCAGAAGGCCGAGGAGCAGAAAGCCGAAGCGAAGCGGGGGGAGATCCGCCAGCAGGAGCTGAAGCGAATTGAAGCCGAGTCGAAAGCCAAGGCACCGATCGAACAGGCTCCAATTGCCGGCCCGGCACCGGTGACAGTCGCTGCGCCGGTTCAGTCTTCATCCAAACCAGCAACCACTACCGCGGCACCGGTGAACCTGCAGGCCGAGGTGTACGATCTGGAAGCGTTGATCCATGCCGTCGCCGGTGGCCACGCTCCGATTTCGATGCTGACCGTGGACTGGGAAAAGCTCGATGCGTTGGTTGCAGCGCAGGGCAACAAGTTCAGCATGGCCGGCGTGAGGCTGGTCAAGGTGGCCGCATGATTAGCAACCACCTCAACGACGTCGAACAGCGGCGCCAGGACGCCAGCGAGCTCTCCGAGCAAATCGCCAAGTTCCTGGCGGTCGGCGGAAAGATCGACGTGCCAGAACCCGCGCCGATCAAGTTCACCAGCACCTCCGAGCGGAAGCATCCACCAACCTTCCAGCGTCCGAAGGTGAGAGACGAAACAACTCAGCGGATTGCTCGAATCCGCGAAATGGCCAAGACGTTGACCCGAAACGAAATCTGCGAGCGAGAAGGAATCGCTCTGGCCACGCTGAAGGCGATCGCCTCGAAGCACGGCATCAAGTTCCAGGTGCGGCATAAGATCGGCACTGTGCCGAATAAAGCCGCGCCTGAACTGGAGGCTCGACTGGTCGTACAGATCAAGGATTGCATCACCGGCGGCATGAACCGGAGTCAGTGCTGCAAGGCTCTGGCGATCAGTTACAACATGCTCGACCGGATTGTCCGGGATCACAAGATCGATTATCCAAAGCTGAAGTCCGCATTTCGATGAAACGAACCATCAACCGGGCGGACACGCGCCGCCGACAGACCTGGCTGGACTTGCCGGCCAGCGGAATTGAAGAGGTAGGAAATGGCCAAGAGTGGACAAGAGCGATCGGCGAAGGCCGCCGAAAAGAGAATCGAGCTCGACGAAAAGGAATTGCGGCATCGACTACGGCAGGGCACCCGGCAGAAGCTTGAAGAACTGATGGCCTGGAACGAGATCGAGGAAATCAGCGAGGCGGTGCAGAACCTTATTCTCAACGCTCATGCGCTCGGGCCAACGCTCTCCTATCAGGCCATTCAAAGCCCGCGCCACAAAGTGCAGATAAGCGAAAACGTGGCGCGAATGTTTCGAAATGGAAGTCTATCCGAGCTGAAGCGAGATCCGGGGGATGAAATTATTGAACCTTGCTCTTGATTTGCTGAATACCTTTTATAGAAAGAGTTAAACACTGCGCAACTAAACTCAATGTAAAAATCAGCTGACCTTCGGTCGGCCCCATATATAACGAGTATCCGTTTGTCTCCTCGATAAATGATCTATCAAGAGAACGAAAAGTGGCGTGACCAGCCAAGGAAGAAAGCCCTCGATAGGCAACGCTGTATAGCTCTAGCATTCCTGCCGCTGTCGCTGAACAATGCACTGAATAGGTTTGGCCTGCACGCGTATCAACAATCTCCTCCAAGTGCTTTTTATTTATTTCGGATAGCTGACCTGGGGGGATGTCTGCCAGAATGGCTCTAGCCTGCTTCACGTCTTCCTTGTCATTGTGAGAATCGAGCTTTTCAAAAATCGTGGGATCGACGATAAGTGCAGATGCGTGAAAGAGTGTTTCGTACGCAGTTCTAAGAAGTACCTGTGCTTCTTGTACCATTCCTATTTCACATAAGCGAACTGCGGCTTGAGATGTTCGAATTGTTCTCTCGAAAAACAAAAAAGAGCACAACATAGCCTTATCACTACCGTTAACACCTGTGCTTAGTAGAAGTTTTTGAGCTTCATTAGATATCCGCTCACAATCTGAAAAACCGCCGGCGTATTTTTCTCTAATCACGGCCCTATGCTCGTAAACATAGTCAGACAAAAATCCCTTTTCATCAAAATCTTTAGCAGACATTAGCAAACTCCACCTTTTCAATCGCTCTATAAACCTTACACAAACACCCTACTTATGCAAAACATACAAACAGCCTGAAAAGCATTGTGCAATTGCGAGTCATGCTTTCCGAGATGCGCTGTCTATACTGGTTGCTGCCTTTATTCCTGCGCAGTGAATATTTTTAAGAATCGCAATTATACTTAATGCTCTATCGGTTAACTCTACCCAACTTTCCGTTTCCACCTCATTTACGTCAAGTTCGAAAAGCAAGCCTTCGAAGTTGTACTTCAGCCTCAAACAATCTGCTGCACTGTCCGGATTTGTGTCCGTGTCAATCGCTGCTCGAGCGCCTGTTAACAACTCCCGCATCAGTCTCTTACGAACATCCAAAGTGGCAGAGTCTTTCTGCGTGATTGATATGACCAGCTCGCACTCGACCAAGAACACCAGCAGCATTGATTTTCTCTTTCTCTCAACCTCTTCGCGTTCAACCGATCGTTGACGGCTAGGTATCCACAGAGCGAGCCCGAGGGCTGCGATCGCCCCTATTGCCTGAACCCAAGAAGCCAGTCCTGGATGCTTCTCTATCCAGCCTAAAACGTCTGCAAATTCCATAACCCACTCCCCTGTAGATCCCGGAACTATACCGGCGAGGATCCCCTATGCAATCAGCAATCGACTTGTTCGCCGGATGTGGCGGATGGACAACTGGCGGAAAGTCAGCAGGCCTCAACGTGCTTTGGGCTGCCAACCATTGGCCAGAGGCCGTTGAATGGCACAGCGCAAACCACCCGGAAACCATCCATGTTTGCCAGGATCTGCACCAAGCGAACTGGGCGGAAGTGCCGAAGCACGACGTCATGCTCGCGTCACCCTGCTGCCAAGGGCACACCAAGGCGCGCGGCAAGGCCGCCGGCAATCCTCAGCACGACAACTCGCGTTCGACAGCCTGGGCACCGGTGCAGAACGCCGAGGTCAACCGGCCGGAGTTCGCGGTGATCGAGAACGTACCGGAATTCATGGACTGGATTCTGTACCCGGCATGGGCTGACGCAATGCAGCGACTGGGCTATGCACTGGCGCCGCACATCGTGGACTGCGCCGATCTCGGCGTTCCGCAGCATCGAGTTCGCCTATTCATGGTCTGCTCGCGCAGCAAAGCACCGTTGCACTTGCAACTACCCCGCTACCAGCATGTGGCCGCCCGCGAGATTATCGACTTCAACGTCGGCAAGTGGTCGCCGATCAACAAGCCAGGACGCGCCGCGTCGACATTGACCCGCGTGAAAAACGGCCGCGAGCGCTTCGGCGATCGGTTCGTGATGCCCTACTACGGATCCGGTTCTGGCCTCACCGGTCGTAGCCTGGACCGTCCAATTGGCACCATCACCACCCTGGACCGCTGGGCGGTCGTCGACGGCGACATGATGCGGATGATCAGCGCTGACGAAGCAATGGCAGCCCAGTCCTTCCCGAAGGACACATTGCGCCCGGACAACCACAAGCTGGCCATGCACATGACTGGCAATGCGGTGCCACCACTGGCTGGGCAGCGAATCATTGAGGCCTTGAAGGCTGCGGCGTAACGAGCAGCAGGGAAGCTACTCCGGAATCAATCAGCGGAATTGTTCCACTTCCCTGCTGGTCTGCGATCCAGCGCCTGACCAAGTCAATATCGAAAGTCCAACCATGCAGCCTGAACAGCTCCATTGCTGTTCCGGAAATCCGGTAGTGCCCACAGTCTGGGCACGGATACTCCTCTGAGCCTGGCCGCACAATCGCCACAACAACTTCGTTCCCGCAGATATAGCAGCTCATTTCGGCCTCCAGCGACTGATCGATCAACTGTAGCTGATCCCTCCGACCCGCCAGAGCCTGACGACGAAATCGTCGAGCCAGCAATCTGATCAGGCTGACTTCATCTGCTGTGTGCTGATTACCGACTCATATGCGGCCTGCAACTCCAGGCAAGCATGGGTCTGAACACCCACTACGCCGGAAGAATCGCCGGAGTAGCTTGCAGTCATCGACAGTGCCCGCTTGACCAACTCGGCAAGATCAGTGCCCTGCCTCTCTGATGCGATCAGCACTGAAATCAACGCTATTTGCAGTGCATTTTCACGAACTATCGCCATTTCGGTCTCCTTTCAGCTTCGTGCCGAGAAGCAAAAGCTAACCGATCCGACATCAATTTGCCATGAAACTATGCTGCGCATCCGGTCACCGAGGGCGGCGCCTCACTGGAGAAATTTACGAGATTGCTTTTTCTGTGCGGAAAACTTTCCCGTATGCATAAAAGCCAGCAGTCAATTCAACAATCGCCATGACGCCATAGATTGCGCCGAACATGAAGGATGAAATGAGAAATGAGAGCCCAACAAGGAAAAGTAAAACCTCGGAAATAATCTCTGTTTTCTTTTTCCAAGATGGCCCTCGAGCCTCAACGAAACCACCTACAAAACCGATCAATATTCCGACAACAATTTTCGCAAACATAACCGCCCCTTGACCGGCTCCATACCGGGCCGAACACAAATACCCCACTTCTACGAATCACGCCAGCCGGCGAGGCAATCGGCTGTCTGGAGCAATTATGAATCCTTACCTGATCACCGGCCCGGCCCAGATCGGCATCAGCGGTGGTCGCACCAGCGGGCACATGGTCTACAAGATCCTCGAAGCACACGGCGGAACCCTCCCGCCGGATGTCCACCTGTTCTTCCAGAACACCGGTAAGGAGCGCGAGGAAACACTGGTCTTCATCGATCGGATCGCCAAGCGCTGGAACGTGAACATCGTCTGGATGGAGTGGTGTCGCGTGTACGGCCAGCCCGATGACGCGCCTTGGTACAGGTTGGTGGACTTCGAAACGGCCAGCCGCAACGGCGAACCTTTCACCATGATGCTCGAGTATTACGCCGCGTATCGGAAGGCAGAGAAGAACCTGCCACCGGTGCTGCCGAACTTCTCGAACAACATGTGCACCGCCTACCTAAAGGTGAAGATCGGCGAGAAACACATGCGCGCCCTGGGCTACACCGAGTGGGATTGCGTCGTCGGGATCCGGTATGACGAACCGAAGCGCTACCACCGCATGATGGCCGCCAATGATCGCGGCGGCGCCCGTTGGGACAACGTCTGTCCATCCTTCATCGCCGGCATCACCAAGGAGGATGTCAGTGCGTTCTGGGCGGCCCAGCCATTCGATCTGGGAATGGACTCCGACTTCGGTAACTGCGACCTGTGCTGGAAGAAGAACGAAGGTAAGCTAATCAGGACCATCATGGATGACCCGTCGAGGGTTATCTGGTGGTCAGGCACCGAGGAAAGGTTCGATCAGGTGTTCCGCCAAGACCGTCCCAGCTACAAGTCGCTGGCCTGGTCCGCCGACCAGCGCGCAAGGCAGGTCGGCTTTGAATTCGTTTATCTCGCAGAAGACATTGACTGCTTCTGCGGTGATTAAACCAAATCCCTATCGGAAGTAATCAAGGAGCCTATCAACCCCACTCGCTTTCCTGCGGACATCATCGTATAGCTCGTTGATTTCTCGATAATTGTTCTGTGTCCATAGCACTCTATCGTCGTTATCTACGACAGCTAAGACAATTGTTGAGTTCCAGTAATAAATATCCTCGTCCTGAAAGTGCTTATAGCGCACCTCATAGATAGAAAATTTAGTACCTTTAAATACGCCTTCGAAATACAAACCGACGATATCTTCAGTACCTATAGTAATACTTCGCGGCGGCTCACTTAATCGCCAAGCCATACGACCACGGGCTGTTTCTTCGATCAACCTCGCAACCATATTAGAAAACCTGGAGTCATTCATAATCTTTCCACCTCATTATCCTGATGTTTTGCGCCAAGCTGGGTAACAAATTTCTGAAGTTTTCTCTGAATATCCCAACTCACTTCTTCAGTTAGCTTTCGCCTACCAATGTAAAATACACCCTCCCTGGCTATGGACGAAACCAATTGATTAGCCGATTTTTTTTCGACGCCATCTAACTTCTGACTGACGTTCTCTAAATGACCTTGCACCTGATATAGCAGATCAATAATGTCATTCTCGCGCCCCTTCCAGTCCTTTAAACATTGACGAATTTCAATTAATAGCTGTTGTAAATCTTTGTGAGTTTCTGGAATTCTATGTCGCCGCTTCAGCTTTTCACCAAACATTCCAACGTAAAAAAAAGTTCCCACAGTAAACAAAGTACCAAAGATAGTAAAAAACAGTCCGTACTTGTTCGCCTCATCCCAAAACGACTTACTGCCCCATACATCCAAATTCCATGCAACAGCCACCGCAACAATCAAAAGCCCTACCGCCCCGTAAAATGCTGCTTTGTATCCCATCGATCGACTCCCAATCCATAGAGCGATCATATCATCAGTCCTCCCCTATACATCCACCGCCCGGGCATGCCCCGGCATAGGACGCCCCATGCCCACAGAAAACAAACCGGCCGAGCCGCTGAAGATTGAGCGTTCGACTGTGACCAAGCTGGTGATCACCGGAGCGCCGAGGCTCGACCCGATCACGGTTTTCCTCGAGGACTTCGGCCGCCGCGACTGCCCGACTGAATCCGACCCGAACTACCAGACTGCCCAGGGCAAGATCACGATCAACTGCTGGGACAAGAGCTGGAACGCATACTGGGGTGGCATGGGGCCTCGCACGGTGGCGAAGTTCGTTGCCGATTGTGATTGGCACTACATCCTGAACTGCCTGGATCGCGGGATCAGCAGCACGCGGTTCAGCGGGAGCGCGCTTCACGCATTCGCGAAAAAGTGCATTGTCCAGCGTCGTCGGCAACAGACCGGCCGTCACGACTGGGATCTGGATGAGCTGAGCAAAGATGAGGCCCGCGAGCTCTGGCACGACATCGATGTTCTGCGCAGCGTCGAGTCGCCAAACGAATGCTGGCATCACAGCAAGTTGTTGACCGAGCTTTTCGGTGAGGAGTGGCACTACACAGTCGGCGACAAGGCGATCGAGGAAAACCACGAATTCACATACCTGCGACGGGTCGTCGAGGCGGTACAGGAAGCACTGCGTCAGGAACAGCAGCAGGTGGCCGCATGAAGCGCATTTACCTCAACGGTCAACTCTGTGGCTAAGCTAGTTCCTAGCTTAAGGTGCGGATTTACCTACCTCATACATTCTAAATACTTCGTATTCGTCGATGACCGAGCGCAAGTTGGGAAATCTGTGTAGCCACTCGCCGAACATGATGGTAAAAATTTTGTGCAAATGAATCGATTCAGATGTTACGCGCAAGCAAATTTCCTTGATGGCCTCCCGTCCTTCCTCTCCTGACCAGTCTTTTTCAACCAGCCGATGAACGACAATATGTCGATCCTCGATGTAACTCAGAAGCCTTTCTTCCAATCCATTAATTTCGACAGTGCCAGAGATCTCTTTCAACAAAGCGGTTACGGGCTGCTTGAAAGCCTTTTTCGCATTGACTGGAACGATGTCCTCAATCGTTAACGCACCAGCTTGTTTAATCGCGTGACGCGCAGCCAACACGAACATTTTTTCAAACGCTTGAGAGCTGAGTACTGCTACACCAACTGCAGTACACAACGCTTCATCGAGGAACTCTTCCACACCCAACCCTCTGAATTACAAATTACCAAAACCGAATATCGTTATAGATATCACATTCGAGCTAACCCCTCCTCCTTCAAAGTCAGCCGCTATAGCGGCAAGGACGAAGTCATGCCTGAAGAAATCAAATTGATACAGTCAGCCCCGGTTGTGCGCGACGAAATGGGATCGTTCCAACATCCGGACATGCCCGACTTCGACGAGGGTGACGGCGAGAAGTGCAAGGCCTGGGTAGCGGATCAGGGCTTGACCGTTACCCAGGCTCGCCTCGAATACGCCGAAGAGGCTGTTGCTGATCGCTATTTCGAAGCTGGCGAACCGGATTTCAGCTACTGGGAGCCCGAGCGCCCGGACGGCGAAGGCTGGTTCTGCCTGGCGATCCACGACACCGACGACGGCCCAGTCTGCTGGTGGGCACGCCGCGAGGTGACCCCATGATCGCCCTCGCCTGGTTCGCCTACGTCTACTGCGACAAGGACATCCGGAAATAAAGTCCGCCTCACCAGTTGCTTCAGGGACGAGCTGATTGGGCTGCAACTGATGAGGAGAACAGTTGAACGCTAGTTCCGATTTCCCTCCTTGT
Source organism: Pseudomonas botevensis (assembly GCF_019145475.1). Classification (GTDB taxonomy): domain Bacteria; phylum Pseudomonadota; class Gammaproteobacteria; order Pseudomonadales; family Pseudomonadaceae; genus Aquipseudomonas; species Aquipseudomonas botevensis. Next base: position 24,086 of record NZ_JAHTKI010000028.1, read on the forward strand.
CGCGCTCAACACAAAATATATCCCCTACCCCACACAAGAGCCTGCCGTTGTTAGGGCAAGCCGTGGTTAATCACTCAAAACCAGTTCAGTACTCGCAGCACTCTCGCGAACGTTCGCTCGCTCGCCACGCACGTCAGCATGACAAGACCACTTCCTCCCACTACGAAAATAAATCCTCCAACTGCATCGATGACGATCAGAAATATTCCCAACGTCATGAGTGTGGCACCGAGCGCGCCTAGCACCGTCCGGCTTTGCTTCTGCTCGGGATACTTGTTGAACATCCATTTACTCCAAATCAGTTGCCCTTCAAATCAACTGTAGCCCAAGCGCAAGCAATCAATATCAACCATCTTCTGCCGCAACGCGCGACATGGAGCATCACTATGGAAACAGAAATCCTCTCCGACGAGGAACTGGCCGAACTCACCGGCTACAAGGCAAGGGCCTACCAACGCCGCTGGCTGATTGATCGCCAGTGGGTGTTCGTCGAAAGCCGGGGCAAGCGACCGTTGGTGGGCCGCATGTACGCTCGTATGAAGCTTGGCATGATCAGCCCCACTATCGCCGACCCCAACCCGCCACCGGCCGCGCCGGCATGGACGCCAGATTTTTCTCGAGTGAATTGATATGCGCCCCCGCAAGACCGAGCACCACCACCTGCCCCCACGGATGTACAAACGATCTCGAAAACGCAAAAACGGCACCACCTGGACGGCCTACTACTACCGTGACCTGCTCGGCAAGGACATCCCGCTGGGCAAGGATCTCGACAAGGCCAGGTTGAAATGGGCTGAGCTGGAAGCCAAGGAAAAGCCGCTCGACCTGCGAACCATGAAAGGCATCTTCGATCGGTACATCCGCGACGTGGTGCCCAAGAAGGCGCCGCGCACGCAGAAGGACAACCTGGCGGAAATCAAACAGCTTCGGCCGATGTTCGACAGCGCGCCGATTGACTCGATCACTCCGGCGACGATTGCCGGATATCGAGATGCCCGATCGGCAAAGGTTCGGGCGAACCGCGAGATCGCTACCCTCTCCCATATTTTCAACATTGCCCGGGAGTGGGGCCTGACGACAAAGGAAAACCCCTGCCAAGGTGTGCGCAAGAACAAGGAAACGCCGAGGGACTATTACGCGAATGATGTGGTTTGGGAGGCGGTGTACAAGAAGGCAGCGCAGGAGCTGAAAGAAGCGATGGACCTGGCATATCTGACCGGCCAGCGGCCGGCAGACGTGTTGGTCATGAGGAAGGATGATGTTGAAGGCGGGTATCTGACTGTTCAGCAAAACAAGACGCAGAAGAAGCTTCGAATCCAGCTAACGACTGGCGGGGAATCAAACAGCCTGGGCAAGCTGATCACGGCAATCACTGAACGAAACGCCCAGCACGTTTCGAGTTACCTGATCATCAACCGGAGCGGTAAACGCATGACGGCCACGATGCTGAGGAAACGCTGGGACGCGGCGCGGGAAAAGGCAAAACAGGATGCTCTTGAACAAGGTGACGACCTGCTTGCCGATCGAATCGGTGAGTTCCAGTTCCGCGATATACGCCCGAAAGCCGCGTCGGAAATCAGCGATATCGGCGATGCAAGTCTGCTTCTGGGTCACACGAAAGGCGACATCACCGAGCGGGTTTATCGACGCGTCGGGGCCATCGCGAAGCCGTCGAAACAGTGAAAAAATGCGTTCCATAACTCCAAGCGCACCCCTTGTAGAATGCGGTCTGTAGAGGTGCTGAAAAATGAAAGTAATGGAACGGAAAATCGCTACAAGCCGCAGCCTGATTACGTCGCTGTATCGGTCTTGAAAACCGTCGACTGTAACAGGTCCATGAGTTCGAATCCCATCGCCTCCGCCATATTTGATACGACAAAGCCCTGATTATTCAGGGCTTTGTCGTTTCTGGCATTCAGGAAATTGGCTCCTCTCTCTATGGGTCGTTTCCGCCTCTTTCCTGTCATTTGCGCAATCCTATCTTTCAGACCGCCCTCCTCAATCTCACCGCCAGATCTGATACGACGGACGAGCTTGGAGTGAGCGACAGGCTGCTTTCGGCCGATCCTGTTGAAAAAGTCGCTCCTTGTCGCACGCCGGCCTGCCGCCCCCCTCTTCAGGGGCAATCACGCTGTTGGGACGAGGGTCATGCAATTCAGGCGGCTGTCGCCGGCCAGATGGCTGTTAGTGAGCGCCAACTTGTTTACGAAGACTCCTTAACCGAGACGGTGTGACCTGATAAGCCCGCTTGAACCAGTGAATCAGATGTGAGCTGTCGGTAAACCCGCATTCGTAAGCAATCTGGGTGATCGAGCGATTGCTGTTGAGCACCATCCAATGGGCGGTTTTCAGCCGGATCAGCCGCCAGTATTCGGCTGGCGGCACACGCAGGTGCTGATTGAAGAGCCGGGTCAGTTCCCGTTCCGAGACGCCCACCGATCTGGCAATGTCGCCAACCGTACCGGTTTCATACATTCGCTGACGCATGAGCCCTACCGCGTTCACAACCCTGTGGTCGGTCGATCGCAGTTCCAGCATCTCATCACTGTCTTGCTTGAGCACCTGCATCTGCTCGAATCCGCGATCCGCCATCAGGTAATGCAAGGTCTTGTCCGAGCGAACTTGCCCACAATGCTCGGTGACCAGATGCATGGCCAGGTTGATCGACGCCAGTCCGCCTGCACAGGTGATGAAGCCGCCATCGATGACCACCGGCTGATCGGTAACGGGAATGACCCTTGGGTGCAACTGCCGTATCGCTTCAACCATGGAAAAGTGCACGGCGCAACGACGCCCATCCAGCAACCCCAGATGTGCCAGGACAAATTGCCCGGTGCACAAGCCGATAACCGGCACTCCGGCCGAGACAGCCAACATCACGAAGTCCATCAGCTCCTGCGGTACGGCGTTAGCTCCATGGAGGATGCCGCCGTGCACCACGATGTAGTCGTAGTCCTGAGGGTCGCCAAATTGGCGGGTCGGCAACATGCCAAACTTGCAGCTGGAATAGATGGGTTGCTCATTGTGGGAAAGCAAATCCCATGAGCAATAGATTTGTCGACTGTAGTCACGTTCATCCGCAGAGAGCCGGAGGAACTCGACGAGCCCCGTCAGGGACATCAGCGTGAAATCAGGGGTAGGTGCGATACCCACACGCAGCGGCGCTTCAACAGAGGGTGCGGGACGACGGGGTCCCAAGTGAGCGAGTTCATTGTGCATGCAGGCTCCTGTGAAAAGGCGAGACGTACCACGATCCGACTTGAATCTACAATCTCATCTTCCAGGATGGAAATACAGTATGAGTCACCCGCTGACCCGTCAGAATCAGGAGCAACGTCCATGAAAATTACAAAAATCTCGATCTACCAAGTTGATCTTCCGTTGAAGGAAGGAGCATACAGTTGGTCGACCCAGAGCTTTTCCGCCTTCGATAGCACCCTCCTGATCGTTGAAACTGACAGCGGGCTGAGTGGCGTCGGGGAAGTTTGTCCCCTCGGACCCTCCTATCTGCCAGCCTACGCCGAGGGTGCGCGCACCGGGATCGCCCAGATCGCGAAGGGGTTGATCGGTGAAGATCCGCTGCAGCTCGGTCGAATAAATCAGCGCATGGATGAGCTTCTCAAGGGGCACCCCTACGTCAAGTCAGCGATCGATATGGCCTGTTGGGATTTGCTCGGCAAAGCCACCGAGCAGCCGGTCTACAACTTGCTGGGCGGGCTGTTGCAGGACAAGGTCACCCTCTTCAAGGTGATCAGCCGCCAGTCCCCGGAAGCCATGGCCGCCAAGCTCGGCGATTACCAGCGCCAGGGGTTCAATCAGTTCCAGATGAAAGTGGGCGCGTGTGCCAGTCAGGATATCGAGCGAATTTTTGCCGTTTCCGAGGTGCTGGCGGCGGGCAATGTTCTGGCGGCGGACGCAAACACCGGCTGGAAGCAGCACGAAGCCATTCGAGTCGTGAAGGCTGTTCGTGATGTCGATATCTACATCGAACAACCGTGCCTGTCCTATGAGGAATGCCTGGCCGTGCGCAGGCATACCGACCATCCGTTCATCCTCGATGAATGCATGGACGATCTGCGTGTAGTGATGCGTGGTTTCCAGGACAGCGCCATGGATGTCATCAATCTCAAGGTCAGCCGCGTGGGCGGACTTACCCGTGCTCGCCAGTTCCGCGATCTTTGCGTGAGCCTGGGTATCACCATGACCATCGAGGACTCCTGGGGTGGAGAGATCGCCACATCGGCCCTTGCTCACCTGGCCCATTCCACACCTGAAGGCTTTCACTTCCAGTCCTCCGCATTTCACGAGTATCACAGTCTCAAAATCGCTGACGGCGGCCCGGTGATCAATGGTGGACATATGGTCGCATCGTCTGCTCCGGGCCTGGGTGTCACGCCAGATATGTCGGTACTCGGCAAACCTGTTCAAATCATCGGCGGCTGAGCCAGGGCAGCTTCATTACTTTTCTCGCGGGACTGCAGTTGTGCAGTCCCGTTCTCCGATCAGGAATTCACACGATGCGATTGATTCCGGCACAGCACATCGAAGCGGTACTGAACTGGGAGGGTGTACTGAACGCTCTCCAGGAGGCTCATATGGGAGCCCGGCCCCTGGGTGAAAGCTACTTCATCGGTGATGCAGCCTACGGCCTGTTCAGTCGGGGAGTCGTGCTCCCAGGACGAGGCGCAGGCATGAAAATGGCTTCCATCTGCCCCGACAATAGTCGTCGCGACCCTCCCCTTCCCTCGGAGGATGCCGCTTTTCTGGTGGTCGACGAAAACACCAAAAAGATCGCTGCCGTGCTGGACGGGCCCACAATCACCCGTTTCAAAACAGCCGCTGATTCGGCCCTTGCCGCTAGCTATTTGAGTCGCGAAGACAGTCAGGTGCTGCTGGTTCTCGGCTCCGGGCCGGTGGCTCGGGCCTTGACTGAAGCTTTTCTCCACATCCGGCCCTCCATCAGCCAGGTATTGTTGTGGAATCGCACGCCGGAGAAGTTGATAGAGACGCGTGACGCCCTGGTGCGACGGCATCTAGAAGTTTCAATCGTCAGGGATCTTGATGCCGCAGTTGCTCAAGCCGATATCATCAGCTCTGCGACAGGCTCCACTGAACCGCTGATTCATGGGCGTCATGTGCGGCCAGGTACGCATGTCGATCTTGTTGGAGGCTTTCGGCCTGACATGCAGGAGGCTGATTGCGAGCTGCTGGGCAAGGCTCGAATCTTCGTCGATGATCGCGCCTGCGCGTCGGCATCAGGGGATATTTTGATACCTTTGCAAAATGCGGTGATCACCGAGGCGCAGATCGAGGGTGACCTGTTCGATCTCTGTCAGTTACCTCATTTTCAACGTGGCCAGAACGAAATCACCGTCTACAAGAATGCGGGTGGCGCGCATCTCGACATGATCGTGAGCCAGTATGTGCTTTCACAGTTATGACGTAGTGCCTGTAGTCGGCCTTCTACCGGTGGGGAAGCATTTTCCCCGAAGCCGGCCTGCCTGCGCTGGCGATTGACAGCGCACTCCTGGCCCTCCTCGGCTTTTATTTGAAAGTCGTACTCAGAACCCGCTCAGAAGCAACACCCGCTGGTGCACTGACCATCCTCCTGCTTGCCAGGGTCTGTACGAAAAAAGGGCATTGCTCCACCCGTTGGAACCATCATTGCCATTTCCACTGCAGATCCGCTCCCTGCCCACCCTTCGCCACGGATAAACCCGCAGCACCGAGCGAATTCGCTGGGCAATGGCTCAGTCGCCCAAAAACCTCACAAAAATCATCTCCGGATCCCCCGGGTCCAGATTCTCTACGACGCCGCTGTGCTGATATCCGAGCTGTATCAGCAAGTGCCGCATCGGCGCATTCGACGTATTGGTCGACGTAAAGATCTTTTCTGCACAGGAAACGCGCTCCAGACAGGCAACAATCTGCCGCCCCACCCCAGAACGCCTGTACGCCTGCGAAACCGTCACCAACGGAATGAACCACTGCCCAAAAAAGCTTTTATCCAGACAGCCATAACCGACCGGTATGCCCGACTCGCTCGTTTCACAGGCGACCCAGCACGCCAGTGAATCAACAGCCCTTTCAATCCACGCCCGGCGTTCGGGGTCATTCACCGCAATCGAATCTATTCGAAACAAGCCTTCCAGATCGCTCAACACGGCCTGTCTGATGTGCCATTTCATGATCAAGTCCCTTCGGTCGAACAAAATTACTTTCCGCAGCTTAAGGCCGCATCCCTATAATCCGCACCCTCTCGGATTCACCTGGAAAGACCCAACCTCAAATGGACCTGAAACCCCTGACCACCCTCCTGCTGGCCACGCTCCTTACAGCCTGCACCAGCCCGCCCAAAGAAAAAACCGAATACGAGAAACAACTCGACGCCGTCGCCATGCCGACCAACGAGGCGGACCGGCTGCTGCAGTGCAAGAATCTCAGCGATATGTACTGGCTTGAGCTGATGGATGAGGGCAGTCAGGGCAAGACGTCTTCATGGCTCAATCTTCCTGATTACTCCAGGACAATCGCCATAAAAAAACGCCGGGACGCGATGAATTGCCCCAGATTGGGTAAGCATCCGTGGTTGCCGCAGTAGAATCGATTGGTCGGTGTTGTATGCACGCTGACCGAAACCAGGCGAGGCCCTGAAAGACATGCCGAAGACATCCCCCGAAAGCAAACCCGCCACCACCGCCGCCGACATCGAGCGCTCTATCCAGGCGCTGAACAAAATGGCTGAACGGCTGTGGGGCGACGGCCGTGAGAGCGAGGCCAAAGCCCTTCTCGATGCGCTGGACGCGCTGAACCGCGCCCTGGACCGGATCAGGATTGGCGAGAGCCGCCGGGTGCTTCACTGAGCCGAGGGGCATTGGTGAGCCCCGCTCATGACTCCATCCTGTTTTTGCCCCTTAATCCCTCAAGCGTGTCTTCCTAGTATGTGGATCAGGTTGGATCGGCCTCGCACTGGCGGCGTCGATCCTCGCAACCAGACCTCAGGAAACCGCCCTATGAAACTGCTCACCCCCGCCCTCGCCGGTCTGTTTTTCTCGGCACTGGTCAGCGCTGAAGAAGGCAAGGCGCGCCCCGACCCCAAGCCGTCGCCGGATGTGCTGGAGGTCACGCCGCAGCTTTACGCCTACACCACCGAGTTGCTGTTCGGTGAAGTCTGGAAGCGGCCGGATCTGGTCCCGCGTGACCGCAGTCTCATTACCCTCGCGGCATTGCTCGCCAGCGGTCAGACCGCGCAAATGACCAGCCATATCAAACTGGCACTCGACAACGGCGTGAAGCCCGAAGAAATCACCGGTCTGATCACCCATTTGGCCTTCTACAGCGGTTGGCCCAATGCGATGTCGGCGGTCGGTGTCGCCAAACAGGTATTTGCCGAACGTGGTTTGACGGCTGAGCAGATCGCGCCTCCGGAAGGCGACTTGCTCAAGCTTGAAGAGCAAGCCGAAGCCAGACGCCGGGCGGCGGTCGATGCCAACGTCGGTGCAACCGCCCCCGAGCTGGCGCGCTACACCAACGATGTGCTGTTCGCCGATCTGTGGCGGCGCACCGACCTCGCGCCCAGGGATCGCAGTCTGATTACGGTGGCGGCGCTGATCAGCCAGAACCAGTCGGCACAACTGCCCTTCCACCTCAATCGGGCGATGGACAACGGCCTGACCCGTGAGCAGGCGGCCGAAGTGGTGACGCATCTGGCGTTCTACGTAGGCTGGCCGAAAGCGATGTCGGCGGTGCCGGTACTCAAGGATGTGTTTGAGTCGCGCGGCAAATCGTAAGGTCTGTCGGGCGCGGGAATTTGTCCTGCGCCCTACGCGACGTTCAGGCCCTGGCTCGCAAAACCTTCACACTCGCAAACGTCGCCTCGCCCCGCGCCTCATCCAGCAAATTGCTCGGCCTCGATGCCCGCGCCGGACGGACTGCCGGCCTCGCCACCTCGATCCGCTCCGCCTCCAGCCCCGCCCGCTCCTCACTCGGCGGCACGCCGAAGTATTCGCCGTAGCACTTGGAAAAGTGCGGTGTGGAGACAAAGCCGCACACCACCGCCAGTTCAACAATGGAAATCGGTGTCTGCTTGAGCAACTGGCGAGCGCGGATCAGCCGCAGTTTCAGGTAGTAGCGCGACGGAGAGCAATGCAGGTATTTCTGGAACATCCGCTCCAGTTGTCGGCGGGACACATCGACATATTTCGACAGGTCGTCGAGGTCAATGGGTTCTTCGAGGTTGGCCTCCATCAACGCGACGATCTCCTGCAACTTCGGCTGCTGGGTGCCGAGCATGTGCTTGAGCGGCACGCGCTGCTGATCGCGCTCATCGCGGATGCGTTCGTAGACGAACATTTCCGAGATCGCCGCCGACAGCTCATGCCCGTGATCGCGGCCGATCAGGTGCAGCATCATGTCCATCGGCGCGGTGCCGCCGGAGCTGGTGAAGCGGTTGCGGTCGAGGGTAAACACGCTGGCACTGACGGTGACCCGCGCGAAGGCTTCCTGCATCGCCGCGAGAAATTCCCAGTGGACGCTGCATTCAAACCCGTCGAGCAACCCTGCCTGCGCCAGCGCCCAACTGCCGGTGCAAACACCGCCCATACGCTTGGAAAGACGCGCCTGATTGCGCAACCAGACAACGTGGCCGCGCGTGACCACATTGTGAATACCCACCCCGCCACAGACGATGACGGCATCCAGCGCCAGTCCATCCTGAGCCGACGCGTCCGGGGTCACGGGCACGCCATCGCTGGCCTGCACCGCCGCGCCATCGAGGCTGAGGGTGTGCCAGCGATACAACTCTTCACCCGCCAACTGATTGGCCATGCGCAGTGGTTCCACCGCCGAGGCCAGGGAGATCAGGGTGAACTGATCCAGCAGCAGAAAACCGATGGACTGGCTGGACGTGGTCAAGATGTCTCGCCCACCGACGCTGTTCCTCGCGCCGCGCCATGCTGCCGCGTGGTCACCAGGCCGATAAAGGAAATCACCAGGGCCAGGCCGATGGTCGAAGTCACCTCCAGACGATGTTCCGGCGTCACCATCATCACGCCCAGCGCGGCGCAGATGAACGCGATGACCAGGTAGGTCAGCCACGGAAACAGCCACATGCGCAAGCTCAGTTCGACATTGCGCCGACGCAGCATCCGGCGCATGCGCAGTTGCGAAATCGCGATGACCAGATACACCAGCAGCGCGATGGCGCCGGAACTGGCGAGCAGGAATTGAAACAGGCCGGCCGGCATGAAGTAGCTGAACAACGTTACCCCGGCGCCGATCACGGTGCTGGCGATCACGGCGGCACGCGGTACACCCGCCGCGGATGTCACTTTCAACGGCGCGGGTGCATCGCCGCGTCGGCCCAGAGAGAACAGCATCCGCGAGGAAATGTAGATCGAGGAGTTCATGCAACTGGCAACGGCGATCAGCACGACCACATCCACGAGAAATTTGGCGTGGGGAATATTCATCAGTTCAAGGGCGCGCTGGTAGGAACCCACGGACGCCAGCAACGGATCGTTCCACGGCACCACGGAAATCACCACGAAGATCGACAACACGTAGAACACACCGATGCGCCAGATCACCGAACGGGTCGCCTTGGCGATGTTCTGCGCCGGATTGTCGGACTCGGCCGCCGCGATGGTCACCGCTTCCGTGCCGATGAAGCTGAACATGATGGTGATGAACGCACCGACCACCGCTGAATAACCATTGGGCGCGAAGCCGCCGTGTTCTTCCATCAAACGGCTCAGGCCGCTGGCCTCGCGCTCGGGAATCCAGCCCATCAGCACCGAAAACCCAAGGCCGATGAAACCGATGATCGCCACGACCTTGGCCATCGCAAACCAGAATTCGAACTCACCGTACTTGGCGACGCTGAACAGGTTGGTCACCACCAGCACGATGATCGACAGCAAGGCGAACAGCCAAGCGTCGACCTGGGGAAACCACTGGTTCAGGACATGCCCGGCGGCCAGCGCCTCGATGGGAATCACCAACACCCAGAACCACCAGTAGAGCCAGCCGATGGTGAAGCCGGCCCAGCGGCCGATGGCCTGGTCGGCATAGGTGGAAAACGAGCCGGTGTCCGGATGGGCCACCGCCATTTCACCGAGCATGCGCATGACCAGCACGACCAGCAGGCCGGAGAACAGATAAGCGAGCAGCACCGCCGGGCCGGCGGCGGCAATGGCGTGTCCGGAGCCAACAAACAGCCCCGCGCCGATGATTCCCGCGATGGAAAGCATGGTGACGTGGCGCGGCTTGAAGCCCTGCGCCAACTGACCGTTCGAGTCCTTCGAGTTCAGGCTATTCATTGTTTTTGTTGTTCTCGGGTGATCGACGTTGAGGCGTACTGACTGAGGGTCAGGCGATCATCATTTCTTCCTGTTGCCCCTTGTGAAAGCGGCGCACCTCAAACGCATCGGCGTTTCTGATCAGTCATACGGCATACGCACGGCGATGAAATGATGCGTCACCTTACGTGCCTCGTCCGCCGCACAAATAGCCTGAGAACGGCATGCCTGAGTCTGATTTCGACATGCCGCCGCTGTCGCCCGGCCCAATCTCGGGTTGCCGGTTAGTATGGTATTCAGGGCAAACTGTGCGGTGAACGAGCCGTATTGAAAGAGAGCGTTGATGCAAGTCAGAAGTGAACGTGCCGCCACAGCCTGTGGCCTTGTGGCGATTCTGTTGTGGAGTACCGCCGCTGGACTGATCCGCAGTGTGAGCGAGTTGTTCGGCCCGTTGGCGGGCGCGGCGCTGATCTATTCGCTGGGCGCCGTCATGCTGGTGGCGATGCTGGGGCGACCGCGCCTGCGCTCCACTTCCTGGATGTACCTGATCCTCGGCACCGGGCTGTTTGTCGCCTACGAGGTGTGTCTGTCGCTCGCCCTCGGGTTTGCCAGCAATCGCAATCAGGCGATTGAACTGGGCGTGGTGAATTACCTGTGGCCCTGCCTGACCGTGCTGCTGGCGATTGTCATGAACGGGCAGAAGGCGCGCTGGTTCATCGTACCGGGCACGGCACTGGCGTTGTTCGGCATCGTCTGGGTGGTCAGCGGCAACGGGCTTTCGGTGGCCTCGATTGTCGCCAATATCCAGTCCAACCCGCTCAGCTACAGCCTCGCCCTGGCCTGCGCGATCACCTTTGCCCTGTACTGCAACATCACCCGTCGCTATGCCGGAGGGCAGAATCTGGTGGTGCTGTTTTTCGTCCTGACCGCGCTGGTGCTGTGGGGCAAACACGCCTTCAGCGCTGAAGTGATTCCCCCGCTCACCCTGCGCAGCAGCCTCGAGCTGATTGCCGCGAGTACTGCGATGGCCGTGGGGTACGCGCTGTGGAATATCGGCATTCTGCGCGGCAACCTCACGTTGCTGGCGACCGCCTCGTACACGGCGCCAGTGCTGTCGTCGGCGTTCGCGGCGATATGGCTGGGCGCAGCACTGGACGTACAGTTCTGGCAAGGCGCGGTGCTGGTCACGGTGGGCTCGTTGGTCTGCTGGCTGGCGACCCGTGAGCGGGTGCAGGAGCGCCAGCACGAGCCGGCGTGATCCGTGCCGCTCGTCCCGCCGTTCGCACCTTTGCCGCCAGCGGTCTTCCAACGCTTACACCCCCTGCACGGAAGATCACCGATGAACAGAAAAATCGCGGCTCTGACCTTCGCCGGCCTCCTGGCCGTCTGTGCTTTCCCCACGCTGGCCGCCGGCCAGTCAACGGCCGGTTCGACGGTTCCGCCGACCGCCATTCCCGGTGTCAATCAGGGCGGCGGCAGTGAGTCCAAGGAGGACAAGGCCGACACCAAGGGCGAGGAAGCCTCCGGTTCAAACTCCGGCGCCGACGCGAAAGCCATCGAGAAAGACGCTGCAACCTCCAGCGGTTCCAAGAGCGACAAGAAGAAACACCCGATCAACAATTGACCACGAAAAAGGCCTGCCGAAATGGCAGGCCTTTGCATTTACGTGTCGAATTCACGGCTTCAGAATCAATACCGGTTCGCCCTTCTTGACGATGTAGGTCGCCAGTTCCGAGCCCTTCTCCTGGCCGACGTTTTTCGCGATATGCGCCACGCCCTCGGGGATATACAGCGAGTCCCCGGCCTTGAGCGTGACCGGCGCGCGGCCCTCCAGTTGATACTCGAAGGTGCCGCTGATGACGTAAGCCACTTCCACGCCGGGGTGGGCATGCCTTGGCGAGGTCACGCCCGGCTCGAAGTCGACACGGGCCTGGATCACTTCACGATCTGCCGCGCCCAGGTCCTGGCGGACCAGATCGGTGCGGCTCAGCCCTTGTTGCCAGTTTTTCGCGGCCGGTTGGGTGTCCGCCGCATGGGCGAAGCCGCTCAAGGACAGCAGAATCGCCGTGGCGGCCAGAAGTCGATTGCATCGCATGATGTTGCCCTCTCGAAATGTGTGGTGACGGCCATCACTTTGTCCGGGGCCTGTAGCGACGATGTGTCAGGGAACGGCAGATTGTTATCGGCATGTATGCGCGAGCGCGCTTGATACACGCCAATACAAAACCTGAAGGTTATTCGCTGAGGTCAGAGGCCGAGATCGACCCGGCGTTCTGCACCAGATCGATCAGCCAGGTGCGGAACGCCACGACTTTTTTCGAGTTGGCGATTTCCAGCGGCGTCACCAGATAAAAACCCAGGTCGGACTTCAGCTTGAGGTTGAACGGCGCCACCAGTTTCCCGGCCTTCAAGTCGTCGTCGACGTAGGTGGAGCGCCCGATGCACACCCCCAGACCGTCGATGGCGGCCTGCACCGCCATCATCGCCAGATCGAATGTCAGCCGCGTGCCTTCGGCGAGTTTCTTCGGCTGCCCCGCCGCACTCAACCACATGTTCCAGTCGTTGCTGGTCATGCCGCTGACTTGCAGCAAGGTGTGATTGGCCAGATCGACCGGGCTTTTCAAGGCGTTGGGGCCGGTCAGCAGTTTGGGGCTGCACACCGGAAAAATCTCGTCGGACATCAGCCAGTCCGCGCGCAAGCCTTTCCAGTCACCGAAACCGTAGCGGATCGCCGCGTCGATGCCGCCCTTGCGGAAGTCCACCAGCTCGGTGGATGCGGTGACTCGCACGTCAATATTGGGGAACGCATCCTGAAACGATGCCAGACGCGGCAACAGCCATTTGGAGGCCAGGGACACCAGGGTGCTGATGGTCAGTGCGCTGTTGTTGGTCGATTCGAGCAACATTTCCGTGGAGTAGCGCAATTCATGGAACGCCGAACGAATACCGGGCAGATACGCATGCCCTTCGGTGGTCAGCGCCAGGCCGTCCTTGAGCCGCAGAAACAGGCGAACACCCAGTTCATCTTCCAGTCGGCGGATCTGATGACTGATGGCCGTCTGGGTGACGTTCAACTCTTCGGCGGCCTTGGTAAAACTCATATGGCGGGCAGCCGATTCGAACGCTTTCAATCCATTGAGAGAGGGAATCCGGGCGACCATAAGACTTCGTAATGCTCATGAGATTTTGTCATAAGGTAGCACCCAAGAAGTCCTTTGCAAAATGTTTCCGTGGTCGTGGATTCTAGCGTCGCTTTCAAGCCACAACGGCCTGAAAACGACCACTCAAAGGATGAGATCGCCGTGAATAAAACAGTTGAAATCAACAACAGCCCGGACGAAAAAGCGCCACAACTGAAAGCTCGCAATGCCTCGAGAATGGCTGAAATCAGCCGTCCGCATTTCGACGCCGCGTATGAAAAAGGTCTGATGGGGGTTTCCTGCCGTGTGCTCGACAACCGCCGCATCGAAATCGCCACCAGCGGCAAGGAAGTCATCGACTACACCCGCTGCGGTTACCTCAACCTGGACGCCCATCCAAAAGTGCTCGCCGCCGCCAAGGCCTCGATGGAAGAAATCCCCTCGACGCACTTTTCGGTAGCCCGCACCCGCCTGTCCGCCGAACCGCTGGTACGCCTGGAACACACCCTGGCCAAGCTGTTCGATGTCAACGGCGTGGTGGTGTTTCCAACCGTAGCCGCCGCCAACATGGGCGCCCTGCCACTGCTGGCCGCCGGCCTGTTCACCGACGGTGAGAAGCCGCTGATCGCATTCGACCGTTTCGCCCACGTGACCCTGCAGTACCACATCCCGGTCCTGCGCGAAGAGACCGACGTGATTGTCATCGAGCACAACGACCTCGAACACCTGGAGCGCCTGTGCCAGAGCGGTCGCAAGGTCGCCTACGTCGGCGACGGCGCGTACTCGATGGGTGGCGCGGCGCCGGTTCGCGAACTGCGTGCCCTGCAAGACAAATACGGCCTGTTCGTCTATCTGGATGACGCCCACGGCATTTCGGTGGTCGGCAAACACGGCGAAGGTTTCGTCCGTTCGCAACTGGACGGCCTGGACGAGAACACCATCGTCGCCGCCTCCCTGGGCAAAGGCTACGGCGCCGCCGGTGGCCTGCTGATGCTGGGCACCAAGCACATCGAAAACTCGATCCGCCGCTACGCTCCGACCTACGGCTTCTCCTGCGCACCGAACATGGCGGCCGTGGGCGCGGCACTGGCCTCGGCGGAAATCCACGCCACGCCGGAACTGCACAAGCTGCAACACGCGCTGCGCAACAACATGAAGCTGTTCGACAATCTGATCCCGACCGAAACCAGCGGCAGCGAACTGCCGATCCGCATCGTGCGCATCGGTAACGAAGAAGCCGCGATCGCCAAGGGTGAATACCTGCTGCAACAGGGTCACTACACCTCCGTGGTGTTCTTCCCGACCGTTCCGCGCGGTCAGGCAGCCCTGCGCATGTCGGTCACCGCCGCCCACAACCCGGCCGACATCCTCGACCTGAGCCTGATGCTCAAGAGCAGCGATGCGCACCTGGACAGCGCCCCGACCACCGCCCAGCTCCAGCCTGCGCTGGCCGTTTGACTGACGTCGTGCAGGAGACTTTCAACGTGAAGCGAACGGATCTGGCGGAAACCTTCGTCACGGCAGTGACGGATTTCGATATCAACACGGCTTCGCTGGATGAGATTCGTGGCATTCAGGAGCTGGTCTACGAACGCAAAGTGGTGGCGCTGAAAAACCAGACGTTGACCCGTGAGGGCTATCAGCAGTTCGCGGCGTGCTTCGGCGAACTCGAACAGTTCAAGCTCAAGAGTTACCACGACCCGGCGTACCCGAACATTCTGGTGATCAACAACCGCAACGGCTCCGGCGCTGTCGGCGCGCGCAAGCTCGGCAACATGTGGCACAGCGACTCCAGCTACCTGGCCGAGCCCCTGCCGCTGACCATGCTCCACGCACAACAATTGCCGCAAGCGGGCGGCGACACGCTGTTCGTGGACATGCAGTCGGTGTATGACGACTTGCCGAAGGATCTGTACGAGCGGGTGAAAAATCGTCAGGCGGTACACGACGTGCGCTGGACCTACAAAGTCAAGGAAGACGATGTCGGGGAATCGATCCAGGAAATCTTCGCGCGCCTGGAGCAGACCTTCCCGGCCAGTACCCACCCGACCGTTGCCGTACACCCGCGCACCCAGCGCGAAAGCCTGTACGTCAATCCGGGTTACACCACGCGCATCAGCGGTTATTCGCAGGAGCAAAGTCGGGCCTTGCTCGATGAGCTGTTCGCGTTCGCCCTGACGCCGGAGCGGATCTTCAATTATCAGTGGGAGCCCAACGACCTGCTGATCTGGGATAACCGTTCGGTGCTGCATTGCGCGACCGAGCTGCCGCGCGAAGCCCAGCGGGTGATGTTCCGCATCGGCGTCAACGACGGTGAGTTCTTTGCCCCGAGCGTGCTGCAGGAGCATGTCGCATGAGCAAGAAGCGCGTACTGATCGCCCATATTCTGGGCGCCGAAGGCAAGCAAATGCTGCGCGAGCGTGACGACATCGAAGTGGTGGAGTTTGCCAACACCATCGAGCAGGGCCAGTTCCAGGCCTTGCTCGAGAGCTTCGATGAAGTTCACGGCGTGATCCTCGGCCTGACCCGCTTCGGCACCGCCGAACTGCAACGCACACCGGGTTTGCAAGTGGTGTCGCGGATCGGCGTCGGCTTCGACGCGGTGGACATTCCGGCGATGACCGAGGCGGCGATTCCGGTGATGGTCTGCGCCAACGCCAACCACCGCGCCGTTGCGGAACACACCCTGAGCTTCATGCTGTCGCTGGCCAAGCGCACCGAAGCGCTGACCCATCTGGTGCGCGACGGCAACTGGCATCAGCGCTACGACTACCTGCCGACAGAACTGGAAGGTCGCGAAGTGCTGCTGGTCGGTTGCGGGCGGATCGGCGCCCGTGTCGCCACGTTGCTGGTGGCGCTGGGGATGCGGGTCAAGGTGTACGACCCGTACCTCTCGCCACGCCAGTTGCCCCAGGGCGTGGAGCCGGTCGCCGTGCTGGAACACGCATTGGCGAGCGCCGATTACGTGAGCCTGCACTGCCCGAAAACCGCCGAAACGGTCGGCCTGCTGTCCGCCGAACGTCTGGCCCTGATGAAGCCGCATGCCTACGTGATCAACACCGCCCGTGGCGGCATCGTCGACGAGCAGGCGCTGTATCAGGCACTGGTGGAAAAACGCATCGCCGGTGCGGCACTCGACGTGTTCCTGCCGGAGCCACCGCCACACGGCAGCGGCCTGCCGAGCCTTGACAACGTGATCTGCTCGCCGCACCTGGCCGGCGTTTCGCGCGAGGCGGTCAGCCGCATGGCGAAACTGGCCGCCGGTAACGTGCTCAACGTTTTCGACGGCGAACCGAGCCACGACAACGCGGTGAACCCGCAGGTGTTCGACCGGGCGGTTCACCTGGCGCAAGCGAACTCCGCCGAAGCCATCCCTTACCCAATCTGACTTGTGAGCAATGGAATGTACTTACGCTATCAGCTGTTCGATGACCAACGTGACGCGATGATCCTGATCGCCCGGATCATGATCCTGATCCTCTACGGCTACTTCGGTTTCACCTACGTCACCGACCACGGCAGTTTCGTGACCTACCTCAAATCGGTGGACGCACCGATTCCGGAGTTCACCGCGATCGTCGCCACCATCGTCGAATTCTTCGGTGGCCTGGCCCTGCTGTTCGGCTTCTGGACCCGGCCGATCGCAGCGCTGTTCGTGCTGTACACCATCGGCACCGGGATCATCGGCCACGCGTTCTGGAACACCACCGACCCGACCGCTCATCACACGCTGTTCGTGCATTTCTTCAAGAACGTGAGCATTGCCGGCGGTTTCCTTTTCCTCTGCCTGTTGGGGCCTGGAAAGTACTCGATCGACAAGCGTTGATCTTCTGGCGGCGGGCGCAGTCATGCGCCCGCCGTTTTTCTATTCAGTCCCTGCGGATATTCAAGATGAACGAATTGATTGAACCGGTTGCCGACCTGCGCGACTGGCTGGCACGGGCCGAGAAAATCGGCGAACTGCAAACCGTCTCGCAAGCCGTCGACCCGATTGAAGAAATGAGCGCCATCACTTACCTGGTGGCCCGCCAGCCCGCCTCACCGGCGGTGCTTTTCGATCAGGCGGACTCGCCGCTGGGTCTGCGCCATTTGTGGAACATCTTCGGCCCGAGCGTGGCGCGCACCGCGATCACCCTCGAAGAGGCCCCGGACACGCCGACCATGGAACTGATCCGGCGTACCAAGGACAAGCTCAAACACAGCATCGCCCCGCTTGAGATCGCCGCCGAAGCCGCGCCGATCTACCAGAACACCCTCACCGGCAATGACATCGACCTGACTCGCCTGCCAATCCCCAAACACTGGCCGCGCGACGGCGGTGCCTACGCCGGCACGGCAGACGCGGTGTTCACCCGGGATCTGGAATCCGGTTACCTCAACGTCGGCACGTATCGCATGATGATCCAGGGGCCGCGCGAGGTCGGCCTGTCGCTGGCACCGGGCAAGGACGCCCTGCGGCATATCCATCAGGCCTGGGCCAGAGGTGAAGCGCTGCCCGTGGCGGCCGCCTGGGGTGTCGATCCATTGATGATGGTGGTGGGTTCGCAATCGTTGCCGCCCGGCGTCAGCGAGTACGATTTTGCTGGCGGTATCAAAGGCAAACCGGTTGAAGTGGTGCGCGCGAAAAACTCCGACCTGCTGATCCCGGCCGCGGCGGAAATTGTCATCGAAGGCGTCATTCGTCCGGGTTCGACCCGCGAAGAAGGGCCTTTCGGTGAGTTCACCGGCTACTACGGCTACAAGGACATCGACTGCCCGCTGATCGAAGTCACCGCCCTGCACTACCGCACCCGGCCGATTCTGACCAACGCGCTGATGGCCGACTTCCCGTCGAACGAGCAGAGCGCGTTTTTCTCCACCATCCGCTCGGCGAAGATCTGGAACGACCTCGACAAGCTCGGCATCCAGGGCATCAAAGGCGTGTACTGCCCGCCCGCCGCTGCCGGCGCCTTCGGCATGATCGTCATCAGTCTCGAACAGAAATACGCCGGGCATGCCGCACAAGCCTTGGCCCTCGCCGGCCAGGTGCCGGGCGGCGCGTACATCACCAAATGGATCGTCGCGGTGGACGAGGATGTCGACCCGACCGACATGAATCAGGTGCTGTGGGCCATGGCCACCCGCGCCACGCCGAGCGATGACATCGACATTCTGCGCAACACCCGTGGCTCGCCGCTGGACCCGGCACAGAACCCGCCGGAAAAACGCTTCTTCGGCTCCAAAGCCCTGATCAACGCCTGCAAGGATTACCGCAACATCCGCAATTTCCCGACCCGCACCCTGCTGCGTCCAGCGGTCTACGAACGGGTGCGCGAGCGTTGGAGCGATCTGGGTCTGCCGGGCGAAGCGCCGGTGGTCAATGCCTTCGACACGGCGGTGGATTCCCATGAGCAGCCCTGAACGACGCATCGTGGTCGGCATCAGCGGTGCCAGCGGGGTGATTTACGGCGTGCGCACCCTGGTGCTGCTGCGTGAGCTGGGCATCGCCACGCATCTGGTGATGACCAAATCGGCGCAAGTCACCCTGGCCCATGAACTCGACATGAAAGTGGCGGATGTCAAAGCCCTTGCCAGCGTCGTCCACGATCCGGCGGACATCGGCGCTTCGATTTCCAGCGGTTCGTTCAAGACCCTGGGCATGGTGGTGACGCCCTGCTCGATCAAAAGCCTTTCGGAAATTTCCAGCGGCATCACCGGCAGCCTGCTCAGTCGCGCGGCCGACGTGACGCTCAAGGAGCGCCGGCCCTTGATTCTGATGGTACGGGAAACTCCGTTGCACCTGGGGCACCTGCGCAGCATGACCCAGGTCTGTGAAATGGGCGGCATCGTGATGCCGCCGGTGCCGGCGTTTTATGCCCGGCCGCAATCCATCGAAGACATGGTCGACCACACGGTTGGCCGCATGCTCGATCTGTTGGGACTGGACACCGGGACGGTACGTCGCTGGGGTTGAAACATCGCAGTTGGCTGCACCTTCGGCAAGCGTGCTTCGGCGCCTTGCCGATTCGCTCTTTCACAACCTGACCCAAACAACAACGTTGCGTTTGCCTGCCCGCTCGATACGGGGCAGGCAACGCAACGCCGCTTCATTGCAACACTCACCGGCCGCGCTTCGGCGTGCCGGTCAGCATTCACTCACGACATCGACCTCGTCGGTGTACAGCCGCAACACGGTCAACAGGCCGGCGGCAACGAACGCCAGGGCTATGATCGACAAGGCGCCAGTGGCGCGCCCCGGCCCTTCGAGGGTGGCGCCGAGCAAGGCGATACCGGTCACCCCGCCACACTGGCGCGCGGCATTGAGTACCCCGGAACCGACGCCGACCTTGCCGCTCGGCACACTCGCCAGACAGGCGCCGACGATCACCGGCAACGTCGCACCGCCCAGGCCGATCAGCAGCCCGCCGATCACCAGGCTGACGCGATCCATTCCATACAACGCCAGCAACGCCGCCCCGAGCGCCCCGCAGAGCATGCCGGCAGCGCCCACCGAACGGGCACCGAAGGCATTGGACAAGCGCCCCGAAAGGCTCGCCATCACCCCGGTGGCAATGGTCATCGGGATCATCGCCAGACCAATCTCCACCGGCGTGCGGCCCTGGCCTTGCAACGCGAACGGCAGGACGAACAGGCTGCCGTAATACGCCAGGGTTTGCAGAAACCCGGCGCCGATGGCGGCGGAAAAGGTTCTCGACTCGAACAGATTCAGCGGCAGCATCGGCTCACGCTGGGCACGCTGCGAATAGACGAACGCCGCGCCGCAAACCAGCGCCACCAGCAACGTCGCGATCACCCAGTTGTTGCCCCAGCCCCACACAGGCCCTTCGATCAGGGCGAAGATCAGCGACACCAGCGCCAGTGCCGACAGCACCTGCCCCGGCCAATCGATCGAACGCGGCTGAATGGCGAGGCGGCTACTGCGCAGTGCGCAGCAAACCAGGGCAATCAGGCAGAACGGCACGTTCAGATAGAAAATCGACCGCCAGTCAACCAGCTCCACCAGCAGGCCGCCGAGCATTGGCCCGCTCACCAGCGCCAGCGCCGAGATCCCGCCCCACAGCGCCACTGCCTTGGCCCGCGCCTGGGTATCGGGATACGCCTCGACCAGCAGCGCCATGGAACTGGGCAGCATCAACGCCGCACCGATGCCCTGAATTGCCCGCGCGGCAATCAGCTCGACCACGCCTTGTGCCAGGCCGCAGGCCACCGACGCACCGGTAAACACCAACAGGGCGAACAGGAACACTTTCCGCGCCCCCAGCCGATCGCTCAGCGCCCCGGCGGACAACAGCAGGCTGGCAAACACCAGGGTGTACGCGCCGGCAATCCATTGCAGCCGATCCATCCCCGTTGCCAGGTCATGCCCGATGCTCGGCAGCGCCACGTTCAGCGCCGTGACATCCAGCGCGACCATGAACGAACTCAACGCCACGCTCACCAGAACAGGAGCCGCCGAGGCGGGTCTGGCCGCCAGATCCATTGACAGGGTTTTGCCCACTTTCCAACACCTCACTGTGTATTCAGGGGCGATCCTGAGGCGGTGCGGGTGCTTCGTAAAATTAAATCTCGATTAGCCGAACATAAGAGGAACTACTGAGATGATGAACCTGATGCATTGGCGCCTGCTGGTCGCCGTGGCTGACGCCGAAAATGTTTCCCGCGCCGCCGAGCGCTATGGCATTACCCAGTCGGGCGCCAGTCAGGCCCTGACGCAAATGGAAGAAGCGCTGGGGGTGAAAGTGTTCGTGCGCGACCGCCGCCAGACCACCGCGACCGCCATCGGACAGCAGATCATCGACCGCGCGCGGCGCATGCTCAGCGAGTTCGAATCGATCCAGAACCTGGTGGATGCCTCGCGCGGTTGCCACCTGGGGCGGATCAAACTCGCCAGTTTTCCTTCGGTGTTCGCCAACCTGCTGCCGCCGCTGCTGCAAAGCTTCAGTCGCCTGCACCCCGGCATCGAAATCGTTTCCCTGGAAGGCACTGACGAGGAAGTCGAGCAATGGCTGGCCAACAGCAGCATCGATCTGGGCGTGGTGATGAACCCCTGCCCGTCCCGTGGCGCGCTGTTGCTGGGCCGCGAT
This sequence comes from Pseudomonas botevensis, assembly GCF_019145475.1. Classification (GTDB taxonomy): domain Bacteria; phylum Pseudomonadota; class Gammaproteobacteria; order Pseudomonadales; family Pseudomonadaceae; genus Aquipseudomonas; species Aquipseudomonas botevensis. Next base: position 45,608 of record NZ_JAHTKI010000028.1, read on the forward strand.
TCGTGGGTGGCGGCCGTGCCCGCCAATCACGAACTGGCGCGCCGATCCTCGTCCAGCACCGTGGCCCTCAAGGATCTGGTGGAAGAACCGTTCATCCTCGCCACCGGTGGTTGCCACCTCAATGGCCAGTCACTTGTCGAACGCGAAGGCCTCAAGCTCAAGGACATCAAGATCACCGTGCGCGACTGGACCACGGCGTTTGCGCTGATCAGCGAAGGCATGGGCATTTCCATCGTGCCGGCCTCGACCCTGCCGGTGGACCGCCGGGGCATGCGGGTCTTCGAGTTGAGCAAACCGATCTATCGTGAGTTCGGTCTGGTCTGTTCGCCCGCCGGTGAACGCACACCTTCGGCCCAGGCGTTTCTCAATGAAATCCGCAAGTCGACCCTCGGCAACGACATCCCGATGACCGTTCGCAGTACCGAAGCGAAAGTCGCCTGAATGGACATAAGAGCACCTAATGATGGGCGCATAAGATCGTAATTTTACCGATCGATGACATGACACCAATATGTCTGGAACGAGGTTCACAGCCGTTTCCGGCCTGGAACGGCAACACGTTCGGGTACGCGTTGCCCGCTTATAAGGAGATACCCATGAAACTGTACTTTGCCCCCATGACCTGCTCCCTCTCGCCGCATATCGTGCTGCGTGAACTGGGCCTGCCCTTCGAGCTGATCCGGGTCAACAACAAGACCAAAGCCACCGCCGATGGCCGCGACTTCCGCGACCTCAACCCCAAGGGTTACGTCGCCGCCCTGGTGCTGGACAACGGCCAGGTGCTGACCGAAGGCCCGGCCATCGTGCAATACCTGGCCGACCTGGTGCCGGGCAATTCCCTGGCCCCCGCCAACGGCACCTGGGAGCGCACCCGCCTGCAGGAACTGCTGAACTTCATCACCTCGGAAATCCACGGCGGCAGCGCGCCGCTGTTCAACGCCGACATTCCCGAGCCGACCAAGGAAATCTTCCGCCAGAAGCTGTTCAAGCGCCTGGACTACCTGAACAAGGGCCTGGTCAACAAAGACTTCCTGCTGGGCGCCTTCGGTCTGGCCGACGCCTACCTGTTCACCGTGCTCAAGTGGCTGCCGTTCTTCAACATCGATGTGAAGGACTGGCCGGAACTGGCTTCGTTCATGGAGCGCATCGAAGCACGCCCAAGCGTACAGGCCGCGATTGCCGCCGAAGAAGCCACGCAACCGGTTTAATCACGGATGACAGAGGCCAGTCGATGCTGGTCTCTGCCTCACTTCAACCTGGATGAAGACCCCTATGCAGACCATTGAACGCGTCCCAAGCGGCCACGCAGGACGTAGCCGTTCCTGCGCCTACGCCAACATCGTTTACACCGTCGCAACCTCCCCGGACACCTCGCTGGACATCGTCGGCCAGACCCACCAGGCCCTCGCCGCCCTGAGCGCCAGCCTCGAAGGCCTCGGCTCCCACCCGTCGCGCATGCTCTCGGCCCAGGTGCTGCTGGCGGACATGGGCAGCAAAGCCGTGGTCGATGAGATCTGGGCCACATGGATCGGCGACAACCCGCAGCACTGGCCGCAACGCGCCTGTTACGGCGTCGATCTGGGCGGCAAACTGCTGATCGAAATCATCGTCACGGCGGCGCGAGGAACGGCTGATGACGCATAACGACCAGATCGACCTGGTGATCCGCACTTGCGAAGCCCAACGCAGTGCCGCCATGCTCGGCGGTCACCTGGACATTTTCAGCTACCTGTTCCACCCGGACCTCATCTATATCCACGCCAGCGGTGTGGTCGATGACCTCAAGAGCTACCTGGAAAAATGCCGCTCCCGGGAGTTCATCTACCACACCCTGAATCATCAGATCGACAAAGTGACCCGGGTTGGCGAACTGGCGCTGGCGTTTGGCGAACTCATCACCACGGTCACCTCCGGCGGCGTGCGCAAACACCTGCACAACCGCACGCTCACCGCGTGGCAGAAAACCGATGAGCAATGGCAACTGCTGGTCTATCAGGCCACGCCGCTCAAACCGGCCGTGATCCTTGAGCCGGCCTGAACGCTGCGGCGTGGGTCAACGCTCAATCGCGCAAACAAAAAGCCCTGCACGCTTGTCACGCGCAGGGCTTTTTGGTTTGGGCAGGGTTCAGCCTTTCGCGGCGCTGCCGGCCGCCTCGTCGATCAACGCCGCCACCTCCGCCGCGTGGGACGCCAGCGACGCATGACTGGCCTTCAGGGTAATGACCTTCTTCGCCCCCAGCCGCGACGACATATGCTGCTGGTTATCCGGATGGATCATCCGGTCCTCGCTGGAAATCTGATACCAGCTCGGCTTGCTGCGCCAGGCCGGCGCGGTGATTTCATCGCCAAAGGTGCTCGCCAGCGGCGCCTTCTGCGTGACGGCCATCACCAGCGCGTCATCCGCGCTCAGATCCTGGCAGAAACTTTCGTGGAACTTGTCGGCCTTGAGCCAGAGGAATCCGTCGCTGTCCGGCGCCAGATTCGGTGCGGCGGCGGGCAGATGTTGCTGGGTCAGACCGCCAGGGCTTTCGCCCTTGTCCGGGGCAAACGCGGCGATGTACACCAGCCCCACAACGTTCGGCTGGTTGCCGGCCTCGGTGATGACCGCCCCGCCATAAGAGTGGCCGACCAACAATACCGGCCCACTCTGCTGGGCAATCATCTTGCGCGTGCGCTCAGCGTCGTCGGCCAGGGAGGTCAACGGCATCTCAACCGCATGCACATCGGTGTAACCCTTGCGTGACAACTCGACAATGACCTTGCCCCAGTGCGCGGCGCCGCCCCAGAACCCATGCACCAAAACGATCGACGGCTTGTTGCTCATGGCCTGCTCCTGATCTTGAGAAAGTGGCGCAGGGAGTATGGATCGGCCGGGGCGAAACGCGCTTCGGCCAGACAAAAGGCAATCCTGCACCGCCATCAACGCCAAAGCGCCCGACGGTGCGGGCGCTTTGGTTAATTCATCAGCTTCAGATCTGCGCCGCCCCGCCGTCAACGAACAGCTCGATCCCGTTCACAAAACTGCTGTCATCCGAGGCCAGGAACAACGCAGCCTTGGCGATTTCGCTCGGCTCGCCCAGGCGACCCATCGGCACCACCGACGCCAGATGATCGAACAAGCCCTGGGTGTGTTCGGCCGGCACCAGATCCGCCAGACCCGGCGTGCGCACCGGGCCAGGGCTGATGGCGTTGACGCGGATACGACGTGGCTTGAGATCGAGCAACCACGAGCGAGCGAAGTTGCGCACCGCCGCTTTGCTGGCGCTGTAGACGCTGAAGCTCTCGGTGCCCTGCACGGAGGTGGTCGAGGACGTCAGCAGAATCGAGCTGCCGTCACGCAGCAGCGGCAACGCCTTCTGCACGGTGAACAGCATGCCCTTCACGTTGACGCCGAAGATGCGGTCGAAATGCTCTTCGGTGATCGCCCCCAGCGGCAGCATGTCACCGCCCCCCGCGTTGGCGAACAGGATGTCCAGATGCCCGGCCTTGGCGGCGATCTCGGCGTAGATGCGATCCAGATCTTCAAGGCTGGCGACATCACCGCGAATGCCGATGGCTCGTGGGCCGATGGCGGCCACTGCTTTGTCCAGTTCCGCCTGGCGCCGGCCGGTGATGAACACCGTGGCGCCCTGGGCCACGAATTCCTGGGCCGAGGCCAGGCCAATCCCGGTGGTGCCGCCAGTGATCAGTGCGATTTTGCCTTCGAGTCGGTTGCTCATGATGAATCTCCAGTTGCCGTTGAGTGAGGTGACGGCTGGGTTGTGTGCCGTTGGATGCCACTTTAGGGCTGAAGATTGATTGGAAAAATCCATCAAATCGGTTTTGTTTGTACACAGATATGCACAATACTCACCTCCGAACTCTTGCCGAGAAACACCTGATGGATCAGTTACTGGCAATCCGCGTCTTCGCCCGCGTCGTTGAAAGCGGCTCGTTCACCAAAGCCGCCGACTCGCTGAACATGCCGAAAACCACGGTCAGCAAACTGATCGGGCAACTGGAAAGCCACCTCGGCGTGCGCCTGTTGCAACGCACCACTCGCCGCCTGACGGTGACCGCCGATGGCACCTCCTACTATCAATTGACCCATCCGTTGATGAACCAACTGGAGGACATCGATCAGGGGTTCAGTCAGGCGCAGGGCTTGCCACGGGGCAAGATTCGCGTGGATATCGGCGGCTCCACCGCGACGATGCTGGTGATTCCGCAACTGCCGAAGTTCTTCGCCCGTTACCCGGACATCAAACTCGACCTGGGCGTCAGCGACCGCCCGGTGGACTTGATCAGTGAGCGAGTCGATTGCGTGATTCGCGGTGGTCCGTTGACCGAGCAGACCCTGGCCGTGCGCCGCCTCGGCGAAGTGTCATGGACAACCTGCGCCACCCCGCAATACCTGGCGCGGCACGGTACGCCGACGCATCCGGACGAATTGGCCGATCATCAAGTCATCACCTATCACTCGGCCTCCACCGGGCGCATCCTGCCGGCGCATTTCCAGCGCGGCAGCGAACGCCATCAGATCGAAGGCAAAGGCCCGGTCAGCGTCAACGAAAGCAACGCCCATCTCGCTGCCGGCCTCGCGGGGTTGGGGATCATCCACACCTTCAGCTACACGGTCAGGCCTTACGTCGAACGCGGCGAACTGGTGCCGATCCTCACCGACTGGCGCCCGGCCGCGTACCCGTTCCATGTGCTCTACCCGCCCAACCGCCATTTGAGCAACCGGGTGCGGGTGTTCATTGACTGGCTGGTGGAGCGCTTTGCGCAGGTCGACTGAGGTTACATCCGCGCGCTGGCCTTTCCCGCCGCGAGTACGTATAACCCCAGCGTTTCGTCTAACCTGACTCTGCGCCCCACTTCATTAAGAAGCTGGCGCATCGATCCTGACGCTCATGAAACGGAGAATTCTATGCTCAAGCGTACCCTGGCACTCACCGCTGGCCTGGCCCTGTCCTTTTCCGCCCTGCTGGCGCACGCCCAGGACGTGCTGAAGGTCAGCGCGATTCCCGACGAAGCCCCGACCGAGCTGCTGCGCAAGTTCGAACCACTGGGTGCCTACCTTGAGAAGCAGTTGGGCATGAAGGTGCAATTCGTGCCGGTGGCCGACTACCCGGCGGTGGTTGAAGCCCTGGCGACCGATCGCCTCGACATGGCCTGGCTCGGCGGTTTCACCTTCGTTCAGGCACGCTTGAAAACCGACAGCACCACCCCGGTGATTCCTTTGGTGCAGCGTGAGCAGGATGCGCAGTTCACCAGCAAATTCATCACCGCCGACCCGAACGTCAAAAGCCTCGCCGACCTCAAGGGCAAGACCTTCGCCTTCGGCTCGGTGTCGTCCACTTCCGGCAGCCTGATGCCGCGTTACTTCATGCTGAAGAACGACAACATCAAACCGGAAGACTATTTCAGCCGCGTCGGCTACTCCGGCGCCCACGACGCCACCGTCGCCTGGGTGCAGGCCGGCAAGGTCGATGCCGGTGTGCTCAACGCCAGCGTCTGGCAGAAACTGGTGGATGCCGGCAAGGTCGACACCAACAAGGTCAAGGTCTTCGCCACCACCCCGGCCTACTTCGATTACAACTGGACCGTGCGCGGCACCCTCGACCCGGCGCTGGCGGCGAAGATCAAAAAAGCCTTCCTCGACCTCGACCCGGCCAACCCTGAGCAGAAGAAGATCCTCGACCTGCAGGCCGCCAGCCGCTTCATCGACACCAAACCTGAAAACTACAAGGGCATCGAGGAAGCCGCCCGTGCCGCCGACCTGCTGAAATGACCCTGCGCCTGAACCACGCCAGCCTGCACCACGCCAACGGCGTTCACGCCTTGCGCGGGGTGGACTTGCAGATTGGCGGCGGCGAACAGGTAGCGATCATCGGCCCGTCGGGCGCCGGCAAGTCGAGCCTGCTCAACCTACTCGCCACCGCCGTGCGCCCGAGCAACGGTGACATCGAAGTGCTGGGCGAACGCGCCTGGCACCTGTCCGCCCGCCAACGGCAGCGCCTGCGCGCGCGCATCGGCCTGGTGCATCAGGCGCCGCCGCTGCCGCCCCGGCAACGGGTGGTGACGGCGGTGCTGGCCGGCAAACTTGGCCAATGGAACCTCGGCAAAAGCCTGCTCAATCTGTTGCATCCGCTGGACGTGCCCGGTGCCCGCGCGGCACTGGCGCGGCTGGATCTGGGCGACAAACTGTTCAGCCAGTGCCAGCAACTGTCCGGCGGCCAATTGCAGCGCGTCGGCATCGCCCGCGTGCTGTATCAGGCGCCCGAGGTGCTGCTGGCGGACGAACCGGTGTCGGCGATGGACCCGGTGCTGGCCGGGCACACCCTGTCGATCCTCTCTCGGCATGCCCGCGAACATAACGTCACCCTGGTCGCCAGCCTGCATGCGGTGGACCTGGCGCTGTCGCACTTCCCGCGCATCATCGGCCTGCGCGACGGCCAGATCCTCTTCGACTGCCCGTCCGCCGAAGTCAGCCATGACATGCTCGACGCGCTCTACGCCAACGAACAACTGCAATCCCCGGTGCCGGTGGTTGCGCCTCTGACCGTGCAGATTCCTCGATGCTGAACGCCGCTTCACGCGACCCCGCCGCCCTGCCGCGCCTGCTGCTGACCCTGTTGGCGATTGCCCTGCTGTGGCCGGGCATCCAGCTCAGCGAACTCGACCTCGGCGTGCTGCTGCGCGCCGACAGCCAGAGCGAAATGGGCCGCTTCGTCGCACAGTTCTGGCCGCCAGCCCACGATGAAGCCTTTATTGAGTTGCTGGTCAAAGCCACCCTGCAAACCCTGGCCATCGCTACCGCTGGCATGGCTTTGGCGCTGCTCCTCGCCATCCCCGCCGGCCTGCTCGCCAGCCGCGCCCTGTCGTTATCCGCCGCCGCCCGCAGCGGCCGACCCAGTCGCCTCGGCAGCCTGCTGCGCTGGCCGGTGCGCGGCTTGCTGATCTTTTTGCGCAGCGTCCCGGAAATCGTCTGGGCGCTGCTGTTCGTCCGAGCCGTCGGCCTCGGCCCGGCGGCGGGCGTGCTGGCCATCGCCATCACCTACAGCGGCATGCTCGGCAAGGTCTATGCGGAAATCTTCGAGTCCACCGACCAACGCCCGGCCCACGCCCTGATGCAGGCCGGCGGCGGACGCCTGGCGAGCTTCGCCTACGGCATCCTGCCCAACGTCTCGGCGGAACTGCTCTCCTACACCGTCTACCGCTGGGAATGCGCGATCCGCGCCTCGGTGGTCATGGGCTTCGTCGGCGCCGGCGGCCTCGGCCAACAGATCGACCTGTCGATCCGCATGTTCGCCGGCGGCGAAGTCGCCAGCATGCTCCTGACCTTCCTGCTGCTGGTCCTCGCCGCCGACCAACTCAGCCGCCTGCTGCGCTGGAGGCTGACATGAACCGCCTGATCAACCTGCTGCTGATCATCGGCATCGCCCTGGCCGTCATCGCGTCATTCGGCTACCTGAGCCTCAACCTCGAAGAACTCGCCAGCGCCAACAGTCTGAAACAAATGGGCGCCTACGTGCAGCGTTTCCTCAGCCCGGACCTGAGCGCCGGCTACCTGCGCGCGGTGTTCCACGGCGCCCTCGAAACCCTCGCCATGTCTGCCCTCGGCACCCTGCTCGCCGCGATCCTCGGCATCGCCTTGGCCCTGCCCGCCGCCGGACGCTTCGGCTGGCCAATGCAAAGCGCCGCCCGCCTGCTGCTGAATGCCCTGCGCGCCATCCCGGAACTGGTCTGGGCCGCCCTCATGGTCCTCGCCGCCGGCCTCGGCCCCAACGCCGGCACCCTCGCCCTCGCCCTGCACACCACCGGCGTACTCGGCCGCCTCTTCGCCGAAGCCCTGGAAAACACACCACCGGAACCGGCCGAGGCGATCCGGTTGCAAGGGGGGAATCCAGTTGCTGCGTTCTGCTACGGCACCCTGCCGAACCTGGCACCGCAGTTGCTCGCCTACTGCCTGTACCGGTGGGAAAACAATATTCGGATGGCCAGCGTGCTCGGGTTTGTCGGGGCTGGGGGGTTGGGACAGATGTTGTATGTGAGTCTGAGTCTGTTTCAGGAGGCTCAGGCGGGGACGGTGATATTGGCGATGTTGGTGTTGGTGTTTGGGGTGGATTGGTTGAGTGGGTGGGGGCGGCAGAGGTGGGTTAAGGCTTGAGGTGTGAGGCAGTCGTTTCCTTCTCCGATTGGGCCGACGTAGTAGTTGCTGAGGTTGTTCTCATTTCCCAAGTTCAACCAAGGCAGTAGTGGTAGCTACCCTTCGCTATGCGAAAAGAATGGCCATCGAACGACAGGTCTGAGACATGTAGAAAAAGACGGAGAGCCCTCCCCGAAACTTTGATCAATATGAAAGGCTAAAAAGGATCCAAGGCGTCAGCAGATGCGCTAGGATTTCAAACGGGCCGAGCAGCATCAGTTTCTGATTGCTCTCTCAATGCGTCAGGGAGGAGGATCTTATGAGGGTCAGCGGTGTTGCAATCCGGAATTTCCGGCGACTTGAGAATGTGCAGATTGACATTGAGGAGCGGGAGTCCATTTTTGTTGGTCCCAACAACAGTGGCAAAACATCAGCTACCGCAGTCTTTCGTTGTTTTCTTGGCGGTCGCGACTTCAAGATTCACGACTTCTCAGTCGCGCGAATGGCAGATTTCGATACCTTTGCTACAACCGGAGATGCCGGGCTGCTCCCCAAAATTAGCCTTGACCTCTGGTTCACCATCGACCCTAAAAGCATCGCATTCGGCAGGGTGTTCACACTGTTGCCAAAACTCTCGGATTTCACGCGTGTAGGAATACGGCTGTCGTATGAGGTCGCAGAAGCAAAGAAACTACGCGAGCATTACGACGCCGCGTATCCGATTATGGAGGATGGAACGCGCGCCAAGACTCTGCCGCAATACCTCGCGCTCGACGGAAATATTGGTCGATACTTTACGGTTTGCTACTCCTCACTCGACGAAAAACCTCAGGATGGAATACCTCCTGAAATCCTGACGAGCCAACTCGATCCTCACGAAGGTAAACGTCTTCTGAAACATCTTATACGGGTAGAGTTCGTCGACGCACAGCGAAACATTAACGACGACGACAGCAGCCGGAGTAATCGGCTTTCGGCAGCCTTCGCCACCTTCTACCAAAAGAATCTTGAGCAGGCTGGCCATGCCGCCGATGCCCACAGAGTGATCGATGCGAACAATAAACAGCTGACCGAGCACTACGCCAAGCAGTTTGACCCGCTGTTCAAACTCATCAAGCATCTTGGAGTGCCATCAATTAATGATCGAGAATTACAGATCATTTCCTCACTTAGTCCTGAAACTGCGCTGCGCGGCAACACCGAGTTGCTCTACATTGACCCCAACCGGCAGCACGAACTGCCTGAGCTTTATAACGGCCTTGGCTTCAAAAACCTCATCTACATGGCTATTCAAGCGCGACACTTCCATTCTCAATGGTTGATGACCGCCGAGAACAGGCCCCTGTGCCTGATGATCTTTATAGAGGAGCCCGAGGTTCACCTTCACGCACAAGTACAACAGACCTTCATCTCCAACATCTGGCAAGTAATCAACCAATCTGCCGAGGCTGCTGGTGAGCCTAGTCTCGTGCCGCAACTTGTTGTCACTACCCACTCCTCCCATATTATGGAAGCCGTGGATTTCGAGAAAGTCCGCTATTTCCAACGCTGCCATATCGAAGGCGAAACGGTAGCGACCGGGATTCGCAATGCATCAGCAGTCCGCAGCCTTCGGGCATTTCAGCCGGAAGCGGAAACGATTAATGGCAGAATCGTCCCGCCGTCAGAATCACTGGCCTTCCTCAAACGCTACTTACGCCTGACACACTGCGACCTGTTCTTCGCTGATGCTGCAATCCTCGTCGAAGGAGCCGTTGAGAAGCTTCTTATGCCATCTATGATCGAGCGTGCCGCTGAACGGTTGCGGACCGTGTACCTTACAATCCTAGAGGTGGGGGGCGCCTATGCCCATCGTTTTGAGGGTCTGCTCAGCTTCCTCCACATCCCCTATCTTGTCATCACTGATCTCGACTCTGTGGCCCCCACCGGCTATCCCAGTGCCTGTCGGGCGGATGTCGCCGGAGCAAGAACCTCCAATGCATCCCTCAAGAAACTGTGCGGACAGACCACCGTCGCAGATCTGATCGCGTTGACCTCTGCGGAAAAACAACACGTCGCAAAGGATCGTTGCATAGCTTTCCAGACAGATATTTTGGTGTCGGATGGGGGAGTCAATGAAACACTACGCCCGCGAACTTTAGAGGAGGCAATAGTCTACGAGAATTTCGGACTGCTCCGGTCCGGCGCGTTATCCATCGGTGCCACCCTCCCAGCACATCTCAATGAGGTTTATCAGGTCGTCTACGACCAAATTCGGTCGGACAGTTTCAAGAAGACTGACTTTGCAATGGACATTTTGGCTTGCACCGAGGCATGGATCGTCCCTGGCTACATCGCCGAGGGATTGAGCTGGCTTGAGTCGCGCCTGTCGCCACCACTCGCCGCCGTAACGGAGACAGAAGTCTCTGCACTGAAGGAGGCCTAGTATGGATACATGGGTGGAAAGTGAAGCGGATGCCATAGTCCGCAAATGCCTAGATGACCGTCGCAGCTTCGCGATGATCGCTGGCGCGGGGGCGGGTAAAACGAGTTCGCTGGTCGACGCTCTTAGTCGGGTTCGCGACCTTGAGGGAAGCGCCCTTAGAAAACATGGTCAGCGCGTAGCTTGTATTACCTTCACCAAACGCGCTGTTGAGGTCATCAAGGCACGACTAGGGTTCGACGAGCTATACCTAGTTTCAACTCTTCACGGATTTCTGTGGGGACAGATCAGCCACTTCCACGAAAACATCCGTCAAGCGCTGCGCGAAAGTCGTATCCCCACTCTTATAGAAAAGGCCAAGCGAGACGATAACGGGGGCAAGAGTAAAAAGGCACAGAATGCCCGTGCAAAAATCGAACGACTCACAGAACAGCTAACCCTGCTTGAATCAGTCGAGCATTTTGATTATGCAGACACAAGCTTCAGTGATTATGGCAACGGACAAATCGGCCACGATGACGTCATAGAGATTGCAACCTACCTGCTGGCAAAAAATGACACTTTCAGACGGATCATCGGCCTACGGTTCCCTTATATTTTCGTCGACGAAGCACAGGACACATTTGAGGGAATCGTCGCCGGACTCAATCTCGTCTGCGCTGGAATAGGACTTCCAGTGATTGGCTATTTCGGTGACCCCTGGCAGCAAATTTATGATCGGAGTGCCGGGAACTTTGCGCCACCTGACGGAGGTGAGGTCATCAAAAAAACTGAGAACTTCCGCTGTTCAAAAAGTGTTGTCCGGCTTCTCAATGCCTATCGTGGGGATGTTGAGCAATATACCGCTGGCGAAAATGCAAAATGTGAAGGTAGTGTCGAATTTCTGCTCATCAAAGCAGAAGATCCCACGGAGCCACGCAACCGCTATTCAGAAGAGCAGATTGAGCGCGCGCTGGCACATATGGATACTGCAGTTGAGAACTGGGGCTGGACTGGGCGCAATGATGTCATGAGGCTCTTCCTCGCACGTCAAATGATTGCGCGGCGACTTGGCTTCGCTGATCTCAACCGTCTTTTCACAGGCGACTACGCGTCGTCTCGCGCGCAAGATGCCTTTGAGGAAGGTGTGCATTTCCTTCTCAAACCATTTCTTTCGACGATTTACCCTCTTATCGTTGCTCAAAGCCAAGGTGACGATCGAAAGATTATCAATTTGCTTCGCCGCGATAGTCCGGCTTTCGCGATCGATGGGTTAAACGCGGAAAAGTCACTGAAGTCGATGGTTGAGACTTCGAAGGCTTTGATTGGCCAATTGCAGACTTTGTGGAATACCGAGAAGACTGGCGCGATCCTTCGTTTTTGTATCGACAAGCAGATCATTCAGCCTTCCGAAAGGCTGCGCGAGCATCTTGATCGCCCCCCTCGGGATGAACTGTTCGAAGAGGATCGTCACAGCCTCGATAAAGGAGATTGGCTGGCAGACTCATTCTTCAAAATGACGCCTAAGACAGTCTCCTGCTATGCCGACTACCTTGATAACAATACTGCCTATAGTACCCAGCACGGGGTCAAGGGCGAAGAGTATGCGAAAGTCTTGGTCGTTTATGACGATGTCGAAGCCGCATGGAACCAGTACAGTTTTAGTAAGACACTAACGCCGCTTACTGCCGGCGAGCCTTCTGACAGGCAACGCTCCCTGACTCAGAAGCTCGCGTATGTCTCGTTCTCCCGTGCTGAGGAGGATCTGCGTGTACTGCTGTTCACCGCCAACCCGGAAGGGTCGCGAGCCGAGCTTATTGAAAGCAAGCTGTTAAAGCCTGATCAGATTCGTATCGTGAACTGAACTGGCTCGTCGATCGGCGCCCATGGGTTTATTGCCGCCTTTTGTCACGACATAGCGAGTTTTCACGGGGCTTTATCTAGCCCGACGGCATAAAAAAGACAGTCGTAGTTAGTAACCCTGGCCCGTTAGCAAGGCCGTTACTCTCCCAATATATTTATTCTGACGCGATATGAAAACCGCCATCCTCTCCGACACCCACGGCCTCCTCCGCCCCGAAGCCCTCGCTGCATTGCAAGGCTGCGAGCGGATCATCCACGCCGGTGACATCGGCAGCGCGGAGATTCTGGATCAACTCTCCGCCATCGCTCCCGTCCACGCAGTACGGGGCAACAACGACCTGGATCTTCCGTGGGCCAGCGATCTCCCCGACCTCCTGACCTTCGATCTCAACGGCTGGCAAACGCTGTTGGTGCATGACATCGCCGACGTCCCTGCCGACCTTGATGCCAGTATCAAACTCATCATCACCGGCCATTCCCATAAACCCTGCATCGAGTGGCGTGGGGAGCGGCTTTATGTGAATCCGGGCAGTGCCGGGCGGCGGCGGTTCAGGTTGCCGGTGACGTTGGTGTTGATGGAGGTGTCGGGGGATTCGCTTGAGCCGCGATTGGTGTCGCTGGTGGATTTGCCGGGCTGAGGGTGTGCTTTGGCGGGTGCGGTGAGTCGTTGGGGATCGGGGTTTTCTCGGTGGAATTTCTTGATTTAAACGGGCCTGTTTAAAGTCACTCGCCGTAACTTCATCGCGGCTACAACGCCTTGCGTCATTGCCTACGACTGCGCCAGAATCCGCCGGCTTGTGCCTCTACGGCGGGGGTTTTATCGTTTCCTGGTCACTGAAAAACAGTGATGGGGTTTGGTAGCCCCGGATGATCGTAGGTTGCATAAGCATCATGTTTTGCGATGCCTGACAGGCTCCGCATTATGGTGGTCATGCACAGGGCGTCTTCGGGCGCGCCGGTTTCCTATGTCCCGGTCTACCAACCTGAGCATGGCCGCCACCCATTCGTTTGGTAGCGAAAAGTGACGGCTCCCATTTGGCGACATAGGAGTTTCACGATGATAAAACCAACACCCAACCCACCCGAACCCAATCTCGAAACCGACCCCACCTCCCCCTACGAATC
>NZ_JAHTKI010000029.1 GCF_019145475.1 Pseudomonas botevensis
GTTCGGCACCGTGCTGATGGGCCGCATGCAGGGCGGGGCGGGTGCCGACCGGGGGCTGGGGATGTTCATCAACACCTTGCCGCTGCGGGTCGACATCGGCGGGCAAACGGTGCGCGACGGGGTCAAGGCCACCCACGCGCAACTCACCGCACTGCTCGGCCATGAGCACGCCTCGCTGGCGCTGGCCCAGCGTTGCAGTGGGGTGGCCGCGCCGGCGCCGCTGTTCAGCGCAATGCTCAACTATCGACACAGCGCCGCTGAACCCCTGCATTCGCAGGCCCATGACGCCTGGCAAGGCATCGAGACCCTGACCGCCGAAGAGCGCACCAACTACCCGTTGAGCCTTAACGTCGATGATCTGGGAGCCGGGTTCCGGCTCACCGCGATCACCTCGGCACAGATTGGTGCGCAGCGGATCTGCGATTACCTGCAAACCGCGCTGAGCAATCTGGTCGAAGCGCTGGAGCAGGCGCCGCAACAACCCCTCGATCGCCTGTCGATCCTGCCGGACGCAGAGCGCCAGCGGTTGCTGTTCGGACTCAATGCCACGGCGGTCGATTACAACCTGGAGCAGACCTTGCACGGGCTGTTCGAAGCGCAGGTGGCGCGCACGCCGCAAGCGCTGGCGTTGCAGAGCGACGGGTCGCGATTGAGCTTCAAACAGTTGAATGACCGCGCCAACTGTCTGGCCCATCATCTGCGCAGCCTCGGCGTGGGGCCGGATTCGCGGGTGGCGATCTGCGTCGAACGCAGCGCGCACATGGTCATCGGCCTGCTGGCGATCCTCAAGGCGGGCGGCGGTTATGTGCCGGTGGACCCGGATTACCCGCCGGAGCGGATCGCCTACATGCTGGCGGACAGCGCGCCGGTGGCCGTGCTGGTTCACGCCGCGACCCGCGAGGTGCCGGGGGCGCTGGCGGTGCCAGTGGTCGATCTGGATCGGGCCGACTGGCACGAGCTGCCGGCGGACAATCCGCAAGTGCCGGGTTTGACGGCGGCGCACCTGGCCTACGTGATCTACACCTCGGGTTCCACCGGCCAGCCCAAAGGCGTGGCCAACGAGCATGGAGCGGTGGTCAACCGCTTGCTGTGGATGCAGGACGCTTACCCGCTGACGGCCGAAGATGCGGTGCTGCAAAAGACCCCGTTCAGTTTCGACGTTTCGGTCTGGGAGTTTTTCTGGCCGCTGATGACCGGGGCGCGGCTGGTCGTGGCCCGTCCCGGCGGGCACAAGGAACCGACCTACCTGAGTGACGTGATCGCAGCCGAACGGATCACCACGCTGCATTTCGTGCCGTCGATGCTCGATGTGTTTCTTGCCCATGGGCAGACCGCTCGCTGCGCCGGACTGCGTCAGGTGATGTGCAGCGGCGAGGCGTTGCCCGGCGGCCTGGTGCGGCGCTTCAAGCAGCAATTGCCGGTCAGTCGGTTGCACAACCTGTACGGCCCGACCGAAGCGGCAGTGGATGTCACCGCGTGGGATTGCGCCGGGCCGCTGGCGGACACGCCGGACAACACGCCGATCGGCAAACCGATCGCCAACACCCGGATGTACATCCTCGACGCCTTGCAGCAACCGGTGCCGCAAGGTGTGGCCGGCGAGTTGTACATCGGTGGGGTGCAGGTGGCGCGCGGTTATCTGAATCGGCCGGAACTGAGCGCCGAGCGCTTCCTCAAGGACCCGTTCAGTGCATCGGCGCAAGCACGGATGTACCGCACCGGCGACGTCGCCCGTTACCGCGCGGACGGCAACATCGAGTACCTGGGACGCAACGACGATCAGGTGAAAATCCGTGGCCTGCGCATTGAACTGGGCGAAATCCAGGCACGGCTGACGCAGATTGCCGGCGTCCAGGAAGCGGCGGTGCTGGCCCGTGAGGACGTACCGGGAGACAAACGTCTGGTGGCCTATTACACCGGGGCGCGGCTGGAGATCGACATCTTGCGCGGGCATTTGCTGGAGCACCTGCCGGATTACATGGTGCCCGCCGTGTTCATCCACCTCGATGCCTTGCCGCTCAGCCCCAACGGCAAGCTTGAGCGCAAGGCCTTGCCGGCGCCGGATCTGGCGGCGCTCACGAGCCGTGAATACGAAGCCCCGGTCGGCGAAATGGAAATCCTCCTGGCGCGGCTGTGGTGCGAGTTGCTCAACGTCGAACGGGTCGGGCGGCACGATCATTTCTTCGAGCTGGGCGGGCATTCCTTGCTGGCGGTCAGTCTGATCGGCCGGCTGCAACAGGAAGGTGTGGAAGCCGATGTCCGGGCGCTGTTCGAGCAACCGACCCTGGCCGGTTACGCGGCCCTCACGGAAAGAATGGAGATCGTCCTGTGAATGTGAATGAACTGTTGGCGACATTGAAGGCAAAGGACATCCAGCTGGCGGTCGCGCAGGGGCAGTTGCGGGTCAACGGCAACAAACAGGCCTTGAGCGAGCCGGCATTGCTGGCGGCGTTGCGCGAGCACAAACCGGAGCTGATCGAGATGATCGAGGCTGGCGCGTATGCCGCGACCCGCACGGGGCAGGTCGAGGTGCCGGCCAATGGCATCGTCGCCGGAACCACGCGGATCACTCCGGCGATGCTGACGCTGGCCGACGTCAGCCAGGACACCCTCGATCACCTGGTCGAGGCGATTCCCGGTGGCGCCGCCAATGTCCAGGACATCTACCCGCTGACGCCGTTGCAGGAAGGCATCCTCTACCACCACGCCAGTGCCGTGCAGGGCGATCCGTATGTGATGCAGGCGCATTTTGCGTTCAGCACGCGGGAGCGGCTGCAAGCGTTCGTCCAGGCGTTGCAGGCTGTGATCGAGCGCCATGACATTTTGCGCACCGCCATCGTCTGGGAAGGCCTGGATACGCCGCTGCAAGTGGTGCTGAGAAACGCCGAACTGCCGCTGGAAGAGGTGCAACTCGATGCCGCCGAGGGTGACGTGCTGATGCAGTTGCATGAGCGCTTCGACGCCCGGCATTTCCGCCTCGACGTTACCCGGGCGCCGTTGCTGCGGCTGGTGCATGCCTGGGACGCGAAGGCTGAGCGCATCGTTGCGATGCTGCTGTTTCATCACATGGCGATGGACCACTCGGCGCTCGCGGTGGTCAGTCAGGAAATGCAGGCCTGTCTGTCAGGGCAGGGCGCGAAACTGGGGCCGCCCGTGCCGTTTCGCAACTATGTGGCCCAGGCACGCCTGGGCATCAGCGAGGCGGGGCACGAGGCGTTCTTCCGCGAAATGCTCGGCGATATCGACGAACCGACGCTGCCGTTCGGCCTGCAAGGCGTGCATGGCGACGGCAGCGACATCGAAGAACTCAGCGTGCCGCTTGCGCCGCTGTTGGGCCAACGCCTGCGCAGCCGGGCGCGATTGCTCGGGGTGAGCGTCGCCAGTCTGTTCCATCTCGCTTGGGGGCAAGTGCTCAATGCGCTCACCGGCAAGTCCCCTGTGGTGTTCGGCACCGTGCTGATGGGGCGCATGCAGGGCGCTGAGTCCACCGACCGGGCGCTGGGAATTTTCATCAATACCCTGCCGTTGCGGGTCGAGGTCGGTGCGCAGTCTGCAAGCGACGCGGTGAAGGCGACCCACGCACGCCTGACCACCCTGATGCGCCATGAGCACGCGCCGTTGGCACTGGCCCAGCGTTGCAGCGGCGTGGTCGGGTCCGCGCCGTTGTTCAGCTCGCTGCTCAATTACCGGCACAGCGCTTCAAGCGCCAATGCCGACGCCGCAGCGCTGTCTGCGTGGGAAGGCATCAGCGTCCTGCGTTCGGAGGAACGGACCAACTATCCGCTGACCTTGAGCATCGACGACTTCGGTGATCGCTTCAGCCTGACCCTGCTGGCGACCCGGGCCGTCGAGGCGCAACGGATCTGCACCTACATGCTCTGCGCGGTGGAGCAACTGCTGCTGGCACTGGAGCAGGCGCCGGATAGCCCGGTGAATCAGTTGTCGGTGATGTCCTCCACTGAACGCGAGCAGGTGCTGACGCACTTCAATGCCAGCCAGGTCGAGTACCCACGGGGGCAGACGATTCATCAACGTTTCGAAGCGCAGGTCGTGGCCCGACCGGACGCACTGGCGGCGGTGCATCTGGGGGCGCAATTGACGTTCGCCGCGCTGAACCAGCAGGCCAACGCCCTGGCCCATCAGTTGATCGGGCTGGGCGTGCGGCCCGATGACCGGGTGGCGGTGGTCGCCCGGCGAGGCCTGGACACCCTGGCCGGATTGCTCGCGGTGCTCAAGGCCGGGGCCGGTTATGTGCCGGTCGATCCGGCGCATCCGGCCGAACGCCTGAGCTATCTGCTCGGCGACTGCGCGCCGGTGGCGATCCTGACCACCCGCGATCTGCTGGCACGCTTGCCGGCGCTGGAGTTGCCGGTCCTCGACCTCGATCCGCGCGACTGGCCGTCCGGCCATGGCGCCAATCCCGACGTGCCGGGACTGTCCGATGCACACTTGGCGTATGTGATCTACACCTCCGGCTCCACCGGGTTGCCCAAGGGCGTGATGGTCGAACACCGCACGCTGGCCAATCTGGTCGACTGGCATTGCGACGCCTTCGACCTGTGCGCCGGCCGCCACACCTCGAGTCTGGCCGGCTTCGGTTTCGACGCCATGGCCTGGGAAGTCTGGCCGGCGCTGTGTGCCGGCGCGACCCTGCATCTGGCCCCCGTGCAGGAGGGCAGCGAAGACGTCGACGGGTTGCTCGCCTGGTGGCGTGCGCAACCGCTGGATGTGAGTTTTCTGCCGACCCCGGTCGCCGAATACGCCTTCAGCCAGAATCTCGAACACCCGACGTTGCGCACGCTGTTGATCGGCGGTGATCGCCTGCGCCAGTTCTCGCGCAACCGGACTTTCGATGTGATCAACAACTACGGCCCGACCGAGGCCTCGGTGGTCGCCACGTCCGGGCGGATCGAGGCGGGGGATGCGTTGCACATCGGCAAACCGGTGAGCAACACCACGATTTACCTGCTCGACGAGCAGCAACGGCCGGTGCCGATTGGCGTGGCCGGGGAACTGTATATCGGCGGCAGCGGCGTTGCCCGTGGTTACTTGAACCGGGCGCAACTGACCGCCGAGCGGTTCCTGCTCGACCCTTTCAGCAGCGTACCGAATGCCCGCCTGTATCGCACCGGCGACCTGGCGCGCTGGCGCGCCGACGGGACCCTCGAATACCTGGGACGCAACGACGATCAGGTGAAAATCCGTGGCGTGCGCATCGAGTTGGGAGAAATCGAAACCCGCCTCAACCAGCTCCCCGGTATTCAGGAAGCGGTGTTGCTGGCGCGCGAAGACCAACCCGGACAGCCGCGACTGGTGGCCTATTTCACTGAACAGCCGCAGGTCGAGGCGTTGGCGGTCGCACAATTGCGCGCCCATCTGGCGAGCCAGTTGCCGGACTACATGGTCCCGGCCGCGTTCGTCAGGCTCGACGCGATGCCGTTGACCACCAACGGCAAACTGGACCGCAAGGCCTTGCCGAAACCGGAACGGGCGGCGCTGTTCACCCGCGAATACGAGGCGCCCCAGGGCGAGGTGGAAACCACACTGGCGCAGATCTGGGCCGAGGTGTTGCAGGTTGAACGGGTCGGGCGCCAGGACCATTTCTTCGAGTTGGGCGGGCATTCGTTGCTGGCCATGCGCATGGTCGCCCAGGTGCGTCAGCGGCTGGGCATCGAACTGGCGCTCGGCGAGTTGTTCGCCAGTGCCGAACTGGCGGCAGTGGCTCAGGTGCTGACCCAGGCCGGGCGCTGCACGCAACCGGCGATCCTGCCGGTTTCGCGCGAGGGCGTGCTGCCGCTGTCCTTCTCCCAGCAACGCTTCTGGTTTCTGGCGCAGATGGAAGGCGCCAACACCGCCTACAACATTCCGATCGGCCTGCGTCTGCGTGGTGCGCTCGATACCGACGCCCTGCAACGGGCGCTGGCCCGGATCGTCGCCCGGCACGAAAGCCTGCGCAGCCGTTTCGCGCCGCTCGACGGCGAGGCGCAGGTATTGATTGCCCCGGCGGACAGCGGCGTGCTGCTGCGCGTCGAGGATTTGCGCCGGCATCCGCAGGCCGACGAAACGTTGCAGGCCCTCGTACAGGGTGAAGCCTCGGGGCCGTTCGACTTGCAGAACGACCCGTTGATCCGGGGCCGACTGGTGCGGCTGGCCGATGATCACCATGTGCTGTTGATCACCCTGCATCACATCATCTCCGACGGTTGGTCGATGGACGTGCTGACCCGCGAACTGATGGCGCTGTACCAGGCGTTCAGCCATGGCACGCCAGATCCGTTGCCGCCACTGACCTTGCAATACACCGACTACGCGGTGTGGCAGCGTCGCTGGCTGAGCGGCGAAGTGTTGCAGCGCCAGAGCGAGTACTGGAAAAACACCTTGGCCGAGGCTCCGGCCTTGCTGACACTGCCCACCGACCGCCCCCGGCCATTGCAGCAGGACTACGCCGGCAGCAGCCTCGAGATAGCGCTGGACGAACGCTTGAGCGCCGGACTCAAGGCCCTGAGCCAACGGCATGGGGTGACGCTGTACATGACCATGCTGAGCGCGTGGGCGATGTTGCTCAGTCGTCTGTCCGGGCAGGCCGATGTGGTGATCGGCTCGCCGGTGGCCAACCGCACGCGGGCCGAAGTCGAGGGCCTGATCGGGCTGTTCGTCAACACCCTGGCGCTGCGCGTCGATACGTCGGGCGAGTTGAGTGGCGAAGCGTTGCTGGCGCGGGTCAAGGCCCTGACACTGGAGGCCCAGGCGCATCAGGATCTGCCGTTCGAGCAAGTGGTGGAAATCGCCAGGCCGGCCCGCAGCCTGGCCCACAGCCCGTTGTTCCAGACCATGCTCAACTGGCGCAACGGCGACGGTCCGGCACTGACTTTGGGGGATCTGACCCTGGAGGCGGTGGCCGAGCCAAGTCATTTCGCCAAGTTCGACCTGACCCTGACATTGGGCGAGACGCAAGAGCGGATCGGTGGCTGGCTGGAGTACGCCACGGCACTGTTCGATGAAAGCACGGCGCAGCGATATGTCGGTTACTTCACGCGGCTGCTGGAGGCGATGGTCGCCAACGATCAGACGGTCCTTGAGCATGTGCCAATGCTTGACGATCAGGAGCGGCAACGGCTGCTGAGCGATTTCAACGCCACCGCGCGGACGTTTCCGCAAGCGCTGACGGTGCATCGGGTGTTCGAGCAGTACGCGGCGCAGCAACCGCAGGCTGTAGCGGCGGTCCACGGCGCGCGCTCGATGACCTACGCCGAACTGAATCGCAGCGCCAACCAGCTCGCCCATCATCTGATCGCCCAAGGCGTGCAGCCCGGCGATCATCTGGCGATCCTGCTGCCACGCTCGCTGGAGCTGTTGATCGCGCAATTGGCCGTGGGCAAGTGCGCGGCGGCGTATGTGCCGCTGGACATCAACGCGCCCGCCGAGCGCCAGGCGTTCATGGTCCAGGACTGTCAGGCGGTCGCGCTGCTCACCGGCAGTGGCGTGACAGTGGATTACCCGGTGCGCCGAATGGATCTGGACACCCTGGACCTCGCCGGGTCGGCTACCCACGATCCGGCACTGGCGCAGTCCTCCGAATCGCTGGCGTACATCATGTACACCTCCGGCTCCACCGGCACACCGAAAGGCGTGATGGTGCCGCATCGGGGCATCACCCGACTGGTGATCAACAACGGCTACGCCGACTTCAACCAGGATGACCGCGTGGCATTCGCCTCCAACCCGGCGTTCGACGCCAGCACCATGGACGTCTGGGGGGCGCTGCTCAACGGTGGGCAGGTGGCGGTGATCGATCACGCGACCCTGCTCGATCCACAGGCCTTCGGTCGCGAGCTGAGCCGGTGCGGGGCGACGATCCTGTTCGTCACCACCGCGCTGTTCAATCAATACGTGCAGTTGATTCCGCAAGCCCTCAAGGGCCTGCGCATTCTGCTGTGCGGTGGTGAGCGCGGGGATCCGGCAGCGTTCCGCAAACTGTTGGCCGACGCGCCGGAGCTGCGCCTGGTGCATTGCTACGGCCCGACCGAAACCACCACCTATGCCACCACTTTCGAGGTGCGGGACGTGGCGGCGGACGCCGACAGCGTGTCGATTGGCGGCCCGATTGCCAACACTCGGGTATATGTGCTCGACGCGCGGCAGCAGCCGGTGCCGCTCGGCGTCACCGGCGAGTTGTACATCGGCGGCCAGGGGGTTGCCTTGGGCTACCTGAACCGGCCGCAACTGAGCGCGGAAAAATTCCTCGACGATCCGTTCAGTGACGAACCCGAGGCGTTGATGTACCGCACCGGCGACCTGGTGCGCTGGCTGGCGCCGGGGCAGCTGGAGTGCATCGGCCGCAACGACGATCAAGTGAAAATCCGTGGTTTCCGCATCGAACTCGGGGAAATCGAAAGCCGCCTGCTCGGCTGCCCGGGCGTCAAGGAATCGGTGGTACTGGCCCGGCAAGAAGGCCAGGAACCGACCCGGCTGGTGGCATATTACACGGCGCACGATCCCGCGCTGGAAAGCGCGACCCTGCGCGCGTTGCTGCAAGCGCGACTGCCGGAGTACATGGTGCCGACCGCGTGGGTGGCGCTGGCAAGTCTGCCGCTGAACAACAACGGCAAAGTCGACCGCAAGGCGTTGCCGGCGCCAACGCAGCAAGCGTTGCTCAGCCGCGTCTATGAGGCGCCGGCCGGCCCGCTGGAAGAGTCTCTGGCGCAATGTTGGGCCGAGGTGCTGCAGGTGGAGCAGATCGGTCGTCACGACAACTTCTTCGAACTGGGCGGACATTCGCTGTTGGCGGTGCGTC
Organism: Pseudomonas botevensis; assembly: GCF_019145475.1. Taxonomy (GTDB): domain Bacteria; phylum Pseudomonadota; class Gammaproteobacteria; order Pseudomonadales; family Pseudomonadaceae; genus Aquipseudomonas; species Aquipseudomonas botevensis. Next base: position 8,795 of record NZ_JAHTKI010000029.1, read on the forward strand.
TGGTGGGTCTGATGCAGCAGGCCGGCATGGCGATGTCGCTGGCCGAGTTGTTCCAGGCGCCGAGTGTCGAATCCGCCGCCACGCTGCTCAGCCGGCGCAATGGCGCGCTCGATCAGCAGGACGGATTGATCGTGGTGCGCACTGGTGAGCAGGGCACGCCGTTGTTCCTCGTCCACGAATTCAGCGGCCGGGAGCTGTACTTCCCGGCGCTGGGCATGCACATCGGCGGCGACTTCCCGATCTATGGCTTGCCGGGCATCGACCTCGGCCAGCCGCAACTGCGCACCATGGAATGCTTGGCGAGACGACTGGTCGGGATCATTCGCGCCCGTCAGCCCCACGGGCCGTACCGGCTGGCGGGGTGGTCGTTCGGTGGCGTGCTGGCCTATGAGATTGCCCAGCAACTGCTCGGCATGGATGAGGTGGTGGCTTTCGTCGGGCTGATCGATACCTATGTGCCGCGCCTGGCCGATCCTGACAAGGCGCGCTGGAACGATGCGCACGTACACAAGCGCCAATTGCTCCTGCACTGCACGGCGCATTGGGCCGGGCATGAAGCGCAGGGGCAGGAGGCTTTGGCTCGTCTGGCGCTGCTCCAGGCCGAACTCGAACACCTGGAGTTTGCCGAACTGTTCAAGCGCTGCCGGCAGCAAAAACTGCTGCGGCCCGAGTTGGCGGTGGTCGCTGCGGCGGACGCCTGGCATTACCTGGATCGCGAAGTGGCCCACGGGCATGCGCTCGCGCATTACCGGATCAGCCCGATCCCTGCGCCTTTGCATCTGTTGCGCGCCGAAGAGCGCTCGGCGCAAATGTCGCAGCTGAGCCTCACCCGGGGCTGGGCCGAAGAACTGCCAGGCAGCGAACTGCATTGCATCGAGGTGCCCGGCGATCACCAGAGCATGATGAAGGCGCCGCACATTCAGGCGTTGGGGCGTGCGCTGGGTGAGGCACTGGAGACAGCGGCCGCAACCGAATGCGCGGCGTATCAACCGCTGCTGACGATTCAGACCGGCCATCCCGGGCACGCGCCGATTTTCTGCTTGCCGGGGGCCGGCGACAGCGTGACCGGGTTCATCCACCTCACCGAGGCGCTGGGGCCGGAGTGGCCGATTCATGGTCTGCAACCCCGTGGCCTCGACGGCATCAGCGTGCCCCACAGCCAGGTGGAAAGCGCCGCCGGGTTTTATCTGCAAGCCATCGAAAAACTCTACCCGCAAGGGCCGGTGCATCTGATCGGGCACTCGTTCGGCGGGTGGGTGGCGCATGCCATGGCGACGCAGTTGCAGGCCGCCGGACGCGAAGTGGCGTCACTGACGCTGATCGACAGCGAGTCCCCCGGTGGCAATGGCGTGGTCGGCAAGCCGTATACCCCCACCGCCGCGTTGCAACGCTTGATCGAGACGCTGCAACTGTCCGTCGGCAAGTCGCTGGGGATCGACCCGGCGACGTTCGCCGAAGCCGATGACACCACGCAAATGCGCCTGTTGCACGAAGGGATGGTGCGCGCCGGGGTGCTGACTGAACGGGCGGCGCCGAATGCGATGTCCGGCCCGGTGCGCACCTTCGCCACCGCGTTGCGCACGGTGTATCGGCCGACTCGGGCCTACAGCGGTCCGGTGCGCCTGGCGCTGGTGGATGACCCGGTGCTGGACGCGGCGGGCAATCAGCGCGAGCAGGCGGCGATGGTCGAGGGCTGGCGGCGGCAGGTCACGGATCTGGCGGTGTGGTACGGGCCGGGCAACCACTTCACGATCCTCAAGGCACCCAATGTCTTCAGCCTCGCGGCGTGGTGGCATGACGGGCTGACGGTGCCGGCCGGCGAAGTGTTGTCCTGAACGATGTTTTTCTCCTGGAGCCCGGCCACTGGCCGGGTTCAACCCTGAACGGAATTGTGGTCATTTATGGAACGGACGAAGTTGCGCAAAGTCGGCATGGGGTTGGCGTTGGCGGTAGTGGCCGGTCTGGTTTTCTACACGGTGCAGGCGCCGGCCGAAGCGCCGCAGTACCTGACCGCCACGGTCGAACGCAGTGATATTGAAAGCGCGGTACTGGCTACCGGATTGCTCGAAGGCATCAAGCAAGTGGATGTCGGTGCGCAGGTCTCGGGGCAGTTGAAGTCGCTCAAGGTCAAGGTCGGCGACAAAGTGAAAAAGGGCCAGTGGCTGGCGGAAATCGATCCGCTGGTGTTGCAGAACACCTTGCGCCAGGCCCAGGTCGACGAGGAAAACCTCCAGGCCCAGCGCCGCGCGACTCAGGCGCAGCTCAAGCAGACCAAGGCGATCTACGAGCGCTATCAGGATCTGCAGCAGGATGCTTCGATCTCCCGCCAGGACTTCGAAACCGCGCAATCGAACTACGAAGTGCAGGCGGCGAATCTGTTGTCCCTCGATGCGCAGATCAAGAGCGCGCACATCCAGATCGACACGGCCAAGGTCAACCTGGCCTACACGCGGATCGTCGCGCCCATCGACGGCGATGTGGTGGGCATCGTCACCCAGGAAGGCCAGACCGTGATCGCCAATCAGTTGGCGCCGATCCTGCTGAAACTGGCAGATCTCGACACCATGACCGTCAAGGCTCAAGTGTCGGAGGCCGACGTGATTCACATCGAGCCGGGACAGGCGGTGTATTTCACTATCCTCGGCGAGGACCGGCGCTACTACGGCAAGCTGCGCGGCACTGAACCGGCGCCACAGAACTTCCTCGAAACGCCGCCCGCCGGCACGCCGAAGCAGACCACAGCGGTGTTCTACAACGCGTTGTTCGACGTGCCGAACCCCGATCATCGCCTGCGTATTTCCATGACCGCCCAGGTGCGGGTGGTGCTCGACACCGCGCAATCGGTACTGACCATTCCGGTGGCGGCGCTGGGGCCGCGCAACAGTGACGGCAGCTTCCCGGTGCGCGTGCTGGACGCCAAGGGCCAGGCCCAGGCGCGTAACGTACAGACCGGCATCAACAACAACGTCAAGGTGCAGATCAACGAAGGCCTGGCCGAAGGCGACCGGGTGGTGATCGGTGATCCGGTAACGCCCGTGGCGGGGTCTTGAACATGACTGAACCTCTGCTGCAACTGACCGGCATCAGCCGCAGTTTCATTGCCGGCGACCGCGAGTTTCTGGCGCTGAAAAACATCAACCTGACGATCAATGCCGGGGAGATGGTGGCGATCATTGGCGCTTCCGGCTCCGGCAAGTCGACCCTGATGAACCTCCTCGGTTGCCTTGATTACGCCACGGCCGGCAGCTACAAAATCAACGGCCGGGAAACCCGTGATCTCGACAACGAGGCCCTGGCCGAATTGCGTCGTGACTACTTTGGCTTCATCTTCCAGCGCTACCACCTGCTGCCGCACCTGAGTGCGATGCACAACGTCGAGATGCCGGCGATCTACTCCGGAACGCCGGAGCCGCAACGCCATGCCCGTGCCCGGGAGCTGCTGGCACGGCTGGGACTGGACGGTCACCTGACTCATCGGCCGAGCCAGCTCTCCGGCGGCCAGCAACAGCGGGTGAGTATTGCCCGGGCCTTGATGAACGGCGGCGAAGTGATCCTCGCGGATGAACCGACCGGCGCCCTCGACACCGCCAGCGGCAAGGAGGTGATGCGCATCCTGCTGGAGCTACACGCTGCCGGGCACACGGTCATTCTGGTGACCCACGACCCGAAAGTCGCGGCCAACGCCGAGCGCATCATCGAGGTCAGCGACGGTGAAATCCTCAGTGACCGGCGCAATGAGCGTGACACTGAACAGCTATCGGGCGACGAGACGCCACCACCGAAAAACACGGCGGCGCGACGCCTGGTGGCCAGTCTCGGGTTGTTCAAGGAAGCCTTCAACATGGCGTGGGTGGCGCTGATCTCGCACCGCATGCGCACCTTGCTGACCATGCTCGGGATCGTCATCGGCATCACCTCGGTGGTGTCGATTTCGGCCATCGGCGAGGGCGCCAAGCGCTATGTGCTCAAGGACATCGAGGCGATCGGCAGTAACACCATCGATATCTATTCCGGCACCAGTTTCGGTGACAGTCGCTCGACCGCCATCGAAACGCTGGTGCCCGCCGATGTCGCCGCGCTCAATCAGTTGTATTACGTCGACAGCGCCACCCCGGTGGTCGGGCGCAACCTGCTGCTGCGTTATCGCAACATCGATCTGGATGCGCAGGTCAACGGCGTGAGCGACCTGTATTTCCAGGTGCGCGGGATCAAGATGCAGGCCGGGATACCGTTCAGCGAAAGCGATGCCCGCCGCCAGGCGCAGGTGGTGGTGATCGATCACAAGACGCGCAATCGGTTGTTCGGCGAGCAGGTCGATCCGTTGGGGCAAGTGATCCTGGTCGGCAACTTGCCGTGTACGGTGATCGGCGTGGCGGCGGAGAACAAGAACCTGTTCGCCTCAAGCAAATCGCTCAACGTCTGGGTGCCCTACGAAACCGCCGCCGGACGCCTGCTGGGCCAACGTTATCTGGACAGCATCAGCGTGCGGATCAAGGACGGCCAGCCGAGCAAGGTCGTGGAAGACAACGTCAACAAGTTGATGCTGCAACGACACGGGACCAAGGATTTCTTCACCAACAACCTCGACAGCGTGATGCAGACCGTGCAGAAGACCAGCCGCTCGCTGGCGTTGCTGCTGTCGTTGATCGCGGTGATTTCCCTGATGGTCGGCGGGATCGGTGTGATGAACATCATGCTGGTGTCAGTCACCGAGCGCACCCGCGAGATCGGCATCCGCATGGCCGTCGGCGCGCGGCAATCGGACATTCGCCAACAGTTTCTGGTCGAGGCGGTGATGGTCTGTCTGTTGGGCGGGGCGATCGGTATTTCGTTGTCCTACGCCATCGGCTATCTGTTTTCGGTGTTCATCAAAGAGTGGGAAATGATTTTCTCGATGGGTTCGGTCATGACGGCGGTGATCTGTTCAACGCTGATCGGCATCGTTTTCGGCTTCGTGCCGGCGCGCAATGCGTCGCGCCTCGACCCGATCGAGGCGCTGGCGCGGGATTAGCCGGGAGAGCGCAGGTCAGGCAGCGGTGGAGGGATCGCTGTCGTCCTGCGGCGAGTACATCCAGCGCATGAGCGAGTGGCGACCGCTGATGCCCAGTTTGATCGCGGCGCGCTTGAGGTAGCTCTCCACGGTGTTGACCTTCAGTTGCAGCTGTTCGGCCAGTTCCGGGGCGGTACGACCGGCGAGCAGGCCGACGCAGACTTCCGTTTCACGGGTCGACAGGCGCAGGCCCAGTTGCTGCACGCGGTCGGCAAAGCGCAGGCGCAGGGTTTCCAGGCCTTGCCGGGCCGAATCCCGGGCCGACAGTGGTTGCCCTTCGGCGTCGTTACGGGCGGGTTGCAGGGCACTGATGTGTTTTTCCACCATCGGTAGCAGTACCGGGGAAATGTCTTGCAACAAACTTCGCTCATGGGCGGAGAAACGTTGCGACTCACCGTTGCGGTAGACCGAGATCACATAGCGGTATCCGTCCTTGCGCCGGGTCAGGTGCAATTGCGAGGCGTCGGCGACCCTCGCGGTTTCATGACCGGGCGAATCGCTGGAGGCGGGTGCGCTGCTGAGTTCCGAGAACACGGTTTCGGCGAGCAGTGCCGACTCCTTCGGGTGTTCGTTCTCGTTGCGCGGTTGCGCATGAGCGACCGGTTCGACCCGCATCTGGCGGATGTGCGTGGCGTCCACTGCCAGTTGGGCGCTGATCAGATCGTGCAGCATGCGCGGAAAATGGCGGCTGCCGGTGCTGGCAATGACCTTGCCGATGTGCGGAAACAGATGTGAGTTCATGTGGTTCATCCATGAGTTGCAAGGGGTGTCTCGCGATCCTGACGTGCCGGTATGAAGCTCCCTGGCCGGCGCAAATGCATCAGGAATTGGATCCTATCCTAGTACAACGTTTCAGCGACCGTTTAATGAAGGGGTTATTAGCTAATAACCGGAGTACGGCAATTTCTTCGACGGCCGGCAGGCGCGCAAAAAACTCGAACCAATGGAAATCGGCACCGGTCTGTCTCGTAACGGTCACCGTAAAACGGGTGGCTCATCGGGCAGGCAGGAGCATGCAAATGATCGGCGTCGTCATCCCCGCACACAATGAAGAAACCTTGCTCCCATACTGCCTCGCCTCGGTCATCGCCGCCGCGCGGCATCCGCAACTGACTGAACCGGTGCAGATCCTGCTGGTGCTCGACAGCTGCACCGACGGCTCGGCGCAGGTCGCCCGGCAGATGGGCATTCAGACCCTGGCGACCGAAGGGCGCAATGTCGGCGAGGCGCGGTGCGCAGGTGCGGCGGCGTTGATTGCGGCGGGTGCGCGCTGGCTGGCGTTCACCGATGCCGACACGGTGGTGTCCCCGCAATGGTTGATTCGGCAGTTGGCGTTTCAGGTCGATGCCGTGTGTGGCACGGTCAGTGTCGACAGTTGGCAGGAGCATTCGCCGCAGGTGCAGGCCCGTTACGAACACCTCTATCAAGCGGTCGAGGGGCACCGGCACATCCACGGTGCCAACCTTGGAGTGTGTTCGATCGCCTACCAGCGGGCGGGTGGTTTCCGGCCCTTGCCGGCGCACGAGGATGTGCATCTGGTGCGCGATCTGGAGCGGGCCGGGGCGCGTATCGTCTGGACGGCGACAAACAGCGTGATCACCAGTGCGCGCAAACACAGTCGCTGCCGTGAAGGATTCGCTGATTACCTGCTGTCGCTGGCCATGGCTTGAGCGGGATGGCCGTCCGTCGATCCTGCTGAACACCGATCATTTTGCAGCTCTCTACCGGATAACTTCCTGACGAGGTAATCACTATGATGTTCGATCAGCGCAAGCAGGATTCACTGGCGGCATGGCACAAACTGGCGACGCAGGCACAACAGTGGATGGACCCGGAGCAACAGTACGACGAGCTGCTCAAGGCTGCGGATGAAATGGAAGAGAAGGGCCTGATCACCAGCAGTGAATGGCGCCAGCTGGTGCGCGACGCGGGCAGTGTGTTCACCGGATCGCAAGAGCATAAAACCCATTGACGAAAAAAGGCCCGGCAGATGCCGGGCCTTGGTCGTTCCAGGCTTCACGCCGCCATATTGCCGGCGGCCATTTCCTTCTTGTACGTGGCTTTCATCGCTTCCATCTGCACCCCCAGCTCATCGAGTTTGGCTTTGCCCAGCAGCTTTTTCGCCTGAGGAAACATTTCCGTTTCTTCCTCTTCGATGTGGTGTTCCAGCAATTCCTTCACTACTTTCACGCGGCCGGAAAACTCGGGTGTGCCCGGATCGGTCAACTTCAGATCGGGCAGCACCAGCGAGTCCACGGTGCGGTGTTCTTCCTTGGCTTCGTAATACATGACGTCCTCTTCCTTGCTGCCGGCAGCCTTGAACGCCGGGTAGAGGATTTCTTCTTCGAGGCGGGTATGGATGGAGATTTCCATCTCCAGTTTGCCCAGCAGTTCGGTACGTTTTTTCAGCGCCCGATCCGTCGATTCGCTCAGTTGGGTCAGGATGGTTTTGACTTTTTCGTGGTCGGCTTTGAGAAGGTCAATGGCATTCATGGTGGTTGCCTCTGCTGTCACGGAGTGGACACAGTCCGTTGTCTCACGGCGCTGTGAATTCCCTGAGGTCATCGCATTTGTTGTGCCAGACAGTGACCAGGAAAATATTCATCCGGATCAATGGGTTGTGGCGGTGAAGGCATAACGCTGTCGTGCAGCCTGCCTGAAGAGCACAGGGCGGGCATTGCAGATTACAGTGCGCCAACCGTCGCTAGGCTACCCGGCCTTTCCTTTGCCGGGAGTGGTTGGGCTGCACGGTCTTGGAAACCTTCAACAATTGCGCGAAAGCCGTCTTGTCCACAGGCCGGCTCATGAAGTAACCCTGCACCTCGTTGCACTGATCCTTGCCGAGAATTTCCAGTTGTTCCTCGGTTTCCACGCCTTCAGCCGTGACGGTCAGACCCATGGCTTTGCCCAGGCCGATGATCGCCTGCACCACAGCGCGGTCATTGGCGCCGCTGCTGATTGAGGCGATAAAGCGTTTGTCGATCTTGATGCCGTCGAACGGATAGGCACGCAGGTAACCCAGCGAGGAATAACCGGTGCCGAAGTCATCCATGTTCAACCGCACGCCCAGTTGCTTGAGCGCATTCATGGTGGTGAGTGCGCCGTCGGTGTCGTTGAGCATGACATTTTCGGTGATTTCCAGCTCCAGGCGACTGGCCGGAAAGCGGGTTTGCACCAGCACTTCACGCACGTCTTCGACCACGTCGCTGAGGGCGAATTGCGCAGGGGAAAGGTTCACCGAGAGCAGAATGTCTTCCGGCCAGGCCAGCGCCGTTTCACAGGCCTCGCGCAATACCCAGCGGCCCAGCGGCACGATCAGGTCGGTCTGTTCGGCCAGCGGAATGAACACATCGGGACCGATCATGCCCTGAGTCGGGTGCAGCCAGCGTACCAGCGCTTCGACCGACACGATCTGCTTGCCGTCGACCTTGTAGCGCGGTTGATAGTGCAGCACGAACTCGTCGTTCTTCAGCGCGCGGCGCAGATCATCCTCCATTTGCCGGCGGGTCTGGATCTGGTCGCTCATGTGCGCTTCGAAATAGCACCAGGTGTTCTTGCCCTCGGACTTGGCCTGATAGAGCGCGATATCCGCGCAGCGGATCAGCTCGGCGGGCACGAAGCCGTGACGCCGGCTCAGGGCGATGCCGACGCTGGCGCCGATATGCAGGGGTTGATGCTCGAAGGTCACCGGCTGATGCAGGCTGCCGATCAGGCGCGTGCAGAACTTGTCGATTTCGTGGTGGGTGTCCATGCCGTGGAGCACCACCACGAATTCGTCGCCGCCGAGTCGGGCGACGATGTCCTGGTCGCGGGTGCATTCGCGCAATCTTGCGGCGACCTCCTGCAGCACCGCATCGCCGGCCGGATGCCCGAGTGAGTCGTTGATCGGCTTGAAGTTGTCCAGATCGATCATCAGCACCGACAGGGGCGGCGCGTGTTCCTTGAGCAGCAGCGCGTCATCCAGATAACGCGCGAGTTTGTTGCGATTGGGCAGGCCGGTCAGGGCATCGTGCATCGACAGGTGCTGGATCTGCGCATGGGCGGCGACCTCGTCAGTGATGTCACTGGCCGTGCCGCGATAGCCGACCACCTCTTGCCCGTCGAAAATCGGCCGGGCGGAGAGACGGCAGTGACGGGGCTGACCCGACTGGTCGCGATAGGTACACCGCAGGTCACCGGCGCTGGACTCCTCCGACAGTGTGCGCAGCCACAAGGCCAGCGGGGTCGTGTCGCAGGACAGCAACTGGCCGATGTCCTGCCCCAGCCACTGCGCTTGAGGGTAACCGGTCACCTCGCCGAAGCGGGCCGAGAGGTAGGTGAGGTCCAGATCGCGGTCGATTTCCCAGATCCAGTCCGACGCCGCCTCGGCCACGGCGCGAAAGCGTTCTTCACTGGCTTCCAGCGCACGGTTGGCCGTCTCCAGCGCCTGGTTCGAAGCCTGCATCGCGCTGAAGCTGTTATCGACATAACGCGACGAACGCATGGCGTGGCGGAAAAAATAGGCGGTCAGCAGCATCAGCACCACCAGCGTGGTGCCGAGCGTCGGCATCAAGGACCACAACAAGTGCTGCCCGGGTCGGTCTAGATCAGCGATCAGGCTGTATCCGGTGCTGTCCAGCGGCACCCGTGGCTGTCCCGGCTCGATCGTGTCGTCGGGGGCCAGGGTCAGATTGTTCAGGCCATAACCGCTGCCGATCTTGCGTAGTTTGGTGGGCGTCAGCTTGTCGACGAACACCAGCACCGAGATCTTCCCCGGTTCATCCATAGGACGTTCGTCGTTGGGAATGATCGCGGCGGCGGTCACGAGCGCCGGCCAGCCTTCGAAGAGTGAATAGGCATTGACGGGTTTGGTCAGGTCGGTCTGGTTCTGTACTTGCGCCACCAGAGCCGGGGCGGAGGCCTGCAGGTATCCGGCAATGTCGGTTTCCAGCAGTTGCCCGCGTATCACCGCGTATTTGGTTTTGTCCCGATCCAGCACGAACACACCGTCATAGCCGTCACTGGTGAACAAGGTCTTGCCCATGTTCTGCTCGGTGTAGGCCCAGTTCGTATCTACCACACCGCTCAAATGCTCGTAGGCCGACGTCCAGTAGGCGTAACTGGTGATGTAGTTTTTTGACGCGGTGATCCGGTTTTCCAGAGCTCGGGCCGAGTAGAACCGGTTGTCATTGACATCGTCGTTATCGAGCTGGGTGGCGATACCGAGCAAGGCGCCGGTCGCGGCGATGACACCGGCAACGAACAACGCGCCGACTGCGACGGCAAGGCGTCGGGTGACGGCACTTTGAGGATTGGGAAGGGGGGCAGCGGAAGTGGAAAGGTCCATGTGCTCGTCCTTGATCCGGTGTCTTCTGCATCTAGAACAATGGTTGTGCTGCGATGTTCAGATTGTTTCTTCCCGCGACTGCTGAACTCAATGGCCTGAAGCATAGTTAACCTGTCAGGGATTTGCTTTTTTCAGGTTTGAAACTGTTCACGTTTATTCAAGAAAAACGAAGATTGAATGTAGGAATATTTTCCGGTTGCAACTTACTTACAAGTGATAAAGAAACGTCTTACAGTTCATTTCGCCATGAAATATATAAATATTATTTTTGACAGTGTTGGCGCCATTAAAAAGCCCGTTTCAACCGAGGCTGAAACGGGCTTTTTCCGTATCGACGATGTTTACTTCAGATCGTCAAAACGGTCTCGCAGGAACTCGTAAAAGCGAAATGCTTGAAACGATTTCCAGACGAGGCTCAGCGTACGCAGCAAGTGCTTCATACGTTTTGGCCTCCAGGGCTGGGGGCCAAACCTCCAGCGCACTTACCGGATCACGTGGGCCTTTGGACATCCACGTCAATGTTGTCCGTGAGGTGGCCGGTTGAAATCCCTCCGAGCCATCATCCGGCACGGTTGCAAGGCCGTGTCGAAGGGCGTGAAACCGGTATGCCACCAGCCAGGCCCCACTGCTTCATTGACGAGTGAGCGCCGGCATCTTAACCCGGAAAAGTCGCGAAAATGACGTATCCGTGTAAATCGTTAAGGCTGTTTTTGTAAGTCGCTATTTCTGACAATTTTTCCATCTGAATGACTTGCCAAAAACTATCTGTAGAGCATTTGTAGTCGGTATCGGATCCCGACAAAATTACGTTGCAAGCTTGAGCAGAGATCAATAAGATTCTGCCCACGTCAGTGTTGTCCGTGAGCTGCACCAAGGCCCAGCCGCAAACTGAGGCTTACAGAAAAACCGCCCCGCAAAGGCGGTTTTTTTTCGCCTGTGATTCGGGTGTCAGTCATAGACTGGTCATCGCGGCATCCACCATCTCGATCCAATGCCTGACCGGTGTTCGTCCCGCGCCATCAAGGTGCGACTGACAACCGATATTCGCCGTGACAATCACCTCGGGACGACCGCTTTCCAGGGCATTGAGCCTGTCGTCACGCAGTCTTCGCGCCAGGTCCGGCTGGGTGATCGAATAGGTGCCCGCCGAACCGCAGCACAGGTGTCCATCCGGAACGGCCGTCAGGTTGAAGCCCAGTCGGAGCAGGACCTGTTCAACCGCGCCGCCGAGCTTCTGCGCATGTTGCAGCGTGCAGGGGCAATGAAACGCCAGGCGTTGATCGCTCTGGACTCGCAGCTTTTCCAGCGGCTCATCGCGCAGCACTTCCACCAGGTCTTTGGTCATGGCGCTGACTCGCCGGGCCTTTTGCGCATAGGCAGGATCGGTGCAGAGCAGGTGACCGTAATCCTTGATGAAAGCGCCGCAGCCGCTGGCGGTCTGCACGATCGCCTCGACACCTTGTTCGATGGCCGGCCACCAGGCATCGATATTATGGCGGGCGCGATCAAGGCCGGTGGATTGGCCGTCGAGGTGATAGTCCACCGCTCCGCAGCAACCGGCCTCGCGGGTGGGGGTGACAGAGAGGCCCAGCCGATCCAGCACCCGTGCCGCTGCGGCGTTGGTATTGGGTGACAGTCCCGGTTGCACGCAGCCTTCGAGCATCAATACCTGCCGGGTGTGGCGGGGCGTCGGTCGCCAATCCGACATGGCTGGCTGGCGCGGCAGCTTGGTTTGCAAGGCGTCGGGGAGCAATGCGCGCAATACCTGTCCGCTGCTGACCAGCCTTTTGAACAATCCGGGATTGGGCACCACGCTGCGCAACCCTTCACGCAACAAGCGCTGGCCGAGCGGGCGCGGCACGGCGGCGTCGACCACGGCCCGACCGATATCCAGCAGGTTGTGATAGTCCACCCCCGAAGGGCAGGTGGTCTCGCAATTGCGACAGGACAGGCAACGATCCAGATGTTGCTGGGTTTTCTGCGTGACCTGATTGCCCTCCAGCACTTGCTTGATCAGATAGATGCGTCCTCGTGGGCCATCGAGTTCATCGCCGAGTAACTGATAGGTCGGGCAGGTCGCGTTGCAGAAGCCGCAATGCACGCAGGTGCGCAGAATGCTTTCGGCTTCGGCGGCGCGGGGCAGTTGACGGGCCTGTGGGCTGAGGGTGGTTTGCATGATTCAGAGCTCCGCATACAGGCGACCGGGGTTGAAGATGCCCCGAGGATCGAGCTGGCGCTTGAGGTTCTGGTGGTAGAACAACAGGGCCGGTGACAAAGGATGGAATGGCTCGTCGCTCAAGCCGTGGCTGTAGCAGGTCGCATGTCCGCCGACCTCTTCGACCACCTTGCGAATGAACGCCGCCTCGGCAGCGGACTTGAGCCAGCGCTGGGCGCCGCCCCAGTCGATCAACTGCCGGCCGGGCAGGGCCAGCGGTGGCGTATTGGGTGCAACGGACAGGCGCCAGAGCGGCTGATCCTGATCAAAGAAACTCAGGCGTTGCTCATTCAGATCGGCCCAATACGAGGCCTCCAGCCGCTCGCCGCCGAGGCGCTCGTGGGCCGCCGCCACCGAGCCTTCGCCGCCCTCAAGGCGCAGATGCAAGCGTTCGCCATCGTGGCACGCCGCGCTGATCGGCAACGGTTGCTGCCCCCACTCGGCCAGACGCTGCAAGGCCCGCTCGCTGCCTATCTCCAGGCTGATGCTCAGGCTCTGGCGCGGCTTGGGCAACACCTTGAGTGAAACCTCGGTCAGCACTCCCAGCGCACCGTAACTGCCGACCATCAGGCGCGACAGGTCGTAACCGGCGACGTTTTTCATCACTTCGCCACCGAACCGCAAATGTTTGCCGTGACCGGTGATGACCCGCGTACCCAGGACAAAGTCGCGCACCGAACCTGCCCACGGACGTCGTGGCCCCGACAACCCGCTGGCGATCATGCCGCCCAGCGTGGCGTCGTCGGCGAAGGCCGGCGGTTCGCAAGGCAGCATTTGCCGGGCGGCGTCCAGTACCTCGAGCAGTTCGGCCAGGGGCGTGCCGCAGCGCGCGGTCACCACCAGTTCGGTCGGGTCGTAGCTGACGATGCCGCGATGGGTGCGGGTGTCGAGAATCTCACCGGCAACGATGCGTCCGAGAAACGCCTTGCTGTTGGCCCCCTGAATGCGCAGTGGCGTGGCGTCCTCCAGCGCCTGGCTGACCTGTTCGAGCAGCGCGGCGCTGTCGTCGAAATCCTGTGGGTGCCCCATCAGAAGCGCTCCAGTTCGGGAAAGGGCAATTGCCCGCCGTGGACGTGCATGGCACCAAACTCGGCGCAGCGGTGCAGGGTCGGAATGTTCTTGCCCGGATTGAGCAGCCCACCGGGATCGAACGCAGCCTTGACCGCATGAAAAACCGTCAGCTCATCGCTGTTGAACTGCACGCACATCTGATTGATTTTCTCGCGGCCCACGCCATGCTCGCCGGTGATGCTGCCACCGACCTTCACGCACAGTTCGAGGATCTTGCCGCCCAGGGCTTCGGCGCGCGCCAGCTCACCCGGTTGGTTGGCGTCGAACAGAATCAACGGATGCATATTGCCGTCACCGGCATGAAACACGTTGGCGACGCGCAGCCCATAGTCGGCAGACAACTGCGCGATGGCTTGCAGCACCCCCGGCAATTCACGGCGAGGGATCGTGCCGTCCATGCAGTAATAGTCGGGCGACAATCGGCCGACCGCCGGAAAGGCATTCTTGCGCCCGGCCCAGAAACGCACCCGCTCGGCTTCGTCCCGCGCCTGACGCAGCTCCGTGGCCCCGGCCTGTTCCAGCACCTGGCGAACCCGATTGCATTCATCGTGGACGTCGGCTTCGACGCCATCGAGTTCGCACAGCAGAATGGCCTCGGCGTCGACCGGGTAGCCGGCGTGGATGAAATCTTCGGCGGCGCGGATCGCCAGGTTGTCCATCATTTCCAGGCCTCCCGGAATGATCCCGGCGGCGATGATGTCGCCGACCGCGCGGCCGGCCTTCGCCACGGAGTCGAACGCGGCCAGCAGGACTTTCGCGGTCTGCGGTCTGGGCAGCAGTTTGACGGTGACTTCTGTAATGACCCCGAGCATGCCCTCGGAACCGGTGAACAGCGCGAGCAGATCGAAGCCGGGAGCATCGAGGGCGCTGGAACCGAGGGTCAGGCGTTCGCCATCGACGGTCAGGATCTCGACCTTGAGCAGGTTGTGGACGGTCAGACCGTACTTGAGGCAATGCACGCCGCCGGCGTTTTCCGCCACGTTGCCGCCGATGGAGCAGGCGATTTGCGAGGACGGATCGGGTGCGTAGTACAGACCGAACGGTGCGGCGGCCTGGGAGATCGCCAGGTTGCGCACGCCGGGCTGAACCCGTGCGGTGCGGGCGGCGGGGTCTATGTGCAGGATCTGGTTGAAGCGTGCCATCACCAGCAGCACGCCTTTCTCCAGCGGCAAGGCGCCACCGGAGAGTCCGGTGCCCGCGCCACGGGCCACCACGGGTACGCGGCGCTCGTGGCAGAGCCGCAACACGCCCTGAACCTCATCGATATGCCGGGGCAGTACCACCATCAACGGCGTGGTGCGGTAGGCGGAGAGCCCGTCACACTCGTAGGGTTTCAGCTCTTCCTGCTGATGCAGCACTTCCAGGCTCGGCCACTGGCTGTGCAAGGCCTGCAACAACGCGGCGCGGTCGACGTCCGGCCGCACACCGTCGACCTGTTCGTCGTAAAGAATGTTCATGTTCGGTGACGACCCTCCGTGTGTTGTTAGAGGTCTGGTTCCATGCTGCACAGTGAACCGTTCGTACTGAACATTAGCCTGCTATTCGATTCGCGGGTGCTGCTGCGCCAAATGCTCGCGTTTGGCTTGCAGTTCGGCGATCTGTGCGTCGATGTCTTCGATCTTCTGCTCGATGTTGTCGTGATGCTCCTGTAGCAGCTCGCGCGCCTCCTCGATGTCGGAAGCGGCCGGTGCCGCGCCGCGCAGCGGTTTGTTCGCGGTTTCCTTCATGGTCACGCCGGTGATCAGACCGACCACGGCAATCACCATCAGGTAGTAGGCCGGCATGTACAGGTTCTGCGTGCTTTCCACCAGCCAGGCCACGGCGGTCGGGGTCAGCCCCGCGATCAGCACCGAAACGTTGAAGGCACTGGCCAGGGCGCTGTAGCGGATGTGGGTGGGAAACATCGCCGGCAGGGTCGAGGCCATCACGCCGATGAAGAAATTGAGCAGCACCGCCAGCACCAGCAATCCGGAGAAGATCAGGCCGATCTTGCCGCTGTTGATCAGCATGAACGCTGGAATGGCGAAGATGAACAGCCCGACGCTGCCGACAATGATGAACGGGCGACGGCCGACCTTGTCGCTGATGAAGCCGATCAGCGGCTGCACGAACAGCATGCCGACCATGATCGCGATGATGATCAGCACGCCATGGTTTTCGCTGTAGTGCAGGTTGTGAGTGAGGTAACTCGGCATGTAGGTGAGCAGCATGTAGTAGGTGACGTTGGTCGCCGCCACCACGCCGATGCAGGTGATCAGACTGCGCCAGTGCTTGGTCGCAACCTCCTTGAACGAAACTTTCGGGCCACCGGCCAGGCCTTCGCGGTCGCCCTGTTCGAGTTTTTCGACGTGCTGCTGGAAGGCCGGTGTCTCTTCGAGGGCGTGACGCAGATAGAGGCCGATCATGCCCAGTGGCAGGGCGAGGAAGAACGGCAGACGCCAGCCCCATGCCTCGAATTGCTGTTCGCCGAGGATCGTCGAAATAAGCACCACCACGCCCGCGCCGAAAACGAAACCGGCGATCGAGCCGAAATCCAGCCAACTGCCGAGGAAGCCGCGCTTGCGATCCGGTGCATACTCGGCGACGAAGATCGAGGCGCCGGTGTATTCGCCGCCGACCGAAAAGCCTTGGGCCATTTTGGCCAGCAACAGCAGGATCGGCGCCCAGATGCCAATCGAGGCGTAAGACGGGATCAGCCCGATGGCGAAGGTGCTGAGGGACATGATCACGATGGTCGCGGCGAGGACCTTCTGCCGCCCGTACTTGTCGCCCAGTGCCCCGAAGAACAGGCCGCCAAGCGGCCGGATCAGGAACGGCACCGAGAACGTCGCCAACGCGGCGATCATCTGCACGCCGGGATCGGCGCCAGGGAAAAATACCTTGCCCAGGACGTAGGCGACGAAGCCGTAGACGCCGAAGTCGAACCACTCCATGGCGTTGCCCAGCGCCGCGGCGGTGATCGCCTTGCGCATCTTCGCGTCGTCGACGATGGTGATGTCCTTCAACCCGATGGGATTGACGTTTTCCTTTACTGATTCCATGCGTGTCACTCGGTATCCGATCTGTTTTCATGCAAGCCGCCGAAGCGCTTGCCTGGGGCCACGCCATCTATTTGATGGCATGGCTTCTTTCAGCTCAGATACAAGCGGACACGAAAAAATTCAGCGCTCGCCGCGTTTTTCTTTTTTTCGGGTTGTCGGGGGATGAGGCTCACCGCACCCATGCGATTACCATGGACGCCGGTTCAACAGGAGGCAGGCAATGGATCTGAAGTTCAGTCACGTAGATGTTCTGGTCGAGAATCTTGAAGAAGCCTGTGCGTATTACGCGCAGATTCTCCAGGCGAGGATTTCCCGCACGCTGGTCTGGGAGCGCGGCGGTCTGCACGTGCGCTATGCGATTGCGCTGATCGGGCAAGAGCGCTTCATGCTGGTACAGCCGCTGGCGGGCAATCTCAGGGCGCTTCTGGATCAGGCGGGCGAGGGCATGATCTATCGCCATTGCTACACGACGCCCGATATCGAGCAGGCCTATGACGAATTGCTCGGCAGCGGTGTCCAGCCAGAAGACGAGAACGGCAACCCGCTGACCCGCGAAGATCTGCAATCGCCGGCCGGGGCGCGGATCATCTGGTTGCCCAAGCGTTTCGGGCACTTCTCGATCGAGATTCTGGAAGAGAAATCGCTGGAGGCGGCCATCGAGGCGGCGTTTGCCTGAGATCGCCATATGAAAAAGGCCCGGACGATAGATGTCCGGGCCTTTTTCGTTACCTCATGGGAGCGGTTTTTTAGGCCGCATCGCTCAAGGCGTTATCGCTGGCCTTGCTTCGTCCGCCAAGCCAGACCAGCAGCAGTCCCGCCGCCGCCAGCACGCCACCGGCGACCGGAACGGCGGCATAGCCCAGCCCCTGGCTGATGACTGCGCCACCGAGTGCGGCGCCGACCGCGTTGCCGAGGTTGAAGGCGCCGACGTTGATCGACGAGGCCAGGCCCGGGGCTTCTGCTGCGGCAATCATCACGCGCATCTGCAGTGGCGGAACCACGGCGAAGGTGAACACGCCCCACACCAGCAAGGCCAGCGCCGCACCGACGTGACTGCCCAGTACCAGCGGCATCAGCACCATGATGGCTGCCAGGGCGCCGAGGAAGATGCGCGCCGAACCGTCCAGCGACCAGTCCGCCAGACGACCGCCCAGGCTGTTGCCAATGGTGAAGCCGACGCCGATCAGCACCAGACCGAGGGTGATGAAACTGTCGGATGCGCCGGTCAGTTCGGACAGCACCGGGGCCACGTAGGTGTAGAGGGTGAACATGCCGCCTGCGCCAAGCACAGTCGTCGCCATGGCCAGCAGCACGTTGGGGCGGGCGATGACCGCCAGCTCACGGCGCACATTCGGCACGGCGCCGCGTTCACCTTTGGGCAGCGCGTACCACAGGGCCGCGATGGCGAGTAATCCGAGCACCGCAGTGCCGGCGAACGCCATGCGCCAGCCGACCTGTTGGCCGAGCCAGGTGGCGGCGGGTACGCCACCGATGTTGGCGATGGTCAGCCCCATGAACATGGTGGCTACGGCGCTGGCCTGTTTGTCTTTCGGCACCACGCTGGCGGCGACCACCGCACCGAGGCCGAAGAACGCACCGTGGTTGAGGCTGGTGACCAGACGCGAAGCGAGCAGGGTGTAGTAGTCCGGCGCCAGGGCCGACAGCAGGTTGCCGAGGGTGAAGATGCCCATCAGCATCATCAGGGCGGCGCGCTTGCCGAAACGGCTGAACAGCAGGGTCATGATCGGCGCGCCGACCATCACGCCGATGGCGTAGGCGGTGACCAGCATGCCCGCGCTGGGAATGCTCGCGCCCACGCCTTCGGCGATCACCGGCAGCAGGCCCATGGGGGTGAATTCGGTGGTGCCGATGCCGAAGGCACCGATGGCCAGCGCGAACAGGACGCGTCCGGATTTCATTGGGGTTGCTCCTCTGAGACGAGTTGGATGCCGTAGAGGTTCATGTCGCTGGCGATGAAGCAAACCGGATAATGGTCGTCGACAACACGCTTGCGACACGCCCCAGGCGATCGGTTGAATGGCGCCCAGTATGTCCACCTGATGTCGCGGGATTAAGCCGCCGATGCACCAAAGTCCTTTGACCGCAAGTCACGAATCGATGAAAGCAACGTGCGTCCCTGGCATGGATGCCCAGAGACGCAAGTCCCTTCGTCGTTAATTGAACGCTGGCCTTTTACAGGGTGTTTACTTCTATTCAGGCCCTGTACGCACGCAGAGGTGAATCCGATGAGCAACGAACGTCCCGCCCCCGAAACCCAAGGCGTCACCGTGCAGCTATTGGCAACGATCGATCTTGGCACCGAGATCGAGGGCATGGCCGGGCGGCAACTTCGAATGCGACTGGTGACCATCGAAAGTGGCGGGGTATTCGGGCCGGTGCATGACCACATCGACAGGCCCGGCGTTGTGTACATATTGCAAGGAACCATCACCGACCATCGAAACGGCGTCGCCACGGACTACGGGCCAGGCGTGGGCTGGCCCGAGGACCACAACACCACGCACTGGCTCGAAAACAGAGGAGCGGTCCCGGCGCGGGAGATCTCGGTGGATATTGTCAGGCTGGGATGAGCGCAGGCGGATCGCTGACGGTTTCCCGTGCCCGTCAAGGCGCGACGCTACGTTCGATAAGCCAGTTGCACGCACACCTTCGCCAGCTGGGTTGTCGGGTCGACCAGCGCGACGCAATGGCCGTTGATCTCGAACGCTTCGCTGTGCCTGAGCACCAGCGGCAACTCCGTGCAGCCGAGGATCAGCACGTCGGCCCCCAGCTCACACAAATGCTCGGCGGCGATGAGCAGTTGGTCTTTGCAGATGCCCTCGGTAAACCCTGCCTTGATGCCGCGCTCGCCATAGATCGAGTCCATGACCAACGCCTGGTAGTCGACGCCAGGGGTGACGATGTGCAGCCCGGCCCGCCGCGCGGCCTCGTGGTAGACCTGGCTTTTGATCGTCCCGGAAGTCGCCAGCAGCCCCACGGTTTTGCCAGCGCCGTACTGCTGCACGATCGCTTCTACGGTTTCGGTCAGCATGTTCACGATGGGCACGCGCAAGTGTGTCTGGATGCGCTCGACAAACGCGTGAGCGGTGTTGCACGGGATCGCGATCGCATGGGCACCGGCACTTTCCAGACGCTTGCAAGTGGCGTACATCGCCATCGTCGGATCCGTTTCCTCATACAGCAGGTTGGCCGTGCGATCGGGAATCTGCGGGTTCTGTTCCACCACCATTTTGAGGTGTTCCTGATCGCGATCCGCAGGCGTGTTGGCAACCACCTTGCCCATGAAGTCCACGGTTGCAGCCGGGCCGACGCCTCCGACGATGCCGAGTTTGAAGGGCGGGCGGGTCGTGCCTCCCTCTTCCTGTGTTGCGAAACCGGCGTACACCTCGTTGATGTCCAGCACGCGGATGCCGCGCCGTTGCAGGTCGCCGCAGACCAGCGAGAGCTCGGTCATGCCCGGCAGGACAATCGACGCCCCCTGATCCTGCAGCGACAGGCAGGCTTGATACACCGTCTCCAATGGCACGCCTTGCAGGTTGCCATCCTTGACCCCGTTGAGGCCGTACATCGCGTGCATCAGCGCGGCCTGTTCGTCGCTGCCCGGATAAACCAGTTTGAAGTCCCCAAAGTAGCGTTCGAACAGGCCTGAGTGGCGAACGTAGTCCGAGGCGACAATACCCAGGACTGCGCCGGGTTCGGCCAGGTGTTCGACGTGCCGACGCAGCGCCGTCAGCATGTCGAGCACCGGGATGTTCAGTTCTTGCTGGATTTCATCGCGAAACGTGTGGCTGGCGAAGCACGGCAGCATCACCGCATCCACGCCGCTGTCCTCGAAGGATTTGCAGACCTGGAAAACGTAGAACTTCCTCGAGGTCATGTTGGCTTTGCGGTCCAGCGGCAGCAGCACATCCTTGAACGGGTGTTGCTCGAAGAGGAAGTGATAGCGGCCCTGATCCTCAAGCACCGCTCTGGATTTGACCAGTTTGTAAAACAGGTCACCGCCGGCCAGAGACCCGAGGCCACCGACGATGCCCAGTTTGCGTACGCGGCCAGGGGCTGATGTGCTTTGCATGATCGTCATCCTCAGGCCACGGTGGCCGAACGTTTGGACAGCGCAGCCGTCTCTCGCGAGCCTTCACCCTGAGGCGCCTCGCCGGGTTCTTCATGGGGTTCGGATTTCGCCACCACGGCGGTGGCGATGCTGTTGCCCACGACGTTGGTGGCGGTACGTGCCATATCGAGGAACTGGTCGATGCCAATGATCAGCAACAGCCCGGCTTCGGGAAGGTTGAACATCGGCAACGTGGCGGCGACCACCACAATCGAGGCGCGTGCCACGCCGGCCATGCCTTTGCTGGTAATCATCAGCGTCAGCAGGATCAGCAGTTGCTGGGTGAAGCTCAGGTCGATGTTGTAGGCCTGGGCGATGAACATGATGGCGAACGCCTGGTACATCATCGAACCGTCGAGATTGAACGAGTAGCCCAGTGGCAGGACGAAGCTCGACACCCGTTTCGGCGCGCCGAATTTCTCGAGGGCCTCCATGGTCTTCGGGTACGCCGACTCACTGCTGGCGGTGGAAAACGCCAGCAGGATTGGTTCGCGGATGAGTTTGCCAAGGCTGAACACCGAGCGCCCGAGAAACAGGTAACCGGCGCCAAACAGCACGGTCCACAGAATCAGAATGCCGAAGTAGAACTCGGCGATCAGCTTGCCGTAATCCACCAGCAGACCGATGCCCTGGGTGGTGATGGCCGAGGCAATCGCCGCGAACACGCCAATTGGGGCGAAGGCCATGACGTAGTCGGTGATCTTGAACATCACCTTCGCCAACTCCTCGATGCTGTCGACCACCCGGGTGTAGCCCGCGCGTTTCACGCCGGCCAGGGCAAAACCGAAGAACAGCGAAAACACCACAATTTGCAGAATCTCGTTGTTGGCCATGGCTTCGGCGATGCTGCGGGGGAATACGTGGCTGATGAACACCTTGAGGCTGAAATCGCCGGTGTTGACCACCACCGGGCTCGCCGCGTGCTGAACTACCTCCATGTTCAGTCCGGCGCCCGGCTGGAACAGGTTGACCAGGCCCATGCCGATGGCCAGAGATACCGCCGAGGCGCTGACAAACCAGATCATCGCCCGCAGGCCAATGCGCCCGACAGCTCGGGAGTTGCCCATGCTGGCGATGCCGCCGACCAGGGTGGCGAAGACCAGCGGCGCAATAATCATCTTGATCATGCGCAGGAAAATATCGGTGACCATCGAGAAGTAGGCGGCGATCTCTTTGGCGCTTTGTTCGCTCCCTGCGAAATGGTGGCAGGTCCAACCGACCAGCACGCCCAGGGCAATGCCAATGGCGATTCGACGCGGAAGTTTGTTGTTCTTCACGGAGCTTTCCTCAAGTGGTTTTTGTGCTTTTTCTACTTGGCAGGACGCCAGTGCATCGGGGCGCAGCGATGGGCTGGCGCCTCGATGTTTTCGATTCTAGGGGCGTGTTGGCACCCCGTTGATGAGTAATCCCGATGGCCCTATGCGGTTTTGGAATAGTTTTGCAAAGGCGTGTCTGGCACCGGAAAACGCGACGTACACTGTGGTTTCACCGCGTGAGGCGCCGATATGCAAATCAAATGGCTGGACGATCTTCTAGCGATCTCCGAATGGAAAAACTTCTCCCGTGCGGCGGAGGTTCGCTGTGTGACGCAATCGGCCTTGTCACGGCGCATACGTTCGCTGGAAGAGTGGGTCGGCGCCGAGCTGGTGGATCGCGGCACCTATCCGGTTCAGCTCACCCCGGCGGGGCGTACGTTCTGCACGGAAGGGCGTGAGGCGCTGGCGGGGTTGTTGAGGCTGCGTTCGGCTTTGCGCGAGGGCGAGCGGATGCCCGGACGGTCGATTCAGGTCACTGCCGGCCACAGCCTTTCAATGACTTTCCTGCCGAAGTGGCTGACGCAGTTTCAGCAGCACAATGAGCAGTTCAATGCCCGGGTGGTTGCGGCCAACATCCATGACGCGGTGATCGCGCTGGAAGAGGGCGGCTGCGATTTGATGATCGTCTATCACCACCCTCTGGCGCCGATTCTTCTGGACCCGGAAAAATTCGGCAGCCTTACCCTGGGGCACGACGCCTTCATCCCGTTATGTGCGCCTGACCCACAGGGTCAGCCGCTCTACCGCCTGCCGGGCACCACCGCCAAACCCGTGCCGCACCTGGCCTACACCGCCACCACTTTCCTCGCTCGCGTTGCCGATATCGTCATCCGGAACGGTCCCGGTGCCAGTGTTCTGGAACGGTGCTATGAGGCTGACATGGCGATGCTGCTGATGCGCATGGCGATCGAAGGTTATGGCGTGGCCTGGCTGCCGCAAAGTGCGGTGGTCGACGAGTTGCAACGAGGGCAGTTGGTCAGGGCCGGCGGCGACGAATGGAGTACGCGCCTGGAAATTCGCACCTACTGCTCGATCACCAACGAAAACCCGACCATGCGCAGCCTGTGGAAGACCCTCGAAGGGGCCTCGCGCAATCTGCACGGGAATGCGTCGGCTCACTGAGCCTTGGGTTTGCGACCGCGCGCGGACGGTTTGACCGGCACGCTTTTGCCGTACTCGCTCCACCATTGGGTGAGCGCCTCCATGGTCGGGCCAAGTGCCCGAGCCTTGGCGGTCATCTCGTATTCGACGCGCGGAGGAACTTCGGCAAAGACTGTCCGGGTGATCAGCCCGTCGTTTTCCAGCTCGCGAAGTTGCGCCGTCAGCATGTGCTGGGTGATGCCATCGATCGCCTTGCGCAGCTCGCCGAAGCGGTAGATCCGCTGGTTCAGCAGCCACATGATTTCCAGTTTCCACTTGCCCGAAAGCAGCGCGAAAGCCCGGCGCATTTCTTCGTGCATGTTGACGTTTTCGGCGTCATTAGTCTGGTTTTCCATACTAAGTTCCAGTTTTTCATCCTGCTTGTGGACTTTCATGTTAGGCGACATCGTAGGGGCAAGCCATCCCTCAACACCCTGACTGACTGGAGATTCACATGTCCCGACTCAATGAAAAAGTAGCCTTCGTCACCGGCGCCGGCCGTGGCATCGGCCGCGCTACGGCCAGGCTCTTCGCGGCGCAAGGCGCGAAGGTCGCGGTGGTTTCGCGCACGGCTGAAAATGTCGACCAAGTGGTGGCGGAGATCCGCGCGGCGGGCGGCGTTGCGCTGGGTGTGGTGTGCGATCTGGGCGATCCCGAGCAGATCACCGCAGCGGTCGCCAACGTGGCGCAAACCTTTGGCCGGATCGACATTCTGGTGAACAACGCGTTCGATCCGTCGGTGGTGTTTTCATCGGTGCTCGACCTGTCGACCGATCAATTGCAACGCAACTTCGAGATGGGGCCGATTGCCTATCTGAGAACCATGCAAGCCTGCTATCCGCACCTCAAGGCCAGCGGCGCGGGCCGGGTCATCAACTTCGGCTCGCTGGCCGGCGTCATCGGCATGCCGGGATACGCCCCGTACAACATGGCCAAGGAAGCGGTGCGCGCGCTGACCCGTTCGGCGGCCAGGGAGTGGGGTGCCGACAACATCACGGTGAATAACGTCATGCCGGTCGCCGACACCTGGGGGGCGGCGGCCAACGTACCGGCGCCCACCAACGTGCTGGGCCGTTATGGCTCGCCTGAGGAAGACATTGCCCCGGTGGTGCTGTTCCTCGCCAGCAAGGACGGGCAATTCCTCACCGGTTACAGCCTGACGCCTGACGGCGGACAGATCATCGACAGCGCGCGGTAACGTTCAGGGGCGCGGACTTGCTCGCCAATTGCGCTGTATCCCGCCATCAAACGCTGGCGGATGCGACGCCTTCGCGCGCAAGTTCGCTCCCGGCCGTTTGGCGGTGGTGGGCCTTGCGAGCCGAACGTGCGGCAAGCAAGGCCAGGACAGCCGCCACGCCAAGCAGCAACGCGCTCAACTCGAACGTCGCCCGATAGCCGTTCAAGTCAAACACCAACCCACCCACGGTCGCACCGGACGCAATCGCCAATTGAACGATTGCCACCATCAAACCGCCTCCGGCCTCGGCGTCATTCGGAAGCGTTCTCGCCAGCCATGTCCACCAGCCGACGGGCGCGGCCGTTGCGACCAGTCCCCAGAACCCCAGCAGCACGGTCGTGGTGATCGCCGAGCTGCCGAATGACACCAGCCCTAGCGCGATGACGGCCATCAGGACCGGGATGACAATCAGCGTGCGGTGCAGGCCCTTTTTCAGGAAGGCCTCAATCAGGAAGGTGCCGGCGAGCCCCGCCAGCCCCAGTACCAGCAACATCAGCGAGAGCATGGACACGCTGACATGCGTAACCGTTTCCAGGAACGGGCGCAGGTAGGTGAACAGCATGAACTGGCCCATGAAAAATACGCTGACTGCCAGCATGCCCAGCGCCACCGGCATGCGTTTCATCAGGTTGAAGACATTGCCGGTGCCGGAACGGGTCTGCGCCTTCATGGTCGGCAGGCTGACCAACAGCCAGACCGTCGTGATCAACGCCACCGGCACCACGCAAAAGAACGCGCCGCGCCAGCCGATCAGCGCACCCAGATAGGCGCCAAGGGGCGCGGCCACCACGGTTGCCAGTGCATTGCCGCCGTTGACGATGGCCATGGCCCGGGTGATCTGGTCTTCCGGAACCAGGCGCATGGCGGTCGCCGCCGAGAGCGACCAGAAGCCGCCAATCGCCACGCCGATCAGTGCGCGGCCGACCATGAACATCCAGTAGCTCGGGGCAAAGGCGACCACCGCGCCGGACAGGATCATCAGCAGGGTCAGGGAAAGCAGCAGCGGCTTGCGGTCGACGCGCGCGGCGAGCATCGGGATCAGCAGGCTGGTGAACAGGGCGAACAGCCCCGATACGGAGATGCCCTGGCCGGCCTGGCCCTCGGTGACCTGCAAATCGGCGGCAATCGGCGTCAGCAGGCTGACCGGCATGAATTCCGAGGCCACCAGCACGAACGCGGCCAGCGACATCGCCAGGACCGCGCCCCATGAGTGCCGGACTTCACGGGTGGCGGGAAGGGAGTGATGAGTCATTGTCTGAATCCTGTATTGCGTGAAGCGTCGCGGCTTCGGGAGCGAAGCCGCGAGAGGGAAGAGGTGCCCGCTGCGGGCACCGAACGGGCGTGCTCAGCCAGCCAGCGTTGCGTTGTCGATCACGAAGCGGTACTTCACGTCACCCTTGAGCATGCGCTCGTAGGATTCGTTGATCTGGTCGGCGCGGATCAGTTCGATGTCCGAGACGATGCCGTGCTCGGCGCAGAAATCGAGCATCTCCTGGGTTTCGGGAATGCCGCCGATCATCGAGCCGGCCAGCGTGCGGCGCTTCATGATCAGGTTGAACACGTTGGGTGACGGATGCGGCGAGGCCGGCGCGCCGACCAGGGTCAATGCCCCGTCGCGCTTGAGCAGCGCCAGGAATGCGTCGAGATCGTGCGGTGCGGCAACCGTGTTGAGGATGAAGTCGAAGCTCTTGGCATGCGCGGCCATTTCTTCGGTGTTGCGCGACACCACGACTTCATCGGCGCCCAGTTCCCTGGCGGCTTCACGTTTGGACTCGGACGTGGTGAACGCCACGACATGGGCACCCATCGCGTGAGCCAGTTTGATGCCCATGTGGCCCAGGCCACCGATGCCGACCACGCCGATCTTCTTGCCCGGCCCGGCGTTCCAGTGACGCAGCGGCGAGTAGGTGGTGATCCCGGCGCACAGCAACGGCGCGACAGCCGCCAGTTGTGCCTCGGGATGGCGGATGCGCAGGACGTAACGCTCATGCACCACGATGTTTTGCGAATAGCCGCCGAGGGTCCAGCCGGGGGCGTCCGGGGTCGGGAAGTTGTAGGTGCCGATCATGCCGTCGCAATAGTTTTCCAGCCCGGTTTCGCAGTCATCGCAGTGTTTGCAGCTGTCGACGATGCAACCGACGCCGACCAGATCGCCGACCCGGAAATCCGCGACATGGGCGCCCACCGCCGAAACGCGACCCACGATTTCGTGGCCCGGCACGCAAGGAAACTGCGTACCGGCCCACTCGGCGCGGACCTGGTGCAGATCCGAATGGCAGATGCCGCAGAAGGCGATATCGATCTGTACATCATGGGCGGCCGGCGCGCGGCGATTGATTTGCATCGGCTCAAGGGGTTTGTCGCCCGCGTGGGCACCGTAGGCTTGTACAAGCATGGGAACGTCCTCGATGAATTTCTCGAAGGGACATTCTCTCGGTCTTGTCGAAGCGGCTGTAGTTCATTCCAGTGGAATGCTTGCCCGATTCTCTGATTCTTGATTTCCGGCAGGGCGCTTGCCCATGCCGGGATGTTAAACCGACAGCCGCGCCGCTGCGCGTCACTCTATGGACTCGCCATACCTTGAACCATGGTGCCAAACTCTGTTGCAGTGTTCTCGCCGCGCTGCTTGTATCCTTGCGTCGGGCGAGGAAACGCCTGCAGTCGATGCCACAGAGCAGCCACTGCCACAACTGGAACCCGGACTGTCCATCAGGTACTGAAGTGAAGCGTGATATCCACCTCGTAATGCTTTTGCTGTTGATTGTCGGCAGTTCCCTGGCCTCATTGACTCTCTGGAAGGTCGTCGCCTCGCGTGATCGCGTGCTGGAGGAGGCGGATATTCATGGGTTGAACCTCACTCAAGCGCTCGCGACTTACTCCGAAGGCATCGTCAGGCAAAGCTCGCTGCTGTTGCTCGGTCTTGTCGAGCGCCTCGAAACCGAGGGCAGCGAGCCTGCGCAGATCCAGCGCCTGACCGCGCTGGTCGACCGTCAGGAACCCCTGATGCCGCAGTTGAGCGGGGTCACCATCTACGATAAGCACGGCCATTGGCTGATGTCCTCCAACCGGCCGATCCCGGTCGGGGCCAACAGCAGTGACCGTGCCTATTTCATTCATCATCGTGACGATCCCTCACGGGAGCCCTTCATCGGCCCGCCGATCCGCAGCCGGTCAAACCAGGAATGGGTGATGACCGTCAGCCGGCGTTTCAATGATGCACACGGAGAATTCGCCGGGGTGGTGGCGGTGACGCTGGGGGTGGAAAACTTCCTGCGGCTGTTCGGCAAGATCGACATCGGTCAGGAGGGCGCCATTGGCTTGTCCTATACCGACGGTACGCTGCTGGTGCGCTATCCCTTCCGCGAGCAGGACATGGGCCGCAATTTTTCCCAGTCGCCAATCTATAAAAAATTTCTCGTCGACAAATCGGTCGGCACCACTTCGTACACCTCCAGCCTGGACGGGGTGGAACGGCTCTACGCGTTCCGCAAGAGCGACACACTGCCGCTGATCACCACGGTGGCGCTGGGCAAGCGCGAAGTTTTGGCGGCGTGGCGGCTTGAGGCAATGTTGTCGATCGGGGTGGTAACCAGCCTGCTTGGGCTAACCGGCATCATCGGCTGGTTATTGATCCGTGACATTCGTCGGCGGATTCAGGTGGAAGGGGAGTTGCGGGTCACTCAGCAGCAGTTGCTCTGCTCCAATCAGCAACTGGAGTTGTTGGCGATGAAGGATTCGCTGACCGGCCTGGCGAATCGCCGTTGCTTCGACGAAACCCTGTCTATCGAGGCCCGGCGGGCGCAGCGTGAAGGCACTACGCTGGCCTTGCTGATGATCGATCTCGATTATTTCAAGCTGTACAACGATTCCCTTGGGCACGTTGCCGGCGATGCCTGTCTGCAATCGGTCGGTCGGGTGCTGGAGGCGTGCGTGCGACGGCCATCGGATCTGGTCGCGCGTTATGGGGGCGAAGAAATAGCCGTCATCTTGCCCAACACTGACGCCGAAGGCGCCGGTGCCGTCGCGCAACTCATCCTGACGCGCCTGGAGCAATTGAACATTCCCCATGGCGCCAGCCCTTTTGGGCGTGTCAGTGTAAGTGTCGGCATTGCTTCGGCCGTGGGCGCTGAGCAAGAGCCTTATCAGCGGTTGATCAAGGCGGCGGACCGGGCGTTGTACAGCGCCAAATCGGCCGGGCGGAACCGGTTTGCCATTGACTGAGAAGTGCGGCGAACTAATGCAATGCGCCAGGGTCAGCGCTTGAGAGCGGTTCCCCTTTCGGCTGGTCCATCGAGATTGCGCGCTTGAACACTCACCACACAGATCGTCGCAACGAATGGTCGCTGGACTGGCTCAACTTCTTTCTCGCCGACGTGCGCGATGGGCTGGGGCCTTATCTGGCTATCTATCTGCTGGCTGTTCACAAATGGGAACCGGCCAGCATCGGGTTGGTGATGACCCTGGCCGGGGTCGCTGCGCTGCTCGCGCAGACGCCGGCCGGCGCATTGATTGATCGCACTTCGGCAAAACGGTCGGTGGTGGTCGCCGCCGCGTTAATGGTGACTTGCAGCTGTTTGCTGCTGCCATGGGTGACGTCGTTCGGTGGGGTGGCATTGACGCAAACCGTCAGCGCGATTGCCGGTTCCGTATTCGCGCCGGCCATTGCCGCGATTTCCCTTGGTATCACCGGCCCCAAGGCATTCACCCGGCGTACCGGGCGCAACGAGACTTTCAACCATGCCGGTAACGCTTGCGCCGCGCTGCTGGCTGGTGGTTTTGCTTACGTGTGGGGGCCGATCGTGGTGTTCTACCTGATGGCGATGATGACGCTGGCCAGTGTCGTCACCGCGAGCATGGTCGACGCCAGGGCGATCGATCATGACGTGGCTCGCGGTTTCATCCCCGGGCCGGTGGGGGCACATGCACATCCGTCCGGTGTGAGGGTGCTGCTGGCCAATCGGCCGCTGCTGCTTTTCGCGGTTTGCTGTGGCCTGTTTCATCTGGCGAATGCGGCCATGTTGCCGCTGGTCAGCCAGAAGCTGGCCCAGGTCAATTTGCAGATGGCGACACCCTTGACCTCCGCCTGCATCGTTGCGGCGCAATTGGTCATGGTGCCGATGGCACTGCTGGTTGGCATCAAGGCTGACCGCTGGGGGCGCAAGCCGCTGCTGTTGGCCGGCTTCTTCATTCTGCCGTTGCGCGGGGTGTTGTATGTGGTGTCCGACGACCCTTTTTGGCTGGTGGCCGTGCAGTTGCTCGACGGCATCGGTGCCGGTATCTTCGGCGCGCTGTTCCCTGTGGTGGTCAAGGATCTGACCCAGGGCACCGGGCGCTTCAATGTCAGTCTGGGGGCGTTGTCTACCGTGTTTGGTCTTGGCGCGGCACTCAGTCCAGGGCTGGCGGGACTGGTGGTGCAGGCGGCGGGTTACGATGCCGCGTTTCTCACCCTCGCCTCGATTGCCGGGACGGCGTTCATTCTGCTCTGGCTGACGATGCCGGAAACCCGCAACGACTCAGACGCGGCCCGTAACGCGCCGGCCCCCGGCATACCGCCAACGCTCTTCAGTTGAGCAGAATCCGCCCCGTCTTCATTTGAGTAACCCGCATGCCTGTATTTGATCCTTCCTCGCTCATCTGGATCGTGGCCGCCGTCGCCACCTGCGGGGTGATCCTGCGCCCGTGGCGGGTGCCGGAGTATGTCTGGGCCGTCAGCGCTGCCGTGCTGTTGACGGTGTCCGGATTGATTTCGCCGCACACCGCGCTGGGGGCCGTCGCCGAGGGAACGGATGTTTACCTGTTTCTGATCGGCATGATGGTGCTGGCGGAACTGGCGCGCCGGGAAGGGCTGTTCGACTGGCTGGCGATGTACGCGGTGCAGCATGCCAAAGGCTCCGGGCAGCGGATGTTCGATCTGGTGTTTCTGGTCGGTACGCTGGTGACGGTGTTCCTCTCCAACGATGCCACGGCGGTGGTGCTGACGCCGGCGGTGTACGCGGCGTGCAAGGCGGCCCGGGCCGAGCCGTTGCCTTATCTGTTTGTCTGCGCCTTCATCGCCAATGCCGCGAGCTTCGTGCTGCCGATTTCCAATCCGGCCAACCTGGTGGTGTTCGGCAGCCAGATGCCGCCGCTGCTGGACTGGCTGCGCCAATTCACCCTGCCGTCGCTGGCCGCCATCGGCCTGACCTATCTGATGCTGCGTCTGGTCCAGCGCAAACAGATTCGCCAGCCGCTGGCGACGGTCATCGACGTGCGCCCGCTGTCCAGCGCCGCACGCCTGAGTGCGCTGGGTATCGCGTTGACGGGCGCAGTGTTGTTGACGGCTTCCGCGCTGGATTGGCAACTGGGTCTGCCGACGTTCTGCGCCGGTCTCGCCACGGCGGCGCTGATCCATCTGTTTGAACGGCGCAATCCGCTGCCGTTGCTCAAGGGTGTGGCCTGGGGTGTGCTGCCGTTGGTGGCGGGGCTGTTCGTGTTGGTGGAAGCGGTGGCGCAGACCGGTCTGATCGACCGCCTCGCCCATGGACTCGCTGAGCTGGCGCGTCACTCCGAGGTGCAGGCGAGCTGGAGTGCCGGGCTCATTTCAGCCCTCGCCGGCAATCTGATGAACAACTTGCCGACCGGCCTGATTGCCGGCTCCATCGGACACATCGTCGAACTGCCGGCGCCAACCACGGCGGCGTTGCTGATTGGCGTGGATCTGGGGCCGAACCTGTCGATTACCGGTTCGCTGGCGACCCTGCTTTGGCTGGTCGCGATCCGCCGCGAAGGCGAACACGTCGGCGCCCTCGATTTTCTGCGGGTGGGTGTGCTTGTCATGCCGCCCGCATTGATCGGGGCATTGGCGTTGCTGCATGTCTGAGGTCGATCCGCCCGCGATCAGTGTGAAGACACATAGATCGAGGGCGTGGTCGGCGCAGGCAAGGCATAGGTCGCCTTCATCCACTCGATCTCTGCCTGTGGTGTCCGGCCGAAGAAGCGTTTGAACTCGCGACTGAATTGCGAAGCGCTTTCGTAGCCCACGCTGAAGGCCGCCGCCGACGCGCTCATGGTGTGGCGCAGCATCAGTAGCCGCGCCTGATGCAGGCGCGTCGATTTCAGATATTGCATGGGTGACGAGTCCGTCACGCTGCGAAAGTGCAGGTGAAAATTCGGTACGCTCATGCTGGCTTCCTGGGCCAGTTGTTCAACGTCCAGGCGCTGCTGATAGCAGCTGTGGATCTTGCGGATGGCCCGGCTCACCTTGCCGAAATGCCCCTGACGATTGAGCGCGGCGCGCATGGAGCCACCTTGCGCGCCGGTCAGGATGCGGTAGTAGATTTCCCGCATCAGTGAGCGCCCGAGTATCTGCGCCTCGCCGGGAATACTCATCGCCTCGAGAAAACGCAAGGTCGAGCCACGCAGCGAATCGTCCATCGGCGAGGCGTACATGCCCTTGGGCTGAGCGTCGCTGGGGCCGTGGACTTCATCCACCTGCAACATCAACTCGCTGGCGAGCTGAAAGTCCAGGCGCATGTAGATCGCGAGCATCGGTTCGGCTTCACTGGCGTCGGTTTCCATGGTGAAGGGGATGGGCACGGACACCACCAGGTAGTGCTGGGCGTCATAGACATAGACATCATCGCCCAGGTAACCGCGCTTGCGTCCCTGGCAGAGGATCACGATGCCGGGGTCGTAGAGCACCGGCGTGCGGCTCAGCGGCTGATTCGAGCGCAGGAAACGCACGTCCTCCAGCGCGCTGAGGTTGTAGCCCTCGACCGGCGCAAGGGTGTGCATGAGCTGCACCATGCGCGCGGTGAGCAGATCGGTCTGGTTCATTGATACCCCTGCGGAGGACCGCTCAATGATCGGTGGAACGAGTCAGCGCTTCCCATTGATCGATCTCGTCGGCCGCGTGCTTCAGCTTGTCGCGCACCAGTTTCAGGGCATCGCTACCCAATAGCAGGTGAGCGGGTGGTGTCGGGCTGGCGATGATCTGCAACATCGCTTGCGCAGCTTTCTGTGGATCACCCAGCTGTTTGCCGCTCTTCTCTTCACGCGCCTTGCGGACGGGGTCGAAACTGGCGTCGTAGTCGGCAATGCTGCGCGCGGTGCGCTGCATCGAACGACCGGCCCAGTCGGTGCGAAACGAGCCCGGCGCCACGGCGGTCACGAAGATATTGAACGGGCGCAGCTCTTTGCTCAGCGTATCGGAGATGCCTTCCAGAGCAAATTTGCTCCCGCAGTAGTAGGCGATTCCCGGCATCGTGATCGTGCCGCCCATGGACGTGATGTTGAGGATATGCCCCGCACGACGCTGACGAAACCACGGCAGGAAGGCCTTGATCACCGCCACTGCGCCGAACACATTGACGTCGAACTGGCGGCGCATTTCTTCCAGCGACGACTCTTCGAAGATCCCTTCGTGACCGTAGCCGGCGTTGTTGACCAGCACGTCCACCGGGCCGTGAGTCGCCTGTACCGAGGCGACGACGCTGTCGATCCGGTCGAAGTCAGTGACATCCAGAATCACCCCGTAAGCGTTATCCGGGGACAACGCCTGGAAGGCCTGCAAGTCGGCTTCATTGCGCACGGTGCCGATAACGCGGTGGCCCGCCGCCAGGGCTTCCCTGGCCAGCGCGTTACCGAAGCCACTGCTGACGCCGGTGATGAACAGGGTTTTGCTGCTGTGCATGACGAACTCCAACGGGTTGGGTGTGACGCCATGGTAGCGATCGAGAAAACGCGTACCTATGTCGGATTGTCTTTGAACCTTGCCTATTCCTATCAGCGACAAGCCGGTTGGTGAACCTGAGCGGATGACGAGTCTTGCATTCGAGACGATTAAAGGTGAACTTTTGCCACGGTTCCGGGCATCCAACCTGAAACCCACCCGGACAGCTGACAGCATCAGCCAAGGACAGTCGATGACCTTCTTTATTTTTCTCGTCGCGTGCGGCGCCGCAGCGAGCACCGGCCTCTTTTTCAAACCGGGCGCATGGTACGAGTCCCTGACAAAACCTGGCTTCACGCCACCGAACTGGGCGTTTCCGGTGGCCTGGACGACGATCTACCTGCTGCTCGCCTGGGCCGGCTATCGCTTGACCCTGATACCGGGGAGCGAAACGGTCCTGGCGTTATGGGCCGCACAAATTGCGCTGAATACCCTGTGGACTCCGGTATTTTTCGGCGCACACCGTATCTTCGCCGGCATGCTCATCATCACGCTGCTGTGGCTGGTCGTCGCTGCGATGGTGGTGCTGGCATTGCGGCTGGACGTGATGACCGGTCTGATCCTGTTTCCTTACCTGGTGTGGCTGTGCGTTGCAGCGGCGTTGAATTTCTCCATTCTGCGCGGTAATCGAACATGAATTGCGGATGGGAGAAACCCGCGTCATGGCCGGTCGGCGAGGATGAGTTGGCGCAACTGCGGCGCTTCAACAAAACGCTTTCCCGGTTGCCGCGCTTGCGTATTCGTAATCGACTCGTACCGCGTGTGATCCAGGGATTGCTGAAAATCAGCCAAATCGGCGGTGCGCGCAAAGTCCGTGAACATGGACTTGAGGCGGAACAAAAGGTAATCGGCGTGGACGGCGCTACGGTGTCCGTTCGGATCATAAGGCCAAAAGGAAGCGTAAAAGGCGTTGTGCTCGATTTTCATGGTGGCGGCTGGGTCATCGGGAATGCGCAGATGAATGACCCGCTCAATATCGCCATGGTGAATACGTGCGATGTTGCGGTGGTGTCAGTCGATTACCGGCTTGCGGTATCGACACCGGTTGAAGGGCTGATGCAAGACTGTCTTACGGCTGCTCGCTGGTTATTGGGTGACGAGTCCAACGAATTTGCGGGATTGCCTGTGATCGTCGTCGGTGAGTCGGCGGGTGGGCATCTCGCTGCGGCAACCCTGTTGGCCCTGAAACAATGGCCCGGTTTGCTCAAGCGCGTGAACGGGGTGCTGCTGTATTACGGCGTTTATGATTTGACCGGAACGACGAGCGTCCGCGAAGCAGGGCCTGACACGCTGTTGCTGGACGGCCCCGGCATGGTTGAAGCGTTTCGGATGCTGACACCGGGTTTGAGTGACGAGGAGCGCCGGCAGCCACCGTTGTCACCACTCTATGGGGACTTTACGAACTTTCCGCCAGCGCTGATGTTTGCCGGTGAGCTGGACCCGCTACGAGACGACACGCTCGAACTGGCTGAACGGTGGGGGCGTTCGGCTCAGGTCGAAGCACACCTCTTGCCGGATGCCGCGCATGGGTTGATTCATTTTCCGGTTGCCTTGGCAGATCGCGTCCTTGCTTACAGCCGGGAGTGGATGACGGCCCGGATTCGCTGATTCAATTACCCGCCTCCCGCTCAGCCTCCAGAACCGAAGTCGCGAGTGAGCTGCCTGATCTGGCGAACCACCACAGTGCCACCGCGCCCAGCAGCGTGGTCAGCACGGCGAGGATCAGGATCACTTGTTGCGTGCCCAGTGGCGCGGCGAGCAACGCCACCAACAGACCGGCCAAAGGTTGCGACAGGTTGTTGAGCAAGGTGATCACGCCCACGGTCTTGCCGAAGTCCCGGGGCGGTATCACCCGTTGGCGGATGCTGCGCATGTAGACGTTGAACATCTTGTCGAAGCCGACGATCAGCAGGAAACCCAGCACATAACCGGCCAGGTTCGGGCTCAGGGCGCTGATGAAGGCGCCAGCGGCGATCATCGAGTAGCCGACGCCACCCAGTATCCGCAGCGGCAGCACCACCCGGGCGAGGAAAAACAGGATCACGATGGTGGTCACCGCACCCGCCGCCTGCAGCCCGGCGTAGTCATCCTTGCCGGCATTGTATTGACCGAGCACCATGGCCGCCGAAGTGGCCAGGGTGACGCCGACGATCAGGTTGACCCCGACGGCCAGGGTGATGATCTTTTTCAGCTCCGCCAGATCGCGGATATGCCCGAAAGCGATGCGCAGGGGCTGCAGCCAGATGTCCTGATGCTGCTCGAACACTTCCAGGGTGATGCGGCTGAAACGTTGCCACACCCGCATGCTCAGGTCGGCCAGGAGGAACAGCCCGGCGACCCACAGCACCACCCAATGCCAGGCCGAAATCTCCAACAGCAACGCCGCCACCAGCGGCCCGAGGACCAGCCCGGTCTGATCGGCAATCTGCGAATAGGACAGGGTCTTGGTGTAGCTGTAATGCTGGAAAATATGCGGCATCAACACTTCACGAGCCATGATGCCCTGGGTGGTCAGCACCCCGCACAGCGCTGACAGCACCACCAGCCAGGCGATGCCGCCGAAGATCGCGTAAAGCGCCACCGCCAGCACGCAGAGTAGTGCCCGGTAGACCTGACTGATGTGCAGGATCTTGATCGGCGAGAACTTGTCGCACAGCGCCCCGCACACCGGAAACGCAAGAAAGCGCGGCAGCGACTCGACGAAAAACGCCAGCCCGGCCCAGGAGGCGCTGTTGGTGGTCTGGAACACCACCAGTGGCACGATGAACAGCAGAATCTGATCCGCCAGCCGCGATAGAAACAGCGAGATGAAAAAAGCCAGGTAATCCTTACGCATCATGACACTCCTGTGATGGGCGGCGTGGCGGTCTGCCGCGACTTCAATAGGCCGAGCCCGAGCGGTCGTTGAGATTATGGCGCTCGTCGCCGCGCAGGGGCGGGTTGAACACGCTGACCAGGATCAGGTCCTGTTCCTTGCCGCCGCGCAGGTAATGGCGATCGTGCTGGTCGAGGACATACACGTCGCCCGGCCGGATAGGGTAGACATTGCCCTGCATGTCTTCGACTTCGCCTTCCCCGGCGATGCAATAACACGCCTCCAGATGATTGCGATAGTGCAACAGCGATTCGGTGCCGGCACGCACCACGGTATGGCACAGGGTAAAACCCATGGCGTCACGTTCGGTGAGCAGGCGATGGCTGGTGCCGGCGCCCCATTCGACAAAGTACGGGGTTTTCTCGACGTCGGATTTATTGCGAATGAACATATGAGCCTCTCTGGGAAAGTCGGTGGTGAAAAGGGAGATCAGGTCGGTTCGATGCCGGCATGGGCGGATTGCAGGAGGGTTTCGCCGCAGGCCAGCATCGCGTCGTTCCATGCCACGTCACGGTGCGCGGCCATGGCCTGAAGGTCGCGCCAGTGCCGCTGAAGCGGATTGGCGGCCACCAGTGACGATGCGCCGAGGCGCTCCACCAGGCGCCGTACCACCTGCACGCATTGCTGTGCCAGATAGGCGCGGTCGCGTTTGAGCTGCAACAGTTGCCGGGCGTCCAGGGCGCGGTTCTGCACACCGGCCTCATGCAGCCGGGAAACCAGCGAGTCATACAGCAACCCGGCGCTGTACAACTGCGCCGCCGAGTGGGCGGCCAGTTCGGCGATCCGTGGATCATGGGTCAGGGCCGAGCCGGCGAGTGCCGCCACATACGTGGCATGGGCGCCTTCGGCGCAACCCAGCAGCGGGCCGATGATCGAAGTGGTGAGATAGGGCACCAGGGGCACATGGTCGATGTAGTCGCTGGCGGATTCGGGCGTGCGCTGGGCGAATGTTTCGTGCAGGGCAAACACACGCTCGTGGGGCACCAGCAGCTGTTGGGTGAGCACGTCATGGGAACCGGTGGCGGCCATGCCGACGCTGTCCCAACTGTCGAGCTTCTGCACCTCCTGTGTGGCCACCAGCACCAGAAAGCGCGGGGTGTTTTTGGCCTGCGGGTGGTTGGGGCACGGCGCGTTGAGCATCAGCCAGGTGGCGTCCTCGATGCCCGAGCTGAAGCGCCAGCGACCACTCACCCGTATACCGTCGGCCTCCAGCGACAACTGGCTGTCGCTACTGCTGGAGGCTGAGGCGAACAACTGCCGAGACCCGGCGACGTAGAGCTGATCCTGGCAGCTCGGGGGCAGGCGTCGGGCGATGCAGCCGTGGCCGCCCACCAGGGCCAGCATCCAGCCGGTGGAGGCACAGGCTCTGGCGGCGATGCGCGCACTGTCCACCAGGGTTGGCCAATGCCCGTCCTGGGTGGCCGGGGCGCGTGGCGACAGCAAGTCCAGCCAGCCGCCGGCAAACAGTTCGCTGAACGTGCTGGCGCTCAAACGACGGTTTTTTTCCGCCGCTGCTGCTCGTTCACGCCAGGCCGGCAGATGCTGGATCGCGCGGTGGCAGAACGCGGGCAGGGCGGCAGGGTGGAACGTCGGTTCGCTGGAATCAGACATGGCCCGGCTCCTCGACGCGGGCATGGGAAACCGTCAGCCTGCCAATGCGCGCACCTTCGAAACAGAACGCTGCGGGCTGCACCACCGGGCCGAGCAGATCGAGAAAGCGTTCGATCTGTTGCGAATCGTCCGAGGCAACGAACTCGCAGAAGTTGCTGCTGCTCCACAGCAGGTGAACATGTTTGAAGCGCGCCGACAGAGCACTCACCAGCTCTTCCAGGGTGACCTGACCGTTTTGCATCTGTTCAAGCATCTGCTGGCGCTTCCAGCGGATTTCTTCCTCGCTGAAATAGCGGGTCTTGAACACCTCGTCCTTGATCTGTTCGCGGCGCTGGTATTCCTGCGGGTCGGGGTGGTTGAGCTTTTCCAGGAAAAACGCCAGTCCGCCGGGCTTGAGAAACTGCCGGATATGGGCGATTTGCCGATCGCGTTCGCGGGTGTAGAACTGGAACGCGGCCATTTCATAGATGAAGTCGAAGCCCTGGCTGAAGCTCTGGTATTCGGGAGTCTGCAGCAAGGCCGGACTGACTTTGAAGAACGACTGCGGATAAAACCGCGACAGGGCCGGGTCGGCATGCTGCTCGAAAGGTATCTGGTTGGCCCGGTTGGGCGACGCGGTCAAGCTGCGGATCAGGCCTTGGGAATGACCGGCCAGCGCACGGCCGTTAGCGCCGTCGAAGGCATCCACTTCGAACAGGCTGAAGGTCTGTCCGGCTTCCCGTGGGCTGGCCTGGGCCAGGCGGGTCAGGGCGACACCGACGCGGGACAGCTCTTCGAGGATGTACGGCACACTGGCCAGGAAGTGCGAGAACAAGGGCCCCGCGCCGGCGATCAGGCGATCGTGGTAGTCGAGGACGTGCGGGTCGTCGATCTGCGATCTCAAGTGGCTGTGCAATGACTGCAAGGGCACCTGGCTGGCGCCTGTGGCCAGGCTGTGGAAATGCTCGGCCAGTTTGAGCATGGCGCTTTGTTGCAGGTCCCGGTCGAGGCTGGCCTCGTCCATTGGCGGCGGGCAAGTATTCATGAGATAGCTCCTGCTGTCAGATCAGTCCTTTGGCGGTGAACTTGCCCGAGTCGGTTTTCGGCAAGGCCTCGAGAAATACGCAGTGGGCCGGCACCATGTGCCAGTCCAGGCGGGCCTTGCAGTAGTCGAGCAAGGCCTCTTCGCTGGTCTGGCGATGCTCGGCATCGAGCACGATGCAGGCCTTGGGGACGTGGCCGGCCGACTCATCGGGCACCGGCACCACCAGCACCTGCGCGACCGCCGGGTGCGCGGCCAGGCACTGCTCGATTTCCCGTGGGTTGACGTTCCAGATATTGCGCGCGAACACGTCGTCCTTGCGGGCTACGTAGTAGAGGTAGCCCTCGGCGTCACGCTTGAACAGGTCACCGGTGCGGTACAGCCGGGAATGGCCGAATGCGTCGTGGATAAAGGCATTGGCATTGGCCTCGGGCATGTTCCAGTACTCGAGCATCAGGTAGTCGCTGGTCACCAGCAGTTCGCCGACCTGACCCGGTTCGTCGATGGCCCGGCCCTGTTCGTCGATCAAGTACAGACTGACGCCCGGCAGGGGCTTGCCCACCGACGTCGGACGCTGGTCGATTTCCTCGGGCGGCAGGTAGCTGACGCGCTTGCATTCGGTGAGCCCATAGTTGGAGAAAATCTGCACCTGCGGCAGCGCCTGGCGGATCCGCTGGATATGCCGGGTGTGCAAGGCCTGACCGCTGCTGGAGATATAACGCAGGCCGGGAATCCGCGCCTGCCATTGCGGGCCGGTGTCGGCCAGCAGGAAAAACACCGGGGGGAACACATGCATCGCGGTGACCGCTTCACGCTCGACCACCGCGAGGACATCCTCCGCGCTGCTGGCTGGCCGGCTCTCGATGACGCTGGTGGCGCCAGCGAACAGCGGCATCATGACGTTGTAGACGCCATAGTCGGAGGCCAGCGTCGAGTAGCTGAGAATGCGGTCGTCCGGGCGGTTCTGCAGATAGGTGGTGACCCGGCTCGAAGCCGCCAGCATGATCCGGTGATTGACCAGCACGCCCTTGGGATTGAAGGTCGAACCCGAGGTATAGAAGATCGATGTCGGACGCTCGGGATCAGCGTCGAGAGGTGGAATGGCCGGGGCGTGTTGTGCCCGGTGCGCGGCAAGGGCGTCGGCCAGCTGGATAACCCGGGGTGTGGCCGTGGGGACGGGCACGGTGAGCAGGATCAACTCCAGCCCGGCGGCCTCGATCAGCGCTGGCAGGTCATCGGTGCGGTCGGTGATCAACACCCGCGCGCCGGAATGTTTGAGTTGATGAATCAGCTTGGCGCGACTCAGGGTGTGGTGGGTGGCGGCGGTGATTGCTCCGGCTTGCAGCACACCCAGGTAGGCGCCGATCAGTTCGACAGAAATGGGCGCATACAGCCCGACGCGATCGCCTGGCGCGACCCCCAGGGTCGGCAGCAGGGCGGCGAAATCATCCGCGCGTTGCTGCAATTGCTCATACGTGGTCGCGACCCCGTCCAGAACGATGGCCGATTTTGTCGGGTATTTTCTCGCGTTATCGGCGATGACCTGATGGAACAGTTGCATGGCTCAAGATCCTTTCAAGCACAAGTTGGGGAGTTATTGGCGCTTTCTGGCACACACCGAAACATAAGTGCCTTGCCAGGTATAAGGATCAATCGGCAAGTTGTCTGAGTTGCTCAGCGGCCAACTCTGTTTGTCGAAGAATTTATTGAACGAATAAATATCGAAGTCGCCGAGCCAGGCATCGAAGAAACCTTCGCTCTCCTGAATGGATAATCCGGCTTCCTTGTCCCAGATAAAGGGCTCGCCACTTTCCTGGAAATAACGGGTCAGGTCGGAGAGAAGATCGAGAAATATATAACCGCCTGGTTTCACTGCGCTGATGATTTTCGGAATGACCTGTAGGAGTTCTTCGCGGGTAAAGAAGTGCAGGACTTCGGAACAGACAAGTACGTCATAACTTTCATGGGCGGGGACATAGTTCAGGATGTCGGTCTGCTGAAAGTTCAG
Source organism: Pseudomonas botevensis (assembly GCF_019145475.1). Taxonomy (GTDB): domain Bacteria; phylum Pseudomonadota; class Gammaproteobacteria; order Pseudomonadales; family Pseudomonadaceae; genus Aquipseudomonas; species Aquipseudomonas botevensis. The sequence continues at coordinate 49,548 of NZ_JAHTKI010000029.1, forward strand.
CTCACGCAGCCACGGGTTATGCTTGCGGCTCTGAACGGTGCTGTCGACCATGTCGACACCGCTCAGGCTGTAGCCCTTGCGCGCCAGGGCGGTGAGGTTGCGACCATCGCCGCAACCCAGCTCCAGAGCCTGGCCCGGACCGTCGGGCAGGCTGTCGAGAAACTGTTTGAATTCACCGCGAAGTTCACCGAACAGTGTGCCGTTGTCGCAGGCGCTGTATTCGCTGTCATACCATTCTTTCAGGACGCAACTGTTCACTACTTTCATAGTTGTTCTCGGACATCGATAGACGTGAGCACACAAGGAATCGCGCAGAGTGAAAGCGTGCGATCAATGAATCAGGTATGGCGTGGAAGATAGGAAAGCCAGATTCTGGGGCAGGAATGGAACGGGCGAGAGCAAGACATAATGAAACTCCATTTCATTGTTGTTCTGACGAGTGTCCATGGTTATCGGAAGTTGTGAATGACTCGATAACGCAGCGGATGTTTTCATCGCGCGGCTTTGCCTGTCAAGGCGAAGTACAAGCGCATATGGGTTATTTTTGTCACGGTGCAGTGACATTTTCCCTGACGGTTATTCATGGGTAAGATCCGGCAAGTGCCGCGTTTCCAATTTCCAATAACGACAAAAAACAGGAGTCATCGATGCTACCGATCCGTCTCGGTCTGGTGGGTTACGGCAAGATCGCCCAGGATCAGCACGTTCCCGCGATCAACGCCAATCCCGCGTTTCAACTGGTGGCGGTCGCCACCCAAGGCAAGCCCTGCGCCGGCGTGGAGAATTTTCAGTCTTTGAGCGAACTGCTCGAAAACGGCCCGCACGTCGACGCGATTGCGTTTTGCACGCCGCCCCAGGGCCGGTTCGCCCTGGTGCAGCAGGCGTTGGCCGCCGGCAAGCATGTACTGGTGGAAAAGCCGCCGTGCGCCACCCTGGGTGAGGCAATGGCATTGGTCAGTCAGGCCGAGGCGCAAGGCGTCAGCGGCTTGTTTGCCTGGCACTCACGCTACGCGCCGGGTATCGAAGCGGCTCGAGACTGGCTCGCCACTCGCACCCTGCAGAGTGTTCAGATCGACTGGAAAGAGGACGTGCGCAAATGGCACCCCGGTCAGGCATGGATCTGGCAGCCCGGCGGGCTGGGCGTTTTCGATCCGGGCATCAATGCCTTGTCGATCGCCACCCATTTGCTGGCGCTGCCGCTGTTCGTTGAGTCCGCCGAATTGCGTGTCCCGAGCAACTGTCAGTCGCCTATCGCCGCGTCCATCAGAATGTCGGACACGCGTCTGCTCGATGTCCGCGCGGAGTTCGATTTCGACCACGGCCATGACGAACTCTGGAGCATCGAGATCCGCTGTGCCGAAGGCCGCCTGCGACTGGACAACGGCGGCGCACTGTTGAGCATCGACGGTGTGCGCCAAGCGGTTGCGGAGGAGGGCGAGTACGCGGCGGTGTATCGGCATTTCCAGCAACTGATCGCCGACAAGGCCAGCGATCTGGATCTGCAACCGTTGCGTCTGGTGGCCGACAGTTTCTTCGTGGGCAGTCGGACGTCGGTCGAACCGTTTTACGATTGAGCGGGATACACAGACGCGGGCGACGAGCATTTCGAATCCGTGGTGTCCTGCCATTGGCAGGGCGGCCACGGTTCCGGCTCGAATATCAGAATGTGTAAGCGATCCCTGCCTGCACGGTTCTTGGCGCCCCAGGGTAGACGTAGGTATTGAAGGCACCCTCGTCGTAGCCCTTGTTGAAGATATTCTTCAAATCCAGATTGAGCCGCACGTTTTCGTTCACTTTATAAAAGCTCAAGAGGTCGACGACGCTGTATTGATCCATGTTGTAGGTCTGCGTAGCCGTCTGGCCGGCGCGGTCATCGACGTATTTGACGCCTACTCCCAGCCCCAGTCCCTTGGCCATGCCGTCCTGGAACTCATAGGTGTTCAGCAGGCTGAAACTGTTACGCGGGATATTGGCCAGACGTGTGCCGGTCGGTAGCGAGTTGTCCTTGGTGACCTCTGCGTCTACATAGGCGTAGCCGCCGATCACCCGCCATTCAGGAGTAAGGTTGCTGGCAACATTGATGTCCAGGCCACGGCTGCGAACCTGTCCGGCGGCGACACTGTAATTCGGGTCAACCGGATCGCGGGTCAGGACGTTTTCCTTGACGATATGGTAGATCGCCGTGTCCAGGCTCAACTGACCATCCAGCGATTCCCATTTGAGGCCCAGCTCATAGGATTTGCCCTTTTCCGGATCGAACCCGGCGCCGTCTCGGCTGGCCCCGGTGTTGGGTTTGAAGGAGCGGGCGGTGTTCGCATAAGCCGAGAGCGTATCGGTGAGGGCGTAGATCAATCCGAAGCGAGGGGTGACTGAGTTGTCCGCCGCTTCCCAGCCTTTTGTGCCCGGCAGGTAGTTATCGTACTGATGCTCGAACCGTTCGAAACGCACCCCGGCCAGTGCAGACAGGCGATCGGTCAGCGCCACCTGATCCTGTACGAATGCTGCCCACGTCTTGAGGTTTTCCTTGTCGTGGGTCGTGGTACGCGTCAACGCCGGCCGGGCCTGGCCCAGTGTCGGATTGAAAATATTGATCGGATAGGCGCCGGTACCTGCGGCAGAGCGCTGGATGATGGACTTGTAGTCGTAGTCTTCGTACTCAACGCCGGTGAGCAGGGTATGCGCGAGTCCACCGGTATCGAAATGGCCGGTCAGGTTCAACTGGTAGTCCTTGTCCGTCCATTCCAGTTTGCGGTAATTGAAGTTTCGTCCCAGGGTTTGCCCGTCGGCCTGCAGTCCGTTGGCTTCCACCGCGTTGCCTTTGAGGCTGCCATCCAGTACTTGCATGCCCCCACCCAGCGTCCAGTTGTCGTTGAGCAGGTGCTCGAAACGGATCTGGGCCATGTTGTTGTCGTTGTGCAGCAGATTGTCGCTGCCTTTTTCCCAGATGTTGGTATCACGTGAAGCGCTGCCGGCCTGATTGGGCAGGCGGGTGAGGCCGCGATCCAGAGGGTGATTGTTGCGCATGAAGTCACCTTCGAAAACGATCTTCGTGGTGTCTGAAAGCTGCCAGCTCAAGACCGGTGCCACGTCATAGCGCTCGCTGTCGACATCGTCCCGGAAGCTGTCGCCGCCTTCGCCCAGAATGTTCAAGCGATAAGCGAGTTTGCCTTCCTCATCGAGTGGGCCGGAAGCATCCAGCGTTGCGCGATGCATGCCCTGATCATCGAACTGGCTGCCCAGCGTGACTTTGCGCTCATTCAGCGGTTGCTTGCTGACAACGTTGAAAGTGCCACCGGGATCGCCGCGTCCGTAAAGGGCGGTGGAGGGACCACGCAGCACTTCCAGGCGTTCTACGGTGTTCGCGTCTGGCGCATTCGGATAGCCACGGTTGATGGGGAAACCGTTGCGATAGAACTCGCCGGTGGTAAAGCCTCGCACGGTGAATGTGGTCAGGCCCTGACCGCCGAAGTTGTTCGCCCGGCCAATTCCGCCTGCGTAATCCAGGGCGTCCTGCAAGCGGGTCGAGCCGGTGTCCTCAATTACATCCTTTGGCACAACGCTGACCGATTGCGGTGTTTCATGCAGGGCGGTGTCGGTACGTGTCGCGCTTTTTGATCGTGACGCCTTGTAACCGATAACAGGGCCGTCCGCGTTTTCGATTTCGCCGGCACTGATGCTCATTGAGGGAAGTTCGATTGAGTCCGGTGACGGGCGGGTAACGGAATCAGCCCAGGCGGATGGCAGAGCGGCATTCAGAACACACAATGAAGCAAGCGTGAGACGCACGATGAAAATCCTGATCGAGAAAGCGGGGGGCAGCATCTTACTGACAATCATTCTCTTTCGCGATAGCAGGTGTACGGTATACCGTATTTATTTGTGGGTTTCCTTGCCGTCAGGCCTTTGCAGGCGCCGGTTCGAGGACCGGAACGTGATTCCCGGTCTTGACGTCGCTCATCGAGACCAGGGTTTTGAAGCGCTTGACGTTGTTGTTCTGGAAAAACAACTCGCGGGTGATCTGCGTGTATTGAGCCATGTTCTGCACGAGCATGATCAACACGAAATCGCATTCCCCCGCCACGTAGTAGCACTGCTGAACCTGAGGGCAGGCGAGGAACGTGCGCTTCATCTCATCCAGCAAGTCGAGGCGTTCGGTCTCGACTTCGACTTCGGTGATCACCGTCAGCGTGTAGCCGAGTGCCTCGGCGTTGATGCATGCGACGGTGCCCTGGATGACGCCTTCGGCGGTCATTTTTTTCAATCGCCGGTTCACCGCCGCCGAGGACAGGTTGACCTTTTCACCGAGGTCGATCTGCGAGGTGCTGGCGTCGCGCTGTACGGCGTCCAGCAGGGCCAGGTCAAAGTGATCGAGGTTCATGTTGCTCATCCGTAATCGTTTGGCGACAAACGCCGCTTCGGTGCAATGGAAATTCACAAACGGGCCGTAAATCAAGATTTTCCTGCGTCGTGAGCTAATAGAATTTCCCCAGGTTGAATAAAGGGTGGGCGAAACCCTGTTTCGCTTGCCACAGGAGATTCAGATGGACGCGAATGATGCACTGCAGTTGAACGGCCCGCTGCTGCTGGAACAGATTCGGGCGCTCGGGCAGCTTGGGGTGGATGCCGAGCATGGCGGGCGGACGCGAATCGCGCTTTCCGACGCCGAAAAGGTGGGCCGCGATCTGCTCGTCGACTGGATGCACACGTTGGGCCTGGAGGTACAGGTTGATCGCATCGGCAATATCTTCGGTACGTTGCGTGGGGCGAACCCTTCACGCCCGCTCATGATGGGATCGCACATCGACACCGTCACCAACGCCGGTGCGCTCGATGGCTGCTATGGCGTATTGGCGGGGTTGGCGGTCATTCGGGCATTTCGTGCAGCGGGTGTGGTTCCCCAGCGATCCATCACGGTCGGCGCCTTCACTAATGAAGAAGGCGTGCGCTATCAGCCGGACATGATGGGCTCGCTGGTGTACGCCGGTGGTATGTCGGTGGACGCAGCGCTGGACACCCTTGGCACCGATGGCACCCGCCTGGGGGATGAGCTGGAGCGCATCGGTTACGCCGGCACACTGGAGCCGGGCACCATCGTGCCCCATGAATACATCGAGCTGCATATCGAGCAGGGGCCGATTCTCGAGGCCGAGAACACCTTGATTGGCGTGGTCGAGAATCTGCAAGGCATTTCCTGGCAACAAGTCGAAGTCAAAGGCAATGCCAACCACGCCGGTACGACGCCGACTCGTCTGCGCCACGACGCGGGATTCGTGGCCTGCTCGATTGTCGCTGAACTGCGGGCGATTGCCGAGGATGCCGGTTCGACGCTCGCCACCGTGGGCTGCATGAAGTTCGAGCCGGATGTGATCAACGTCATTCCACGCAAGGCAACGTTCACGGTCGACCTGCGTGACCCGGATGAAGGCCGGTTGGTCAACGCTGAACGTCGCTTGAGCCAATACCTGGACGACATCGCGGAGCGCGAAGGGGTGAGCATTACCACCGAGCGCCTGGTGCGCTTTCAGCCGGTGATGTTCAACGCCGGGCTGGCGAATGAAATCGAAGCCTCGGCCAAGCGCCTGGGTTTCTCCAGTCGGCGGATGACCTCCGGGGCCGGCCACGATGCGCAGATGATCGCCCGCATTGCGCCCGCCGCGATGATCTTCGTGCCCAGCCGCGGCGGCATCAGCCACAACCCGCGCGAACACACCGACGACGATCAATTGATTCAGGGCGCTCAGGTATTGCTCGATGTTGTCAGTCGCCGCCTGAACGCCCGTTGAGTCCGAATTTTCATGCCTGCCCGCTGAGCGCCCTTCAGCGGCAACGGCGTCCTGATGCCTGTTTGAAAGGAGTTGCCCATGTTGATCGCAAACCCCAAAGCGACCCGCCAGCCGTACCCGGATTCGTTGAAGTCGGTCATGAACATCGAAAAGGCAGGGGAGAGCCGTCAGTGGTTGTCCCGCTGGGCACGTTTGAATGCCGGTGCAACGCCGCTCTATTCGTTGCCCGATCTGGCGCATGAACTCGGCGTTGCGCAGTTTCTGGTCAAAGATGAATCCGTACGTTCCGAACTCGGTAGCTTCAAGGCGTTGGGCGCGCCTGTTGCGCTGGTGCGTTTGATCCTGAGGACGTTCCCTGAACAGTGTTTCGACCCACGCGGGTTGCTGGATGGCAAGTATGCTGCTGCGCTGGCGGACTTCACGGTCATCAGCGCCACTGACGGCAATCACGGCAAAGGGTTGGCGGCGGCCGCGCAGAGTATCGGTTGCCGTTGTGTCATCGTGATTCATGCCCATGTCAGCGTCGAGCGCGAAGAGGCGATTGCCGCCTATGGCGCGCAGATCATCCGGATCGAGGGCAACTACGACGAATCGGTAGCCGAGGCGGCTGCGCTGGCGATGCGCAACGACTGGATTGTCGTCTCGGACACGTCCTATGAGGGCTACGAAGTGATTCCCCGGGATGTCATGCAGGGTTACGGCACCCTGGCGGCGGAAATCATCGAAGCGGCGGCACCGGTTTTCACTCATGTCTTTTTACAGGGCGGGGTCGGTGGTCTGGCGGCGGGCGTTTCCAGTTACTTCTGGGAGCATGACGGCAAGGAGCGCCCTATCTTTGTCATGGTTGAGCCGCAGCAGGCCGATTGCCTGTTCCAGAGCGCCCTGGCCGGCAAGGCGTCGAGCGCGACCGGTTCGGTGGACTCGGTGATGGCCGGGCTGGCCTGTGGCGAGACGTCTGCGCTGGCCTGGCGCTTTCTTGAACCGTGCGTGGACTTCTTCATGACGATCAGCGATGGCGAAGCGGTGGCCGCCATGCGTCGTCTGGCGGCTGGCAGCGAGCGTGATATTCCATTGGTTGCCGGTGAGTCCGGCGTGGCCGGGCTGGCGGGTCTGGTACGTTTGGTCAGGGACGGGCGCGCGGCGGACGTCGGTCTCGACGCGAACTCGCGGGTGCTGATTATCAGCACCGAAGGCGCAACGGCTCCGGGGGTGTATGCCGAGCTGGTGGGGGAGTCCGCTACGGCGGTTCTGGCCCGGCAAACCGCCTGGGTTTTGAAGCGTTGAGCGAGTACGCGCCGTCCCTGCCGCCCATTCGCTGAGCCAAGGCTAGCGTCAGGCAGGAATGCGGCTGTCCGGATTCAACCCGGATGGCCGCATCGTTATCCGGGTGCTGTGCCTTGTTGCAGCAGCCACTCCTTGAATGTCTGCGCAGCCTCGGAGAGCGGGCGGCTTGCATCATGAACGACGAACTCGGCGAATCCGGTGTCCGCCGCAAACCCGGTAACCCGTACCAGTTCACCTTTTCTTACCGCATCCGCGGCCATGAAGTCCCAGGCCAGGCTGATACCGGCCCCTTGGAGCGTCGCCGCGTAAGTCAGCGTAAGCTGGTTGAACGTCGGGGCAGACTTGGGCGATTGGTAGACGTGGTCGAAGTGGGCGAACCAATCCTTCCACTCCATGCAATCCCATGCCGATGACAACTGAATGAGCGGCAGGTCCGCCAGCGCTTGCAGCGTTGAGGCATCGGCTCCCGGGGTGCCGGGGCGAGCAACCGGGTAAACCACTTCGGGAATGAACGGGGTGGCGGCAAGGTTCGGCCAGTCACCCTTTCCGTAGAGGATCGCGACGTCGCAGTCCGGCACCATGAACGGCAGGATGTCATTGGTGGCGTTGACGTTGACGGTGATTTCAGGATGGATCGCGCTGAAGCCGAGCAGTCGCGGAAACAACCAGAACTGCGACACGGCATGTGTCGCCAGAACGGTGACCGTATTCGCTGCGCGGGTCGTGCGGACCCGTTGTCCCGCCGCATGGATGCGATGCAGGGCCGGCAGCACTTCGTCGTGGTAGAGCCGGCCTGAGGTGGTGAGCTTCACGCCGCGTGCCTGGCGGGTGAACAGTTCAACCTCCAACGTCTGTTCAAGTGTCCGGATCTGCTTGCTGACCGCGCTTTGCGTGACACAAAGCTCGTCTGCCGCGCGGGTGAAACTCTCCAGACGAGCCACGGACTCGAAGGCGACAAGTGTGTCGAGCGGCGGCATGTGCCGAAAACGTCCAACCATTTCGATACTCGTGAGGTATGCCGTAAGGGAATGGCAGTATGCGCCGTTTTCGTTAGAGTCGTCCGCCTGTTGACACTAGCATTGGGGAATTCTTCAGAGGTGAATCACGATGCGCAGAGCAATAGTCCATGCCGGAATGGCTGGCGCAATATGGGGCGCGGTAATCGTTATTCCGTCGCTGATTCCCGATGTTCATCCGGTGGTCATCAGTTGTGCGCGGTTTTTGTTGTACGGACTGTTCGCTGCTGCTCTTGCGTTGCCACGAGCCAGGCAACTCCTGGCGCGATTGAATCGGCGCGACGTACTGCTTTTGCTTGAGCTGGCGCTGACTGGAAACGTCGTGTACTTCATCCTTCTGAGCGCGGCGGTCCAGTTTGCGGGAGTCGCCATCGCGTCATTGATCAATGGCTTGATCCCTGTGGCAATCATGCTCATGGGGCGGCGATCGAGCGATGGTCAATCCGGCTCGATGCTCATTTCCATGGCTTTTATCTGTGCCGGGATTGCATGGATCAACCTTCCCGCGATCATGCAAATCGTCAACGGTCAGGGCAATGGTGATAAAGCGTTCGGCGCATTACTGGCGCTGCTGGGCGTGCTTTCCTGGTCATGGTTCGCGTTGCGCAATGCCCGGCAAATGAAAACGCTGCGCTTCAGTCCGAGTGAGTGGTCGACGTTGCAGGGCATGGTGACGGGGGCGGTTGCGCTTTTCATTACGCTGGCGGTGTGCATTTTCCAGCCGCAACTTTTACCCACCGGTTTAAGCGGTGAACGTCTATCGGTGTTTGCTCTGACGATCCTGTTCCTGGCCATAGGGGGATCGTGGATGGCCAATGGTCTGTGGAACTCCGCAGCGCAGCGCCTCCCGATCGCGATCAGCGGGCAGATGATCGTCTTCGAAACGCTATGCGCGTTGCTTTATAGCTACATCATCGCGAGGGCTTTACCCAGCCCCAATGAGGCGGTCGGTATTTTGCTGGTGTTGGGAGGTGTCGCCTGGACATTGGACGCGCAGGCAAGGCGTGCTGCGCAGGTGCGGCGGCAATTGGCAGGATGAAGTGGTTAGCGGGCATGGGCGTGTCGTTAGAGTCTCATTGGCGTTGGGCGGGGCGCGCGCATGCTTCTATATATAGAAGCGCCAGGGTTCAGCCTTTCTGCAACCTGTTGAAATAAAAGTGAAATTAACGGTTGACGGCAGATTCAGGAGGTCTATAATTCGCCCCACTTCCGGCGCAGTCGAAACGGAAAACTCCTTGAGATTCAACGAGTTAGACGGTTTTAGACGGCGGATCGCTTCAGTTCATCGAAGCCTGGAAGGCGTT
>NZ_JAHTKI010000002.1 GCF_019145475.1 Pseudomonas botevensis
GTTGGGGGTGGGGGCGGTGTTGCTGGCGGGTTTGGGGCGTCTGACGCAAGTCTCTCAGCCCAGCCCTCCCGAAACGTCGGACCGCCCAAGTGGGGAGGGGGCCGACCGACTCGATTATGGATTCAACGCCGATCGTTCAAGTCGGTGAAATTTTCCAATATCCCCCAATCAGTTCCCTCTCCCTTTGGGAGAGGGCTAGCGATCAGAAGGACACCACCGCCGGTTGCGACAAACGCAACACCGACAAATCCCCCGTAATCCGCTTGAACGCCAGACGAATCGCTTCGATATCGGCGTCATGTTTCGCCGTGTTCTCGTGCAGGATCACGATCACCTTGGTCGCCAGCCGCTCCGGCTCTTTGGCCCCGTGATCCCGCCACTGACCATAGGCATCGAACACACTGAAACCGTCCGGAAACCGCGACGTGACTTCCTGATCGAGAAACTCGCGCCAGCGCGCGGGGCTGACCACGCCTTCCTTGCCCTCCAGCGGCCCCACCGAGAAATACAGCTCGGTGCGGATCCACTGTGCCTGCGCCGGCCGTGTGGGGTCGCCTTGCAGGGTGGAACTGGCGGGATCTTTGGTATGAATGGAGGCGGGCGGCGTGGCACAACCGGCGATGGCGAGAAACAGCGCGGCCACGACAAGGCTTTTTGGCATGGAACTTCCCTTTATTAATGAGGTGCAGGCAGAGGCACATTATAAAGGGCGAGGTTAATAGCGATAAAAGATTAAAAAGTTTCCATCGACAAACTTATGGAATAAGAAAGCCTGCGGAAAATAAATCAGCCTGGTTAGAACGATTATTTCTGGCGGTTATTTAAATAGATGTACTTGGCATATCCATAACCTGTATTTCATCGTTACTGTTACATGCTTCTCTGCAATCACATCCATTTAGAAGCTAAAGCATTTAAAACCCGATCAGCCACGACACTATTGCAGTTCCCGCGCCGTTTTTTGCTGCTCGGCCATCATCTTGTTGTCCCCCCGGCAATCCTTAGAATCGCTCCCATCAGCTTTGTCCGACTCTTCAATCCTTCAGGGAGCTCCACATGATGAACGCCATGCAGATGCAAATGCCGATGAACGCCAACATGCCAATGATGCCGATGATGGGCATGCCGATGATGATGGCGACCATGAGCTGCGAAATGATGGACGACGGCATGATGTGTAAGATGATGCCGGCCGCTGGCATGGACATGGCCATGTTCAAGAACAGCGCTGAAATGATGCAGATGATGATGAACTGTGGCATGCCGATGATGATGCACTGCGGCAACATGAGCATGATGTGCATGTCCCAGGCGGCCATGGCCATGCCGATGATGAACATGATGATGCCAATGCCGATGATGGGCATGCCGATGCCGTCGATGAAGTGCGTCATGGAATGCACCATGATGGCTGACGGCATGATGTGCAAAATCATGCCGATGGCCGGCATGAACATGGACATGATGAAGAACTGCTGCGCCCTGATGATGAAGATGATGAACGACTGCAGCATGCCGATGATGATGAGCTGCAACGGCATGCCGATGATGTGCTGCACCTGCTGATTCACGGGATTTCGTGAACCACGCAAAAGCCCCCGAGGCCATGGGCCTCGGGGGCTTTTTCATTGCCGGTCAGTCCAGGCGTTCGGGGTAGGTGACCACCAGGTAGGCCACCGCTTCGCTGTCGGCGGGGTTGCGGTAGCGGTGGGGCTGGTCGGCGTAGAACAGGATCGAGTCGCCGGTCGACAACAGATAGCGCTCGTCATTGACGCTGATTTCCAGTACGCCCTGGGCGACCACCAGATTTTCCTGAACACCGGGGCCATGGCCTTCGGAGTGATCTTCACCCAACGCGCTCAAGCGCAATTCGTAGAATTCCGACTGACGCGCCACGTCGAACGGGAACAGCGCGCGGCTGACGAAGGCGCCATTGGCACTCACCAGCCGTTTGCTCTGGCTCGCCGACAACACGGCCACCCCTTCAAAGGCGCGGTGTTCGAGAAACGCGGCCACCGACACCTTCAGCCCTTTGGCGATCTTGCACAGTACCTTGATCGACGGCACGCTGCGCCCGGATTCGATCTGCGCCAGCATCGCCCGGCTCACGCCGCACTGGCGGGCGAGTGCATCGAGCGACAAGTGCCGTTTGCCGCGCAGGCGTTGCAGGTTCTGCGCGACCCGCTCGCAGATCGGGTCTTCTTCCAGTGATTCGAGGTTGTTCAAGTCCAGCACAGGTTCGTCGGCGCTCGCCAGAAAGCGCGAGGGTTCGTGCGCGTTCACGCTTGCCGGGGCTCGTTCGAACGGGCGGTCTGCACCCACTGAAAGGCCTGGTAGCCGGCATTGCGCGCATACATTTCCCACATGGCCCGCGCCCGTTGCTGGGCCTGGCGGCGTTTGCGGTAGCTGGCGAAGTCGATCAGGTTGTCAGTTGGCTTCATGGCGCACTTCACTGTGTTCAATGACGGGATGGAGTGAGAGTACGCGGATATTTTTATAACGATAAATACTTATTTTGTATTTATTAATTCTTTTTTGTTCTTTGCTGCGCTGCCCGGATTTTCTCCCTTATCGCCCCTCATGCTGCTTGCGAAACGCCCCCGGCTGCACGCCCATCGCCTTGGCGAACGCGCGGGTAAACGCCGCGATCGACTGATAGCCGACAGCCGCGCACACCTGCTCGACCGTGTGATTGGCCTTGAGCAACTGGCAGGCATGGCGGATGCGCAGCGCCAGCAACACTTGCCCCGGCGACTGGCCGGCCAGTTCATTGAAACGCTTGAAGAACGCCGAGCGCGAAAGGCCGATGCACTCGGCCATGCTTTCCAGCGACCACGGCAACTGTGGCTGCGCGATCAATTGATCCAGCAGCGGCGCGAATTGCGGATTGCGCGCCAGCGCCACCAGCCCGCCCAGCGACGGGTTGTCCGCCATTTGCTGGCGCAGCACGTAGAGAAACAGCAAATGACTCAAGCGCTCCAGCAGCGCCGAGGAGGGCGCCGGCAGGCGTTCGCATTCTTGGAGAATCAATTCGAACAAGGCCCGCGCCGCACTCGAGGCAGGGTCCCCGGCACGCAGAATGATCCAGCCCGGCAGGCCTTCGATGATCAAGGACGACAATCCCGACTTGAAATGGAAGAAGCCGCAGACCAGTCCGACGCCGTCTTCGGCCTGGGCGTCCAGGCTGGTCATTGCCATGCGCGGCAAGGCGTGCGCGGTCTGCACATCCTCGGCGCTGGACAGCCGGTAATCCAGGTCGCGCAGGAGAAACACCGCATCCCCGGCATTCAGGCGCAACGCCTGGGCCTGCCCGTCGAGATGCAGCCAGCAATGTCCTTGCACGATCAGGTGAAAACTTGCCCGCGCCAGGCCGTGGGTGCTGGCATGCCAGCCACCGCAGTAGCGCCCGACGTGGAACAGGCTGGCGTCGAGTTCGAGACTTTCTAATAACCAATCAACCAGTGGGCTGGACGAAATCATCTAATGGAAACACTCAGGAGCAAGTAATCGCTACTTTAGAATATGGATCGGAATTCTTATAACCAACAGACTTGCCGGACACCCCATCGCAGGAGTCCATCCCATGTCACGCGTCACTCTACACACCCTGCAAAGCGCTCCCGAAGCGGCCCGGCCGTTCCTGGAAAACGCGCAGAAGAATTCTGGATTCATTCCAAACCTGCTGGCCGTCCTGGCCAATGCGCCGGCGGCGCTGGAAACCTACGTTACGGTATCGGCGCTCAATGGCAAAGCCGAGCTGAGCCTGGCCGAGCGCGAAGTGGTGCAGTTGATCGCGGCCACTCACCACGGCTGCGATTTCTGTGTCGCAGGTCATACCGCCGTCGCGCTGAATAAGGCAAAACTGCCGCCGGAAGTAGTCAGCGCCCTGCGTGAGAAAGCCACCGTGCCGGTGGAAAAACTCGAAACCCTGGCCGCGTTCGCCCGTGAAGTCATCGCCACCCGGGGCAACGTCAGCGAGCAGACCTACCACCAGTTCAAGGCCGCCGGTTACACCGAGGGCAATGCGCTGGAAGTGATCCTCGGCGTGAGTCTGGCGACCCTGTGCAACTTCGCCAATGTCTTCGCTGATACGCCGCTCAACCCGGAACTGGCGCCGTATCGCGCGTGACCGGCCCGACAACGATTCAAGCTGCGTGGTCTATGGTTGACGCTGCGCACGGACAAGGAGAGACACGACATGCTCAATCCGGCATTGAGTCAATGGCTGGACAGCCACGCCCAGGCACTGGATCTGGGTGACAGCGATCCGCAGCAGGTGCTTACGCAACTGGCCGCTGCCGACGTCTTGCGGGTCGGTTTCGATGCGCATCTGGGCGGCAGTGGCGGCAACGTCTCGGACGCCGTGGAAGTGCTGGCCGAGGTTGCCAGTCATTCGTTGGCCGCCGCGTTTGTGTTCTGGGGGCAGCGGGCGTTCATCGAGTACCTGCTGCAAAGCCCTAACGCAGACCTGCGCGAACGCCTGCTGCCGTCGCTGCTCAGCGGCGAGCTGGCCGGGGCGACCGGTTTGTCGAACGCGATGAAATTCCTCTCCGGGATCGAATCCCTGCAAGTCCGCGCCCGGGCCGAAGCCAAAGGCTGGAGCCTGAGCGGGCGGTTGCATTGGGTGACCAATCTGCGCAAAAGCGGCTTTGTGGTGGCGGCCGCCATCGAACGCGGGGAGGGCGGTTCGCCGTTTGTCCTGGCGATTCCCGGTGACGCCAATGGCGTGCATCGTTCGGCGGATTTGCAATTGATGGGCTTGCAGTCGAGCAACACCGCCGCCATCGATTTCGCTCAGGTGCAGGTCGACCGCCAATGGTTGCTGCATGACGATGCGCGGACGTTCTTGCCGGCGGTGCGGCCAGCGTTTCTCGGCTTGCAGTGCGGCATGGCGATCGGTCTGGCGCGGCGTGCCCTGGCGGAGGTGGAAAGTCATTTGCAGGACGGCCGCTCGATCCTGCTGGAGCCGTTGCGCGAACAGCTTCAGCAGTTGGCGCAGGCCGTGGATACGCTTAAGCAAGGCCTGCTCGACGGGCGATTCCTGGCGAAACCGGCGGCGCTTTTCCAGGTGCGCATTGCCCTCGCCGAATCGGCGGCGAACGCTGTGCAACTGGAGCTTCAGGCCAGTGGCGGCAAAGCCTATCTGAACGAGCATGGCAGCGGTTTCGCCCGTCGCTGGCGCGAGTCGGCGTTCGTGCCGATCGTCACGCCGAGCCTGGTGCAACTGCGTGCCGAACTGCAACGGCAGAAGCAGGAAGCGGCGGTATGAGTCATCCGTTGCTGCATGCCCGCGACATCAGTCTTGGCTATCCGCGTGCCGAGGGTTGGCACACGGTTCTGGAGGCGTTCGATTTGCGCCTGCAGCCGGGGGAGGTGGTGTCGATCCTCGGCCCCAGCGGCGTCGGCAAATCCAGTCTGTTGCGGGTGTTGGCCGGTCTGCAACCGCCCCGGCAGGGCAGCGTCAGCCTCAATGGCGAGGCGCTGGCCGGCCCGCATCCTCGGGTCGCGGTGGCGTTTCAGGATCCGAGCCTGTTGCCTTGGCTGACCCTGGAGAAGAACGTCGCCTTCGGCCTGGATTTCGCCCGGCAGCCGAATCTGAGCGCGGAGCAACGCAAGGCCCGGGTCGACCACGCCATCGCGGCGGTCGGCCTCGAACACGCCCGGCAGTTTCACCCGGCGCAGTTGTCTGGCGGCATGGCCCAGCGCACGGCGCTGGCCCGTTGCCTGGCGCGGCAGCCGCAGGTGTTGTTGCTCGATGAACCCTTCGGCGCTCTGGATGAAATCACCCGTGCCGACATGCAACAGCTGTTGCTGCAACTGATTGCCGAGCACCACACCGCGGCGGTGTTGATTACGCATGACATTGACGAAGCCCTGCTGCTCTCCGAGCGGATTCTGCTACTGGGTAACAGCCCGGCGCGGATCCTCGGTGAGTGGCGCGTCGACCTGCCTCAGCCTCGCGCGGAGCTGGTGGACGAACTGGGCGCACTGCGTATCGAGATTCTCAAAACCCTTCGGCGGGCGAGCCGCAATCCACTTTCCCCACCATTGCCCGAACCGTCGGAGATTGACCATGTGCCTGGACGACTTCACTCACACACGTCGTGACTTCCTCAAACTCAGCGCCTTGCTGACCGCTGGCGGCGCCTTGCCGCTGCTCAACAGCCTCAACGCGCGAGCGGCGTCGGAGCCGAATGCGCCGGTGCGCATCGGCTATTTGCCGATCACCGACGCCACGCCGCTGTTGGTGGCGCATAACAACGGGCTGTTCGAAGCCGAGGGCATCCAGGCCGAGCGTCCGGTGCTGCTGCGCAGCTGGGCGCAAGTGATCGAGGCGTTTCTGTCCGGGCAGGTCAACGTGATTCACCTGCTGTCGCCGATGACGGTCTGGGCGCGTTATGGCAGCAAGGTGCCGGCCAAGGTCGTGGCCTGGAACCATGTCGGCGGTTCGGGCCTGACCGTCGCGCCGGGCATCACTGACGTCAAGCAACTGGGCGGGCAAGCGGTGGCGATTCCGTTCTGGTACTCGATCCATAACGTGGTGGTGCAGCAACTGTTCCGCGATCACGGCCTGGAGCCGGTGAGCAAACCGGCCAGCGCCGCACTGGCGGCGAACGAGGTCAATCTGCTGGTATTGCCACCGTCGGACATGCCGCCGGCACTGGCGAGCAAACGGATTGCCGGCTACATCGTCGCCGAGCCGTTCAACGCCCTGGCCGAAGAACTCAAGGTTGGCCGGGTGCAGCGCTTTACCGGCGACGTCTGGCGCAATCACGCCTGCTGCGTGGTGTTCATGCACGAGCAGGATCTGAACAACCGCCCCGAGTGGTCGCAGAAAGTGGTCAACGCCATCGTCAAGGCCCAGGTGTGGACCCGCGAAAACCGCGCCGAGGCGGCCAAATTGCTGTCCAAGGACGGCGACAATCGCTACACCCCGCACGCTCAGACCGTGTTGAACCGGGTGCTGGCGCCGGCTGCGGCGGATCGTCAGCAGTACGTGGCGAGCGGCGCGATCCAGCACAGCCATTGGGACGAGCAGCGCATCGACTTCCAGCCGTACCCGTTCCCCAGCTACACCGAGGAACTGGTCAAGCGCCTCAAGGACACGCTGATCGAGGGTGACAAGGGTTTTCTCGCCAACCTCGATCCGCAACATGCCGCCCGGGACCTGGTGGACGACCGCTTCGTGCGCAATGCAATCGCGGCGGTCGGCGGCATGCAGGCGTTCGGCCTGCCCGAAGGCTTTGAGCGCAGCGAGGAGTTCAGTCTCTGATGAGCAAACCGACTTCAACGCTTGTCCATGGCGCTCTGGGCGCAGCAGGGCTGTTGGCCCTGTTGCTGCTGTGGGGGCTGGGCGTGCATCTGGCCGGTGGCGGCGAAGGGCTGGCGGCGCGTTTTTCGCCGCAAGCCACGTTGACGAGTCTGATTGAACTGCTCGGTCGTGCCGAGTTGTACGAGCATGTGCTGGTCAGCCTGAAACGAATCGTCGTCGGTCTGCTGCTGGCGTTGCTGATCGGCGTGCCGCTGGGGCTGATGATCGGCAGTTACCGCCACCTCGAAGCGGCAACCACTCCGGCCTTTCAGTTTCTGCGGATGATTTCGCCGCTGTCGTGGATGCCGGTGGTGGTGATGCTGATGGGCGTGGGCGATCAACCGATCTACTTCCTGCTGACCTTCGCCGCGATCTGGCCGATCCTGCTCAACACCGCGGCCGGCGTGCGACAACTCGATCCACGCTGGCTGCAATTGAGCCGCAGCCTCAGCGCGACCCGCTGGGAAACCCTGCGCAAAGTCATCCTGCCCGGCGTGGTCGGCCATGTGCTGACCGGCGTGCGGCTGTCCATCGGCATTCTGTGGATTGTGCTGGTGCCGTGCGAAATGCTCGGCGTCAGCGCGGGGCTGGGCTATTTCATCCTCGATACGCGGGATCGCCTCGCGTACTCGGAGCTGATGGCGATGGTGCTGTTGATCGGCGTGCTGGGATTCGCTCTCGATGCGCTGGCGCGTGGGCTGCATCGGCGCTGGGCGCCGGCCTGAACGGTTGCAGATAAAGTTGCGGTCATCGATGCAAAAACGGCGCGAGGCTTCCAAACCTCGCGCCGAATGCTTATTTACTGGCGTTCAACACAATCCGATACCGCGCCTTGCCGCTGCGCAGGTGATCCACGGCTTCGTTGACCCGGCTCATCGGGAATTCCTCGACCTGCGGCAGGATCTGATGCCGGGCGCAGAACTCCAGCATGGTCGCCGTGGTGCCGGGCGAGCCAACCGGTGAGGCGGACAGGCTTTTCTGCTGCGGAATCAAATTGAACACATGCACCGGAATGGCGTCGGGCACCACGCCGACAAAGTGCAGGCGGCCCTTGCCGCGCAGGGTGGCGAGCATCGCCGTCCAGTCGAGGTTGGCGTTGGCCGTCACCAGCAGGAAGTCCAGGGTGCCGGCAATGCGTTTCAGCGCATCGCTGTCGGTGGAGGCGACCACGTTATGCGCACCGAGGCGTTTGGCTTCCTCTTGCTTGCTCAATGACGAGGTGAAGGCGGTGACTTCACAGCCCCAGGCGTTGAGGAAACGCAAGGCCAGATGCCCCAGCCCGCCGATGCCGACCACGCCGACCCGGTCGGTTGGTTTGATGCCGAACTGCACCAGCGGATTGAACACCGTGGAGCCCGCGCAGAACAGCGGGCCGGCCTTCGCCGGGTCCAGACCGTCGGGAATCGGCGTTGCCCAGGCCCAGTGCGCACGCAGGTGATCGGCGAAGCCGCCGTTGCTGCCAATGATCGTCGGTTGCACCGTGGTGCACAGGTGATGGGAACCGCCCATGCACGAAGAACAATGCATGCAACTGCCCTTGTACCAGCCGATGCCGACCCGCTGGCCGACCTTGAGTCCGCGTGCCTGCGGGCCGATGCGCACGATGCTGCCCACCACTTCATGGCCGGGGATGAACGGGTACTGGCTGATGCCCCAGTCGTTGTCGATCAGCGACTGGTCGGAATGGCAGACGCCGCAATATTCCACGGCGACTTCGACTTCCTCGTCTCCCAGCGGGCCGGGATCGTAGCTGTAGCGCTCCAGCGGCGCGCCGGCTGCTGTGGCGGCCCAGCCGGTGAAGGTCGAGAGTTCGGTGCTGTTGCTCATAGGGACACCTCCGGATCAGGAGACCGGGGCCTGGCAGCCCTGGCGCCGCGGACGCAGCGTGAAGAGTCTAGCGGGTCATCGAGTAATCGCTACAGCCAGTTTTCGACGATGCGCCGATCCAGTTCCTCCCAGAGCGCCATGCCCAGCACGCGGGTGGTGTTCAACCCACGCAGATAGCCACGCAACTGATTGGCGGTATCGCGCACGCGTTCGGCGTCGGTGTCTTTCTGGATCAGCACGGTTTCGTATTCCACCAGATAGTCGGCCACGCGCTCGCGGAACTCGGGCAATACGGCATCGCGGATCAGATCAAAGGTTCGCACAAGTCATCCTCGGTTTTTTTCGTTGTATTGAGTGTGTCGCAGTCTGCACGGGGTTGAACTATCGCTTCAAGTAATAGTGACCATCACCAAACGCAAGTTCTGCTTTGGCGCCGATGAGCGGAAAATCGCCTCCATCGAAACGCTGCTCAAGGAATTTGCGCGATGAACAGATTGACCCGACTGGCTGTAGTCGCCCTGCTGATGGGCGGGGTTGCAACGATTGCACCGGCTTACGCAGACGACACCCAGTCGTGCCACTTTCTACCCATCGCCGGCAGCAGCGCCGGGCTTGCGCACTCGCAAACGGTCGGTGTGCTGTACAGCGAAAACACGCTGGACGACCTGCAATACCTTGAGCGCTACCACGATGTGGCAGTGAACGGTGCGAAAGACGCGCTCGATGCGCGGATTCGCGAGGCCTTCGTCAGCAGCTCCGACCCGGAACTGGCGATCGACTGGCTGACCCGTTCGCTGCAACAGCAATTTCTCTCGGTGACGGTCTACGCCAGTCTCGATGAACTGGTGCAGGCCAAACCTGATCTGGTGGTGATGCTCGACACCCACAACCGCTTGCTGACCCAGCGCAACAGCCAGGTAGAAGCACGCTTCGCCGCGCGCTTCTACGACGCCGGCCTGCAATACATCGGCAAGGCCGAAGGGGCGGTCGAGAAGCAGATGCCGTCGGTGTGGGTCCACAACAAGGGAGCGCCGGAGATTGCCGCGCAGATCGAGCAACAACGTGATCTGCAACTGAGTGCCTTGAAGCAGTTCGACGATTCGCTCAAGGCCCTGGTGACCGCTGGCTGATGGCATGACTCAAAACAGCGACGAAAGCGCCCGTAACGCCGAACGTCGCTGAGAACCGAACCTTTATTTTCAGGATTTTATCCATGCGTGCTTTTTTTGTTCCCGCCCTGGCGTTTGCCGCTTTGCTGACGGGGTGTGCTTCGGCACCGAACGACCCGACGCTGACCCTGCAAACCCACAAGACGCCTGCGCAGTACGCCGAATGCGTGGTGCCGAAACTGCAGGGCAGTTCGCTGAACCCGACGGTGTCCCAGACCCAGCGCAGCTACCGCATCGTGGTGCCGAGCAAAGTCGCGGCGGACAACGTACTGGAGGCTTACAAGGCCCAGGATGGTGGCAAGGTGTTCTTGTACGAGCGCCACTTGCTGGCCTCGAGCTTCATGCCTTCGAGTTTTGAACGTGCCGCCCAGGAATGCCTGTAACCGCTGAACGTTTTTGAAGATGCTCCTTTGGTTGGCCGCAACCAACCAATTTTTTGCCCCGCGCCATGCGGGGCTTTTTTTTGCCTGGCGTTTTTCATGGGCAAGCGAGCGCTGGATCGGCAGCTACGCTGGTGGGGTTACGAACCCGCAAGCAAGGGAGCACGAACATCATGAGTGAAGAGCAGCAAGGCCCGGCTTCGGCGCTGATCGACGCCAGAATCAAGGAGCTGGGCGACTGGCGCGGCCAAATGCTGGCCGAGATCCGGGCGATCATCCATGGGGCGGATGCCGAGGTGGTCGAGGAGTGGAAGTGGCGGGGCGTGCCGGTCTGGTCACGGCACGGAATCATCTGCACGGGGGAGACTTACAAGTCGGCGGTGAAGATGACATTCGCCAAGGGGGCCGCGCTGAAAGATCCGTCGAAACTGTTCAACGCCAGCCTCGAAGGCAATACCCGGCGCGCGATTGATTTTCACGAAGGCGACAGCATCGATGCCCAGGCGTTGAAAACGCTGGTGCGTGCGGCAATTGAGTTGAATAAAAAGAAATGAATCTGACCACTTGAACAAGTGATCTGGAGGATTTTGCGGAGGGAGGAGATAGAGAAAATGGCAGGGGCGGCTGGATTCGAACCAACGCATGGCAGGATCAAAACCTGCTGCCTTACCGCTTGGCGACGCCCCTGAAGCTTTTGCCGCAGTCCCGAAGGGTCTGCTGCAAGAACGGGCGGAAATTTACCAACATTCGAGGCGTCTGGGAACCCCCGAAGGCAAATAAATTTCATGGAAAACAGCTACTTATTTTCCGAACCGGCCGAAATGCAGGTTTTGCCGCCGATTTGCTCCGGCAAACCCGACGCAAAACCTGCAAGCGGACCACCCTCAATTGCCGTCCGCCACCTTGCGCTCGATCTCGTCGACCTTGCGTTGCAACGCTTCGGCGTCCTGTTCCTTGGTGCGGGTGGAAGAGGGCGTGATGACCTCGTCCACGGCTGCGGTAGCGCGATCCGGGTCCGTCAGATCCCGTTCCACGACATTCACCGGTTTACCCGAGGTATCGGTGGGCGGGGCATTGGACGGGGCGGTGGATGAGCGGTCGTCGTTGTTCATGATGCTGTCCTCCGTAGGTTTAAACGTTGGATGCAGCGGCAGAACGCGAGTTCGAGTTTTTTACCGGCCGCCCCGGCCTTGAGGACAGAAAGCGCATCTTGCGGACCGATCGCGCAGGCATTTGATTCGCGAGGCAACTTGTCACAATCGGTATTTTTTCATTGCCGATAGTGATCAGCCCAACGCGTTTTCAATGAGGCTGCATCGTGTTTCAACGTCTTCTGTGTTCGCTGTCCGTCCTGAGCCTGTCCATCGCCGCCGCCCAGGCCGCCGACGATTCCACCGCCCTCAATACCCCGCGCCTGACCGGGATCGACAACTTTCGCGACATCGCCGGCACCACCACCGCCTACGCCACGGCTCACGACGGCATCATGCGCGCCGGGGTGTTCTATCGCTCCAATGCGTTGACGCCGACCGCCTCGGACCTGACGACCCTCAACGGTCTGGGCATCAAGGCCATCTACGACCTGCGCACGCCCAGCGAAATCGCGGCCACCCCCGATACCCTGATCAGCGGCGCGACCTACCAGAACATCGACATCATCGGCAGCGCCACGTCCGGCGCCAACATCACCACTGTTTCGTTCAAAAGCGCCGCCGATGCTATCGCGATGATGCAGCAGACCAACCGCGCGTTCGTCAGCGATGCCGGCATGCGCAGTCAATTCAGCGTGCTGTTCAATGAACTGGCCCGGGTCGATGGCGCGGCGCTGTTCCATTGCACCGCCGGCAAGGATCGCACCGGCTGGACCGCTGCCGTGTTGCAGAGCATCGCCGGGGTCGACAGCGCGACCATCATGAACAACTACCTGGCGACCAACGATTACACCGCCGCCCGTGTGGCCGCGACCTTGAAGGCATTGCCGCCGAGCATGGCGACGGTTTATGCGCCGTTGCTGGGTGTCGAGGCCAGTTACCTGCAAGCGGGCCTGGATCAGGTCACCGCGCAATACGGCAGCATGGACAACTACCTCAAGCAAGGGCTGGGATTGTCCCAGGAAACCCTTTACGTGCTGCGCGGCAAAATGGTCGAGTACAACAGTCTGCCCGGCCAGGCGGGTCTGGTCGGCAACGCCGCTGCCGGCGCGCAGTTGTTGCAGCAGTTGCAGAACAGCGACCTGTCGGGCACCTACAGCGCCTACAATTACTACCTGCAATCGGCGATCGACGGCGGCAGCCTGGGAGGCGTCGAGTCCACGGTCGGCGGTCAGGTGCACGCCGATGCGGCGAGTTACCTGCTGCGTCAGGACGCGATGATCGAGCAGGCCGCCGCGCCCTACGCCAGCGGCACTGACCTTAAGGTCGGCCAATATCGCCTCTGGACGACGGCGCTCGCCGGTTATCTGGGCACCGACGGTTCGTCCCACGCCGCCAGCAGCAATGAACACAGCCAGGGCATGATGGTGGGCGTCACCCGGCGTTTCAGCGAACAACTCAGCGCCCATGGCGGTTTCGGCTACAGCAAGGGCAGCGTCGGCGGGGCCGGTGGCGAGGCGGATACCGATTACACCTTCCTCGCACTGGGCGCACGTTTCGCCCCCAATGGACTGGAGCGCGGGCTGTTTGTCGACGCCGATGCCAGCGCCGGTTACATCGACTACGACAGCAAGCGCGACCTCGGCGCTGGCCTGGGTTCTGCCAAGGGCAACAGCCACGGCAACCTGACCGGCGCAACGCTGGCGCTGGGTTACCGTTTGCCGGTCGATGGCGTGACCCTCGAACCGCGCCTCGGTATGCGGATCAGCCGCGTGGACCTGGCCGGTTTCAAGGAAAAGGGCAGCGAACTGGCGCTCGATGTCGATGACCTGCAGCAAACCCGTCGCAGTGCCGTCGCCGATCTGAATGCGTCATTCGCACCGGTGACGATGGGGGCCTGGCAACTGGTGCCCGGTGTTCGCGTCGGTTACGAACATGTGCTGGGAGACCATGAGGTCGACAGCGAAGGCCATCTGTTGGGGCTGGATATCGAACAGCACGCGGCGTTCGATAACCGCGACCAGTTCAGTGGCGCGGTGAACGTCATGGCCAATCTTGGCCCGCTGAGCGTGGGGGCCGAAGTCGGTGCCAGTGGGGGCGGTGACAGCCATGGCTTTGCTGGCAGCCTCAAGGCCAGCTACCTGTTCTGACCGGCCAGCGGTGGCGAGGAAGCGAGGTTCTTCGCCACCGTTTCAACGCAGTCCTTTGCGGACATCTGCCGGACTGACGCCGTAAGCACGCTGAAAATACTGACAAAACCTGCCGACATTGCTGAACCCGTATTGCAGCGCCACCTCGCTCACCGACGACACCGTGCCTAGCGCCAATGCCTCACGGGCACGCGCCAGCCGCACCTGCCGCTGATACGCGACAATCGAAGTCCCCGTAAACCGCCGAAACCCGTCCTGCAAGGCGCGCAGACTGACGTTGCTCAACTGCGCCAGATCCGTACCGCTGACCAGGTGCTGCGGATGCGCCTGGATGTATTCGATCGCCTGTTTCACATGTCGGGGCGCAATCATCGGCTGTGGATGGCGCAACGCTTCGCTGAAATTGTGCGGCCAGGCTTCCAGCACCGCATCCACCAGCATCTCGCGCAGGCGTGACGGCAGCAGGGTGCCAGCGCTCATCAGCAGGTCGAACTCGGTGCCGGTCGCCAGGTCGATCAGCGCACGGATGCCCTGGCACGCCGCGCTGTCGAGATTGACCTTGGGTTCGAACTGCAGCTTTTGCAGGATCGGCCTGCCGAGCAGCGTCGACAGGCGCTCGGTGAGAATCCGGCGGCCAATCGACATGCCGCGATGGGCGTGATCGTCGATGAAACGCATCGAACGCAGTTCGGCCTTGTCAACGGCCAGCCCGACCTGCGTCGTGCCCAGCGATTCGGTGGCGTGGTTGAAGAGGATTTTGCCGGCGCTGGGAATGACAAACGTCACTTCATCGAACGGCAGCGGAAATTCGACGGCGAAATCGCCGCGATAGTGCATGCGCCGGAAACTCACGTCTTCGTAGCGGCCATACACGCCGCCAATGACGATGTTCTTGGGCGGTGGCGGAGAGTCGCCGTAGCGGTTGCCGAACATTTTGGAGAACAGGGCGCCGAAGTCGTCGCAGTTCATGTCATTGGATCTGAGGATGATGTGCTGTCGCGTCGTGCCTGAGTACACCTGAGGTCGCCTTGGCTATGTGCGGGTCGGACAAACGCCGGGACGTTAGCAGGCAGAAATGACAGATTCGTGACTGGCAGGCCGGCGGGCCTGCCAGTGTTCGCGGGCGGTCGGCATCAGGCCGACAGTGACCATGCCCATTCAAGGGCATGGACGGGTCAGGATGAAAAATTCGTCAAATTCGCTTAATTGATTAGCCCGCGGCCGGGCCCGCATTGATCCGCAGTTCGGCACACAGTCCGCCCTGAGGGCGGTTGTAGAGTTGCAGCGTGCTGCCGAGCTTGTTGACGATCATCTGCACGATCGCCAATCCCAGGCCTGCACCATTGGCATGGCCCTGGCTGTAGAAACGCTCGAACAACCGCGCGTAGTCCTGTTCGTCGATACCCGGACCTGCGTCTTCGACGCTGATGCATGCGGCGCCGCAGGGGTGGGGGGCGACCTGAACCCGGACTTCGCTGCCGGGCGGCGCGAAGTTGAGCGCGTTGGTTACCAGGTTCTGCAAGGCGATGGCGAGGGCCACCGGATCGGTTTCGACCGGGCAATGCTGGTCGCTGTCGAGGATCAGATCGACGTTTTTGGCCAAGGCCAGTGGTGTTAACTCGGCAAGTTCTTCACGCACCAGCGCGGTCAGCTCGACCCGGGTTTTTTCCGCCGCCGCCAGGCGCGGTTCGATGCGGGCCATGGTCAGCAACTGACTGGCGATACGCGTGGCGCGATCCACGGCGCTGACCAGAAACTCCAGCGCCTCGGCCTGTTGCTGCGCACTGGTGGCCAGTTGCGCGTTCTGTGCATGGATGCGCAGGATCGCCAGCGGTGTGCGCAGCTCGTGGGCCGCATCGGCGATAAAACGCCGCTCCCGTGCCAGCAGGTCATCGATCTGCTGCAACAGGCGGTTGAGCGCGGTTTGCATCGGTTCGAGATCGTTAGGCAGAGGACTCAGGTGCAACGGCTTGAGGGTGTCGGTGTCGCGACCCCGGATTGACTGGGCCATGACCCGCAACGGTTGCAAGCCCCAGCCGATGGTCAGCCAGATCAACGTCGCCAGCAACGGCACGCCGATCAGGCTTGGCCACAGTGTGTGGCCGACGATGCGCTGGATCAGATCCTGCCGGATGTCATCCCGTTCGCCGACCCAGATCAGCAGCCCCTGTTGCGTATCCTTGAGCAGAAACGCGCACCAGTCTCGACCGTTTTCCATCAGGTCATGGGAGCCGAGGGTGGCCGGCGGTTGATCGAGCAGCGGCGCCTCAGCCGAGCGCACCAGCAACTGGCCGTCGTTGCGCCAGACCTGAAAGGTCAAACGCGTCTCGTAGGGATGTAACGCCTCGCCATCGTCCATCCGGCTCATGGCCTCATCGAAGGCGCGATGCAGGCGATCCCAGTCGTTATCGTCGGGATCGCGCTGGGCCAGCACGCCTTGCAGCAGGCGCGCACTCTGCGCCAGTTGGGCGTCGTAGATCTCTTCGATTTCGTGGTGGCTGTAACGCACCACCAGCCATGAAATCAGCACATCGCCGATCAACACCAGAATCAGCACCGGCACCAGAATCCGCGCACGTATGGACATCATGGCTTGAGTTCCACGACGTAGCCGACGCCGCGTACGGTGCGGATCAGTTCGGCGCAAAGCTTTTTACGCAGATTATGGATCAGTACCTCCAGCGTGTTGCTCTCGACCCGTTCCTGCCAGCCGTACAGCGTGCGGGACAGACGTTCGCGGGTGACGACCTTGCCGGGGCGGACCATCAATTGATGGAGCAGCTGATACTCCATCGGCGTCATCACCACGTCGTTTCCTCGCCACGTGACCTGCTGGCTGACGGGGTCGAGGCAGACGCCGGCATGTTCCAGCACCGGTTGCGCACGCCCCTGGCTGCGCCGCAACAAGGCACGGATACGGGCCTTGAGTTCGTCGACATCGAACGGTTTGATCAGGTAGTCGTCGGCTCCGGCATCCAGCCCGGCGATGCGTTCTGCGGTGCCGTCGCGCGCGGTGAGGATCAGCACCGGCAGATCCTGCTGGCTGCTGCGCAACTGTTGCAGCAGCGTCAGGCCATCGAGCTTCGGCAGGCCGAGATCCAGCAGCAACAGGTCGAAGCTCTCGCTGCGCAAGGCATGCAAGGCACTGGCGCCGTCCTGCAGCCAGTCGAGGGTGTAACCCTCGTTGCTCAGGGCAACGCGGATGCCCTGGATGAGGGCGAGGTCATCTTCGACCAGAAGTAGGCGCATGGTGGTGCTCGCAAGGCAATCGATGGCGTGACGGCGCAATCATGCCGTCCGCGCGGGCGTCATGGCAGTTCTGACATCGGTAAAGATGTAACGGCGCGTTGCCAACTAAGGTTTCACTAAGGTTGCTTTCGCACAGTGGAGCTTTCCCGTCCCGTGAGAGTGTTTCCATGCGCAAGCTACTGCTGTTGTCCCTGATCGTCGCCAGCCCGCTGGCCATCGCCGGCCCGCAATGCACCACTGCCGAGCGTTCGCAATGGCAAGACCAGAAGGCCTTTCAGGAACAACTGAAAAGCCAGGGTTATGAAATCAGTAAATTCAAAGTCACCGATGGCAATTGCTACGAGATCTACGGCTTCGACAAGGACAAACGCAAGGTCGAGATCTATCACGACCCGGTCAGCGGTAAAGCAGTCAAGACCGAGATCAAGGGCTGATGCCAGGCGAATCCCTGCGCCTGTGGGACCCCGTAGTGCGGCTGTTCCACCTGTCCATCGCCGGCGTCTTCGTTGGCAATTACTTCTTTAATGAAGCGGGCGACGACTGGCATGTCTGGCTGGGTTACTACGCCATGGGCTGGCTGCTGGTGCGGCTGGTGTGGGGATTCATCGGTCCGGCCAGCGCGCGCTGGTCGGACTTCTGGCCGACGCGCGCGAGACTGGCAGCCCATGTTCGGTCGCTGCTTGAGCGGCGTCCGGAGCACCGTCTCGGGCATTCGCCGATCGGTGCGCTGGTGATGATTCTCTTGCTGTTGGCGATGCTGACCGCCGGTCTGAGCGGCTGGGCCATGGAAGAAGTCGATGCCTTGTGGGGGGCCGACTGGCCGCTGCAAGTACACGAAACTGCTGCCGACGCCTTGCTGGTGATGGTCGCGATTCACATCGCGGCAGCGCTGTTCGAGAGTTTCCAGGTGCGCGACAACCTGCCGTTGTCGATGCTCACGGGACGCCGGCGGCGTTTACCGGACGATCCGCAGCGCTGACACGGAGGTTTTTTTTGATGCCTTTTCATCCTGAATCTGCCGTGAGCCTTTTATGCGTGCGCTGTCCTTTCGCTTGAAATTCCTTATCGTGGCGCTTGCCGTCAGCCTGATTTTTTTCGCGGCGTGGCGCAGTCATCCCGCGCATGTGCTGGCGCCTTTCGCCGACACTACTCCCGACGTGCCGGCACCGGTGGCCGTTGCCGAGCCGACCTACAGCAGTCGTTTCGTGTCATCCGAACTGGATGATTTCGTTCATTCGTCATCGGTCACGGCGCTGCCCGGCGGCGACCTGATGGCTGTGTGGTTCGCCGGCTCGCGTGAAGGCGCCGCCGACGTGCAGATCCGCACCGCACGTTTCAACGCGAGGGCGGCCGAGTGGGGCGCCGAGCAAGTGCTGGCGACCCGCGAATCGACGATCGCCGGCACGGGGCGCTACATCCGCAAATTGGGCAATCCGGTGATTGCCCTGGCACCGGATCAGCGTCTGTGGATGTTCTATGTCTCGGTGTCCGTGGGCGGTTGGGCCACCAGCGCGATCAACGTGATGGTTTCCGATGACCTGGGGCGCAACTGGTCGGCGTCGCGTCAACTGGTCACGTCGCCGTTCTTCAATATCAGCACGCTGGTGCGCGCGGCGCCGGTGTTCCATGCCGATGGCTCGATTGGCCTGCCGGTGTATCACGAGTTCATGGGCAAGTTTGCCGAGTACCTGTATCTGAGCGCGGATGGCGAGGTGATCGACAAATTCCGCATCAGTCGGGGCAAGCATTCGTTGCAGCCGACCATCGTCCCGCTCGACGAGCGCCGCGCGGTGGCGATGCTGCGCTATGCCGGTGACACCCATCATCGGGTCCTGGCCAGCCGCACCGACGACGCCGGCCAGACCTGGAGCGAACCGTATCCGCTGGAACCGTCCAACCCCAACTCGTCGCTGGCGGCGGTGGGCACCGCCGATGACGGTTTGCTGGTGGCGCTCAATGACCTGCGCGACGGGCGCTTCAAGCTCAGCCTGTACGGCACGGATGCCAGTCTCAACGACTGGCGCAGTGTGATCGAGCTTGATCAGTCACCGGACCCGCGCGGTCAACCATTCTCGCCTGAGGCCTACAAGGCAATTATCGGCGAAGGTTTTCGTGCATCCAGCGGCGCGCAACGTCTGCCGCTGGAACAGCGTTTCCTGAGCAATCTGGACTACCGGGTGTGCAAGCCCGAAGGCTGTGAGTTCGAGTACGAGTACCCGTATTTCAGCCGTGGCAGCGATGGCCTTTATCACCTGGTTTATTCGTGGAACAACACCTTCATCAAACATGTCAGCTTCAACGATGCCTGGCTGGCGGAGCGCCTGTGATGCTGTTTCTCTGGCAAGCCCATTTGACGTTCATCCTGCTCGGTTTTGTTCTGCTGGGCTCATTGCGTGCCACCCATGGCTGGCGTCCGTGGCTGTTACCCGTGCTGGCAGTGACAAGCTTTGTTCCACTCAACGGTCTGCCGCTGGCGGCGTATGTGCGCAGCTATACCGATGATCTGGCGATCACGACGCTGGTGTTTCTCGGTTGGGCCAGTCTGTCGCGTTTGGGTGTCGCACAGCCATTGCAGCGGCCTGCACGCCTTCAGGTGCTGCTCCTGTTTGCCGGTCTGGCGCTATCGCTGTATCCGGCGACCTTGGGCCTGACCTATTTCGACCCTTACCGCTGGGGTTTCAATCCGCGCCCGATGATTGTCCTGACGGGGCTGGCGGCGCTGGTTCTGCTGTGGCTGCGCAATGGCTTGGCGGTGGCGATGCTGGCCCTCGCCACACTGGCGTTCGCCCTGCGCCTCAAGGCATCGGAAAACTATTGGGATTACCTGATCGATCCGCTGCTGGCGGGGTACTGCCTGATCGCCGCAATCATGCTTGCCGCCAAAGCGCTGTGGCAGCGGCTGCGTCGCCCATCAACAGCGGCGACGCCTTCAATCTGAACGAATGACATCGAGGTAAACGATGGGGTGGTTGCAATCGCGTCGCCTACGCTACGGCGTGGGTGCGGCAGGCCTGTTGTTCGCGCTGCTGGCGCTGCTCAGGCTGGGGTTTGTGCTCGGGTTTTCCGGGATCGAAGCCGGACGGCTTTTTGCTGATCCGCAGTGGCTGGAAACGCTGGGCATCGGCCTGCGTTTCGACTTGCGTCTGGCAATCTTGCTGATGTTGCCATTGGCGCTGCTGGCCTGGCTGCCGCGCTGGAACCTCACCCGTGTGGCGCTGCTGCGCAAGGTGGCAAGGGCCTACTGGCTGCTGGTGTTGGGGCTGATCGGTCTGGTGTACGTCATCGATTTCGGCCATTACGCCTACCTCGGTGTGCGGATCAATGCCACGGTGTTGCGCTATCTGGAGGATGCGCAGATCTCATGGCAAATGGTCTGGGAAACGTACCCGGTGCTGTGGATCGCTCTCGGCTGGCTGGCCGGCGTGATGCTGTGGTTCCTGGGGTTCTTGCGCCTGGAGCGGCTGACGCTGGCGCAGAAACCTCGGCAGATTCGCCGTGCTTCGCTGGCATTGGGCACGGGAGCAGCAATGGTCGCTGTGCTGCTGGCCCTTCTCGGACGGGTGGAAAACCTCAACCTGGAAAACCCGGTGCCCCTGCGCTGGAGCGATGCGTTCTTTTCCGGCAATGCGCAGGTCGCTGCGCTGGGGCTCAACCCGGTGCTGTTTTTCTACGACACCCTCAAGGCCGGACAAGCGCAGTTCGATGAAGCGCAGGTGAGGGAGCATTACCCGGTGGTATCGCGCTATCTGGGAGTGGATCAGCCTGACCCGCAGGCCTTGAACTTCGACCGTCAGCAAGGAGTGCAGCCCTATCGGGTTGCGGCCGGGCGGGCGCCGAACGTGATGTTTGTCATGCTCGAATCCCTTGGCGCCAGCGCCGTGGGCGCCTACGGCAATCCGCTGAATCCGACACCGAATCTTGATCGCCTGGCGACCCAGAGCTGGTTCTTCAAGCACTTCTATGTGCCCGTCACCGGCACCGCGAAAACCGTGTGGGCGAGCATCACTGGCGTACCGGACGTGACCCGCCAGGAAACCGCGACCCGCCATCCGCTGATCACCCGTCAGCACACGCTGATCAACGCCTTCAGCGATTATCAGAAGCTGTACATGATCGGTGGCAATGCCGGGTGGGCCAATATCAATGCGTTGATCCAGCAAAGCATCGATGGGGTGCGCCTGTATCAGGAAAGCGACTGGCGTTCGCCGCTGGTGGATGTGTGGGGAATCTCCGATCTGGATCTGTTCAAGGAGGGCGACCGGATTCTGCGTGAGCTGCCGCAAGACCGACCCTTCTTCGCCTACGTACAAACCTCGGGCAACCACCGACCGTTCACCATTCCCAGGGACAACGACGGTTTCGAAGTCAGCGCGCTGTCTCTCGAACAGGTACAGAGCGCCGGATCGCGCAGCGTCGAACAATACAACGCAGTGCGTCTGCTGGACTTCAACATCGGTCGGCTGATGGAGCTGGCCAAGGCTGGCGGTTATTACGACAACACGATCTTTGTGTTCTTCGGCGATCACAACACGCGCATCAGCCGCATCCCGCACATGCCCCCGGCGTTCGAGCAACTGGGGCTGGAAAGCAACCATGTGCCGCTGCTGATTCACGCGCCAGGCCTGCTTGAACCCCGGGTGTTCGACGAGGCGACCGGGCTGGCTGATTTACTGCCGACGGTGGCCGGCATCGCGGGTATCCCGTTCAGCAACGGCGCGATGGGACGTGACATTCAGCAACCGTCTGCTGAGGGTGAACGGGTGGTGCCGCTGGTGCTGCGCGAAGGCACCTTCCCGGTGATCGGCGGAGTGACCCGCGATTACCTGCTGCAAATGCAGCACGACGGCAGCGCGCCGACCTTGCATGATTTGAAGTCGAACACGCCGCTGGAAAACGTCGCCGGGCAGCACCCCGAGGAGTTTCGGCGCCTGACCGAACTCACCCGAGGCCTGCACGAAAGCGCACGGCTGATGCTCTACCGCAACGTGCGCTGAGCGGCATCAACTCAAGGTACTGGGCGCCACTCCCAGCAGACGCGTCAGGTTGTTCATGATCGCTTGCTGGCGCATCCGGTCGGCCTGGTATTCGGCTTCGGCGGCGGCGACATCGGCGGCGCAGTGCGGGCAGGTCGACTCGTGGGGGTGGATGTACTGGCGACAGCCGCGACACAGGCTCAGGCGTTGCGGGATGCGGCCCTCGTCCGGTGATTTCTGGCCCTGATTGATCCACGCCAGTTTGATCACCTGGCCGCTGTCGCTGACGCTGGCGACCTGTTCGCCGGTGTCGATGCGTTCGGTGATCAGGTCGAAGCGGCCGACGGCGAAGGATTTCTGCGCGGCGTCTTCAAGCTTGACGATGCGTTCGCGCAGTCCGCGTTTTTCCAGTTCCAGGGTGCGGTAATGGCAGTAGGGGTTGTTGCCGGGTTTGCCCAGAAGCGAGTGTGACGTCCAGGTGCAACCACCCCGGCAGACGTCGTTGTAATAGCAGGTGCGGCAATAACCCCACAGGTCATCGACCGAGCGCAGACGGCCGAAGTGGATGCCTTCGCTGTAGTGCCAGATGTCGTGCAGGCTCATGTTGCGTACGTTGCCGCCGGAGAAACCGACGGTGGCCAGCGACGGACAGCCTTTCACCGTGCCGTCCGCTTCCAGCGCCAGCACGGTCTGGCCGGCCGCGCAGCCGCTCCAGTGAATGCGCTCGTCGCCGAAACCGCGCCACAGGTGTTCGTAAGGGCCGTAGTAACCGATGTTGTTGCCGACGTTCATCAGCAGGCCACGGTCCAGGCCTTCGCGATACAGCCGCGCGAGCAGCGGCATCACGTCGAGCAATTGATAAGGCTGCAACAGCAGCTCCGGGTGATCGACCGCGTTGCCCATCGCCACGGTGAGCTGGATCTGCCAGTGGGTGGCGCCGAGTTCGATGATGGTGTCCATCAACTCCGGCAGGTCGGGCAGGGTGGCCGCACCAATCTGCGTGTTGACGCTGACCGCGAGTCCCGCAGCCTTGGCGCGGCGCAGGGTGTCCACGGCCTTGTCGAATGAGCCGGGTACATTGCGCACTGCGTCGTGCAAGGGCGCGAGTCCGTCGAGGGAAATGCCCACGCCGTTGAGGCCGGCGTCCACCGCTGCCTGCATCTTCGCCGGGGTCAGGTTGCGCCCGCCGGTCTGGATGGCGCAGTACATGCCGTGGTCGTGAATGGCGCGAATCAGTTGCGTCCAGTCCTTGCGCAGATAGGCCTCGCCGCCGATCAGGGTGATCTCGCGGGTGCCGAGGGCGGCCAGGGAGTCGATGACGTCCAGGCATTCGCGGGTATTGAGCTCGTCGGGGCGCCGATGCCCGGCGCGGGAGCCGCAATGCAGGCACTTGAGGTCGCAGGCCAGGGTGATCTCCCAGACCACGTGTACCGGCACGTAGCGTTTGAGATCGGTTTCGCTGAGGTAGCGGGCAGGGCGGTTGTCTGTCATGGGAATCCTTTTGCACAGGCCTGTGCACGGCACGAATGGACTGACCTCGGGGGTGCTGGAACACCGGGCGCGACCCCTTTCGGCGGCGCCCGGTGTTGTCGCTTAGCGCGCTTCCAGTCGCGCGATTTCCGCGTTCAGCTGACCGAGCGCAGTGCGCAAGGCGTCGTGGTGAGCCAGTTGCTGTTCGCCCTGTTGCACGGCGACCTTGATCTGCGCCAGATCACCGCTTTCCCGGGCCGTCTGCACGGCCACCGCATACAGCGGCACAGCGTGATGGGGCGGCGGCTCGACGGTCGATGCCTGATGCACCGCCACGTGTCTGACCTGGTGCCACTGACCGCCTTCGTTGTAGCGGTAATCGACAAACCCGCTGGTCCAGTTGTCGAGGATGCCCTTGAGGCCGAAAGTCTGGGCGATCTGGCTCAGCGGACCGCTCGGGCTGCCGGCGAGGGTGAGGATGATGTGACTCTCGACCGACGGGGTCAGTTTGGCCTCGGAATAGTCGCCCCAGACGCGGGCATGGAAATTGAGCGGCGGCCAGGTGCTTTGAAAGATGCTGGCAACGCCGCTGACTTTTTTGCTGACGGTGTTGACCAGCAGGTCGAGGGTCAGAACCGGTGCGCCGAGCAGTGAATTGCTGGCGATGAGGCGGGTGTGGAAAAGTCCGATCGACATGATGTTACTCCCTTGAATGATTGGCGGATTCAGTGGCCGGATCAGCGTGCTTGCAGCTTGCTGATTTCGCCCTTCGCGGCTTTTACTGCCTCCTGCAGTTCGGGCTGCTGATCCAGTTGCTGTTGGGCCAGCTTCGCCAGGCTCTTCATCTGGGCCAGGTCACCGCTGCTGATTGCGCTCTGGATCGGCGCGGCGTACAGCGGCAGGATCGGCGGGTTCGGGAGAATGACCGGGCCGGGATTGAAGGGTTGAAAGACGTGCGACGGAACCTCGACCAGATGCGCGGGCACGTTGTTCACCTCATGCCAGCGCTGGCCATCGAAGTATTCATAGTTGGCCACGCCTTCGCGCCAGTCTTCGCCGACCACCAGATGGATCTTGAAATTCACGATGGAGTTGGAGCCGGGGCCGCCGTGGTTACCCTGGGCGGTGATCAGGATCTTGCTGACGGCGGGTTTCATGACCGTCATGTAGGTGTATTCGCCCCAGACGTCCGAGTCGATGTCGAGCGGCGGGTTGGTCGCCTGGGTGATGGCGGCGGTGCCGGTGACATGCTTGTCTGGCGTGGAAACCAGCAGGCTGAGTGAAAGGCTTTGCGCACCCGGCAGGCCCGTGCCGATCCGGTAACTCACAGGAAACAAGCCGACGTTTTGTTGCTGAACAGAACCAGACATGTTGATTGCCTCCATTGCAGTGGGTAATGGCCCTAGGGTTTTTCCAGACGGGAAACTTCCCTGGCCAGTTTTTCGTACGCGGTTTTCAGCTCTTTCGCTTCCGGCTTCGTCGAATCGCGCTGCTTCAACAAAGTCTTCATCTGCTGCAGGTTGCCTCCAGTGATCGCGTCCTGGATGGCCACCCCGTAAGGGGGCATGTTGTGATTTGCACCGGTCATATCGAGGGCTTCCTCGCAGGTGTTGCCGTACAGCCCCCGTCGACGCAGGGGCGCCTTTCCTGGCGGGCAGGCAACATCTCTCGTCTGGAAAACCGGCAATGGTTTTCCCGGTGAGGTCGCGACCTGAACCGTCCGGATCTGGTGGTGAATTCGAGTCTGCGCGGCTCGACGAACAGTCGTCGGGTCAGGCGCGGGCGCCGTCAGCCGAAACCGTCAGGTCTGGCCGCAGGGGGCAACGAAGGGGGCTGCCGGAGGGGCAAGCGGGGGAAGTGCGTCTGTACGTTGTTCATCTTTCTGTCCTTGATAGAAAGCAACGAAATACAGGGATCGGTCATTCACTCTTCAAGAGTGCAAACCTGCGCAAGCACAAAAAACCATCCCTGATTTATCTTCCAGTGCTGCTGATGGCGAGCGACAGACGGGCTGCTCGTCACGTGGCCAGCATTTCGCCAGCCACGCAACCCTAGACCCGAATCCGCGCGCCTGCCAGAAAAAGCGCCGAACGGTCATGGTGGTTTGCAAGAGGGAAATTGGCGGTTCAGCAAAGGGGTTGACGATAACCGCTTCAACCGCTTGATTTGCGTTCCTTATCCCGCCCGGCCCGGATTTACGGGAGAAGAACGGGGCGCTGGCGACTCGGGTCGCAAGCTTGCTACCCATTGCTGCACGGACCCGAGTGAAGTCATCATGCGCGCGATGCTCACCCCAACCGCCGAGGCCGACATGCCCCTGACCTTGCTCCTTCGCTGCAACGATCTGGCCAGCACCCGCGACCATTACCGGGATGTCCTCGGCTTTACCGTGACGGACTCATTCGAGCCGACCATCACCGCGCAGCTCGAGGACAGCCGGCTGATCTTCACCGGGCAGGATCTCTGGTCGCTGCCGGTTTCCTGCTCCGGGACGTTCTACTTTGCGGTCAGCGATGTCGAGCGTTACTACCAGTCGATCAAGGACAAAGCCGAGATTGTCTGGCCGCTTCAGGAAATGGCCTATGGCTCACGGGACTTCGGCATTCGCGACTGCAATGGCTACCACCTGGCGTTTTCCCAGATCGAGCCGCGCTGATCTTCAGGCAAAAATTCCCAGCAGCAGCGTCGCCAGAATCACCGTCGAAGCCCCGCCGATCCGCGTGGAAATCTGCGCGAACGGCATCAGTGACATGCGATTCGACGCCGACAGGATCGCCACATCGCCGGTGCCGCCCAGGCCGCTGTGGCAGCAGGTGACGATGGCCGATTCGATGGGGTACATCTTCATCAGGTTGCCGATGAAGAAACCGGCGACGGTCATCGACACCACCACGCTGATGCACACCAGCACATACCCCACCGAGAACACCTTCACCACGCTGTCGAGCGGCACATAGAGCATGCCCAGGCCGATCATCACCGGCCAGATGAACGCTGACGACACCAGTTTGTAGAACGACTGCGCGCCTTTCTCCAGCCGCTCCGGCAGCACCCGCACGTATTTGAACAGCACCGCCGCGAGAATCATCATCACCGGCCCCGGAATGCCGACGACTTTTTCCAGCAGGCCGCCAAGCACGAAGAATGCGCAGATGATCAATACGCCGGCACCCATCAGTCGCAGGTCGATGTGGGTGGCGGTTTCTTCCTTGACCTTGAATTTGTCGTTCTCGGCCTTCGCCCGAATCAGCGCGCCTTCGCCGTTGATCGCCGGGCGTTTCAGGGCCATGCGGGCGAGGTAACCGGCGCAGATGATCGCCGCGATGTTACCTACCACGGCGGCCGGCACCAGTTGTGCGACATAGATGTCCGGCGTGCCCCCGAGGATTGCCGAGTAGGCCAGGGACAGCGGCAGAATCCCTTCGCCAATCCCGCCACCGATGATTGGCACGATGATGAAAAAGAACGTGTGGTAAACGCTGTAGCCGGCGAGTTTGCCGACGATCAGCCCGCTGGCGACCGCCGCCAGAGTGCCGACGAGCAGCGGGATGAACATGCGCAGCATGCCCTGCACGAGAATGAACCGGCTCATGCCCAGAATGCTGCCGACCACCAGGCTGGCGATCACGAAATACAGGAAGTTGGCTTCCTTCATCAGCATCTTCGTGGCGTCGAGGGTCGGCGCGCCGAAGAAGCCGTAGAACACCAGGATCGACGGCAGCATCAGGCACAGGATCGCACCTCCGCCGATTTCCTTGAGCAGCGGCAGGCGCGAGCCGATCTGGCCGAAAAAAACGCCCATGGTCATGATCACCGCGAGGCCGCCGATCATGTTTTTCGGCAGAAAACCCAAGTGTGCCGAGAGAAACACGATCACGGCGATGCCGAGGAATATCGGCAGCGGGATCACGCCGATTTCGTAACTGCGCAGGCGTTGCAGCCAGCCGCCGGAGCGGCCGTCGTCAAGTTTCAGGGATTGCTCAAGGGCATCGTTCATGACGCTGTTCCTCATGTTTGTTTTTATCGAGGATTCAAGGAAAACCACGGTGAACCGGCAGCGCGTGGCGGTCCGGTGATTTGATGGTATCTTTCGCAAATCACGCGATAAACAACGGAAGTATGCGGCGTATGAACACGAATCGTGACCAATTCCCCTTGCCCGAAGACCTCAAGGTCTTCCTCACCGTGATCCGCAAAAACGGCTTCGCCAGCGCCGCCGACGAGCTGGGTTATTCCCCGGCCTACGTCAGCAAACGCATCTCGGTGCTGGAAAGCACGCTGGCGACGCGACTGTTGCACCGCACCACCCGGCGCATCGCGTTGACCGACGACGGTGAGCGAGTGCGGGTCTGGGCGGAAAAACTGCTGGGGGAGTTCGATCATTTTCTCGGCGAGATCTCCCAGGCCCGGCACCAGCCCAGCGGTTCGCTGCACATTTGCAGCAGCTTCGGTTTCGGGCGCAATCACGTAGCGCCGGCGATCTGCAAGCTGTCGCAGACCTATCCCAAACTCGACATTCGCCTGGATGTGTTCGACCGGGTGGTGGACATCGTCGGCGAGGGTTTCGATCTGGAAATCCTCGTCGGCGACGACCTGCCGGGTCAGCACCTGGGGCGCAAACTGGTGAGCAACCGCCGCGTGCTGTGCGCAACGCCCGAGTACCTGGCGCGGCGCGGTACGCCGCAATCCCTCGATGACCTGAAAGATCACGATTGCCTGGTGCTCAAGGAGCGCAACAATTCGTTCGGCGTGTGGAACCTGACTCGCGACGGGCAGGAGGAATCGGTGCGGGTCAGCGGCCCGTTGTCCTCCAACAGCGGCGAGATCGTGCTGGAGTGGGCGTTGAGCGGCGGCGGGATTCTGCTGCGTTCGATGTGGGACGTGAAACCGATGCTGGAGCAGGGCCGGCTGGTGCAGGTGCTGGAGCAATACACCCAGAGCGCCAACGTCTGGGCGGTTTATCCAACCCGGCTCAGCGAGTCGGCGAAATTGCGGGTTTGCGTGGAGTTTCTGGAAGCATATTTCCGCGACATGTCTGTCGAATAAAAAGCTCGGGCGCTATCAGCGCCCGGGCTTTTTTATCAGCCCAACCAGGGATTGTCCGCCAGATGCCGGGCTTCGAAGGCGCGGATCTGCCCGGCCCGTTGCAGCGTGGTGCCAATGGCATCGAGCCCCAGCAGCAGCGATTGCTTGCGCAGTTGATCGATCTCGAAACCGATCACTGAGCCGTCCGCCAGTTCGATGCGTTGTTCCGGCAGATTGACGCTGATCTGCGCCGTGGCGGCGATGCTGCTGGCCTCGGCAACGCGCTTGAATTCGGCCTCGTCCA
This sequence comes from Pseudomonas botevensis, assembly GCF_019145475.1. GTDB lineage: Bacteria > Pseudomonadota > Gammaproteobacteria > Pseudomonadales > Pseudomonadaceae > Aquipseudomonas > Aquipseudomonas botevensis. The sequence goes on from NZ_JAHTKI010000002.1 coordinate 28,951, forward strand.
GTTGAATCACCAACACGCCGTTGCGCTGGCAGTTGTCGTAGAAAATCCCGGCGAACGTGGTGCCGATCAGTGCGCGGATGCCGACTTGCTTCAAGCCCCAGACCGCATGCTCGCGACTGGAGCCGCAACCGAAGTTGGGGCCGGTGACCAGAAACGTCGCGGTATTCCACGGCGCCTGGTTGAGCACGAACTGCGGATTCGGCTCGCCGGAAGCGAGGAACCGCGAATCGAAGAACAAGCCGCGATCCAGCCCCTGGCGATCAATGCCCTTGAGAAACTGCTTGGGCATGATCACGTCGGTGTCGATGTTGGCGGCCAGCAACGGCGCGGCGCTGCCGGTGACGGTGTTGAATGTCTGCATGGTTCAAGCCTCCTGCGCGAACGTGCGCACGTCAGTCAAATGCCCGCTGATGGCGGCGGCGGCGACCATCGCCGGGCTCATCAAGTGAGTACGCGCCCCGGCGCCTTGACGGCCCTCGAAATTGCGATTGGTGCTGGAGGCGCAACGGTCGCCGGGGGCGAGTACGTCATCGTTCATCGCCAGGCACATCGAGCAACCCGATTGTCGCCATTCGAAACCGGCGTCGAGAAATATCTGCGCCAGCCCTTCATCTTCGGCCTGCTGCCGAACCAGCGTCGAACCCGGCACGATCATCGCCCGTACGTGAGTCGCCACATGCTTGCCGCGCACGACACGGGCGACGTCACGCAAGTCTTCGATCCGTGCGTTGGTGCAGGAGCCGATGAAGGCATGGCTGATCACCACGTCGCTCAGGGGCATGCCAGGTTGCAGGCCCATGTAGTCGAGGGCGCGTTGCAGGCCCTGACGCAAAATCGGGTCGGGTTGCGCGGCCGGGTCCGGCACATGCCCGCCGACCGGGGCGGCCTGGTCGGGGCTGGTGCCCCAGGTGACCATCGGCTCCAGCGCCGCGACGTCGAGGGTTACCTCGCGATCGAACACGGCGCCGTCGTCGCTGTGCAGCGTTTTCCAGTGCTCGACGGCACGCGTCCAAAGTTCGCCCTTGGGTGCGCGCGGCTTGAGTTGCAGGTAGGCGAAGACCTTGTCGTCCGGCGCCATGAACGCGCCTCTGGCACCGGCCTCCACGGCCATGTTGCAGATGGTCATGCGCGCTTCGACGCTGAGGGCTTCGATCGCCGGGCCGGCAAATTCGATCGCATAACCGGTGGCCCCGGATGCGCCGATGTTCTCGATCAGCGCCATGATGATGTCCTTCGAAGTAACGCCTGCGCCGAGCACGCCGTTGACCGTCACGCGTAGGGTTTTCAGGCGTTTGTAGACCAGGGTCTGGGTCGCCAGCAGGTGCTCGATCTCCGAGGTGCCGATGCCAAAACCAAAGGCGCCCAGCGCACCGTAAGTGGTGGTATGGCTGTCACCGGCGGCCACGACCATGCCGGGCAGAATGAAGCCTTGCTCCGGCGCCACCACATGTTCGATGCCCTGGCGTTTGTCGAGGACATCGAACAGCTCGATACCGAAATCCCGGCAATTCTTCTCGAAATACGACACTTGCTGCGCGCCGCCGGCGTCCGGCATCGTCGCCGTGCGGGCAGGGGCGGTGGGGTTCACATGATCGACCACCGCCAGCGTCGCCCCCGGCCGCCAGACTTCACGTCCAGCCTCGCGCATCCCGCTGAAGGCTTGCGGGCTGGTGTACTCGTTGGCGACCTGACGGTTCACATAAAGCAGCACATGGCCCTGATCGTCGAGGGTGCAAACGGTGTGGCTGTCGATGTGCTTCTGGTACAGCGTTCTGGGGCGGCTCATGGGCGTTGGCTCTTTTCGGTCGGTTCGGACTACCGAAAGAATATTCAACGCGGGATTTGCATCAAGATTGCTTTAGTAAAGCTGTTAATCATGAAGTGTGAATAATCAAAGGCTGTGGCGTTGTTGCCCTCTCCCTTGGGAGAGGGCCTGGGTGATGGGGCGAGGGATTGCAGCTCAAACCTCCGGCAGCTTCGCAATCACCTTGATCTCGAAATCAAACCCGTACAGCCACGTCACCCCCACAGCGGTGATGTTCGGAAACGGCGCCTCGCCCCAGAACTCCGGCACGACTTCCCAAATGGTTTCGAACTTGGCCTGCGGGTCGACCATGAACACGGTCACATCCACCACATCGTCAAAACTGCAGCCCGCCGCATCGAGAACGGCATTGAGGTTGCTGAACGCCAACCGCACCTGCTGTCGCAGATCCGGCTCAGGCGAGCCGTCTTCGTGGCTGCCGACTTGCCCCGAGACAAACAGAAAACCATTGGAGCGCACGGCTGGCGAGTAGCGATTGCGCTCGTAAAGCGCCTGGCGTTTGGGTGGGAAAACGACGTCACGGGTCATGGGGTGTCTCCTTCAAGGGGGTTGAACCTGTGTTGAAGGAAATTTAAAGCGCTTGCGCCGGGCGGATAAACCAGCAACCTTGGCGATCACTGTTTTTGAAATCCAAACAATCGGCGCGAAATCCGGGGTGCCAATGGACCGTTTTGATGCAATGCAGGCGTTCGCGCGGGTGGTGGAGGCGGGCAGCTTCACCAAGGCGGCGCAGACGCTGCACATGAGCAAGACCACCGTGACGCATCTGGTGCAGCAACTGGAAGCACGACTGCGGGTCAAGTTGCTCAACCGCACCACGCGCAAGGTCAACGTCACCGTGGACGGCGCGGCGTACTACGAACGGGTTATCAGGCTGCTGGCCGACATGGAGGACGCCGAAACCAGCCTGTCCGGCGCTTCGGTCCAGCCCAAGGGACGTCTGCGTGTGGACGTGCCCAGTCCGTTGGCAAAGCTGATTCTGGTCCCCGCGTTGCCCGGGTTCTATGCGCGCTACCCGGACATCCAGATCGAGATGGGCGTCAGTGATCGCATCGTCGACATCATCGATGAGAACGTCGATTGCGTGGTACGTGGCGGTGAATTGCGGGATCAGTCGCTGATGGCCCGGCGGGTCGCCGATCTTCAACTCGGAGTGTTTGCGGCGCCGGATTACCTGGCCCGCGCCGGCACTCCGGTAGATCCTCGGGAGCTGGAAAACTCCGATCATCGCGTGGTCGGCTTCCTCTGGGCGCGCACCGGCAAACCGTTGCCTTACTCCCTGAGCAATCACAACGAACGACTGGAAATACGCGGCCGTCATGCCCTGGCCGTGGATGACGGCAATGCCTATCTGGCAGCGGGCCTTGCCGGTCTGGGGGTCATATGGCTGCCCAAATACATGTCCGATGCCCATCAGGTGCGGGGTGAACTGGTGCCGCTGTTCGAAGACTGGCGCCTCGATCCGATGCCGCTGTACGTCGCCTATCCGCCGAACCGGCATCTGAGCCGCAAGGTGCGGGTGTTCATCGACTGGGTCGCCGAGGTCATGGCCCGGCACGCACCGCTCATTGATCGGCCAGATGCTTTAGCAGCCACTCGGTAAAGGCCCGCGCCATCGGGTCGCTTTCACTGTCGCGGTGGGTCAGTAACGCCCAGTTCGGGCCGCGGATGGTGTTCTCCGCCAACGGCTGCAACAGCCCGTCGGCGCGCGCCTGGCGGCTGAGCAACTGGCTGACCAGGGCAATGCCGAGCCCGCTGCAGGCGGCGTCCAGCAACAGCCCCGGGTCGGAAAAATTCAGCCCCTGACCTTGCTGGCCGACATCGATCCCGGACTCCACCGCCCAATGGCTCCAGTCCATCTCCCGCTCGCCGTGCAGGGTGGTGCGCCGGGCTGGCGCAACCGCCAGCAGGCTCGGATGGCACGCCGGATACAGCCGATCGGCATGCAGCACACGGAAGCTGCATTCAGCCTGCGAACTGATGTCGTCGCGCACCGCGAGGTCGATGGTCTGGGTCGCCATGTCTGGCACTTCGTCGGTGCTGAAAATCCACAAATCCACCTCTGGATGCTCGCGACGGAATTCGCCCAGGCGCGGCAGCAACCAGTGCCGGGCGAACGCCGGTGTGGTGTTGAGCACCAGTTGATTGGGTTTCTGATATTGCCCCAGGCGCCGGATGCCCACGGCCAATTGCTGGAGCATCGCCTGGGTGGTGCTGAGCAGATCGTGGCCGGCATCGGTCAGGGCGACGCTGCGTCCGCTGCGGAAAAACAGCGGCTGCTCAAGGTATGCCTCAAGGCTGCGGATCTGCTGGCTGATCGCTGACTGGGTAAGGCTCAGCTCTTCGGCGGCCTTGTGAAAACTCCCCAGTCGAGCCGCCGCTTCGAAGCCGCGCAGGGAGCTGAGAGGTGGCCAGTGTTTCAGCATGATCGATAAGTTCCTCTAATCATTTATCCGCTAAATCCATCGTTTGTTCGCCCTGAAGGGCCTGCGTAGCATAGCTGCCAACGCCGCCAAGGCTGTTTTTCATTGAACACAATGGCTTAACTCAAAGGGCTTTTACCATGCAGCAGAACAATAAAAACAACAACGGTTGGATGATGCCGGCTGAGTGGGTGACCCACGCCGCGACGTGGATGGTCTGGCCGCACAATCAGGCGCTGTGGGAGTCCGGTTGGGGCGTGACGCTGCCGCTGGTGCAGGAAGATTTCGCCCGGGTGGCCAACGCCATCGCCCGGTTCGAACCGGTGAAAATGGTGGTCGATCCTTCCGCCGTCGCCAGCGCCAAGGCCCTGTGCGGGCCGAACATCGAATTGATTGAGCTGGCGGTCAACGACAGTTGGTGCCGCGACTCCGGCCCGAGTTTCGTCTGCCATCCGCAACAAGGCCTGGCCGGGGTGAGCTGGCGCTTCAACGCCTGGGGCGGCAAATCGGCCCATGATCTGGACGAAAGCCTGGCCCGCCGCGTGCTCAATCAGTTGGGCGGCGAATGTTTCGGCACGTCCCTGAGCAACGAAGGCGGGGCGATTCACGTCGATGGCGAAGGCACGCTGATCACCACCGAATCGGTGCTGCTCAATCCCAATCGCAACCCCGGCGTGAGCAAGGCCGAAATGGAAGAAATCTTCAGCCGCCTGCTCGGCGTGAAGAAAACCATCTGGCTGCCGGGTGACCCGGATTATGTGACCGGCGACATGACCGACGGCCACGTTGATGGCGTCTGCGCCTTCGCCCGTCCGGGCGTGCTGCTGGTGGACGCGACCCATGACGGCAGCTCGGTGTACGCCGAAGTCGTGCGGGAAAACCGTCGTGCGCTGGAGCTGGCGACCGACGCTCAGGGACGCAAATTCGAGCTGATCGAACTTTATGAAGCCAGCGATGCGGTGGACACCGAGGCCGAAGTGTTCTGCGCCTCGTACACCAATTTCTACATCGCCAACGGCGCGATCATCATGCCGGCCTACGGCATCGACGCTGACAAGGTCGCCGCCGAAACGCTTGCCCGGGCCTTCCCGGGCCGCGAAGTGGTGTCGGTGCGCATCAATCATCTGGCCCATGGCGGCGGCGGGGTGCACTGCATCACCCAGCAACAGCCGGCCTGGCCGGTGGAGGGTTGAGTCATGACGCTGTTGAACATCGCCACCACCCAGATGCCCTGCACCTGGGATCTGAAAAGCAACCTCGATCTGGCTGAGGTGCTGGTACGCGAAGCCGCCGCGAAGGGCGCGCAGGTGATCCTGTTGCAGGAGCTGTTCGCCACGCCGTACTTCTGCATCGAACAGAACCATGCGCACATGGCCCTGGCCGAGGAATACCGCGACAGCAAAGTGTTGGCGCGCTTCGCCGCCCTGGCCCGTGAACTGGGTGTGGTGTTGCCGCTGAGCTGGTATGAAAAGGCCGGCAACGCCTACTTCAACTCCCTGAGCGTGGCCGATGCCGACGGACGCCTGCTCGGGGTCTATCGCAAGACCCACATCCCGAACGCCATCGGCTATCAGGAGAAGGAATATTTCAGCCCCGGCGACACCGGTTTCCGCGTCTGGGACACCGCGTTCGGCCGGCTCGGCGTGGGCATCTGCTGGGACCAGTGGTTCCCCGAGACTGCGCGCTGCCTGGCGCTGATGGGCGCCGAAGTGCTGCTGTTTCCCACCGCCATCGGTTCGGAACCGGGCTGCGCGGAGCTGGATTCCCGGGACCACTGGCAGATGACCATGCGCGGCCACGCCGCTGCCAACCTGCTGCCGGTGATCGCGTCCAACCGGGTGGGTCATGAAGTGGCGGGCAGCGACGCGGATCTGCAAATGCGCTTCTACGGCTCGTCGTTCATCAGCAACCACAAGGGCAAGTTGCTCGCCGAAGCCGACCGTGACAGCACTGGCGTGCTGGTGCACACCCTTGATCTGGCAGCCATGCGCGAAGACCGTTTGAGCTGGGGCATTTATCGCGACCGGCGCCCGGAAATGTATGGCGCCTTGTTGAGCCAGGACGGCCGCCACCTTCACGCCCGCTGGAATCCTCAAGGAGTCTGATATGCATACCCCGAACAAGTGGTTGCTGGGCGCTCTGGGCTTGGCGCTGGCCGGTTTGGTGCCCGCCGTACACGCCGAAGACAAGACCCTGCGGTTGTACAACTGGGCGGATTATTTCGCCGAAGACACGCTGACGAAGTTCACCGCCGAGACCGGAATCAAGGTGATCTATGACGTCATGGACGGCAGCGAAACCCTGGAAGCCAAGATGCTCTCCGGCGGTAGTGGTTACGACCTGATTTTCCCCGGCGACACCGTGGCCGAGCGCCTGATGCGCGCCGGCAGTCTGTTGCCGCTGGAACCAGCGAAAATCGCCGCGATGAGTGATATCGAACCGGGTCTGCAAAAACTGCGCAGCCACTACGAACATTCGAACAAGGCCACTGTGCCGTATACCTGGGGCACTATCGGCCTGACCTACAACGCCGAACAGATCAGACAGCGCATGGCCGATGCGCCGGTGAACAGCCTGGACATGCTGTTCAAGCCGGAGCTGGCGGCGAAGTTTGCCGATTGCGGGATTTCGATGATCGACTCGCCGGACGAAGCGCTGGCGGTGGTGCTCAACTACCTCGGTCGTGATCCGCGCAGCGGCAAGCCGGCGGATCTGGCGGCGGCCAGTGAAGTGCTGATGAAGCTGCGGCCGTACATCCGCAAGTTCCAGTCGCAACCGGTGACCGATCTGGTCAACGGCAACCTGTGCCTGTCGCTCGGCTACAGCGGCGACATGACCCAGGCCCAGCGCACTTCGGACAGCGCCGGCAAGAAGACCCAATTCCAGTACCGCGTGCCCCGCGAGGGCACCACGGTGTGGATGGACACCATGGCCATTCCGGTCGATGCCAAACACCCGGAGTACGCCTACGCCTTCATCAACTTCGTGATGCGCCCGGAAAACATGGCCGCCATCAGCAATTTCACCGGTTACCCGACCTCCAACGCCAAGGCCCGGGCCGGGGTGGACGAGGTCATGCGCAACAACCCGGACATCTACCTCGACGAAGCGACCTATGCTCGTCTGATACCGGGCAAGGACATTCCCCAGGCCGACATGCGCGCGCGTATGCGCACCTGGACCAAGTTCAAGACCGCCACTGCAAAGTGATTTTTATCCGGGCCGCCCGGCGGCCCATTACAACATCAGGAACGTACACATGCCGACTCGTCGCGAGTTCATCAAACAGGTTTCCGTCGCCGCCGGTGTCGGCGCCGCTGTCATGGGCCTCGGCCTGTCACCGGCCCGCGTGCTGGCGGCCGGCGCAGGGCGCTGGTTCATGCCCGACGAGGGCGACAAACATGAGCGCGCGTTCATGGCATTCGGCGCGCAGGACGCGATCTGGGAAGACTTCACCGAAGACGTCCAGGAAGCCCTCGGCCGCATCGCCCGGGCCATTGCCCGTTATGAGCCGCTGACGATCTATTGCCGCAGCGGTGAACGCAGCCTGGCTGAAGAGATTTGTGGTACATCGAACATCACCTACCAGACCGCCGCGCTGGATGACATCTGGATGCGCGACATCAGCGCCAACTTCGTCATCGACGACAACAACGGCCTCGGCGCGGTGGATTTCAACTTCAGCGGCTGGGGCGGCAAGCAGCAACATGCCAAGGACGCGAAGATCGCCAAGCGTGTCGCAGCCGATGCGCAAGCGACCTACATCCGCAGCGAGCTGGTGGGCGAGGGCGGCGGTATCGAAGTCGACGGCCACGGCACCGCGATCATGACCGAGAGCTGCTGGATCAACAGCAATCGCAACCCGGACTGGAGCAAGGCGGATGTCGAGGCCGAACTCAAGGCACGCCTGGGCCTGCGCAAGATCATCTGGCTGCCGGGGATCAAGAACAAGGACATCACCGACGCTCACGTCGACTTCTATGCGCGCTTCGTCAAACCGGGCGTGGTGATCGCCAACCTCGACACCGACGAGGAGTCCTACGATCACAAGGTCACCCTGGCGCACCTGGAAATCCTCAAGAAAGCCACCGACGCCGATGGTCGTGCGCTGCAAATCCATGTGGTGTCGCCACCGCTGAAACCGCGCAAGAGCAAGTTCAACCAGGACAATCCGGACTTCGCCGCCGGCTACATCAACTACTTCGTGATCAACGGCGCGGTCATCGCCCCGGAGTTCGGCGACAAGGCAGCGGACAAGAAGGCCTACGATTTGCTGAGCCAGCTCTACCCGGACCGCGAGGTGGTGCAAATCAACATCGACGCCATTGCGGCGGGGGGTGGCGGGATTCACTGCGTGACCAGTCATCAACCGGCGTAATACCCGTAATGACTGCTCCCACGCAGAGCGTGGGAACCTTCGATAACAGATCAGCGGAAACGCGCGGGAAGCGCCTCGGCGAACGGATAGAAGTCAAACCACGGTTTGGCTTCTTCGAGAACCTGGGCAACGGAAGGGCGCTGCACCAGTCGTTCGAAATAGGCATGCAACCGGTGGTGATCCTCGGGAATTGGCACCAGTGTGCTCGCATAGAACAACGCGGGGGCGGCAGAGCAGTCGGCCAGGCTGAAATCCGGGCTGGCGACCCATTGGCCGCTCGCCAACTGCTGTTCCAGCATGCCGTACATCGTCAGCAGGGTGGCCCGTTCGCCGCTCAGGTCAGCGTTGCCGGCATGGATGCGGTCGGCAACGATTCTCTGCAACGGCGTCTGCCCGTAGTGATCGAAAATCCGGTCCCATAACCGTACTTGCAACGCGGTGTCCCAGTCTTCGGGAATCAGCTTCGTCGAGCCGCCATGGACGTGATCCAGATACTCGATGATCACACTCGACTCCGCGATATTGCGCTGGCGGGCGCGATCCTGAATCACCGGGAACTTTACCAGCGGCCACAAGGCCCGCAACTCCTCGCGTTCGGCCTCGCTGGAGAGGTCGATCAGGCGTTTTTCGAAGGCGACCCCCTGTTCATACAGGGCGATCAGCACCTTGTGGCAATAGGACGACAGCGGGTGGTAGTAGAGGGTCAGATCCATGGGGCGGTGCTCCGGGGCAGCGGCAAAAGGCACTACACAGGTATAGCTCGCCTGTGCACCGGCAGTCTTCACTTCGCTTGATAGTAGCGGATCAATTGCCTCGATTTGATGAAGGTGACGTAGCCGAGCGCGGCCATCAGCAATAACGCCAGTGCCGGACCAGCAGCGTTGGCTCCCGTGTTGAATTGGACATAGAGCGAAAAGACGAGGATCAGTGCGACGTAACTTGCCAGGTGTTTGTTGAAAAACGCCAGAAGCAGCGCAACGCTTGCGACGATCACTGAGTGGGCGACGGTGATCAGTCCCATTTCCATCAACAGTGAAGAGGGGATGCTACCGAATTTGAGTTGGGCGACCGTCACCGGGATTTCGTACAGAAACCATTGCAACGTGCCGACCAGCAGCAGGCTGAGGGCAGTGATCGACAGTAAGTGTTTTGTTCTGGAGCTCATTGGCCTTCCTTGCGTTCATGCGCCGCTGCGGCGAGTTGTTCAGTGTCTACCCGCACAAAAACCGAGTCGCCCACCGCTGTCAGCACATCTCCGGCGTAGACCTCGCAGATCACCCGGGTCTTGCGCCCGACTTCGCCCTCGACTCTTGCGCTAAGGGTCAGCGGCACGCCCATTGGTGTCGGTTTGATGAACTTGATGCCGAGGTTGCCGGTGACGCAGTTGATGCGCGGCAGGCTCTGCGGTTCGCGCTGTTCGGCGCGGTAGTGGTAGGCCATTGCGGTCCAGTTGGAATGGCAGTCCACCAGCATGGCGATCAGCCCGCCGTAGACCAGTTCCGGCCAGCCGCAGTACATGGCTTCGGGCAGGTGCTCGGCGATGACATGCACGCCGTCCTCGTGCCAATGGCTCTTGATGTGCAGACCATGGGGATTGCTGCTGCCGCAGCCGAAACAAACCCCTTCCGGAGCAGCGGTGTCTTGCAGGGCAGTGCCGAGAGTCGTCATGCCGGGATCATCCTTAAACAGTGAGCAGAACCGGGGCGGATTCTAACCCTGAACGGCTCGGTTTGAGGATGCTCTCCTACAGTTTCGGAGGACTCCTTGTGGGAGCGGGGCTTGCCCGCGAAGGCGTCGGGTCAGTCAATATTATTGCGACTGGTCCGACGCCTTCGCGAGCAAGGCCGCTCCCACGAGGAGGGGGAGCGGTTTCAAGAATGCTGAATATCCCGATCCTTGGTTTCCGGCAGGAAGAAGATTCCCAGCACCGCTGTCATCACCGCAATCACGATCGGATACCACAAGCCGTAATAGATATCTCCGGTTGCGGCGACCATGGCAAACGCCACCGTCGGCAGGAACCCGCCAAACCAGCCGTTACCGATGTGATACGGCAGCGACATCGAGGTGTAGCGAATCCGCGCCGGGAACAGTTCCACCAGCCACGCCGCAATCGGCCCGTACACCATGGTCACGTAGATCACCAGAATGGTCAGCAGGAGCAGCACCATCGGGTAGTTGGTCTTGGCCGGGTCTGCTTTCTCCGGATATCCGGCCTCTTTGAGTGCGGCGCCGAGGCTGGCGGTGAAGGCGTCGTTGCGGGTCTTGAAGTCGGCGGCGGGCAGGGCGCTGCCCTCGAAGCTCTCGATCACTTTGTCACCGATACGCACCTGCGCCACGGTGTTCGGTTCGGACACGACGTTTTCGTAAGGAATGGCCCGCTTGGCCAGCACGGTTTTCGCCAGATCGCACGAACTGGTGAATTTGGCCTTGCCCACCGGGTCGAACTGGAACGAGCACTGGTCGGGGTTGGCGATCACTTTGACCGGGTTCTTCTCCTGGGCGACGAACACATCCGGGTTCCCGTACTGGGTCAGCGCATGGAAGATCGGGAAGTAGGTCACCGCCGCCAGAATGCACCCGGCCATGATGATGCCCTTGCGGCCAATGCGGTCGGACAGGCTACCGAACAGCACGAAAAACGGCGTGCCGATCAGCAGCGAACCGGCGATCAGCAGGTTGGCGGTCTGCGGGTCGATCTTCAGCGTCTGCAACAGGAAAAACAGCGCGTAGAACTGCCCGGTGTACCAGACCACCGCCTGGCCGGCGGTGCCGCCGAGCAGGGCCATGATCACGATTTTCAGGTTGTCCCAGCGGGCGAAGGATTCGGTCAGCGGCGCTTTCGACGCCTTGCCTTCGGCTTTCATCTTCATGAACACCGGCGATTCGTTCAGTTGCAGGCGGATGTACACCGACACCGCCAGCAGCAGGATCGACAGCAGGAACGGAATCCGCCAGCCCCAGGCCTCGAACGCTTCAGTACCCAGCGCGGTGCGGCACGCGAGGATCACCAGCAGCGACAGAAACAGCCCAAGGGTCGCGGTGGTTTGAATCCACGAAGTGAAATAGCCACGCTTGCCCTTCGGCGCGTGCTCGGCCACATAGGTCGCCGCGCCGCCGTATTCACCGCCCAACGCCAGGCCTTGCAGCAGCCGCAGGGTGATCAGAATGATCGGCGCCGCGACCCCGATGGTCGCGTAACCGGGCAGGAAACCCACAATGGCCGTCGACACACCCATGATCACGATCGTGATCAGAAACGTGTGCTTGCGCCCGATCATGTCGCCCAACCGCCCAAACACAATCGCCCCGAACGGCCGCACCGCAAAACCGGCGGCGAAGGCGAGCAGGGCGAAGATAAAGGACGTGGTCTCATTCACACCGGCAAAGAAGTGTTTGGCGATGATCGCCGCCAGAGAGCCGTAAAGGTAAAAGTCGTACCACTCGAACACCGTCCCCAGGGACGAGGCAAAAATGACCTTGCGCTCCTCCTTGCTGACACTGTGATGCGGGGCACTGCCTGTAGACATGCTGTCGAGAACCGCCATGAGTGTTTCTCCGTCGTGCTTTTTATTGTTGCAGGCCGGAGCACCTGACAGTGTTGCTGTACCCATGGCCTGGGGTCGTTGTCGCATCGCCCGTGTATCAAGCGGGCACAGACTGACGGCCTCACCCTTGGGGGGAGGTTCCCTTGAGCATAGCTGTCGAAACACGTTCCTTCTTCAAACGGCGCCCGGGGCCTGTAAACTGGCCGCCCGAAATGGCGCGCATCCTTGAATGAACGCGCCGTCGATCACTTTCAGCAAAGGATTTTCCCATGGCCAATCAAGACCTCAGCTACACCCCGGACCCGGATGCAGACTCGATTTCTTCGGACGTCGTCGGCTTCAACGGGATTCTGGTGTCGACCCAGATTCCGACCCGCGCCGATGGCAGCCTGGAGCTGGGGGATGTCACGTTGCAGAGCGAATGCACCTTGCAGGCGCTGAAAGTGGCGCTGGAGAAGGCCGGCAGCTCCATGGATCGGGTGATGCACCTGACCATTTATCTGACCGATATGGCTGATCGTGCGGCGTTCAACGAGGTTTACAAGCGTTTCTTCGCCAAGCCCTGGCCCGTGCGTGCGGCGGTCGGCGTGGCTGCGCTGGCGGTGGAAGGGATGAAGGTCGAAGTCACCGCGATGGCCGCCAAGGCCTGAGCCTTGCCTGACCCGGTGGGAGCGGGCTTGCCCGCGAAGGCGGCCGAATGGCCTGACCAGGGCAGTTGCTCCCACGGGATCGGCGGTGTTTTTGCCGCCTCGGTTGCCACCCGGCAGCACAGGCGTGCCCGGCGGGCGTTTCGCGGCTACAATGCGCGCCTCGACCGTGAAAGCCTGACTAAAAAAACATATGTCCTTGCCCAAGCATCATCTGGAATTGCTCAGCCCTGCCCGTGACGTGGCCATCGCCCGCGAGGCGATCCTGCACGGCGCCGATGCCGTGTACATCGGTGGCCCGAGCTTTGGCGCGCGCCACAACGCCTGTAACGAGGTGAGCGAAATCGCCGAGCTGGTGGAGTTCGCCCGCCGTTACCACGCGCGGATCTTCACCACCATCAACACCATCCTGCACGACAACGAACTGGAGCCGGCGCGCAAGCTGATCCATCAGTTGTACGACGCCGGTGTCGATGCGCTGATCGTCCAGGATCTGGGCGTGATGGAGCTGGACATTCCGCCGATCGAGCTGCACGCCAGTACCCAGACCGACATTCGCACCCTGGAGCGGGCCAAGTTCCTCGATCAGGCCGGTTTCTCGCAACTGGTGCTCGCTCGTGAGCTGAACCTGCAGGAAATCCGCGCCATCGCCGACGAAACCGACGCGGCCATCGAATTCTTCATTCATGGCGCGCTGTGCGTGGCGTTTTCCGGCCAGTGCAACATTTCCCACGCGCAGACCGGGCGCAGCGCCAACCGTGGCGACTGCTCCCAGGCCTGCCGTCTGCCGTACACCCTCAAGGATGAAAAGGGCGGCGTGATCGCCTACGAAAAACACCTGCTGTCGATGAAGGACAACAACCAGAGCGCCAACATCCGCGCGTTGGTCGAGGCCGGTGTGCGTTCGTTCAAGATCGAAGGTCGCTACAAGGACATGGGCTATGTGAAGAACATCACCGCCTATTACCGCCAGCGTCTGGACGCCGTGCTCGAGGACCGCCCGGACTTGGCCCGCGCCTCCAGCGGCCGTACCGCGCACTTCTTCGTGCCGGACCCGGAAAAAACCTTCCACCGGGGCAGCACCGACTACTTCGTCAGCGAGCGCAAGATCGACATCGGCGCCTTCGACTCGCCGACCTTCACCGGTCTGCCGGTGGGCATCGTCGAGAAAGTCGGCAAGCGTGACATGCAAGTGGTCACCCATGAGCCGCTGTCCAACGGTGACGGCCTCAATGTGCTGGTCAAGCGTGAAGTGGTCGGTTTCCGCGCCAACATCGCCGAGCCGAAAGGGGAGTTCGACGAAGACGGCCAGAAACGCTACCGCTACCGCGTCGAGCCGAACGAGATGCCGGACGGCATGTACAAGCTGCGCCCGAACCATCCGCTGAGTCGCAACCTCGACCACAACTGGCAGCAGGCCTTGCTCAAGACTTCCGCCGAGCGTCGTATCGGCGTGAGCTGGCTGGCGAAGCTGCGTGAAGAACGTCTGGAACTGACCGTGACCAGCGAGGAGGGCATCAGTGCCAGTGTCGCTCTGGACGGCCCGTTCGGCGCGGCCAACAAGCCGGAACAGGCGCTGGACACCTTGCAGGATCTGCTCGGCCAACTGGGCACCACCCAGTACCACGCCACTTCGATCAAGCTGGACGCGCCACAGGCGTTCTTCATCCCGAACTCGCAGCTCAAGTCGCTGCGCCGGGAAGTGATCGAAGCGCTGACCGAGGCCCGCGTCGCCGCCCACCCACGCGGTGGCCGCAAGGCCGAAACCACGCCGCCGCCGGTGTACCCGGAAGCGCACCTGTCGTTCCTCGCCAACGTCTACAACCAGAAAGCTCGCGACTTCTACCATCGTCACGGCGTGAAACTGATCGACGCCGCCTACGAGGCCCACGAAGAGGCGGGCGAAGTGCCGGTGATGATCACCAAGCACTGCCTGCGTTTCTCCTTCAACCTGTGCCCGAAACAGGCCAAGGGCGTGACCGGCGTGCGCACCAAGGTCGCGCCGATGCAGTTGATCCACGGCGATGAAGTGCTGACGCTGAAGTTCGATTGCAAACCGTGCGAGATGCACGTCATCGGCAAGATGAAGGGCCACATCCTCAATCTGCCGCAACCGGGCAGCGTGGTGGGGCATATCAGTCCGGAAGACCTGATGAAGACCATTCCGCGGGCGCCGCACTGATCGAGCGGTTGTACAACGGGCAATAAAAAACCGGTGACATGAGTCACCGGTTTTTTATTGCCTGGACGAAACCTCAGCCGGCTTCGAAACGCGAGGCCGGTGGCGGCGCGGCTTCGCCGCTCAAGGCATCGACCATCGGCGGATGTTCCTGGGCTGCCTGGCGCAAGTCTTCGGTGACCCGCAGTTCCGCACCGGTCGGCGAGAACGTCGCCGCTGCCGCGAACGGCGCCGGATTGGCCGGCACCGGGCGCTTGCCTCGGCGCCAGAGGAAGAACATCACCATCCCCAGGTTGACCAGCGCAAAGGCCCAGAACAGGCCGGTTTCGCCGTGAGCATTCATTGCCGGGGAAATCAGCAGCGGACTCATGGCCGAGCCCAGCGAGTTGATCAGCAGCATGCCCTGGATCATCGGCACCAGCGTCTCGACCGGGGCGCGGTCGGCGGCGTGGCTGACCGCCACCGGGTACAACGCGAAGATCCCGCCGCCCAGCAGGAACAACATTGCCGCGAGCATCGCCGAGGACAACGGCACCAGCACGATCACCAGCGATAGCACGGTGCAAACCGCACAGAGCACGGTCAGCACTTGCAGGCGATCCTTGCGGTCGGACCAACGCCCGACCGGGTATTGCAGCAACATCGCGCCGAGGATCGTCCAGGCCATCATGTTGCCGACTTCGCCGATGTTCAGGCCGATGCGTTGCAGGTACAGCGGCAGCAGGGTGTAGACCGCCGCGATGGTCACGCCGGAGCCGAAGCAACCGACCAGCCCGGTCGGCGACACACCCAGCAGCGCCCGAGGCTTGAGCGGCTCGACCTGTTCCAGCAGCGGCGAGACGCGCGGCAGGATCACGATCGGCAGCACCGAGAGGGTCGCGAGCATGCCCGCGACCATGAACGGCGCGCCGTCGCTCAGACCGGTGATCTTGCCGAGGAAGGCCTGGCCGAGCACGCCGGCGCCGTAGAGGACGATCATGTACAGCGCGAGCAGGCGGCCACGGATCTTCGCGTCGCCGGCCAGCAGCAGCCAGCTTTCGATCACCAGAAACACGCCCACCGTCGCCCAGCCGTTGATCAGACGCAGGACGAGCCAGCCCCAGGTGTCATAAAACAGCCCTTGCAGGAGGATGGTCGCGGCGATCAGCGAAGCGAAGCTGCTGTAGGCGCGGATATGGCCGATGCGCAGGATCAGCCGGTCGTTGAAGATCGCGCCGAGGGTCAGGCCGATGAAATAGCCGGAGGACACCAGGCCGATCATCGTCGCCGATTCGCCGGCGGCGCCCAGGCGCAGGGTGGTCAGGGAAGACAGAAAACCGTTGCCCAACGCAACAATGAACAGCCCGAGCAGGGGCGCCAGCGCCATGGCCAGCAAACGCGGTGTCATAAAAACCTCAAGTGATCGAACAGCGGAACGTGCGCCTCTGCGCAAGCGCGTGCCAAGCCGAAGTGTGTTGTGGGCAAACGTCGGCCGAACGGGCAGGACGGTTGAGCCGGGCACACTGCGGATGAGTGGTCGGCTGTTCAAACTTGGGTGTTGTCATGGCTGCGGGCAGGCACCGGTCCGGCGACTGCAAGAGGAGGCGCGATTTTAAGCCTTGTGCGGTATTTGCCAAGGTGCGGCGCCTGCGGCGTTGGGACGCACCCCCTCACTCCGGCCCTCTCCCAATCTGCACGCCCGTGCCGGTTGGGGCGAATTGCATTCATTCCCGAGTATTTTGTCCGTCCGGCGGTTAGCATGACGACCTATCCTTGCACTGAACGACCTGTTCCAACGACATCGACGGACCGCATCTTGATCGAACGACGCCAATTCAGCGGTGGCATGAAGGGTAAGAACCTTCGCTACCTCAACGAGTCAACCTCCGGGCCAGGCCGCACGACCCGCGCGGGGTTTGTGCTGCTTGAGCATTTTTCCCTGCCGGCCTTCACCCAGTCGCTGGATACCCTGGTGACTGCGAACCTGCTGCGCCCCGGCCTGTTTTCGTCGCGCACCTTCGGCCTTGCCGATGGCGAAGTCATCAGTGACCTCGGGTTGGTGATTCGCCCGGATGCGCGGCTTGACGCGAGTGCGCTGGGAGAGCTCGATCTGCTGGTGATCTGCGGCGGTTACCGCACCGAGCTGAAGGCCTCGGATGAGTTCGTCGCGTTGCTGAAAACGGCGGCGGAGGCGGGGATCTTGCTCGCGGGGTTGTGGAACGGCGCGTGGTTCCTGGGGCGGGCCGGGGTACTGGAAGGCTACCGCTGCGCGATCCACCCGGAGCATCGGCCGGCGCTGGCGGAGATTTCCAAGGCGACCCAGGTCAGCAGCGAACCCTATGTGATCGACCGCGACCGCCTGACCGCATCGAGTCCGTCCGGGGCCTTTCACATGGCGCTGGACTGGATCAAGAGCCTGCATGACAAGGCGCTGGTCGAGGGTATCGAGGACATTCTGGCGTTCGAGGAATCGCGCTATCGGCGGATCAAACCGACCGAGAACATTTGCGTCAGCGCGCCGCTGCGCGAAGTGGTCAAGCTGATGGACGCCAACCTCGAAGAGCCGCTGGAGCTGGAGCAACTGGCGGTGTATGCCGGGCGTTCCCGGCGCCAGCTCGAACGGTTGTTCAAGGAGCAACTGGGCACCACGCCGCAGCGTTACTACATGGAATTGCGCATCACCGAAGCCCGGCGATTGCTGCAACACACCGAGCTGTCGCAAGTGGACGTGCTGGTGGCTTGCGGGTTTGTCTCGCCGAGCCATTTCAGCAAATGCTACAGCGCCTATTTCGGTTATCGCCCGTCCAAGGAAAAACGGCTGGTCAAGTGACCCGCCGTTTTTTGCGCAAGCGTCAGAGGTGGTCGGCGTCGATGATCGCCTTGGCGAACGCCTGCGGATCTTCCTGCGGCAGGTTGTGGCCGATGCCGCCGTCGATCAGGCGGAACTGGTACTTGCCGGTGAAGCGCTTGGCGTAGTCCTCGGGCGCCGGGTGCGGCGCACCGTTGGCATCGCCTTCCAGGGTGATGGTCGGCACGCTGATGGACGGCGCGGTCGCCAGTTTCTGTTCCAGCACCTCATACCGGCTTTCGCCCTGCACCAGGCCCAGACGCCAGCGGTAGTTGAACACCGTGATCGCGACGTGATCCGGGTTCTGCAACGCTTTGGCGCTGCGGTCATAGGTGGCGTCGTCGAACGCCCATTTCGGTGAGGCCAGTTGCCAGATCAGCTTGGCGAAGTCGTGGGTGTTTTTCGCGTAACCGGCTTCACCCCGCTCGGTGGCGAAGTAGAACTGATACCACCATTGCAGTTCAGCCTTGGGCGGCAATGGTTTCTTGCCCGCCGCCTGGTTGCCGATCAGGTAACCGCTGACCGACACCAGCGCCTTGACCCGCTCCGGCCACAACGCCGAGACGATATCCGCCGAACGCGCGCCCCAGTCGTAACCGCCGAGTACCGCCTGCTGGATCTTCAGCGCGTCCATGAAGTCGATGACATCACTGGCGAGCGCGGCGGGCTGGCCGTTGCGCACGGTTTTGTCGGAGAGGAAATGAGTGTCGCCATAACCCCGGGCGTAAGGCATCAGCACCCGATAACCCTTGGCCGCCAGCAACGGCGCCACTTGGTCGTAGCTATGAATGTCGTACGGCCAGCCGTGCAGCAGAATCACCACCGGGCCATTGGCCGGACCGGTTTCGGCGTAGGCCACGTCAAGCACCCCGGCCTTGACGTGTTTCAGCGGGCCGAAGGGCAGGTCGGCGTTCACGCGGGCGGCAGGCTTGATTGCCTCAGGCGCGGCGGTCTGGGCGTTGGCGGCGCCCATCGCGCCGAATTGCAGCAGTGCGGTCGCCAGAATCGACAGCCCCAGCAGGCGGCGACGGCTATTGGCGGACGGCGAGGTGTGCAGTGCATTCTTCATGGGAAGTCTCCTTTGCGATCGACGGGGGCGGGGTCCGGCTGAACCCTTCAAACCTGGACGCCAGTAAAGCCCGACGACGTATCCGGGCTGTTTCAGATTCCCTCGCAAAATGCCGACGACTGTATCCCCGCCAGGTTCGTACACACTGCGATACAAACCCCGGGCAGAAAAAAGCCCCGAATAATCGGGGCTTCGCCATTTATGTTTTGCGCTTATGCCTGCGTGACATGCTTGGGCCCGGCCAACGCCCAGGCGATCAGTCCGATCAATGGCACAAACACGATGAACACGATCCATACGCCCTTGTCGCTCGATTTCCCTGCGCTCTTGCGCACCCGATTGATGGCCCATAACTCGATGAGCAACAACACGACTGCCAGAACGATCCACGTGGTTTCGATATGCATGAGCTACCTCCTGATGGTCTGTTCGTTAGGCGGGCTCGTGGGGGTGGGGTTCATTAAATTTGCCGGTTGCTGTCGGCCTCGACGCCTGCATGAAGCCAGGACTGTCGTCGCAATCATTTGAATTTCCGCGCAGACCCCGACAGAATCGCGCCCCGATCCGACCCTGGTTGCGGGTCATCCAAGGTTGAGTGAGGTTGCGGTTGAACGAACAGACATTGTCCCGGCGCCTGGAGCGCGTGGCGGCGCATGTGCCGGCCGGTGCGCGGCTGGCCGATATTGGCTCGGATCATGGTTATCTGCCGGTGGCGCTGATGCGCCGTGGCGCGATCGCGGCGGCGGTGGCCGGTGAGGTGGCGTTGACGCCGTTTCGCGCGGCTCAACGTACTGTGCGCGAGAACGACCTGGACGAACAGATCAGCGTGCGTCACGCCAGCGGTCTGGCGGCAATCGAACCGGACGACCGCATCACCGCCATCAGCCTCTGCGGCATGGGCGGTGAAACCATCCGCGACATCCTCGACAGCGGCAAGGCGCGCCTGAGCGGCGAGGAGCGGCTGATCCTGCAACCCAACGGTGGCGAGCAACCGCTGCGTCTGTGGCTGATGGAGAACGGCTACCGCATCCTCTGCGAGGAAGTGCTGCGGGAAAATCGCTTCGACTACGAAATCATCGTCGCCGAGCGTGACGGGCCGGTGATGTACAGCGCCGAGGAACTGTACTTCGGGCCGTTGCAAATGCAGGCGCGCAGTCCGGCGTTTGTGCAGAAATGGCAGCGTATGTTGCTCTTGAAGCGCCAGACGCTGGCCCAATTCGCCAAGGCTCGAAAAGTACCCGAGGACAAGGCAAAGGACATTGCGCGGCAGGCTGAGTGGATCAGTGAACTGTTGGCTTGAGCTGTTACCCGATGGGAGCATCCGCCGGCTCAAAGCGATCGGACGTGTCCATCCGCACATTGCGCAGGCCGACGGTTTGCAGATGCGACGCATACAGCGGCTCTGCAAAGTAACTGATCAGAATGCAGCGTCGACGCCCACCGCTCGCGTTCAGACTGCCGGCATGCACCAGGTCGGCATCGAACACCAGGATGTCGCCCGCCGCGCCTGAAAGCTGCACTGATCGCGATTCGTCATTGAAGTCGTCCGGCGGCGCTCCCGGCTCCGGACGGTGGCTGCCAGGGACAATCCGTGTCGCGCCGTTCTCGGGGCCGTAGTCGTCGAAGTAGGCGAGGGCGTTGACGATGTCGCCGGGTCGTTGCGCCGACAAGTCGCGGTGCAACTGTTGATGACCGCCGCCAGCCACCGGCTCGCGACCTTCCACCTGCGAGAGAAAGAACCGCTCGCCAATCAACTCGCCTACCACCGCCAGCAATGGCGGCAGACGACAGACCGCCTGAATCCGCGAGTCCACATCCAGTTGCGAATGGCGCCAGTCGACGCCACGGGGCACCGGCCATTGATTCGACGGCTTCACGCCGGCATCGAACGTGGCCCGCAGGTCAGCCAGCCATGCGCCGGGGATTGCCTGACGGAGCAGGGCATAGCCGTTTTGGTGGAGGTGTTCGCGGTCACTTGATTTGCGTCGGATCTCCGATAGCCCAGGCAATTCCGTTTCCTCGGTCCAGTGACGTGATAAACGCCATGTCGTGTGGGTCGATGCTGAACCCGAAAATATCAAGGTTCTGGCGCATACGGATGGGGTTCAGGCTTTTGGGCAGCACCGCGTACCCATTCTGGACGCCCCACCTCAGAAGCAACTGTGCCTCGGAAACCGCGTATTTGGCCGCCATGTTCTTGAATACATCGGTGTCGGCCGACGATTCCTTTGGTTTTGCGCTGTCCTGTCCCGCACCGGTTCGCCAGGTGGAGAGTGGCGCCAGACTACTATAGGCAATCGGCGAAATTTCACTGGCCTTCATGTAGGCAAGCAGGTCGGGTTTCTGCGACCAGGGATGCAGTTCGATCTGGTTGGCGTCCGGCGCCGGGAGTCCGGCGAGTTTGATTTCCTCCAGATGGTCCTGATTGAAATTGCTCACCCCCACGGCCCGCACCTTCCCCGCACGCTTGAGTTGCAGAAGGGCGTCCCACTGCTCGATGCGCTTTTCGCCACCGTGCGGTGAGTGAATCAGATACAGGTCGATGTAATCGAGGCCCAGGCGTTTCAGGCTGGCCTCGAATTCAGCGATGGTTTCCGAGGCGGACTTCGGCGACTCACCCCAGCCTGGATTGCCAGGCCAGAGTTTGGTCGTGACGAAAATGTCTGAACGCTTGAGACGGGCGGATTTCAGCCCCTCCTGAACACCTTCGCCGGTGCCGGTTTCGTTCTCGTAAACCGAGGCGGTATCGATATGTCGGTAACCGCATTCAATGGCGTCCGACACCGCTTTGGCGGTATCCGCCGGGGGAATGAGATAAGTCCCGAACCCGACGGCGGGAATCTGTACGCTTTCATTGATGGGAAAGGTGTTCGGCGAAGCGCTCATGACGTGCCCTCACAGGGGTAAAAACGATTGTTTTTTACGATGGCTTGAACAGGTTTTCCCAGCCCAGGAAAGGTCCGAGCGGGATGATGTCCCAGTCGATGAAACCGAACTTCGCCAACGGGAAATCGAGCAACACTTGGCGGGCTTCTTCCGTCGAGTCGCACTCGGCGATGATTGCCACACCCGGCCGGTCCTTTCGAAAGTAAATGTCGCGAATGAACTCACTCTTGTAGAGCTTCCACGCGTGAACCACTTCATCGAGCAGATGAGCGCTGAATTGTTCGTGGTTCACATCCGGCAGCGGGACATCAAGACAGATCATTTTCATGAGGAATACCTGGAGTCATGCAAGGGGCTGGCGGGCTTTTGTCACGCGGCAGGAGTCAGGCGGCTGACCTGCTCGGCGACGCGCTGCCCGAGGTACGCGGCGGTTTCGAGATCGCTGGTGATCGGTGAAATGTCGGGCGAAACGTCATCGGATTGCGCCATGGCGCCCAGCCAGCTGCCCAATCGGTTGAGTTCGTTGGGGCCGCGTCCCGGGAACAGATCGAGACCGACCCACAACATCCCGTGCTGGGCCGCGAAGAGGGCCATGGTGATCAGCGAATTGAGTTTGTCGCCATTCTGCGCGCCGGAGTTGGTGAAGCCGGCAGCAACCTTGTTGCGCCAGGCCATGGGCGTCCAGGCCGTGCGGGTCGCGTCTTCCATGAACTGCTTCAAGCGCGCACTGACGGTTCCGTTGTAAGTCGCAGAGCCGAAAATCAGGGCGTCGCTTTCGGCCAGGGCGTCCCACGAGATTTCGTCAGTACCGACGGCGATCAATCGGGCCTTGGCGCCCGTTACACGCTCCACCCCCTTCGCGGCCGCTTCGGCCTGCTTTTTAGTGTGGCCGTAGCCGCTGTCGTAAACGATGGATACCAACACGGTGATGAACCTCGATAGTGAGTGATGCAGCGGATTTTCACTCGCCGCATTGCCTACCGGAAGAAAGGTACAGGTTGAACCACTCTCAATCTGAAGTTTAGAATCTGCCGCACAATCCACGGGGGAAGGGCGTATGGATTCATCGCAACGCGTGCGTGCAATCGTCTCGTTCATCCAGGCCGTGGACGCCGGAAGCTTCGCCGCCGCCGGGCGAGTTCTGGGGCTGACTTCCGCCGCGATCAGCAAGAACGTCGCCAGCCTGGAAAAGTCGTTGGGGGTTCGCCTGATGAATCGCACGACCCGCTCTCTGACCTTGACCAGCGAGGGCGAGGGATTTCTGCGTCAGGCGCGAATAGCGCTGGAGGCACTCGACAGCGCGGTCGACATGATTGCCGCCCGCCGCGCGGTTCCCAGCGGCAAGGTTCGGATCTCGACCAGCGCGGCTTTCGGCAACGATCATCTGTTGCCGGCGCTTCCGGCGTTGCTCGCGCGCTACCCCGCGTTATCGATCGAGGTCGATTTTGATGACCGGATCGTCGATATCGTGAAGGAGGGCTATGACATCGTCATTCGCGGCGGCAGCATCGCGGACTCTGCCCTGGTGTCGCGGCCGGTGTGCAAGTTGAATGCGGTGTTGATCGCGTCGCCCGAATACCTCGAGGCTCACGGCACGCCGAAAACACCCTCAGACCTCAACAACCACCGGCTCATCGCGCGGCGCTTTCTGGGCGGGCGCGTTTCGCCCTGGATCTTCAAAGCGGCGGACGGCGCGCTGACGACCCTGGACCCCACGGACGTCGCGGTTCTCACGCTCTCCGGGCCGGAGGCATTGGTTCAAGCAGCGCGTGACCATGTCGGAATCGCCCAGGTCGGGGTGCATCTGGCGTGGGAGCATCTGCGCAATGGCTCGCTGAAAGTGCTGCTCCACGAACAGCATCAACCGGGCAATTACGAAATGGTCATGCAATACCCCCATCGCGCACTCATGGCCCCGCGAGGGCAGGTGACGGTGGATCACCTGCTCGCGGCGTTTTCGGGGGATGAGAACTTGCATGTCACGATCGAGTCGCTGGAGGCTTATGCGGTGTGAGTCCGCCGAGTCTCAGTTCAACGCCGCCGCCTCCTGAAGATTCAGCGAGCTCGTTTCCGGAGCCATCCACCAGGACACCAGCAGCCCCACGAACGTGATCACGGTGGCGGCGTACATGGTCTGTTCCACACCGAGGCTGTTGAGCGAAACCGGCACCAGATAGGTCCCGGCCGCCGCGCCGATCCGGGAAAACGACGTGCCCATGCCGACGGCGAAGGCGCGTATTTCGGTGGGGAAAATTTCATTGGGGTAGACCAGTGTCAGCACCTGGGCGCCGCCAATGAACAGGGCGTAGAGCGAGAAGAACAGCACGATCAGCGGGCCGTTGCCGGCGTGGTAGATGCCGAGCCCGAGCAAGGCGAGCCCAGAGAGCAGGAAACTGTAGATCAGCATCTTGCGTCGACCGACACGGTTGACCAGGCGGGTGGCGATCAGGCAGCCCAGCACGAAGAACAGCGTGATGATCACCGAGCTGAACGATCCCATGTCGCCCGCGACATTGAGTGCCGCCAGTACCTTGGGGGCGAAGGCGTAGACCGCGAAAACCGGAATGATGGAACAGGTCCAGAACACGATCACGAAGAACATGCGCTTGCCATAACCGGAGCACAGCAGACTGCTGAATGGCAGTTTTTGCTCTTTGGATTGTTCGGGGAGATTGGCCAGCGAAAAGTCGGCACCGTAGACCTGTTTGATGACGGCGTCGGCCTCGGCAAAACGTTGCTTGCCGATCAACCATCTGGGCGATTCAGGCGTACCGAGGCGCACCAGAAACAGCCATGCGCCAAGTATCGCGCCACTGGCCAAGGCCCTGCGCCAGGCATCCGTTGCACCGCTGCGCAGGATCACTTCGCCGAGGACGTAAGCGACTGCCGCTCCGATAAACCACAGCAGCGCCAGGGCCGCCAGACGGGGGCCTCGGTCGCGTTGCGGGAGAAACTCGACGAGCATTGACGTGGCGACCGGATATTCGATCCCGACGGCGATCCCCACCAGAAGACGCAACACGAAAAGGGCAACGGCGGACTCCGCCCAGAACGTACCGAGCGACGTGGCGATAAAGATTACTGGTCCGACAAAGAAGATGAGTTTGCGGCCCAACAGGTTCGTCAGCCAGCCGCCGACGAAGCCGCCAAAGAAGATGCCAATCAAGGCCGAGGCGGCGACCATGCCTTCCCAGAAACTGTTCAGGCCCAACCCTGACGACATTTGCAACATGACCACGCCGATCATGCTCAGCAAGTATCCGTCTACAAACGAACCTCCTGCGGAGCGGACGGTGAGCTTGCGGTGAAATCCGTTAAGCGGCACATCTTCAACTGACACACATGAGTTATTCATTGCGGTTCCCTGATGCGGCGCCCGCAGCGATACGGGCGCGAGCATCCCTGTCCTGCGCATTGACTGGCAGGACAGGGCTGTGGAGCTTCGAATGCGGGTCGATCCCGGCGGGTGAACGGTTCGCGGGATCGACCTGAGCGTTACTGCTGGGCGGCTGCCACGGCAGGGGCCGATTTGAAGATGGCCTGGTAGGTGTCTTTGTGGTCGGCGTAGTACTGGGCGACGACCTTGTCAGACGAAGACGCGCGGGCTTCTTTCATCATGTTCTCCAGGTCCTTCATTGGAATATTGAAGTGCGCGAAGAAGTAGGCGACTTGCGGATAATCCTGAGTGAATCCCTTGCGCGCCACGGCATGGATCTGCTCGGCCTTGCCATAGACTTCTTTCGGATCGTCCAGGTAGCGCAGCGACCAGGTGGAGAACATCCAGTGCGGGCTCCAGGCATTGAGCAACGCCCATTGGCCGCGTTTGGTGACCCGCTCGAACTCGTTGAGCATGCCGGTTTCGGAGGAGGCCACCAGCTTGTAGCCGTCGAGTTTGTAATCGGCGATAGCGCGGGTAGCCGTTTTGTACTGACCGTTGCCCACTTCGGAGGTGAGGATCTTGCCGCCGAGTTTTTCTCGCACCTCAGGCTTGTTCAAGTCTTCGATGCTCTTGAGCTCACTCTCTGGAATGCTGGTCGGCACCGCCAGGCCAAGACGTCCCTCGTAGAGCACGCCGAGGTCTTCCAGTTTGTCGCCGTATTTGTCCCAGAACGGTTTGTGGCTGTAGGTGAGCCACGCCATCGGGATCATGTCGACCTTGCCGGCCGTCATCGCCTGGAACTGGATGCCGATATCGGCCATCACCAGTTTGACGGGTTGCTTGAGCTGATCCTGCAGAATCGTGGTGGCGAGCTTGGTGGTAATTTCCGCATCGGCCCAGTTCACCCATCCGATGGTGAGCGGCTTGGCTTCGTCTGCATGAGCGAGGCTGGCGAATGCAGCGAAGGTAACGCCAGCCATCCAGCAGCCGGTTTTTTTTGCGAAGGACATTTGGGTGATCATCGGGCATCTCCAATGTTATGTGTTATTGGTTTGGCAGATAGATGATTGGGGGCCTGCCTCGAGTTGTTGTGATTCGCTTGCGCAGCGTTTTCTTCGAGGCGAGTACCGTTGTTTCAGCTCAGTCGTTTCGTGGGATCGAGTGCTTTTTTTCTCCTTTTCGAGGTTCAGATGTACTGATAGCGATTGATGATGGGGACGCTGATCGTCCAGCTGCCCTCGACACCTTTGCGAATGGTCACGAGCTTGCCCGGACTGATCGAAACCGGTGGATTGGTCGGGCTGTGGATCACCGCTTCACCGCTCTGCACCACAAACCGGACGTCCCGGTCGTAGCTGTATTCGAAGCGGTCGGTATCGTCGCTTTCCCACAGCTCCCATTGCTGGGACTGCTGCTGTTCTTCGGCCGTAGCCTGACGCTGGATAATCTGGGTCATGCGGTTTTTCCTGAAGGCATCCGGCCGAGATCTTTATTGGCCCTGGGAACGGCGAGCTGGCTGTGGAACGGCAGCGAGTCAGGCGCCAGAGGCTGCTTGCCCAACAGAATGTCGCTGGCCTTTTCCGAGAGCATGATCGTCGCCGCGTTGATGTTGGCGCTGGGCACCGACGGGAACACCGAGGCGTCGATGACGCGCAGATTTTCCACGCCGAGGACGCGCAACTGGCTGTCCACCACGGCGGTCGGATCGTCGATCCGGCCCATCTTGCAGGTGCCGCAAGGGTGATAGGCACTGGCGGCGTCTTCGCGAATGAAGTCGTCCATGGCCTTGCCGTTACGGATGTGGACGCCAGGCGTGTCTTCACGGTAGTTGTAGCGCTTGAACGCGGGCTGCGCGGCGAAGTCCAGCCCCAGGCGCATGGCCTCGCGCATGACGCGCCAGTCCTCATCGGTCGCCATGTAGTTGGGGTCGATGCGCAGCGGATCCGAGACCTTGGCGCTACGCAGGCGCACGTTGCCCCGGCTGGTCGGGCGCATCGGCCCTACGCCGATTCGATAGCCATAGGTCGTGGCGACAGGAATCCAGTTCTTGTCGAAGAACACCGGGAAGAAGTGGAACTGGATATCCGCGTGCGGCGTCGTCGGCGAACTGTTGAGGAACGCCCCCACATGGCACTGGTTGACCGACGCCACACCTTTTTTGAAGCCGAACCACTGCATGCCGGCCCAGAGCATGCGATGGGGCTGCAGTTCCCGGTTAAGCGAAACCGGCTCCTTGGTCTCGATCTGAATGTGGCATTCGAGGTGATCCTGCAGATTCTCGCCGACACCCGGCAGATCAACCTGACAGCTGATCCCATGCTCACGCAGGTGCGCCGCCGGGCCGATCCCGGACAGCATCAACAGTTGCGGCGAGCCGAATACGCCGCAGCTGACAATCGATTCCTTGCGGGCGCGGACGTCGATCATCTTGCCTTTGTGAAGGACGCGGAAACCGACGGCGCGCTTGCCCTCCAGAAGGATTTTCTGGACTTCGCAACCGAGCCAGATCGTCAGGTCCGGGTGCGCACCCATCGTGTGCAGATAACCGTAGGCCGAGCTGTTGCGGATCCCGTCGCGAACGCTCATTTCGAAGCGCGAAACGCCTTCCTGACGAAAGCCGTTGACGTCGTCCGTCAGCGCAAACCCCGCCTGCTGGCCGGCGTCGAGGAATGCCGCGTTGAGCGGGCTGAGCTTTTCCTGACGCTGGGCACGGATCGGCCCGTCCTGACCCCGGTACTGGCTGTCGATCACGCTGGATTCGATCTTCTTGAAATACGGCGCGCAATCCGCCCAGCTCCAGCCGGTGGCACCCTCAGCCTCCCAGCGGTCGTAATCCAGCGGATGGCCGCGCAGCCAGGTCATGCCGTTGATCGATGACGAACCACCCAGCAGGCGTCCGCGCGGCTGCTGAATGCAGCGATTGTTCAAGTGGGTTTGTTCTTCGGTGTAGTACCACCAGTTGTATCGGGAGGTGGGTTTGAACGCCGAGCGCAGACCGGCCGGCATACGAATGATCCACGACTTGTCGGACGGGCCGACTTCCAGCAGCAACACTTTGAATCCCGCATCGGAAAGCCGGCGCGCCTGCACACAGCCCGCAGATCCAGCACCTGCGATTACATAGTCAAATTCGGCGTTCATTCGGTTTTCTCCAGCGCAATCGAACAGGCGTACTTCATCGAAAGGGCAGGTCTTGAACGAGACATAGATCGAGCAACCCCGGCGCTAATGTTTTTGTTGTTGAGAGGGTTTGATTAGGCGTTGCCAACACACTATCCAACCGGGCTTTGTGTGGATATTTAATAAAAATTAAGCGCGGCTTAAATAATCGTTATGCGTGGCGACGGTTGGCCTGGCGTTCTGCGCATTGAGCTGCCGACCCCGCGCGCGTAGCATCCGGGGCAGTCATTGATGAGTTTTCGGGAGGCAGGGTGAGGCAACTGGATCTGGCATTGCTCCATGCTTTTAAAGTCATCGTCGAGTGCAAAAGCCTCTCGGTGGCTGCGTTGCGCCTGCACAAGACGCAAGCGGCGATCAGCATTCAACTGAAGAAGCTGGAAGAACTGGTCGGCAAACGCCTGATCGATCGTGGCCACCAGACCGCCGAGCTGACTCGCGATGGCGAGCTTCTGCTGCAATACGCTCACAAGATGCTGGCCCTGAGTGATGAGGCCATGGCGCTGTTCATCGAAGAGGAAATCTCGGGAACCGTGCGCTTTGGCATTCCCGACGACTACGCCAGCGCATTCCTGCCACCGGTACTCCAGCAGTTCACCCAGCGTTACCCGAACGTCAGGCTCAAGATCCGTAACGACATCAGCCAGAACCTGTTCACCGGGCTCGAAGGCGGCGACCTGGATCTGGCCCTGGTCACCCAAAGGAATGGCGACGGCAATGGCGAGATTCTGCGCAGTGATCAGCTTCAATGGGTTGCCGGCGAAACCTACCGGCTCGCCCCCGATGAACCGCTGCCGCTGGCGCTGTACCCGCACGGTTGCGGGTATCGCCGGCAGATTCTCACGGCGCTGAGCAGCAGCCAGAGAGAGTATGAAATCGCTTTCGAATGCACGGGTGTGACGGGGGTCCAGCTTGCGGTGGAAAGCGGGCTGGCCGTGGCCGCGACGTCGGTGCCGCTGATTCAATCGGGTTGGCAGGTGCTGGACGCCGCTGCCTGCGGATTACCGACCCTGGGCAATGTCACCATCGAGCTGAGGATGGGCAAGAATCAAAGCAATCCGGCGGTTGAGTATTTTGCGCAGGAGTTGCGCAGGCACGTGGTTCAGAGTTGAGAATATCCGCAGCCCCTCACCCCAGCCCTCTCCCGGAGGGTGAGGGACTGAGATTTCAAGCCGATCACCGGATCAAGCACATCCGCGCGTCAGGAAGCGTCCTGATAACTGCACCCCACATACAGATCGCTGTCCTTGTTTTCCGTGGAAAGCACTCGCACGATCGCGCCGTTGCCGAGGCTGCGCTGGTAGTCGACGTAGCCTTCGGTATCCAGCACCTTTTTCAGTTTCAGCGTGCTGGCGAGCTTCTCGGCATCTGCCTTCGGGCTGCTGCTGGCGGTTTGCAGGAAGAAACCGAAGCGATCAATCATCACCGCAGTGCTCGACGACACCCCATGCACCGTCAGCGCCGGCGTGACCTGCCATGCGCCACCGCCCCACGGTGTGTGTGCTTCATCGTTGGCGAGTGACAATTGCTTGGCATCCACCAGCTCGTTGAACGCGCCGACCTGCTTCAAATTGCCCTGGCACTCGGCCAAAGCCTGGAACAGCTCGCCGTGAGTCGGAGTGGCCGCCGACGCGGACAAAGTAAACAGGCAACCCGCCAGCGTGGCGATAGCAAAAGAGACTTTCATGACGACATCCTTGTTGGGTTCACCCCACAGGTGAAGAGCGCCCGGGGAGAACAGCGTTAGTTATGGTTATTGAACTCGCGATCCGTTTGCACAAAGGTCTGCGCAACGGGCCTGAAGTGTGCCATAGCCAGGTTCGCCAAGGGATCAGGGCTTCCCTGAGTGGGCACTTCGCGACGTTCACCTCCCGCAATAACGAAAAAGCCCGGCGGATAAGGCCGGGCTCTTGTCGAGCATTACGGTAAAGCCATGCATTCAGACGGCACGGCGTTCGATCAGACGATCCGAGCCGCTTTCCGCAACGGCGTCGCTGAACAGCGGGTCGGTCTGAGTCGCGTCGGCAACCGCATCGCTGAACAACGGATCGGTTTCAGTGGCGGCAGCAACGGCATCGCTGAACAGTGGATCGGTTTGGGTCGCGGCGGCAACAGCGTCGCTGAACAGTGGATCAGTTTCAGTCGCCGCTACAGCGCGTCTTTCCAGCAAGCGATCAGCGCCGCCTTCAGCGACCAGAGGCTGCGTGGAGGAAGCAGCGAAAGCGTTCAGCGCGAAGACCGAGAGAGCGATGCTGAGAAGGGTTTGGCGTTTCATCTTGTGTGCTCCGTGAGGCAGTGGTTGGGTATGGAGCCGATCTTACGCCGCTGATTTGATATGAGAACTTCATTGAGTTGATGATTGCTATTGATGCGGTCAATGGCTCAAATCGCCATTCCTTCCAGGAATCCAGTATGTAGAGGCATCGAACCGACAACTTCGTAGTCCCTCGCATTTCGTCATCTACAATTTTGATCTGACTCCATTTTTTGGATGTGTCGAATGGAAACGTTTATCGGCGTGTGCGCTGGTGTCATAGGCATAGTTCTCGGTGTCATTGGGGTTGTTGCGTCGCTGCACCCGCCCAAAACACGCAGCGCAAAAATGGCCGTAGTTGCACTGTTCGTGGTGCTCTCAGCGCTGGCTGTTGCTACAACGGTAGTGGATCGCCAACGGGCGGAGCGAGATGCCTTGGCAATCAATCGGGATCTGAGTTTGTTAAAGGATTCGTCGTCCGCTCTTACAAAAAAAAATGATCAACTTCTACAAGATAATTTGGCTCTGGAAGCAAAGATTGCTGAGATGGCGCAAGCGCCACTGCGTCTGGCGTTGGAGCAAACACTGAAGCGCGATATCAAGCAGCATCTGGAGCGTGTTGACGGTTTTTTATCCAGCGAAAATGACGAGTTCAACCGTGATAGCGGGCAGGAATCAAATGAGGAGCATGCTCAGCGCTATTCAATATTTCGCCGCCAACTGGCATCGGATTACGTGTCCAAATACTTTTCGGAAACGCGTGCATTGCTTTTGCGAGCCGCCAATTTGAAGTTGATCCCCATGCAGAGTTTTGAGATCGACGGGCGGTTTATTGAAGCAGGGATGATTCCATACGTAGATGAGCTTCAAAAGCTCTCTACAAGAATGGCTGACTAAAAATGAAGGACGGCTAACGCTACGGATGCCTAATCAATACAGGCCATGTTCACTTCCTGCAGGAGGCAGTCACAAGTGACCGCCTCCAACCACTCCCACCTAATCCACCGCTTCGGCCACCCCCTGATCCTCGCCCAGAAACCCGCCACTCTGATGCTGCCAAAGCCGCGCATAGGTGCCGTTTTTCCCGAGCAGCTCAGTATGAGTTCCCTGTTCAATAATCCGCCCCTCATCCATGACAATCAGCCGATCCATGGCCGCGATGGTTGACAGGCGGTGGGCGATGGCGATGACGGTTTTGCCTTGCATCATTTCATCGAGGCTTTCCTGGATGGCCACTTCGACTTCCGAGTCGAGGGCGCTGGTGGCTTCGTCGAGCAGCAGGATCGGCGCGTTCTTGAGCATCACCCGGGCGATGGCGATGCGTTGGCGCTGGCCACCGGAGAGCTTGATGCCGCGCTCGCCCACCAGGGTGTCGTAGCCGCTGTGACCCTGGCGGTCGCTCAGTTGGCTGATGAAACCGTCGGCCTGGGCGTTGGCGGCAGCGCGGTGTACCTGTTCGTCGGTCGCGTCCGGGCGGCCGTAGGCGATGTTGTCGCGGATCGAGCGGTGCAGCAGGGAAGTGTCCTGCGTGACCATGCCGATGGTGCTGCGCAGGCTGTCCTGAGTGACATGGGCGATGTTCTGCCCGTCGATGCGGATCTCGCCGCTGTCCACGTCATAGAAGCGCAGCAGCAGATTGATCAGCGTGGATTTGCCGGCGCCGGAGCGGCCCACCAGGCCGATTTTTTCGCCCGGGCGGATGTTCAGGCTCAGGCCATCGAGCACCTGGCGTTCACCGTTGTAGTTGAAGCGCACCTTGTCGAAGGTCACCGCGCCGCCCATCGGCACCAGCACGCCGGCGTTCGGCGCGTCCTGCACCTTGGGGCCTCGGGTCAGGGTGTCCATGCCGTCCTGCACGGTGCCGATGTTTTCGAACAGCGACGTCATCTGCCACATGATCCAGTGCGACATGCCGTTGATACGCAGCGCCATGGCGGTAATCGCCGCCACCGCGCCGGTGCCGACTTCGCCCTGGTGCCACAGCCACAAGGCATAGCCACCCGCACCCATAATCAGGCCGACCACCAGCGCCTGATTGACGATTTCGAACTGGCTGACCAGACGCATCTGGCGGAACCCGGTCTGCTTGAAATCCTCCATCGCCGCCCGCGCAAAGTGCGCTTCACGCTTGGAGTGGGAGAACAGTTTCACCGTGGTGATGTTGGTGTAGGCGTCGGAAATCCGCCCGGTCATCGACGACCGTGCGTGGGCCTGTTCCTGGCCGACCTGGCCCAGGCGCGGCACGAAATACAGCATCGCCAACCCGAACAACGCGACCCAGGCAATGAACGGCAGCATCAGTTTCAGATCGAAGCCGCCGGCCAGGGCGATGATCGCAATGAAATAAACGCCGATGCCGGGGGCGATTTCGATCACCGTGAACAGCACTTCGCGCACGGCCAGCGCCGTCTGCATCACCTTGGTCGTGACCCGACCGGAAAACTCATCGGAAAAAAACGAAAGGCTTTGCCGCAGCATCAGCCGGTGGAAGTCCCAGCGCAGCCGCAGCGGCAGATTGATCGCCAGAATCTGGTGCTGCACCATCGTGCGCAGCGCCACCAGCCCGATGCTGGTCACCAGCACCACGCCGATCCCCCACAGCACGCGGCTTTCCTGCCCACTGACATCGCCGCCAGCCTTCCAGGTCGCCAGCAGATCCACGACCTGCCCGAGAAACGAAAACAGCCAGGCTTCATAGATCGAAACGCTGGCACTCAACAGTGCCAGCGCCAGCACATAACCGCGCGCGCCACGGGTGCAGGCCCACAGAAACCTCGCCAGGCCGGTCGGTGGCGGTGGCAGTTCATCAGGCGGGAAGGGGTCGAGTCTTCGTTCAAACACGCGAAGCATGGTGGTCTCCGAAATGATCAGCTGGCGGGGATTCTGCCATTTAACGGTGGGCTTGAGGGTTTTGCAGATGATGGGTTGACCCCATCGAAGGCTGGGTTGCTGCACTTTGTTGAGCGGTGACTGGCTTCGGGCCGCCATTCACGTAGCCAATTTTTTTGAATGTAGGCTTTAATGTCCGGGCTCATTGGCCGCTGCACCCACTATCAAGGAAGAAACCATTTTGAAACGAGCATTCGGCGCTCTGCTGTTGACCTGTTTGACGACTTTCGCCCTCGCTGACGAGCGTCCCGTCGGTTTTCAATCCTCTACGTTGACGGACCCGCAACACGACCGCGCACTGGAAATCGTCGTCTGGTATCCCGGCGCAACCGCTGCCGCCAAACAGATGATCGGCGATGACGTGGTGTTCGTCGGCGCACCCGCTGTGCGCAATGCCGCGCCCGTGGCCGGCAAGCATCCCTTGGTGGTGCTTTCTCACGGCTACCGGGGCAACTGGAGCAACCAGATCTGGCTTGCCAGCGCCCTGGCGCAGAAGGGCTACATTGTCGCAGCGGTCAATCACCCCGGCACCACCACTCACAACCTCAGCCCGCAAGCAGCGGCGCAATTGTGGCTGCGTCCCGACGATCTGCGCCGAGTGATCGATGGAGTCATGGCGCAACCGGAAAAGTTCGGCGCCGTCGCCAATGACCGAATTGCCGTCGTCGGCCACTCCCGCGGCGGCTGGACCGCGCTGGAAATCGCCGGCGCGCGTTTTGATCCGGAGCGCTTCGCCCAGGACTGCAAAACCCATCCGCAACTGTCCAGTTGCAGCGTGTATGGAAAGATCAATCCCACCAACACCGCGCAATCCAACGCCGCACTGGCGGGTGACTGGCGCGATAAACGCGTCACCGCCATCGTTTCGCTGGACCTGGGCCTGTCACGCGGCCTGACCGATCAGAGCCTCGCCGCGCTCCCGGTGCCAGCGCTGGTGATCGCGGCCGGCGTGCCGTCGCGCGACCTGCCCGCAGAACTGGAGTCCGCCAACCTCGCCAAACGCCTGCCGGCGGCTTCCAGTCATTACGTCGAAATCAGCGATGCCAGCCATTTCAGCTTCATGTCGCGGTGCAAACCGGGCGCGGAGGCGATGCTTGAAGAGGATGTGCCGGGTGACGGGATCATTTGCCGGGATGGCGAGAACGGGCGTCCGCGTGAGGTGATTCAGCAGCAGGTTGTGGCGCTGATAGAAGATTTTCTGGCGCAGTCATTTGCCTACAAGCAAGGCGGTTTGTAAAAGGGCGGAGCGATAGCTGCCGACCACACCCGACAGCTTCGCTCGTCATCCGGCACGGCTTGCGAATCAATGGCGCCCTGGGCGCTCAAGAGCGCGCGAAGACAACGGAGTGGACATCACGATTGAAGTTCGCGTCTCGCCGTAAAGGTTGATCCGCTCGATCAAGCGCTCAAGGTCGCTCATGCTGGTCGCGACCAGTCGCATGACGTAGGAATCGGCCCCGGTGACATGGTCGCATTCGAGAATTTCAGGAATCGAGCGCAACAGATCCAGAAATTTTGCCTTGGCCGGCTGGGGCACCGTCATCGCAATCAACGCGGCTACCGGGTAACCCGCCGCAGCCAGATTGACGCGAGCGGCATAACCTTCGATGACCCCCACCTCTTCGAGACGCCTGACGCGCTCCGTGACGGCCGGCACGGAAAGGTGGACTTGGCGTGCAAGCTCCGTATACGTCATCCGGCCATTGCTTTGGAGATTGCCGAGTATTTTCCAGTCGATTTCGTCCATATTCTTTAATTTTTAAGTAAAGGAGGGATTATTCCTTTAAAACTGCATTCTTCGCAAATTGAAGAATGCCTACGATGACCACTGAATTCGACGTGCATCGTAAGGGGAAGG
This sequence comes from Pseudomonas botevensis, assembly GCF_019145475.1. Lineage (GTDB taxonomy): Bacteria > Pseudomonadota > Gammaproteobacteria > Pseudomonadales > Pseudomonadaceae > Aquipseudomonas > Aquipseudomonas botevensis. The sequence continues at coordinate 64,290 of NZ_JAHTKI010000002.1, forward strand.
CATATGTTGTTCATCAAAGCGGTCGTCATCGGCTGTTCGATTGCTGCACCGGTAGGGCCGATCGGGCTGCTCTGCATTCAGCGCAGTCTGAAGCGCGGATTTCGTTCAGGATTTGCGACCGGCATGGGCGCTGCCAGCGCTGATGCGATCTACGGGCTGCTTGGCGCGATTGGCGTAGCGGGAGTCGCCCTGTCCTCACCCTCGCTCGCGATGATCCTGAAGATCATGGGCGGCGCGTTTCTCGTGTGGCTCGCCTGGGGCATTGCCCGGGACATGCGCAAGCCCTTGTCGGAATCGAAGGAAGAAGCGTCGGCAGCGGCGGCTCGGGATTTTCTGACCGCGTTTGGCCTGACGCTCTCCAACCCCATGACCATATTGTCCTTCATCGCCATATTCGCGGCGCTCGACCCACTCAGCGGCGGCCACGACCAGACCGGCAACACAATGTGGCTCGCCACCCTGACAATGGTCGCCGGCGTGTTCCTGGGTTCTGCGGCCTGGTGGCTGTGCTTGAGCGGCACAACGTCCGTGCTGCGGCAAAAAATGTCGGCTTCATTCATGCACGCAGTTTCCTCCGTGTCGGCGCTGGCTATCGGAGCGTTTGGATTGGTGCAGGTGGTCAGTGGCGTGCGTGCTGTCCTCTGACAAAACCGCTAGCAGAGGGCGGACTTCGGATACACGCGATCCGAAACCGCCCTAGGGAACCACGGTTTACGCTACTTCAACATGGTCCAACGCTTGATTCACCGCCAACTCGGCAACCATCACCACCTGCGCGATACCCAACGCCGTTTTGCGATGCGAATGGTCGAGTGTTGCTGCGAAGTTGCTGAGCATTTCGCTGACTGAGCCGAGGTTTTCGCTGGCGTTGGCGAGCAGCGATTCGGTGTTGTACTTGGGATTGGCCATGTACATGGCCTCGGGTTCGTTGCAGGACGACATGATCCGCGCGGCCGGGGAAAGGTAATGGTCGAGCGCACGCTCGGCGGCATCGTGGAATTTCTTCGAACCGGGACATTCGTAGGGCGAGGCGGGGTCGGTTTCCAGATTGGGTTCTGGTGGGTTGGGTGTGATTTTGAACATAGATGAAACTCCAGCACTTAGTAAAAGGGGAGTCATCCACTCTCGCTACCAAACGAGGGTGGCGACCATACACAGGTTGGTAGACCGGAGCACTGGAACCGGCGCTTCCGAAGAAGCCCTGAGCATGGCCACCATAAATCCGGTCGCAACAACGCAACCGCACAAGGCGACGCAATGCATCAGCGCTACGGGTCTACCAAACCCGATCACTGGTTTTCAGTGACGGAGAAATGATGGAAGCCGTGGCGTAGACGCACAAGCCGGCGGATTCTGGCGTAGGTGTAGGGAATGGCGCAAGGTGTTGTAGCCCTTTGCGGGGAGATGAGAGTTTGATTTAAACGGCTGTGTTTAGATCAATGAGGATTGTTTGAGAGCAGCTAGGCTCACGCTGCGATTGGCACAGGCTACAAGGAAATTTGAAACGGACAGAAACGTACGAAATGCTTTTGCGTCCTCGCGTGAAAGGTCGCTTCCGGCCAGAAGCGGACATCGGCAAGCGACCGCTGTCGGCCAAAAGCGATCAGTCGTGGCCGTTATCATTTGCATTTGTTAGGTCCAGCGACAGCATTAAATTCAACATGTGATGCATCCTTTCGTGGTGTTGCTCAGTTATCCGTGATCAGTAGACGTCAGGATCACTGTCATAGCTATCAGCGTTGTAATCGTCTATCGCAGATTGGGAATGCCTTACTCCAATCTCCACATTGCCCCAGTCTTTAACCATTTTTGCCGCGCCGTGAAAGCCGGGGAATAGAGTGGAGCCATCAACGCCCATTTTAGAACACAAATCCAACAGTTCCGGCGCCTCGCTAACTGGTAGCGTCAGTTTAAAAAGCGGTGTGTAGCCACCTCTTATATCGTAGATTTCTTGAACGTCCTCAAGCGCGTCAGGTGTGTATACGTCGTCTACACTGTAATCCTTCGCATGGTGAGCAGTGAACAAACCAGACTGTGCCGCTTGATTTTGACTTGTGCCTCCCGGTGGTCTAATGATCTTCAAGGTTTTCCAAAAAGGTGCATAGGTGGTTTCCAGAGCCCATACAGCGATTTTAGGCATTCCCATAAAATCAATCTCAAAGCTAGCTGAGGATGCAGCAAAGTAACATGCAACAAAGCTTCTATCAGTCCAGTCTAGGAGACGCGTTGGCACCTCGTAATGTTGAGCTATTGCCATGATTTGGTGCATTTCTTGCTGAGGCCATGGCAAGTGCCCGCTCATGAATGTGTGTTGAGCTGATAGCAGTCTATCTCTGATCTGCTCTGTATATCCGGGCACAATCAATCCCGACCTATCACAGCCATCTAAGAATTTCTTCAGGATGTCCAACTCAAAGCGAATCTGTCCTGAGCTTGATTTATCGAGCATTCTTCGAGGAGAGTCGTACCCAAATGAACCTTTGCCATTGCGGCACACAGAAGGGGTTAGCTTGTATTCGTCGCTTGGCTGGCCCCTGAAGACGTATTTCCCGTTTTTCCAAACTTCATTAAGAGGTGAAACGTAATCAAGCAACTGACGCGCAGTCTCAAAAGGCTTTTCGATTGGGCTTCCCATCGTTCCTTGATCCTTGTTCCATTGGTTGTATCCCATTGTACGGACCACTGATCAGCAGCAGCAACGGCTTAGAAGGCGTTCTGAGGTGTTTTGAAAGAAAGGGCTAGAAAGACGTTTGGAAGCGCCCGCTACCGGCCAGGAGCAACTGGTGGAAGGAGCGATGGGAAATGAGTAGCTATGCTTCTTCTAATGTCGGAGCTTAGTCGACCGCAATGTATTGAACTGATCGTGAGGCTCGTAAAAAAGGAACGACATGAAATTTCTACTCCCCCAACTGTCGCAAAACCCGCCAGTCAACCGGTTGCTGCGCGATATGTCCGTACAGCGTCGTTTACTGCTACGTTAGTCCTCGTATGCCCTGCGCCCTGTGCCTCAAAGAAGCCGAGCTTCGCCGTTCGCACGTCATTCCCGAGTTCCTGTACGAGACACTCTATGACGAAAAACACCGGCTTCAGGTGCTGTCCATCATTCCGGAGCAAGCGAATTGGCGCGAGCAAAAGGGGTTGCGAGAACGTTTGCTGTGCGATGCATGTGAAAAAAAGCTGTCGGTTTGGGAGCGCTACGCAAGCTTGGTACTCAAGGGGGGCGTGTCACTGACCGTCAGGCAAGAGGGCAATATCGTCCACATCTCGGACCTCGACTACCGCCAGTTTAAGCTGTTCCAGCTTTCCGTACTGTGGCGGGCCGGCGTTTCCTCATTACAGTTCTTCGAAAACGTCCAGCTCGGAAAACACGCAGAGGCCCTGCGCCGCCTTCTCCTAGCCGGTGACCCGGGTTCCCCTGAGCGGTATGGTTGTTTCATGTTCGGCCTGAAGCACGAGTCTGGGGCTTTCACCGGCCTCATCATGCAGCCTGGAAAAGTGCGCCTCAGTGGCCACATCGCATATCGATTCGTCTTCGGTGGCTTTCTCTGGGCTATGCTCGTATCTAGCCACGACCTTGGAGCGCCTTTGAATCAGTGCACCCTCAGCGCCGCTGGCAACACGGCTATTCTTTTGCGCAATGCAACCGACATGGAAAACTTGGTCAGCTTCTCGGCGGAACTTGGTCAAATGGGGCGTGCACCGTCCCCGTGAGAAAGAAGTGCAAAAGCGAGGGACAAATTGAAGCTGTACTACTTAACTTCAGAGAAGTGGGCGAAAGTCATTCTGCATGAGCGACGTCTCAAGCTATCGACCATAGCAGAGTTAAATGATCCTTTTGAGTTACTCGGTGCATCAATAGGAGAACCTGCGGCACGCAAAGTTCTTAGGTACGTCCAAGGGCGTGTCACCGATACGTTCGGCTTGGTGTGCATGAGCACGACTTGGCAGAGTCCGGTGATGTGGGCGCACTACGGCGACAAACACAAGGGCGTATGCCTAGGCTTTGAGGTGATCGAACAAAGACTCCGGGAAGTCATCTATGAGCCAAAAAGACTTAGTAAACTTCTTGGGGAAAGTCCCTGCTTAGGCAATGTGACTGCCGAAGTGTTGAACACTCTACTCACGACCAAGTCTGTGGAATGGTCCTATGAGAAAGAACATCGCTTGATCGTTCGCTTCGACAACGCGCTACCAGGCCGCAATGGAATGCATTTTCTGCCATTCAACAATGAGGTCCTTGTGTTAAAAGAAGTGATTCTAGGTAGTCGCTGCGATTGGACCTTACAAGCAGCTAAGCGTGCGGTTGGCAAAGTACCGCATCAGGTATCGCTGAAACGAGTGCGCCCGTCGTTCAAAGAGTTCAAAATGGTTCAACAACGCAAGGAGCCTATCGTCTATGTCAAACCGAAAACCTAACTCTGTCACGCAGCGCCTGACTACATAATTAGTGTCCGCTTTAGGTCGATTGATACCGGTGGTGACAGGTAGAGAGCGGCCAAAAACTGCCAATATTGACTGGTTGGCAGAACAATGGAATTCCTGCGAGGCAAACAATCAGTCAGGTCCTTATTCCGGGCACTTTAAGAGCGTTGGAACTGAGTTCCGAGAAGTCGAAGAAAAATCGATTGAGGAAACTGGCGAGATTGCGAAGAAGCTCCTAGGAGCCCGTAGACGCCAGCGCCAACCTGTTTCGGTGTGGCTAGCGTCACCATGGGCAATCTGGGCCAGAAACCGACTAGTAGAGTGTGATCATCCTGAGAAGATGATCATCAGGCTTATACTCTAGAGCAACATTCATGCGGGCGATGCGGCCTGACGCGGATCGTGGAACCTCAATTACTACGTTGAATATTTTCACATCGAGATCTTTCAAGTAGCGAAGATTATATATATAGCTTGCTTCAATTTTTGACCGTATTAGATTCGTCAGTTGCACTTTGTCAAGCTCAACAAGATCGCCTTTTATCAGTTTCCCTACATTTATTAAATATTCATATTTTGCGTCTTCTATTTGAATATCCATGTCTGCTAACGGAGATACCACATCTGAAATTGCATTCAGTGAGAAGTGCGTATCCGTCTCGAATCCTGGCCAAGTCGGCCGTTCGATTTTATAGCTAAGGAAGTGGTTGAAGTCGTGCGATTGAATGCTCCGTATTTGATATCCAAGATCCTCAAATGGATAGAATGTGATATTGATATTTTCATCATTCGACCGATCATCCTCATGAGGGAGAATGATCAGGTTCTCTCGTTTTATGCATACATTTACTAAAATAGTAGAAAGGTAGGCCTTTACAGAGGAAGCGTAAGTGGTCGGAATGAATCCCAGATACGCTGAAAATGATTTTAACCCTTCATGGATTCTTTCCAAAGACGTATCGGTTACATTCGTTATATAAACGCAAAAAAGAAGGTTGCTGTGTTTATATTCGAACGATTTTGTAAGGATTAAGTTCTCAGAGAGTAGATTGAATACAAGTTCTTGTTTTTCATTGCTCGCGACGAGGTCTCCAGCGAGAATACTCTGTGTGCTTCTAGGATCCAAAAAAGGTAAAATCGCCTGCATTGCCTCGCGACCATAACTGCTAGATTCTATTGCCGTTGAATCGAAAATAAGTCCAATTTCGTTATTCTCCAAAGATGGAACTAGCGCTGTTTTTAGTTTTGCATAGTCCACGCCGCTCTTCTTAAGATCGCGAACGGTATTTTGAAACATAGATTGAATTTCGGTCATCATTCTCGATTGAGAAACTTCAAAAGCATCGCTAGTTACTTCGAGGAAAACGTTTCCTCTTGCATTTAGGGTAAAAATCGTATCCATTTTAAAAGTCCATGAGAACAAATTTTATGCGCGGACATATGCTCAAGTAACGATGACTAGAACATTAACATTCTTTACTCCACGGCAGGGTAGGATAGCCAAAACTTACCGGAAAATAGCCTCCTCACAGACGTCCGCTTTTGTCCGATAGCAGACCCTCATTCCCACAACCTCCCTTTAAGTCACCGGCTTAGCCAACTCAATCCCCGCCGCCCCCAACCGCTTCAAAATCTCAAACAACAAATCACTCTTCGTCACCCCCACAATCCTCGGGCTGCCCACATACCCCGTCACCGTCAACGTAATCCCGTCCGGTGTCAGTTTGCTGAACCTCACAAACGGTGCCGGTTTCTCCAGGATGGTTTCGTGCTCGGTATAGGTATCCAGCAGCAAGCTCTTGACCTGTTCCGGATCGATATCCAGCGGGAACATCAATTCCAGCGTCGCCACGCCTTGGGCGCTGCCGCCGAGGGTGACGTTGCGCAGGTTTTGCGAGATGAGTTGGGAGTTGGGGACGATGACGATGGAGCGGTCGCTGAGCTGGATTTCGGTGGCGCGGACGTTGATGCGGCGGATGTCGCCTTCGACGCCGCTGATGCTGATGAGGTCGCCGACTTTGACCGGGCGTTCGGTGAGGAGGATGAGGCCGGAGACGAAGTTTTTCACGATCTCTTGCAGGCCGAAGCCGATGCCGACGGAGAGGGCGCTGACGATCCAGGCGAGGTTGGTCCACTGCACGCCGAGGGAGGAGAGGGTGAAGAGGATGACGGTGGCGTAGCCGATGTTGGAGAACAGGGTGCTTAAGGACGCGCACATGCCCGGGTCCATGTCGGTCTTGGGCAGGAATTCGTTGTCGAGCCAGCGGCGCAGGGCGCGGATCAGGTAGATGCCGATCATCAGCGCCAGTACGGCGTTGATCAGGTGGCCGGGGACGATGTTGAGTTTGCGCAGGCCGGCGCCGCCGAGGATGGTGCCGATGTTGGCGAGCAGTTGGCCGAGGGTGGTGCCGATGCCGCCGACGAAGAGGGTGATCACGCCCAGCAGCAACAGGCCGGCGCGGCCGAAGCCGGCGGTCAGGATCGCCATTTGCTCCAGGCGTCGGTCGCTGACGCCCAGCAGTTGCTTAAGGGCCTTGCCGCTGGAGTGTTTCGGCGAGAAGAGGAATGCGCAGCCGTCCTTGAGCACTTGCATCAGCAGGTAGAAACCGGCGAGGACGATGTAGCTCCAGACCAGTTCGTAGGTGACGAAGCGGGCGAGAGACACGTAACCGGTGAGCAGGGCGATGATCGAGATGACCATCGACAGGCTGGCAACGGTGTAGATCACCCCGGCCAGGGTATTGCCCGCCGCCGAGGTGTCGCCGGCAGCGACCAGCGCCTTGCGCACGCGGGCGGTGCGGACCAGCAGCGTCACAACGATTGCCATGACCAGCACCGCTGTTATGCCACGGCCGGCCATCACAATCTGGCTGCTCATGCCGGAGGCGTTGCTGATCTGGATCAGCGTCACCAGCACCAGCAGGGTGCCGGCGAGCAGGCGCGGGAACGGTTTGAGGGCGAGGGCGACTTGGTCTTCGATCGATGGCAGGCGCCATGACGGGTGTTCGGTGGACAGCAACGCGCGGCCCAGGCTGGTGATCATCACGCAGGCATAGACGGCTTTTTCGAATTCGTCGGAGAAGGTCGCCAGCATCGGCGAAAGCGGCACATGGCGTGTGCAGGCGTAGTAGAGCAGCTCCAGCGCGATGGCGGTGGTGGCGAGCGTGGCCAGGGCCGAGGCGAAGGCCAGTGAGCTGCGGCGCAGGCGTCCTTCGGGCATGCGGTGGATGCAGAATTGCGCGAGCCAGCGGTCGGCGAGGCGACGGCCGACGGTCCAGATCAAGGCGGCCAACAGCACCAATAACGTCGTGAAGAAGCGCTGGCCGGGTTCCCAGGCCTGGGCGCCGGTTTGCCGGATCTGCTCGCCGAACGCTTGCCAGCGCTGTCGGTCATCCGGCGATGGGTCGAACAACGGCGTCCAGAACGACGGGTTGAGAATGCTGTAGGTGCGCAGGGTCAGCTCGCTTTCGAGCAGGTTGCGGCGGATGCCGGCGATGTGGGTGATCAGGTCGGTGGCGCTTTGCTTGAGCGCGGCGAGGTTTTTCAGGGTGGTGTCGACTTTGTTTTTCTGTTCGGTCAACGAGGCGCGTTGGGCGGCGATGTCGGCCTGTTCGGGGGCAATCGCATCCGCCGGCGCGGCGCCGAGGACGCTGAGTTGCACGCTCAGTTGGGCCTGTTGCGGCAGCAGCGATGCCGACAGCCGATCGACGTCAAGGATGAACGACTGCACCCGGTCTTGCGGGCCTTCGAGCTGGGCGTAATTGTTGGTGGAGGAAATCTGCTGCTTGAGTTCGTCCAGGCGTTGTTGCAGCGCTTGCAGATCAGTCGCCGAGACACCGGGCAGCGGGGCGGCAATGCCGGCATTGGCGGTGTCGGGCGGATCGGCGGCGAAGGCGGCCACGACACTTGGGCCGAGCAGGGTCACGGCGATGAAAATCAACGACTTCAAGGCATTGCGCATGAGCGGGCTCGATTCCGGTTGATCACACAAACATTGAGGTTAGGTGATCGGGCCGGGGATCGAGGAAAAGTTTCAGGGTGGGTGTGCCATCCCCCCACATCCCCTGTGGGAGCGGGCTTGCCCGCGAAGGCGATGGGTCAGCTACATAAAGACCGACTGACAGGACGCCTTCGTGGGCAAGCCCACTCCCACGAGATCACCAGGAGAGGGCTGCCTTAGAACGCATACGGAATACTGATCTTGGCCCAGAGCATTTCACCCTCCGGCCGGTTCTCCACATCGAACTCCTTGGCCCAGCGAATCTCCGCGCTGGCGTACTTGAGGAAGGTGAAGTACAGCGCCGGGCCGATGGCGAACACTTTGCCGCGCACGCCGTCGTTCACGTCTTCGCCGGCAAACTGCACGGTATGGCCGAACTGTTTGTCGTCGGTGGTCTGCTTGAGGAAGTAACCGTTGACGCCGAGCCGCAGGTCATCGGTGACCCGGTAACTGGCCGAATAATCGAAATGGAAGATCTGCCCCGACTTGTAGTCGGTGTCCTTGTTTTTCTCGTTGAAGCTGTAGGTGGTCTTCATCGACACCTCGGTGCGCTCGGTTGGCAGCCAGGTGAAGGAGAACAGGGGTTTGTAGGTGTAGAAATTGTTGCTGGTGTTGGCCAGGCGATCGACGCTGTATTCGCCGGTGGGCACGGTGACTTCCACCGCCGCGCCGAGGGTCAGGTTCTTGCCCATGTCCCACAGGATGATCGGCGCGAATGTGGTATCGCCCATGCCTTCGCGGGTGTCGCTGAGGCCGAATACCGAGACTTCCTGTTTCAGCCACGGCTGGGCGATGTAGCCGGCCAGACGTCCGCCGAGAATCCGTACCGGGCTCAGGTAGTCGAGGCGAGGGATGACGGCCGTGGACTCGATCTCGACATTCGGCACCTTGCCGCCCAGCGAGCTGATGTTGAATTTGGTCGCCTTGTAGTGGTTGTAGTAGAGGTTGAACGCGACCATGTTTTCCGGGAGGTTGTCGACGTCCAGGGGCAGGACAAAGAATCCGTCGGTGCCGGTGCCGATATTGTCGACGCCGGCTTCGGTCGCCAGGGCCGGCAAGGTTACGGCACTGGCGGTCAGCATCAGGGCGAGATGCGCAGGGAATGTCGCGCGGTTCTGGGTCATGTCCGTCCTCATTATTATTGTGATTGGGCGTACCGCCGGCGCACATGGCGCCCGGCACCATAGAAATAAGCCGTTGTCGTACGCCAGGGCAGGGTATTGGCGGACACGTAGGGGGACTTCTGCGGACAGCCCGTCAACCCTGTGCTAACTTCTTTCGACATAACCGGTTACAAAAATAACAATTCAGCGTGATCCGGGATGTCCACCTCCATGAATATGAAAGTCGTCGACCCCACCTACGAACTGGCGCTGGTGTCGCCGTTCCTCTTGCAGACCCTGGCCGAAGTCGCCGCCAACAAGGGCATCGACCCCGAGAGCCTGTGCCGTGGCCTGGGTTTTACCTGCGAAGACTTGCAGGACCCGGCGCAACGCATTTCTTATCGCCAGGCCGTCGCCATGATCCAGCGCGCGCTCAAGGTCCTGCCCAATCAGGGGCTGGGGCTGTGGGTCGGCGCGCAGAATGTGCTGGGCACGCTTGGGTTGCTGGGGCATGTGCTGTCGCTGTGCAAGAACCTGCGCGACGCGTTTGCCCTGGGGATTCGTCATCAGCACACGTCGGGCGGGATCGTAGTGTCCAGCGTTGAGGTGGTGGGCGAGCAGGTGTACCTCGACGCCGAGTGCCGGCTGCCGTTTGCCGAGATTCAGATGTTTGCGGTGGAAGAGTTTTTCGCCAGTTTGCTGGTATACGGCCGGGCGCTGGTGGGCAATGACTTCAAAGCGATTGCCGTGGAATTCGTACATGCGGCGCCGGATTACGTCGACGAATACCACCGGCTGCTTGGGCCGCAGGTGCGTTTCGGGTGCCTGCACAATCGCATGTTGATCGATGTGCGCTGGCTGGATGTGAACCTGCCGAACCATCATTCCCTGGCGTTGCGTCAGGCGGTGAAGTTGCTGGAGCTGGAAGCGGCGCAGGTGCATCAGAAACTGGATCTGATTCAGGCGGTAGAGCGGGCGATTGCCCGGGACCTGAGCCAGGGCAGTCATATCGAGAAGATTGCCGGCGACCTGAACATGAGCAGCCGCACGTTGCGCCGCCGGTTGACCGAGCATGCGCTGACGTTCGAGGCGCTGCTGGAGCAAGTGCGGCAGGCGCGGACGATGAGTTTGTTGGCGAACCCGGAAATGCCGATCGAGCGGATCACGGAGGAGGTCGGGTACAGCGATGTGCGCAGCTTTCGCCGGGCGTTCAAGCGCTGGACGGGGATGAGCCCGAGTGCGTGGCGGCAGGAGCCTGCGGCCTGATTCTCTGGCGCATCGAATCCCCCACAAACCATCCGCCTACAGGTAAACTCCGCGCCACTTTCTCAAGGAGTTCACATGAGTTACTACCAGCCGGGCATCCTCGCCACCCCCGTTCCCCCGCAAGCACGTCACCTGTTTTTCGCTCTCGAATCGGTTGAAGCGCTGCCGCAGGCGTTCGACAACCTGCTGAATCTGGTGGATGGCAAGTCGGCGGTGGTCGGTTTCGGTGAGTCGCTGGTCAAGGCCTTGAACGTCCAGGTCGACGGCTTGCGCAGCTTCCCGGCGCTGACCGGTGTCGGCGTGGAAAACCCGTCGACCCAGCACGCCCTGTGGGTCTGGCTGCACGGCGTTGACCGTGGCGAGCTGCTCAATCGCAGCACCGCCGTGGAGGCCGCGCTGGCCCCGGCCTTGCGTCTGGTACAGATGAACGAAACCTTCCGCCACATGAACGGCCACGACCTGACCGGTTACGAAGACGGCACCGAAAACCCTCACGACGAAGCTGCGATTGCCGCTGCGTTGCTCGGCGAGGGCGCCGAAGGTCTGGTGGGTGGCAGCTTCGCCGCGATCCAGCAGTGGCAGCATGACCTCAAGGGGTTCCACGCGTTGTCCGCCGAAGACAAGGACAACATCATGGGCCGCCGCCTGAGCGACAACGAAGAAATCGACGACGCGCCGGTCTCCGCCCACGTCAAACGCACCGCTCAGGAAAGCTTCGCTCCCGAGGCATTCGTTGTCCGCCGTTCGATGCCATGGATCGAAGGTGACCGCGCCGGGCTGATGTTCCTCGCGTTCGGCTTCTCCCTCGACGCTTTCGAAGCGCAATTGCGCCGCATGAGCGGCCTGGAAGATGGCATCACCGACGGTCTGTACCGCATCAGCCGGCCGATCACCGGCGGCTACTACTGGTGCCCGCCGCTGAAGGATGGTCATCTGGATTTGCGCGCGCTGCGCATCGGCTGACGGGTACAGGATAAGGAGCAGGACATGGACGTGAACGTGGTGCGCTGGGGCATGATCGGTTGTGGCAGTGTCACAGAACGCAAGAGCGGGCCGGCCTTCTACAAGGCGCCGGGTTCTGCGCTGGTGGCGGTCATGGGCCGCCGTCTCGATGCTGTCAGCGATTACGCCGCGCGCCATGGCGTCGCTCGGGTCTATACCGATGTCGAGGCGTTGATCAACGACCCGCAGGTGGACGCGGTGTACATCGCCACGCCCCCTGACACTCATCACGCCTACAGCCTGAAAGTCGCCGCCGCCGGCAAGCATTGCTGCGTGGAAAAGCCCATGGCCCTCAACGCCGGGCAGAGCCGCGACATGCAGCGGGTGTTTGCCGAAGCCGGGCTGCATTTGTTCGTCTCCTACTATCGCCGCTCGTTACCGCGCTTCCAGCAGGTGCGGCAGTGGCTGGAGGAGGGGCGCATCGGCGAAGTGCGGCACCTGAGCTGGACGCTGACCAAGGCGCCGTCGCCCATGGATCTGGACGGCAGCGCCAACTGGCGCACTGACCCGGCCGTGGCGGGTGGCGGTTATTTCGCTGACCTGGCCAGCCATGGCCTGGACCTGTTTCAGTACCTGCTGGGCGATATCGTCGAAGTCGCGGGGCTCACCGCGCGCCAGGCCGGACTGTACGCGGCCGAGGATGCGGTCAGTGCCAGTTGGCGTTTCGCTTGCGGGGCGCTGGGCATGGGCTGCTGGAACTTCGTGGCGGATCGGCGCGAGGATCGGGTCGAGATCATCGGCAGCCAGGGACGGATCGGGTTTTCGGTGTTCGACGAGCATCCCGTGCAACTGCATGCCGAGGAGCACCTCAGTCTGGACATTCCCCACCACGAACATATCCAGTGGCACCACGTCCTGGGCATGAACGCGCACATTCGCGGCACCGCGCAACACCCGGCCACCGCCGCCGAGGCCTTGAAGACCGACTGGCTCATGGACCAGATCCTCAAGCGCTCCTGACCGTATTCCCCTGTGGGAGCTGGCTTGCCAGCGATCGCGGTGGAGCGGCGCATCTAAGGTTATGCCCAAACAATATTTCTCAAGCTTGTCATAACGTCTCTAAGATCACGTCATAACTCGTTATAACAAGTGATCCCGTGATGACCGATAACGTTCTCTCCCTCAGCAGCGTCCCGCTGCACACCCAACTGCGCGATGTCCTGCGCGCCCGCATTCTCGATGGGGAATACCCGCAAGACAGCCAGATGCCGTCCGAAAGCGAGCTTGGCGCGTTGTTCAAGGTCAGTCGCATCACCGTGCGCCAGGCCCTGGGCGATCTGCAAAAGGAAGGGCTGATCTTCAAGATCCACGGCAAAGGCACCTTCGTCGCCAAGCCCAAGACCTTCCAGAACGTCAGCAGCCTGCAAGGTCTGGCCGAGTCCATGACCGGGCGCGGCTACGAGGTGATCAACCGCCTGCGCAGCTTCAAATTCATCCCTGCCGACAAGCGCTTCGCCGAGCGTCTGCAAGTGGCGGAAGGCGAGGTTGTGGCGCAGATCAAACGCGTACGCCTGATCAACCGCGAGCCGATCTCCCTGGAAATCACCTACCTGCCCAAAGCCATCGGCGAGCGGCTGGAGAAGGCTGACCTGGTGACCCGCGACATCTTCCTGATCCTGGAAAACGACTGCGGCATCGCCCTCGGCCACGCTGATCTGGCGATTGACGCGGTGCTCGCCGACAGCGACCTGACCCAGGCACTGAGCGTCGAGGCCGGCTCGCCGATCATGCGCATCGAGCGTCTGACCCACGATGCCAGCGGCCAGCCTCTGGACTTCGAACACCTTTATTACCGTGGCGATGCGTTCCAGTACCGCCTGCGGATCGACCGGCAAAAAGGGGAGCAGGCATGAGTCGCAACGTTCTTGAACAGGAATACGACATCGTCGTGATCGGTGGCGGTACGGCCGGGCCGATGGCGGCGATCAAGGCCAAGGAAAACAATCGCGACCTGCGGGTGCTGCTGGTCGACAAGGCCAACGTCAAACGCAGCGGCGCGATCAGCATGGGCATGGATGGCCTGAACAACGCGATCATCCCCGGCCACTCGACGCCGGAGCAGTACACCAAGGAAATCACCATTGCCAACGACGGCATCGTCAATCAGGCGGCGGTATACGCCTATGCGACGCACAGTTTCGAAACCATCGAGCAACTCGACCGCTGGGGCGTGAAGTTCGAGAAAGACGAAACCGGCGATTACGCGGTGAAAAAAGTCCACCACATGGGTGCCTATGTGCTGCCGATGCCGGAAGGGCACGACATCAAGAAAGTCCTCTACCGCCAGTTGAAGCGCGCGCGGGTGAGCATCACCAACCGCCTGGTCTGCACTCGTTTGCTGACTGACGAGGAGGGCGCGGTCAACGGCGTGATGGGCTTCGATTGCCGCACCGCTGACTTCCATGTGATCAAGGCCAAAGCGGTGATCCTCGCGTGCGGTGCCGCCGGACGCCTCGGCTTGCCATCCTCGGGCTACCTGATGGGCACCTACGAAAACCCGACCAACGCCGGTGACGGTTACGCCATGGCGTATCACGCCGGGGCCGAACTGGCGAATCTTGAGTGCTTCCAGATCAACCCGCTGATCAAGGACTACAACGGCCCGGCCTGCGCCTACGTCACCGGCCCGCTGGGCGGCTACACCGCCAACAACAAGGGTGAACGCTTCATCGAGTGCGATTACTGGAGCGGGCAGATGATGTGGGAGTTCCACCAGGAGCTGGAAAGCGGCAACGGCCCGGTGTTTCTCAAGCTCGATCACCTGGCCGAGGAAACCATCCAGAACATCGAGGAAATCCTTCACAGCAACGAGCGCCCGAGTCGCGGTCAGTTCCACGCCAATCGCGGCACCGACTACCGCACGCAGATGGTCGAGATGCACATCTCCGAGATCGGTTTTTGCAGCGGCCATTCGGCGTCCGGGGTGTGGGTCAACGAGCGTGCCGAGACGTCGGTCAAAGGCTTGTACTCGGCCGGCGACATGGCGGCGGTGCCGCACAATTACATGCTTGGGGCGTTCACCTACGGCTGGTTTGCCGGGCATAACGCGGCGGACTACGTCGCCGGGCGCGAGTTTTCCGCGCTGGATGCCGGGCAGATTGCCAGGGAACAGGCGCGGGTCTACGCACCGCTGGACCGCGAACACGGTCTGCCGCCGGCCCAGGTCGAGTACAAGCTGCGGCGTTTCGTCAACGACTACCTGCAACCGCCGAAAGTGACGAAGAAGATGCAGATCGGTCTGCAACGCTTCAGCGACATCGAGCGCGATCTGGATGAAATGAAGGCCAACAACGCCCACGAATTGATGCGCGCCATGGAAGTCAGCGTGATCCGCGACTGCGCTGAAATGGCCGCACGGGCCTCGCTGTTCCGTGCCGAAAGTCGCTGGGGCCTGTATCACTATCGGGTCGACCACCCGCAACGCGACGACCGCGAGTGGTTCTGCCATTGCCATCTGAAGAAGGGCGATGACGGCCGCATGACCAGTTTCAAGAAAGCCGTCGAGCCTTACATCATCCCGCTCGACGCCGAGGAAATGCAGGCCTACGACCGCTTGCGGGTTGGCGCCTTCGCCGCTTGATACACCGATAAGAGAGAACCCGAACCATGGCCTATCAAGCCCAGGAAATCTTCTTCCGCTCCAATGCCCCCGTCACCGTGGACGAGGACAAATGCATCGCCGAAAAGGGCTGCACCGTCTGCGTCGATGTCTGCCCGATGGACTTGCTGGCGATCAACCCGGCGACCCAGAAGGCCTACATGGCGTTCGACGAATGCTGGTACTGCATGCCCTGCGAAAAGGACTGCCCGACCGGGGCGGTGAAAGTCGAGATTCCGTATTTGTTGCGCTGAGACACCCTTCTGTCGGAGCGACTTGCCCGCGAAGAGGCCCGCCCAGACACCGCAAGACCGCCATCCGGCCACCCCCGGACGCCTGAAATCGAACACCCCTCGTTTCCCACCGTGCCCTGATCACGGCGGAGACGAACATCCTATAAATGATTCGAGGGGAAACACTCATGTTGCGTGCAGCAATCGCCGGTCTGGTACTGGCTTCATTCACCTTGTCCGCTTCGGCGCAAACCATCCGCATTGCCATCGGCACCCAGGACACCACGATCAACTGCGCCGCTGGCGGTCTGTTGATTCGCGAGCTGGGCCTGCTCGACAAATACCTGCCCCACGACGGCGCCTACAAGGACGCTAAATATGATGTGCAGTGGAAGAACTTCACCAGCGGCGCGCCGCTGACCAATGAGATGGTCGCCGGCAAACTCGACTTCGGCGCCATGGCCGATTTCCCCGGTACGTTCAACGGCGTGGCCTTCGAAACCGCCGGCAAGCACAGCCTGTTCATCAGCGTGCTGTCGGGCAGCATCAAGGGCAGCGGCAACGGCATCGTGGTGCCGAGCGCCTCGGGCGTGCAGTCGCTGAGCGAACTCAAGGGCAAGACCATCTCCGTCCCGTTCGCCTCCACCGCTCACGGCATGTTGCTGCGGGCCGTGGCGGAGCAGGGCTGGGACCCGCTCAAGGACGTGAACATCATCGCCCAGCCGCCGGAAGTCGCCGGCTCCGCGTTGCAGGCCGGCAAGATCGACGCCCACGCCGATTTCGTGCCGTTCGCCGAGCTGTTTCCCAGCCGTGGCTTCGCCCGCAAGATCTACGACGGCGCCCAGGCCAACGCCCCGACGTTCCACGGCGCGCTGGTGGATCAGGCCTATGCGAAGAAATACCCGGAAATCGTCGTCGCCTATCTGCGTGCGAGCATCGAGGCCAATCAGTTGCTGGCCGCTGAACCGGAGAAGTACAGCGAACTGATCGCCAAGGTCACCGGCGTCGATGCCGAGGTCAACTACCTGTTCCACGGCCCGCTCGGCGTGCAGACCCGCGACCTGAGCTGGAAACCGGAATACCGCCAGGCGGTCGGCACCGCTATCGACACCCTCAAGCTGCTGAAAAAGGCTGACCGGGGACTCGATCTGAATACCTTCATCGACGACCAGTACATCCGCGCGGCGTTCAAGGCGTCGAATCTGGACTACACGGCGCAACTGGCCAATTACGCGCAGACGCCGTTGAAGTCGGTGGATGCAGCCACCGGCAAAACGATTACGGATTTCAGCCATGTCGCGGAGATCTGGGTGCGGGGTGAGGACAAGGTGCGTCAGTACGCGTCTGCCGAAAGTGCCTTCACCGCGTTGGCCGGGTTGAAGCAGGAAGGCAAGAACATCCGTGCGGTGTATGCCCAGGCCAGTGACAGCGGGATCAAGTTGCTGGCGGAGCAGGCGTGGTTTGCCAGCGATGCCAAGGGACGCTTGAGCGCGTTTCTGCTCAAAGGCCAGGCCCAGCAATTTGCTTCGGCGCAGGGCGGCAAGGTGTTCGACTTTGCCGATGCCACGACCCAGGCCGTTGCCAGCCGCTAAAAACACTAGCCCTCCCGAAACGTCGGACCGCCCGGAGGAAGAGGGGACTGATTTTGGTGTTTGGGCTTAATGCGTCGGTCTGAAATTTCGAGTCGAGCCTGGATTTTGAAGGGCATGAAGATCGGCTCCCTTTCCCCCTCGCCCCTCTTGGGGGAGAGGGCTGGGGTGAGGGGGTTGGATCTGCGCCACACCACAGCCTCAAAACTGGAAACCCATTAATGAAAACACCCAAAACCCGCTGGATCTCCAGAGCCGCCTCGCTGCTGCTCTGCCTGCTGTTCTGGCAACTCGCCGCCAGCCAGCACTGGAATCTTGGCCTGGTCACATTCGCCAACGTGCCAACACCTTGGGCCGTGATCGAAGCCGCCCTCGGTCTCGGCGACTCCGGCAAACTCGCCCAACACCTGAGCAGCAGCCTCGCCCGGGTCTTCGCTGGCTACCTCGCTGCGCTGCTGCTCGGCATTGCTCTGGGCCTGGCCATCGGCCGTTCGAAATGGGCCGAAGACCTGCTGCTGCCACCGCTCGAAGTGTTGCGCCCGATCCCCGCCGTGGCGTGGATTCCGCTGGCGATCCTGATGTTCCCGTCGTCGGAGCTGTCGATGGTGTTCATCACCTTCACCGGCGCGCTGTTCCCGATCCTGCTCAATACGGTACACGGCGTCGAAGGTGTCGATCCACGCCTGATCGCCTCGGCCAAAAGCCTTGGGGCAGGGCGCCGGGCGATTTTGCTGGAGGTGATCCTGCCGGGCGCCGCGCCGAGCATCATCACCGGCCTGGCCATCGGCATGGGCACCTCCTGGTTCTGTCTGGTGACCGCCGAAATGATCTCCGGCCAGTTCGGCATCGGTTATTACACCTGGGAGTCCTACACCATCCAGAACTACCCCGACATTGTGGTCGGCATGTTGCTGATCGGCGTGTTGGGCATGGGCAGCAGTCTGTTGATCAAACGCCTGGGCGGGTTGTTCACGCCTTGGCATCGACCACGAGGAAAAGCCTGATGAGCGTGATGCAAACCCCCGAAGGGCGGATCGACATCCGCCAGCTGTCGATTGTCCTCGGCCAAGGCAAACAAGCCTTTGAAGCGGTGCAAGGCCTGGACTGCCAGATCGAACCTGGCCAGTTCGTGTGTATTCTCGGGCCGTCCGGTTGCGGCAAGTCGACCTTGCTCGGTGCGCTGGCCGGGCACCTGCAAGCCCATGCCGGCACGCTGAAAGTCGACGGCGCCGACGTGCCCGGGCCGTCACCGCAGCGCGGCATGGTGTTCCAGCATCACACGCTGTTCCCGTGGCGCACGGTGCGCGACAACGTGGCGTTTGGTCTGAAAATGCGCGGCATCGGCAAGGCTGAGCGTCATCGTGCTGCCGATGAAATCCTCACACTGGTCGGCCTCGACGGCTTCGGCGAACGCTGGCCGGATCAGCTTTCCGGCGGCATGCAACAACGGGTGGAAATCGCCCGAGTGCTGGTCAACCGGCCACGCCTGCTGCTGATGGACGAACCTTTCGGCGCGCTGGATGCCCTGACCCGGTTGAACATGCAGGAACTGCTGCTGGACATCTGGATGCGAATCCGCACCACCGTGGTGTTCGTCACCCATGACATCGACGAAGCGCTGTTTCTTGCCGACCGCCTGCTGGTGATGAGCGCGCGACCAGGGCGGATCATCGAAGACCTGCGCCTGGATTTCCCGCGCCCCCGCACCACCGAACTGGTCACCAGCGGCGAGTTCTCACGGCTCAAACGCCATTGCCTCGAACTGCTGCGCCATGACAACGACCGGCCGCTGCCGCGCCTCAACCCGCTCGGCCTGCCTCCTGAAAACCCTTTGCCGCGATTTGCCCTATGACCTCATTTTTTGCTGTGACCGATAACCACGACATCCTTGCCCTGCAACCGCGTCTGACTGCTGACGATGCCGGGGTGCGACGGATTGCACTGATCGATTTGGCCGACCTCGAAGAGCCGGACGGCTTGCTCTGGCTGGTCGAACGACTGGTGCAGGACCCTGCCGAGGAAGTTCGCGCCGAAGCCGCGCGTTTGCTGGAGGCCTGGGAGGACGGGCCGGTGGTCGAGGCGCTGTGTCAGGCGCTGACCGATCCGTCGCCCGCGGTGCAGGCGGCCGCTGCGCAGAGTCTGAGCCTGCTGAAGACGGAGGCGGCCGGTCGGGTGATTCTGCCGTGGACCGGGCATGCCGAGGTCGGCGTGCGAATCGCTGCGTTCCGCGCCTTGCGTGAGCTGCGCTTCCCCGAGGCCGCGCCGGCCGCCGTCACGGCGCTGAACGATGCCGATGCCAATGTGCGCCGCGAAGCGGTGGGTGTGCTCGGCTGGCTCAAGCAGCTCGACGCCTTGCCAGCGCTGGCGCGACTGGCCGCCGATGACCCGGACACCGAAGTCCGCCGCGCCGCCACTGGCGCCCTTGGCCTGGCTTCCGGCGCCGAAGTGCTGCCGGCCCTGCGCCGCGCCTTGCAGGACAACGCCTGGCAGGTCCGCGAAGAAGCCGCAACTACCCTGGGCAAAGTCGGTCAGCCAGACGCCGGCCCGGCGCTGATCGAAGCCCTCGGTGACGATTACTGGCAAGTGCGCCTGCGCGCCACCCGCAGCCTGGGACGCCTGCGTTATGCCGCCGCCCTCGAAACCTTGATCGATACCCTCGGCCATCGCATCAGCAATCTGCGCAAGGAGGCCGCGCTGGCTCTTGGGGAACTGAATGATCGCGGCGCGATGGCAGCCTTGCAGGCGGCACAGGACGATGGCGACCCGGAAGTGCGCAAAGCCGTGCGCATTGCCTTGAGTCAGTTGCAATGAGCCCGCTGGCGATCGGCAATTCCCGGAGCGAACAGCGCCTGCGCCTGACCTGGCCGGACGGCCGCGAATCGTTGCTCGATCACGCCGAACTGCGCCGCCAGTGCCCGTGCTCGCAATGCCGCGCCTTTCGCCTGCGCGGCCTGACGCCGATGGTCGATGAGCGCGTCCGGGTGGTCGAACTCAACCCCCAGGGTTATGGCCTGCAACTGGTGTTCAGTGACGGCCATCAGCGCGGCATTTATCCGTGGGCTTATCTGGCACAGCTCGATTCCTGACCTTTAGTGGGCGTTAGGGACGCGCGCGAGTAAGCGATTCTATTGCCCGGCCGTCATCGCCGGCCGACAACTGTGAAACATATCCAGCGAAGGTTGGTACAGCGAAGTCCTCACCTCGAACAACCCCAGCACCGAATGGAACAGGTTGTCATGGCTCAGGTCCGCTTGCCCGCGCTTGCCCTCCAGGCAACCCCGGTCAATGCCCGATTGCGCCAGGGTGCCGTTGCCGAACCACATCACCATCGGCACATGGGTCTGCGCTTCCGGCGCCAGGGCGTACGGTGCGGCATGCAGGTAGAGGCCGTTTTCACCGAGCGATTCGCCATGGTCGGAGACGTAGAGCATCGAGGTGTCGAGGCTGTCCTGATTGTGCTTGAGCAGTTCGATGACCTTCGCCAGGAAGTGGTCGGTGTAGAGGATGGTGTTGTCGTACACGTTGACCAGTTCTTCACGGCTGCAACTGCCCAACTGATTGGTGTGGCAGATCGGTTGGAAGCGCTCCAGTTCTTTCGGGTAGCGCTCGTAGTATTCCGGGCCGTGGCTGCCGTCGGCGTGCAGGACGATGATCGCGTTGCCCTTGAGGCTGTCGATGTAGCCCTGCAAATCCGCCAGCAGCGCTTCGTCGAGGCAGTTGTTGCCATCGCAGAACGGCCCCGGCTGGTTCTTCGCGATGTCACGGTTCGGCACGCGCAGGCAGGTGCCCTTGCAGTCGCTGTTGTTGTCCAGCCACAGCACTTGCACCCCGGCCCGTTGCAGGATGTCGAGCAGGCCTTCGTAGGTTTTGCCTTTCTTGTCGCTGTAGTCCTCGCGGGGGAACATCGAGAACATGCACGGCACCGACACCGCTGTGGAAGTGCCGCAGGCATGCACCTGGGTGAAGTTGAGGATGTCCAGTTTGCTCAGTTCGGGGTTGGTTTCGCGTTCATAGCCGTTGAGCGAGAAATGGTCGGCGCGGGCGGTTTCGCCGACCACGAACACCATCAGCGATTTCTTCTCGCGACTGGCTGCCTTGGCGCTCATCACCGCGTCTTCGCCGATGGCCTGCACCACGAAATGCTTTTTGATCCCCAGGCGTTGCTTGGTGTACTTGCTGATCGCGTAGATGTAGTTGGTCGGATTGATGAAGTGGGTGAGTTTGTCTTCCTGACGGAAGATCGGCGCGTAGGTCGAATAGAACGCGCCCACCGAAGCACCGATCACCAGCACGCAGGCGGCGACCACCAAAATCTTGTTCAGCAGCCCGCGAAAGAACGGTCGGTAGCTCACCGGCCAGCGCCAGATCAACACCACCGGCAGCACGCCGAGCAACAGCACATAGGCCAGCAGTTTGCCGCTGAACAGGGCGGCGGCTTCGCCCGGATTGGTTTCGAACACGTTCTGAATCATCACCGTGTCGATGGTGATGCCGTATTCGTTCATGAAATACGCGGCGCAGGCCGAGAGCAGGGCGACCAGGGTCAGGGCCGGTTTCAGCGTCCAGCGAAACGACACCAGGGTCAGCAGCAGGGTGATGGCGGCCCACAGGAACAGCCCGAAGGAGGCAAAAAACGCCAGTTTGTGCGCACCTTGCAGGGTAATCAGCGTGCCCAGCGCCTTCCAGGTCGCCAGGTTGTACAGCGCCACCAGTGCCAGGGAAAACAGCAGCACCAGCCGGGTTGGAGTGATGGACGGTAAGCGCGATCCTTTGCCCAAAGCCATTCGAACATTCCTCTACTCAAATTAGAAAACACACGCGGTTGCGCGTGTAACTGTAGAAGAACATTGGTAAAAATTTTGTAAACATCCTGTAACAAACGGTTTTCTTGTGGGAGCGGGCTTGCTCGCGAAGGCGGCAGACCCGCCGGTATCCATTTCACTGATCCACCGCATTCGCGGGCGAGCCCGCTCCCACAAAAACACAACAGTGCTTGCCGGTCAGAAGGATTTGCTGACGCTGGCGATCACCGTCGCCGTACACACATCCTTGAATCCCCAGTTGCTCAGGCACTGGGTTTGCGACAGATCGGTGTCGACATAACTCAGACCCAACACCACACCCGCCAGGTCATGGGTCAGTTTCACCTCCCACTCGCGGTAAGCCTCTTCGCCACGACCGGACGCCGAGTACAGGTGCGGGTCCTTGAAATCTATGTTGCCGTAACGCAGCTTCAGCGCGGAATCGAGCGGCAGCTCGGTTTCGTAGCTGATGTAGCTGTAAAGCGAACTCTGTTTGCTGTCGACGCCCGGCGCGTCGCTGGAGTAATACGCCGCCACTTTCACTCCGTAGGCGCCGAGAATCGCGTAGACCTCGCCCTGATTGAACTGACTCTCCTTGGGGTAGGCGTACTTGATGTAGCCCAGATCCAGGCTCAGCGCCTCGGTGGCCTGCCATAGCCAGCCGGCGTAGTAATCGACTTCCTGGCGGGTCTTCAGCCCGCCACCGAAATCGACGTTGGAGGTCCAGGCGCCAAGGTACAGGCCGCTGCTGTGGGCCAGGGTCAGGCCAGCCTGCGCGGCCGGATCGTTCTGGGTTTGCGAGATGCCGCGAGTGCGGTAGTCGCTGGCCAGGGTCAGATCCACCAGCACGGCGAAATCGTCGTTCAGGGGGACGGCGTGGCCGCTCAGGGGCAGCAGACTGGAGAAACCGAGGGCGAGCGAAGGCAAGGCTTTCATGTGAAGTCCCGTTGTTGTGATTGTTATGGGCAGGAAAAAGCGCTGGGGGAGGCAAATGCGGGAGCGGGCAGGCCCACTCCCACACGTTTTGGGCTGCCTGTCCTATCGGCGGCGGGCAGGTCCCAAAAGAAGATCTATGTTGTTTTTGCTTTCAAAGACTTGGCGCGTAAACCTGACGGCCGCCGAACCATGTCTGCAACACCTGGGTGTCGTGCAATGCCTTGTCATCGACGCTGAACACGTCGCGGTCGAGGACGATGAAGTCAGCCTGCTTGCCGGGGCTCAGCGAGCCGATCTGCTGATCCAGGCCAATGGTGCGCGCGGCGTTGGCGGTGTAGGCGTAGAACATGGTTTCGCGATCCAGACGCTCGTCGGCGTTGAGCACCCCCAGCGGCCCGACGCGCGTGATGGCCTGGGCCATGGCGTTGAACGGGTTGGGCGATGACACTGGCCAGTCGCTGGCGCCGGCAATGGTCGCGCCCTGTTTCAACAGCGAATGCGCCGGGTATTGATAGCGAAAGGCGAGGGCGCTGACGTAGGGCTTGATCATGTCCGTGGTGTAGTCGTCGGCACTGGCCCACAGCAGTTGCATCGAAGCAATCACGTTCAGCGGCTTGAAGCGGGCGAACTCTTTCGGGTTGACCATCTGCAAGTGGGTGATCGAGTGAGTCACACCGCTTTGCCGATCCTTGCGCGCCTGGGCGATACCGTTCAGCGATTCGCGTACCGCGCGGTCACCGATGGCATGAATGTGTACCAGCCAGCCGCGCTGGTCGATGGCGCTGACCAGTTCGCCGAAGTGTTGCGGATCGATCAGCAACTCGCCCTGTTTGTGCGAATTGCTGTAGGGATCGATCATCGCCGCACTCTGCGCCGGGTATTCGATCACGCCGTCGGCGAAGATCTTGATGCCCGGCAGCGTCAGGTTGGGAATGCCCTGGAACTGCTGGCGCACCTTGTCCAGCACGTCGAGGTCGGCCGGCACGCTTTTCGGGTTGGCCACCAGCAGGGCGGCGACATGGGCGCTCATGCCGCCGCTTTCGGACAAGGCTTTGTAGGCCGGCAGCACGCCGACGGTTTTCTCGGTGGGTTTGAGGGCGAATACCGGCTCGCCCGGTGCTGCGTTGGCGGCGGGATCCATCCACGCTGTGATGCCGAGGCTGTTGTTGTAGCGCACGGCGGATTGCGCGGCCTTGAGCATGTCGGCGGGGCTTGGCACTGGCATTTTCGAGGCGACCCGGTCCCAGCCGGCGTCCACCAGAAAGCCATTCGGCTCTCCGCTGGCGAGTTTGCCGATGGTGTCTTTTTCCGCGTCCGGCAGGGTTTTCAGAAGGGCCGCATCAATGCCTGCGCGCTTGAGCATCACGTTGTTGGCCCACGCGGTGTGGTGATCGCTGCCGGTGAACACCACCGGCACATCGGCCCATTCACCGCTGTTGAAGAGCTTGCCCAGCGCTTCGGCCTGCGCCCAGTACGCCGAACTCATGCCGGCCACGCTCAACACGTCGCCATGCCGGGCCTTGCCGTCGTCCCGCCAGCCGCGCAGACGCTGTTGCAGTTCATCGAGGCTGACCACCTCGTCTTCCATGTTCGCCGACACCATCTCCAGACCGCCGAAAATCGCGTGGGAGTGGCTGTCGATCAGGCCAGGCATCAGCGCCTTGCCGGCCAGGTCGATGACTTGGGTGCCGGGCTCGATCAAGGCTTTGATCTGGGCGTCGCTGCCGACTTTCAGCACCTTGCCGTTTTCCACGGCCAGGGCCTGAACCTTGGGTTGAGCGCGGTCGGCGGTAAAGATCTTGCCGTTGACCAGCACCAGATCGGCACCGGCCATGGCTTCCAGAGAGGCAAAACTCACAGCGGCGGCGAGCAGGCTTGGGATGAATCTTTTCATTGAACATTTCCTTGTTATTGCTTTTGATGGCGAGATTAGTAGCTGTCGACGCCTGACAGAACGCCTCGCTCACGAAAAACGTTTTTGCCTGAATGGAAAAAGCATGGACAAGTTGGGTGCATTGAAAATGTTCGTGGTCACCGCGCAGCTCGGCAGTTTCAGCCGCGCCGCAGAGCAATTGGGCAAGACCCCGTCGGCCCTGACCAAAGCGGTCAATCACCTGGAAGCCGAGCTGGGCGCGCGGTTGTTCGAGCGCAGTACCCGGCGGATTCTGCTCACCGAAATCGGCCGGCTCTATCTGGAAACCGCGCGTCAGGTGTTGCAGCGACTGGAAGAGGCCAGCGAGGAAATCGAGCAGTTGCAGCATGGCCTGCGCGGCAGCCTGAAAATCACCGCGCCGCTGGCTTACGGCCGGGCGTTTCTCGATCAGGTGTGTGACGGCTTTTTGCAGCAATACCCGCAGATCAGCCTGCAAGTGGACCTGTGCGACGAGTTCGTCAATTTGCTGGAAAGTGGTTACGACCTGGCGCTGCGCGAGGGCCATGACGACTTGCCGGGGTTGATTGCGCGGGTGGTTGGCAGCAATCGTCTGGCGTTGTGCGGCAGTCCCGAATACCTGGCGCGCAAGGGGCTGGAGGTGACGCCGCAAACCCTCGATCAGCATGAATGGCTGCTGTACCGGCATCCGCTGCTCAGCCGCGAATTCTGGTGGGTCGAGCGCGATGGTCAGCGCCTGAGCCTGGCACAACCGACGACACCGCTGTTGCGCAGCGACAATTACGACTTGCTGCTGGCGAGTGCCCTGGCCGGACGCGGCCTGCTGCACACGCCTCTATGGAGCGCCGCGCCGTACATCGCCGACGGGCGACTGGTGCGGGTCATGGCCGATTACGACATCGACCCGGACAGCTTCGGCCCGCACATTCTCGCGGTGTACCCGAGCCATCGGCGGGCCACGGCCAAGGTGCTGGCATTCATTGATTACATCGCAGGGTTTCTTGCCGAGCGTGAGTTGAGCTGATCGCTCCCACGCAGAGCGTGGGGAAGATCAAAAACGTTGCGGCATGAGTCGACCTGACTGGCGGTGCTTGTCAGGAAAAAACCGAAAGAGTACAAATGTACTCCATGACCCATTTGACTCCCCGCCGTACCGCCATCCTGACCTTTATCCGCGAACGCATCGCCGAACACGGTCAGCCCCCAAGCCTCGCTGAAATCAGCGAGGCTTTTGGTTTTGCCTCCCGCAGCGTGGCGCGCAAGCATGTGCTGGCGCTGACCGAAGCCGGGTTTATCGAGGTCAATCCGCATCAGGCCCGGGGCATTCGCCTGCTCAACCAGCCACCGCGCCCGGAATTATTGGAGGTTCCGGTGCTCGGACGGGTGGCCGCCGGCGCGCCGATCGGCGCCGACGCCGACATCCACAACCGGCTGATGCTCGACCCGGCGCTGTTCTCCCGGGTGCCGGACTACATGCTGCGAGTGCAGGGCGATTCGATGATCGAAGACGGTATTCTCGACGGCGATCTGGTCGGCGTGCGGCGCCATCCCGAGGCGCTCAACGGCCAGATCGTCGTGGCGCGGCTGGATGGCGAAGTCACCATCAAGCGCTTCGAGCGGGTCGGCGATGAGGTGCGCCTGCTGCCGCGCAACCCGGCGTACCAGCCGATTGTCGTGCGGGCCGATCAGGACCTCGCCATCGAAGGCGTGTTCTGTGGTCTGGTGAGGCAAGGCTGATGGGCGCCGTCGTTGCGCTGGATACGCTGTTCAATGGCGGCCAAGTCTGGAAGGGCCGGCCTGCGCCTGCGACCGCCAGCCCACAACCCACCGGGCACCCGGCGCTGGATGCGGCACTGCCCAACGGCGGCTGGCCGGAGGCGGCGTTGAGCGAAATCCTCGTCGCCGGCCCCGGTGTCGGCGAACTGCAACTGGTGTGGCCGACCCTGGCGCGACTGTCGGCGGCGGGTGAACGCATCGTGCTGGTGGCGCCGCCATTCGTGCCGTACCCGCAGGCCTGGGTGAATGCCGGGGTCGATCTGCGCCAGTTGTCAGTGATCCAGGCCAGTGAACGCGATGCGTTATGGGCCGCGGAACAATGCCTGCGCTCGGGCAGTTGCGGCGCGGTGCTGTGCTGGCCGCACAAGGCCGATGACCGTGCCTTGCGGCGTTTGCAGGTGGCGGCGGAAACCGGCCAGACCCTCGCATTCGCGTGGCGCTCGCTGAGCGAAGCGCTCAACCCGTCGCCCGCCGCGCTGCGGATTGCCATTGATGCGCGACCGGCGCAGTTGCGCGTGCTCAAGTGCCGTGGCGGTCTGGCGCGCACGGCGCCGATTGCCTTTGCCGTGGGGCACTGAGCCATGCGCTGGGTGTGCATTCTGTTCCCGCAACTGGCCCTCGACGCCGTGCTGCGCCAACGTCCCGATCCCGAACAACCGCTGGCGCTGCTCAGCGGCCCGGCCCAGCGCCGGGTGCTGCAAGCGGTCAACGCCTCGGCGCGAGAGCTGGGCCTGCGTCCCGGTCAGTCGATGACCGCTGCGCAGGCTTTGAGCAAAGGTTTCGCCACCGCCGATTACGATGTGGCCGAGGCCGAACATTGGCAGCAGTTTCTTGCCGCGTGGGCCTATCGGTTCAGCGCCCAGGTCAGCGTGCATTACCCGCGCACGGTGGTGTTTGAAATCGAGTCCAGCCTCGGTCTGTTCGGCTCCTGGGCGCAGTTCGAGGCACGATTGCGCACGGAACTGACCGACTTGGGCTTTCGCCATCGCATCGTCGCCGCGCCAAACCCGGTGGCGGCGCGAGTTCTGGCGAATGCCTACGACGGACTGGTGGTGCCGGACGGCGAAGCCTTGCGTTATCACCTCGGCCAGTTGCCCATTGACCGCGTCGGGTTTGAGCCGGACGTGGCGACGGCGTTGTCGCGCATGGGGCTGCGCAATCTCAGCCAGGTGCAGGGCCTGCCGCGCCAGGCCCTGGCCCGGCGCTTCGAGGCGCCGATGCTCAAACACCTCGATACGTTGTTCGGCGCACGTCCGCTGGCGTTGGCGTTCTATCTGCCACCGGATCGCTTCGATGTGCGGATCGAACTCAACTTCGACGTGCAGTCCCATCAGGCGCTGCTGTTTCCGCTGCGCCGCTTGACCGGCGATCTGGCGGCGTTCCTCTGCGGACGCGACAGCGGCGTGCAGCGTTTCGATCTGCATCTGGAACACGCCGGGTTGCCGGACACGCTGATCAAGGTCGGCCTGCTCAGCGCCGAGCGCGATCCGGCGATGTTGTTCGAGCTGGCCCGGGGGCGACTGGAGCAGGTGCAGGTTGAGGCGCCGGTACGTGGTTTTCGCCTGCGCGCCGAAGACCTGCCGAGTTTTGTGCCGCAGTTTCAGGAACTGTTCGACGACCGTCCGCAACAGACCCTGCCCTGGGAGCAACTGCGTGAGCGCCTGCGCGCGCGGCTCGGGGACGACGCGGTGCAGGGATTGCGCTTCCAGGCCGATCATCGCCCCGAGTGTGCGTGGCAGAGCGCCGATGACCAACAGCGTTGTTCCGCGTTGCCGGGGGTACAGCGTCCGGGATGGCTATTGAACGAGCCGCAAACCGTGGCCGAGGGTTCGGCGCGGATTCTCATGGGACCGGAGCGCATCGAGTCCGGCTGGTGGGACGGTGACGATGTGCGCCGCGACTATTACCTGATCCAGAACCGTGCCGGCCAGCAAGGCTGGGCCTATCGGGCAGTGGGTGAGGGCGGGCCGTTGTGGCTGCAAGGCTGGTTCGCATGAGCGGCGGCTATGCCGAATTGCACTGCCTGTCGAATTTCAGTTTCCAGCGCGGTGCTTCCAGTGCCCTGGAGTTGTTCCAGCGCGCCAGACAGCATGGCTATCAGGCGCTGGCGATCACCGATGAATGCACCCTGGCCGGGATTGTCCGCGCTTGGCAAGCGGCCAGGTCCGTGGAGCTGCCGCTGGTCATCGGCAGCGAAGTACGCCTCGATCACGGGCCGAAACTGGTGCTGCTGGTGGAGAGCCTTGAGGGTTATCAGGCGTTGTGCGGCTTGATCACCCGCGCCCGGCGACGCACGCAGAAAGGCCAGTATCAGGTGCTGCGCGAGGACTTCGCCGAGCCGCTGCCGGGGTTGCTGGTGCTGTGGGTGCCGGACGCGGTCGATGACGTGGAAGAGGGCCGCTGGCTGAAACAGACCTTCGGCGAGCGTCTGTGGCTGGCGGTGCAGTTGCATCGCGGGCAGGACGATCAGCGGCGGCTGGCGGCGTTGTTGCAGTTGGCCGGTGAGCTGGAGATCCCGGCGGTGGCCAGCGGCGATGTACACATGCACGCCCGTGGCCGGCGCGCCTTGCAGGACACCATGACCGCGATCCGCCACCACGTCCCGGTGGCCGAGGCCGGGTTGCGTTTGCACCCCAACGGCGAGCGGCATTTGCGCAGCCTCGACGGCTTGCGGGAACTGTATCCGTCGGCCCTGCTGGACGAGTCGGTGAAGCTGGCCCGACGTTGCAGCTTCGATCTGGGGCAATTGCAGTATCAATATCCGAAAGAGCTGGTGCCCGAGGGCTACACCGGCCGTTCCTGGCTACGACACCTGACGAAAAAGGGCCTCGCCTGGCGCTGGGAAAAAGGCGTCCCGTTCAAGGTGTTGAGGCAGATCGGCAAAGAGTTGAAGTTGATTGGCGAACTCGGCTACGAAAGCTACTTCCTCACCGTCCACGACGTCGTGAAATTCGCCCGGGATCAAAACATTCTCTGTCAGGGCCGTGGTTCGGCGGCCAACTCGGCGGTGTGTTACGCCTTGGGCATCACCGAGATCGACCCGGATCGCACCACATTGCTGTTCGAACGCTTCATGTCGAAGGAGCGCAACGAGCCGCCGGACATCGATGTGGACTTCGAACATGAACGCCGCGAAGAAGTCCTGCAATACGTGTTTCGCCGTTATGGCCGGCACCGCGCGGCATTGACGGCGGTGGTCAGCACTTACCACGCCGCCGGGGCGGTGCGCGATGTGGCGAAGGCGCTGGGCCTGCCGCCGGATCAGGTCAACGCACTGGCCGATTGCTGCGGTCACTGGAGCGACGAGACGCCGCCACTGGAGCGGCTGCGCGAAGGCGGGTTCGACCCGGACAGCCCGGTGCTGCGGCGGGTCTTGAGCCTGACCGGGCAACTGATCGGCTTCCCCCGGCACTTGTCGCAGCACCCCGGTGGTTTCGTGATTTCCGAGCAACCGCTGGACACCCTGGTGCCGGTGGAAAACGCCGCGATGGCCGAGCGCACGATCATCCAGTGGGACAAGGACGACCTCGACGCGGTCGGGCTGCTCAAGGTCGACATCCTCGCGCTTGGCATGCTCAGTGCGATTCGCCGCTGTTTCGACCTGTTGAGTCGTCATCGCAACCGGAACCTTACGCTGGCGACCATTCCGGCAGAGGACAAGCCGACTTACGACATGATCAGCCGTGCCGATACCATCGGTGTGTTCCAGATCGAATCCCGGGCGCAGATGTCGATGTTGCCCCGGCTGCGGCCACAAAAGTTTTATGACCTGGTGATCGAAGTGGCAATCGTCCGGCCGGGGCCGATCCAGGGCGGGATGGTGCATCCGTACCTGCGGCGCAGAAACGAGGAAGAAGAGACAACCTATCCTTCGCCGGAATTGAAGGTGGTGCTCGAACGTACCCTCGGCGTGCCGCTGTTCCAGGAGCAGGTGATGCAGATCGCCATTGTTGCCGCCGGCTATACCCCCGGCGAGGCCGATCAGTTGCGCCGTTCGATGGCCGCCTGGAAACGTCACGGCGGGCTCGAACCCCATAGGGAGCGCTTGGCCACCGGCATGCAGGAAAGGGATTACACCCCGGAATTCGCCGCGCAGATTTTCGAGCAGATCAAAGGCTTCGGCAGTTACGGTTTTCCCGAATCCCATGCCGCCAGTTTTGCCTTGCTGACCTACGCCAGTTGCTGGCTCAAGTGCCATGAACCGGCGGCGTTCGCCTGTGCGCTGATCAACAGTTGGCCGATGGGTTTTTATAGCCCCGACCAGATTCTTCAGGACGCCCGGCGCCATCATTTGCAGATCCGCCCGGTGGACGTGCGCGCCAGCGATTGGGATTGCAGCCTGGAACCGATGGCCGGCGCGCAACCGGCGATCCGCATGGGCCTGCGCATGATCAAGGGCTTTCGCGAGGACGATGCCCGGCGCATCGAAGTGGCGCGCCAGTGCGGAGCGTTTGCCGATGTCGGCGAATTGGCCGAGCGCGCAGGGCTTGATAGCCGGGCACAGGCGTTGCTGGCGGACTCCGGGGCCTTGCGCGGCCTGGCCGGCCATCGTCATCGGGCGCGCTGGGAAGTGGCCGGGGTGCAGAAACAGCTCGGCTTGTTTGCCGGGTTGCCGAGCCAGGAAGAGCCGGAAGTGATACTGCCCAAACCAAGTGTCGGCGAGGATTTGCAGGCCGATTACGCCACCGTTGGCACGACTCTGGGGCCGCATCCGCTGGCGTTGCTGCGCGGCGAGTTGCGGGCACGGCGTTGTCGCAGTTCCCGGGAGTTGCTGGATGTCGAGCACGGACGCCCGGTGAGCATCGCCGGGCTGGTGACCGGACGACAACGGCCGGGCACCGCCAGCGGCGTGACCTTCGTCACCCTCGAAGACGAATTCGGCAACGTCAACGTAGTGGTCTGGCGCGATCTGGCCGAGCGCCAGCGTCGGGTGCTGGTCGGTTCGCAATTGCTCAAGGTCGACGGACGCTGGGAGCGGGAGGGCGAGGTGCGGCACCTGATTGCCGGACGCCTGAGTGATCTGAGCCCGCTGCTCGACGGCATCCGCGTGCAGAGCCGCGATTTTCACTGATATCGCTTGATGTGGGAGCAACTGCCTTGGCCATGTCATTGGGTCGCCTTCGTGGGCAAGCCCACTCCCACAAAAAAGCACTGCACTCCAATGTGTGGGCAAACTTGCTCCCACAGGATTGTGAGCGCTCAGGCGTCAGCGCTCGGGCCAGAACCGCTCGCCGCCCCCCGGCGCCTCCGTCCATGCCTGCAACGAGCGGGTCGGCAGGTCGAAGTAGTCCCGGGTTCGTGCATAGCCATGCCCGCCCATGCGACCAATCGCATCCAGGCCCAATTGATCGATGTACAGGGTTTTCGGGTCGATCAGTTCGTCGCGCACATGGGCCATCAACACCTCGCCAAAAATGATCTCCCGCGATTGACCGATCGACAGCGCCATCATGCGGCGGCATTCCAGTGCCACTGGTGCTTCGCCGATTCGTGGGCATTTGACCGTGGTGCCGGGGATCGCCGTCAGGCCTGCCGCCGTCAGCTCATCGAAGCCGGGGGCGAACGGCACCGCGCAGACGTTCATCGCTTCGACCAGCGCATCGCTGACGATGTTGACGGTGAACTCCTGGTTCAACTGGATATTGCGCGTGGTGTCCTTGGGGCTCTGGTCGCCGTAGTTTTCCACGCCGAGCGCGAGGATCGGCGGGTCCGCCGACAACGCATTGAAGAAACTGAACGGTGCGGCGTTGACCCGTCCCTCGGCGTCGACCGTGGTCACCAGGGCAATCGGTCGGGGCACCACGCTGCCGATCAGGATCTTGTATTTTTCCCGTGGGTTGAGCTGGCTGAAATCGAAGCTGTGCATGGCAGAAATCTCTAGAGAAGTGGATCGATGGCACTCAATGGCGCTTCGGCGCTGTAGTCGTCGGCGAACGGGATGGCCGGCTGGAACAGGGTTTTCCAGTCCGGTCGGCCATGGGCGCGGTCGCTGTGGCTGCGCAGCAGTTTTTCGTATTGGCGTTGTGCCTGGCGTTGCAGGGTGGGGTAGTCGACGCCGCTGACCTGACCGTCGTGCATCACGCAGCGACCGTCGATGTAACTGGCGATGCAATCGTCGCCGCGCCCGGCCAGCAGCAGGTTTTTCAATGGATCGAACAGCGGCCCCAGGTGCAGGCCGCGCAGGCTGAACACGGTGATATCGGCTTTGGCCCCTGGCGCCAGCCGTCCGAGGTCATCGCGGCCCAGTGCCTTGGCACCGCCAAGGGTGGCGGCGTTGTACAGGTCGAGGCTACCGGTCAGCGAGTTAC
This sequence comes from Pseudomonas botevensis, assembly GCF_019145475.1. Taxonomy (GTDB): domain Bacteria; phylum Pseudomonadota; class Gammaproteobacteria; order Pseudomonadales; family Pseudomonadaceae; genus Aquipseudomonas; species Aquipseudomonas botevensis. Next base: position 97,216 of record NZ_JAHTKI010000002.1, read on the forward strand.
CGCCCTCCATCAGCCGCGCGACGTTCAACCCATGACGCATGTTTTCCAGCAGATCCGCCGGCCAGGTATCGGTGCCGAGGGCGAAGTTGATGCCTTTGGCCCGGTAGCGGCCGAACGAGTTGAGCGCTTCACCGTCGCGGGCGAACACCAGCGGGCAATGCACCAGACTGGCACCGCCATCCACCAGCCGTTGCAGGTCGTCATCGCCGCTGGTGTAGATGCCGTGGGGCAGCAGGCTGTGCGGATTGAGCAGTTGCAGTTGTTGCAGCCAGTGCAGGGGCGACACGCCGTGCAGACGTTCCACCATGGCGTATTCGCCGGGGGACTGGCAGCAGTGCAAACGCAGCGGTGCCTGCAGTTCTCGATTGAGCGCAGCGGTCTGCCGCAACAGGGCCGGGGTGCAGGTCTGGATGCGATCCGGCAGCAATGCGCCGCGAATCAGATCACCGTGGCTGCCGTTGAATTCATGGAAAAACCGCTGCGCCGCTTGCAGTCCCGCCAGGCCTCGGGCCTCGTCCCAGTGGTGGCCGAGGCTGCCGTCGGTGCGCCAGTAAGCCATGCCGCTCATGTAGCAAGGGCCGAGATAAGTGCGCAGCCCGAGTTCGGCGGCGACCCCGGCGACGGCGGCAAACTCGTCATAGGTTTCCGCCCACTCGCGGTAGTACATCGAGGTGATCGGCATCGCTGTGGTGATGCCGTTGCGGATCAACTGGGTGAAGGCGTAGCGATACTTGAAGACTTCCTCGTCCGGGCTGTAGCTCTCACGGGGGCCGGCGCTCAGGTAATCCTCCGACCACATGCGGCCCATGAAACGCTCGTCGCCGTTGTCCAGGGTGAGGACGGTGGAGTCGAGGTCGCCGAGGGCGTCGAGGTCAATGAAACCGGGGCCGATCAGCGCGTTGCCGTAGTCGATCCACTGATCCACCGGCCCCGGATAACCGCGTCCGACGAACTCGATGCGCGAGCCGTTGAACACCACTTCGCCGTCGCGCCACAGCACGTGCCGGGCACCGTCGAAGCCGACCACGCAACTGGCCTTCAGGCCGATGCGTTTCACAGCCGGCTACCCAGCAGACGCCCACCGCTGGCGATCAGTTCACCGCCGCGATAGACCTCGCGCAGGGGCCGCGCGACCACGGCCTCGCCAAGGGTTTCGACCGGCATCAGGAGAAAGTCCGCCGGCCGGCCGATGTCGAAACCATGCTCGACCCCCAATGCCCGAGCGCCATTCAAACTGGCTGCGTCGAACGCCGCCGCCAGTTCTTCGTCCTTGGCCAGATCGAAACGGAACGCCAGCAGCATCGCCCGCTCCAGCATGTCACCGTTGCCCATCGGCGACCACGCATCGCGGATGCCGTCGGAGCCCAGGCAGACATTGACGCCAGCCTCGCGCAGGGCCAGGAACGGCGGCACCGCGCAATCGGCCGGCGCCGAACTCATCAGGGAAATCCCCAGCGCCGCCAGACGTTCGGCAACCGGTCTGACCTGGCTCCACGGCAACATGCCGAGGCAATAGGCGTGGCTGATCATCACCCGGTTGTGCAGGCCGAAACGCTCGGTGTAATCGACGATCCGCGCGATCTGCCACAGGCCCAGTTCGCCTTTGTCATGCAGGTGGATGTCGACGCCACGCTGGAATTCGCTGGCCAGTTTGAACACGAAGTCCAGTTGCGCGATCGGGTCATTGTCGATGCCGCAAGGGTCGAGGCCGCCGACGTTCTCCACGCCCAGGGCCATGGCTTCGCGCATCAGTCCGGCGGTGCCGGGGCGGCTGATCAGGCCGGTTTGCGGGAAGACCACCAGTTGCAGGTCGATCAGGTCGCGGTAGCGCTCACGCAGTTGTTGCATGGCTTCGACGTGGCGCAGGCCGAACTCCGGGTCGATGTCGACGTGACAGCGCAGGGTCAGCGAGCCACGGGCGATGCAGTTTTCCAGCAGCGCACCGGCGCGTTCGGCGATCGGCGCCTGCACTTCGCGCAGCACCCGGCGCTCGTTGCTGATGTAGTCCTTGAGCGTCGGGCCGGCGCTGTTCGGGCGCCAGGGCTGGCCGTAGAGGGTCTTGTCGAGGTGGACATGGCTTTCCACCAGGGGGGCGGTGAGCAACTGGTTCTGGCCGTCGATGTCGGTGGCGGCGAGCGGGGCGCTGGAGGCCGGACGGCGTTGGGTGAACCGGCCGTTTTCGATCAGCAGGTCTTCGGCGGGGGCACCGTAGGGGCGAATGTTTCTGAGCCAGCGGGGGTGGGACATGGGAACCTCGGTGTTCTTTGAAATTTTTTCCCTCACCCTGGCCCTCTCCCGGAGGGAGAGGGGACCGAATGGGGGATATTGAAGAGCTACGCCGACCTGAATGTTTTCCCCTGAATCCATAATCGACCAGGTCTTTCAGGTCGGCGGATAGCGCAAGACAACTCGGTCAGTCCCCTCTCCCTCCGGGAGAGGGTTAGGGTGAGGGGGCTCTTCGAGGTCAGTCTGCAAAGTCGGCGTTTCACTAAAACCAGCGATCCACGATCAGCCCTTGAGCTTCGACCAGATGCGGTCCTGCAGCTCCCGCGCCTTGTTGCTGCATTCCTTTTCCGGGCGCAGGCGCGAGGCGTATGCCTCGGGCATGTTGATGGCGTCCATGACTTTCCATTTCGGATCGAGCAACCCATCGCTCTGGATGCCGTTGGCATAGGCAATGGCGTTGGACACCGCTGCCGCGTTTTCCGGTTTCATCATCCAGTCGATGAAGACCTTCGCGTTATCCGGATGCGGCGCGCTTTTCGGCACGGCGAAGTTGTCCTGGAACATCGCCACGCCCTCACGGGGATACACGTACTTGATGGTGTTCTTCTGCAATGTTGCGCGGGCGGTGGAACCGTTCCAGTTCTGCATCATGATCACCTCGCCCGAAGCCATGCGGTCGACGGTGTTGTCCGAGCTGTACATCTTCAAAAACGGCTTCTGCTTTTGCAGCAGCTCAAGGATGCGCTTGGCTTCCTGCGGGTTTTCCGTGCATTCGTCGACGTTCAGATAATGGCTGGCGGCGTTGATCACGCTGCTGGAGGTGTCGAGGGCAGCGAGCTGGCCTTGCAGTTCCTTGCGCGGCTCGAAGAACTCTTTCCACGAATCGTCCAGCTTGCCGCCGGGCACCCGCGCGCTGTCATAGGAAAAACCGGTGGTGCCCCACAGATACGGCGCGGAAAACTTGCGTCCCGGATCGAAGGCCGGATCACGGAACGGCCCTTTGACGTACTGGAAATTGCTCAGGGTCGGCGTGTCGATTTCCAGCAGCAGGTCCTGCTTGATCAGGGTCTGCATGATCGATTGCGACGGCACGATCACGTCATACGCCGCGCCGCCGGCCTGCAATTTGGCGAGCAGGGTTTCGTTGCTGTCGTAGCCGTCCATGGTGACCTTGATCCCGGTCTCCTTTTCGAACTTGGCCAGCAGATCCACCGGGTAGTAATCGGTCCAGTTGTAGAAAAACAGCTCCTTGGGCTCGGCGGCGTGGGCGCTGAACGCGGTGAAACAACTCAGGGCCAGACCGGAAATTGCCAGACGCATGCTTTTGACTTTCATGAACGGAGCGCTCCAGGTTTATTGTTGTTTGCCGCGTTGGCCCAGCCAGAAGGCCAGCACCACAAGGACGATGGAAATCACCAGCATCAGGGTCGATATCGCGTTGATTTCCGGGGTCACGCCGGCCTTGATCGCCGAGAAGATGTACACCGGCAACGTGGTCGAGCCGGGGCCGGCGACGAAGAAGGTCATGATGAAATCGTCGAGGCTGACCACGAACGCCAGCACCGCCCCGGACAGCACAGCTGGCCACAACAGCGGCAAGGTCACCCGGCGGAATACCTGCCACGGGTTGGCGTACAGATCGTTGGCGGCTTCCAGCAGGCTTTTGTCCAGATCATTGAGCCGTGCGCGGATCGGCAGGTAGGCGAACGGAATGCAGAAGCCGATATGGGCGACGATCACCGTCATCAGGCCGAGCTTGATCCCCAGCGCCATGAACAGCAGCAGTGTCGCCACGGCGGTGACGATCTCCGGCAGGATCAGCGGCAGGTTGATCCCGCCCTCGACCATTTTCTGTCCGTAGAACGGCCGGTACGTCGCCAGTGCCGCCAGCAGCGCAATCGCCGTGGCGCAGACGGTGGCGATGGTCGCGACGATGATCGAGTTCAGTGCGGCGGTCTGGATCGACGGATTGGCCAGGATGCGGCCGTACCAGGCGAACGAGAATTCGGTCCACACCGTCGCCGAGCGGTTGGCGTTGAAGCTGTAGACGATCAACACCAGGATCGGTAGGTACAGGTAGGCGAGGATCAGCAGGCTGACCTCCCGGGTCGCGGGGAGTTTTTTCAGGTGCAGAGAAATCATGCTTTGGCTCCCCGGTTCAGGGTTTTCGCCGCGCTGCGGCTGTAGAGGGCGTAGAGCACCAGTGACAACAGCAGAATCCCCAGCAGCAGGAACGACAGCGAACTGCCCAGCGGCCAGTTGCGCGCGGTGCCGAACTGCTGCTGGATCAGGTTGCCGATCATCAGGGTCTTGCCGCCGCCGAGAATCGCCGGGGTGATGAAGGCGCCGAGGCTCGGCACGAACACCAGCAGGGCGCCGGCAATCACCCCCGGCATCGACAGTGGCAGGATGATCCGCCGCAACGCGTGCCAGCGATTGGCGCCGAGGTCGTAGGCGGCTTCCACCAGGCGCCAGTCGAGTTTTTCCAGGGTCGAGTAGATCGGCAGGATCATGAACGGTAGAAAGCTGTAGACCAGGCCGATGCTGACCGCGAAATCGTTGTAGAGCAGGGTGATGCCGCCGGCACTTGGGAACAGCGCGTTGAGGGTCTGGGCGACCCAGCCCTGTTCACGCAGGATGATCAGCCAGGCGTAGTTGCGGATCAGCAGGTTGGTCCAGAACGGGATGGTGATCAGCAACACCATCAGATTGCGTCGGCGCGGGGTCAGGCTCGACATCCACAATGCCACCGGAAAGCCGAACAGGAAGCACAGCACCGTGGTGCCGCCCGCCTGAAGCACTGAACGCAACAACGCCTGGGCGTAGACCCAGTTCAGTTCCAGTTCGCCGTCGAAACCTTCCTGGAAAAACAGCTGCACATAACTTTCCAATTGCCATTGCGCCTGCCAGTCGACGCCGCCATAGGTGTTGCGCGGGAGCAGGCTGATGTAGCCCATGATCCCCAACGGAATGGCGATCAGGGCGAGCAGGGTCAAGACCACCGGGCTGAGCAACAGCGCGCGGTTGAGGGACGGGGACGTGCTGCTGACGCTCATCTCAGGCCTCCATCAACAGGCAGGCTTGCGGCGGCAGATGCACGGCCACGCGCTCGCCGACCGCGCGGCCACGGTTCAGGCCTTCGTTGTTCTCGCGCAGCATGACTTTGATGTCGTTGTTCAGGCGGCACTGGTAGAGCGTCGCGGTGCCGACATACAGAACCGCTTCGATCACCCCGCGCAGGTGATGGGGCTGGCTCGACTCGACCAGTTGCGAACGCTCGGGACGAAACGCCAGTTGCACGCTGCTGCCATTGACGCCCTGGGGCAGGCAGGGGATTTCCACCGGCATGCCGTTGGGCACAAAGATGTTTTCGTTGTGCTGGCCGCGCTTGAGCTGGCCGGGGAGGAAATTGATGTCGCCGATGAACTGCGCGACGAAGCGGTGTTGCGGGCGTTCATAAATGTCGGTAGCGGTGCCGATTTGCAGGATCTTGCCGGCAGACATCACCGCGATCCGGTCGGACAGGGTCAGGGCTTCCTCCTGATCGTGGGTGACGAAGATGAAGGTGATCCCGGCTTCCTGCTGCACGCGCTTGAGTTCGACCTGCATTTCCTTGCGCAGCTTCAGGTCCAGCGCCGACAGCGGCTCGTCGAGCAGCAGCACTTTCGGTTTCGGCGCCAAGGCCCGGGCCAGGGCCACGCGTTGCTGCTGACCGCCGGACAACTCCGCCGGTTTGCGCCCGGCCAGATGCTCCATCTGCACCAGCGCCAGCATTTCGTCGACCCGCGCCGGAATCTGCTTGCGATCAAGACCCTGCATCTCGAGGCCGAAGGCGATATTCTGCGCGACACTCATGTGCGGAAACAGCGCGTAGCTCTGGAACACCGTGTTGACCCGACGCTTGAACGGCGGCAGGTGATTGACCGTTTCGCCGGCCAGACGGATTTCCCCGTCGCTGACGTGTTCGAAACCGGCGATGGTGCGCAGCAGGGTGGTCTTGCCGCAGCCGGACGGGCCGAGGAGGGTAAAGAACTCGTTGTCGGCGATGTTCACCGAGACGTTGTCTAGGGCGGGGGCCAGGCCCGGATCGTCGGAATAGCGCTTGGAAACGTTGCGCACTTCAATTGCTATTGGTTGACCCATAATGGTGCAATCCTCTAATTATTGTATGCAATATCTGAATGCAATTTAGAAATACCCGGATTAATCTGCCGGTGCAACTCCCTTTTTCCGTGGCAGTGCATTCGCCAGGGGATGGTTGCCCGGTGCTGAAGGAGTGTTCGAATGACCGAAAAGAAAACCGAAACCACGGTCGACCGCGTCTACCAAGGGGTTTACGAGGCGATCAGCAAGCGTTCGCTGCGCCCCGGCATGAAGCTGGGCGAAGCGTCGCTGGCGGAGCTGTTCAATGTCAGCCGCACGTCGGTTCGTGCCGCGCTCAAGCAATTGGAGGCCGACGGGCTGGTGACCACCGAGCCCAATAAGGGTGCGTCGGTGTCCCTGCCCAGCGATGAAGAGATCCGTTCGCTGTTCGAAACCCGGCGTCTGATCGAGATCGGCATCGTCACCGAGCTGTGCCGACGCAAGGACACGGCGGCAATGCGCGACCTGCGCGATCATCTGTTGTTGGAAGATGAGGCCCACGAGGCCGGTGATCACGAGCGGCTGATCCATCTGCTCGGCGAGTTCCACATCAAACTGGCCCGCAGCCTGAACAACCCGGTGCTGCTCGACTGGTTCCAGAAACTGATCTCCCGCGCCTCGCTGTATGCCGCCGCACTGGACGATGACAGCCACCAGGCCTGCCGCGACGACGAGCATCTGCGGCTGATCGAGTACATCGAGGCCGGCAACCAGAACGCCGCGATCGAACTGACCTGCATGCACCTGGACGGCATTCAGAAGGCGATTCTCGACGTCGCCGCAAAAATGAAGACGGGCTACCATCCGCTCAAACACTTGATCGAAGTCTGAGTTCCGGGCGAAGGTGCAATCGGCTATACCTCTAATGAAACCATTTGCCGTTGGCGAAGCTCGAAACAGACGGGCGTGGCGTCAGGGGCGTTGCGAATCAGTCGGTCGAAAATCACGGGACATTGAGCCAGTCGATGCAGTTTTTATCCGATAGCCATGGTTGCGCGGGTTGGAAAGGCGAGATGGCCGGGCGCATTCGTGCGTACGACTGGAGCCAGACCGATCTTGGCCCGCTGGAAACCTGGCCGGCCAGCCTGTGCAGTTCCGTGCAGATGATGCTGGCCTCACCGCTGCCGATCGTGATGCTTTGGGGCCATGCCGGCTACATGATCTACAACGATGCCTACTCCGAATTCGCCGGTGGCCGGCATCCTTATCTATTGGGCTCGCCGGTAGAGATGGGCTGGCCGGAAGTCGCCGACTTCAACCGCAATGTCGTCGACACCTGCCTGGCTGGCGGCACGCTGGAGTACCGCAACAAGGTGCTGGTGCTGTTGCGCAACGGCGTACCGGAAGATGTCTGGCTCGACCTGTATTACAGTCCCGTCTCCAACGATGACGGGGTGCCGGCCGGCGTCATGGCGATGGTGGTGGAAACCACCGAGTTGGTGAAATCCGAGCGTTTGCGCCAGGCTGCGGAAAATGCCTACCGCGCCGACAACGAACGGGTGCGCCTGGCGCTGAACGCGGGGGCCTTGCTCGGCTCGTTCGTCTGGGATGTGAAGCGCGATGTGCTGTCGGCTGACGAGCGTTTCGCCCGCACCTTCTCCTATCCGCCGGATCAGGACCTGAGCAACCTGCCGCAGTCCATCGCCGAAGCGCACATTCATCCGGATGATCGCGCCTGGGTGCAGGAGCGCGTCAGCCAGTCGGTACAGACCGGCGAACCCTACAACGCCGAATACCGCGTGCTGCGCGCCGATGGCAGTTACCTGTGGGTGCTTGCCAGCGGTGCTTGCGAGTTCAACGAGCAGGGTGAGGCGTTCCGCTTTCCCGGTGTGCTGATCGACATTCATGAACGCAAGATCGCCGAAGAATCCTTGCTCAAGTTCACCCGCAACCTCGAACAGCGGGTGGCCGCTGAAGTCGAGGCGCGGCTGTCCGCCGAGGAACAACTGCGCCAATCACAGAAGCTCGAAGCCATCGGTGGCCTGACCGGCGGTGTGGCCCACGACTTCAATAACCTGCTGCAAGTGATCGCCGGCAACCTGCACCTGCTGGCCCGCCATGAACCGGGCAATAGCAATGTGCAGCGCCGGGTCAGCGCCTCGCTGGCGGCGGTCGAGCGCGGCGCCAAGCTGTCATCGCAACTGCTCGCGTTTGCCCGTCGCCAGCCGCTGTCACCCGCGGTGTGCAATCCCCGGCAGATCTTCGAAGGCCTCGGCGAATTGCTGCAACGGGCGTTGGGAGAAACCATCCAGATCGACGTGCGCTTGCCCCAGGAACCGTGGCACATCAACGTCGACCGCAACCTGCTGGAGAACGCCATTCTCAATCTGGCGATCAACGCCCGCGACGCCATGAAAGGCGAGGGCACCATCGTGCTCAGTGCCCACAACACGCCGCTCGATAAAGCGTTTTGTGCCGGCAAGGGCATCGTTCCGGGGGATTTTGTCCGGGTGGCGGTCAGTGACAGCGGCGTCGGCATCGCCCCGCACATGCTGGAACAAGTGTTCGAACCGTTTTTCACCACCAAGGCCGACGGCCAGGGCACAGGCCTGGGACTGAGCATGGTGTTCGGTTTCGTCAAACAGAGCGGTGGTCACGTCGAGATCGAAAGCCATGTCGGTGAGGGCACGCGGGTGCTGTTGTACTTCCCGCGCAGCCTGCGACCGTTGCGCCATGAAGCTTCGAGCGCGAGTGAGCAGTCAGGTGGCGGCCACGAAACCATTCTGGTGGTCGAAGACAACGAGGCGGTGCGTGCCTCGGCGGTGGAGCTATTGCGCGAGGAAGGCTATCGCGTGCTCACTGCCAGCAACGGTGATATCGCCATGCAAATGCTGCTCGAAGGGGCGGAGGTCGACCTGATCTTCACCGATGTGGTCATGCCGGGGCTGATCAAAAGCTCCGATCTGGGCGCCTGGGCCAGGGTTCAGGCGCCGCCGGTGGCGGTGCTGTTTACCTCCGGGCATACCCGCGACATCATCTCGCGCAATCACCAACTCAGTCCCGACACTCACCTGCTGGGCAAACCCTACAGCCCCGAAGCGCTGTTGCAGATGATCCGTTCGGTGCTCGGTGGCTGAGTTCTTCCCCGCGTTGCCGCATTGCCGCATTCCATTCTTCCAATCAAGGCTGGCCGATGACTGACAAGCGCAGCTCCCATTCCACCGCGGGCATGGTCCGCGTGCGCGGTGCCCGAGAACACAACCTGAAGAACGTCGATGTCGACATCCCCCGCGATGCGCTGGTGGTGTTCACCGGGGTGTCCGGTTCGGGCAAGTCGTCGCTGGCGTTTTCGACGCTGTACGCCGAGGCGCAGCGACGCTATTTCGAATCGGTGGCGCCCTATGCGCGACGCTTGATCGATCAGGTCGGCGTGCCGGATGTCGATTCCATCGAAGGCTTGCCGCCCGCCGTGGCCCTGCAACAGCAACGCGGTACGCCGAGTACGCGCTCCTCGGTGGGCAGCGTGACCACTCTGTCGAGCCTGATCCGCATGCTGTATTCCCGCGCCGGCAGTTATCCGCCGGGCCAGCCGATGTTGTATGCCGAGGACTTTTCGCCGAACACGCCCCAGGGCGCGTGCCCGGAATGTCACGGTCTGGGGCGGGTCTACGAAGTCACCGAGGCGCTGATGGTGCCGGACCCGAGCCTGACCATTCGCCAGCGCGCCGTGGCGTCCTGGCCGCTGGCCTGGCAGGGACAGAACCTGCGCGACATCCTGGTCACCATGGGCATCGACGTCGATATTCCCTGGCACACACTGCCGAAAAAGCAGCGCGACTGGATTCTCTTCACCGAAGAAGCCCCGACCGTGCCGGTGTACGCCGGGCTGACCCCGGAAGAAACCCGCGTCGCCCTCAAACGCAAAATGGAGCCGAGTTACCAGGGCACTTTCACCGGCGCCCGGCGCTACATCCTCCACACGTTCACCCATTCGCAAAGTGCGCTGATGAAGAAGCGCGTCTCGCAATTCATGCTCGGCAGCCCATGCCCGTTGTGCGAGGGCAAACGCCTGAAGCGTGAGGCGCTGTCAGTGACGTTTGCCGGTTACGACATTGGCGAATTGTCCCGGATGCCGTTGCTGCAGTTCGCCGAAGTGTTGAAACCGGTGGCGGCGGCGAGCTACCTGGAGCACCCCGATGAAACCGGCGAAACCCTCAGCCACGCGCAGACCCGCGAAGCTCGCCAGCAGCGCATGGCCCACGGTGCCAGCGGCCACGCCAACGCCCCGGATGTGCGACACACACCGAATCTGTCGCTGGAAAAACGCCTGGCGGCGCAGCGCATCGCCGAGGATCTGCTGGAGCGGGTCAGCACCCTGACTGACCTCGGCCTGGGTTATCTGGCGCTGGAGCGCAGCACGCCAACCCTGTCGTCCGGCGAGTTGCAGCGCCTGCGGCTGGCGACGCAATTGGGCTCGCAACTGTTCGGCGTGATCTACGTACTCGACGAGCCGTCCGCCGGGCTGCATCCGGCCGACGGCGAGGCGCTGTTCGAGGCGTTGCAGCGTTTGAAGGCCGATGGCAACACGCTGTTTGTGGTCGAGCATGATCTGGAAACCATGCGCCGCGCCGACTGGCTGATCGACGTCGGCCCGGCGGCGGGCGAAAAGGGCGGTCGGGTGTTGTACAGCGGGCCGCCGCCGGGGCTGGCTGAAATCGATGACTCGCAGACCCGCGCCTATCTGTTTGCCAAGGATTCGCGTCCGCTGCGTGCCGCGCGCAAACCGTCGGGCTGGCTGAAACTGCAAGGCATCACCCGCAACAATCTGCACAATCTCAGCGCGGAGTTTCCGCTGGGCTGTTTCACCTCGGTGACCGGTGTGTCGGGTTCCGGCAAGTCGAGCCTGGTCAGTCAGGCGTTGCTGGAACTGGTCGGCGCGCAACTGGGACGTCCGGTCAGCGAGGCGGAGCCGGAAGAACTCAGCCTCGAAGACGACACGCCGCAGGTCAGCACCGGGCAAGTGGTCGCCGGGCTGGAGTCGATCAAGCGTCTGGTGCAGGTCGATCAGAAACCCATCGGCCGCACGCCACGCTCCAATCTCGCGACCTACACCGGGCTGTTCGACAACGTGCGCAAGCTGTTCGCCGCCACCCCCGAGGCGCGGGAGGCGGGTTACGACGCCGGGCAGTTTTCCTTCAACGTCGCCAAGGGCCGCTGCCCGACATGCGAGGGCGAGGGGTTTGTCAGTGTTGAATTGCTGTTCATGCCCAGCGTTTATGCGCCGTGCCCGACGTGTCACGGCGCGCGCTACAACCCGCAGACCCTGGCGGTGCAGTGGCAGGGCCTGAGCATCGCCCAGGTGTTGCAATTGACCGTGGATGAAGCGGTGACGGTGTTCGCCGAACAACCGGCGATCCGCCGCTCGCTGGAGGTATTGCGCGACATTGGCCTCGGCTACCTGAGGTTGGGGCAACCGGCGACCGAGTTGTCCGGCGGTGAGGCGCAACGGATCAAACTGGCCACCGAGCTGCAACGCAACCAGCGCGGCGCGACGCTGTACGTGCTGGACGAGCCGACCACCGGATTGCATCCACGGGATGTCGACCGTTTGCTGGAACAGCTCGATCTGCTGGTAACCGCAGGGCATACGGTGATTGTGGTCGAGCATGAAATGCGCGTGGTGGCGCAAAGTGACTGGGTCATCGACATCGGGCCGGGGGCCGGAGATCAGGGCGGCAAAATCGTCGTGGCCGGAACGCCGCAGAAAGTCGCTGCGAGCAAGAAAAGCCGGACGGCCCCGTTTCTGGCCCGGACATTGGCCTGACTCGAAGGATTTGTGAGGCGGGTGATTTTTGTGGGAGCGGGCTTGCCCGCGAAGGCGTCAGGTCAGCCAGCCATTGCGCTGAATGATGCACCGCTTTCGCGAACAAGCCCGCTTCCACATTTGGTTTACCGGTTTATTTGCTCGGATGTTTGGCTTGCAGCTCTTTGGCATGCGCCAAGTGTTTTTCCAGGGCTGGCAGCATCTTCTGGGCGAAGGCCTTCAGTTCGGTGGCGCCCTTGGTTTTGTCGTCGGTCACGGTGTTGGCTTCTTTCTTGAACAGCTCGATGGTTTCTTCGTGGGCCTTGACCTGATTGTTGGCGTAGGCCGCGTCGAAGGATTCATCGCGCATGTCGAGGATCTTTTCCTTGGCCTGCTTGACCAGTGTTGTGGTGTCCGGCACTTCGATGTCGTTGGCCTTGGCGATGGTCGCCAGCTCGTCGTTGGCCTTGCCGTGATCGGTAATCATCTGCTCGGCGAAGGCCTTGATGTCGGCCGACGCGCTTTTTTCCAGGGCCAGGCGACTGGTTTCGATCTCGGCGATGCCGCCGGCAGCGGCGTTATCGACAAAATCGTTGGAGGTGGCGGCGAAGGCACTGCCCATGCCGGTGCTCAAAGCGACAGCCAGGGCGAGGTGACGCAGGTTGAATCCGTCCATTGGTATTTCTCCACGCAGGTTTTTGTGAGCGTTATCCAATGGAGGGAGCGCGGCGGACAAAGGTTTGATCGTATTTGCGAAAGGGCGACGAACGGACATCGCGGTTCTGACAGGGGGGTCGACAGAAGGGGCCGAGGCGGGCCATTCTGCATACCGGCGGCGCAATCAGTGGCGCTGGCCGTCGATCAATTACGGAGGTGTTTCATGCCGGTTCCCCACGATCTGTATCAGGATTTGAGTATCACCAAGGAAAAGATCCAGCAAATACGCTCCCAGGACCCGCATCTGGACGCACTGATCAATAAATATCTCCAGGCGGACAAGGAAGTGGTCGAAGCTGAAACTGCCACCTCCGACGCTCCCAGCGATGACGTGTTGCGCAAGCTGAAAGAAGTCCGGGTATTCGTCAAAGATCAGATTGTCGCGAACTTGCAGCAGCACCTCTGACCTGCGGTTGATCCGCCGACCGTCGATTGCATGATCTCCGATGGCGGATCAATTGGAACGCCCGCCGCGACCGGCACCTCGAATGTACAGAGTCCGAACCCATCGACTCCTTGCGAGGTGCCTCATGACCGACCCCAGATTCCCCAGTGAAGAGCAGGGCGCATTCGACCCCGTGCCCACCCATCCCGAACCCAACAGCCCGGCGCACACCACGGCCCATCCTGAAAAGGAACCGGGACCTGAGGATGTGCCTGAGGATGAGGACCCGGACACGTTCGATTCGTCCGGGGCCTGATCGGTAGTGATTGACAGGCTTACTTCAGCGCCGCCGCCAACGGCAACCGCGCCATGTGTGTCGCCTTCAGTGAGCCCAGGTACAACCAGTCGCCGTACTCGCGAGCCGTGGTGATCGGCGAGTAATTGCCTTCACTGGAGTCCTGCAGATTGGCGACGACTTTGCCGTCCGTATCCAGGCCGAGCACAAAGCCACGCCGCTCGATCGGCTTGGGCAGTACGGTCATCGCCCGTACCAGCATCTTGCGCACGAAGGGGTGTCCGGCGGTGCGATCGAGGATGGGATTGCGCGGCGTGTACAGCGCCACCCAGAACCGCTCGCGACCGTTGAACGCGAGGTTGTCGGGCATGCCCGGCAGGTTGTCGATGAACAGATCGTGGGTGCCGGCTTTCGGCCCGCTCAGCCAATAACGACTGATGCGGTAGGCGCCGGTTTCGTTGACCAGCACGTAAGTGTCATCAGGCCCGAGGGTCACGCCGTTGGCGAATTGCAGGTGATCCAGCAGCACCGTGGTTTTCCCGGTCTGAAAGTCGTAGCGCAACAGACGCCCGTCGCCACCATGTTCGACGATCGCCTCGAAGTCATGGCCGTAACCCCAGCGGCTCGACGCGTCGCTGAAGTAGGCGTAATGCCCGGATTTGTCGATGGCGACATCATCGGTGAAACCGAACGGCAAACCGTTGGCTTCGGTGGTCAGCGGAATCAGCCGTCCCTGGGCATCGAGAGACAGCAGCCCTTTCACCCCATCGGCAATCACCAGCAAACCGTTCGGATGCCGCGCCAGTCCCAGCGGACGCCCGCCGGTATCGGCCAGCACCTTGCGCTGCTGGCCGTCGAGGCTGCTCTGGATCAGGCGCCCGTCATGCAAACCGGTGATCAGCAGGTCGTTTTCCAGCAGCAGCGCTTCGGGGCCTTCGATGTCGCTTGGCCCCACCTTGACCGCCGCCTTGAGCCGTTGATTGTCGGCGTAGACGCCCTCGCTCAGCGACGGCGCCGGTTGCGGCGTCCAGGCGACCGGCTCGACCCGGGTCGGCATCAGCAACAGAAATCCCAGTACGATCACCAGCAGCAGCAAAACTCCGTGGCGCAGCTTCATGCGCTGGCCCGCGCGAGCGCCAGATGTTCGATGGCCCGGTCACGCAGGGCCAGCATCGACGCCGCTGACTCCCGGTCGATGCGGCGCTTGAGCAGCACCTGATTGGCCAGGCGCATGCCCAGGCTGTCGAAACGGTAATCCAGAGTACGCACGAAGCGTGTGCCATTGCCCTCGGCCGAGCATTCGTAGGTCAACAGCAACGACAGGCCATGATCGCCCTGGGCCCGCGCGCACCAGCGCCGCCCCGGCAGGTATTCGCTGACCTCCCAGCTCAGGTGACCGTCACGGCCGCCGGCACGAATGTCCTCCTCGAAGCGCGACCCGGCATGCAACGGGCCGGCGGGGCCGTCGATCTTCAGCGACGACGGATGCCACTGTGGCCAGCGGCTGACGCTGGCGGCGTAGGCGAGGATGGCTATCGGGTCGCCAGCGATGTCGATCTGGTGCTGCATGCGGGTCATGGGCGTTCTCGAGTGGCTCAGGGGCGTGGGCTGCGGTTCCCAATAAAGGGTGCCGAACAGGTAGTCCATCAACGGCAGGACGATATTGAAATTGCGTTCCTGCATGCGCTCGCGGCGATGATGCAACTCGTGCAGGCGGCGCATCTGACTGACCCAGGGCAGGCGGGTCAGCGGGTTGGCCGGCGGCAGATGCTCCATGGCGTGAAACACTTCATAGGTCAGGTAACCCAGGACCATGCAGCCACCGAACAGCCCGGCGACGTTGGCATTGATCTGCGCGACCAGCCACCACAGCGGCAGGGTGATGAGCAGCGTATGCAGGACGATCAGCCACGCCGGGAACAGGATCACGCGCCAGTCGCGGGCGCTGTCGTAGGTCATGTGGCCGGGGGTGAAAAAGCTGTGATGGTCGCCGGCATGGCGGGCGTAGAACATTTTCGCGAAGCTTTTCTTGTGATGCCCCAGATGCCGGTGCACCACGTACACGGCGAAGTTGAAGAACAGCAGCGTCAGCGGCACCGTCAGCCATTCCAGCGCCCGCACCTGATACACGCCGCTCCAGAACGCACCGATCGCCAGCACGCCGAACAGCAGCACGAATGCGCCGTGCAGCCACGGGTTGTACAGCGGATGAATCGCCGCGCGATAGCGGCTGCGGAATGCCTCGGTGGTCTGCCTCACTGCGGTCACCTGTGGAATTGTTGTTATTCCAGCAGATTAGCCGATCCCGCCGCTCAGGCTTGATGTCACAAATGCCATGATCCGGTGTAAAGCGACCAGGGCGTCGAGGGTCAGCTCAACGGATTCCAGCGTTGCGACCAGTCGTCATCGTCCTTGATCACGTCGCGCAGCAGGTCGAATGCGTGCTGCAGGGTGGCCGAGTCGCGATCCCGGGAGTAGACAAGGTAGGTCGGGTAGCCGAATTCCGGGGCCTTGGTCACGGTTTCCAGAGCGCCGCTTTCCAGATAGGTGCGAACCACACGGGTGCGGAAATAGCCGCTGCCGCCGTTTTCCAGAATGTATTGCAGGGCCAGCGGGCCGAGGTTGAAGCTCAAGGCAGCTTTGGCTTTCGCCGGCAGGGCGGCGTCGTGCTGGCGACGGAAATCCGAACCCCAGTCGATGTAGACATAGGGATCGGGTTGTCCGGGCGTTCTGACCAGAATCAGCTTCTCTTCGAGGACTTGCTCGACCTGCAACCC
The DNA here is from genome assembly GCF_019145475.1 of Pseudomonas botevensis. Lineage (GTDB taxonomy): Bacteria > Pseudomonadota > Gammaproteobacteria > Pseudomonadales > Pseudomonadaceae > Aquipseudomonas > Aquipseudomonas botevensis. The sequence continues at coordinate 113,502 of NZ_JAHTKI010000002.1, forward strand.
CGGCCAGTATTCCGGTTGGTAGACCAGCGCGGCGTCAAGCACGCCGAGTTCGAGCTGGCGCAGCAGATTTTCGCTGTCGCGCACCTCCATGCGCAGGGCATGACTGGGGATGGCTTCACTGAGTTTGGCGGCCCAGCGCAGCATCAACGGGTTGCACAGACTGACTTCGCCGCCGATGTGCAGCACATCGCGATACCCCTCGGGCAGCGGCAGGTCGCGGCGGGCGGCCTCCCAGGTCTGCACCAGTTGGTTGGCATAGACCACGAACGCTTCGCCATTGGGTGTCAGTTTGGCGCCGGCGCGATTGCGCACGAACAGGGTGCTGCCCAATTGGCTCTCGAGCTTCTGTACCCGCGCGGTGATGGCGGTTTGCGTGACGAACAACTTCTGCGCCGCCGCCGCGAGGCTGCCGTGGCGAACGATTTCCAGAAAGGTACGGGCGAGGTCGATGTCCATGGGCGGGCCACTGCTTGAGGTGCGCGCATTGTAAGGGCAGCTTCGGGACCGCGTCATCGTTCAAAAAAACTGTACCCTTCCCACTCCCGGAGGAAGAGGGGAAGGGCAGACACCACCGATCAGCCCGCCAGTTCGACGTCACGCACCCGCGCCCAATCCGCGATCAACCGTGCCGGAGTCCCGCAAACCTTGCGCTTGTACACGAAATGGCGGCACTTCTCGGCAAACTGATTACGGTTGTACAGCATGTCCTCCTGCATCTCCTGCAACTCGGTGTCCCGGCATTGCCCGATCAGCACATGATCGACCCGCAACTTGCGCTCGCGCACGGCGGCGTAGGTTGGGTCGCCCAGAACGCCGTTGGCCCGTTGCAGCAGCCACAGGGCGAACTCTTCCGGGCAACGTGGCCCGATTTCCTGAACCATGCCCAGTTGCAACGCCTGGCGGGCGCTGACCGGCAGGCAGGCCTGGGTCAATTGCTCGGCCATGGCCGGGCCGACCGCCCGGGGCAGGCTGTAGGTCCAGTATTCCGAACCGTACAGCCCCATGCTTTTGTAATGCGGATTGAGCACCACGTCGGCCCGGGCAAACACAATGTCGGCCGCCAGCGCCAGCATCACCCCGCCGGCACCGGCATTGCCGGTGATACCGCTGACGACCAGTTGCCGGGCACTGAGCAGTTCTGCGCAGACGTCGTCGATGGCCTGGATATTGGCCCAGGCTTCGGCACCCGGATCCTCGGCGGCCTGAATCACGTTCAGATGCACGCCGTTGGAAAAACTCCCGCGTCCGCCCTTGATCAGCAGCACCTGAGTGTCGCGGGCCTTGGCCCAACGCAGGGCTTCGACCATTCGCCCGCATTGCTCGGTGCTCATGGCGCCGTTGTAGAACTCGAAGGTCAGTTCACCGACATGCCCGGATTCGCGGTAGCGGAGCGGTTGATAGGCCTCCTCGCAGAACGGCGAACGGGCGACCGACCAGTCCAGCACCGGCAGCCCCGCCAGTTGCCCGGCAAGCACATGCCGCGCCGGGCGTTTGAAGGTTTCCTCGCCGGGCTGCGGTTTGCGCCGCAGCGAGCCGATCCACAGACTCTGATCGCCGGTCGCTACCAGAATCGCATCGTCATGCACAGCGAGGATTTCCCCCGGCCTGCCGGTGCGCTCGTCCGGGTGTGCGTCGTACACGTAGTACTGCCCGCCGGCCAGACTCGCAAGGACGCCGGGCTGACCGTCCGCCGCATCGATGCAGCGCTTGATGAAGCGTGAGCAGTCATGCCAGCTGAAACTGCGATCGTCCTGCTTCATGTTCGGCTGCAAGCGCCCGCGTACTTTCGGATCGTTGTAATCGAGCGCTACCGGGACGAAACCGTCGATGAATTTCTCCACCACTTCGCGGATGCAGCGAATCGCCGCATCGCTGACCCGGCCGTTGTACAGCTCGGACTTGCGCAGCCCCGCCGGCAGATTGAATTCGCAGGTGGCCCACACCGGGCCAGCGTCCATTTCTTCCACCGCTTGCAGGGCGGTGACGCCCCACGACGGCAGCTCACGGGTGATCGCCCAATCCAGTGCGCTGGCGCCGCGATCACCAACGATGCCGGGGTGGATGATCACCACCGGGCGTTGCGGATGGCGCCACAGCGCCTCGGGTACGCGATCCTTGAGGAACGGGCAGATCACCAGATCCGCGCCGCTGTTTTCGATCTGTTCGCACACGGCGGTTGCGTCGGTGAACAGCACCACGCTGGGCGAATGCCCGGCCTCGCGCAGCTCCAGCCAGGCGCGTTGCGTCAGGCCGTTGAACGCCGACGCCAGCAGAATGATGTTGAGTGGTCGCATGCTTGCTCTTCCTTGAGGTGCTTTTCCTTGATGGGGACAGCCGCAGGCTCCCGGGGAGCCGTCCGTGGCTTTCGATGGAAGCGCAAGGGTAGAGAGTGTCGTCGACCGTGCCAGTGACCGAGATCAACGTTGTGTCAGCCAATGTTTCTGCGGCGACCAAGGGGCTTTTTTGCGGCTTTTTCGTTCGGAAAACCCATCGGCGTCCTACGGAAAGTGGAGATTTTTGCTCCTGGGGCGGGATATTTCCGACGACATTTTAGGGTTGGCCGTCGGAAGTGCGGTCGATAGCATCGGTCGTGACATGAAGTCACTGAGCGGCGTAAGCGCTCGGAGCCCTGACAACGGATGGATTATGCGAACCCTACCTATCGAGAACGAAACGACCTTTTATTCTCCTCGCCATTCCTGGCGCGATGACCGTGCCAGATGTCCCATGGAGGGCGATGCGATGCCACCAGCAAAAGCGCCCCGGCTCTCGGGGCTGAAGAGGGTCGAAGGCAAACCTGTCGAGGTACTGCTGCACGGCCGGCAATGGGACGAGGACCCGATGTATATCGTTCACTACACGCAGCAGGGCTTTGACCTGCGGGACGTGGCCAACATGATTTCGACCTCCGAGCTGTACCGGGAAAACGAGCTTGTCCAGCTCATCACCGGCAAGTCCGTCCCCACCGTGCGGCGTCTGCTCAAGGACGTGAAGCCGACTCGGCTCAGTCGGCAACAGAGCATGATCGCTTTCCAGTACGCACAGGCGCTGGAGCTGGCTGTCCACGTACTTCACGATCAGGAGCGGGCCGAGGCATGGTTGAACAAGGCGACCAAGTGGCTGAATGGCTACAGGCCGGTGGAACTGATCGAGAATCCGCTCGGATATAAAATGGTGGATGAGTATCTGAACCGGATCAAATACGGGGTTTATCAATGAACCCGCTGCCTTGGGATGAGCGCTGGTACGCGTGGCGGCTGGACCCCGAGGTGTATCGGTGTACCTGGGACAGCGGTATCGGTTCGGAACTCATGGGTGGGCGATGGAACCGACCTGGCCGGCGCGTCGTTTATGCGTCGGTCGATCCGTCCACGGCCATACTGGAGGTTGCGGCGCATGGCAGTTTTGATGCACTGGATAGAGAGCCCCATGTGCTGACGTGCTTTGAGGTGACCAACGCCGCTCAGGTCAAGATCGTCCAGCCGGAAGAGATGCCGAACCCGAACTGGCTGATCCCCGCGCAACCGTCGCCCAATCAGCAACACTTTGCCGATGCGTTGCTGGCCGAGCATCCGTTTGTGCTCGTTCCTTCGGCGGCAACCCGCCATTCGTGGAATTTGCTGGTGAGCTGCGAACTGGCGGAGGGACAGTTCAGGCTGGTGTCGCAAGAGCGCTTCGGCCTGGACACGCGGTTGCTGAAAGAACTGGCATTGGCCTGATCGGTCCCGATGGTTTTCTGCATCACCTGCGCACCGCTCAAGCTTGATCTACCCCTGAAACGACAAATCCCGCCACGGGGGCGGGATTTGTTTTTCGCTGACCGAAGTCTTACGAAGGGAACAGCTCGGACAGCTTCATGGCCAGCATCATGTCGCCTTCAGCGCGCAGTTTGCCGCCCATGAATGCCTGCATGCCGTCGGTCGAACCGTCGACGATGCCTTCCAGGGTTTCGCCGTCCATCACCAGAGTGACCTGGGCGTCCGGGTTCTCGCCTTCTTTCAGTTCGCAGGTGCTGTCCTTGACGATCAGCGAGAAGTTCTTGGTGTCGTCGATGCGGAAACCGAAGACCAGATCCAGACCGGCAGCAGCGGCTGGGTTGAACTTGGCTTTCATTGCTTGTACGGCATCAGCTACGGAGGTCATGGTTCGATCCTTTTTGGTTGATTGCAGCAGGGTCACAGTAATCCGGACTCAGCGGAAGGTGATGAGTTCCGGGGCCTTCAGCAGTTGCAGATGCGCATGACTGTTGAAGGAAGCCAGAGCCACCTCGCGACCGCGAAACTTCAGCTGGTTGAGCGAGGTGTTGACGATTTGCCAGTTCAGTTCAAAAGCCTGTCGGGCAGGCACTTGGGTAATCAGGTGGAGCAGGGCGGTGATGGTGCCACCAGAGGTGAATACCGCGATTTTCTGGGTGTTGTCGGCTTGTTCGAGGATGCGTTGCAGTCCGCCCTGGACTCGTTCGACGAACCCCAGCCAGCTCTCCAGGCCCGGTGTGTCGTAGGTGCCGGCCAGCCAGCGCTCGATGATCAGGGCGAAAATACGCTGGAACTCGCCACGGTTCTGTGCGGCGTTGCGCAGGATCTCGAGGGCTTCGGGTTCGTCCGGCAGCATGGCCGGGAGCAGGGCGCGGATCACCGCGTCGGCGTCGAACTCGTTGAAGGCGGAATCGATTTCCAGGGGTGGCACCGGCAGGCCGACGGCGGCGAACTGCTCCAGCGCGCTGTTGGCGGTGTGCTGCTGGCGACGCAGATCACCGGACAGGCAGCGATCGAAGCTGATTCCCAGCTCGGCGAGGTGCCGACCGAGGATTTCCGCCTGACGCACACCGGTGGGGGACAGGACGTCGTAGTCGTCTGCACCGAAGGAGGCCTGGCCATGTCGAATCAAGTAGATGCTGCCCACGTCCGCGTCATCCCGGTACGTTGAAGGTTGAGGCGAGGTTATGGGGATGCAGGTGAGCTGTCAATGAAAAAACATACGCTTGTTTGAAATGCCCGTTACAGGCCTGTTTCCAGAGGTTTCACGGCTGGCCGATGAAGCAGCGCATGGGTATGCTGGACGTTATCCCGCGCGTGTTACACATCGGCGCATCGTTTGAAGGAGTCCTCGTGGAGTTTTTGACTGAATACGCCAGCTTCCTGGCCAAGACCGTGACACTGGTCATCGCCATCCTGGTGGTGCTGGCCAGTTTTGCTGCGTTGCGCAGCAAGGGCCGCCGCAAGTCGGCCGGCCAGTTGCAAGTCAGCAAGCTCAATGATTTCTATAAAGGCTTGCGTGAGCGGCTGGAGCAGACCTTGCTCGACAAGGACCAGCTCAAGGCTCTGCGCAAGGGCCAGGCCAAATCCGAGAAGAAACAGAAGAAGCAACCCGATACCAAACCACGGGTGTTCGTGCTGGACTTCGACGGCGACATCAAGGCCTCGGCCACCGAAAGCCTGCGTCATGAAATCACCGCGCTGCTGACCCTCGCCACGCCGAAGGACGAAGTGGTGCTGCGCCTGGAGAGCGGTGGTGGCATGGTTCACAGCTATGGCCTGGCATCGTCGCAACTGGCGCGTATCCGTGAAGCGGGTGTGCCACTGACTATCTGCATTGACAAGGTCGCGGCCAGCGGCGGCTACATGATGGCGTGCATCGGCGAGAAGATCATCAGCGCCCCCTTCGCGATTCTCGGCTCCATCGGCGTGGTCGCGCAGTTGCCCAACGTCAACCGGCTGCTGAAAAAACACGACATCGATTTTGAAGTTCTGACCGCCGGCGAGTACAAGCGCACCCTGACCGTGTTCGGCGAAAACACCGAGAAAGGCCGGGAGAAGTTCCAGGAAGACCTGGATATCACTCACCAACTGTTCAAGAACTTCGTCGCCCGCTATCGCCCGCAACTGGCGATCGATGAAGTGGCGACCGGCGAGGTCTGGCTCGGCATCGCCGCGCTGGACAAGCAACTGGTGGACGAACTCAAGACCAGCGACGAGTACCTGGCCGAGCGCGCCAAACAGTCCGAGCTTTATCACCTGCATTACGCCGAACGTAAGAGCCTGCAGGAACGTATCGGCATGGCCGCCAGCGGTTCGGTGGATCGCGTGCTGTTGAACTGGTGGAGTCGCCTGACCCAACAGCGTTTCTGGTAAGTCCTGTCAGGAGTTCTGTTTGCAATACCGCAAACAGAACTCCATGCACTTTAAAAAGTGCGGTACATAGATACTTCAACGTTTCATATTGTTGTTGCCTGAGCCTATGTAACGATCAGCTATTCGCGCTTTTTCCGGAAAAACTTCAACCTTAAGCTGTGTGTTCTTAACAGCAAGAAGGTTGTTTTTACATGGAAGTTGAAAAAAACAATACCACCGTGCCCGGAATGACACCGGCCCAGCAAGGTGTATTTTTCGATCTGCTGAAAAAGCAGATACCCGCGTGGATGCTCCAGGCGCCGGAAGATGTGCGTACGGCGCTGTATAAAAGCCTGAAGTCCAGTTATCAATCGCGAAGCACCGTGCTTGACGAGTTGCGCGCCTTCAAGTCACCAGAAAAATTCTGTGCACCGTTGCTGGCCCAGGCCTTGTCAGCCAAGTTGGTTGAGCCTGTGCAGGTTGAAGGCGTGGTTTTCCAGCATGTGCGTTCGGCCTCCAGTCTGCTCGGGCTGCGCAAGAAACTGGTGTTGCCGATCGCCAGGGATCTGTTGACGGCGGCCTGTGAAAACTTTGAAGCCAGCGAGACTGACGCCGGCAACTATCACGAACGATCGCTGATATACATTCCGGATCGTATTACGGGTCGTGGCAATAAACTTCTCTCGATCGAACCCCATGAGTTTGCGCAATTGTGCCGCGCACTGGATCTGGGAAAAAGTTACCAGAATCACCTCGCTGCACTGTTTGGCAGTAAAAGCCAGGTTGGAAGTTTGCGGGAGAAATCCATTGCCTGTGCGAAAGATCAGTTTGAAGTTGAAAGGCATCTCGCCTACATGCAGAAGCATATAAGCGAAGATGTTTACACGATGTTGAAGTCCGTCAGCGAGAACAAGTCGTCGATAACCCTGGGTAAAAACTCGCTGGGTTATCAGCGTCTGGAAATGCTCGATATCAAACTCCACGGCCCGATGTTCGTCGGCCCTGTCACCGAACACAAGGATGGTGACTTCCGTTGCGTCGTCTACCTGCCGGGCGATCCGCTGCATCCATTGAAGGAGTACGCCTCGTTCTCTCAGTTTGAGGTGGAACTGAGCAGGCGCCTGCGAACGCCTGAGTTCCGCACGTTTTTCATGCGGTACATCAAACTGAAGGACCGGGCCACGTTTCTCTCCAATCTTGACCAACGCCTGATAACCGTCAGACACCCCAGCCTGCACAAGGAGTCGGTGTATGTGCAGATCAGTGGCTTCGATCTGGACACCGAGAACAAATACGATGTGTTTCTGGCGATGTTTCAGCATCACGCCGAGCAGGTGCTGGCCAACGCGCGTTTGCTGGTGGTGCCGACTGACGATGAGGACGAAAAAAGCCGACTGGCGAGGCTCGACACCTACCAGACCATCGGCTTCAACGCGGTGCTGTTCTTTGCTTCATTCGTTCCGGTGGTGGGCGAAATCATGTTCGCCGTGGCCGGTATCCAATTGCTCACGACGGTGTATGAGGGCATCGCCAGCTGGGCTGCCGGGGAGCAGGAACAGGCCACGGACTATTTGTTCGAAACCCTCGAAAACCTGATTCTGATGGCGGCGCTGGGGGTTACCGGCAAAGCGGTCAGCGGCACTTACAAGGCGATCATGGCGAGCGATTTTGTCCTGCGCTTGCGTGAGGTGCCGGTTTCACCCGGGGCGATGCGTTTATGGAAAAGCGACCTCTCGGCTTATCGTGAGCCTCAAATCATCCCCCGTGGGATCCGGGTGGACGAGCAGGGGCTGGTCTCACAGAAAAACAATCGCTACCTGCGCATCGGCGCGGACAACTTTGCCGTGCAACCCAGACAGCAAACCGATGTGTGGGAAGTCCAGCCTCCGCAACAGACTGGCAGCTATTTGCCGGTACTCGAAACCAACGGCGCCGGGGCATGGCGACATGATTCCGAGTTGCCCCAGGAATGGAATCTGCTGACCTTGTTCCGACGTCTGGGCTATCGCGAGGAAGAGGTGTCGGATGTGCAGGCCTTGCAGGTGTTGGCCGCCATCGGTGTCGATGAAAACCAGTTGCATCGTCTGTTTGTCGACCGGCGAAAACCGATGGCAACTCTGGTCGACACGGTCCGGCGATTTCGCGCCGATACTGCCGTCGAGCAGTTCATGCAAGCGCTGGGTGAAACCACATCCGCCCCCATGGCCGATGCCGATCTGCAGTTGTTTTTGCTGACTTCCGCCAGCAACTGGCCGAAAGATCTTGCCGTGAGCGTCGTCAGCGCCCTGGGTAACGAGATCACCCGCTACGGTCCGGCCAAGGCTTCGCGGCCTTTGAAGATTGCCCAGGATCTTTTGCACAAGGGGCAGTTCTATCCGGTGCTCCTGGCAGGCCTTGATAACCCGCAGCGCACGCTGCTACTGGGTACGGCGTCGAATGAACAGGCCAGCCAGATTTCCCGTCTCACGCAATTGCTCGCCAGGCAGGCCGGGCGCTCGCGTCTGGCGCTGTTCAACCGACTGGACCTGCGTACCGACATTGCCAAGGCGTCGATGGCCGCCCCGGTGCGCAAGGCGTTTGCCGGGTTGCCGGGTGCGGTGGTCGACGAACTGGCACTCAATGCCGATGCCAGCGAGTGGCTGGAACTTGAGGACGACAAGCTGCCGCTGCGCCTTGCCGAAGAGGCGCGACGCTATCAGCAAGTGGTGAACTTGAACCGTGTCTACGAAGGCCTGTACCTGGATGGAGCCAGTGACCTGAGCACCGATATGGTGGTGCTCGATACCCTGGGTAATCTGCCAGGATGGCCGCAGGATGTGTTTATCGAAATCACCGAGTGGGCGGTGCCGTCCGAGGACAAGGCCAGACTTGGCCCGGCCGATGCCCGCTACAAAGTGTTCATCGAGGCGTTCGAGGATCGTTATCAAGCGGTCGATGCCGACGAGAAGGTGCTGGCGAAACACTCCTCACGCACCCGCGCGCATTATTTTCAGACCCTGTGGCAAAGCCTGCCTGAACATGCGCGAAAGGCGCTGGGCGTGGAGGCGGACGACGCGGGTGTCGGCTTGCGCGAGAAGATCACTGCACTGGCCCTGCAACGACGTGAACTCGTTGCGCGACTGGTGAGTAAGGAATCTCTGCGCGTAGGCTACCGCTCGCCCATGGGCCTGGCTGATCCACGAGTCGTGCGTCTGGTGAGTCTGACCCAATCGGCACCGGTTGCCCAGGTGGCGCGGTCAGCGGCGCTGGCTCGACGGGCGCGGGAGCTTTACCCCTTGCAGTCGCCTGCGCAGATTGAAAGCTTTCTGACGTCCCTGGGCAGCGATGACGTGGTGGCAATCCGCACCCTTGAAGGCCTCAGGCAGCAATACCTGACGATACGCAACACACTGGAGCGCTGGGTGCACCGTGAAACCCACTATCAGACAGGGGACGGCCCACGCCTCACGGTGCCCGCGCACAACAAGGCGCGGGCAGCCCAGGCCATCCTGCTGGCTTGGCGCAGGGAGTCGGGAACCGCCGGGCACCCTTCGGAAATGCTCGACAACCTGACGTTCGACGCACAGCCGCTGGGTGAATTGCCAGCGATCATCGGTGACTTCCGACACATTGGCGTGCTGGAGATGGACAACGTCGGCGCCAGCGCCGGGTTGAACACGTTTTTGCACAACTTTCCCAACCTGCACTCGCTGAGCCTGACCGGCAACGGCCTGACCCGTGTGCCCCAGGCGATCGATGCGATGTCGCGCCTGACCCATCTGGACCTGAGCAACAACCAGATTTTCCTTACGGCCGAGGCGGCGGTGTCGCTGGGTGCCAAGGATCATCTGCAATGGCTCAATCTGAGTTTCAATCCTTCGCTGGGGCGGATGCCGACGGTCTCGGCGATGCGCAAGCTGCAGCACCTTGCCCTGCGCGGCACCGGTATCAGCGAGTGGCCCGAAGGGCTCGACGAACTGCTGGAGCTGCAAACCCTGGACTTGCGCGACAACCTGATCGAGACGCTTCCGGAGGCCGTCTTCAAGGCTCGACAGGCGCTGAATCATGGCACTAACGTCGATGGCAACCCGCTGTCTGCCACCAGTCTGGCGGCGATTGCCGATTACCAGCAGGCCGAGGGCGCCAGCCTTGGCGTGATCACCGCCGACTACATCGATCCGCCTGTCGCTGCGTCGGGTTCCGACGCACGCGGCGCCCATTGGGTGTCCGGTCTGTCGCTCGATGACGTGGTGCAGATGCAGGCAACCTGGGCTTCGCTGTCGGCCTATCCGAATTCCCGGGATTTCTTTCTGGTCCTCGAACAGTTGCGCAATACCGCCGACTACACCCGCCAGCACACGCTATTGGCCGCGCGAGTGTGGAATGTGTTGCAGGCAGCGGCAGAAGACGACAGCTTGCGCAGCGCACTGTTTCGCATGGCCCGGATCGGCCGGGTCAGTGCCAATGAGCCATCGGGGTTGTTCAGTGATCTGGAAGTCAGGGTGCTGTGCTATCGGGCCACAGAAGCGGCGCGTACCGGCGTCCAGTCCCTGGAGGGAGAACTGGTGCGTCTGCTGCGTGGGCTGTTCCGTCTGCAGGAGGTGCAGAAACAAGCGATGATCGACATCGGCATCCGCGTGCTCGACGACTCGATCACCCGCCAACAGGCGCTGGAGCTGAGCCTGAGTTACCGGGTCAGGCTGGCGCAACGCCTGGATCTGCCGGCCCAGCCCCGGGCGATCAACGTGCAACTGGATGTCGAGGTCACCGAGCAACAGTTGGACAAGGCTTACAAGGAAGTGGCGAAGGCGGAAAACTCACCTGCGTTGCTGGAGTCGATCAATGCGCAGTCGTTCTGGTCCGATTACCTGAATACGACCTATCGCGGGCAATTTGTGGCCGTGCTGGCGCGTTCTGCCGATGCGCTGGCTGAGCTGGAGGCACAGGCTGATTTGTCGCGCGCAGCGGCGACGCAGCGGATGATGGCGATTTTTGAAAACTATCGGAACGAGAACCTGCAGTTGCGCAAACAGTTGACGCAACAGGCGCTGGCGCGCCATCCGGGCCTGGCGATGCCCGCTGCACCGACGCCGGGGCGGCTGACGAAGGGCTGAGGCGAAGGCGAAAAAAAACCTGAGTCCGGGCAACCGGACTCAGGTTTTTTTGTATCAGCGGCGACGGAACAGCGGCAGCGGTTCGTCGGTGGCGGCCTGGTAGGTCACCGAGAAGTCCTTGAGGCTTTCCAGTGCGTCGTACGGGTCTTTGTCGGCGCGCAGGGCGAAGGCATCGAAACCGCAACGGCGCATGTAGAACAGCTGGTCGCGCAGCACGTCGCCAATCGCCCGCAATTCACCTTTGAAACCGTAGCGGTCACGCAGCAGGCGCGCGTTGGAGTAGCTGCGGCCATCGGTGAACGCCGGGAAGTTCAGGGCAATGACCTGGAACTGTGCGACGTCGTCACCGATTTCCTCGGCTTCTTCATCGGCGTCCAGCCATACACCCAGGCCACCATCGCGGGCCTTGAGCATGCGCCCGTGTTCGCGCCACAGCTGCAACGGGACGATGTAGTCGTCGCAGTTGCTGATCTCATCGATATTGAAATCCTTGGGCAGCAGGTGCCAGGTTTCGTCGATGACCTCGTTGTTCTTAATGATTCGCTGCATAGACGCGTTCCTTGAAGAGGTCGATGCCAATACGCTGGTAGGTGTCGATGAAACGCTCGTCTTCGGTGCGTTGTTCAACGTACACGTCGATCAGCTTGGAGATCACATCCGGCATGTCGTCCTGGGCGAAGGACGGGCCGAGGATCTTGCCCAGGCTCGCGTCACGGCTGGCGCTGCCGCCGAGGGACACCTGATAGAACTCTTCGCCTTTCTTGTCCACCCCGAGGATGCCGATGTGGCCGACGTGGTGGTGACCACAGGCGTTCATGCAGCCGGAGATGTTCAGGTCCAGCTCGCCGATGTCGAACAGGTAGTCCAGGTCGTCGAAACGGCGCTGGATCGATTCGGCGATCGGGATCGATTTGGCGTTGGCCAGGGAGCAGAAATCACCGCCAGGGCAGCAGATGATGTCGGTCAGCAGGCCGATGTTCGGCGTGGCGAAACCTTGCTCGCGCAGCTCGCCCCACAGGGTGAACAACTGGCTCTGCTCGACGTCGGCAAGAATGATGTTCTGTTCGTGGGAGGTGCGCAGTTGACCGAAGCTGTAGCGGTCGGCCAGATCGGCCACGGCGTCGAGCTGCTTGTCGGTGATGTCGCCCGGCGCAACGCCGGTCGGCTTCAGGGACAGGGTCACGGCCACGTAACCCGGCTTCTTGTGCGCCAGGGTGTTACGCACACGCCAGCGGGCGAAGCCCGGATGCTCTTTGTCGAGATCGGCCAGCGCGGCGGTCTGGTTGTCCAGCGCGCGGTAGTCCGGGTCGACGAAGTGCTTGGCGACGCGATGCACTTCGGCTTCGGTCAGGGTGGTCTGGCCGCCGCGCAGGTGTTCCATTTCGGCGTCGACTTTCTGGGCGAAGACTTCCGGAGTCAGTGCCTTGACGAGGATCTTGATCCGCGCCTTGTATTTGTTGTCGCGACGGCCATAGCGGTTGTAGACCCGCAGGATGGCGTCGAGGTAGCTCAACAGGTCCTGCCACGGCAGGAATTCGTTGATGAAGGCACCCACCACCGGGGTACGGCCCAGGCCACCGCCGACCAGCACGCGGAAACCCAGCTCGCCAGCGGCGTTGTGTACCGGCTCAAGACCGATGTCGTGGACTTCGATGGCCGCGCGGTCGGAGCTCGCACCGTTGATGGCGATCTTGAACTTGCGCGGCAGGTAGGCGAATTCCGGGTGGAACGTAGTCCATTGACGAACGATTTCGCACCATGGACGCGGGTCGATCAGCTCATCGGAGGCGACACCGGCGAACTGGTCGGTGGTGACGTTGCGCAGGCAGTTGCCGCTGGTCTGGATCGCGTGCATCTGCACGGTGGCCAGTTCGGCGAGGATGTCCGGAATGTCTTCCAGCGCCGGCCAGTTGAACTGCACGTTCTGCCGGGTACTGATGTGGGCGTAGCCCTTGTCGTAGTCGCGGGCGATCTTGGCCATCATGCGCATCTGACGCGAGGTCAGTTGGCCGTAAGGCACCGCCACCCGCAACATCGGCGCGAAACGCTGGATGTACAGGCCATTTTGCAGGCGCAGGGGGCGGAATTCTTCTTCGCTCAGCTCACCTGCCAGATAGCGTCGGGTCTGATCACGGAACTGCTTGACGCGGTCCTCGATGATCCGCTGATCGTACTCGTCGTATACGTACATATAAGTCCTGTTCTCAGGCTTGGGTCACTCGGGTGGGCACTCGCGTTTTCGCTTTGCCGGAGTCCGATATGCCTCTGCAATTCTGCGCGCACGGCCGCGCACTCCCAACGGAGCCGGGGCAATATACCCGTTTGCAGTTATGCGCAAAAGTGATGTTTGAGTATATGTAAAGAACCAAATCGCCTAACGAGAATCACTGTCAACTAACCCACATTTGTCGTGCGGACAATCATCGTCTTAACTGTGGTCGAGTCTTTCTGCAATCACCGATAAAACCGACAAGAGGCGATGCAATGAGCAACCCGACCAAAGCAAGGAAAAGCGATAGCAGCGTCGATGCCTGGGCGATTCTGTTCCTGATCATTCTGGTTGTTGGAACGGCAGTGTTCTGGGTCAGTCATCAGTAAACGACCTGTCCGGGTCCACTTCCGACATCTGTCGGACGAAAAGGGGGATCAGACGCAGAAAGCCGCTGTTTCGATGGCTATAATGCGCCGCCATTTTTTCCCTGGGCCCGGACGATTCATGCTCAAGTTCCTCCACATCGCTGTTCTGCTGCTCGGCGCGGTTCTGGGAACCGGTGCGCGGGCCGAATCCGTGCTGTTTCTGAATCCAGGCTCGAGCGACGAAGCGTTCTGGGTCAGTTACTCGCAGTTCATGCAGGCGGCTGCCCGGGATCTGGGGATGGATCTGCAAATCCTCTATGCGCAGCGTCAGCCGGAGCAGACCCTGGCCCAGGCGCGAATCGCCTTGCAGGGGTCGAAGCGTCCCGACTACCTGGTGTTCGTCAACGAGCAATACGTGGCGCCGCAGATCATGCGCATGGCGAACCGGAGCGGGGTGAAGCTGTTCATCGTCAACGCCGCGCTGACGCCCAATCAGCAAAACCTGGTGGGCGAGCGTGCGGACCGGATCGGCAGCCTGGTGCCCAATGACGAGGAGGGCGGCTACCTGATGATGAAGGAGCTGATCCGTCTGCACCGGCCGGTCGCGTCCGGTGAGCGGATCGAGCTGCTGGCCTTCTCCGGATTGAAAATCACCCCGTCGGCGCAATTGCGCGAGAAAGGCATGCAGCGGGCGCTCGCCGAGCATCCCGAGGTGCGTCTGCGGCAATTGGTCTACAGCGGCTGGACCCGGGAACGCGCCTATGAACAGGCCCGGCAACTGCTGGGGCGCTATCCGGACGTTTCACTGGTGTGGTCGGCCAACGACGAGATGGCGTTCGGCGCAATGCGGGCGTTTTCCGAAGCGGGCCGGGTGCCGGGCAAGGATGTGCTGTTCAGTGCGGTCAATACTTCTTCGGCGGCGTTGCAGGCGCTGGTCGATGGCCGTCTGAGTGCGCTGCTCGGTGGCCATTTCACCCTGGGCGGCTGGGCGCTGGTGGAGTTGCATGACTATGCGCAGGGTGTCGACCTGAGCCGGTATGGCGGGCGTGACCGGCAGATTCCGCTGTTGCAACTGATCGGCAAGGAGCAGGCGCGCCGGATGCTCGCCATGGGCGAGTCCCCGGATTACGGCGTGCACTTTCACAAGCTTTCGGCCAAGGGACGACCGGCTTCGTACCGTTATCCGTTCACCCTGCAGACCCTGATGCACTGACGCGTCTCAGACCCCTGCCAGATGCACCACCAGTTGGACGATGCCGAACAGCGTCAGGGCGAACACCGCCGTGAAGGCAATTCCCAGGATCACGAAATGGCTGGGCTTGCCGTGGGTGAAATCCCTTGCCCGGTTCTTGCCGCTTTGTACCCCGAACGCCGCCGCCATGACGCTGTGCAGCATCTGCCAGAAGGTTGGGGGCTTGTTGTCGACTGGATCGTCCATAAATCCCTCGTCTTGAAGTTGGCCCATTGAGCATAGCCAATCCTGCGCCCGGCGCGGAAAAGCCTTGTATAGCGTTCGCCGCCGCGCCGATAACTATCTACCGCAATCCGGTCCGCGCCGAATGATGTGCTGACGCTCCCATTTACCGGAGCGAGAGCATGTCTGAAACACTTCTGCCTGACCCGCCAATCACCGAACCCCGGCGCCTGACCCGCAGCATCCACGCTGCGCGCCTCGAACAGTCCATTCCCCCCTGGCTGACGGAGGCCGCACCACCGCAGCGCGCGGCGTTGAAAAAGGCCAGGGCGCCACTGCCGGACTGGTATCGAAAAGCCACCCGAGCGCAACGCAAGGCGTTCGATGACAGTCTGGCGGCCAGCTTCAGCGCCCAGAGCCGGCTCGGCAAGACCATGGCCGGATTGCAGGACATCCATGCCTTCGCCGAACCGTTGCTGACCAGAACCCTGAAGAACCTGTTCAATGTGGAGCTGGACGTCAATAACACCTTCCTGCATCTGATCCAGTCAGTCGACGCGGGGATCTGGAAAATCGAGATCGGCGCCTTCGAACTGTCGAGAATGTCGTTGTTGCAGGCCGCGCTGCATAACGTTGAAGAGGCTGAATGTGAGCCGGACGCGTTCCATCGGGCGTCCGGGTTCTCGGTAAAGTCGGCGCAGTCGGGCCAGCCGGAGGCGATCAGCCCGGCAATGACGGTTAGCCAGTTCCTCAAGACCTGCCGGGTGCTGGACATCGGCGCGCTGTATCAGCAGTACCTGAAAAACTTCCTGTACCCGCAAGATCCGCAAACCCGGCAAACCCACCGCGAGCAATTCATCACCGCGCAAAAAACCGCATTGCGTGCGGCGGCCGAGCAGGCGCTGCTGCAAAAGGACATCGAGCCTGAGGATTACGCTTCGATCCTGACGATCATTGCGGGTGAGCGGCAACCCCGGCAGGGCAGCAAACACATCTGGTTCTGCGATCTCAATCTGATGCGGCACCGGTTGACGGGGTGCGTCTGGTTCGCGATCGGCGAGCCGTTCAAGCGTCTGGATGAGCTGATTCTGTACATTCCCGATGACCCGCAGCATCCGTTGAAGCGCTACCGGGCCGATCAAGTGGAGCCGATGTTCAGACAGCGCTTTACCGAGCGCGACGGAGCGGCCGCCGACGGCAGCCCCACGGCCTATCAGCGTTTTTTCAGCCGCTTCGTGGCGTATGCCGATCGTCCGCACTATTTCAGCCAGTTCACCCAGGATGCGCCGGACGCCTCGTTCAAGAGCAGACTGGAGCCGTGGTTGCTCACGATCAATAACCTGATCAACGGCCTCAGCCCGGTGCCAAACCTGTTTATCAACCACTTTCCGCCGGCGCCGACGCCGAGGCAGGTGCCAAACGATGACCCGTTTCTCGGCTTGAGCCACCTGCCGTTCAAGGCGCAGTCGTACTGGGACGACAACATCGACCTGTGGGATTACCTGTTCGAGCGCCATCGCGAACAGATGATCGAGGATGCGCGCCGCTATGCCGTGCCGTCGGCGGACATCGATGCCAAGGTGCGCAAGGAACTGTTCGCCAGGTTGCTCGACATCGGCATGCTGGTGCTGAACACCGTTTCAATGTTCGTGCCGGTGTTGGGTGAAGTGATGATGGCGGTGATGGTCTGTCAGTTGCTGGGAGAGTCGATCGAGGGGGTGATCGAGTGGAGCGAGGGCGACCGGCAAGCGGCCAAGGCGCACCTGCTCGATGTTGCCGAGAATCTGTTGCTGGCCGGCGTCACGGCGGGCATCGGCAAAGGCGTCTCCAAATGGCTGGCGGTGCCGGCGGAACCGGTGATCGAAGACCTGCATTCGGTGACGCGGGCCGATGGCAGCAGCCGTCTGCACAAGGCCGACCTGGCGGGTTATGAGGTCACCGGCGAGTTCATGGCCGATGCCGGTCCTGACGCCCAGGGCCGATATGAGCTGGATGACCGCTCGTACATCCGCATCGATGGGCGGGTTTACGAGCAGATTTACGACCCGTCCCTCGACCGTTGGCGAGTCAGGCATCCCGTCGAACCAAAGGCCTATCGACCGATCCTGACCCACAACGCGGCCGGTGCCTGGCGCCATACCCTGGAGAATCCGCTGGGCTGGAGCCGTCTGAAACTGTTGCGGCGCATGGGCCATGTCACCGACGCCTGCTCCGACGAGCAATTGCTCAAGGTCGCCGATATTTGCGGCGTCAGTGACAACGCGTTGCGCAAGATGCACATGGACAATCGGCTGCCGCCGCCGGAATTGCTTGATGCGCTGCGATTGTTCGAAGCCGATCGGGATGTCACCCAGGTGATCGAGCAAGTGGTCAGCGGACACGCCATCGACGAACGTTATCTGTACGCGGTGCCGCTGGTGACCCGGCTGGAGCACTGGCCGGCCGGGCGGATTTTGCAGGTCTTTGAAAAACCGCGCATGACGGGCGTGCGTGCCGAATACGGACACGAGCGCCTGTCGGCCGATACCCCACGCAGAACCCCGATCCGCATGAGCCGGTTCGATGTGCTGAGCGGCGAATTGCCGATGCGCATTCTCGCGGCGCTGGACGAATCCGAAATCAGCACGTTGCTGGGCGCCGAAGCCGCGCAGAACCGGGGCTGGCGACCGCAAGCGCTGCGGGACCGGATCGGCGCTTTCGCCAGGAGCCGACGACGGGGACTGTTCGACGGGTTTTATCGCAGCGCCACACTGGCCGATCCTGGGATCGGCAAATTGCGGCGGGTCTATCCGGGACTCAGCGATGCCGCCGCGCAGGACATTCTCGTCCATGCCGACGCCGAGGCCATGGCAACCCTGCAATCCACTGCGCGGGTGCCGGGCAAAATGCTTGAGGAAGCCCGCTGGCATGCGCGACGCGGCCGCTTGACTCGTGCACTGGCTGGATTGCACATGGAAAACCTGCCGTCGGCCGACACCCGGCGCGTCGCCTTGCATACCCTGAGCCGGCTGCCGGGCTGGCCGGATGATCTGTATCTGGAAATCCGCGAGGGTCATCTCGACGGGCGGCGGCTCGACAGCATCGGCAATCGAACGGCCGGGCAGCATTGCCGGGTGGTGAAGAAAGGCCCGGTGTTTCAGGCGATCAATGCGCGGGGCGAAGCGCTGAATGAGCCCGCTGCGTCCACAGACAGTTTCTATGCCGCGCTCATGCACGCTTTGCCGGTTGAGGCCCGCCAGGCACTGGGTGTCCCTCGTGTGACACAGGGCGCCATGCTGCGCCGCGCCATCAGCGCCCACGCCACGGCGCATATCAACGACACCGCCGCGATTCTGGTGCCAACGGGCAAGGCAAAACGTCGGTTCAAGCCGCCGCAGCGGATCAGGGAGCGTCTGCTGGGTTATCCCGCCAGCGGGGCGGGCATGGTCGGTTCTTCAGGCTTGAACATGGCGCTGGTGACGCGCCTGCAGGGGCTCTATCCGCCGTTGAAGATCGCCAGGGCCAACGGCTTTCTGCTCAAGTTGCTGAGGGCCGGGAAAAGCGAAGCGCAGATTCTGCAAATGCTCGAAGAACTCGGACAGCAATGGTTGGCGTTCGAGCAGGCGCTGGACGGCTGGGTCAGCCACGGCGGCAACTGGCAGCAGAAAAACGCGATTGCCAACAACCTGAAAAATGCCTGGCGCCGAAGACCTTTCGTGGATGAGCACCCGGCCTATGCTCAGCTGGATCTGGTCAGCGACGAGCCGTTGCCTGCGCTGTCGGCGGATTTCTCGCACATTTCCACCTTGCATCTGCGTGTGCCCGGTTCGACGGATCAGCAGATCCGCGCGTTGCTGCGCAACTTTCCCGAACTGGAACACCTCGACCTGAGCGGCAACCGGCTGACGAGCGATCCGCTTTCCCCGCACAACGCGGCGCGGCTGCGCCAACTCGATCTGTCCGACAACCTGCTGTATCGGCTGGATGTCAGCGCGATGCATCGCCTGGAAAGCCTGAATCTGAACCGCACACACTTGCAGGAGTGGCCCCGTGGCGCAGAAAGCCTTCGGCACCTGAGCTGGCTGGACTTGCGCAACAGCCGCATCCGCCAGTTGCCCGCCGAGTTACTGTCGCGCAACGAACTGCTGCTCAATACCAATTTGACGGGCGTACCGTTGACGGAGCAGGCGCGCCTGCAACTGGAACTGGCTCACCAACGCTGCGAATTTGCCCTGGGCCTGCCCGACGGCGCGCTGGCGCGGTTTTTTCGTGAGGACGTCTCTTACTACGACACCCAGCCGTTCGAAAACGGTTCGCTGCTCGCCAGCCGCTTGCTGCCGTTGCCGCCGGAGCTAGCGGCGGTTGCAGACCAGCCGTCATTCATCCAGCGTTTGCGCAGGATTGACCCCTCCCTGACCGAGGAGAGCGCAGCGGACGTCGTCCGGGGCTTGCGCAATGGCGCCACCGACGCACAGGTCAACGCGCGGATTGTCGATTGGGGCCTGCGCTTCGAGTCGATCACCCGGCAGTTGAACGGCTGGATCTTCACCCGACGCACCGGCAGCGCACTGTTTGGTGGACGCTGGCGTTCTTCGCAGGGGCGCCGCGAAGCCGCGATGCGGATGATCGAACACTGGAAAAAAGGTCTGGTGGAGGAAGTCGGCGGCGGCTCCTGGGTGCTGGACCTGTCGAACATCCACGGATTGGGGGCGCTGCCCCGACTGCCCGCCGAATTCGAGCATATCGACGCGTTGAACCTTCGCGGGTTGGCCCTGAAAGAAGCGGATCTGGCGGACTTCCTGCCGGCCTTCACGCGATTGCGCTGGATCGAGCTGGGGCTTAACAAGCTGCGTCGCCTGCCGCGAGCCATCGCCGGCATGGAGCATCTGGAGGAGCTGGGGCTGTCCGGCAATCGCCTGGGCGATCTTGCGGCCATCGCCCAGGAACTGAGTCGCCTGCAACGTCTCACTTACCTGAGGCTGAACTACAACCGTGTGCGCGCGTTCAATGGCGAGGCCCTGCAAGCCTTGCCCGGATTGCAGAGGCTGGAGCTGAACTACAACCAGATCAGCCTGTTCAGCGGGCCGGTGCCTGATGGGCTGCAAAAGCTGTATCTGAACGGCAACAACCTGCGTTATTGGCCGGACGGCGTTCTACAAGCGCGCAACCTGGAAAAACTCAGCCTGACCGGCAACCCGATCAGTGAACTTCCGCCCGAGATGTTCGATGGCAGCCATGATCTGTTGCTGGCGGGAACGCGGATGTCCGCCAATTTCCGTTTTCTGTCCAAGGACAGTCTGCTGCGGATCAAGGCTTACATGGACAGGGTGCGCGCTCACAGGGCACTGGGGATTACGCGCGATACCCTGGAGAAATGGCTCGCCGACAGCGAGTGGGGGGCGGCGGATGCCGGGTCTGAAAGTTCATCGGTCGAGGATCTGGAAAAATAGCCGGCCGGCCCTTGTGTCGCCGCAGCGGACACAAGGGCCTGTGCGAGGCTTACTCGTCGTAACCCAGGTTTGGCGCCAGCCAGCGTTCGGTGACGCTCAGTTCCTGGCCTTTGCGCGAGGTGTAGCTTGCGACCTGATCCTTGTCGACTTTGCCCACGGCGAAGTACTGCGCCTGTGGGTGGGCGAAGTACCAGCCGCTGACCGCCGCCGCCGGGAACATCGCGTAGTGCTCGGTGAGGAACACGCCGCTGCGGCCGGCGCGCAGTTCTTCTGCTTCAGGGTCGAGCAGCTTGAACAGGGTGGCCTTCTCGGTGTGATCCGGGCACGCCGGGTAGCCTGGCGCAGGGCGGATGCCGGAGTATTGCTCCTTGATCAGCGCCTCGTTGTCGAGGGCTTCATCCTTCGCGTAACCCCAGTGCTCTTTACGCACCTGTTCGTGCAGCCATTCGGCGCAGGCTTCGGCCAGACGGTCGGCCAGGGCCTTGACCATGATCGAGTTGTAATCGTCGCCAGCGTCCTGATAGGCCTTGGCCACTTCCTCGGCGCCGATCCCGGCGGTGGTGATGAAGCCGCCGACGTAGTCGGTCACTTCGCTGTCCTTGGGCGCGACGAAGTCAGCCAGGGAGAAGTTCGGCTTGCCGTCGGTCTTGATGGTCTGCTGGCGCAGGTGATGCAGGCGCGCCATTGGCTTGCCGTCATCGCCGTACAACTCGATGTCGTCGTCATGCACCTGGTTGGCCGGCCAGAAACCGAACACCGCACGGGCGCTGATCAGTTTCTCGTCGATCAGCTTGGTCAGCATCTCGCGAGCGTCCTTGTACAGCGCGGTAGCGGCTTCACCGACCACCTCGTCTTCGAGGATGCGCGGGAACTTGCCGGCCAGGTCCCAGGAGATGAAGAACGGTGTCCAGTCGATGTACTCGGCCAGGACGTTGAGGTCGATGTTGTCCAGCACGCGGGTGCCGGTGAACGTTGGCTTGACTGGCTGGTAAGTCGCCCAGTCGAACTGCGGTTTCTTGGCGATGGACGCCGCGTAGCTCAGACGCTCGGTGCGGGCGCTGCGGTTGGCGGTGCGCTCACGCACATCAACGTACTCGGCGCGGGTCTTCTCGACGAAACCGGCCTTCAGTTCCTTGGACAGCAACTGTGTGGCCACGCCGACCGCGCGGGAGGCGTCGGTGACGTAGACCACGGCGTCGTTGCTGTACTTCGGTTCGATCTTCACCGCCGTGTGTGCCTTGGAGGTGGTCGCGCCGCCGATCATCAGCGGCAGGTGGAAGTCCTGGCGCTGCATCTCGCGGGCCACATGCACCATCTCGTCCAGCGACGGTGTAATCAGGCCGGACAGGCCGATGATGTCGCATTTCTCCTCGCGCGCCACTTGCAGGATCTTCTCCGCGGGCACCATCACGCCGAGGTCGACGATGTCATAGCCGTTGCAACCCAGTACCACGCCGACAATGTTCTTGCCGATGTCGTGCACGTCGCCTTTCACGGTCGCCATGAGGATCTTGCCCTTGGCTTCCGGCTTGTCGCCTTTTTCCAGTTCGATGAACGGAATCAGGTGGGCCACGGCCTGCTTCATCACGCGGGCGGATTTCACCACCTGCGGCAGGAACATTTTGCCGGCGCCGAACAGGTCGCCCACGATGTTCATGCCCGCCATCAGCGGGCCTTCGATGACCTCGATCGGCCGCGCGAACGACAGACGCGACTCCTCGGTGTCCTCGACGATATGGGTGGTGATGCCCTTGACCAACGCGTGTTCCAGACGTTTGTTGACGTCCCAGCTGCGCCATTCTTCGGTCTCGGCTTCCTTGACGCTGCCGTCGCCCTTGAACTTGTCGGCGATGGCGAGGAGGGCGTCGGTGCCTTCCGGGGTGCGGTTGAGGATCACGTCCTCGACGGCGTCGCGCAACTCCTGCGGGATCTGGTCGTAGATTTCCAGTTGGCCGGCGTTGACGATACCCATGGTCAGGCCATTGCGGATCGCGTACAGCAGGAACACCGAGTGGATCGCCTCGCGCACCGGGTTGTTGCCCCGGAACGAGAACGACACGTTGGACACGCCGCCGGAGCTCAGGGCATACGGCAGTTCGTCACGGATGTAGGCGCAGGCGTTGATGAAGTCCACAGCGTAGTTGTTGTGTTCTTCGATGCCGGTGGCCACGGCGAAGATGTTCGGGTCGAAGATGATGTCTTCCGGCGGGAAGCCGACTTCGTTGACCAGAATGTCGTAGGAGCGTTTGCAGATTTCCTTCTTGCGCGCCTCGGTGTCGGCCTGGCCGACTTCGTCGAACGCCATCACCACCACGGCGGCGCCGTAGCGCTTGCACAGTTTGGCGTGGTGGATGAACTGCTCGACGCCTTCTTTCATGCTGATCGAGTTGACGATGCCCTTGCCCTGGATGCACTTGAGGCCGGCTTCGATCACTTCCCATTTCGAGGAGTCGATCATGATCGGTACGCGGGAGATGTCCGGCTCACCGGCAATCAGATTGAGGAAGGTCACCATGGCCTTCTTCGAATCGAGCATCCCTTCGTCCATGTTGATGTCGATCACCTGGGCGCCGGCCTCGACCTGTTGCAGGGCGACTTCCAGGGCTTCGGTGTAGTTGTCTTCACGGATCAGGCGAGCGAACTTGGCGGAACCGGTGATGTTGGTCCGCTCACCGACGTTGACGAACAGCGAGTTGCGATCGATGGTGAACGGCTCCAGACCCGACAGGCGGCAGGCCTTGGGGATGTCCGGAATCTGCCGTGGCGCATAACCGGCCACGGCCTTGGCGATGGCTTCGATATGGCCCGGAGTGGTGCCGCAGCAACCGCCGACGATGTTGAGGAAACCGCTCTGGGCGAACTCTTCGATGACCTTGGCGGTTTCCGACGGCAGCTCGTCGTACTCGCCGAATTCGTTCGGCAGGCCGGCGTTCGGGTGCGCGGAAACGTGGGTGCTGGCCTTGTCCGAGAGTTCTTCCAGGTACGGCCGCAGCTCGCGGGCGCCGAGGGCGCAGTTCAGGCCGACCGAGATGGGCTTGGCGTGGGCCACGGAGTTCCAGAACGCTTCGGTGGTCTGGCCGGACAGGGTACGGCCGGAGGCGTCGGTAATGGTCCCGGAAATCATGATCGGCAGTTCGACGTGCAGTTCTTCGAACACGCCCTGCACGGCGAAAATCGCGGCCTTGGCGTTGAGGGTGTCGAAGATGGTTTCGATCAGGATCAGGTCGGCGCCGCCCTCGATCAGGCCTTTGGTGGCCTCGGTGTAGTTCTCCACCAGCTCATCGAAGGTGACGTTGCGGTAGCCGGGGTTGTTGACGTCGGGCGACAGCGAGCAAGTGCGGCTGGTCGGGCCGAGGACGCCGGCGACGAAACGCGGCTTGGCCGGGTTCTCGGCAGTCTTGGCGTCAGCGATCTTGCGTGCCAGGCGTGCGCCTTCTACGTTGAGTTCGTAGGCCAGTTCTTCCATGCCGTAGTCGGCCATGGAAATCCGGGTGGCGTTGAAGGTGTTGGTTTCGAGGATGTCGGCACCGGCGTCCAGATAGGCTTTCTCGATGCCGCCGATCACGTCCGGACGGGTGATGACCAAGAGGTCGTTGTTGCCCTTGACGTCACTCGGCCAGTCGGCGAAGCGTTTGCCACGATAATCCTGCTCTTCGAGCTTGTAGCTCTGGATCATCGTGCCCATGCCGCCATCGAGAATCAGGATGCGCTCTTTGAGAGCTTGCTTGAGAGCTTGAAGGCGGACGCTGCGATCGGACATTGGGACTACTCGAAAAAGACCATGACGAAGGGCCGGAATCATAACAAACTTGTGTGGTTTTGGAGCATGCGGCGCTTTTGCATGAATATCGCTCATGTTGGTACGGCCGTCATAACGGTAGAATCGCGGCGTTTTTTCAGGATCGGGATCAGGGACATGTCGTATCGCGTCATCAGCATTGCGTTGCTGCTTTTTAGCTGGGGCGCGTTTGCCCAGGATCCTGCTGTCTCGTCTGCGGTTTCTTCCTCTATTTCTTACACCCGCGATATCCAGCCGATCTTCACCGAGAAGTGCGTGGCCTGCCACGCGTGCTACGACTCCGCCTGCCAGTTGAACCTGGGCAGCGGCGAAGGTGCGAGCCGGGGCGCGAGCAAAATGCCGGTCTACGATGGCGACCGCAGTCAGGCGGCGCCGACCACCCGATTGTTCTACGACGCCTTCGGCAAACGCGCCTGGCAGCAGAAAGGCTTCTATTCGGTGCTCGACGCCCAGGGCAGTCAGGCGGCATTGATGGCACGCATGCTTGAGCTGGGGCACAAGACTCCGTTGCAGCCCAACGCCAAGCTGCCCGAAGACATTGTTCTGGGTCTCAACCGCGAAAACCTGTGCGCAATGCCCGCCGAGTTCGACGGTTACGCCGGCGCCCACCCTAAAGAAGGCATGCCGCTGGCGGTGACCGGCCTGACCAACCAGCAATACCAGACGTTGCAACGCTGGCTGGCGTCCGGCGCGCCTATCGACGAACAGGGCCTGGCCCCGAGCGCCAAGGAAGCGATGCAGATCGTGCAGTGGGAAAACCTGCTCAACACCCCCGGTGCCCGGCAGAGCCTGGTCGGTCGCTGGCTGTTCGAACACTGGTTCCTGGCGCACATCTATTTCAAGGACGGCGAGCCGGGGCATTACTTCCAGTGGGTGCGCTCGCGCACGCCGACGGGGCAGCCGATCGACCTGATCGCCACCCGTCGCCCCAACGACGATCCGGGCACTCAGGTGTATTACCGCCTGTGGCCGGTGCAGGGCGTGATCGTTCACAAGACCCACATCACCTATCCGCTGAGCGCGGCGAAGATGGCGCGGGTCAAGAGCCTGTTCTACAACGGCAACTGGCAGGTCAACGCCTTGCCGGGCTACGGGCCGCAGAGCCGGGCCAATCCGTTCGCCACCTTCGAGGCGATTCCGGCCCAGGCGCGGTATCAGTTCATGCTCGATAACGCCGAATACTTCGTGCGCACCTTCATTCGCGGGCCGGTGTGCCGGGGGCAGATCGCGACCGACGTGATCCGCGACAACTTCTGGGCGTTGTTCCAGGCGCCGGAACATGACCTGTACATCACCGACCCCAACTACCGTGGCCAGGCCACGCCGCTGCTGGCGATGCCGGGGCAGAACGACGACGTCGGCAGTGTCCTGAGCCTGTGGCACAACTATCGCAACAAGCGGAACAAGTACGAAGCGCTGCGCCGCGACAGCTACGCCGACCTGCCGGCGCCGAGCTGGTCGACCCTGTGGGCCGGCAACGACAACGCGCTGTTGAGCATCTTCCGCCACTTCGACAGCGCCTCGGTGACCAAAGGCCTGATCGGCGAAGTGCCGCAAACCCTGTGGCTGTTCGACTACCCGCTGCTGGAGCGCACCTATTACCAGTTGGCGGTCAACTTCGACGTATTCGGCAACGTTTCCCATCAGGCGCAGACCCGTCTGTATTTCGATCTGATCCGTAACGGCGCCGAGCAGAACTTCCTGCGCCTGATGCCGGCCGACTCCCGCGAGAACTATCTCGACGATTGGTATCAGAGCAGCGGCCAGTTCAAGATGTGGCTGGATTACGAAGCCATCGACGACGACAAGCCGACCGGGCTGAAACTCGACGAAAAGGACCCGAAACGTGATTTCGCCATGCAGTTGCTCTCGCGTTACGGCGACCTCAATGCGCGGCCGGACCCGATCAACCGCTGTGAAGATGCCTATTGCTCGCGGCCGAACATTGACCCGGCGCTGCAAAACGCCGAACAGGCCCTGAGCCGTCTGACCTCACGCCCGGCGGCAGGCCTCAAGGTGATCGATCAGTTGCCGGAAGCGACCATGCTGCGCATTGAAACCCGCAGCGGCAAACGCGAGGTCTACAGCCTGCTGCGCAACCGCGCCCACAGCAACGTGGCGTTCCTGCTCGGTGAGTCGCTGCGCTATCAGCCGGGCCTCGACACCGTGACCATCTATCCGGGCGTACTCAGCAGCTACCCGAACTTCATGTTCAACATCCCGGCGGACGAAGTGCCGGCGTTTGTCGATGCCATGGAAGCGGCCAAGGATGCACCGCAGTTCGAGAAAATCGTCGAACGTTGGGGAGTCCGTCGCAGTCATCCGCAATTCTGGTTCTATTTCCACGACCTGAGCCAATACATCCACGAAACCGATCCGGTGGAAGAGGGCGTGCTGGACATGAACCGCTACGAGAATCTTTGATCGTTTGGTGAAGCCCTGCTGTCCCAACCTCAAGGACACCGCACCGCCCACAGGATGTGACGGGCGGTGGTGAGTTGAGGTTGTGACCGGGAGCGCCCAATGCTGATTTCAGTCCAGGCCCTGCGTGCCTTCGCGGCGTGGGCAGTGGTCGGCCATCACTTCATGCAGATATTCTTCGGCTTCCAGGCCCGTGGCCCGCTGGGCCAGCTGTTCATCGACAAAGGCGCGGTGGGTGTCGATATTTTCTTCGTCATCAGCGGTCTGGTGATCTTCCTGTCCACCGAAGGCAAGGCGTTGCCGCCGACGCGGTTTCTGTTGTATCGGCTGTTTCGCATCGTGCCGGCGTATTGGCTGTACACCGTGTTGATGGCGTTGCTGGTGGTGTTTGCCCGACCGCTGTTGCCGGATCAAACCCTGGACTGGAACCACTTGTTGCTGTCATTGCTATTCATCCCCACACAAAACCCCGGTGGCTACGGCTTCTATCCGACCCTGAATGTCGGCTGGACGCTGAATTACGAAATGCTGTTCTACGTGCTGTTCGCCTGGGCGCTGTTGTTTCGCTTGCAGGTGCGTCTGTGGGTGGTTGCAGCGTTGTTGTTTGCGGTTTGCCAGACATGGACCGGTTTGGGCTGGATCAGCGAGTTCTATCGCTCGGACATCGTTTACGAGTTTCTGCTGGGGATCGGCATTGGCATGCTCTATCGTCGGGGCTGGTTTCGCAGCGGTTTTTACCGGCCGTTGCTGGGAATCGGCGCCGCGCTTATGGCGATTTATCTATTGCCGCCAGCTCCACGGTTACTCGCCTGGGGCGTGCCGAGTGCTGTGCTGGTGATTTCCTGCATGTCGCTGGAATCTCGCTTCGAGCATAACCGGCTACTCAAGCTGCTCGGCGACTGTTCCTACTCGGTTTACCTGATGCACGTACTGGTACTTTCGATGGGTGGATTCCTTGCCCATCGTTACGGCATCGACCCGTATATGATGTTCATCCTTTGTGTAATCGCAATCGCCGCCGGTTCATGGCTGAGTTATCAATGGGTTGAAAAGGCCAGTTATCAATGGCTTAAAGCGCGATTTGAAGGTGAAGTGTTCGAGAAACTTTCCCGACAAAAATACTAGGACTTTGTCCGGCGCACCGATTGGCGTAAACTCCGCCACAAGCCTGCGAGGAGTTTCCATGACCGCTATTACCATCACCGACGCCGCCCATGATTACCTGGCCGATCTGCTCTCCAAGCAGAACACCCCGGGCATCGGCATCCGCGTTTTCATCACCCAGCCTGGCACCCAGTACGCAGAAACCTGCATTGCCTACTGCAAGCCAGGGGAAGAAAAACCTGAAGATACCGCGCTGGGGCTGCCTAGCTTTACCGCTTACATCGACTCGTTCAGCGAGGCGTTCCTTGAGGATG
This sequence comes from Pseudomonas botevensis, assembly GCF_019145475.1. GTDB lineage: Bacteria > Pseudomonadota > Gammaproteobacteria > Pseudomonadales > Pseudomonadaceae > Aquipseudomonas > Aquipseudomonas botevensis. The sequence goes on from NZ_JAHTKI010000002.1 coordinate 141,763, forward strand.
CCGTCGTCGATTACGCCACCGACCGCATGGGCGGCCAGCTGACCATCAAGGCGCCAAACGCCAAAGTCCCGATGGTCAACGCCGACAGCCCGATCAACGAGCGCATCAACTACTACCTGCAAACCGAAATCAACCCTGGGCTGGCGAGCCACGGCGGTCAGGTCAGCCTGATCGATGTGGTCGAGGACGGCATCGCCGTTCTGCAGTTCGGCGGCGGTTGCCAGGGCTGCGGCCAGGCCGACGTGACCCTGAAGGAAGGCATCGAGCGCACCTTGCTCGAGCGCATTCCGGAGCTCAAGGGCGTTCGCGACGTGACCGACCACACGCAGAAAGAAAACGCCTACTACTAAGGCGTTCGCTGCGAACATAAAAAACGGCGCACCGTGAGCGCCGTTTTTTTATGCCTGAAACTCAGGATTTGCCCGCCAAGTGGCCGCTACGGCCGATACAAATGCGCATGCCCCGCGCGATACAGCGACGACTCACTGAAATGATCGCTGCCCAACACCCGGCCCACCAGAATCAACGCCGTGCGTCGAAAACCCTTGGCGGCGACTTTCCCGGCGATATCCGCCAGCGTTCCCACGACCAAATCCTGATCCGGCCAGGTCGCGCGGTGAATCACCGCAATCGGGCAATCGGCGCCGTAGTGTGGCAGCAGCTCGGCGAGGATCTTTTCCAGATGATTGACCCCCAGATGAATCGCCATGGTCGCGCCGTGCTGCGCCAGACTGCCCAGTTCTTCCCCGGCGGGCATTGCGGTTTTGTCCGCGTAACGGGTCAGGATCACGCTTTGCGAGATGTCCGGCAGGGTCAGTTCGGCGCCCAACAACGCGGCGCAGGCGGCGGTGGCGGTGACGCCGGGGATGATTTCGAACGGGATGTCCAGCTCGCGCAAATAGCGAATCTGCTCGCCGATCGCACCATACAGACTCGGATCGCCGGAATGCACCCGGGCCACATCCTGTCCCCGGGCGTGGGCGGATTTGATCAGTTCGATGATTTGTTCCAGATGCAATTCGGCGCTGTTGACCACCGTTTCGGCTTGATGACCTTGCAGCACCGCCGCCGGCACCAATGAGCCTGCGTAGATGATGACCGGGCAGGTGCGGATCAGCCGCTGGCCTTTGACGGTGATCAGTTCCGGGTCGCCGGGGCCGGCGCCGATGAAGTAGACGGTCATCGCTGAATCCTGTGAGAAAGGGCAGGGTGAGGCGGTATCAGAGCGCTTCAGATGAAGAATGCTCATGATCGATGGCGGGGATTATCGGGATTTCAGGCGGCGCCGGCCAATGCCAAAGTCGCCTGGGCGTATTTCTGCCGGGAAATCAGCAGTTTTGCAGGGGCCTGGATCAGCTGTTCGGCAAGGGCCAGGGCGGCACTTTCCGCCACGCCGTAGCAGCCGGTGCGCTCATAGGCGATTTGCGAACGGTGACTCAATCGCGGCTGGTAACCGGCCAGTTCCTCGCGGCTGAAGTAGAGCAGGGGCAGCGCCAATTGTGCGGCAAGTTCTTGCAGGCCCGGTTCGTCACGTTTGAGGTCGATGCTGGCCAACGCCTTGACCGCCCGCAGTTCGATGCGATGAGCCTGCAAGGCCTGGTCGAGCAGCGCACGCAGGGTGCTGGCCGGGCAGCCGCGCTGGCAGCCCAGGCCGACCACCAGGGTCGGCGCTGCGCCAGCATCGGTCATGCGTGGTATTGACCGTCGTTCTTGCGGCGGAACAACCAGGCGCTGATCAGGCCCAGGGCCAGCCAGAACGCCACGTTGGTCAACTGCGAAGCGATCTTGAACTGAGCTTCCAGCGCTTCCGGAGCGAGCATCGAATGCACTTCCGGTTGCGGCGCGCCGATCACATGCGGCACGGCGATGATCGCCACGCCAAGGATCTTCATCAGCCAGTTGCGGCTGAACGCGATCAGCGACAGGCCGACAGCGGTGGACGCGGCGGTGCCGATCCACCACATCTGCCGCGAGGCCAGATCGGCGGCAGCGGTGCCCGGCAGCTCCGGCGGCAGGCCCATGGTCGGCGCGAGCACGAAGGTCGCATAACCGGCCAGGCCCCAAAGCAGGCCTTGCGAGGTTTTGGTCGGCGCACGCAGGGTGTACAGACCGGCCAGCATCAGGGCGAAACCGACAGCGACGACGAGGTTGCCGCCGGTGGTCGAAACCACGCGCTGCCAGCCATCTTCCGGCTCCCAGGCTTCGGCGTCGTGCGTGTGCGCGGCGGTGCCGGCGGCGTGTTCGTGAACTTCAGCCACTGGCTCGGATTTCTCGAAGGTTTCCGCCTGGAGAATCAGCGGCGACACCCAGAAGCTTTGCAGCAGGGTCAGCAGCAGGGCGGCCAGCAGGCCGGTGAAGCCTGCGGTTTGGGCAATGCGCTTGATCATGTCGTCAGCTCTCAGTGGCACGGGAACGCGGCGCTGTGGCGGGTATCGTGGGCGGCGTTGTGCACCGCTTCGATGTGCGAGAAACCGGCGAAGTAGACCAGGCAGGCACCGAGGATCGACGCGCAGACGGCGGCGGTCAGGCGCTGGCTCAGGGTGGTGGTGCTGGAGATCTTGTCCGAATTGCTGCCGGTGCTGCTGATGATCGACATGGCGCTTCCCTCTGGAGTGTCAGCGGGTGAACGGAGCGCATGAAAACCCCTGCGGGTCAGGCACGCAGAGGCTCGAACAGCGCCCGCCCACCGCGGGTTTGTTATGTTCAGCGACGCAAGGTACGCGCTGTGTGTTGCGGGCCGGTCTCCGGGCTCGCGAGGGGTGGCATCTGGCCTACCTGCAAGCATCACCTTCCCATGCCGTGGCACAGTGGATCTGACGCTTCTCTCGCTTACCGTTGCGGGGGCAGCACCGGACTGACATGGCTTTTGAGTAAAGCACATGATTCATCGGTTTCCCGTTTCACCCTTTGCAGGGCACCCGTAACAAGGTGTGTAGGAGAGCATGGTCTAGGGATTTGAGTCAATTGAATGGGGGGTATATCCGTTTTATGGAGTGTTGCGGCTGGCGGTTTCGCCCTTACGGCGAGTCACCTTTTCCAAACGCCGAAAAGGTAACCCAAAAGGCTCTACCCTGACGTACGGCCCCTCGCTTAGGCTCGGGGTTCCTTCGTTGCGGGATTGATCCGGGGGCATCGCCTACGGTTTGCTTCGCTGCACCTCCTCTCGATGTGTTTGGCTTCGCCAAACGGTCGCTACGCTCCCACCCCCGGATCAATCCCTCCACTCAGCCTGCCGACGGGCCTCGAGATCAAAAGCTGTACTCGAGCTAACACTCATCGTGTTGAGTGGTGAGGGGCTCTGATCTGGCTTTTGGTGTAGCTCTCAATTTTTTGCCCCTTCGGCAAGCCGAGCGGGGGTGTTTTCCTGCCAAAAGTGACTCGCTGTAAGAGCGAAACCGCCAGCGGCAGCACCCGAAGCAACGGATATGCCCCCAATCTCAAAATCCACCAAGCATTGACCCATCCCCATACCCTGCGTAGCCTTGCGCTTTCGAGGTTCTTCGGCGCGTGCCGAAGCTAAGAAGGGAACGCGGTCCAAGCCGCGGCTGCCCCCGCAACTGTGAACGGTGCTGTTCGCTGCCACGCCACTGCAGGCTCCCCTCACGGAGCTCGCGGGAAGGCGCAGCGAATGCCGGGCCAAGTCCCGAACGCCGTCAGCCAGGAGACCTGCCTCGATACAGATTCTCACTACAACCGGGCGGGGTGATCCGGTGGCGAACGCTTCCGGCGCGTGTCTGCGTGGCCGGTTCTCGTCCCGTATGCCCGCCACCTTGCCAAAGGGCATCCGATGAAAACACTGGCCAAACTTCCCGTCACCATCGTCACCGGTTTTCTCGGCTCGGGTAAAACCACCCTGCTGCGGCACATGCTCGACAACGCCCAGGGTCGCCGTATCGCGGTGATCGTCAACGAGTTCGGCGAGCTGGGCATTGACGGTGAAATCCTCAAGCAATGCACCATCGGCTGCACCGAAGAAGAAGCCACCGGCCGCGTCTACGAACTGGCCAACGGCTGCCTGTGCTGCACGGTGCAGGAAGAGTTCTTCCCGGTGATGCGTGAACTGGTCGCCCGTCGCGGTGATCTCGACCACATCCTCATCGAAACCTCGGGCCTGGCCCTGCCAAAACCGCTGGTGCAAGCCTTCCAGTGGCCGGAAATCCGCAGCGCCTGCACTGTTGACGCGGTGATCACCGTGGTCGACAGCCCGGCCGTGGCCGCCGGCACCTTTGCTGCGTTCCCGGATCAAGTCGACGCCCAGCGCAAACTCGACCCGAACCTGGATCACGAATCGCCGCTGCACGAACTGTTCGCCGATCAACTGGCGAGCGCCGACCTGGTGATCCTCAACAAGGCCGACCAAGCCAGTCCGGAAGATCTGGTCCGCGTGCGCCTGGAGGTCGCCGAAGAGCTGCCGCCAGCGGTAAAAATCATCGAAGCCAGCAACGGCCGTCTGCCGCTGGACGTGCTGATCGGCCTTGGCGCCGGTTCCGAAGAGCACATCGACAGCCGCCACAGTCATCACGACCATCATCACGATGGTGATGATGACCACGACGACCATGATCACGACGCCTTCGACTCGATCTCCATCGAGCTGCCGCAAGCCGACGAGAGCCTGCTGCTCGACGCCCTGACGCAACTGGTGGTTCAGCACGGCATCCTGCGGGTGAAGGGTTTCGCGGCGATCCCGAACAAGCCGATGCGCCTGCTGATCCAGGGCGTGGGCACGCGTTTCGACAAGCACTTCGACCGTCAGTGGGGCGCCGATGAAGCGCGCGTCACCCGGCTGGTGCTGATCGGCCAGGAACTGAACGCTGCCCGGCTTGAAGCGCAACTGCGCGCCGCACTCAGCGTTTAAGCCATGCACCTGCTCAGGACCCAGCCCGGCGGTTTCGTGTCGGATGACAACATCGCCGACCTTGGACAAACCCCCGCCGAACTGGTGATCCTGTGCAGCGGCGATTCCAGCCTGGCGCTGCTCGCCGAAGCGGCGCAGCAGTTGCCCGAGGATTACCCGAGCCTGCGTCTGGCCAACCCGATGCAGGTGCAGAATCACGCGTCGGTGGATCTGTACGTCGACGAGGTGCTGCGCCACGCCAAGGTCATTCTGATTTCCCTGCACGGCGGGATCGCCTATTGGCGTTACGGGGTCGAGCGTCTGGTCGAACTGGCCGAGCGCGGGGTGCAGGTGATTCTGGTGCCGGGTGATGACCGTCCCGATCCGGAGCTCAGCGACCTGAGCACCGTCGGCGCCGAGGATCGCGACCGGCTCTGGCAGTTCCTGCGCCAGGGCGGCATGGGCAATGCGCTGGATTTTTTCCGTTGTCTGGCCAACCGTTGGCTGGCGCGCGATTACCCCTGGGGCGAGCCGCAAACCCTGCCGCGCACGGCGATTTACCATCCAAATCAAAACACCGCCGCACTGAGCGACTGGCAAGCCGATTGGTTGCCCGAACGCCCGGTGGCGGCGGTGTTGTTTTATCGCTCGCATTTGCAGGCGGCGAACACCGCGTTCATCGATGTTTTCTGCCAGCGTTTACAGGCGGCGGGGCTTAATCCGTTGCCGATTGCCGTGGCAAGCCTCAAGGAGCCGGGTTGCCTGTCGGTGGTCGAGGACTGGCTCGATGAAGTCTCGGCCTCGGTGATTCTCAACACCACCGGATTTGCCCAGTCCAGCCCCGAAGCGCCACATCTGCGGCCGTTTCGGCGCGATATCCCGGTGATCCAGGCGATTTGTGCCCAGGACAACGAACCGGGCTGGCGCGAAAGCGAGCAGGGCCTTGGCCCGCGAGACCTGGCGATGCACATTGCATTACCGGAGCTCGACGGGCGGATCATCAGCCGCCCCATCAGTTTCAAGGACCTGGCCTGGCGCAGCGAGCGCAGTCAATCCGACGTGGTCTGCTACCGGGCGGCGCCCGAACGGATGGATTTTGTTGCCGAGCTGGCGCGGCGCTGGAGCGATCTGGCGCGGGTGCCGAACGGCGAAAAACGCATCGCGTTGATCCTCGCCAATTACCCGACCCGTGACGGGCGCATCGGCAACGGTGTCGGACTCGACACGCCGGCGGCGGCGCTGAATATCCTGCGCGCGTTGCAGGCCGAGGGCTATCCGCTGACGGCGCAGTTGCCGGACAGCGGCAGCGAATTGATTCGCCAATTGCTTGGCGGCGTCAGCAACGACCTCGACACGCTGGATCAGCGGCCGTGCATGCAAAGCCTGGCGATGGATGACTATCTGGCGATGTTCAACCGCTTGCCCGAAGCCAATCGCGCGGCGGTGCTGGAACGCTGGGGCACGCCGCAAAACGATCCGATGTGTCGCCAGGGGCGGATGATGATTGCCGGCCTGCGCCTGGGCCTGACTTTCGTCGGCATTCAGCCGGCGCGGGGGTATCAGGTCGATCCGAGCGCGGTGTATCACGACCCGGATCTGGTTCCGCCCCACGCTTATCTGGCGTTTTATTTCTGGCTGCGCCACACCTACGGCGCCCATGGCGTGATCCACGTCGGCAAGCACGGCAACCTCGAATGGTTGCCGGGCAAGGGCGTGGGGCTGTCCGAAAACTGCTGGCCGGACGCGCTGCTCGGCCCGCTGCCGAATATCTATCCGTTTATCGTCAACGATCCGGGCGAGGGCGCCCAGGCCAAGCGCCGTACCCAGGCGGTCATCATCGACCACCTGATGCCGCCGCTGACCCGCGCCGAAACCTACGGCCCGTTGCGCAACCTGGAACTGCTGGCCGACGAGTATTACGAGGCGCAACTGCTCGATCCCCGGCGTGCCCGGGAATTGCAGCGCGACATTCTGCAACTGGTGCGCGAGGCGCAGATCGACCGCGAATTGCAACTCGACGCCAGTCTCGACAGCGACGCCGATGCCGCGATCTGGCTGCCACGGCTGGACACTTATTTGTGTGATCTGAAGGAATCGCAGATCCGCGACGGTCTGCACATCTTCGGTGAATCGCCGGCCGGGCAGTTGCGCATCGACACGTTGCTGGCGTTGCTGCGTATTCCGCGAGGGGATGGCAAGGGCGCGCAGTCGAGTTTGTTGCGGGCGTTGGCGAGGGCGTTTGCGCTGGGCTTCGATCCACTGGATTGCGCACTCGCCGAGCCTTGGGGCGGGCCGCGTCCACAAGCGTTACAAGCTGTGAGCGATGATATTTGGCGCACCGCCGGGGACACTCGCGAACGTCTTGAGTTGTTCGCCGCGCAACTGATCACGCAGGCACTGACCCACCCGGTCCCGCACGAAGAAACGCAATGGTCTGAAGTCAACACGATACTCAGCCACCTGCGCGACGTCGTCGCCCCACGCCTCGACGCCTGCGGCCCCGCCGAAATGCGTGGTTTGCTCGACGCCCTGAGCGGACGTTTCGTCCCCGCCGGCCCGAGCGGTGCGCCAAGTCGCGGGCGCCTCGATGTGTTGCCGACCGGGCGCAACTTCTACTCGGTGGACGTGCGCAACCTGCCGACCACCACCGCGTGGCGCATCGGTTTCCAGTCGGCCACCCTGATTCTCGAGCGGCATTTGCAGGATCACGGCGATCATTTGCGCCAGCTCGGTCTGTCGGTCTGGGGCACGGCGACCATGCGTACCGGCGGCGATGACATTGCCCAGGCGATGGCGTTGATGGGTGTGCGTCCGGTGTGGGCCACCGGCAGTCAGCGGGTCGATGATTTCGAGATTCTGCCGTTGAGCCTGCTCGACCGGCCTCGGGTCGATGTGACGTTGCGGGTTTCCGGATTTTTCCGCGACGCCTTTGCCAATCTGATCCGCCTGTTCGATGCGGCGGTGCAAGCCGTGGCGGAGCTGGATGAGCCGGACGATCTCAATCCGCTGGCTGCCAGGGTCCGAGCCGAGCGCGAAGCCTTGTTGCAATCCGGGCTGGACGAAGACGCAGCGCGGCGTCAGGCCGGCTGGCGGATCTTCGGCGCCAAACCCGGTGCCTACGGCGCGGGCGTGCAGGGCGCGATCGACGGTCGCCTGTGGCAGAGCCGCGAGGATCTGGCCGAGGTCTACCTGAACTGGGGCGCCTACGCTTACGGCGGTTCCGACGAAGGCACTGCGGCCCGTGAACAGTTCGTTCAGCGCCTGAGCCAGGTGCAAGCCGTGTTGCAGAACCAGGACAATCGCGAGCATGACCTGCTCGATTCCAACGACTATTACCAGTTCCAGGGCGGTATGCTCGCGGCGGTGGAGAGCCTGCGCGGCGAAGCGGCGGCGAGTTATCACGGCGATCACAGCCAACCGGACCTGCCGAAGATCCGCACCTTGAAGGAAGAACTGAACCGGGTGATCCGCGCCCGGGCGGCCAATCCGAAATGGATCGACGGGGTCAAGCGCCACGGCTATAAAGGCGCCTTCGAACTGGCGGCGACGGTCGATAACCTGTTTGCCTTCGATGCGACCACGCAGTTGATCGACGATCACCAGTACGCGCTGCTCGCAGATGCCTATTTGCTGGACCCGGCGACCCGGGATTTCGTCCGCGAGCACAATCCCCATGCACTGCGGGACATGACTGAGCGGATGCTGGAGGCGCAGCAGCGCGGGATGTGGAAGGCGCCCGGGGATTACCGTGAGGCGCTGGAGAATTTGCTGCTGGATATTGAGGAAGAGGGGTGACAGTTTCAAAGCCCCTCACCCTGTAGTTCCAACGCACACCGAAGACCACGACAGAGAAAATCCAGATGACCGACACCCCCCATTTCCCGCTCTCCGCCGTGGTCGGCGCTGATGACCTCAAGCTCGCCCTGTACCTCACCGCGATCGATCCGAAAATCGGCGGCGTGCTGATCGAAGGCCCGCGTGGCATGGCCAAGTCGACCCTGGCCCGAGGCCTGGCGGATCTGCTCGCCAGCGGTCAGTTCGTCACCTTGCCGCTGGGCGCCACCGAAGAGCGGCTGGTCGGCACCCTCGACCTCGACGCCGCACTGAGTGACGGTCGCGCACAGTTTTCTCCCGGCGTGCTGGCGAAGGCTGATGGCGGCGTGTTGTACGTCGATGAAGTGAATCTGCTGCCGGACCATCTAGTGGATCTGCTGCTCGACGTCGCCGCCAGCGGCACCAACCTGATCGAGCGCGACGGCATTTCCCATCGGCATTCGGCGAAGTTCGTCCTGATCGGCACGATGAACCCGGAAGAGGGCGAATTGCGCCCGCAATTGCTGGATCGTTTCGGCTTGAACGTCGCCCTTGGCGGTCATACCGCGCCGACCGAGCGTGGGCAGATCATCCGCCGTCGTTTGGATTTCGACAGTGACCCCCAGGGGTTCTGCGCGCAGTGGGAAACCGAGCAACAGGCGCTGCGCTCGCGCTGCGAAAACGCCCGTAAGGCGTTGCCGGGCATTCCTTTGGATGACGCCGCGTTGGCGCAGATTACCGAGCGTTGCTTTGCCGCTGGCGTCGACGGTTTGCGCGCCGATCTGGTTTGGTTACGGGCAGCGAGGGCGCACGCGGCCTGGCGTGGCGCTGCGCAGATTGCCGAGCAGGACATTGACGCTGTGGCCGAATTCGCCCTGCGTCATCGCCGCCGTGAACACGCCGCGCCGAGTCCGCAACAACCGCCGCAATCGCCGGCCACCCACCCGGCCAATCCGAGTGAAGGGCAGGGCCAGTGGGGCGATTTGCCGGCGCCGGCACTCGCCACCGGCGCGCGCCGTGAAGTGCCGGGCTGGCCAAAAAAGCCGTAGGCATTCGCCCCCGATCCGACGCGGGGGCGAATGCCAGACCCCGCGCCGGTCGGCTGGACAATGGACGCCAGGGCAAGCGTCACGCCGCGCGCAGCGGTTCGGTCAACTGGCCGGCAACGCTGCTCAACGGACGCCCCCGGAGCCGTGCCGATCTGCTGTTCCAACTGCGTACCCGCACGCCTCACGAGTTGTGGCTGGTGATCGTCGATGCGTCGGCCTCGACCCGACGTCATCAAGCGTTGAGCGATGCCAAGGGCTTGCTCGCGCAACTGTTCGATGACGCCTACCGACAGCGTGCGCGGCTCGCGTTACTGACTGCCAGCGGCAGCGTGCCGCGATGGCAGGTCCAGGGGTTGAAGGCCTCCAGCGGATTGCGGCTGTGGCTCGATGGTCTGGGCGCGGGCGGCGGCACACCGTTGCGCGCGGCGCTGGTGCAGGCCGAGCAATGGTTGACGGTGCGGCGCAAGCGCTTTCCCGCCGAGCAGCAGCGCTTGTTGGTGGTGACTGATGGGCGCTTGAAAGCCTTGTCCGGACTGCCGCTGCTGGCGTGTCCGGGGTTGTTGATCGACATCGAGCGCGGGCCGATCCGCCTGGGCCGGGCCAAAGAGCTGGCGCAGGCGTTGGGCGCGGATTATCGGCATATCGATGGGTTGGATTCGGTCACAGGAATCAGCGGCGGCTGAGTCAGTGAGCCTCAGCCCTCACACCTCCATCGCCTGCCGATACTGCCGGGTCCGACGACCCAGATAGATCTGGTCACGAATCAGCGCCCACAGCGCCGACACCCCAGGACGCGGTGTGCGTCCACGGCTCAAACGATCCATCTGAAACCGCACCACGGCCATGTTCGCCAACGATGCCAGCGCTTTGCGTTTCCAGCGGATCGGTGGCAATTGCGGCTGGCTGTCACGGCCTTCGCGCCAGTGCTTGACCAGATTTGGCTCGATGGCCAGCGCCGTGGCGATCCCGGCCATGGCGACACCGCTGTCCAGCACTTGCTCGACAATCGGCAGACGGCGAATCCCGCCCGTGACCATCACCGGCATCCGCGCCACGCTGGCGAGTTCACCGGCCATTTCCAGAAAGTACGCCTCACGGGCCAGAGTCCGTCCGTCGCGCGCTTCGCCCTGCATGGCCGGAGCTTCGTAGCTGCCGCCGGAGAGTTCGAGCAGGTCGATCGGCAATTCGTTGAGCCACTCGATCACCTGACGCGCGTCGTGGGTGTCGAAGCCGCCGCGTTGAAAGTCCGCCGAGTTGAGCTTCACCGCCACGCAGAACTGCGGTGAAACCGCCTGACGCACCGCTTCGACCACCGACAGCAGCAGGCGCGCGCGGTTTTCCAGGGAGCCGCCCCAGCGGTCGGTACGACGATTGCTCAGCGGCGAAAGAAATTGGCTCAACAGATAACCGTGCGCCGCATGAATCTGCACGCCGCTGAAGCCCGCTTTCTCGGCGAGGGCGGCGCTGGTGGCGAAACGCTGGATGACCTCTTCGATGTCGTCGTCGGTCATGGGCTTGGGTTGGGCGAACATCTTCGAGAACGAACCCATTTCCAATGCGACCGCCGACGGCGCCAGGGCTTGCTGGCCGAGTTTGGCGAAGGTCTGGCGGCCGGGATGATTGAGCTGCATCCAGAACTGCGCGCCGCCACTGCGACCAATCTTCGCCCACTGCTCGAAACGGCGCAGATGCCGTTCATCCTCCAGCACCACACCGCCGGGACCGGTCATCGCGCGACGGTCGATCATCACGTTACCGGTCAGCAACAGCCCGGCGCCGCCGGCCGCCCAGGCTTGATACAGATTGAACAGCGCTTCGGAAGGTGCCTGCTCGCGATCGGCGAGGTTTTCTTCCATGGCGGCTTTGGCGATACGATTGCCGACGGTCTGACCGTTGGGCAGTTGCAGAGTTTGGAAGGGCGACATGCTTGACTCCTCATCAGTGATGGGGAGAGGCTAAGCTTAAAGTTAACTTTAATGTCAAGCGTGTAAATCGAGGGTGAAAATGAAGATTGGAGAACTCGCGCAACAGAGTGGCCTGAGCGCTTCGCGAATCCGTTTCTATGAAGCTCAGGGACTGATCCCCAAGGTCGAGCGCCTGGGCAATGGTTATCGGCGTTATCCGCCGCAAGTGCTGCAATCGCTCCACATCATTCAACTCGCGCAGCAGGCCGGATTCAGCCTTGAAGAACTCAAGGCGCTGTTGCCGGACAACGCCACCGGCGAGTTCAAGGAAGAGGAACTGGTGGCGGCGCTGACAGGCAAAGTCGAGCAGATCGAAGCGATGCAGGCGCACCTTGCGCAGAGCAAGGCCCATCTGTTGGCAACGATCGAAAACGTTCGCTCCCGGCCCGAGGGCATGAGTTGTGGCGCGAACGCCGACCGGATGCTGGAAAAACTCAAGCTGCGGGACGGATCGTCAGAGAATTCATAAGCGCCACAGATCCCTCGTGGGAGCGGACTTGCCCGCGAAGTTTTTGAAGGCTGTACAGATTTTGAAATGATTTCCAGCTGTGGGAAAAGTTACCTCAGCCTGTACTCTGCGAGTCCTTTTTTCCTTTCAGGACTTGCATGAACACCCTCACGGAGCCCCCCAGTTACCCCTTCACCTCGCGCCATGGCGCGGTCTTGACGCACTCGCAGCATCCGGTCTTCCGACTTCCGACTATCGTTGACAGCGCAGCCTTCGAGCTTTCGCGCCGCGCTTTGCCGTGTCCGGCAGCCTGAATTCACTGAAGAGAGATCGAGACATTTTATGGAATGGTTAGCGGATCCCACGGCCTGGTTGGGCTTGTTGACATTGATCGTGCTGGAGTTGGTGCTGGGCATCGACAACCTGGTGTTCATCGCGATTCTGGCGGACAAGTTGCCGCCCCATCAGCGCGACCGCGCGCGGATCATCGGCTTGAGCCTGGCGTTAATCATGCGCCTGGGCCTGTTGGCGAGTATTTCCTGGCTGGTCACCCTCACGCAGCCGTTGTTCGAAGTGTTCGGCAAGAGCTTCTCCGGCCGTGACCTGATCATGCTGTTCGGTGGTGTGTTCCTGTTGTTCAAGGCCACCATGGAGTTGCACGAACGGCTGGAGGGCCATGTCGGCCAGCGCACCAGCAACACCGCTTATGCATTGTTCTGGCCGATCGTGGCGCAGATCGTGGTCCTTGACGCGGTGTTCTCGCTGGATGCGGTGATTACCGCTGTGGGCATGGTCGATGAACTGGCGGTGATGATGATCGCGGTGATCATTTCCATCGGCCTGATGATCGTCGCCAGCAAGCCGCTGACCCGCTTCGTCAACGCGCACCCGACGGTGATCATGCTGTGTCTGGGCTTCCTGATGATGATCGGTTTTGCCCTGACCGCCGAAGGTCTGGGCTTCCACATCCCGAAAGGCTACCTGTACGCGGCAATTGGTTTCTCGATCCTGATCGAGGTCTTCAACCAGATCGCCCGGGCCCGACGCAAGCGTTCGATGCAGGGCCTGCGTCCGATCCGTGAGCGCACGGCGCATGCGGTCATGCGTTTGTTGGGCGGACGCAAGCTGGCGGTCGAGGAGGTCGGCGAGGAAATTTCCGACTTGCTCGACGACGGTGAAGCGCCGAATGCGGAGCTGTTCGACCGCCGTGAACGGGTGATGATCAGCGGCGTGCTGCAACTGGCCGAGCGCCCGATCCGGACCTTGATGACCGCGCGAGCCGATGTCGATCACGTTGATTTGGCCGACGATACCGAGACGATTCGTACACGATTGATGCACTCGTCCTACTCGCGCCTGCCGCTGATTCGTAACGGCGCGGTGGATGAACCGCTGGGCTTCGTGCACAAGAAGGAATTGCTCAAGGAATACCTGGCCGGCAATGAGCCGAATCTGGAACACCTTGCGCGCAAGACCATCAACCTGCTCGACAGCTACTCGATCCTCAATGCGCTGGAGCAAATGCGCGCGGCGTCGACCCACATTGCGTTCGTGGTCAACGAGTTCGGCGACTTTGTCGGCGTCCTGACCATGACCGACATTCTTGAGTCGATCGCCGGTGAACTGCCGGACGCCAGCGAAATCGCCGGTCCGGACGTGGTCGAGGAGCAGGGCGGATTTGTGGTCAACGGTGCCTTGAACCTGGCGCGGATCCGCCAGCACACCGGTTTCGGTGCCGAGCCGACCGAGGACTACCAGACCCTGGCCGGGTTGGTGATGAGTCTGCTGGATCGCTTGCCGATCAAGGGCGACCGCTTAGTGCATGACGGCTGGGGCATGACCGTGATGGCGGTCGAGGAGCGCAGGGTGACAAGAGTGTTGCTGGTGCGCGAGGCGGATTGATGATCGATGCGCGGTGTTCCGGGCGTTTGCCTGGAACACCGTGCTTGCTGCCGGTCCAGGTTATCCGGCGTTATTCGAAAGGTTCAGCGTTTAGCACTCAAACCGCTCGGGTTGGAGGAGCGATCGTTTTCGCTACCCTTTGTCGAGTCAGGTTTCGGCCGAATAGACTTCAGTGTTGGTAACACATCCTTCAAGAACGGCCCCAGTTTCTTGAACTTGTCTAAATATGCATTCAGAAGTTCTTTTCCATCGTGTTCGAGGGATTGCCGGAACAGGCGTGACATGCTCAGCACGTCGAGCAAATCACTAAACGGCCAGAAAATGCCGTCCTGGGTGGCGATGGCAACTTTCATCGGGTGCCCGGCACCCCCTTCGGTTGCTTCGTGCAGGCGACCCAATAGCTGAAGGTAGGCGAGCATTTCAGTGAAATCCCAGCCGACCTGCCCCCGCAATAGTTTTTCAACCGAAATCTCGCCAGTCTTGTCGACGGTGCTACCGAAGATATTCAAGTACGGGTGAGCCGTCAGAGCCAGCGCTCGTCCTTCGCCAAAGGCGTTGACACCCTTGCTCTGTGCCTTGGCATCGGCTCTTTTTCCGACCACCAGAAAGTGACCGGCCTTCGACAGCGTCACGAATTTTTCGTGTTCCTGCTTGCCTGGATCCACCAGCGACATCAGATCAAAGATGAACTTGCCCGATTCCGTGGACGATTTGGAAAGGCCGGATTTGAATTCCAGTAAAAAGTAACGCTGTTGCGCCGAGGTCAGTACATCTCCGGTGGCATTTTCCGCAGCCCCGTCCAGCTTTGCGAGCAGCGGTGGAGCCGGAGAACACAGTTTGCGCTGGAGGAAGCTGGCCACTGAATTGTCAATCGTCAGGGAGTCCATAAACTGCGCCACGGTTTTCTGCCATTGAAGGTCCCTGAACGCGAGGATCAGTGTGTCCTCCCATGGAAACCTGTTTTTTGATGTGGATCCGCTCAAGGCTTAATTCCCTTTTGATGAAGGCGATAGCAACGCGCCATTATCCATGGACGGGCATCCGGGTAAAACCATTGAAGCCTGATTGAGGGTCCTCTGCTTTTATGGCTCTGGGTGGGGCACTTTCAGGCGAAGCTCCGTCGACGTACATCGGGAATGGTGCGCAGGGTGCAAAGAGTGCGGCGCAGCCAGGCGAGATCGTGCAGCCGCTTGCGCCGTGGGGCCGGTGCCTTGACCTTGCCGATGTGCTCGGCGAAGACCCGAACCAAGGTGCCCTCGTCACGGATGCCTTTAAGGTGTTTCAACAGTTTGCCGTCCTTGTAGAACAGCATTGTCGGCGTCCCGGTGACCTTCGGATGGCGCGGGCACTCGCTGGTATTGAGCATGTAGATGCTGGCCCGATGCCGATACGGCTCGGCAACCCGGCGAAAGATCGGCCCGGCGATTTCGCAGGCAAAGCAATGCTGATTGGCGAAATACAGGATGACCGGGCGCCAGGTGTGGAGGGCTTTGCGATAGACCGGAGGCAGGCTTGGCTGCTTGGAGTTCCTGCTCATCGGTGTCTCCTTGTGAGTGATCGTCAGCGATCTCTCGACCTTAAGGTCAGAAGACAAACCGGTCTACTGTCAGAAATTACAGGTGTTAACGGGCGCATCAGAAACCTATCTCTCCGAAGAGCAGGAAAAATCTGACAACTGATAGAGAAATGCAGAATCGTGAGCCGTGGTAGGTTTTAAGTCGTTTTTTCTAATGCAATCAGATGCGGCTTGAATGGGAAATTGAGGGTTATGAACACGGATCCTGATGTAGCTTTTACATCCAAGAGGTATAGGTCGGGTGCGCCTTGGAGTGCTACTTTTAGCACCTTTCAAAGCACTCTTAGGAGCAATCTCATGACGCATATCGTTCTTTCGCAGGTGGTGGCCAGCATTTCTGAACTAAAAAGAAACCCTATGGGCACAGTAGCCGCCGGGGGCGGGCTCTCCGTGGCTATCCTGAACCGGAATGAGCCGGCGTTTTACTGCGTCCCTGCCAAGGCGTATGAGGCAATGATGGCGCGCCTGGAAGATCTCGAACTGATCGCTCTTTGTAAAGAGCGAGAGAACGATCCTACTGTGAAGGTCTCGATTGATGACCTATGAGTTGGAGTTTTCTGAGAAGGCCTGGAAGGAATGGAAGAAACTCGCAGCGGATCTGAGGGCACAGTTCAAGAAGAAACTTCAGGAGCGACTGGTCAATCCGCATGTTTCCGCTGATCGACTTCGAGGTTTGGGGAATGCATACAAGATCAAACTTCGGGGGGCGGGGTATCGAATGGTTTATCGCGTCAGGGATGAAGCATTGATCGTCACTGTAATCGCGATAGGAAAAAGAGAGCGGGACGACGTTTACAAAGACGCGGCCAAGCGTTGATGGTGAAAGCTCAAAACTGAACGTCTTTCCGGTTCCCTGGCAATGCTGCACCGAACCAGTTCAACCGAACCCAATTGGGAACCTGCTACTCGACCGATGTAGCCAACGGTAGCGCAGCGAACATGACACCTCGCGTAACACCCGCCACCCAACATCCCGCATCCCCTTGATTCCAAAAACATTTCAAACCTCTACAGATTCCTGGCGAATCCTGTGGCACACTTTCTGCTGTCTATTCCGTTGTTACAAACCGTGTTCCGGTATAGCGGAATAAACATCCTCCTGGAGTGCTTGCCATGCATCGCCGACCTTCCTTGTTAAAAGCATGTGTTTTTGTTCTCGCGGCTTCGTCCGCTGTCATGGGCATGGCCCAGGCGGCCGACAGTAAGCTCGACAGCGTTCTGGCCCGTGGAAAACTGATTGTGGGCACCGGCAGCACCAATGCGCCGTGGCACTTCCAGGGCGCGGACGGCAAGTTGCAGGGTTTTGATATCGATATCGCCAGGATGGTGGCCAAGGGATTGTTCAATGATCCGAGCAAGGTCGAATTCGTGGTGCAGTCGTCTGATGCACGGATTCCCAATCTGCTGACCGACAAGGTCGATATGAGCTGCCAGTTCATCACCGTCACCGCCAGTCGCGCGCAACAAGTGGCGTTCACCTTGCCGTACTACCGCGAAGGCGTCGGCCTGCTGCTGCCGGCCAACAGCAAGTACAAGGAAATCGAAGACCTCAAAGCCGCCGGTGACAGCGTGACGGTGGCCGTGCTGCAGAACGTATACGCCGAGGAACTGGTGCATCAGGCGCTGCCCAAGGCCAAGGTCGATCAGTACGACAGCGTCGATCTGATGTATCAGGCCGTGAACTCCGGCCGCGCCGATGCCGCTGCCACCGACCAGTCTTCGGTCAAATACCTGATGGTGCAGAACCCTGGTCGCTACCGCAGCCCGGCTTACGCCTGGAGCCCGCAGACCTATGCGTGTGCGGTCAAGCGCGGCGATCAGGACTGGCTGAACTTCGTCAACACCACCCTGCATGAAGCCATGACCGGCGTTGAGTTCCCGACCTACGCGGCCTCGTTCAAACAGTGGTTCGGCGTGGATCTCCCAAGCCCGGAAATCGGTTTCCCTGTTGAATTCAAATGATCCCGTGAGAGTGGGGCGCCGCTGCGCGCTCCGCTCAAGGTACTGCCGACCATGAACTATCAGTTGAACTTTGCCGCCGTGTGGCGCGATTTCGACACCTTGCTGGCGGGGCTCGGTCTGGGCCTGGAGCTGGCACTGGTGTCGATCGCCATCGGCTGCGTGATCGGCCTGCTGATGGCGTTTGCCTTGCTGTCGAAGCATCGCGCCCTGCGGGTGCTGGCATCGGTGTACGTGACGGTGATCCGTAACACGCCGATTCTGGTGTTGATTCTGTTGATCTACTTTGCATTGCCGAGCCTGGGCATCCGTCTGGACAAGATTCCCTCGTTCATCATCACCCTGTCGCTGTATGCCGGGGCGTACCTGACCGAAGTGTTCCGTGGCGGCTTGCTGAGCATTCCGAAAGGGCAGCGCGAAGCGGGGCTGGCCATCGGCCTGGGCGAGTGGCAGGTGAAAGCCTATGTCACCGTGCCGGTGATGCTGCGCAACGTGCTGCCAGCGCTGTCGAACAACTTCATTTCGCTGTTCAAGGACACCTCGCTGGCCGCCGCGATCGCGGTGCCGGAGCTGACCTATTACGCGCGCAAGATCAACGTCGAGAGCTACCGGGTGATCGAAACCTGGCTGGTGACCACGGCGTTGTATGTCGCGGCCTGTTACCTCATTGCCATGCTGCTGCGGTTTCTCGAGCAGCGTCTGGCGATCCGCCGCTAGGAGGCTGCGATGTACGAATCCCCCAGTTGGTTGCATGAGTTGTGGATCGCCCGCGAAGCCTTGTGGCAAGGCTTTCTGACCAGCGTGCAGGTGTCGGCGCTGGCGATTCTGTTCGGCACGCTGGTCGGTGTGTTCGCCGGCCTGGTGCTGACCTACGGCAAGTTCTGGATGCGCGCGCCGTTCCGCTTTTACGTTGACCTGATTCGCGGCACGCCCGTGTTCGTGCTGGTGCTGGCCTGCTTCTACATGGCGCCGGCGCTGGGCTGGCAGATCAGCGCGTTTCAGGCCGGCGCCCTGGGCCTGACGCTGTTCTGCGGCTCCCATGTGGCCGAGATCGTGCGCGGTGCGTTGCAGGCCTTGCCTCGCGGGCAGATGGAAGCGAGCAAGGCCATCGGCCTGACGTTTTATCAGTCCCTCGGCTATGTGCTGTTGCCCCAGGCGTTGCGGCAAATCCTGCCGACCTGGGTCAACTCGTCCACCGAAATCGTCAAGGCGTCGACGCTGCTCTCGGTGATCGGTGTGGCCGAACTGCTGCTCAGCACCCAGCAGATCATCGCGCGGACGTTCATGACCCTGGAGTTCTATCTGTTCGCCGGTTTTCTGTTCTTCGTCATCAACTACGGCATCGAATTACTCGGCCGGCACATTGAAAAGCGGGTGGCCTTGCCATGACTCAAGCTCAAGTTGCTTCACAGACTCAACCGCTGCTGGACATCCGTGGCCTGCATAAACAATACGGCGCGGTGGAAGTGCTCAAGGGTGTCGACCTGAGCATGCAGCGCGGCAATGTGGTGACGCTGATCGGCTCCAGCGGTTCGGGCAAGACCACGCTGCTGCGTTGCGTGAACATGCTCGAGGAATTCCAGGGCGGGCAGATCCTGCTCGACGGCGAATCCATCGGTTATGACGAACTCAACGGCAAACGCGTGCGCCACGCGGAAAAAGTCATCGCCCGCCATCGTGCGATGACCGGCATGGCGTTCCAGCAATTCAACCTGTTTCCGCACCTCACCGCGTTGCAGAACGTCACCCTCGGCTTGTTGAAGGTGAAAAAGATGCACAAGGACGAGGCCGTCGCTCTGGCCGAAAAGTGGCTGGAACGGGTGGGCCTGCTGACGCGGCGCGATCACTTTCCCGGCCAGTTGTCCGGCGGCCAGCAGCAGCGCGTGGCGATCGCCCGGGCCATTGCGATGAACCCGAGCCTGATGCTGTTCGACGAAGTCACCTCGGCCCTCGACCCGGAGCTGGTCGGCGAGGTGCTGAACGTGATCAAGGGCCTGGCCGAGGACGGCATGACCATGCTGCTGGTGACCCACGAAATGCGTTTTGCCTTCGAGGTCTCGGACAAGATCGTTTTCATGAATCAGGGGCGTATCGAAGAGCAGGGACCTCCCAAGGAACTGTTCGAACGCCCGCAATCGCCGCGTCTGGCTGAGTTTCTCAAAAGCACGCGGTTCTGACTTTTCACTTTTTCAATCAGGAGAAACATCCATGAACATTACTCGATACGGCACCGGCAGCACCGCCGCCGGCGGCCAGCCACGTCCATTCGCGCGCGCAGTTGAAGCCGATGGCTGGCTGCACGTTTCCGGCCAGGTGCCGGCGGTGGATGGCGAGATCATTGTTGGCGGCATCGTCGAGCAGACTCACCAGACCATGAAGAACCTGATCGCGATTCTCGAAGAGGCCGGTTATGGCCTGGAAGATGTGGTGCGGGCCGGGGTGTGGCTGGACGATCCACGGGATTTCAGCAGCTTCAACAAGGTGTTTGGCGAGTACTTCAAGCCCGAGCATGCACCGGCCCGGGCCTGTGTGCAGGCGAGCATGATGGTCGACTGCAAGGTCGAGATCGATTGCATTGCGTACAAGAAGAAGGCTTGAGAGCGGCGTCGGCTGACCGGGCGTAGCCCCTCACCCTGACCCTCTCCCGAGGGAGAGGGGACTGGTTTGGGCGAGGGGTGAGGGCTGCGACCCAACTGACACAACGCCAAGGGCCAGTTACCATCCCGGCACTTTGAATGGGAATCCAATGACATGACCGAAGACACCATCAAGCGCCGGGCACGCGGTCTGGACCGGGCGTTCGACATCCTCGATTTTCTCAAGGAAATCGGCCAGCCATTGCGCCCGAACGACATCGCCAACGGCATCGGCAGCCCGAAATCCACGGTCTACGAACTGGTCGCCTCGTTGCTCGAAAGACGGATTCTCGAACCGGTGGGCAAGGAGGGTCACGTCTATCTCGGTCGCCAGCTCTACTTCCTCGGGCAGGCGCACCTGCGGCATTTCGATCTCAGTCGCGAGGCCGATCACGCCTTGCAGGAAATCGTCAGCCAGACCCGGGAAACCGCGCAGATGTGCCTGCTCAACGGGCGCAAATACACGGTGGCGCTGATGAAGGAAGGGGAGCGGCATTTCCGTATTTCTTCCGACATCGGCGAGAACGCGCCGATCCCCTGGACCGCGTCCGGACGCCTGTTGCTGGCGCACCTGAGCGACCAGCAGATCAGCGACCTGATCGACCCCGACGATTTCATCCTGCCCGATGGCGAACGCTTGCCGATGGAGACGTTTCTCAAGGAAATCCGTCAGGCCGGGCTCGACGGTTTCTTCTCCTTCGACAGCGTCGCCGACACCTTCACCCATTGCTTCGCCGCGCCGGTCAAAGACCCCGGCGGCATTGCCATTTGTACCCTGTGCATCGTCGCGCCGCGCGCCGATGCCAAGAACAATTACAACGACTACCGCCGGGTCTTGATCGAGAGCGCCAACAGCCTCGCCCGGCGGATCAACGAATAAACGCGACCGCCAGCGGGCGCGAATGCGAGGAGTTCGACCATGACGACTGCCAACAACACTGCTGCCGTGGAAAAGGGCGACGCCGCCATCGGCGCACAACTGGTGCGCGACATCAGCCTGCCGGCGCTGGTGCTGCACCGTGAAGCGCTGGAGCACAACATCCGCTGGATGCAGAAATTCGTCAGCGACAGCGGCGCGCAGCTCGCCCCCCACGGCAAGACCAGCATGACCCCGGCGCTGTTTCGCCGACAGTTGGATGCCGGCGCCTGGGGCATCACCCTCGCCAGCGCGACCCAGACCCGCGCGGCTTACGCCCACGGCGTGCGCCGGGTGCTGATGGCGAACCAGTTGGTCGGCACGCCGAACATGGCGCTGATTGCCGATCTGCTGGCCGATCCGGCTTTCGACTTCTATTGCATGGTCGATCACCCGGACAACGTCGCCGACCTGGGCGCCTACTTCGCCTCGCGCGGCGTGCGTCTGAACGTGATGATCGAGTACGGCGTGGTCGGCGGCCGTTGCGGTTGCCGCAGCGAGCAGGAAGTCATCGAACTGGCGAAGGCCATCGGCGCCCAACCGGCGCTGGCGCTTACCGGCATCGAAGGTTACGAAGGGGTGATCCACGGCGATCACGCGGTCAGTGGCATTCGTGAGTTCGCCGCGTCGCTGGTGCGGTTGGCGGTGCAGTTGCAGGACAGCGGCGCGTTCGCCATCGCGAAACCGATCATCACGGCGTCGGGTTCGGCCTGGTACGACCTGATCGCCGAGTCGTTCGAGGCACAGAATGCCGGCGGGCGCTTCCTCAGCGTGCTGCGGCCCGGCAGTTACGTGGCCCACGACCACGGCATCTACAAAGAAGCGCAATGCTGCGTGCTCGACCGACGCAGTGATTTGCACGAAGGCCTGCGCCCGGCGCTGGAAGTCTGGGCGCATGTGCAGTCGCTGCCGGAGCCGGGTTTCGCGGTGATCGCCCTGGGCAAACGCGACGTGGCGTTCGATGCCGGTCTGCCGGTGCCGCTGCTGCGCTACAAGGCCGGCGTGCTGCCGGCGATGGGCGATGACGTCGGTGCGTGCAAGGTGACCGCAGTGATGGATCAACATGCGTTCATGACCGTGGCGCCGGGTGTCGAATTGCGCGTGGGCGACATCATTTCCTTCGGCACCTCGCACCCATGCCTGACGTTCGACAAGTGGCGGGTCGGGTTGCTGGTGGATGAACAGTTGTCGGTGATCGAATCGATGGAAACCTGTTTCTGATGAACACGCTCAGCCCTCTAGGCCCGAACACCCCGCGCATCGCCCTGATCGGCGAATGCATGATCGAACTTCAGCAGCGCGCCGACGGCAGCCTGCAACAAAGCTTCGGCGGCGACACCCTCAATACGGCGGTCTATCTGTCCCGCGCCATGGGCGACAAGGCCCGGGTCGATTACGTCACCGCGTTGGGCGATGACAGTTTCAGCGATGCGATGTGCCAGATCTGGGCCGCTGAAAATATCGGCCTCGATCAAGTCCAGCGCCTGCCGGGCCGCTTGCCGGGCCTGTATTGCATCCAGACTGACGCCGCCGGTGAGCGGCGTTTTCTCTACTGGCGCAACGAAGCCGCCGTGCGCGACTGCTTCACCACCCCGGCCGCCGCGCCGATTCTGGCGGCCTTGCCGGATTACGACGTGCTGTATTTCAGCGGAATCACCCTGGCGGTACTCGGCGCGTTGGGACGGGAGAAGTTGATCGAAGTCTTGATTGAAGCGCGTCAACGCGATGCGCGGATTGTCTTCGACAACAACTACCGGCCACGACTGTGGGCTTCGCGGGAAGACGCGCAGGCTGCGTATCGCAGCGTGTTGCCGCATGTCGACCTGGCGTTGCTGACGGTGGATGACGAACAGGCGTTGTTCGGTTTTGCCGACTGTGACGCAGTGTTCGAGGCGTACGCGCAGATCGGCACGCCGGAGGTGGTGCTCAAGCGTGGCGCCGAGGCGTGCCTGATTCGCTGCGACGGGGAGCATTTTGCGGTGCCGGCGCAGAAGGTCGAGAAGGTTGTCGACACCACGGCGGCGGGGGATTCGTTCAGTGCGGCGTATCTGGCGAATCGCCTGATGGGTGGCAGTCCTGCCGAGGCCGCGGAGGCGGGGCATCGCTTGGCGAGCCGGGTGATTCAGGTGCCGGGGGCGTTGATTCCCAGATAAGTGCTGGATGGCCCGCTCCCACACTGTTGTGTCCGGCACAGCACCTGTGGGAGTGGGCTCGCCCGCGAAGAGGCCCGCAAGGCAACCCCTCAGTCGCGGAAAAACACCTGCACCAGGTGATAACCGAACTTGCTTTTGATCGGCCCATGTACGGTGCGCAGCGGTTTCTTGAAGATCACTGCGTCGATTGCACCAACCATCTGTCCTGGCCGCACCTCACCCAGATCACCACCGCGTTTGCCGGACGGGCAGGTCGAGTATTTCTTCGCCAGCACATCGAACGCCTCACCCTTGGCGATGCGTTGCTTGAGTTGTTCGGCCTCTTCGGCGGTTTTCACCAGAATGTGGCGGGCTTGGGCTTTCATCGTGCAATACCTGATAGCGGGGTGACGGCGGGGCGCGGATTATGCCTCAACTCAAGGCGTTTGGCTGATCATCGTGCGGATCTTGCCGGCCAGCAGATCAATGGAAAACGGCTTGGCGACCATGTCCATGCCGTCCTCGAGAAAGCCCTGGCGTTCGGCGGCGTTCTGCGCGTAACCGGTCATGAACAACACTTTGAGCCGTGGCCGGTGCTGCCGGGCAATCTCGGCCAGTTGGCGGCCGTTCATCCCCGGCAGACCGACGTCGGTCACCAGCAGGTCCACGCGCATGTCCGATTCCAGCAACGGCAGGGCGCTTTTCGCGTCCTCGGCTTCATGGGCGCGGTAGCCCAGTTCCTTGAGCAGATCGACCACCAGCATGCGCACCGCCGGATCGTCCTCGACCACCACCACGGTTTCCCCGGCAGCGGCGGTTGGCGCTTCGCTGCGCGGTTCTTCCTGCGCGTAATGCGTTTCCAGTGATTGCAGGCGCGGCAGATACAAACGCACGCAAGTGCCCTGACCGGGCAGGCTGTCGAGGCTGACATGCCCGCCGGACTGCTGGGCGAAACCGTAAATCATCGACAACCCGAGGCCGGTGCCCTGGCCGATGGGTTTGGTGGTGAAGAACGGGTCGAACGCTTTGGAGCGCACCGAGGGCGTCATGCCGGTGCCGTTGTCGCTGACCGCGAGCATCAGGTAGTCGCCGGCCTTGACCGGTTCCAGGGTGGTGATGTCGTTGCCGTCGAGGTAGACGTTGGCGGTTTCGATCAGCAGTTCGCCGCCGTCGGGCATCGCGTCGCGGGCGTTGATGACCAGATTGAGCAGGGCGTTTTCCAGTTGGCTGACATCGGTGCTGACCGGCCACAGATCCTCGGCCAGGCGCAGGCTGAGTTCGATCGGATCGCCCTTGGTGCGGCGAATCAGGTCTTCCAGGGAATGAATCAGTTCGTTGACGTTCAGGGTCTTGCGGTCCAGCGACTGACGACGAGAGAACGCCAGCAGACGGTGGGTCAGGGCGGCCGCGCGGTTGGCTGAAGACACCGCCGCTTCGGTGAAACGGCCGATTTCATCGGTGCGGCCACTGTCGATGTAACGCTGCATCAGATCCAGGCTGCCGATGATCCCGGTGAGCATGTTGTTGAAGTCGTGGGCGATGCCGCCGGTGAGCTGGCCGACCGCTTCCATTTTCTGCGCGTGGCGCAGGGCGTCTTCGGCGCGTTCGCGTTCGAACATCTCGTTCTGCAGACGCTGGTTGGCCTGGGCCAGTTGTTCAGTGCGGGCGCTGACCCGTTCTTCCAGCGTTTCATTGAGGTTGCGCAGCGCTTCTTCGGTCTTTTTGCGCTCGGTTTCGTCGATCACGAAGATGTAGAAACCGTTCACCGCACCGTCCGGGCCGAGGCGCGGCAGGTAGTTCATCAAGGCGTGGCGCTGACTGCCATCGCGATGGGTCGTGTACAGCGTGAACGAGCAAGGGCGGCCGGCGAGCGCTTCGTCGATGAACGGCGCGCGCTGGAAGTAGCCTTCATCGCCGAGCACTTCGCGAATGGTCCGGCCGTACAGTTCCTGCGGTGTCAGGCCATACCAGTCGAGGTACGCGGCGTTGTTCAGGCGAAAGCGTTGTTCGTGGTCGACGTAGCTGATCAGAATCGGCATCGCGTTAATGATCAACTGCAACTCGGTCTGACTCTGACGCAGCGCCTGCTCGGTGTGTTTGCGCTCGGTCAGGTCCAGCGCTGCGCCGAGAAAACGCATGGGACGACCGTGATGATCCTTGTAGCAGCGCCCGCGCGCGAATACCCAGCGCAGCTCGCCGTTGGCCTGCAACAGCCGATACTCCTCGGCATACTCGGTGCCGTGGGTGATGCAGTGGCGGATGCTGCGGGCAATGAACGCGCGATCCTCGGGGTGCACGCCATGCAGGTATTCACTGATGGGCAGTTGCCTGGACAGCGCCGGATCGACGCCGTGCAACTGGGCAAAATGAGCGTCGGCGATAAAGCGGTCTTCGCCGATGTCCCAGTCCCAGGTGCCGACGGCGTCGGTGGCCGCCAGAGCCAGTTGCAGGCGCTCCTCTGTCTGCTGCTGGGCCTTGAGGCTTTCCTCGGAACGCTGTTGCAGCTCAAGGGCGATGCGTCGGCGTTCGTTGGTTTCAATGGCAGTGACCAGAATCCCCGCGACCCGGGCACTTTCATCACGGATCGGGCTGTAGGTCAGGTCCAGCCAGAAGTCGGAATCCTTGCCGTCCCGTTGCAGGGTGAAGCGCCGTTCACTGTAAGTACGCACCTGGCCTTGTAGGACGGCGCTGTAAATCGGGTCGGTAAAGTCTCGAAGTTCCGGCCATATCTGGTGTGCAGGTTGTCCGAAAGCGTGCGGATGCTTGTTGCCGGCCAGCAGGGCGAAGCCGTTGTTGTAGATCTGCGTCAGCTCCGGCCCCCACAGCAGCAACATCGGCATCGGTGAGTGAATCACGATGTCCACGGCGGTGCGCAGGCTTTGCGGCCAGGTTCCGGCAGCGCCCAGCGGGCTGCGGCTCCAGTCGGTGCGGGCGATCAGCGCCTGGGCGTCGTCAGTCATCGGTACAGCATTCATCACGTCAGTCCTGGGCATCGGTCGGTGAGGCGGCGTCTACTATGGTTACAAGGCGGTAGACGCTGCATGGCCCATTGCGTCACTGCACCGGGCCGATTCTGTTCATTGAAAACCTCGTGGGTGCTTTTTGCCATGGAAATCGATGCGTTATTGGTACGCCTGTCCAGCCAGCATGGCTCCGATCTGTTCCTGTCCACCGGTGCGCCGCCCTGTGCGCGGATCGATGGCGTGCTGACACCCTTGAGCGAGCGGCCCTTCAAACCCGGCGAAGTGGCCGCGATTGCAAACTCCCTGATGGACGCCGAGCAGCGCCGAGAGTTCGACCGGGACCTGGAAATGAACCTGGCCATTTCGCGTACGGGCATCGGTCGCTTCCGCCTGAACATCTTCAAACAGCGCAACGATGTGTCGATGGTGATTCGCAACGTCAAACTCGACATTCCGCGTTTCGAAGACCTCAAATTGCCGGCGGTGCTGCTGGAGACGGTCATGCTCAAACAGGGGCTGATCCTGTTCGTCGGCGCCACCGACTCCGGCAAATCGACCTCGCTGGCGGCGTTGATTGATCATCGCAACCGCCATAGCAGCGGGCACATCATCACCATTGAAGACCCGGTGGAATACATTCACCGGCACAAGAAATCGATCATCAATCAACGGGAAGTGGGGGTGGACACCCGCAGTTTCCACGCCGCCTTGAAAAACACCCTGCGCCAGGCGCCGGACGTGGTGCTGATCGGCGAGATCCGCGACCGCGAAACCATGGAGCATGCATTGGCCTTCGCCGAAACCGGGCATCTGGTGCTGTCCAGCCTGCACGCCAACAACGCCAATCAGGCGCTGGATCGGGTCATCAACCTGTTTCCCGAAGAGCGGCGGCCACAACTGCTGCAAGCGCTTGGCAATCATCTGAAGGCGATTGTCTCGCAGCGCCTGGTGCGGACCCTCGATGGTCAGCGGCGTGCGGCAGTGGAAGTGATGCTCGGGACGCCGACCATCGGTGACCTGATCCGGCGCAATGAGTTGGGCGAACTCAAGGGCATCATGGAAAAGTCCGCGCAGTTGGGCATGAAGACCTTTGATACGGCGTTGTTCGAGTTGGTGTCCGAGGGTGTCATCAGCGAAGACGAAGCGCTGAAACATGCCGACTCGGTCAATAACCTGAAGTTGCGCATGAAACTGACGGGCGAGACCGATGCAGTACCGGATTCATCTTCCGGTAAATGGGGCTTGATGGATTAGTTGTTTTATTTATTTCAAATTGATGGAAAAACCAGCTCATTGAATTCTGCTGGCCAGTTCGGTTGTGGGAAGTAATCTGGCCGCCGCTGAATAGTTTGGCAAATTCAATTGACAGGTTGGTTTTATGTGCTCCGAAATAACAAACAGGTTTTATCGAATAGCTTCAATCGCTCATCAGGAACAATCCGCTCGGGAACAGGCCGATATAGCCGAACGGTTACAGATATTGCAGCAACTGAAGGATGCCCTTGTAGAACAGGAGGGGGCGGACAGTGTCAGTTGGCAGGGTTATGAAGTGAAGTTGCAGGAAACCTCGTCGCTGCACGAAGTCTTCATGCCCGGTCGGGTCATCTGGAACCAGATGCTCAAGCACACGCTGGTGTTTGAAACAATCCGCGACCACAAGCCCAAGTCCCTCTATTACATCCGAATCACGGGGGAGGCGAAGATCGAAATGCTCGATCAGGAAACTCTGGATTGGCGCGTGGTGGAAGACCGGGACCGATTCCGCTTCATCCCTGAACTGGCCGACTCACAGGCGAGAGTCGGAGATATAGCAAAACAGGCGGGCGGATATATTCACTATGAAGATTTCGTTTCGGTTGAACAGTGGCTGACATTTCATGATCTGGATGTTCCGAAAAATTCGGTACAAATAAAGAATCTCATCGACTTTCTCGACTTTGATATTCCGGTGGCGGATTCGTTGAGTCATTACTGGGCGCAACTGGTTGCCGATGATGCTTCGCAAGTTGTATTGACGACCGCGCAATATCAGGCGGTTCGGCAAGTAACGGCGCAACTGGTTGCGTCCGACAAACGTCTGCTGGATGTGCTGTACGAGCAGGTCGGGTTGTCATCGGCCACCCATGACAATGCCGCCGAGCAGATTGGCAAGTTGCTGCGTCATCCGGTGTCGCAGGGCTACGCCTGGAAATACATCGAGTTATTGAACTGGTATGGCGTGGAGGCCGGGCAAAACCTGTCCGGGCAGGATTTGGGGCAGGTCCTGCTGACGGCGATTCTGCTGGATCTGAATCCGTTCATTGGCAAAAACACCGACCGGAAAGCCATCGGCAGCTTTGCCCTGTATGCCCCGGCTTTCGTCGAGCGACCGTCGTTCATTGCCCTTGAAGGCCTGCAAAGTCACCTGCTGAGCAATCAGTGGGTGTCGTCGCCGGCCCAGCCCCTGGCGGCACATCTGCTACTGGCCGATATCGCGCCGGAATTTCTGGTCAGGCAAATACCGTCCTCCGTGCTGATGGGCTCGCTTGACTGGGTCGCATTGTGCCGTGGGGTCGCGTTGGTGGATGCCGCCAGCCGGGGTGCCGCCAGTGCCATGACGTATTCGCAAGTCATGGCCTACGCGGCGCTGGAACCGGTGTCACCGGCGCAGGAGCGATTGCACGCACTGGCGCTGATCGACCCGATCGTCGACTGGGCGCTGATGAACGCCGTGATCACCGCAGAAGAGTTGCAGCAGGACAAAAAAGCCGCCACCGAGCGCGCGATTTCCGCCTATCAGCACTACACCGACAGCTACGCCGGTATCACGCATGCCTTCGCCACGCCGCTGCCCGATCGTAGAGTCATTGCGCGCGCGGCTTTGCAGCGGCTCGCGCCGGGCTGTGATTTTGTCGAGGATGCGCTGCTGTTCCAGCGACCGGGGCTGTATGCCTCGCCAACCGCAATGTCCATGCTCGATCTGCACGTGTCGGGGGACCTGGCTGGTGGTGAATGGGACTTTCGCGATGTACACCCGTTCAACCGCCCCACGGATCTGCTCGGCTCCGTCACCCATCAGCCACGTCCGAGTCGCGATCCTTCGGTCGTGAGTGTTTATGAGCGCTTCCCTCGATTGCTCGAGTTGAAACCGGTCAGCCTCGAGTTTCGGCGCCAACTGGCTGAGTATCTGGAAAAGCTCGACCGTTCCTTGATCGTTCAATTGCGCCTGGCCCTTGCGCAATTGCCGAAAGCCGATCTGGAGTCGTTGCTGAAAAGCGAAATCAGCCTGTTCACCGTGCGCGATACGGCTGAGTTTATTCGCAAGACGCCGGTAGGCCCGATCACCCTCAATGACAAAGTGGAAAACCAGGAGGGCCGGGATGCCGCGACGGGGCGTTACGGCGTGGTGATGTGTTTTTCCTCCCGCGATCGACTCATCTGCTATGAAGTGTTCACCTTGCGCGGCGAGGTGCGGCTGAACCCGGCACTGGGCAAGTTCATCGTCGAAAGCGGAAAGATGAAAGCCGCCTCCAGAATGGAGTACAAGGGCGATCTCAAGGCCCAGCGCCGGGCGACGCCCAAGGAGCGCGTGCCGCTCGATCTCAAGCGTTACACCCAGGGTATCGGTGAAGCCACCAGCAGCATGGCAATCATCGAGAAACTCGCGGTGTTGCCGGCCCCGGCGGCGTTCTCGCGGCTTGCGCAGAGCGTCTATCGCAATTTCTCCGATCCGCAGGTGGTGCAGCTCGCGGAGTTCATTGGTAAGTGGCGCTCGCTGGTCACTTTCGATGAACTTGAAGCCATCGCCCTGCAGCCTACCGCTCTGGAAATCGAGCGACAGAAGGGCGAGCTTACTGCGACGTATCTGGTGGACCTGGCCGTACCGTTCAAGAAATGCATCGAGGACATTGGTTCCGGCGAGTACAACCGGGTCATCGATGGCGTCTACGGCTGTGCCATGGACACAATCGCGCTGGTGGGCACGTTCGCCGGGGCCGCCGCCAAGACTGCGAGTATTTCGAGCAAGTCGATATCACTGGGCGCCAAGGGCGCGCGCGTGGCGGCGGTCATGGTGGGCACCAGCCTGTCCCTGTTCAATCCGCTGGATGACGTACCTGCGGTGTTGAGCGGTTTCGCAAAACTCCTGCAAAAGAGCGGGCTGCGGCTCGGCAAGCAGGCCCAGCAACTGATTGCCCAGGCGAAAACCCAGTTGGGCAAGACGCGGGCGGGGCAGGCGTCGCAGAACGCGCTACGGGCGAGCGCGAACGTCACGGTCGGGCAGGGGAGCTGGCGACCGCAGGGCGCTGTGGGCGATACGCTGTCGGTGGTCGCCGCGCGCCAGGATTTCCAGTGGTATGCCCTGGACCGACGCGGCAGGCCGTGGGGGCAGAAACTCAGCGGCTTCAGTTATCAGCGGCCGGCGCAGCGCAGCCAGTCGTTCAAGACCCTGCCCGAGAGCTACACCCGCCATTTCATTTCCCGAAGCCTGCCGCGAGCGCAACTGAAGATCGAGAATGCGATCCACGCTCTGACGCTCCGCGACTTCGCCAACGAGCGGGCGTTGGTGTTCCGGATGTTGCTGGGTAAGGCGCCGCTGGACGCGCTGGATCGCATGCTGAAATACCTGAAGGCGGTGCGCACCGATTTTGCCGGCAGCTCGCTCAGTAATTACGTCCTCGACCCGTACAAGGACAGCGACAACCTCGCGGCCTTCGACATGACGGCTTACAAGATCTGGAAAGACAGCGGCGCAGCGGATACGCCATTCATCGAGATCCACTCACAGAATCTGAACCGGCATTTCGTCAAGAGTGGCTTCAATCATGAGGTGATTGCCGACGACCTGATCCACGAGATGTTCCATGGCGCGGCGAACACCGTCGATGTGAGTTACGCGCGAGAAACCGCTTTGAGCGCGACCGGGCAAGTGCTGGATGTCGCGCCGCTGCTGAATCTGGCGCGCGGTTGCCTGCCGGTTTCCGATGAAGATCGCGAGGCTGGCTATCATGCCGTCTCGAAGGCTTTTGAAAACGCCGATTCCCTGGCACTGACGGCGTCGCTGCTGAGCCAGTTGTACACCGACAAGGCAACGTATCTGGAGAACATGTCGGTCATGACGGCCGCTGTTCAAGCGCAGGGCGACGACTCGATCACGCAACCGGTGCTGGTGAAACTGAACAAGGCTTGAGCCTTGGGTTAACCACGACGCCCGACCATTGGCGGCCGGGCGTCGTGGTTCAGTCCGCCAGCTCCGGCCGGTCGCGAAACTGCTCCAGCGCTTCGGGATTGGCCAGGGCGTCGGTGTTTTTCACCGGATCGCCGTGCACCACGTTGCGCACCGCCAGCTCCACCACTTTGCCGCTGATGGTGCGCGGGATGTCGGTGACCGCAACGATTTTCGCCGGCACATGGCGTGGCGTGGTGTTGGCCCGGATCACCTGGCGGATCTGCTGTTCGAGTGCCTGCTCCAGCGTCACGCCGTCCTTGAGGCGCACGAACAGCACCACACGCACGTCGTCCTGCCATTGCTGGCCGATGGCAACGCTGTCCAGCACCTGCGGGACTTTTTCCACCTGGCGATAGATTTCCGCCGTGCCGATGCGCACGCCACCGGGGTTGAGGACGGCGTCGGAGCGCCCGTGGATCAGCATGCCACCGTGGGGCAATTGTTCCGCGTAATCACCCTGCGCCCAGACGCCGGGGAACAGGCTGAAATAGGATTTGCGCAGTTTTTCGCCGTCCGCATCGTTCCACAGACCGATCGGCATGGCTGGAAAGTGCCGGGTACACACCAGCTCACCTTTTTCGCCGATCACCGGTTGGCCCGCGTTGTTCCACACCTCGACCGCCATTCCCAGACTCTTGCCCATCATTTCGCCACGGCGCACCGGCAACATCGGATTGCCGTTGACGAAACAGGAAATGATGTCGGTGCCGCCAGACATCGACGCCAGGCAAACGTCGGGCTTGAAGTCGCGATAAACGAAGTCGTAGCTCTGCGGCGACAAAGCCGAGCCGGTGCAGAGCAGGGTTTTCAGGCTGCTCAGGTCATGGCTTTGCCGGGGCTTGATGCCGCTGCTTTCCAGGGTCGCGAGAAATTTCGGGCTGGTGCCGAACACGCTGACTCGCTCGTCTTCGAGCAACTCCAGCAGGCGCTGGTTATCCGGGTGAAACGGCGAACCGTCGTACAGCACCACCGCGCTGCCCACCGCCAGCGCCGACACCAGCCAGTTCCACATCATCCAGCCGCACGTGGTGTAGTAGAACAAGCGATCGCCGGGACCCAGGTCGACGTGCAGCCCGTGTTCCTTGGCGTGCTGCAACAACGCGCCGCCAGCACTGTGGACGATGCACTTGGGCACGCCGGTGGTGCCGCTGGAATACAGCACGTACAGCGGATGATTGAAGGGTACGGCGACAAAACGGGGTTCGCCGCCCGGCTGGTAGAACTCGTCCCACAGCGCCACGTCGGCTTCGGTGTGATAGTCCTCCACGCTGGTCGACGGCTGGGCGTAGGGCACGACGATCAACTGTTGCAGTGACGGCAGTTGTTCGAGGATTTCGTTGATCTTGGTGCGTTGGTCGATCTCCTTGCCGGCGTAACGATAACCGGCGCAGGTAATCAGCACTTTCGGTTCGATCTGGCCGAAGCGGTCGATCACCCCGTGGGTGCCGAAGTCTGGTGACGAACACGACCAGACGGCGCCCAGACTGGTGGTGGCGAGCATCGCCACCAGGGTTTGCCAGGTGTTGGGCATGCACGCTGCCACACGGTCACCAAGACCTACGCCGGCCGCTTGCAGGCTGGCCTGGAGTCCGGCGACGTGATGGGCAAGATCGGCCCAGGTCAGCAATTCACGCTGGCCGTTTTCCGCGATGGCAATCACCGCGATTGCGTCGTCACGCCTACGCAGCAGGTGTTCAGCAAAGTTCAGCGTCGCACCGGGAAACCATTCGGCGCTGGGCATTTGCGCGCCTTCACGCAGGACGGCTTCGGGTTGGGCGTGAAACTGGATGTCGAAGAAATCGACGATGGCCTGCCAGAAGTCCGGACGCTGCTCGACACTCCATTGGTGCAGGGACGCGTAGTCGCTGAGATTCAGCGAATGCCGTTCATTGACGAAGCGCCGAAAGGTGTCCATGCGGGACCGGGCAATACGGTTGGCATCGGGTTGCCAGAGGATGTCGGACATGGTTTGCCTCTTCTTATCGGTTTGATGCACGAAAGCAGTATTCCTGGCGGGAGCGACTGTCCTGGGCAAGCCCACTCCAACCAGAGGGCAGCACGACCCGGATTACTGGGCCAGCCACCCACCATCAATATTCCACGCCGCGCCACGCACCTGGCTGCCGGCCTCGCTGCACAGGAACAGCACCAGTTCGCCCAGATGTGCCGGGGTCACGAACTCCAGCGACGGCTGCTTCTCGGCCAGCAGATCGTGTTGCGCCTGCTGCGGATCGACGCCGTTGGCTGCGCGATCATCGATCTGTTTCTGCACCAGCGGCGTCAGCACCCAGCCCGGGCAGATCGCGTTACAGGTGACGTTGCTGGTGGCGGTTTCCAGGCCGACCACTTTGGTCAGGCCGATCACCCCATGCTTGGCCGCGACGTAGGCAGCCTTGCCGGTCGAGCCGACCTGGCCATGCACCGAGGCAATGTTGACGATCCGCCCCCAACCCTTGTCGCGCATGCCCGGCAGGCTCAGGCGCGTGCTGTGGAACACCGAGGACAGGTTGATCGCGATGATCGAGTCCCAGCGCTCCACCGGAAATTCCTCCACCGCCGCCACATGCTGGATCCCGGCATTGTTGACCAGAATGTCCACGCCACCGAACTCACGTTCGGCGTAAGCGATCATGTCGGCGATCTGTGCCGGGTCGCTGACGTCGGCCGGATGGTGGCCGACCTTGCCACCGAACTGCGCGACTTCGGCGATGACTTTGGACGCGTCGCCGAAACCGTTGAGGATCAGGTTGGCCCCGGCTTTTGCCAGTGTCAGCGCGATGCCCAGGCCGATGCCGCTGGTGGAACCGGTGACCAGTGCGGTCTTGCCCGAAAGAGTCGTCATGAATACCTCACACAATGCCAGTGGCGTAGAAAGTGCCGATCACCACGAAAACCGCCAGGGTCTTGATCAGCGTAATACAGAAAATGTCCTTGTAGGCCTCGCGGTGAGTCAGGCCGGTGACTGCCAGCAGGGTGATCACCGCGCCGTTGTGCGGCAGAGTATCCATGCCGCCACTGGCCATCGCGGCGACCCGGTGCAGGACTTCCAGAGGAATGTTCGCGGCGTGGGCGGCGTTGATGAATTGCTCGGACATCGCCGCCAGGGCAATGCTCATGCCGCCCGACGCCGAACCGGTGATGCCGGCCAGCAGGGTAACGGTGATCGCTTCATTGACCAGCGGATTGGGAATGCTCTTGAGCCAATCGGCCAGCACCAGAAACCCCGGCAGCGAAGCGATGACCGCACCAAAGCCGTATTCCGAGGCGGTGTTCATTGCCGCCAGCAACGCGCCGCTGACCGCACTTTTGCTGCCTTCGGCAAGCTTGCTGCGAATCGCCTGGAAGCCGAACGCCAGCACCATCAGGATGCCCACCAACAGTGCCGCCTGCACCGCCCAGATTGCCGTGAGCTTGGCGATTTCAGTGGTGACCGGTGTGGCCATGCCTGGCAGCGCGAGGCTGTGGGTCTTGCCGTACCACTGCGGAATCCATTGGGTGAACAACAGGTTCATGATGCCCACCGCCAGCAACGGCGAAAGGGCGATCCACGGGTTCGGCAGTTTCAGGTCGGCAGCGGTTTCCGGTTCGTTGCGCAGTTCGGTGCCATACCCTTCGCCGGCGCGTTGCGCCTTGTTGCGCTGACGCTGAAGGAACAGCATCCCGGCGCAGAAGACGAAAATCGTGCCGATCACGCCGAGCCATGGCGCGGCCCATGCGGTGGTGTTGAAAAACGTGCTGGGAATGATGTTCTGGATCTGCGGGGTGCCGGGCAGGGCGTCCATGGTGAAGGAGAACGCGCCGAGGGCGATGGTCGCCGGGATCAGGCGCTTGGGGATGTTGCTCTGGCGGAACATTTCGGCAGCGAACGGATACACCGCGAACACCACCACGAACAGCGATACGCCGCCGTAGGTCAGCAGGGCGCAGACCAGCACGATCACCAGCATCGCCTGACGGGTGCCGAGCAGGCGAATCGCGGCGGCAACGATCGAGCGCGAGAAACCCGACAGTTCGATCAGTTTGCCGAACACTGCGCCGAGCAGGAACACCGGAAAGTACAGTTTGATGAAGCCGACCATTTTCTCCATGAACACCCCGGTAAACGCAGGCGCCACGGCGGAAGGATCGGTCAGCAGGACAGCGCCGAGGGCGGCGATGGGGGCAAAGAGGATAACGCTGTAGCCACGATAGGCGGCGAGCATCAGCAGCGCGAGCGCTGCCAGGGCGATGATCACACTCATTGAGTGCTCCTTCCGATTGTTATTTTTGTGGGGTGAAACGTTGTAGGAAGGGGCTATAGCCAGATTTGTGCCATAAGATCAAGTTGTTGAAATATAAGGAAATTTTTTGTTTCTATTGCAGGGTCTTTAAAGATTTTGTCTCTGTTATGAGACTTTGTTGGCGCTGAGGGCCTCTTCGCGGGCAAGCCCGCTCCCACAGGAAGACCAGGATCAAGCCATAGGATTGGGCTTGCCCGCGAATTTTTTGATATTTCTTTATTTGGAGACTCAAGTCTCTTTATTGAGACTCGGCAATTCCCAGGGCGACCATTTTCTTGTACAGCGTCGAACGCCCCAGCCCCAGACGCGCCGCCGCTTCGATCACTTTCCCTCCGCATTGCGCCAGAGTGGCCTGAATCAATTGTCGGTCGAAGCGCTCTCGGGCCTGGCTGAATGTTTCCCCGGTAACCGGCTCTAGCACGGGTTCGGCGGGGCGCTCCACCGGCGTGAAAGTCCCGATCGCCGCACGGATGTCAGCCTGGGTGAGCATCAGGTCATCGCTGAGCAACGCCGCCCGCTCCAGCACGTTGCGCAGTTCGCGGATATTGCCCGGCCAGGCATGCTGCCCGAGCAGTTCCAGCGCCTCGCGGTTCAATTCATGCTGGCTGCGCAATTCCTCAAGGATCGCTTCGCTGAGGGCGGGCAGGTCGTCCAGTCGTTCGCGCAGGGGCGGGACATGGATCGGCAGGACGTTGAGGCGGTAATACAGGTCAGCGCGGAACTCGCCGCGCTTGATTGCCGCCTGCAGATCCGTCGAAGTCGCCGCGATCACCCGCACATCACTCTGGATCACTTCGTTGGAGCCGACCGGTTCGAACTCCTTCTCCTGCAACACCCGCAGCAGCTTGCTTTGCAGCGGCAATGGCATGTCGCCGATTTCGTCGAGAAACAGCGTACCGCCCTGGGCGATCTGCAATTTGCCGGTGCGGCCCTTGCGGTCGGCGCCGGTGAACGCGCCGGGGGCGGTGCCGAAGAACTCCGCTTCGAGCAGGGCTTCAGGAATCGCCGCGCTGTTGATGCTGACGAAAGCCTTGTGCGCCCGTGGCGAAGCACCATGAATGGCCTGGGCCAGCAATTCCTTGCCGGAGCCGGTCTCGCCGAGCAGCAGCACCGGCGAATCGGCGCTGGCACTGCGACGGGCGCGGCGTTTGACTTCGAGGCTCGCGGCACTGGTGCCGATGAAGTGCGCGAAATTGTATTTGGTCTGCCGCGCCCGTAGCAGCGAGCGGGTCGAGGCCAGTTCTTCCTGCATGCTCAGGTAACGCTTGAGCATCGGCGACAGCGTGCGCAATTCGTCGAACAGGGCAAAGCCGATGGCGCCGATCACCGCGCCCGCGTTGTCGTGGATCGGCAGGCGCATCACCACCAGCGGCTCCTTGGGCGTGTCCTGCATGTCCAGCAGGATCGGCCGTCCGGTGCGTACCACTTCGCGCAGCAGGCTGCCGGGGATCACGCTTTCGCAGGGCTTGCCGATGGCGCCGGCCGCCGACTCCAGGCCGAAACGCCGGGCGTAACGCTCGTTCATCCAGACGATGTTGGCGTCGCGGTCGACGATCACCGTGCCCTCGCTCGATTGCTCGATGATCTCGAACAGCGAGCGGATCGCCAGGGTGCGAACCCGTTGGTAGTCCTTGAGGTTTTCGGTGGTGTTCATGGGCGGGGGAATCCAGGGTTTTAGTTGTCTGGGAGGGTCTAGCCCGGATGTGCCGCTGCCAACAGCTCTTTGGTGTACGGATGCTGGGGCGAGTCGAATACGTCGTGACTGGCGCCGCGTTCGACCACTTTGCCGTCCTTGATCACGATCATGTCATGGGCCAGCGCGCGCACCACGGCGAGGTCGTGGCTGATGAACAGGTAGGTCAGGCCGTGTTTTTCCTGAAGCTGGCGGAGCAGGGCGACGACTTGCTTTTGCACTGTGCGATCCAGTGCCGAGGTCGGTTCGTCGAGCAGGATCAGCGCCGGTTTCAGCACCAGTGCCCGGGCGATGGCGATGCGCTGGCGCTGGCCACCGGAGAACTCGTGGGGGTAGCGGTGGCGGCTGTCCGGATCGAGACCGACTTCCTTGAGTACCCGGATCACCTCGGCGTCGCACTCGCCAGCGCTGGTCTGGCAATGCACCTCCATGCCTTCGCTGATGATCTGCGCCACCGACATTCTCGGGCTGAGGCTGCCGAACGGGTCCTGAAACACCACCTGCATCTGCCGCCGCCATGGCCGTAGTTGCTTCTGGTTGAGGCCATCGAGGGCTTCGCCCTGAAAGCGGATGCCGCCCTCGGAGTCGAGCAGCCGCAGAATCGCCTGACCCAGCGTCGACTTGCCGGAACCCGACTCGCCGACGATGCCCAGCGTCTTGCCGCGCTGGATATTCAGACTGATGCCGTCCACTGCGCGCAGGTATTTCTTGCGCTGGAACAAGCCGCCGCCGACCGGAAAGTCGACTCGCAGATTATCGACTTCCAGCACATTCTCGCGCTCGTCCCGAGGCAGCGCTTCGCCTTCCGGCTCGGCGTTGAGCAGCACGCAGCTGTAAGGATGCTGCGGTGCGGTGAACAGGGTTTCGCACGGCGCCTGCTCGACGATTTGCCCGGTCTTCATCACGCACACCCGCTGCGCGATGCTGCGCACCAGATTGAGGTCGTGGCTGATCAGCAGCAGCGACATGCCCAGGCGCTGTTGCAGGGATTTGAGCAGCAGCAGAATCTTGCGCTGCACGGTGACATCGAGGGCGGTGGTCGGCTCGTCGGCGATCAGCAGTTCCGGCTCGCAGGCCAGGGCCATGGCGATCATCACCCGTTGCCGCTGGCCGCCGGACAGTTGATGCGGGTAGGCCTTGAGGCGTTCCTGGGGTTTCTGGATGCCCACCAGCTCAAGCAGTTCAAGAATGCGTCGCTGCGCAGCCTTGCCACCCAGGCCCCGGTGCAACAGCAGGGTTTCACCGATCTGCTTCTCGATGGTGTGCAGCGGATTGAGTGAGGTCATCGGCTCCTGGAAGATCATCGCGATGCGGTTGCCGCGCAGCTCACGCAGGGTCTTGGCGTCGGCGCCGACCAGT
The DNA here is from genome assembly GCF_019145475.1 of Pseudomonas botevensis. Classification (GTDB taxonomy): domain Bacteria; phylum Pseudomonadota; class Gammaproteobacteria; order Pseudomonadales; family Pseudomonadaceae; genus Aquipseudomonas; species Aquipseudomonas botevensis. The sequence continues at coordinate 180,496 of NZ_JAHTKI010000002.1, forward strand.
TCCTGACCGCGATAGCGGATGCTGCCGGTGGTCAGGGCCTCGGTTTCGGGAAGCAGTTGCAGGATCGAGTGGGCAGTCACCGATTTGCCCGAACCCGACTCGCCAACCAGCGCCAGACACTCGCCGGGGCGGATGTCCAGGCACAGGTCGCGCACGACGGTCTGGCCGTGGAAGGCGACGCTCAGTTCGCGGATTTCGATCAGGTTTTCACTCATGTCGGCCTCCGCCTCAGGAACGTGGATCGAAGGCGTCACGCAACGCTTCGCCAATGAATACCAATAAAGAAAGAATCAGTGCCAGGGTGAAGAACGCCGTCAGCCCCAGCCATGGCGCCTGCAGGTTCTGTTTGCCCTGGCCGATCAGCTCACCCAGCGACGCACTGCCGGCCGGCATGCCGAAACCGAGAAAATCGAGGGCCGTGAGGGTGGAAATCGCGCCGGTCAGAATGAACGGCAGATAACTCAATGTCGCGTTCATCGCGTTGGGCAGAATGTGCCGGAAGATCACCTTGCGGTCGGTCAGGCCCAACGCCCGTGCGGCTTTGACGTACTCCAGATTGCGCCCGCGCAGAAACTCGGCCCGTACCACGTCCACCAGCGCCAGCCAGGAAAACAGCGCCATGATTCCCAGCAGCCACCAGAAATTCGGCTCGACGAACCCGGAGAGAATGATCAGCAGGTACAACACCGGCAATCCCGACCAGACCTCGAGCAGGCGTTGACCGAGCAGGTCGACCCAGCCGCCGTAATAGCCTTGCAGCGCACCGGCAGCGATACCGATCAGCGCGCTGACGAAGGTCAGCATCAGGGCGAACAGAATCGACACCCGTGCGCCGAAAATCACCCGCGCCAGCACATCTCGCGCCTGATCGTCGGTGCCCAGCCAGTTGACGGCCGATGGCGGGCTCGGCGCCGGTTTGTTGAGGTCATAGTTTGGCGTGTCGTCACTGAACGGAATCGGCGGGAACAGCAGCCAGCCGCCATCCTTGCGGATCAGGCTTTGCACGTAGTCGCTGCGGTAATCGGCCTGGAACGGCAGTTGTCCGCCGAACTCCTGTTCGGTGTGACGCTTGAACACCGGGAAATACCATTGGCCCTGATAACTGACGATCAGCGGTTTGTCGTTGGCGATCAGCTCGCCACCGAGCGTGAGCAGGAACAGGCCGATAAACAGCCACAGCGACCACCAGCCCCGGCGGTTTTTCTTGAAACGCTGGAAACGACGACGCCCCAGAGGCGAGAGCTTGAACATCAGGCATTCCTCGCGGCGAAGTCGATACGCGGGTCGACGAGGGTGTAGCACAGGTCGCCGATCAGTTTTATCAGCAGGCCGAACAGGGTGAAGATGAACAGCGAACCGAACACCACCGGGTAGTCCCGGGACACGGCGGCTTCGTAGCTCATGCGCCCGAGGCCATCGAGGGAGAAGATCACTTCGATCAACAGGGAGCCGGCGAAGAACACGCTGATGAACGCCTGGGGAATCCCCGACACCACCAGCAACATCGCGTTGCGGAATACATGGCCGTACAGCACCCGGCGCTCGCTCAGACCCTTGGCCCTGGCGGTGACCACGTACTGGCGCGTGATTTCATTGAGGAACGAGTTCTTGGTGAGGATGGTGAGGGTGGCGAAACCGCCGATCACCAGCGCCGTGACGGGGAGTACCAGATGCCAGAAATAGTCGGCGATCTTGCCCAGGGTCGACAGCGATTCGAAGTTGTCCGAGACGAGTCCGCGCACCGGAAACCAGTTCAGCGACGTGCCGCCGGCAAACACCACGATCAGGAACATCGCGAACAGGAACGCCGGCATCGCGTAGCCGATGATGATCGCGGTGCTGCTCCAGATATCGAAATGGCTGCCGTGGTGTACCGCCTTGCGGATGCCCAGCGGGATCGACACCAGGTAGGTAATCAGCGTGGCCCAGAGTCCGAGGGAAATGGTCACCGGCATTTTCTGCAGGATCAGGTCGGTGACCGTCGCGCCACGGAAGAAGCTCTTGCCGAAGTCCAGCTGCGCGTAATTCTTGAGCATCAGCCACAGGCGTTCGTGGGCCGGTTTGTCGAAGCCGTACTGTTTTTCGATGTCCTTGATCAGTTGCGGATCGAGGCCTCGGCTGGCGCGGGAGGTTCCGCTCATGGTTTCGCCGGAGCCGCCTCCGACGCTGGCGCCGCCAATGCCCTGCAAATGGGCGATGGCTTGTTCCACCGGGCCGCCAGGCGCGGCCTGGATGATCACGAAATTGACCAGCAGGATGATCACCAGCGTCGGAATGATCAGCAGCAGGCGCCGCAGTATGTAAGCCCACATCAATGCGGCCCTCCGGGTCTGCCACGGCTGATTTTCTCGGCCGTCATCTGCTGGTTGGTCAGCGGTGTGCTGCTGATTTCCCACCAGCTCTCGATCGCTTCGTCATTGCTGGCTTGTACGGCGGGCATGCCGAACCGGTTCCACCAGACGGTGGAGGTTCCCGGTGGGTAGTAATTGGGAATCCAGTAGTAGTTCCATTGCAGCACCCGGTCCAGCGCATGGGCGTAACGCAGCATGTCGGGCTGGGTCGAGGCGCGGATCAGGCCGTTGATCAAGGTGTCGACCGCCGGATTCTTCAACACTATGTAGTTGTTGGCGCCGGGATCGTTGGCCGAGGCCGAGCCAAAGTAGTTCAGCAGCTCGCCGCCGGGCGAGGTGGTGACCGGATAGCCGGTGACGATCATGTCGTAGTCGCGGCTCATCAGGCGATTGACGTACTGCGAGGAGTCGATGCGGCGAATGTTCAGGTCGATGCCGATCTGTTTCAGGGTGCGCTTGTAGGGCAGCAACAGACGATCCATGCCGTTCTGGCTGACCAGAAAGGTGAAACTCAACGGCTCGCCCTGGGCGTTGACCAGTTGGTCACCGTCCGGTTTCCAGCCGGCCTGCTCCAGCAACTCCAGCGCCTGCAACTGCTTGTCGCGGATCAGCCCGCTGCCATCGGTTTTCGGCGCTTCGAACACCTGGGTGAAAACTTCATCGGGAATCTGCCCGCGCAGGGGTTCGAGAATTTTCAGCTCGGCAGCATCCGGCACTGCGTTGGCGGCCAGATCACTGTTGGAAAAGTAGCTCTGCTGGCGGATGTACATATTGCGCATCATTTGCCGGTTGCTCCATTCGAAATCCCAGAGCATGGCCAGGGCCTGACGTACCCGGCGGTCCTGGAACATCGGTTTTTGCAGGTTGAACACAAAGCCCTGGGCCGATTGCGGCGCCTCGGTGGCCAAGTGCGCCTTTTGCAGGCGCCCGTCGCTCAGGGCCGGGCTGTCGTAGCCAATGGAATAGCCCGTGGCGGAAAACTCGCGGTTGTAATCATAGGCACCGCCACGCAGCACCTGGCGGGCGACGTCGGTATCGCCGAAGTATTCGATGCTGAAATGATCGAAGTTGTACAGGCCACGGCTCACCGGCAGGTCCTTGCCCCACCAGTCGGGATTGCGTTCAAAGGTGATGCTGCGTCCGGAGTCGACCTTGCCGACCCGATACGGGCCGCTGCCCAGCGGCGCCTCGTAACCGCCGCCACCGGCGAAATCGCGGGTCTTCCACCAATGTTCGGGAAAGACCGGCAGGGTGGCGATGTCCAGCGGCAGGGTGCGGTTTTCGTTGCTCTTGAAGTCGAAACGGATCGTCAGAGGCGCTTCGACCTCGACATCTTTGACGTCGGCGAACTGGGTGCGATAGCGCAGACTGCCCTGGGTCATCAGCAAATCGTAGGTGTAGCGCACGTCTTCGGCGGTGATCGGCTTGCCGTCAGCGAAGCGAGCCTTTGGGTTGATGAAGAAACGCAGCGACAGACCATCATCCGAGCGCTCCATTTTCTCTGCCACCAGGCCGTAGACGGTGTAGGGTTCGTCCAGCGAGCGCTGGGCCAGCGGCGAGTACACCATGCCGTCGATCTGGGTGACGCCGATGCCTTTGTCTATATAAGGCAGGATGTGATCGAAATGGCCGATCTCGACGGCCGAGCGACGCATCGTTCCGCCTTTCGGCGCCTGGGGGTTGGTGTAGGCGAAGTGGCTGAAGCTGGCCGGGTATTTCGGCGCTTCACCATAAACGGTCAACGCATGCTGTGGTGCGGCGTTCACCCCCGTGCAACCCAGCAGCAGGGCTACGGCAGTGAACATCAATGTGGAGAAAGCCAGTCGCATTTTCAGCCTTAGAGCCGGGTGATCGATAAGCGCAATTTGTACGCGAGCGGCGCGCCGGTCGCCAGCCCAATCGTGTGTCTGAAACACAACGGCCCACCAAAGGGCGGGCCGTTGCACAGCAGGTCTGCGGGCAGATCAGTCCTGACGGCTGGTGACTTCCAGCAGGTGATAACCGAACTGGGTCTTCACCGGGCCCTGCACGACGTTGATCGGTGCGCTGAACACCACGGTGTCGAACTCCTTGACCATCTGGCCCGGGCCGAAGGAACCCAGGTCACCGCCCTGGCGGCTGGACGGGCAGGTGGAGTTGGCCTTGGCCACCTCGGCGAAATCGGCACCGGCTTCGATCTGGGCCTTGAGTTCGTTGCACTTGTCTTCGCTGGAAACCAGGATGTGGCGGGCAGTGGCTTTAGCCATGGGAAACTCTCCAATCAATTTCAGTAAAGTGCGGAGCCTACCGGATTCAGTGGCCGATTTCTCGGCAAAGTTCCGCCAGGCTGTCCAATGCCTGTTATCAGAGATTCTTCGCTCGCAGGCGTGCGGCATGCTCAACATACAGCTCGACCGGATCCAGTGGAGCCGTGCGCTGACCAGCGGTCCGACGCAGGCTGCCCAAGTGATCGAGCGGATAGTCGGAACGTACCACCGTGCCCAGGTGCGAGCTGAACCGGCCGACAAAACCGTCATTTTGCGCGGGTTCGGTAATGAAGTACTCCGATAACGCCTGACACAGGTTCTGAACCGGGTCGAGGTCGCGGCCGTTCGCCGGTGGCACCACGCCACTCCAGGAGAAGTAGCGAACACCGTTGACCAGCTCGGCTCCGTGCCCGCCCCAGACCTGGGGCAAGCCCTGTGGGTACTTGTCATTGAAGTCGCCGACCCCTTCGGTGGTCAGTGCATTCAGTGCGGCGAGGGCATTCTGCGGCAGGGCGGTGCTGCCGCTGAGCAGGGACAGAAAGTTGGAGAACAGCGTGGCGACATTCTGCGCGACGTTTTCCGGCAGGCGTCCCGGGATCAGCGCCTTGCGCAGGAAATCCGCCAGCTCCGAACCATGGTTCGGCCCGCTGACCGAGGTCACCGAGGCGACGTTGTCGGGGGCAAGGGCTGCCGCATAGCGAGCGGCGAGTGCGCCCTGACTGTGACCGATCAGGTTGACTTTGCCAGCGCCTGTGCCTCGCAGCACGCAGCCGATCTGCGAGAGCAATTGCTCGCCTCGCACCTCGTTGTCATGGGTTGCCGAGAGATGGGCCACAAATACGCGGCTGCCGCTGGCCTTCAGGGCCTGCTTGACCTCGTGAAACAGTTCGAAAGAACCGATGCGCTCGAATCCGAACAGACCGTGCACCAACAGGATGGGATAACGGGTTGAAGCATTCCGTTGCATGTTCTTACCTTTTTCGCAGAAGTTCATCGGTGAAATCTGCGTGCAACTCTAAAACACTCATCTCGCTGGCGAAGTACGAAGCGGCTTCGGGGGCTGCCGGAAACTGGACTAGGATCCGTACGATTTTTCGGATCTTTATGAAATCCGGGTCGGAATATTTAGACATCTTTTGCATCCGCCGAAGTGATTTCCTGCCGCTTGCCTACTTTCTCCGTCGTGATTGCCTCTGCCTTGCGGCGTACCGTGCCGACATCGAACCTTTGCCGATTCGCGTTTCAATTCAGCTTGCCAGCGCAGTCATTGACGACCGCGCTACATCCAGGGAATGGAGTTACGAATGACTACTCAGGCAATACAGCCCACCGCGCTGTCATCACAATGGACCGGTGCCGCTCCGCCGACGGGAGCAGGCCATCTCAGTCTTAAAATCGACGAGAACTCGCTGGAGCTTTGTTATGGCCCGGGCCAGCTCGCCAGTGCTGACTCGGTCGGCATGCTGGAAGCGCCAAGGCTCGACTCGGTCGATGGCGCGGTGCTCGATCCGGCGCTGTCGAGAGGCATTGTCCGGGTCGCGCCTTATCCAGGCATGGCGTGCGGCGACAAACTGATATTGAGGTGGGATGGACTGGATTTGGAGGGCTATGCCTACCAGCATGAAATTGTCCGCTTCGTCAGTGAGGGACAGGTGGGCAAGGAAGTGGTGTTCGTGGTCAAGGGCATGCACATCGCGGCGCTGGATGGCGGTTCGCTGGACGTCTACTGGACGCTCATCAGCGCCGCTCTGGCTGAGCCGCTGTCTTCTGCCCGGCTGCAACTGAGCGTGGGTGATTCGGCGCTCCGGTTGCTGGCCCCGCATGTGGAGGAATCGGCGGGGGAGGTGCTGGATCCGGATCGGGTGTCGCACGGCGTATCCGTCACCCTCCAGCCCTACGCGCGAATGACCGCCGGAGACCGGATTTTGCTGTCGTGGCAAGGTGCGACGACGGCCACTGAATACAGCGACGCCTTGCTCGTCGAATCTTTTTCCGTTGGCGAGACCCTGTCGTTCTGGGTGGCGCCTGAGACCGTGACGGCCCACATCGGCGACAAAGTGACGGTGCGCTACCGGGTTCTGCAAGCAAGTGGGGCGACTCGGGACTCCGAGCCGACACGCATTGTGTTTGCTGCATTGAATCGAGGGGTTCTGGACGCTCCCGATGTCCTCGAGGCCGAGGATGGCGTGCTGGTAGTGGAGGATTCGATCGACGGAATTACCGTGGTCCTCGGCAATGTCCAGGTGCAGGAAGGGGAGTTGGTGTACCTCAAGTGCGATGGCGAACTGTTCAATCACCGTGACGACCGGGAGATCACCCGGGATATGGCCGGGCAGCCACTGGTGTTCATCGTGCCTCATCGATTCTGGCGTGAACATGCAGGCCTGACGGTGCGCGTGGCGTACTCCGTGGAGCATCTGGACGATGCCAGTCAGGAGTCCGCCGTCACTGAGGTGCGTGTCGAGCGTTAACGCTCTATGCGGAGTCCATCCTTCCGGTGGGTGCGGCTCGCCGGAAGGATGGTTTTGCCGTCAGGCCCGAGCCTGTGTGCGAAGGCGTTCGGCGGCGTCCCGCAGCAAGCGTTCGGTTGCGTCGAAGCCGAGACAGCCATCGGTCACCGAAACGCCGTAGCGCAGTGGCGGGTTCAAAGGCTGGCAGCCTTCGAACAGGTGCGATTCGATCATCATGCCGATCAGCGAGCGGTTGCCTTGCAGGCGTTGTTCAAGCACATCGTTGAACACCGCTGGTTGGCGTGATGGGTCCTTGCCGCTGTTGGCATGGCTGCAATCGACCATGATCCGGTCCGGAATCTTCAAACGGTCGAGTTCGGCGTTGATCCGGGCCACGCTCTCACGATCGTAGTTCGGCCCCTGATGACCGCCTCGCAGCACCAGATGGGTATCCGCATTGCCGGCTGTCTGAATGATGGCTGGGTGGCCCTGGCTGTCCACGCCGAAGTGCCGGTGCGGATGAGAGGCCGAGCGCATGGCGTCGACCGCAATGGCCACACCCCCATCGGTGCCGTTCTTGAAGCCGACGGGCATGCCCAGGCCACTCGCCATTTCGCGGTGAATCTGCGATTCGGTGGTGCGGGCGCCGATGGCCACCCAACTGAGCAGATCATCGAAGTAACCGGCGGCCATGGGTTGAAGCAATTCAGTAGCCACGGGCAGGCCGAGGCGGATCATGGCCAGCATCAGCTCGCGGGACAGGGTCAGGCCGCCAGCCATGTCGTCGCTGCCATCGAGATGCGGGTCATAGGCCAGACCTTTCCAACCGACCGTGGTGCGCGGTTTTTCGACGTAGGCGCGCATCACCAGCAACATTTCGTCGCTGACGTCTCTGGCGAGTCGGGCAAGTTTGTCGGCGTATTCGATGGCCGATTGCGGGTCGTGTATCGAGCAAGGACCGACGATCACCAGCATGCGCTGATCTTCACCGTTGAGAATCGCGCGAACCGCCTGGCGGTGAGCCGCGATCTGCTGGGTCAGCAAATGACTCAGGGGCAATTGCTGCTTGAGTTGCAACGAGCTGGGCAGACGCAGGGTCAGTGCTTCGTTGGCAGGGGAAATAGTGGACAGCGGCAGAGCAGAAACAGACGAATTCATAAGGATCTTCCTGGGCTGGCGGCGGGTGCTTCCCGCTCGCTCGGCCCTACTGGGGTGTTCGACAATTGGCCGTATTGGCTACGTGTGTGTGCTTGCCACCTGTGGGTGACCGATCGGAGGCGGCAGGCTGTCCCGAGCGGAGGCTGGTAAATCGCCAGGCGGTAAAACTGTCGTAACGGTAATAAGTGGCGTAGTTCATGTCGTGATTCCTCAAAGTGTCTGGTGTGTTGCTGAAAAAATGTACAGCCCGAAAAAACAAAACCCCCGGTCGGGGAGGCCGACCGGGGGTTGAGAATTCTCTGGTGGGCGTCCCGTTGTCATGGGCGCCGTTTGGGTATCAGGCGCGCCAGTGGCTAAACCAATACCCAAAATAAAAGCTGACCGGAGCGCAAACGTCAGTCGCCCGGGCAGCCGAAACCGAGCGCAGGGCGCTGGCGGTACGAAGCTGTGAAGGGGCGTTGAACATGGTCTGTCTCCGATGAATGCGCCGAGCTTACTAGAGGCAACTGCGCGTCAGCAATCAGAAAATGCTATCGAATGTGCAAGACAGCATCTATCGATCGACTGCGCGCAAGGTTGTGACACACTCTGAAGTGTACTTAGCTCCATGAGGAAAACCTGTCAGTAATGGCAGGCACCGAATCTGGACGATCAAGAACAGGACAAGGTTTGAATGACATTCCAGTTACGCCGGGCAACGCCAGCCGACCTGCCGTTCGCTCGAGAGCTCACTTGCCGGAACATGCTGCGCTACTACATTCACTATGATCTGCTTTGGCAGGACGACGGGTTCGATCTGGCCTGGTCCGGCCGTGACAATTGGCTGATCGTACGTGGCGAAGAGTGTTGCGGCTTCTTCAGTCTGAGCCGGGATGCGCGAGCGTTGTACATCCGCGAATTGCAGATGGATGAAGCGTTTCAGCGCCAGGGGGCGGGAAGTTGGGCGATCGATCAGGTTATTGCCATGGCTCGTCATGAGAAGCGTCCGGCGTTGCGTCTGACGGTGTTCAAGAACAACCCGGCGCAAAAACTGTATCTGAGCAAAGGGCTGGTGGTGCAGGGTGAGGATGAGTGTTTCCTGCGCATGCAGCTGGATTTCAGTACAGGTGTTCTCTGAAACGCACGGCCGGCAAGCCTTCGATGATGAATTGAAACTTTTTATATGCGGCTTTCCGCTAGGTCTGCCCGGCACTTTTTGCTAAGGTGTCCGGCATCCCAATAAGACCATATCGCGAGGTGTCTGCTTGATTAGGGTGCTAGTGGTCGATGACCATGATCTCGTTCGTACAGGCATTACACGTATGCTGGCCGATATCGATGGCCTGCAAGTGGTTGGCCAGGCCGAGTCCGGGGAAGAATCCCTGATCAAGGCTCGTGAGCTGAAGCCCGACGTAGTGCTGATGGACGTCAAGATGCCTGGCATCGGCGGCCTGGAAGCCACGCGCAAATTGCTGCGCAGCCATCCCGACATCAAAGTGGTTGCCGTTACCGTGTGTGAGGAAGATCCTTTTCCTACACGGTTGTTGCAGGCTGGCGCCGCCGGGTATCTGACCAAGGGTGCGGGACTTCCGGAAATGGTTCAGGCGATTCGCCTGGTGTTCGCCGGTCAGCGCTATATCAGCCCGCAAATCGCCCAGCAGCTGGCGATCAAATCCTTCCAGCCAACCAACGATTCGCCGTTCGATGCCTTGTCCGAACGGGAAATCCAGATCGCGTTAATGATTGTCGGCTGTCAGAAGGTGCAGATCATTTCCGACAAATTGTGCCTGTCGCCAAAGACCGTCAACACTTACCGTTACCGCATTTTCGAGAAGCTCTCGATCAGCAGCGATGTCGAGTTGACGTTGTTGGCGGTTCGCCACGGCATGGTTGATGCCAGTCTCTGACCATGACCGAAACATTTGACTCCGGCGCCTTCCTGTCGACCGTCAGCGGGCGCCCCGGCGTATATCGCATGTTCGACGGCGAGGCGCGTCTGCTGTACGTGGGCAAGGCCAAGAACCTCAAGAAGCGTCTGGCCAGCTATTTTCGCAAGACCGGTCTGGCCCCGAAAACCGCCGCGCTGGTCGGTCGGATCGCCCAGGTCGAAACGACCATCACCGCCAACGAAACCGAAGCGCTGCTGCTTGAACAGACCCTGATCAAGGAATGGCGGCCGCCGTACAACATCCTGTTGCGCGACGACAAATCCTATCCCTATGTGTTTTTGTCTGACGGACAGTTCCCGCGCCTGAGCATCCATCGCGGCGCCAAGAAGGCCAAGGGCAAGTATTTCGGCCCTTATCCGAGCGCGGGAGCGATTCGCGAAAGCCTCAGCCTGCTGCAAAAGACTTTTTTCGTACGTCAGTGCGAGGACAGTTACTACAAAAACCGCACCCGACCCTGTCTGCAATATCAGATCAAACGCTGCAAGGCGCCTTGTGTCGGCCTGGTCGAGCCTGAGGTCTACGCCGAGGATGTACGTCACTCGGTCATGTTCCTCGAAGGGCGCAGCCATGCGCTGACCAACGAACTCTCCACCGCGATGGAAGAGGCGGCGATCAATCTCGAATTCGAGCGCGCCGCCGAGTTGCGCGATCAGGTCGCGCTGCTGCGCCGGGTTCAGGATCAGCAGAGCATGGAGGGTGGTACAGGCGATATCGATGTCATCGCAGCCTTCGTCAATCCGGGTGGGGCGTGTGTGCATCTGATCAGTGTGCGCGGCGGACGGGTGCTGGGCAGCAAGAATTTCTTCCCTCAGGTTGGAATCGAGGAAGAGGTGGGCGAAGTCATGGCGGCGTTTTTAGGCCAATACTTCATCAGCAGTCCCGAGCGCGATTTGCCGAGTGAGCTGATCGTCAACGTGGTTCATGAAGATTTCCCTGCGCTGATCGAAGCAATCCAGGAACTGCGCGGGCGTGAATTGACCATCAGCCATCGCGTGCGGGGTACTCGAGCGCGCTGGCAGCAACTGGCCGTGACCAATGCCGAACAGGCGCTGGGGGCAAGGCTTGCCAACCGGCAACATGTTGCGGCGCGTTTCGACGCACTGGCCGAAGTATTGAACCTGGATGAACCGCCGCAGCGCCTTGAGTGCTATGACATCAGTCACTCCAGCGGTGAGGCGACGGTGGCGTCCTGCGTGGTGTTCGGCCCGGAAGGCGCGATCAAATCGGATTACCGGCGCTATAACATCGAAGGCGTGACGGCCGGTGATGACTATGCCGCCATGCACCAGGCCCTGACCCGACGCTTCAGCAAACTGAAGGAGGGCGAGGGCAAGTTGCCGGACATTCTGTTGGTGGACGGTGGCAAGGGGCAGTTGTCGATGGCCCGGGATGTACTCAATGAGCTGGCGGTGCCGGATTTGATTCTGCTCGGCGTGGCAAAGGGTGCAACGCGCAAGGCTGGGTTCGAAACGTTGTATCTAAATGATGCAGCGCACGAGTTCACTTTGCGGGGTGATTCACCTGCCTTGCACCTGATTCAGCAGATTCGCGATGAGGCCCATCGGTTCGCAATCACTGGCCACCGCGCACGTCGCGGTAAAACCCGGCGTACGTCAACGCTGGAAGGGGTTGCCGGAGTAGGTCCGACCCGTCGTCGGGATCTGCTGAAACATTTTGGTGGATTGCAGGAGCTGTCTCGTGCAAGCATCGAAGAGATCGCCAAAGCCCCGGGGATCAGTAAAAAGCTCGCAGAGTCGATTTATGCAAACCTGCATAGTGAGTAGAATGCCCATTCACCTCGTAGCCAGTTGTGCCGATGAATATCCCTAATCTGATTACCGTTCTCCGCGTCCTGCTCATCCCGATTTTCATTTTGCTGTTCTATCTGCCTTACCAATGGAGTTACCTCGCCTCGGCTTCGGTATTTGCCTTTGCTGCGGCGACCGACTGGCTCGATGGCTATCTGGCGCGCCGCCTGGAGCAAAGCACGCCGTTTGGGGCGTTTCTCGATCCGGTCGCCGATAAGCTGATGGTCGCCGTCGCCCTGGTGTTGCTGGTGCAGGAGCACGGCAATCTCTGGCTCACGCTGCCGGCAGCGGTCATCATCGGTCGCGAGATCGTCGTTTCGGCCTTGCGCGAGTGGATGGCCGAACTCGGTGCTCGTGCCCATGTGGCGGTGTCGAACCTGGGCAAATGGAAAACCGCCGCGCAAATGCTCGCGCTGGTGATCCTGCTGGCCAACCCGAAAGATTTCAGCTTCTGGGTTTTCATCGGCTATGCGCTGCTGATGGTATCCGCAGGCCTGACTTTGTGGTCGATGGTCCAGTACCTTCGGGCTGCCTGGCCACATCTGAAGACCGATGTTGAAAAGAAATAAAACTTTTTTGAATCAAAGGGTTGACGGGGCTTCTTAATTCTATAGAATGCGCCCCACACCAAGCGGGAATAGCTCAGTTGGTAGAGCACGACCTTGCCAAGGTCGGGGTCGCGAGTTCGAGTCTCGTTTCCCGCTCCAATTTGTACACGTTCGTTGTTGTGCTACTAGATAGCGAATGTTTTGAGGCCGAGTAGCAAAATGGTTATGCAGTGGATTGCAAATCCACCTACGCCGGTTCGATTCCGACCTCGGCCTCCACTATAAACAAGCTCCGTAGATCCATGATTTACGGAGCTTTTTTATTTCCATCTCGCTGCAAGATTTAGTCTTTAAATCGACCGCCGCGAACTTGCTTCACAGGGAAGTGATGTATATATTTCCCCCTCGGTTGCTTGAGCGCCAATCCTGTCAGGATCGCGAATGAGCAGCGGAGAATCGCTACACCGCGCTACCGCCCGAATGGCGAAACTGGTAGACGCATGGGACTTAAAATCCCCCGCTCGTAAGGGCGTGCCGGTTCGATTCCGGCTTCGGGCACCATGAATATCAAGGGCTTGCATGAGATACCTCATGCAAGCCCTTAGTTCTTTTTTCCGCAATCAAAAAGTCTTTTCCGCAATTCGTGACCGTCAGTCACTTCGTAGGGGTAACCTTCAGACCCTTGCGCATTCGGATGTACTGTTCTGTCATCCCGACGGCTGTATGTCCTAGCTGATCCCGAGCTTCTCGGATGCTCCCTGTTGACTCCTCCTTATCCGTCGCCGCTTTTGCTCTTAGGTCGCGCATCTGAAATTCTGCTTTTGGAATCCCGGCTGCTTCCCTAGAGTCATCAAACCGTTTTCTGAGCATGCTGGTCGTCATTGGCTGTCCAGAGTCGATTACTACCAGGTGTGTTGATCTGATTTTGTGTCCAGCCTTTCGTGTCACGATTCGATCGATACGACTTTGAGTTCACCAATGATCTCGATCCTTCGTTTAGCCCCAGTCTTGCCTTGCTGAACGGAGAGCTTCCCGTCTTTTATGTCTCGCTCATCCATCTTCAATGTGTCTGCGATCCTCTGACCTGTTGGGTAGAGCAGGTCCAAAGCGTCTCTCAATGGCTGATCGGCATGCTGATAGGCGCTGGCAAGTACGTCGTCTTCAATATATATCGCGACCGGTTTCTTTATTGCCTTTCACGCCCGAGCAAGGATTTGCCAAGGATGTATAGCCATTCTCGCGAGCAAAGTTCCAGATGGAGCTGAGTAATGCCTTCTCCCGATTCGCGCGAATAGGTGCTGTCTTGCCACGATGGCGAAGGTACGGGCTGACATGTTTCGGTTCGATAGCTTCTAGAGGCGCGGGCGAGTCGTTGAAGAATAGAAGCGGCTTTTCAGTTCGCGCGCGTTGTCCTTTTGGGTGGCGTGGGCTTTTGATCATCTGTCGCGATGACGACTGGAAAACCACCAAGCCCAACGGCGATGCGTGCAGCCCCTTATGGCGGTGGCACCGGCGAGTGGGCTGACATCGATGACGTGCGGGTGATGAAGTGGCTCGCGCATTCACCGACATTCGCCAGCCGTTCACCGTGCGTAAGCCACACATTCACCGGATGGCATTAAAACGGTCTTGCTGCCACCAGAATCGACCTGTAAAAAGTGGCCATCTTCGATGGGTGCGACCGCCAAGCGCGGCAGGCCACCCACCACCTGACCCGGCCATAGCGCCGGGTCTTTTTGTTTAAGGGGCAGGGCAGTGACGAACGAACAACAGGCGCTGGCAGAGATGCCGATCTGGTTGGTGTTTGCCCTGGCAGAGATGGAGTTTCGCAAGGGGAGAGCTGGTGGAAGTCAGCTTTGTGCAGAAGGCCGCGTATGAAACGGCCCGCTCCCTCAACCAGTCGCTGATGAGCATGTCGCCGCAATTGGCACCACAGCTCGCTGCTCTGTCTGATCCATGGGAAGTGGAGCGGCAATTAACCGCTGCATTGCGGCAGCGACTTAATGAAGCGGCTCAAGTATCCAGCGACGACTTTGGATTTGCACTGGACGTGTGCTAACGAATGCGCTGATTGGAGTTCATTCGGCTGACAGGCTCACCTCTGTCAGCTTTCGGAAGAAGGGACGCTGAGAACCACGTATTTGCCTGAGGCCTGTTGCATGGGTAGAATGCGATTCATTATCAATTGTGTACTGCCGGGACGCCGATGCGCAGCGACGAAACACTAGGTACTGCAGATTTAGGGCTGCTCTATCGCACCCACCACTCGTGGTTACAAGGTTGGCTGATCCGACGCATCGGTTGTCGCGATAACGCAGCAGATCTGGCGCAAGACACCTTCGTACGTCTGCTCAAATCCCGTCAGTCCAGTCCCTTGCGCGAACCCCGTGCCTATCTGAGCAGTATCGCCCGTGGACTGATGATTGATCAGTATCGTCGTCGCGAGCTCGAACGTGCCTACTTGGAAAGCGTCGCGTTGCTACCTCAACATGAGGTTCCCTCGGAAGAAAGCCGGCTGATGATTCTTGATGCGCTCGAGCGCATAGACCGCATGCTCAATAAGCTTAAACCGAGAGTTCGCCAGGCGTTTTTGTTTGCTCGGTTAGACGGTCTAACGTGCGGGCAAATAGCCGAAAAGCTGGGTGTTTCCCGCGCGACGATTGAACGCGACCTGACCACGGCCCTGCAACACTGCTATCGCTTGCGTTATGTCGAGGCCTGAGCCGCAGGCGCTGGATCCGGCCATTGTTGAACAGGCGATCCAATGGCTGGTGCGCCTTCGCTTCAATCAAGCCGATGAACAAACACAGCGCACTTTTGAGCACTGGCTGCAGCAGCACCCAGAGCATGTGTTGGCGTGGCTGCGTGTGGAAACGCTTGGGGATGAATTTGCCGGCGTACCCGCTCAACTGGCGCGACAAACCCTTAATGGCACCCATCAGGGAATGCGGCGGCGGGACAGCCTGAAGCTACTGGGCATATTGGCTACTGTTGGCACGGCAGCCTGGCTTGTCCGGGATTACACACCTGTACCCGCCATGCTTGCGCAGCAGCGCAGCAGTACCGGCGAGCAACGACGCTTCCAACTCGATGATGGCAGCCTTATTCAGCTCAATAGCGATAGCTCCGTCGACAGCGATTTCGACGCCCAGCGACGCCTGATCATCCTGCGACGTGGTGAAATCATCGTGAATGTCGGCGCCGATCAACACTCGCCGCAAGCACGACCGTTCTGGGTGCAATCACGTGACGGGATCATGCGCGCTCACAGTTCCCGCTTTCTGGCACGCGAGCTGGACGATGGCACGCTGGTCGCGGCTCAGGAAGGATCAGTCACGGTGTTCCCCGGTGCCAGTCAAACTGATGCGAGCCGCACCGTCCAGGCAGGAAATCAGCTGCTGTTCACATCAAGTAGCGCCCGAACGTTCAGCGACAACGGCCTCGATCTGTGGAGCTGGGGTGACGGAGTGATCAGTGCGCGCAATATGCGCCTCAAGGATTTCATCGTGGAGTTGTCGCGTTATCGCCCCGGGGTATTGCGTTGCGCCGAAGAGGTCGCGGATCGCCGCGTTTCCGGCACCTTCCAGCTCGCCGACAACGATCAGGTCCTGGCATTGATCGCGCAGTCACTGCGCTTGCACATTGATTACCGAACCCGTTACTGGGTGACCGTGACCGCTGCTACCTGAGGCCATCAAAACCACATAAAAAATAATGAGGTGGTTTCTCATTCTCGTTCGACCTCTAAGGAAGGCCGGAATACAGGCCAGTTTGCCGATGTCCTTTCTTGGAGCGAGAAAATGAGTTCGTCCCCGGTTTCACAGCGCCATCCATTAAATCGTGCCTTGCAGGGTGCGATGTTGGGTTTGATCGTGAGCAGCTACGCATTGCCGTCGCTGGCGCAAACGTCGAGCGCTGACCACAGCAATCAAGTCAAGCAGTGGGACATCGCTCCCGGCCCACTGGCGCCGGCGCTTGATCGCTTTGCGCGCGAGGCCGGCATCAGTCTTTCCTTCGACGCGTCGAGTGTCGCGAACCGCACCACCGCTGGCGTGAATGGCTCGCTCGATACGTCGGCAGCGCTGTCATCGTTGCTGCAGGGGAGCCAATTGCAGATCGAACAACAAGGCCTGAATGCTTATCTGCTGGTTCCTCAAGCAAAAACCGCTGGCCCGCTGGAACTCGACGCAACGGATGTCGAGGACTACCGCCTTGCCCCCCTCATCATCAATGCCAAGGTCAGGGTCAGTGCCGACGACGACGCCAACTCGGTGGTCGCCAAGGAACTCTGGGTCGGCGGCAAGGTAGCAACCAGCATTCTCAACACACCGGCATCGGTATCAGTTGTTACCAACAAGGAAATGCAACAGCGCAGCGTCAGCACCACAGAGGAGGCGCTGCAATACACGCCCGGCGTGGTTACTGACTTCTATGGTACGGATGACCGCAACGACTACTTCCAGATCCGCGGCTTCCAGGCCACAACCTACCGTGACGGCTTGACCCTGAGTTCGATGCGCGGCGTACGCGAAGATCCATTCGCTTATGAGCGCATCGAGATTCTGCGTGGCGCCAACTCCACCCTGTTTGGCCCGGCGGACCCTGGCGGCTCGGTAAACTTCGTGACCAAACAGCCACGCTTCGAGCAGTTTGGCCAAGGCTATGTGACCTACGGTTCGTTTGACCATGTCGAGACAGGCATCGATGTGGGGGACGCGCTGAATGACGAGAAAACCCTGGCTGGCCGCTTTACTGCCAAAGGGCAAAACAGTGACCGCGAGTACGACCACTCGCAGGACGATAACCAGTTGTTTATGGGTGGCCTCACCTGGGCACCGACGGATTACACGTCAGCTACGATGATTCTGGACTACCTGAAAACCGAAAGTTCGCCCAACAGTGGCGGTTATCCGCTGGACAAGGAATACGACCGCAGCAAGTTTTATGGTGAGCCCAGCTACAACTTTCACGATGTTGAGCGCACCAGTCTCAGCGGTAACGTCACCCATGACTTCGACAACGGCTTCGTGCTGCGCAGCAATCTGCGTTACAGCAAGTTGACCGATGATTTTGGCTACGTTTACCTCAGCGACAGCGCCGCACGTGTCGGTACTACCGTTGACCGCTATCTGTTTGGAACGGACACCGAAGCCGACCAGTTCAACGGCAATCTGATGCTGCAATACGATGCCCGCTTCGAGAACATCGACAGCAGCAGTCTGGTGGGCGTGGAGTACCTCGATTCGACCACCAAGGAAAGCTCGGTCTACGCCCCGACGACTTCGATTGACATTGTAAACCCCGTGTTTACTGGGGTCTCACGCTCAATCGCGCCGTATGCCATCAACAAGCGAGACGCGACCACCAAGGCCGTATTTCTTCAGCAGAACCTGTCGTTCTACGAGCGTTTCATCGTCACCGCGGGTGTGCGCAACGACTCGATGGATCTGACCAGCAAAGGCTTGCAATCCACTGAGAAAGACACCTTCTCTGAAACCTCCTACCGAGGTGCGTTGACCTATATCGTCAACGATGAGGTGTCCACCTATGTAAGTATGGTGGAATCGGTCTCGCCACCGCAGGTTGGTGTAACACCGCAGACGGGCAGGCAATACGAAGTGGGCGTGAAGTACGCGCCGATGGGGATGGACGCACTGTTCTCCGCAGCCGTTTATGACCTGACCCAGGAAAACGTCACCATCGCCGTGGTGCTGCCGAGCGGCATTATTGAGCAACAGACTGTGGGCGAGTCGCGGGCGCGTGGGCTCGACCTGGAGGCCAAGGCGCAAGTGACGCAGAACCTCAGTCTAATTGGTGGCTATTCCTACATGGAGTCCGAAGTCCTGCGTGGTTCGTTGTACGACGGCAGCTCCCTCAAGGGTAATGAGTTCACCACGGCACCCAAGCATTCGGCTTCGCTCTGGAGCTACTACGACGTGCCCGGCACTGATGTGAGCCTGGGCTTGGGTGCGCGCTATGTCGGCGCTTATTACTTCGATGCAGCCAACACCGGTAAAAGCGATGGCACCACGCTGTTCGACGCCGCCTTCAACTACAAGATAGCCAAGGGCACCGACCTTGCGGTGAACGTCAGCAACCTGCTGGATGAGCAGCACGTGGTCGGCTCCGGCACGGCGAACTTCTACAATCCGGGTCGCGAGATTACCGCCAAATTGAGTTACAACTGGTAAATCGGCGTGTAAGCCTTTTCCCCACATAGGAAGTGGTGCCCGCTGTACAGCGGGCACCGCCAACCTGGCCATCAAGCGGCGATGCAAAAAGTGAAGGTGTGCGACTTCCATTGTATTGCACCGGCAGATAGGTACTCGCCGGTAGCGCGACATAACAGACATGACATTAGCCTGGTTTCGAGTGCCCGCTTTCGGCCAAAAGCGGTCCTTTAAGGACTCAAGTCGAACCTACTTCGAAAGCCCGTTTGCGCCGTCGTCGACCTCACGCAAAATCCTCTCGAGCTCGGGCCGTGTCCACTTCTCCCAAGGAAATACGTCCCGGTCGTCGTCGCTGTGCCAATACTCGCCTGCATCAAATGCCTGGTAGATAGAGAATGCCGGCAGGGGCATATCCGCGTGCATGGACAAGTCGACGATATCGCTGATGACAGTATTCATCACCTCATCACAGGAATGAAAATCGCGGGAGCCTGTAATAAACAGTCTTGCTACTGAGATCGCCAACTGATTCAAAAGATCGCGACTGTCGATCTGTAGGTGCTCACACATCACACCTAACTCGGTATTTGGAGCACTTTCAATGACCGCAAGTACGTAATTAAGGTTGGCATCACTCAGACCTTTGTTCATGGGATGAAAGTACTCTTCAATTCAGTTACGCGATGGACTCAGGACAAGCTTGTCAGAAAACTTGTTGCCAGATGTGCTGCCGAGCGTCCGCTTTGGTTCGAAAGCTGTCCTTTAGGACAGAAATTTAAGGCTTGGAGACGAACCATCATTGCCAGAGAACACGATTGGTCCAGCAAGGAAAGTCACCTACTGATCGTGCACCCAAAGGCTTTGGTCACTTCAACATGACGAGTACCGTAAATATAACTTTTACCTCCGTTTACATCCGGTGATGTTCCACCAAGAAGTCCACGAACAATCGCACTCGTGCTGGCATTGCTGCCCTACCTACGAACACCGCATGAATCGGTTCCTGGTCCCCGGGGTTCCAGGTTTCCAACAGCGCGACCAGGGCACCGCGCTGTAGATCTTCGCTCACGGTGAACTCACCGATGCGTGCAATTCCGGCGCCGACTCGCGCGAGTTGTGCCAGTGCTTCACCACTGCTGCACTCGATGTTGCCGCTGACTTTCAGGGAAAACTCTTTTCCATCGCGAACGAACGGCCAGTTGGGTTCGGCACGCCGGAAATTAAAGCGCAGGCAGTTGTGCTTTAGCAGGTCTTCCGGTTCCTGGGGGATGCCATGGCGCTGCAGATACTCGGGCGAGGCCACCACTACCTGGCCGGTGTCGCCGATCCGGCGTGCGGTCAGCGGGCTGTCGGGTAGATGGCCAAAACGGATCGCGACGTCGGCCTGTCCACCGAGAATGTCGACCACCTCGTCGCCGAGTGTGAGGTCGACGACGATGTTTGGGTAACGGGCGCTGAATGCTGCGACCAAGGGAACGATGGCCAGCCGGCCATGGCCAAGGGCGGCACTGACGCGCAATCGCCCTTTGGGTACGCCCTGATCGGCGATGGCTTCTTCGACTTCGTCCATGTCGGCGAGGATGCGCCGAGCGCCACGGAGGAATGCTTCGCCTTCGGCAGTGAGGGTGATCGCTCGAGTCGTGCGCAACAACAAGCGGGTGCCAAGACGTTGTTCGGTGCGCGCGATGATCCGACTGACTGCCGAGGGTGTAAGGCCCAGTGCACGCGCCGCAGCTGACAGGCTGCCTTCCTGCGCCACCGTGGTGAACACGCTCATTTCACCCGACCTGCCGTTGAAATCCACTTGTGCCTCCTGCGCAAAGGTGATTGCCAAAAATGCTATCTACCGCTTGAAAAAAGAGGATCGTAGCATCTGCGGCATAGATAAGGAGCCTTCCATGCGTATCAATCCACCACTTGTCGCGCTCGCCATCGGTGCCTTCGGCATCGGCGTAACAGAATTCGCCCCCATGGGCATGTTGCCGGGTATCGCTGCGGACCTAGGCGTTTCCATTCCCGCGGCCGGTTTGCTGGTCAGTGCTTATGCGCTGGGCGTATTGCTCGGTGCACCGCTGATGACCCTGACTACCGGCAGGATTCCACGGCGCTATCTGCTGATCGGGCTGATGGCGATTTTCACCCTAGGTAATCTGATGTCAGCTCTGGCCACGGATTACTACAGCCTGATGGTTGCAAGGGTGGTGACTTCACTGAACCATGGTGCATTTTTTGGCGTCGGCTCCATCGTCGCCGCCAGCGTGGTCGCCCCCGAAAAACGTGCCGGAGCGGTTGCGGCGATGTTCATGGGCCTGACGCTGGCGACCATTGGCGGTGTGCCGCTGGCCGCCTGGTTTGGTGAACTGTTCGGTTGGCGAACCGCGTTCTGGGGGATTACCGGCCTGGGCTTGGTGACCATGGCCGCGTTGTGGTTCGCGCTGCCTGACGTGCGGGCGTCGCAAAGCGTTGGTGTCATGGCGGAAATTCGTGTGCTGGGACGCGGCCCGGTGTTGGCTGCGCTGGCCCTGACCGTAGTCGGCTCGAGCGCCATGTTCACCGTCTTCACCTACATCGCACCGATCCTAAACAGCGAGACCCTTGCGTCTAGCGCCTACATCACTGCCATGCTGATGCTTTACGGTGTCGGGTTGACGCTCGGCAACATGTGGGGTGGCAAGGCTGCTGACCGCTCGATAGATCGCACCCTGATCGTCTCGCTGAGCGTGCTGATTCTGGTCTTGTTGGCGTTCGCCGTGCTGATGCGCTGGCCACTGCCGGCCGCCGTGGCCATCCTGATTTGGGGGATCGCCAGTTTTGCCCTGGTGCCGCCGCTACAGATGCGCGTCATGGAAGCCGCTAAAGACGCGCCCAATCTGGCCTCGGCGGTGAACATCGGAGCCTTCAATTTTGGCAACGCGATTGGTGCAGCGCTGGGCGGAGCAGTGATCAACGTAGGGCTGGGTTATCCGGCGATTTCCCTGGCTGGAGCGGCGATGGCAGGCTTGGGGTTGCTGATGGTGTTGGCTTTGGCCTGGCGTTCCAGAAAGGTTGAAGCACTAGCGGTTTGACGACGATGGCGGGAGAGTGATTTGTTACCCACGAGGCGTGGCGGCAGGTTGTACGTCCCACGCCTGATAACTCAACCTCCAACATCGCTGCGACAGATGCTCCTACATTGCTTCTGCACAACTACCATGCAATCGGTGCTGAAATACATCAGGTCACGAAAAGGTTTTCAGAGAATGGCGTAAAGGATGCTGCTCTCAATGCAAGTAAGGTGATGGAGACATTGGGGACAAATGCGCAAGCGCTAACAGAAGCGATTCTGCGACTACAACAGGTGTAGGAAGTTGCTGTTGAATCTGCGGTTTGGACGATGACCACCAACAATTTTTACACCTTCACTCGCTGCAGCAGAGCCTTATGATTTATTAACGATGCAACTCAAACTGTTGAGTGCCTTTCTCGCATCGGTTTCAGATATGGTTAGTCTAGGGTGCCAGTTGACACTGAGAGATTTTACGTCAACAGAACGCACACCAGTAAAGCTCAGCAGAGAAGTAAACGCCTTCTGCCCATTACCTCGTAGCCATGAATACAAAAAACTTTCTTCATTGCATTTTAGGTAGATCCTCCAAGTTGACGCCCTGGCTAGTTCTAAGCAAAGACACACTTCGCATCCTGCACCATTTTTGGCGTCTCGCACAAATGATGTTACGGCCTCTCTAGCTTCTGAGGCGTAACGCTTTTGATATTTTACAAAAATCACAAATCTAACTTTCATATAACTTCCGCTCGCTGATGGTTTGAGCATGGACTGAGGGGTTTTTATCAGATAAAAAATCGACACTAAAATTTTCCATTCTTACAAGTCACGAGTTTAAACAGCGCACCTCAAGGATCATCACGCGCTCATTAAGTTGCTCGTAGCGCCTTGCTTATTGCAAGGCACCACGACTGGCAATTTACTTTGGATTTATAGTGTTAAAAACCTCGCCATATCTTCCATGCAATTCGGCATCACGATCATTGCGGACACGCTCAATGATAATTTCCCCGTTCTCAGATTCAGACTTCATTAGTGCTTCCATCGTTTCACTAATAAAATCGGCAAGGGGCATGGCTCTAGGATCTTCGCTTTGATGGGGGCCAGTTAATTGGGTTCTGACATACGGAGGCGCCAGCTCTAAAACCTCAACCCCCAAATTTCGCAACTGATAGCGAAGTGATTGAATCCAAGAATGCAAGAAGGCTTTGCTCGCGCAGTAACTTGGAAAATTTGCCCGAGGGACAAAGGCCAGGCTTGATGTGGTTATTATGATGGTGGACTTTCTTTGCTTTAATACTGGCAGCGCAGCATTTACAGTACGAAGAACCCCAAGTATGTTGGTGTTAATTATATCTTCCGCCACGGAAATATCACAATCATCATCAGTCAAATCCTCCGGTTTCATGATTCCCGCATTTGCAATGAGCACATCAATGTCCGGAAATCTATTCTCGATACTGGAGGAGAGTTTTGCCAACGAATTTTTATCGTTCAAATCCAGTTCAAGTCCTAAGATTTTTGGTCGGGCAAGCTTCATCTCGTTTATTAAATCCAGCTTCCTGCCGGCAACAATCACCGTATTTCCCAGATCATAGAATGATTCGGCAAGCGCTCTCCCAATGCCGCTAGTCCCACCAACAATCAGTATTGTGCTTTCATGCATTTTCATAAGTCAGTTCTCGTTAATATTTTGAGTGTTTAGGCTTCAAGGGAAACTGGTTGCTTCTGATTGCTTACCCACCTCTCGTTTTTTAGCGTTGTCGCAATGCCGATAGCCAAACCGGCAGATAAAAAGCCAAACATGAATACACTTGCGTAGCCAAATTGCTGTGCCAAGCATCCAGCCAAAGGTCCGGTTAATCCATACGCTAGATCTTGAAAGGCAACAAAGCTTCCTATTGCGACGCCCTTCATATCTGCTGGAATACGTTTCAATGCGTCTGACCCCATCGAAGGAAAAACGAGAGAACATCCCATGCCAGTAAATAGCGCGCCGGCGAGCGCATAGATCGGGTTTAAGGAGCTCCATATTAGAACTAGTCCCGCTATCTCAACGACTAGTGAAATCAGAGCAACTTTTTTTCCGCCGATACGATCAGGTAATCCACCTAGTAGAACTCTAACTAATACAAAGCCTATTCCGAAAAAACTAATGCCTAGCCCGGCCCACTCCCAGCCTTTGAAATGAAAATAAAGAGGGAAGAAGGCACCTATGACCGCAAAGCCGACGCCTTGCAAACCGACAATTGCCCCATGCTTCCAGATTATTCTTACTGCGTTATACATTGTGTATGACTGAGGTTTATTCAGTACTTTTGGAGCAGCAATAAAACACAACATAAACACCGACACCATTGGCGCTATCGCACATGACAACATTAATGAGCGAAACCCAAAGGAGTCCATAAGCCATATGCCCACAGGTGCTCCCACAGCAAGGGAGGAATATATGCCGGCACCAATAATGGACATGACTAACCCAGTTCTGGAATCGCCCGAAGATAAAATGCACCATGAAAGAATTGCGACAAGAGCGAGGCTTTCACCGACTCCTAATAGAGCTCGCCCTGTAAGCAGGGTAGTAAATTCCAAAATTGGCATACTCACTAAGAGAGAAGAGGCCAAGCAAATAATTGAGGAGGTCGTTAAGACTCCCGCGCCAAGAAATGCAGTTTTCTGAACCCCGTAAGTATCGGAGAATCTACCTGCCCAGCCACGACTAAATATCGTAGCCAGAAAGGGAAGACTTACCACAACGCCCGCGGCTACATCTCCCATTCCTTTGGACTGGGTTATGTATAAGGAAAAAGCTGACATCGACATTGCAATGGCGAGATAGCTGATAAACAGCGCTATCGCCATCCAAATTAGAAAACCGAGATTTTTTTTAATCGATACGCCCGACATGAACATCTACTCGAAGTGAGTGACGTCTAGGTGAACTGTTGGTGCGCGAGAGGAAAAAGTTAACCAATAGCGACCCACAGTAACATAGTAGTCACTGTTGTCGCGTTGGCTAACGGAAACGCTTACGACTGAAGAACATCAGTGCGCGAATACTATTTTTTGGAATAAACCCTGTCAACAACCGTTAATCCATTTTTTACGTTTTGATACAGTCGCCTCCGCGAATGAGGTGGCCACAACGGCTTTTCGGGGCATCCGCAGCAAGATTGGAGGGGAGGCTTTTGCCAAGAGATGACAGCAATATTCAGTCCGTCAAATATAGAAAGCAGCTGGAAACGAGCGACTGCTTCTGGCCTGTTAGCGACCCTTCCTCTGGTCAGCCATCCTTGTCCTTCGACACGTGGAGGACTCGTCATGAACATCTTCGCTCCCTGCAGCTGCCAGCCTTGGAACAAAGGAAAACTGGTCGGGCAGAAAGCTCCACTCAGCCTGAGAGATATCTGGGCCATCCGGGTAAGGCTTCAAATTGCAGAGCGAACCCGTGATCTTGCGCTCTTCGATCTGGCCATCGATAGCAAGCTTCGGGCCTGCGACTTAATTGAGCTTCGTGTGCGCGACGTCGCCCATGGCGAGCACGTATCGCCACGCGCCATTGTGATGCAGCAGAAAACGTTGCGGCCAGTGCAGTTCGAGATCACCGAACAAACACGGTTTGCGATCGCGGCCTGGATACACCAGGCCCAACTCCGGAGCGAGG
Source organism: Pseudomonas botevensis (assembly GCF_019145475.1). Taxonomy (GTDB): domain Bacteria; phylum Pseudomonadota; class Gammaproteobacteria; order Pseudomonadales; family Pseudomonadaceae; genus Aquipseudomonas; species Aquipseudomonas botevensis. The sequence continues at coordinate 205,865 of NZ_JAHTKI010000002.1, forward strand.
ACTGCCTATTTCCGAGCCAGCTGCATACCTCAGACCATCTATCAACACGTCAATACGCACGTATCGTCAAAGGCTGGGTGGAAGCAGTTGGCCTTGATCCAGCCATGTATGGCACTCACTCAATGAGGCGTACGAAGGCATCGCTGATCTATCGCAGGACGAAGAATCTGCGAGCGGTTCAACTGCTGCTTGGCCATACTAAGCTGGAGAGCACAGTTCGATATCTGGGAATTGAAGTCGACGACGCCCTAGAGATGACGGAACAGACCGAGGTTTGAATATGCATAGCGACGGTCGAGCCCTGACCGTCGCTAACCGGCCAGAATCTGACATTGCCGGCGAAAACCCGCATGTCTATGAGAAGGGCAGTGGGGCAGCCATTCGTCAGCAGGACGAAAAGCCCCTCCTTGACAGGCAAGCTATCTGGGCAAATACTCGCCGCAAGATTCATATAGATGACTAGATAACAAGGTGAATAAAGTCGATGAATTCTTTATCAAGTGATGCCCGACTGCCGCTGTACCAACGCCTGCGTGACCAATTGGCTGAGCAGATTGCCAATAATCGCTGGCGTCCGGGGGAGGCGATCCCTACTGAAGCGGCGCTGTCTGCGGAATATCAACTGTCCACCGGCACGGTGCGCAAAGCGATTGATGCGTTGGTTAGTGAGGGCATTCTGGAGCGTCAGCAAGGGCGAGGGACGTTCATTCGCCGGGCGCAGTTTCAATCCTCATTGTTCCGTTTCTTCCGATTCCAGACTGTTTCCGGTGAGCGCCAGGTCCCGGAGAGTCGCATCCTCTCGATCGAGCCCATTGCCGCACCTTCGGCCGTAGCGCAAGCGCTCGGGTTGCCCGCCGATGCGCCGGTCATTCGTATTGTCCGTGTGCGTCTGCTCGATGTTAAGCCGGTGCTCGCCGAAGAAATCTGGTTACCCCGCCAGCGATTTCAGGCGCTGCTGGAGATCGACCTCAGTCGCGAAGGGCCGCTGCTATATCCGATCTACGAAGAAGTGTGCGGACAGGTTGTTGCATCGGCCGAAGAAACGCTGACCGCTGAATCGGTGAATGACGTGCATGCCCGATTGCTACAGGTAGCGGTCAACAGTCCGGTGATCGTGATCGAGCGTTTGGCCCGAGATTACGCGGGTAGCCCGCTGGAATGGCGTCGCTCGCGCGGCCACGCGGAGCACTTCCGCTACAGCGTGGATATTCGCTGACGCCTGCCTGCGTAGCGGAGCGTAGATCGCCGCGCGATTTCTGTTTGTTTGCCAAAGCTGACCCTGTCGCGGTGCGGTTGGCTGTCGGCTGCCTTGCGTAACACCTATAAGGATAAGAATCATGTTCAGCTGGTATCGCCAAGTCACTCCTCGGGAGCGCAAAACGTTTTGGGCCTGCTTCGGCGGATGGTCGCTCGACGCGTTGGAAGTACAAATGTTCGGTCTGGCGATTCCGGCGCTGATCGCCGCTTTCGCGCTGACAAAGGGCGATGCCGGATTGATCAGCGGCGTTACCCTCGTCACCTCGGCACTCGGTGGCTGGGTGGGTGGGACGTTGTCTGACCGCTATGGCCGTGTGCGCACGTTGCAGTTGATGATTTTGTGGTTCTCGTTCTTCACCTTTCTCTCGGCCTTCGTCACGGGCTTCAATCAGCTGTTGGTGGTCAAAGCGCTGCAGGGTTTCGGGATTGGCGGGGAGTGGGCGGCCGGCGCGGTGCTGATGGCCGAGACGATCAATCCGCACTATCGCGGCAAGGTAATGGGCACTGTGCAAAGTGCCTGGGCGGTGGGTTGGGGCCTGGCGGTCGGGGTGTTCACGCTGATCTATACTTGGGTGCCACAGGACATGGCCTGGCGTGTGATGTTCCTTGTCGGGTTGCTGCCGTCGTTCCTGATCATCTGGGTGCGTCGTAACGTTGAGGAGCCGGACAGCTTCCAGCGTCTGCAAAAAGAGAACGCCATCCCGCAGAGTTTCTTCAAGTCGCTCGCCGGCATTTTTCGCCCGGAACTGATTCGCGTGACCCTGTTTGGGGGGCTGCTTGGACTGGGCGCGCACGGTGGCTATCACGCGGTAATGACCTGGTTGCCGACCTTCCTCAAGACCGAGCGCAATCTGTCTGTGCTGAACTCGGGCGGCTATCTGGCGGTGATCATCATCGCCTTCTGGTGTGGTTGTGTGGCCAGCGGCTATTTGATCGATCGCATTGGCCGTCGTAAAAACATTGTGCTGTTTGCCTTGTGCTGCGTGGTCACGGTGCAGTGCTACGTATTTTTGCCGCTGACCAATACGCAGATGCTGTTCCTGGGGTTCCCGTTGGGGTTCTTCGCCGCCGGTATTCCGGCCAGTCTGGGAGCGCTCTTCAACGAACTTTACCCTGCCGATGTACGCGGCGCCGGCGTTGGCTTTTGCTACAACTTTGGCCGGGTGCTGTCCGCTGTATTTCCATTCCTGGTCGGGCACATGAGTGACTCCATGTCGCTGGGTTCGGCGATTGGTATCGATGCCGGGATCGCCTACGGCGTGGCGGTGCTTGCCGCACTTTGCCTGCCTGAAACCCGGGGCAGGGACCTTGAAGCCAATGCCCCCTCCGTTTCGGCCGGTATCAACGGCAATCAACGCGCTCGGGCGTGATGATCCTAACCTTCAGTAGATAAAACCCATGTCAGATACCCGCCCCAAGTCGATCACCGGCATCGACTCCCATGCCCATGTGTTCAACCGTGATCTGCATCTGATCGGTGCACGGCGCTACACCCCTGAGTACGACGCCACGCTTGACCAGTACCTTGAGCATTTGCAAACGCATGGTCTGAGTCACGGTGTATTGGTGCAACCAAGTTTCCTTGGCACCGACAATAGCTACCTGTTGGCGGCGTTGAAGCAAGCGCCGCAGCAGTTGCGCGGTGTGGTGGTGCTGGAGCCAAGCGTCAGTCGTTCTACCTTGAATGACATGGCTCGACTGGGCGTGGTCGGCGTGCGCTTGAACCTGATCGGCAAGGCGTTACCTGATTTTCGTGATAGTGCCTGGCAAGGGTTTTTCAGCGATATCGCTGATCTCGACTGGCATGTCGAGTTGCACCGGGAACTCAAGGATCTGCCGGGCCTGATCCAGCAATTGACGCCGTTCGGCGTGAAGTTGGTGATCGATCACTTGGGGCGGCCGGACGCGAATGCGGGTCTCGATCAGCCCGGGTTTGGCGAGTTGCTTGAGGCCGGATCGAAAGGTTCGCTCTGGATCAAGGTATCGGGAATCTATCGTTTGGGAGGTACGCCACAACAGAACATTGATTTCGCTCGAAGGGCATTACCGTTGCTGGAACAAAGCTTCGGCCTGCATCAGTTGGTATGGGGCAGCGACTGGCCGCATACGCAGCATGAGCAAAGCATCGGTTTCGCCACCGTCGTCGACCAGTTGCAAGCCTTGGAACTTTCGGCGCAAGCCAGCGACTCGCTGCTGGTGCAAGCGCCTCGAAGGTTATTCGGTTTTTAGAAAGTCGAACGCTGAAACTTAGCCGTTGCAGATGCCATTCATCTCACCCACTTACAAGAATTTGGGCACCAGCTCAACCGAGAACCTTTCATGACTCCCTTAGATATAGATCTGTTACTGACCGCATTGATCAGCGTCCTGGTGCTGGTAGCGCTGATCGTCTCGCGCCTCAAAATGCACCCGCTGCTGGCTTTGCTGGTAGTTTCCGTCGGCGTAGGCTTTGCAACCGGTATGGAGCCAGATGGCATCGTCTCCCACGTGGTCACCGGTGCCGGCAAGACACTGGGGGCAGTGGGGGTGGTCATCGCGCTGGGGGCGATGCTCGGCAAAATTCTTGCTGACGCCGGCGTCACCGAGCAGATTGCTGCGGTCATCCTCAAGCGCACATCGGATCGGATGATTCCGTGGGCGATGATGATGGTCGCGTTTGTGATTGGCATTCCAATGTTTTTCGAGGTCGGCCTGGTGATCATGCTGCCGCTGATCTTCAGCGTGGCGCGCAAGCTGGAAAGTCAGGCGCGCTTCAAGGGTTCGGCGTATGTCTATGTGGGCGTTCCGGTGATTGCCGCACTGGCCGCCATGCACGGTATGGTCCCGCCGCACCCTGGCCCGTTGACGGCCATCGCCGCGCTGAAAACCTCGGTCGGGCCGACCATGCTCTATGGTTTCCTGGCGGCTATCCCGGCCATGATTTTAGGCGGCCCACTGTATGGCGCATTCATTTCCCCGCGCATGAGCACTCGGCCAGATCAGGTGTTGCTGGATCAGTTCACCCTGACTGAAAAAGCCGACGATAAACCAAGCCCCAGCGTATACCTTGGCGTGCTGGCAGCCTTGCTGCCAGCGATCCTGATGCTGATCCATGCCGTCGCCGAGATGGTATTGGCCAAGGACAATGCGCTGCTGAAAATGGCCGGTTTCCTCGGCAATCCGCTGATAGCGATGCTGCTGGGCGTGCTGTTCGCCGGGGCCAGTCTGGTACTCGCGCGCGGCGGCGATGCGGGGCAATTGCGCGACTCGCTGGGCAAGAGCCTCAAGCCAATCGCCTCGATCATCATGATCATCGCCGGCGGCGGTGCCTTTCAGGAACTGCTGACCAGCGCCAAGGTGGGCGATGCGATTGTGCACCTGACTCAGCAGTCGGCGTTCCCTCCGCTGATCCTCGGTTGGTTGATCGCCATGTTGCTTTCGGTATCTACCGGTTCCGCGACGGTAGGTATCGTGGGGGCTGCCGGTTTGCTGGCTCCGCTTGCCGGTGCTGATCCCAGCCTCAACCTGCCGCTGCTGGCCTTGTCCATTGGCTGCGGCTCGCTGTTCTTCAACTACGCCAACCATGCAGGTTTCTGGATGGTGAAGGAATCCTTCGGCATGACGATGGGCGAAGCCACCAAGACTATTTCGGTGGTGCAATCGATCGTCGCCGTGGTCGGTTTGATTGTGGTGTTGCTGTTGAACGTGGTCGTGTAATGACCTGAGGCGGCGTCAAATCAGGACGCCGCCATCTGTGAAACCCCTTTTTGGCCGTCGATCAGGCGCGGCAGTTGCAGCGGATTGGACTCGCGCAGTACCTCACCGACCGCTTTCGGCCAGAAGCGGCCCTTGGTTACTTACGAAATCAGGGCCCATTCAGTAGCCGTGGCAGGAAGGTCGGTGTTGGTTGTCAGAAAATCCCGCAGGCGGCAGCTGCGGAATAGTCAGAGCCAGCGGCGAACCTCGGCCTTGTAGCGTCGGTACTCGTCGCCGAACTTCGCTTCGAGATAGCGCTCCTCGCGAGCGATCACGTGCCTCTGGATCACGATCAGCACCAACGGAAGCAAAGCCAAGACGATCGCTCTGTCGAAGCCGACCGCAATGCCGGCATAGACAAGCGCCATGCCAAGATACATCGGATTGCGGGTCCACCGATAAGGACCGGTCGTTGCGATGAGGGTCGTTGGTCGCGACGGCGGAACGTGGGTGCCCAGGCGCCGGAAGAGCCCCGCCGCCGCAAGCATCGTCGCCGCGCCGGCAGCGAACAGCAGCGCGCCCGTCGCGACCAGCCACCACCGGTCGATGCCGAAAGAGCGCAGGGCGACGAACCGCTCCGCCGCCAGCCCCAACAGCAGCGCTCCCAGATAGATGAAGGGCGGAGGGAAGCGCACCCCCGCGCTGTCCGGTTCGACGGCCATGTTCGTCTCCTCTCTATGCGCTCAAGCCAGCATCGACTGCTGGGCGAAAATACCCGCCATCGCGCCCTGCGATGATGCCTGGGTGACCGAGGGCAATATGGGCGTGGAGAGATCGCCGGCGGCGTAGATGCCGGGCGTGCTGGTTTGGCGACGCTCGTCGACCTTGAGCACGACGCCAGTGGGCGTATCCATCGTGGCAAGGCCCAGCGATTCATGCAGGTTTGCGGACGGCTTGTTGCGCGGATGAGCAAACAGGATGTCGACCGCGACAGTGGAGCCCGTGTCGAGGTTGACCGTGGCGATATGCCCCTGGTGATGGGCGATCTCGACGATCCGCCCATCGACGACAGGTATGTTGCGGTGCGCCAGATCGGCCCGGATATCAGGCGCAATGTCGTGACCATCGGCAAAGACAGTCAACCTGTCGGTCCAATCGAGGAACAGCCTGACCTGGTTGTGCGATTGCGGGCCGGACCACACGAGGCCCCAATGCTGGCCGGCGGCTTCAAAGCCGTCGCAATAGGGGCAGGGGACGATGGACGTGCCCCAACTCTCGGTATAGCCTGGAACATCAGGCATCTGGTCGGCGACGCCATAGCTCAGGATCACGCGGCGGGCCCTTAGGCTTTCGTGATCGTCAGTGACAACGCAGAAATCGTCGATTACGCCAGAAATTTTCTCCGCCCGGGCAATGACTAGCCTGACCGTTGGATAGCGCGCCAGCTGCTGTCTCGCCGCAGCGAGTATGTCCAGCGGCGGCGTGTGATCGTGACCGAGCAGACCATGCGAATGGCCGGCAAAGCGGTTACGCGGCCGGCTGGTATCGAGAACGATGACCTTGCGACGGGCACGGCCGAGCTGCAAAGCGGCGGCGAGACCGGCAAAACTTCCGCCGATGATGATGACGTCATTCATGGTGATGGGCTCCGCGGGAGGGGGCAGGTTGTAACCTAGCCTTTGGATTGCAAGTTTAGGATACTGGATGGTATCGTAAATCTTAAATTAAGATACTGTAAAGTACCAATATTATGACCGAAACCATACAGGGCCGGCGCGGCCGACCCACCAACGAGGCGCTTGCCCAAACGATACTCGACGCCGCGAGCGAACTTTTTGTGGAGTTGGGTTTTCAAGCGACGACGTTGGACAAGGTCGCCCAGCGGGCGAAGATATCCAAGCTCAGCATCTATAGGCGCTTCGAGAACAAGGAGGCGCTGTTCAGCGCAGCCATCGCGGCCGGCTGCCAGCAGTCGTTTGCACCTCAGGCCCTGCTTGAAGGTGCCGAAGGTTCGGTCGAAGACCAACTTATGGCGGTGGGAACATCACTACTGCGCACGCTGTTGAGACCAGACGTCAGCAGTATCGAAGCCATGGTTATGGCCGATAAAACGAGCCAAAACGCCTTGAGCAAGCGCCACTACGAAGCCGGCGCCGCCCATGTCATCGCCGACATCGAGGCCCTGTTGCGCCAACTTCACGCGAAGGCGCTTCTCAACGTGCCCGATCCCCTCCAAGCTGCCCGCTTGTTTGCCGCGCTCTTCAAAGGGGCCGACCTACTGATGATCGCCCGCTTCGATCAGGCGAGAGTAGAGGACGAAATCGAATCCTATTGCCGCTCGGCCGTCGCCATGTTCATCGCCGCGCACGGTCGCAGCGACCATGCGGGTGGATAGTATTTAATTGCTCCGGAGCAGCTTGGCCTAGGCTTGGGTTTGCGCTTCAGGGTTCGCAGCGGGATCACAGGATGCGTCCGATAACTAGTGCAAGTACTCAGCATCGTAGCCTGAATCGACCATCGACTCCTTCAAGCTGCTGTCTCTGGCCAGGAGCGGCTGCTATTGGCCCAGACTGTGTGAAAACGGCTTCGGTGGGACGTGTTGCCGGTTTGTCAAAAAATGCGGCGCCTTGTAGGAACTCCCACTTTTGTGCAAGGATTCGTTATGACTAAATTTATTCCAAGCAATCGCCATCATCATCACGGACCTCGCTCAGGGTGCCGCGGTTGCGTACGCTCATCGATTAATCAGAGTTCGAAACATCGACTCTGACAATTCAGTGAACCAAACCAAGGCGCCAATGGCGCCTTTTTTATTGCCTGTAAATTGGAGATTTTGAAAATGACTATGCTTCGTGGAACTCGAATAGTGACTGGGAAAGAAGCTGCAATCATGCGTGAGATAGAAGGCAGTTTTCGGAGCTATCTTCATCGATGCCGGAGCTGAGGAGGCCATAGTTCCTGCGCTATGGGGCCAAGACACTTTTATTGAGAAAACCGGCGGGAGTGAAATTATCGGACAAATGTGGGCCTTCAATGACAAGGCCGGACGCCCTTGCTGCCTCATCCCAGAAGCAACTGCGCTCTTTCAGGAGCGCAACGATGTGCTTCTCGGGTCACGACAAGAAGCGATGTTTTTCTATGTAGCGCGATGTTACCGGTATGAACGACCCCAAGCCGGTCGTTATCGCGAATTCACTCAACTGGGACTCGAAATTCTTAGTCCCACACCGGCACAGGCTTTGGAGCGTAGCCAAACAATCTGCACTGGCTTTCTTGATTCGCTGGGATTGGAATATGAACTCAGTCTCGCAGTGAAGCGTGGACTAAGTTATTACCTTGAGGGGAATGGCTTCGAGGTGCGTTGCCCCGTATTGGGCGCACAACAACAAGTTGTCGGCGGCGGAGCCTATCGAGAAGGAGCTGGGTTCGGCATCGGACTAGAACGGTTGGTGCTGGCCTCAGGAATGACACGGAGTCTGTGATCTTTAAGGCGTCTCCACCAGGAGGCGCTTTCAAACCAGACAGGGCGAAATGGTATTGGATTGTCTAAACTTCTTTCGTTGAAATCGTAGCGAAGGCGATCATGACGCGATTCATCGAAGGCGAGGCGCGAACTCAAGTCACCTTGCTGCCGGAGTGTCTGGACGATTACGTAGTCGAAGAAAATCCAGTGCGCGTGGTCGATGTTTTCGTCGATGAACTCGACTTGGGCGCACTTGGTTTTGAGGGCGTCGATCCTGCCGCAACTGGGCGTCCGGCCTACCACCCGGCGGTCTTGCTGAAGATCTATATCTACGGCTACCTCAATCGGATTCAGTCCAGCCGCCGGCTTGAGCGTGAGGCCGAGCGTAACGTCGAGTTGATGTGGCTAACGGGGCGTTTGGCTCCGGACTTCAAAACCATTGCCGACTTTCGCAAAGACAACGGCAAAGCCATTCGCAGCGTATGCCGCCAGTTCGTAGTTCTTTGTCGCAACCTCAATCTCTTCTCCCAATCAATCATCGCCATCGACGGCAGCAAATCCACGAAAGTCCAGACCAGCAGATCTCCCTCACAGACCCAGATGCACGCTCAATGGCCACGAGCGGCCGAGGCACCGGAACGGTTGGCTACAACGTACAAACAGCTGTCGACGACAAACACCACCTGATCATTGCCCACGAGGTGACCAACGTTGGTAATGATCGTGGGCAACTGAGCAATATGGCGAACCAGGCGCGTGAAGAAATCGAGGCTGAATCGCTAACGGTGGTGGCCGACCGAGGATATTACAAAGGTCTGGAAATCCTTGCGTGCGAGCAAGCCGGCATCACTATCTTCGTACCGAAACCCTGACATCTGGCAGCAAAGCTGAAGGCAGATTCGGCAAGCAGGATTTTACCTATCTTGCGGCGTCAGACGAGTATCGATGCCCTGCGGGGCAGTTACTAACCCGGCGGCATTCGTCGATGGAAGACGGCATGCTATTGCATTGTTACTACTTCTCGGGCTGCCGGTCTTGCTCAATGCAAAAGCAATGTACGACGGGTAAGGAGCGCCGGGTGAAGCGCTGGGAACATGAGGCGGTAATCGACGCGATGCAGGTTCGGCTGGAACATGACACGGGGAAGATGAAGGTTCGCCGCCAGACTGTTGAGCATCCTTTTGGAACGCTCAAATACTGGATGGGTAGTACCCACTTCCTGACCAAAACTCTGCCAAGGATGAGCACTGAGATGAGTCTTCATGTGCTCGCCTACAACCTCAAACGAATGATGAGCATCTTCGGTATCGCAGAACTGATTGAGGCGATCAGGGCTTAATCCAGCCGGTTGCTCGCCCGTAAGTAGCCGTTTGGGCCGCTGACGCGGCCCAAACGGCATTACGAACTTCTATGTCACTTACTAAGCTAAGTCGCGCTTCCGCCCGCTGATTCCATAGGCAACCCTCGCGACTCTCACTTTTCGAAGTATTTAGCGCGTTTTCAAACAGCCTGGGCCGATAGCGGACTTTGAAGACCGATACGTAGAATTCCTGCCTATGTTCAATCGGCCCTACACCTAGCCTAGGCGTGGGCACCTTTTCTTGCCACTTCGGAAACCGGGTCCCTATGGCCTGGGTCCACCGATCCTTTCTGCCTAGCTAGACGAGGCGACCATTAACAGTGATAGATTCATGTCAATCTGTAGCATATCTACTACGTCCGCTCCGTCATGCTTTATCCACGTACCGTACTATTAACTGATCATCTTTCCGTGAGTATGGCCCAACTGATCGGCGATCCAATCGACCGGCGCACGTGGCGGCCAGACCTCTCTACATACTGGCGTCTGTCTTGTCTTAGAATACGGGATCCTACAGCCCGATTTCTTTCCTCAATTTATTTTGAGGTGCTGATTTTTCTGTTTTGGAACGGAAAAGAAATCTATGTGAAGCGGAAAAATTATGAGTATAAGCTATTGATTTAAAAGAAGAAATTATGGATTTAAAGTCCCCGCTCGTAAGGGCGTGCCGGTTCGATTCCGGCTTCGGCACCATGAATATCAAGGGCTTGCATGAGATACCTCATGCAAGCCCTTATTTTTTTCGCCTAGACAAATGCCTGTCCGGCGAAACCCCGAGGCAGACGCTGCAGTCCGACCATTTCGGTCAATCGCTCGATCCATTCGCTTCGCCAGTTGCCGCTCGAATGCGCGGAATTGACCCGACGGGCTGCCCGCCGAGCTGCGTTACGCTGGTCTTTTCGTGCATTTTTGTAGGCGTCGGTGCTGCGGCAGCTGCGACACTTCACTCGGTTGAGTTCGCGGCTAGAGGAGAGGTTGTGACCTTTGTGACCGCAAGCCAGGTGTCCGTCGACTTTAAAGTGGATGACCATAAAACGTCTCCTTGGTGACGTGTAAAGGCTTTGACCTTTCACGACCAAGGGTGTTCGGCGAATCTGGCTATCGCGCCATCAACCGGCGAGAGGCGACCAACCAACTGCGTTGTCGCTCAACCGCCAGTTCGGATTCCGCGTGGATTATCTGAAACGTGGCAGCGGCCGATCAACAGGCTTGAGCGCCGACAGCGTGCTGCGAATCAGCGGAGTGTCCTTCTCGATGTCGTTCAGGCGATCGCGGATGCGCAGGGCAGTCGGGTGTCCGCCCTGATGATCGACCCAGTCGGCGATCTCTTTGCAAGCCGCCGCGAGGCGCGCCTCCCGAGCGTCGAGCAAGGTGAGGAGGGTGGTGATGGACTCTCTTTCGGACATGTGACACCTCCGTCAGGAAACTGCTGTGGGCAGCAAAAAGCCCGCGCAGCGCGAGCTTTCTACCGTCGGGGTGCTGCTCCTTCAGCTCGTTTCAGTATAGACCGGCAAATGAAAGGCATCAGCCGGAGGATTCCTGGGCAACAACCCGGGCGCTGACGGCGTTCAGCCGGTCACATTCGCTTCGGGCCTGCTCTTCGTGATCGTAGCCATCGCCGAGGAAGCCACCAGTGCGCGTGTCGCAGATGCGGAACCAGCCTTGGGCTTCGGCAGGTTCATGGAGACTTTCTCCGGCGCGGCGACCGTGGATGATGATCTTGTTGCAGCGCTTCACGACGAAAATGTCTTCCATGGCGTCACCGCAGCTGATTCGTATCAGATCAACTATAGAAGCCCTGACCAATCGTGCAAAAAATAGACAGGTCAGTTCGTCGGTTGCGGGTGTCAAAGGAAAACGTTCGGCGACTTCAGGGCGCGGCGACCTCGCTCATCCGCTCGAGGAACAGCGCCAGCGCCACTTCCTCCTTGCGCAGGCCCTTGCGCACCCGAGGCTTTGGCAACTCGGCCAGCGCCCCGAGCATGAAGCTCTCTACGACCGCCGGGTGGATGTAGCACTTGCGGCATACTGCCGGGGTGTTGCCGAGCTGTCGTGCGACACCTTTCACCATGTCGACCACGTGCCGCTTGGCCTCGGATTCCGACTCCCATTGCAGTTCGCGCAGTACCGCCAGGGCCAGGGCGCTGCCGGCCCAGGTTCGGTAGTCCTTGGCGGTGAAGTCGGCGCCGGTCAGGGTTTGCAGGTACGCGTTGACGTCAGAAGAACTGATGGTGTGTCGTTCGCCGTTTTCATCCAGATATTGAAAGAGATTCTGCCCTGGAATCTCCAGGCAGCGCTTGATGATCCGCGCCAGGCGCCGATCCCTGACGGTGATCTGGTGTTCGATGCCGCTTTTGCCGCGAAACTGGAACAGGATTGCGCTGCCGTTCACCTCGACGTGGCGACTGCGCAGGGTGGTCAGGCCGTAGGAGCGGTTGTCCCGAGCGTATTGGGTGTTGCCAACGCGAATCAGCGTGGCATCGAGCAGCGTAATCACCGTGGCCATGACCTTGTCGCGACTGAAGCCCGGCGCCGCCAGCAGCGTTTCCAATTGTTTGCGCAGTTTGGGCAGCGCCAGCCCGAACTCCCGCAGACGCGAGTATTTGTCGGCGTCGCGTACTTCGCGCCAGCGCGGGTGATAGCGGTATTGCTTGCGGCCTCGGGCATCGCGTCCGGTGGCTTGCAGATGGCCACGCGGGTCGGCGCAGATCCACACGTCGGTGTAGGCGGGTGGTACCGCCAGTGCGTTGATGCGTTTGATTTCGTCTGTGTCGGTAATGCGCTGACCCGCCGCATCGAAGTAGTAGAACTTGCCACGCAGTTTTTTGCGGGTCAGGCCTGTCTGAGTGTCATCGACGTAATGCAGATCCGCAGGCAAAGCATCGGTCAGCGCGGTGTCGGGCATGGCGGTTTTCCTTGGCAGGCAATCAGCTGTTACAGCGATTGACCGCGCGCCATGGCCGTCGTGCCCGCCGATTTACGCCAGCACTGCGACCGCTTTGATCTGTGCCCAGAGTTGCTGGCCCGGATGCACGCCGAGGTGATCCCGCGAATAGCGGGTGATGCGCGCCAGCAACGGCGTACCACCGGCATCCAGGCGGATCAGCACGTGGGCGGCGTTATCGGCCGGTTGTTCGCTGACAACAGTGACCGGCAGACGATTGAGGATGCTGCTGAACTCATTCCCTTCCAGCGTCAGGCTGATGTCGCGGGCCTGTACCTTGCAACGCAAGGCCTGGCCGGTCGCCATCGGTGCGTGGGTTACGCGAATGCTCAACAAGGTATCCGGCAGTTGCAGCGTGAGCAATTGGTAGTCGGCATCGTAGGCACTGACCAGACCCTCGATGATCACGCCAGCGTCATCGCCCATGGCCAGCGGCAGGTCGAGCCGGGCCAGGGTTTCGCCGATCGGGCCGCTGGCGAGGGCCTTGCCGTCGCTGAGCAGTACCAAGTGATCGGCCAGACGCGCCACTTCATCCTGGGCGTGGCTGACGTACAGCACCGGAATGTCCAGTTCGTCGTGCAGGCGTTGCAGGTAAGGCAGGATTTCGCTTTTGCGCTGGCTGTCGAGGGCCGCCAGCGGCTCATCCATCAGCAGCAGTTTCGGGCTGGTCAGCAGCGCACGGGCGATGCCGATACGCTGGCGTTCACCACCGGACAGGTGCTGCGGATGGCGTTCGAGCAGATGGCCGATGCCCAGCAGTTCCGTGGCTTGCGCCATGTCCACCCGGCGCTGGGCCTTGGCGATGCGCTTGAGGCCGAATTGCAGGTTGGCCAGCACCGAGAGGTGCGGGAACAGGCTGGCCTCCTGGAACACATAGCCGAGCGCCCGTTTATGCGGAGGCACGAAAATGCCTTTGTCGCTGTCCTGCCAGACCTCGTCATTGATCTGGACAAAGGCCTGTTCGGCGCGCTCCAGCCCGGCAATACAGCGCAGGCAAGTGGTCTTGCCCGAACCGGATTGGCCGAACAGCGCCGTCACGCCGCGACCGGGCAGGTGCAGGTCGACGTCCAGGCCAAAGCCCGAATAAGTCAGTTTCAGACGCGCATCAATCATCGATCAACTCCAGCCCGCGCGGGTCTTGCGGCTGGAGTAGAGCGCCAGCAACACCAGGAACGAAAACACCAGCATGGCCCCGGCCAGCCAGTGAGCTTGCGCGTACTCCATGGCTTCGACGTGGTCGTAGATCTGCACCGAGACGACCCTCGTCTTGTCGGGAATATTGCCGCCGATCATCAGCACCACGCCGAATTCACCGACGGTATGGGCAAAGCCGAGGATCGCCGCTGTAATAAAACCGGGGCGCGCCAGTGGCAGGATCACGCTGAAAAAAGTGTCCCAGGGATTGGCACGCAAAGTCGCGGCCACTTCCAGCGGGCGGGTGCCAATGGCGGAGAAGGCGTTTTGCAACGGCTGCACCACAAACGGCATGGAATAGAGCACCGAACCGATCACCAGTCCGGTGAAGCTGAATGTCAGAGTGCCCAGCCCCAGCCACTGGGTAAATTGGCCGAGAAAGCCGTTCGGACCCATCACCAGCAACAGGTAAAAACCGATGACCGTGGGCGGCAGGACAAGGGGCAGGGCGACGATCGCGCCAATCGGTCCGCGCAACCAGGAACGGCTGCGCGACAACCAAAGGGCAATCGGAGTGCCGACGACCAGCAGGATCGCAGTGGTCAGGGACGCCAGTTTCAGGGTCAGCCAGATCGCCGCGAAATCGGCACTCGTCAGCGACATTTAGAGCTGGTAACCGAACGACTTGATGACCGCAGCAGCTTTCGGACCTTTGAGGTATTCGACCAGCGCCTTGGCGGCGGCGTTGTCCTTGCCTTTGTTCAGGATGACTGCATCCTGTTTAATCGGGTCATGCATGCTCGCCGGGACGATCCACGCCGAACCGCTGCTGACTTTGCCGTCCTTGTAGATCTGCGAGAGGGCGACGAAGCCCAGTTCAGCGTTGCCAGTGGAAACGAATTGATAGGCCTGGGTAATGTTCTGGCCTTCGACGATTTTGGCTTTGGTCGCCTCAGTCAGTTTCAGCTTTTCCAGCACCTGGGTGGCGGCCAGGCCGTATGGCGCGGCTTTCGGGTTGGCGATGGACAGGTGCTGGAATTCGTTTTTCTTCAGCACGTCACCTTTGGCGTCGACGTAGCCTTCTTTGGCCGACCACAGCGCCAGGGTGCCGATGGCGTAGGTGAAGCGCGAGCCTTTGACGGTGTCGCCTTCTTTCTCGAGTTTCTCCGGGGTGGTGTCGTCTGCCGAGAGGAACACTTCGAACGGCGCGCCGTTTTTGATCTGGGTGTAGAACTGGCCGGTAGCGCCGTAGGCGGCGACCAGCTTGTGCCCGGTGTCTTTTTCGAAATCGGCGGCGATCGCCTGGATCGGTGCGGTGAAGTTGGCCGCGACGGCAACCTGCACTTCATCGGCCTGCGCAGCGCCGATGGCGAATACCGCCAGCAGGGAAGCCAGGCAGGTAGGGGCAAAACGTGAGGCACGAATCGTCATGTAACAGCTCCGTTGTGGGCAAGTGCAGTGGGCAGTGGTTGTTGGGGGTGGACTGCGCCGTTGCGAGGGGTGAATCGCTATATATCGGAATATATAGCGAAATGCCGCTAAACGGAAAGCGTCATGGCAGGAACGATATATCCCTGCCATGGTTCAGGTCATTGGCGCGTCAGTTTCGCCAGTGCGCCTTCGGCCAGTTGCCGGGTCAATTCGGCGCTGCCGAGCTCTTTGCCCAGCGTAAATGCCTGGCCTGCCCACAAATTGCTGAAGTCCGCTTCGCCCTTGGCCCGCAACGGCATCAAGGCGCCACCGGCCAGCGGGAAGGCCGGAGCCTTGTCCGATATCGGACCCAGTTCGCGCATCACCCGGTTGAGAATCCCCCGCGCCGGTCGCCCGGTGAATAGGTTGGTGACCGCTGTCTCGCTTTCCTTGGCGGTACGCAGCGCCTTGTGGTGAGAGGCGCTGACCTTGGCTTCCGGCGTGAACAGATACGCCGTGCCGACTTGCACCGCCGACGCCCCCAGCATGAACGCCGCTGCCACACCCCGGGCATCGGCGATCGCCCCGGCCGCGATCACCGGCACGCTCACCGCATCGACCACTTGTGGCACCAGGGCGAACGTACCGACCTGGCTGCTCAGGTCATTGCTGAGAAACATCCCGCGATGGCCACCGGCCTCATAACCCATGGCGATAATTGCATCGCAACCGTTCTGCTCCAGCCAGACGGCCTCATCGACGGTGGTCGCCGAAGACAGGATTTTCGCGCCAGTGGCCTTGACCCGGTCCAGCAGGGACTTTTCCGGCAGGCCGAAATGGAAGCTCACCACTTCGGGGCGAAATTCCTCCAGCACTTCACAGGCAGCGGCATCAAACGGTGCGCGGTTGGACACCGGCGTCGGCGCATCGAAATCGACACCCAGTTCGCGGTAATAAGGTTCCAGCAGGTTTTTCCAGTCACGCGCCCGTTGCTCGTCGGCGGCCGGCGGGGTGTGGCAGAAGAAATTGACGTTGAACGGTTTGGTCGTGCCCTGGCGAATGGTCTTCAGTTCCTCGCGCAACTGCTCGATGCTCAGCATTGCCGCCGGCATCGATCCGAGGCCACCGGCGTTGCACGTTGCGATCACCATCGACGAGTTGGTGGCACCGGCCATGGGGCCCTGGATGATCGGCAGTTCGATGCCGAACAGGTCAAGAATGCGGGTATCTGGCCATTGGCTCATGGAAAAGGTTCTCCGAAGGACAAATCAGGGCAGGGACGCTGGAGGCGGATTTTTTACCAGCAAAGCCGTGTGCAAGGCCAGTCGAGATTTGTAGCGCGGGCGGCACACATCAGCACGAACTCTGTGCGGATTGGCGGAAAGTCGGGTAGGGCAATGTGTTGCTTTGTGTTATTTCAATCCCACGACCAACTCAAATTCATTCCTGAGAGGCAGTCATGTTCAACGGCATTCTGATCGACAAAGACGACAACGGCTATCGCGCCAGCCTGCAGCAGATCACCGAAGAGCAACTGCCCGAAGGCGATGTGACTGTGCGAGTTGCCTACAGCACGCTGAATTTCAAGGATGGCCTGGCGATCACCGGCAGCAGTCCGGTGGTGCGCAAGTTTCCGATGGTGCCGGGGATCGATCTGGCGGGCACCGTCGAAGTCAGTTCGCACCCGGACTATCAGGCCGGCGATCAGGTGCTGCTCAATGGCTGGGGCGTGGGTGAGGGACATTGGGGTGGCCTGGCGCAGAAGGCGCGGTTAAACGGCGATTGGCTGATTCCGTTGCCCAAGGCATTCTCTCCTGCGCAAGCCATGGCCATCGGCACGGCGGGTTATACGGAGATGCTGTGCATCCTGGCGCTGGAGCGCAACGGCGTGACGCCACAGCAGGGCGAAGTGTTGGTCACTGGTGCCAACGGCGGGGTCGGCAGCTTTGCCATCGCGCTGCTGAGCAAGCTTGGTTACCGCGTGGTGGTGTCCACCGGCCGGGTTTCCGAGCATGAGTATCTGAAACAGTTGGGTGCCGACGAAATCATTGATCGTGCGACCCTGTCCGAGCCGGGCAAGCCGCTGGCGAAAGAACGCTGGGCCGGGGTGATCGACTCGGTTGGCAGCCACACGTTGGCCAATGCCTGCTCCAGCACCCGCGCCGAAGGCACGGTCGCGGCATGTGGTCTGGCCCAGGGCATGGATTTCCCGGCGTCGGTGGCGCCGTTCATTCTGCGGGGCGTGACCCTGGCCGGGATCAATAGCGTGACGCAGCCCAAGGCTCGGCGCCTCGAAGCATGGGAGCGTCTGGCCCGGGATCTGGACTTCGCCTTGCTGCCCCTCATCAGCCACGAAATAGGCCTTGGCGAAGCCCTCGACGCCGCGCCAAAACTGCTCGCCGGACAGTTGCGCGGCCGGGTTGTGGTGGATGTCAATCGCTGACACAGTAAGCGCCATTGCGGCTCTTTCGAGCCGCATCCGGCTTACAGGGAGTGGCGCTTTCGATGGACGTAAAACAACAGCATGTCGATCCATTCACGGTTTCGGGTTTGCGGGTGCTAACCACCAACGCGGCAGAGCACAACGCCGAAACGGCGAAAATTGGTCCGATGTGGGGGCGTTTTTTCGCTGAAGGTTTGGCGCAGGTCATTCCCGGCAAGCTGACCGAATCGCCGGTTTATGGCGTTTATTCGGCGTACGAATCGGATGCGTCGGGCGCGTTCGATGTGACGGCCGGTGTCGCAGTCACCGACCCCTCGACAGATTTCGAAACGATCCGCATCGAGAGCGGCGATTACCTGGTGTTCTCGGCGTCCGGGGCGATGCCTGACACGGTCATCAGTACCTGGGGTTACATCTGGAACCATTTTCAGATCAACCCGCAGCTCCAGCGGCGCTTCGCCACCGACTTCGAGGCCTATACCGGCCCCGAGTCGGTATCGATTTACATCGGCGTCCGTTAGGGCTGCGCTTCCCGCGTGAGCAGTTCACGCTTGCGCTCCACACCCCAGCGATAGCCCGACAGGTTGCCATCGCTGCGCACCACGCGGTGGCAGGGGATCGCCACCGCGAGGCTGTTGGCGCCACACGCCTGAGCCACCGCACGCACCGCTTTGGGCGAACCGATGCGTTGGGCAATGTCGGCGTAACTGGCGGTGCTGCCTGGCGGGATTTCCCGCAGCGCCTGCCAGACCCGCTCCTGAAACGCCGTGCCGCGGACATCCAGTGGCAGATCGAGGCCGATGGCCGGCGCTTCGATGAAGCCGACGACCTGGGCGATCAGTTGCTCGAAGTCACGGTCGGCACCGATCAGATTGGCCCGGCGAAATTGATCCTGCAGATCGCAGACCAATTGGTGCGGATCATCCCCCAGCAAAATCGCGCAGATCCCGCGCTCGCTTTGCGCCACCAGAATGGCCCCGAGCGAGCATTGGCCAACAGCGAAACGGATATCGTTGTTTTGCCCGGCGGCCCGGAAGTCGCCGGGCTTCATCCCCAGTACCTGGTCGGCGGCTTCATAGAAGCGGCTGTTGGAGTTGAAGCCGGCATCGTAGAGCGCATCCGTCACCGAGCCGCCGTCCGCAAGCCGCTGACGCACCCGGCGCGAGCGATGTGCGGCAGCGTAGCCTTTGGGGGTCAGGCCGGTCGCGGCTTTGAAAACGCGGTGGAAGTGGAAGGTGCTCAGGCCGGCGGTCTCGGCCAGGTCATTGAGCGCCGGCAGGGTTTCCGACGCCTCGATCTGCCGGCACGCCGCCGCAACCGTGGCGGCATGCTGTGCGGCGACCTCGCTCTGATCCTTGCTGGCCCGTTTGCTAGGACGGTATCCCGCGGCTTCGGCATCTTGCGCGGTGTCGAAGAATTCGACGTTCTGCGGTTTCGGCAAACGCGCCAGACTGCTCGGGCGGCAATACACGCCGGTGGTTTTTACCGCATAGACAAACTGGCCGTCCGCCTGCGGATCGCGCGCCACCACGGCAGCCCAGCGTGGATCGTTTTCAGTGTTCGGTGTGGTCGAAAGCGTTTTCATGATCGAGAGTCCGTTGGCCTGTAGGATTTCAGGTTAACCAGCGCTGCCTGACGTAACACTCCGGCCCTTGCGGTCAAACTTTGCGCGATTATCCAGCGGTGCGAAAGGTCAGGTTAAAACGTTGCTCGCCCAGCAGCCGATGCCGGCCGGGCTTGATCGGCAGCACGCCGTGATAGCGCAGGCGATCAACGCCGCCCCAGACCACCATGTCGCCGTGCAACAGGGCGATTCGCTGGCTCTTGTCGCTGCGGGCGAAACCGCCAAACAGAAACATCGCGGACAAGCCCAGCGACAGGGACACGATCGGCGCGGCGTAATCGCTTTCGTCCTTGTCCTGATGCAAAGACATCTTGGCACCGGGGGCGTAACGGTTGATCAGGCAGGAGTCTGGTATGAAACCGGCAAATCCTGCCTGCGTCGCTGCTGCCTGTGCCAGTTCGCGAAAGGCGTCGGGCATGGCAGGCCAGGGCTGGTTGCTGAGTGGGTCCACAGCCGAGTAGCGATAACCGCTGCGGTCGGTGATCCAGCCGAGTTCGCCGCAGCTGCTGGTGGCCACCGACATGCTGAAGCCGCCAGGCGTCATCATGTGGCGCAACGGCGCGATGGCAATAACCGATTCCAGTGCCGGCAGCAGCCGCTCGATATGGGGCAGGGCGAAACCGCGCAACACCCAGGATTGATCGCCGATCTGTTCCGCGCGTCGGGGCTGTTCGGATTCGCTGTCGGCAAACAGGTCGAAAGTGATTTGCATGGCGGTCATGAAGCGTCGTGAAAGATGATGCCCAGAGTATGCCGTTTTCCGCTGTGCAGGCGACTGACGCCGTGGCGCATGGTCACGCGATAATCACCGCGTACGCCCTGGACCGGGCGCTGGTTGACGGCGAAGATCAGCGCATCGCCTTGTCTCAGGTCCATGACCTGTGGGCGGGACTGCATTCTCGGGCGCTGCTCGGTCAGGACGAATTCGCCGCCACTGAAATCGCGACCCGGTTCTGACAGAAGTATCGCCACTTGCAGCGGAAACACGTGTTCGCCGTACAAGTCCTGATGCAGACAGTTGTAGTCCTCGGGTCCGTATTGCAGCAATAGCGGGGTGGGTCGCACTTGACCGGCGGCATGGCAACACTGCAGAAATTCGCTGTGAGTGACCGGAAAGCGTTCGGCCAGTCCCATCCGTTCATGCCAGCGGTTGGCGAGGGGAACAAGGCGGGGATACAGCGCCTCGCGCAGACGTTCGACCAGCGGCGGCAGCGGGTAGCGAAAGTATTTGTACTCGCCGCGACCGAATCCGTGGCGAGCCATGATCACCTGCGAACGGAACGGTTCGTTTTGCGTGTACAACGCGCTGATGCGTTCACAGCTTTCCGGGCGTAACAGCGTGCGGATGATGGCGCAGCCGTCCTGATCCAGTTGCTGTTCCAGCGCGTTCCAGTCGAGGCTATCCAGCGGGGCGTTGGGTGACTTCGGCATGCTGACTCCTTGATTCACATCGAGGCGATCAGTCTGGGCAGCCCGGCAGGTCGAAACACTCCGATGCTTGCGGTCGAATCAGGGTCGCCCGGGTCTTACAGGGCCTTGCTGACGCTGATGTCGCTGATTACGTCGTCGCCCTGGCCGTGCAGCGCGTCGAGCGCAGCCTTGGCTTCTTCCGCCGTGCCGTTTTCCAGTTGGGCGAACTCGAAACGGCGTTCACCATTGAGTTTGTACTTGATGACGTATTTGGTCGTTTGAGCCACGGTCATGCTTACCTGATTGGTTGATTGGGGGATTCAGCTGAGTTTCGAGCTGGAGCGGCGGATGATCTTGATCGAGTGAGTCAGGTTCGGCTTGCGCGTTACGCTGATGGCGCGGCGGCTGACGGTATCGATGGTGATGTTCCAGAAGCCGGTGCTCGGAGCGGTGATGCGCGCCGGGAACTTGTCGAACGCGCCACCGTGATAGGTGTGGCGTCCGCCGTTCTTGAAGCTGCGGAAGTTGGCGTCGTTCATCAGACGAATGTTGCAGGTTTGCGAGCATTGGATGACGACGATGTCGTCTTCATTGAGGTGTTCGCGCTGGTGAATGAATTTCATGGGCGCCTCCAGAAGGGCTTTTTCTACAAAATCAAAACGATAGCAGGATAGATCGGCGCAGTTTATCAGCCCGGACGGGTTATTATCTGGCCGTCGGGCGCTGCTTTGACAATTTAAAACGGTTATTCGCGATTTGAAGCGGGTTAAATGCGGTAAGCCTCGGAGAAAAACGGCATTCGTGCTGTCGGAGGGTCTTTATTGGAGATTTTGTATGAAATGGGGTGTGGTGTGTCTGTCGGCGGTGTTGGCATTGGGTGGTTGCGCGAGCGTTGCGGAAATCAATGAAACGCTGCCGACCATGATCGTCATTTCCGGCAAGAAACCCCATGAGTATGCGCAGTGCCTGGTCGAAAAACTGGCAGACAGTCGCGGCGCCCTGCAAGTGGAGCCGCACAAGGACGGCATGCGCGTCATCGTGCCAGGCAAGCTTTCCTCCGGACCGGCAGCGGTATTCGATATCGACGATCGTTCCGGCGGCAGCAGCATCAAGTTGCATGAGCGCATTTCCAACGTGCCTTTGCGTCCACGGGATGTGCGCAACGCTGCCACGGTTTGCATATCCGGCTGATAAACTGTCGCCAATCGGCACCGATGCCGTCCAGGTCTGGCCTGGGCGGCATTGTCATTTCTGGAGGGACGCATGAAGCGCGAGCACGTACGGGAGAGGCACGCAGAGGGCCTTATTTCTGCCACCCATGTGATCCAGAACCCGGCGAATCCGGGGGAGTGGATCGTATTTTTCAAGAAGAGCGCCGGGCGCAGCTATTTCTTGGTGGACGACAACGATGAAGTCGAGTCTTTCGCCCGGCTGGACGACCTGATTGAAGTCGTGCGCGGACTGGGGATCAAGTTCGCCGAAATCCACATGTAAAAGCTATTTGCAGACCACCACCACGCTGCGGTTCTTGTAGTTGCCCACGTCGACGCCCAGGGTCTTGTCGCTTTCGGCCGGGGCCGGCGTACCGTCGGTGCCGACGATGCGATAGCCGGTGCCTGCGCAGGAGGCGTCAGCCTTTTCGTAACAGGAGGCCCAGGAATTGGCCTCGCCGGAACAGTCAATGCTCAGGCCCTGTTCGCCATTATTGAGGTAGGTCGTTTGCGAAGTGGCGCAACCGCCAGTCAGGGCCAGTAGCGCAATCAGTGGGAGGATGCGGGTGTTCATGGCGATATCGTCTTCGAAAGGAGAGGGTCAGACGCTATGACAGCGCCGGCAGGAAAAGGTTATAGCGATTGGCCACATCTCTGTGCGCAGAGACAAAAAAAGCCCTGCGCAATGCAGGGCTCTTGTCCATCGCAGGTCGATCAGTCCCGATCTTTACCGCGACGCTTGGGAGCAGCAGGCGTGTCCTCGAACACCGAAGCGACTTCAACTGCCATCGCTTCGCTCGGGAATGGCCCGGCAATGTGCTCGCCATTGGCGGCGCTGATGTGCCACTGGCCGTCCTTCGCCTTGTCGACCACGTACCCGTTGATGATTTTTGCTGCGGCCATCTACTTGCCTCGTTGGCTGGTTCAAAGGCGCCATGATACCGGCAAACGCACGCGGCGGCTGCCGATAGTCGCGGGCAGGGTAGTTTGTTGGTGGCTTTGAGCTACTCTGTTTTCGCGCGCTCGAAGCGTCGATGGAACTATCGGCGAGAATATTTCTCTATGTTGGCATCGGTTAGCCAGTGCGGGGCATTGTAAGGTGCACGCCGCCTGATTAGACTGCGCCGAAACTCGTACACACAGCCCTTTCAAGGACTTATATGATCAAGAAATGCTTGTTCCCAGCAGCCGGTTACGGTACTCGCTTCCTGCCAGCGACTAAAGCCATGCCCAAGGAAATGCTGCCGGTGGTAAACAAGCCACTGATCCAGTACGGCGTTGAAGAAGCACTGGACGCGGGTCTGAACGAAATCTCCATCGTGACCGGTCGCGGCAAGCGCGCTCTGGAAGACCACTTCGACATCAGCTACGAGCTGGAAAACCAGATCAAGGGCACCGACAAAGAGAAATACCTGGTCGGTATCCGCAAACTGCTGGACGAGTGCTCGTTCTCCTACACCCGTCAGACCGAAATGAAGGGCCTTGGCCACGCGATCCTGACCGGCCGCCCGCTGATTGGCGACGAGCCTTTCGCCGTGGTTCTGGCGGACGACCTGTGCGTCAACCTGGAAGGCGACGGCGTGCTGACCCAGATGGTCAAACTGTACGAACAGTACCGCTGCACCATCGTTGCGATTCAGGAAGTCGATCCGAACGAAACCAACAAGTACGGCGTGATCGCCGGCGAGTTGATCGCTGATGACCTGTACCGCGTACGCAACATGGTCGAGAAACCAGCGCCGGAAGATGCTCCGTCGAACCTGGCGATTATCGGTCGCTACATCCTGACGCCGGATATTTTCAAACTGATCGAGCAAACCGAACCGGGCAAGGGTGGCGAGATCCAGATCACCGACGCCCTGATGAAGCAGGCCAAGAACGGTTGCGTGATTGCCTACAAGTTCAAGGGCAAGCGTTTCGACTGCGGTGGCGCCGAAGGCTACATCGAAGCAACCAACTTCTGTTTCGAGAACTTCTACAAGACTGGCAAGGCTTACTGATAGCGCTTGATCTGTCTGCTTTAAACAGGCTTTTTCGCACGCTGTATGAAAATACGCGTGCGATACCGCCAATAAGCGCCCCGACTTGTTCGGGGCGTTTTTTTTGGAGCGGAGCGTTCGCAACATGCACTTTTACAGGGCGATGTGCCTGGCGTCCTGCATCACTCGGGGGCGGGGATATCAACTTCGTTGTTCTGGTGTTTCGAAGGAGAGGCCTTGTTCTTGCGAGTTCGAAGCGTGGTGAGGTCTCAATTCTGCTGATTGGCACATAGCCTGCAACGGTTCGCATCAGTCACGCAGCCCTCGGTCAACGATGATCAGGCGGCAGCATCGGTGGATCAGGCATAGGCGTCTGGTTTCAACACCGCAAAGAACAGGCAAAGACGCCTGAAACCGAAAGGTTTCAGGCGTCTTTTTTTTTTGGACATTCGAAAGGTGACCGGTTGTAGGCCACTTGCTCAATCCCGGATTAAACCAGGCTCCGACGGAGCCCATGATCCATAGCGCACAGTGTTGGAGGCTCGCATGAAAACAGCTGCACAGTTGCTGAGATTGAAGGTCGCGCAAAACCAGCGGGTACATAGCATCGCGCCAGACCAGATGGTGCTTGAAGCGTTGAAGCTGATGTCTGAAAAGAATGTGGGAGCCTTGCCGGTCATAGAAAACGGGCAGGTGGTCGGCGTCATCAGTGAGCGGGATTATGCGCGTAAGATCGTTCTTCAAGGGCGCTCTTCGGTGGGTACGCCTGTCCGGGCCATTATGAGCGCGCCAGTGGTGACGGCTGACAGTCAGCAGAGCATCGAGCGTTGCATGGCGGTCATGACCGACAGTCATTTGCGTCATCTGCCGGTGGTAGAGGGGGATCAGTTGATTGGCCTGTTATCGATTGGTGATCTGGTTAAAGAAGCCATTGTCGAGCAGGCCAACCTGATCCAGCAGTTGGAGCACTATATTCGTGGGCACTGAAACTGCCGGCGAACGCTGATCAGCGCTGTAAGGGGGTATGACGTTTTCCGATTTTCTGTCTGTCCGGCGCCTGCATGGGTGGTTTTTTCATTTTCCGCCCTTATATGGATGGCAGTGCTTGCTCAAAGGATGGCTGCGGGTATTCTGATGTCCCGCCGAGGAGATAGAAATGGATTACGATTTTGACCTGTATGTGATTGGCGCCGGTTCCGGCGGTGTGCGGGCTGCGCGTTTTGCCGCCGGTTTTGGCGCGAAAGTGGCAGTGGCCGAGAGCCGCTATCTGGGCGGCACCTGCGTCAACGTCGGCTGCGTACCGAAGAAGTTGCTGGTATACGGTGCGCATTTCGCCGAAGACTTCGAACAAGCGTCCGGGTTCGGCTGGAACCTGGGCGAAGCTGATTTCGATTGGGCGACGCTGATCGCCAACAAGGACCGCGAGATCAATCGCCTGAACGGCATTTATCGCAATCTGCTGGTCAATAGCGGTGTGACCCTGCATGAAGCGCACGCCAAAATCGTTGGCCCGCATGAAGTCGAGGTCAATGGTGAGCGATTCACCGCGAAAAACATCCTGATCGCTACCGGTGGCTGGCCGCAGATTCCGGAAATTCCCGGGCACGAACACGCCATCAGTTCCAACCAGGCATTCTTCCTGAAAGAGCTGCCCAAGCGTGTGCTGGTGGTTGGCGGCGGTTATATCGCGGTCGAGTTCGCCGGGATCTTCCATGGCCTTGGTGCCGATACCACGTTGCTGTATCGCGGCGACCTGTTCCTGCGCGGTTTCGACGGTTCGGTGCGCAAGCATTTGCAGGAAGAGCTGACCAAGCGCGGCATGGATCTGCAATTCAACGCCGATATTGCCCGGATCGACAAGCAGGCTGACGGCAGCCTTAAGGCCGCCCTCAAGGACGGTCGCGTGCTTGAAGCTGATTGCATCTTCTACGCCACAGGGCGGCGGCCGATGCTGGACAATCTGGGGCTGGAAAACACTGACGTTCAACTGGATGACAAAGGTTTCATCAAGGTCGATGAGCAGTATCAGACCAGTGAGCCTTCAATCCTCGCGCTGGGCGATGTCATCGGTCGCGTGCAGTTGACGCCGGTTGCGCTGGCTGAGGGCATGGCTGTCGCCAGACGTCTGTTTAAGCCTGAGCAATATCGCCCGGTGGATTACAAAATGATCCCTACGGCGGTGTTCAGCTTGCCAAACATCGGCACCGTCGGCCTGACTGAAGAAGAGGCACGCCGGGCGGGCCACGACGTGGTGATCTACGAAAGCCGCTTCCGTCCGATGAAGCTGACCCTGACCGAGTGTCAGGAGCGCACGCTGATGAAACTGGTGGTCGATGGCAAGACCGACAAGGTTCTGGGTTGCCACATGGTCGGGCCGGATGCCGGCGAGATCGTGCAGGGCCTGGCCATCGCCTTGAAGGCCGGCGCGACCAAGCGTGACTTCGACGACACGATCGGGGTTCACCCGACGGCCGCCGAAGAATTTGTCACCATGCGTACGCCGGTCGGCGCTTAAGCGTCTTTCTTCCCTGCTGCGTCTGGCGCTGCCGTCACGGTAGCGTTCAGGCGCAAGCTGTCTTGCAGGCTGGCCTGAACCTGGGTCAGCTCTTTTTCCAATGATTGATTGAGCTGCGTCTGCTCGTCGACGTTTTGCTTCAGTGTCTGGCTTTCCAGCAGGGAGACGCGCAAGCGTTCCTGGAGGAGGGTGCGTTCGCTGTCGACGCGGGTGGCTTGTTCCAGCAGTTGATCCTGACGCTGGTTGCTGTGCTTGAGTTGATCCTGCAACAGGGTCAGCTCACGCAGTGTGCCGCGATTCTCGGTCAGCAGGCGTTCGTTGTCGCGGTGTAGCTGAGTGATTTCGTCCTGGCGGACCAGTGCGTTTTGCTGGGCCTGACGCAACTCCATCTGCAATTGCTGCACTTGTCCTTCGTGACGGCTTTGTTCCTGCTCGCGCTGTTCCTTGATTGCATTGCGGTAATGCTCAAGCGCGTCACGGGCGTGCAAGTGCTTCTCTTCCAGCGAGCGAATCTGCTCGTCCTTGTCCTGCAGGCGCAATTCGAAATCTGCCAGCGCCTGGTTCAGACCGGCGTTGCGGGTCTGTTCGGTTTGCAGCATCGAACGGGTTTCGCCCAGCGCTTCTGACTCCTTCGCCAGTGCCGCGCCTTGAATCTCGTGCTGCTGCTCAAGTTGCGCGTGGGCTTGGCGGAGTTGCTGCAACTCGGTTTCAAGGGTCTGACGTTGCTGCTCGAATTCCTCGCGAGCCTGTTCGATCGGCTCCTTCGCCTGTTCTTTCAAGCGCTGGGCGAGGCGGCTGACGAGGGCCAGAAGCTCGTCATCGATGGGTTCTACCGATGGATCGGCCGGTTCGCTGCCGTCATCGAGCTCCTTCAGATAGCGATGAATCGTGGTTTTCGATCCGGTATTGCCCAGTTCGATGCGTACGGCATCGATGCTGGGGTGTTCTCCTCGGGCGAGAATCGCCGAGCGCGCTATCTGAACCACTGCTTTATTAACGCCGCCACGGGCCATGATCAATCCTACCGTTACGTACTGTGGTACATGCCACTAAAGTATGCAGTGTACCATGCTGAGTAAGAAGTTAAATGCTTGATATCCATGATGCGGGATATACTCGTATTACCCAATGTGAGGCGCTGAAAATCACTCTTCCAGCGCCTTATCAGTACAGCCGTGAGAAAACAGCCCATGAGCGATCTGGATCGCTATCTGCAAGCCGCAACCCGCGACAACACTCGCCGCAGTTACCGCGCGGCCATCGAGCACTTTGAAATCAAGTGGGGTGGTTTCCTGCCGGCCACCGCTGACAGCGTTGCGCGTTATCTGGTGGCGCACGCCGGAGTGCTGTCGATCAACACGCTGAAGTTGCGATTGTCAGCGTTGGCGCAATGGCACAACAGCCAAGGCTTCGTCGATCCGACCAAAGCACCAGTGGTGCGCCAGGCACTGAAGGGGATTCGCGCCCTGCACCCCGCCCAGGAAAAACAGGCCGAACCTCTGCAATTGCGCGATCTCGAGCGAGTTGTCGACTGGCTTGAGCACGAAATGCAAACCGCCAGAGCCGAGCAGGATCAGGCTTCGTTGCTCAAGGCCAGCCGCGATCGGGCGTTGATCCTGTTGGGTTTCTGGCGCGGCTTTCGCAGCGATGAGCTTTGCCGTCTGCAGATCGAGCACGTGCAGGCACACGCCGGCAGCGGCATTACTCTGTATTTGCCGCGCAGCAAGGGAGATCGGGAAAACCTCGGTCAGACCTACCAGGCCCCGGCGCTGCTGCGTCTGTGTCCGGTGCAGGCGTATATCCAGTGGATCAGCGACGCGGCGCTGGTGCGTGGCCCGGTGTTTCGCGGCATCGACCGCTGGGGCAACCTGGGCGAGGAGGGGCTGCATGCCAACAGCGTGATTCCGTTACTGCGCCAGGCACTGGAGCGCGCGGGTGTCGCCGCCGAGCGTTACACCAGCCACTCGTTGCGACGCGGGTTCGCCACTTGGGCGCATCAAAGTGGCTGGGACCTCAAGTCGCTGATGAATTACGTGGGCTGGAAGGATATGAAATCCGCCATGCGCTATGTTGAAGCAGCCCCTTTCCACGGGATGGCCCGGATTACGGATAAGCCGCCGTCGCCGTAGATAACGTTTTCTTCTATTAATACAGTCAGCTAATAGCGAAAACAAATCAGCAGCATCAGGTTTGCCAATGAGCCATCCGTCGAGTGAGTGGGTAGGATTCACCCATCGAATTCACAACCCTGACGGAGAGTCACAATGCCTATCATCAACAGCCAAGTTAAACCGTTCAAAGCTACCGCCTTCAAAAACGGCGACTTCGTACAAGTCTCGGACGCTGACCTGAAAGGCAAATGGTCCGTGGTGTTCTTCTACCCGGCCGACTTCACCTTCGTTTGCCCAACCGAGCTGGAAGACCTGGCTGACAACTACGCTGCGTTCCAGAAACTGGGCGTAGAGATCTACAGCGTTTCCACCGACACCCACTTTGCCCACGCTGCCTGGCACAACACTTCGCCAGCCATCGGCAAAATCGAATACACCATGATCGGCGACCCGACCCACGTCATCTCCCGCAACTTCGACGTGCTGATCGAAGAAGCTGGCCTGGCTGACCGTGGCACCTTCGTGATCAACCCTGAAGGCCAGATCAAAATCGTTGAACTGAACGATGGCGGCGTTGGCCGTGACGCTTCCGAGCTGCTGCGCAAGATCAAGGCTGCTCAGTACGTTGCTGCTCACCCAGGCGAAGTTTGCCCAGCCAAGTGGAAAGAAGGCGAGGCCACTCTGGCTCCGTCCCTGGACCTGGTCGGCAAGATCTAAGTCTGTGATACGCAACGCAGGGCGGAACTCCGCACCTACTTAAGTAAGCTGCACCGCCCAATAAAACGCCCGGGCGAGATTCGCTCGGGCGTTTTTTTTCGCCTCAAATATATTCTGGAGATCGCCCGTATGTTGGACGCCAATCTTAAAGCCCAGTTGAAATCGTACCTGGAACGGGTCACCCAACCGATCGAGATCGTTGCTTCGCTCGACGACGGTGCGAAATCCCGGGAAATGCTCGACCTGCTGAAAGACGTTGCCAGTCTTTCCAGCCAGATTACCCTGATCGACAGCGGCAACGATGCACGCAAACCGTCGTTCTCGATCAACCGCCCCGGTGCCGATATCAGCCTGCGTTTCGCCGGCATCCCGATGGGCCACGAATTCACTTCGCTGGTGCTGGCCTTGCTGCAAGTCGGCGGCCACCCTTCGAAGGCCAGTGTCGAAGTGATTGAACAGATTCGCTCGCTCAAGGGCGAGTTCACCTTCGAGACTTACTTCTCGCTGTCTTGCCAGAACTGCCCGGACGTCGTCCAGGCGCTGAACCTGATGGCGGTGCTGAACCCGAACATCCGCCACGTCGCCATCGACGGCGCGTTGTTCCAGGACGAAGTCAACGATCGCAAGATCATGGCCGTGCCAAGCATCTACCTCAATGGTGAGAACTTCGGTCAGGGCCGCATGGGTCTGGAAGAAATCCTCGCCAAGCTCGACACCGGCGCCATCGAGCGTCAGGCCGAGAAAATCAGCGCCAAGCAAGCCTTTGACGTGCTGGTGGTCGGCGGTGGCCCGGCCGGTGCTTCGGCGGCGATCTATGCCGCTCGCAAAGGCATCCGCACCGGTGTCGCGGCCGAACGCTTCGGCGGTCAGGTGCTGGACACCATGGCCATCGAGAACTTCATTTCCGTGCAGGAAACCGAAGGCCCGAAACTGGCGGTGGCTCTGGAAGAACACGTCAAGCAATACGACGTCGACATCATGAACCTGCAACGCGCCGACAAGCTGATTCCTGGCAAGAATGGCGAATTGCATGAAGTTCACTTCGCCAGCGGCGCGACCCTCAAGGCCAAGAGCGTGATTCTGGCGACGGGTGCACGGTGGCGTGAAATGAATGTGCCGGGTGAGCAGGAATACCGCAACAAAGGCGTTGCGTACTGCCCGCACTGCGATGGCCCGCTGTTCAAAGGCAAGCGTGTGGCGGTGATCGGCGGCGGTAACTCCGGCGTTGAAGCGGCCATCGACCTGGCCGGTATCGTCTCCCACGTGACGCTGCTGGAGTTCGACGTGCAACTGCGCGCTGACGCGGTACTGCAACGCAAGCTGCACAGCCTGCCGAATGTCACGGTGATCACCAGTGCGCAAACCACTGAAGTGACTGGCGAGGGGCAAAAGGTCAACGGTCTGCGCTACAAGGATCGTCAGACTGACGAACTGCGTAACGTGGAACTGGAGGGGATCTTCGTACAGATTGGCCTGCTGCCCAACACCGACTGGCTCAAAGGCACCGTCGAACTGTCGCCGCGTGGCGAGATCATTGTCGATAACCGTGGCGAAACTTCGGTGCCGGGTATCTTCGCTGCCGGCGACGTGACCACCGTGCCGTACAAGCAGATCGTGATTGCAGTGGGCGAGGGCGCGAAGGCTTCCCTCAGCGCGTTCGATCACCTGATCCGCACTTCGGCTCCGGCGTAAACGTCAGTCGCTGAAACGAAAAAACCCATGAGCGATCATGGGTTTTTGCGTTATGCGTCAGATTCTGACCTCATTCCTGCCTCTACCGAGGGAGGAGGGGGCTTTCAGCCTTTACAGCGGCGCCGGCTGGATAATCTCAACCCAGTAGCCATCCGGGTCCTTGATGAACGCCAGGCTCTTCATCCGCCCATCGGTCAGGCGCTTCTGGAAATCGCAGCCCAGCTCTTCAAAACGCGCGCAGGCCGCAACGATGTCCGGCACCGAGATGCAGATGTGGCCAAAACCACGCGGGTCGGTGTTGCCATTGTGGTAAGCGAAGTCGGCATCGTTTTCGGTGCCGTGGTTGTGGGTCAGTTCCAGGATGCCGGGAATCGACTTCATCCATTCGGTGCGGGCGGCGGCGTCGGCCGGGATCTGCGCCTTGTCGACCAGCGCCAGGAAGTACAGGCTGAATTCGGCTTCCGGGAAGTCGCGTTTTTCCACCAGGGAGAAACCGAGGACGCGGGTATAGAAGTCCAGCGACCGGGTGATGTCTTTGACGCGCAGCATGGTGTGGTTGAAGACAAAGTTGCGGGTTGCGCTGTCCGGGCTGGCAGTAACGCCGGGGAAAGTGTTCAGTTCTTGCAGGCTCATGAGCCCTCCGTAACAAATGGGGCGAGTGAATGGGCGCAATGATACGCATGCCTGTCGGCATCGCCAAACCGAAAGCGCAGGCTTGCCCTGTGTGCGGGCGAGGCTCAGACTTCACGCCTCAATTCGCGAGTGCCTCTGGTAATGATCCGACCGTTCAAATCGCTGTTCGTTTTCTTCGGCTTGACCCTGATGGCTACCGCAGCGGTAGCCCAGGAACCTGCAATCACCTGGCCGGCCGGTTGGCAGGTTGAAGCATTGTCCGACGCAAGCCCTGAGGTTTCTCGTCAGCGTGCGGTGAAAAATGATGCGGACGGCAACCAGGTGATGGTGATGGAGTTGACCATGACCCATGTGGAAAGCGGTCATCAAGTCAACTTGCAGGGCGTTCTGCTGGAGATGCGCAAGTCTGTGCAGAAGGATTTTTTCCAGGGCGGTTATCAGAGTGTCTGCAACAGGGTACATCCCTCTACGCTTGGCTCGTTGGCGGCACTGGAAACCACTTGCACCATTACTGAAAATGGCCGACATGTGCTGTCGCAAACATTGGTGGCGGCGGTTGAGGCGGACAAGGCTTACGTTCTTTCGTATGCCGGCCAGGCTGAGGTCTACAAGGCCAGCGAAGACGAAATAGCGGCGGCGAGAAACAGTCTGAAACTTTAATCCTGTGTCGGGTGAGCCGGCAGCTTTTAGATGCCCGAAGGAATTAACCACAAAGTTTAACAATGGACGAAATTTGCAACATGTCGCACCGCCCATTTAGCGAACAAGCGATGCGCACCGGTCAAGAATCCCAACTTGTTCGGCAAAATTCGTTGCAATTGTTAGATATTGTCAAAAAAAAGCCCTGCATGTGCAGGGCTTCTTTATGTGGCCTTGAAATCAGCCACGCAGCCAGGAATCAACAGTGGCAGCGCCGTATTGTTCCTTCCAGGCCTTCAGGCCGCGATGGTTGCCGCCCTTGGTCTCGATCAGTTCGCCGGTGTGCGGGTTCTGATAAACCTTGACCACCCGCGCGCGACGGGTTTTAGGCGCTGCAGACAGCGATACGCCGGACTTGGTCGAACCCGGATCGAGAATGGCGATGATGTCTTTCAGGCCTTTGCCGTAGGTTTTCATCAGCCCCTGGAGCTTTTCTTCGAATTCGATTTCTTTCTTGAGCCCGGCATCGTTCTTCAGCGATTCCAGCTGCTTGAGCTGTTCCTGAAGGGCCTTTTCAGCGGCACGAAATTCAGCGAGTCTGGACAATATCTTTACTCCAATAGTGTGATTGGCTGATCCCAACCGCAAACAAAGCTATAAGCAAAAAGCCTTGAAGCGACTCGGTGATAATGGCTCACCTGCCAATCTTGCAACAGGTACGAAAAATTGTAGTAGTTAATGAGCCAAGAGTAAATCCTGACTTTTTCTTCATGTAACGACAATGCAGTTTTGTATCAATTTTGTGCGTGAATTAGCACGCGTCGGGTTTATTGCACGATGTTAACGGTGACTTAATGCGTTAATGAAGTCTGCGGCCGGCATTGGTTTGCCAAACAGATAACCTTGCAGGAAGTTGACGTGATGAGCCCTCAGGTAATCGCACTGCACCTGCGTCTCGACGCCTTCGGCAACAATGCCCAGATCGAGTTTGGCCGACAGTTCGATAATGCTGTCGAGAATATGCCGGGACAGGGCGTCGGCCCCGATCATGGCGACAAAACTCTGATCGATCTTGAGAAAGTCCACATTGAACTGGCGCAGATAACCAAGACTTGAGTGACCGGTGCCGAAGTCGTCGATAGCGATCTTCACTCCCATGGCGTGCAGTTGTTCGAACAGTTGCCGGGTGATGTCGGTCGGCTCGATCAGTTCGCGTTCGGTCAATTCGAGTACCAGGCTCACGCTGCCCGGAACGAATGCGTCCAGAAATATCCGGCAGTCCTCAACCAGTTCCAGGTCCTGGCAATGACTGGCGGTAATGTTGATGCCGATGTGAAACGGCGCGGTAAAGGTCGGCGACAACGGGCCGAGCAACGCTGCCGTTTGCTGCATCAACCCTCGGGTCATCGGTACGATCAGTCCGGAATGCTCGGCAAATGGAATGAACAGATCCGGGCGCACCAGTCCTTCCTTCGGGTGATTCCAGCGCATCAGCACCTCGGTGCCCGACCATTGTTGGCTGTCGCCATGCACCACCGGCTGAAAGTAGGGGATGAACTCGCCGGCTTCCAGGGCGCGCTGCATTTCGTGGCTCGGCGACGTCGAGCGCTTTTGCAGGACATGCCCAATGGCCCCCGACACCGCGCCGAAAAAGATCAGCAGGCTGAACAGCGGCGGGTATTCACCGGTCATGTAGCGCCATGTTTCGCCTTTGGGGAAACCCGCCGACACAC
Source organism: Pseudomonas botevensis (assembly GCF_019145475.1). GTDB lineage: Bacteria > Pseudomonadota > Gammaproteobacteria > Pseudomonadales > Pseudomonadaceae > Aquipseudomonas > Aquipseudomonas botevensis. The sequence continues at coordinate 239,815 of NZ_JAHTKI010000002.1, forward strand.
TGAAGGCATAGCGCGAGGAATCCAGCGTGTTTTGCGCGACCGGCAGCGCCGGCAACGGCCCCGTATGCACCTTGCCATCCGCCGACAGCCAGTTCTTGCCGACCTGCAGCAGCAACAGTGTGTGGCGACCGATCAGGCGCAGGATGTTGCTCAAGTGATAACCGTCGAGAGTGGTCAGCGCGCCGCCCCGACCTTCGCTGAGCCGGTACACCAGCAGCGCGGTATTGGGCGTCACCGGATTGCCGTTCATCAACCACAACTTGCCCTGGTTGTAGTCGCCGGGATTGACCGCTTCCTGATAATCACCGAACAGCGAGCTGCAATACAGATTGTTGTCCCACACCAGATTGGTCGAGCGCACGAAGGGCCGGCGGGTGACTTGTTCACGCAGGGCCAGCTTGACGTCATTGCAGGTCTGGCCGGCCAGCGGCAGCAAGACCTGGGCGGCTTGCGCGGTGTTGTCGAGCATCAGCTCGAACTGCCGCAAGGCTTCATCGGCGGTGTGTTGTGCGCTTTGTTGCAGGGTGCGTTCGGCTTGCATGTAGAGAATCACGCTGCCCAGCGCCACGGGGAGCAGGCCGCACAGCAGTGTCACGAATAGCCGGGAACTGCGCTTGCGGCGGTGTCTGGCGGTCAGAGGCATGAGCGCATCCTGTCGCGATGGAATGGAACTCTCGAAATCGCCGCGATCCCTGCGCAGCGACCGGTGTGAGGGCATGATAGTTGGCGGTTGATGCTTGCGCCGCTCATCGCTGATTCATCTGTGTCGCCAGTTCGATAAAGGCCAGCGTTGCGGGTGAGGACTGGCGCTGATCGAGCACGGCCAACCCGACCTGACGCCGCACGGCCGGCGACAGCGGTTTGCTCACGTAGCGTGGGTTTTCCATGTCGGGCAGCGAGCCTTCGGCCACAAGGGTGATCGCATCGCCCCGGCTGACGGCGTCGAGGGTGCTGATCAATTGTGAGCAGCGGTAACGAATGTTCGGTTGCAGACGCGCAGCATTGAACAACCGTGAAACCAGCTCGCTGGAGCCGGCTTCGGTCAGCACGAAGGGGTCGTTACACAGTTCCTTGAGGCTCACGTCGGAACGTGCCGCCAATCGATGATTCAAGGGGAGCAGGGCCACCATCTGGTCCTCAATCAGGGCAAAGGTGTCGAAACGCTCTTCGGGCAGCACGACAAAACCGATGTCGATCCGCCGCTCCTCCAGCCACTGAATCACCTGACGATCCGGCCCTTCATCCATGTGGACTTCGATACCCGGATGTACTTCGCGAAAGCGTTGCAGGATCTTCGGCAACAACTTGATCGACGACGTCGGGCCGAACGAGCCGATGCGCAGGGTGCCGCGCTTCATGCCTCGGGCATCGGCGGCTTCCTGGCGCAAGGTGTTGGCCAGTCCCAGCATCGCCCGTGCCCGCAGCAGCAGTTGTTCGCCGATGTCGCTGAGTTCCACTTGGGATTGATGGCGGCGCAACAGTTCGACGCCCAATTCCTGCTCCAGAGACTTCAGCGCGTGCGACACCGCCGATTGCGAAATCCCCAGGCGATGGGCGGCGAGGGTGAAACCGCGTAACTCGGCCACCAGCGAAAAGATTTCCAGTTGAGTCAGGGTCATGAGTTTTTACTCATTTTACGATGATGGAGAATCGGCTGAATGATACGCCATCCGTCAATTCAATCGTTTGGAGTGTTATGAGCAGTTGTGAGCAAACCCGTGGGGGCGCGTCGGATCTGCCGGTTTACCTGACCCTTTGCGCCGTGACCATGATCTGGGGCGGAACCTTTGTTGCCGGGCGGTTCCTGGCTGGCAGCCTGACCCCGGTGTTCGCCGCCAGCTTGCGCTTTCTGCTGGCGAGCGTGGCGTTGCTGATGTTTCTGTGGCTCGCGCGGATTCCGCTGGCCAGGCCCAGCCCTCGGCAATGGCTGCAACTGGCGCTGCTGGGGTTCTTCGGGATTTTCTTTTACAACCTGTGCTTCTTTTATGGGCTGCATTACATCAATGCCTCGCGCGCCTCGTTGATCGTTGCGTTGAATCCGGCGGTCATCGGTCTGGCCTCTTGGGGGCTGTTCAAGGAACGTCTGGGCCGGGCCAGAGTAATGGGCATTGCGATCTGTATTGCGGGGGCGAGCCTGGTGATCGTCAGTCGCAATCCGCAGTGGCTCGCGGCGACGGCGGACGCGTGGATCGGTGATCTGCTGATCTTCGGCTGCGTGCTGGGCTGGGGTGTCTACTCGCTGTTTTCCCGTGGCTTCAACCAGAGCCTCGGCCCGGTGCAGACCGTAACGTTTTCGATTTTGCTCGGCACGCTGATGCTGTGGGCGCTGGCGGTGCTGCGCGGGGAGGTGAGTGTTGCGGCGCTGGTCGAACTCGGCGCGCCCCAGTGGTTGAGCCTGCTCTATCTGGGCGTGCTCGGTTCCGCGCTGGCCTATATCGGGTATTACCACGGTATCCGCAAAATCGGCGCGACACGTTCCGGGGTGTTCATTGCGTTGAATCCGCTGACGGCGGTCATTCTCGGCGCGTTTCTGCTGGGCGAACGACTGACGCTGCCCATGTGCCTGGGCGGCGGGTTGATTCTGGGCGGCATCTACCTGTGCAACAAACCCTTTGCACCCACGGCAAAAAAGCGGATTTTATAGAGAGGGCAGACAACCATATTTACGCTGTGTAGAATCGGGTTACGCATACAATAATAATCGTCTTCTGGCAGCAGAAGCCTCGCCCGCAAGAGCCTTGGGTCGACAATGAAGATATTCGGGTTTCAACTGATCTACGGTGACTTCCTCGCCCGCAGTGTGCGTGGCATCTCCTGTGCGCCACCCACCGGTCTCAGCATTACTGACAAATAACTCTGGTTAATTGATAAGAATGATGAGGCGCCAACCATGGCAGATTTATACGAAAACCCAATGGGCCTGATGGGCTTCGAGTTCATCGAGTTCGCATCGCCGACACCCGGCACCCTGGAGCCGATCTTCGAGATCATGGGCTTCACCAAGGTCGCGACCCACCGTTCCAAGAACGTGCACCTGTATCGTCAGGGCGCGATCAACCTGATCCTCAACAACGAACCGCACAGCGTCGCCTCGTACTTCGCTGCCGAGCACGGCCCGTCGGTTTGCGGCATGGCATTCCGGGTCAAGGATTCGCAGAAGGCCTACAACCGCGCGCTGGAACTCGGCGCCCAGCCGATCCACATCGAAACCGGTCCGATGGAACTGAACCTGCCGGCGATCAAAGGCATCGGCGGCGCGCCGCTCTACCTGATCGACCGTTTCGGCGAAGGCAGTTCGATCTATGACATCGACTTCGTGTTCATCGACGGTGTCGACCGTAACCCGGTGGGTGCCGGCCTGAAGATCATCGACCACCTGACCCACAACGTTTATCGCGGGCGCATGGCCTACTGGGCCAAGTTCTACGAGACGCTGTTCAACTTCCGTGAAATCCGTTACTTCGACATCAAGGGCGAATACACCGGCCTGACTTCGAAGGCGATGACCGCGCCGGACGGCATGATCCGCATCCCGCTCAACGAAGAGTCGTCGAAAGGCGCCGGGCAGATCGAAGAGTTCCTGATGCAGTTCAACGGCGAGGGCATCCAGCACGTCGCGTTCCTCACCGACGACCTGATCAAGACCTGGGATTCGCTGAAGAAAATCGGCATGCGCTTCATGACCGCGCCGCCGGACACGTACTACGAAATGCTCGAAGGCCGCTTGCCGAACCACGGTGAGCCGGTGGATCAACTGCAATCGCGCGGCATCCTGCTCGATGGCGCTTCGGACAAAGACGACAAGCGTCTGCTGTTGCAGATTTTCTCGGAAACCCTGATGGGGCCAGTGTTCTTCGAATTCATCCAGCGTAAAGGCGACGATGGTTTCGGCGAAGGCAACTTCAAGGCGCTGTTCGAATCGATCGAGCGCGATCAGGTTCGCCGTGGCGTGCTGGCTACCGAGTAAGCCTTGCCCGATATAAAAAAGCCCGGCCTGCAGACATGCAGGCCGGGCTTTTTTTCAGGATTTTTTCAAGGGCGGCGCTGACGCATCAGATGCTTGAACCCTTCGAACACCAGCACTACAACCGCCAGCCAGATCGGGATGTAAGTCAGCCACTCTCCGGGCTTGATGCTCTCGCCCAGCAGCAGCGCCACACCGAGCAACAGCACCGGCTCGACGTAACTGAGCAGACCGAACAGACTGAATGGCAGCAAGCGGCTGGCAATGATGTACACCACCAGCGCCGAAGCGCTGATCAGGCCGAGCAACGGGATCAGCCACGCCAGCGCCGGGTACTGATCGAATACGCCAAACCCTTGGTCGCCACCGCGCACGAACCAGTACGCCACCGGCAACATCAGGGCCATGTCGACCCACAACCCGCCAAGGTTGTCGGATTTGAGGTACTTGCGCAGCACGAAGTACAGCGGATAACCCACGACCACCACCAGCGTCGCCCAGGAGAACCCGCCGACCTGATACAACTCGTTCAGCACGCCGAGACTGGCGAAGAACACCGCGACTTTCTGCAGGTACGACAGGCTTTCACCGTAGGCAATACGCCCGGTGAGCACCATCGCCAACGGCAGCAGGAAGTAGCCCAGCGACACGTCGAGGCTGTAGCCGTTGAGCGGCGCCCACATGAACAGCCACAGTTGCACGCCGAGCAGTGCCGCCGAAACCACCAGGCCGGCAATCAACTTGGGATATTCGGCCATCCGGCGCAACAGCGTAACCACACGCCGCCATTCGCCGGACAGCAGCATGAACAGGGTCATGCAGGGCAGGGTCAACAGCATCCGCCAGCCAAAGATTTCCACGCCGCTCAAAGGGGTGAGCAGAGAGGTGTAGTAATACATGACGGCAAACAGCGTCGAAGCTGTCACCGAGAGAGCGATACCTTTAGACAAACTGTCCTCGCGGGTTGAAGGTCGAACGGGGCGCGCAGGATACGTGGTTTTTGTGCTGAATATTGGTCGGGGTGGTCAATATTTTCTACATCCGCCAAAAAGCCCCTCACCCCAGCCCTCTCCCGGAGGGAGAGGGGCGACCGAGGTGTCTCAGTAAATCCGTCGACCTGAAAAGGCATGCCGATTGTGGATTCAACTCAAGGCGCTCAGATAAAAAGCATAGTCCGAACATCCCCCAATTGGTTCCCTCTCCCTTTGGGAGCGGGCTAGGGTGAGGGGGCATCTCAAGCCAGACGCGGTTTACGTCCCGACACAAAATGGCTCACGTCATTGAACCCCGGCGTCGAGGCATGCCCCGGTGTCACCAGCGAATCGATGAATGCTTCATCCTGCGCCGTGATCTTCACTGCCTGCGCCTTGGTGTAGGCGTCCCATTGTTCTTCAGTCCGAGGCCCGACAATCGCCGAAGTCACCGCGCTGTTGTTCAGTACCCAGGCAATCGCAAACTCGACAATCCCGACCCCGCGTTCACGGGTGTATTGCTGGATCTGCTGGGCAATGCGCAGGGATTCAACGCGCCACTCGGTTTCCAGGATGCGTTTGTCCTGGCGCCCGGCACGGCTGTTGGCGTCCGGCGTCACGTCCGGCGCGTACTTGCCGCTGAGCACGCCACGGGCCAGCGGGCTGTAAGGCACCACACCGAGGCCGTAAGTCTGGGCGGCGGTGATCTGCTCGGTCTCGGCCTGGCGGTTGACGATGTTGTACAGCGGCTGACTGATGACCGGGCGATCGACCCCCAGTTTGTCAGCGATGCGAATCACCTCGGCGATGCGCCAGCCACGATAATTCGACAGGCCCCAATAACGGATCTTGCCCTGGCGAATCAGATCGCCAATCGCCGAAATCGTCACTTCCAGCGGCGTGTCGTGGTCTTCGCGGTGCAGGTAGTAGATGTCGAGGTAGTCAGTGCCGAGCCTGCCCAGGCTGGCCTCTAGACCGTTGAACAGATGCTTGCGGCTCAAGCCGCTGCGATTCGGCACGCCGTCCACCGGACCGAACCCCACCTTGGTCGCCAGCACCCACTCGTGACGACGGCTGGCGATGGCTTCGCCGACGATTTCTTCCGAGCGACCGTTGGTGTAGACGTCAGCGGTATCGATGAAATTGATGCCTTGATCCCAGGCCTTGTCGATGATGCGCAGTGAGTCCTCTGCGCTGGTCTGTTCGCCGAACATCATCGTGCCCAGGGTGAGGGTGGAGACTTTCAACCCCGAGTGACCGAGTGTGCGATAGCTCATGCCGAAATCCTTTTGTCGGTGGGAAAGCTTCCATCAAATACCAGAAGCGCCTGGCGCGGCAAAGTGAATTTATTGGCTCAGCGCCGTGCAGCGCTCGCGCAAAAACGCCTGCAACACCTTGACCCGCTCCGACACCTGCACCCGGTGCGGGCACAGCAGATTGAACGGTACGCTCTCGCCGTGCCAGTCATCGAACAGCGTCAGCAGCCGCCCGGCGCGCACGTCTTCGGCCACGTCGAGCCATGCTTTGTAGGCGATGCCGTGTCCGGCGAGCGCCCAGCGGCGGGCGACTTCGCCGTCGTCGCTGAGGTAGTCGCCGCGCACTTCAACTTCCAGCAATTCATCGCCGCGGCTGAAACGCCAGGTGTTATAGGGGCGGCCGCTGCGCAGGTAGAGCAGGGCGCTGTGCTCACTCAATTCGGCGGGGCTTTGCGGCGTGCCGTGGCGTGCCAGATAGTCGGGACTGGCACAGGCGACGCGGCGATGGTTCGGCAGAATCGGCAGCGCCACCAGTGTCGAATCGCTCGGCACACCAAAGCGCAGCGCGACATCGACCGTCTCGCGGAACAGATCGGCATGCCGGTCGTTGAGCAGCAATTGCAGTTGAATGTGTGGATGCTCGCGCTTGAAATCATCCAGCCACGGCAGCAACACGTTGCGCCCAAAGTCCGATGGCGCCGCCAGTTGCAGCACGCCGCTCAAGCCTTGGGCCTGTTGCTTGAGCGCCTGCTCGCCCTCGGCCAGGGTCGCCAGGGCCAGGCGCACACTTTCCAGATAGCGCCGGCCTTCTTCGGTCAGACGCATGCTGCGGGTGGAGCGCGCGAACAGACGGATGCCGAGCCGGGTTTCCAGACGTTTCAACGCAATGCTGGCCGCCGCCGGGGTCAGTTCTAGTGCTCGGGCGGCGGCGGAAATGCTGCCGGAGTCGGCCACGCGAACGAAGATCTCCAGATCGAGAATCGAGCTCATTGATAAAAATCCTTTAAAGATCCTTTCGATTTGGCGGGATTTTTCTTCGATTGGCAACCTTGGAAGATGGAATCTCCTTAAGCCCAGCGGAGATTTCCCATGAAACAGCTCGAATCCATCTTGCGCAACCAGACCGTCGTCGTGATTGGCGGCAGCAGCGGTATTGGTGCCGCTGTCGCTTCGGAGGCTGCCGAACGTGGCGCTCATGTTTATGCGGTAGGTCGTCGTGCCGAAACGTCCGATGATCCGCATGGTATCCGCCATGAATCCGTCGATTTGACGGATGAGCCGTCGCTTCGCGCCTTGTTCGAACGTATCGGCAGCGTCGATCATCTGGTCATCACCGCCGGCCCGAGCGTCGCCGCCAGGCCACTGGCGGACAGTGATCTGTTCCAGGCGCAGCAGGCGTTCGAAGTGAAATTCTGGGGCGCGCTGCGGGCGATCCAAACGGTGCTGCCGCACCTGAGCGAGCGGGGTAGTGTCACCCTGACCTCCGGTCTGCTGTCGCGCAAATTCGTCGCCGGGCAATTTATCAAGACCACTCTCAATGCCGCGCTGGAAGCCCTTGCCAAGCAATTGGCGAAGGAGCTTGCGCCGCGTCGGGTCAACGTCATCAGCCCCGGCGTGACCGATACCGAGGCCTACGCCGGAATGGATGAAAGCCTGCGCACGGCGATGTTCGCTCGCACATCGGCGGCGCTGCCGGTGGGCCGGGTGGGCACGCCGCAAGACCTGGCGGCGGCGTTTATGCTGGTGATGGAAAACGGCTTTATCAGCGGTAGCATCATCGACGTCGATGGAGGGGGATTGTTATGACCTGGCAGTTCGATCACCTGGCGTTCAACACGCCGGACGGTCAACCGTTGCAGGACGCTTTCGGTGCCTTGCTGGGACTGACGCCGGGGCGGCGGCCGCCATTTCCATTCCCCGGTCGCTGGCTGTATCAAGATACGCAGGCGCTGGTGCATGTAATCGAGCAGCCGACGCTCGACGAGACGGCGTTGAGTCATATCGCCTTTCGTACCGATGATGACGCGGCGACGGTATTGCAGCGGGTACAGGCCAGTGGCTTGCCGTATCAGGTGGCGCAGGTGCCGGAGGACGGAATCTGGCAGATTTTTGTGCAGATGCCCGGTGGGCTGGTGGTGGAACTGGACGCGAATTTTGAACCGCACACCGATCGACTCCCTTTTCCCCTCGCTCCCGATGGAGGAGAGGGCTGGGGTGAGGGGGATGGGTCCGGAGTTCACACAAATCCCTGATCAAACACCCAGCAAAAAAAACGGCCCATAAAAAGGGCCGTTTCTCGTCGCTACCAACCCTTAAACCCGCAGCGCCCGCGTCATGCGCAGCGCCAGCAGACTCCCGCCGACAATCACCGCCGCCAGCAGGTACAACGCCGCGTCGGTCGAGCCGGTGCTGTCCTTGACCCAACCCACCAGGTACGGGCTGAGGAACCCGGCCATCTGTCCCATGGAGTTGATCAGGGCCAGACCACCCGCCGCCGCACCGGCGCTGAGCATGGCGGTCGGCACCGGCCAGAACATCGGCAGGCCGGTGAGGGCGCCCATGGTGGCCATGCTCAGGCCGAGAATGGCGATGGTCGGATTGCCGGCGAAATTCACCGCGATCACCAGACCGATGGCGCCCATCAGCATCGGCACCACCAGGTGCCAGCGGCGCTCCTTGCGCAGGTCCGCCGAGCGCCCGACCACCAGCATGAACACCGCTGCCAGCAGATACGGAATCGCGCTCAGCCAGCCGATCACCAGGTTATCGCTGAACCCCAGGTTCTTGATGATCGACGGCAGCCAGAAGTTGATCGCGTACACACCGCTCTGGATGCAGAAATAGATCAGACCGAATGCCCAGATCGCCGGGTTCTTGAACACCGCGAGCAGCGAGTCGGTGGTGGTTTTCGGCTTGTTCGCCAGGTCTTCGGCCTGATCCGCTTCCAGCACCGCACGCTCATGGGGGCTCAGCCATTTTGCGTTGGCGAAGTTGTCGCTCAACAGGAAATACGCCAGCGCCCCAAGCACCACGGTCGGAATGCCTTGCAGCAGGAACATCCACTGCCAACCGGCCAGGCCTCCTTGACCGGCAGCAAAATGATTGAGGATCCACCCGGAAAACGGGCTACCGAGCAGGCCGGACACCGGGATCGCCGACATGAACAGCGCCATGATCCGGCCACGGCGGAAGGTCGGGAACCATTGCGAGAGGTAAAGCACCACGCCGGGGAAGAACCCGGCTTCAGCCGCGCCGGTGAACAGGCGCAGGGTGTAGAACCCGGTCGGTGTGGTCACGAACAGCAGGCAGGTCGACAACGTGCCCCAAGTGATCATCATCAGCGCGATCCAGCGCCGTGGACCGAACTTGGTCAGCGCCAGGTTGCTCGGTACGCCGCACAGCACGTAGCCGATGAAGAAGATCCCGGCGCCGAGGCCGTAGACGGTTTCGCTGAATTTCAGGGCGTCGAGCATCTGCAGTTTGGCGAAGCCAACGTTCACCCGGTCGAGGTAGTTGAACAGGTAGCAGATGAAAATGAAGGGGATCAAACGCAGGGTAATGCGCTTGTATACGGCGTTTTTGTCGTCAGCGATGGCCTGGACGGCTGCGGCGCTCTGGGACATGGCGGCTCTCTCTTTTATTATGATTTTTTGCGATGCAAGGGTAACGTTGATCGCCCTGAGAGTCTCGGTCACCTGTGGCCGGATTGTCTTTGTGCCTGAGCACAGGGTTTGCCGCCAGACCCTGTGCGGGTGAACAACCGTCCGCGCCTGTTTACAAGGATTCCCGCTGTCATGTTTGAACTCGATCACGATCTGGCCCAGGACATCGTCGACCGGGCGATGGCCATTTTGCCGTACAACGTCAACGTCATGGACAGCCAGGGCCTGATCCTCGGCAGCGGCGAGCCTGAGCGGATCAACACCCGCCATGAAGGCGCGCAACTGGTGCTGGCCAACAGTCGGGTGGTGGAGATCGACGCCCAGACCGCCGCGCATCTGAAAGGCGTGCAACCGGGGATCAACCTGCCGCTGTTGCTCGATCAGCGCTTGATCGGCGTGTTGGGCATCACCGGCGAGCCGGAGCAGTTGCGCACCTACGCCGAACTGGTGCGGATGACCGCCGAGATGCTGGTCGGCCAGCGCAACCAGCAGGCCGAACAACAATGGCGGCGTCAGCGTTGCGATGACCTGCTGGCGCTGCTGTTGAGCGAGGCCGGGGATTCGCCGCGTCTGGTGGACGAAGCGCAGCAACTGGGGCTCAAGCCGCAACTGACGCGAGTGCCGTATCTGTTCGAACTGGGCCTGGAACACGGGCCGGGGCAGACCGTCGATGCGCTGAGTGCCTGGCTGATGTCGCGCTATCCGGACAGTTGGTGTGTGAGTTCGGCGAAGTCGTCGCTGCTCTGGTGTCGGCCGGCCAGTCAGACGGTCGAGCATGATCGCCTGCTGGAGAAACTTGATGGCCTGGGCTGGAAGATTCTGCGTATCGCCGTGGGCGGGCAGGCTGATGGTCTGGCAGGGTTGCGCCGCTGCTATCGGCGAGTCGGCGACTTGCTCGCTTACGGCCGTGAAGTGTTGCCGCGCTCACGGCTGCTGACGCTCAATCGCTATCGGCTGCCAGTGATGCTCTGGCGCCACCGCAACGATGACGCCCTCGATGAATTGCTCAAACCGCTACGCAAAGTGATCGCCAAAGACAACAACGGCCAGTTGCTCGCGACCCTGCGCAGTTGGTGCGATCACGACGGACAGAGTCAGGCCTGTGCCGATGCGCTGGGGATTCATCGCAACAGTCTGCGTTATCGGATGGAGCGGATTGCCGAACTCAGCGGAGTCGATCCGTTGCGGCTGGACGGCATGCTGGCGTTGTACCTGGGTGTGCAATTGCTGCCGCAGACCGACGATTTGTCGAAATGAACAATAAACGCCTGCACCCATTGTGCAGCGGACAGGCGTCAAGGATCGAGACGACTGGCAGCATGAGGGCCATTGGAACTGGAGAATTCGCATGAAGATCGTCATCGCCCCCGATTCGTTCAAGGACAGCCTGAGTGCCCAAGGCGTGGCCGAGGCCATTGCGTTGGGGCTGGCGCAGATCTGGCCGCAGGCCACGCTGGTCAAGTGCCCGATGGCTGATGGTGGTGAAGGCACGGTGGAGTCGATTCTCGATGCCTGCGAAGGCCAGTTGCGCCGCACTCGCGTGCGTGGTCCATTGGGCGCTCCGGTCGAAGCCGCGTGGGGCTGGTTGCCGCACAACCACACCGCGATCATCGAAATGGCCGAAGCCAGCGGCCTGCAATTGGTGCCGCCGGGGCAGCGCGATGCGTGCATCAGCAGCACGTTCGGCACGGGCGAGTTGATCCGCGCGGCGCTGGATGCCGGCGCGCAACGGGTGATCCTCGCCATCGGCGGCAGCGCCACCAACGACGCCGGCGCCGGGGCGATGCAGGCGCTGGGCGTCAAGTTGCTGGATGCTCAGGGCCAGACACTGGTGCCGGGTGGCCTGGCGCTGGCACAGCTGGCGCGGCTGGATCTGACCGATCTCGATCCGCGTCTTGCCCATGTGCGCTTCGACATCGCCGCCGACGTGAACAATCCGTTGTGCGGCCCCCATGGCGCCTCGGCGATTTTCGGCCCGCAAAAAGGTGCGTCGCCAGCGCAGGTGCAACAACTGGATCAGGCCTTGGGCCATTTCGCTGAAGTTTGCGCCCAGGCGCTGGGCAAGGACGTGCGCGACGAGCCGGGCAGCGGGGCGGCGGGTGGCCTGGGTTTTGCGGCGAAGGCCTTTCTCGGCGCACGGTTCCAGGCCGGGGTGGAAGTGGTCGCCGAACTGGTTGGCCTGGCCGACGCAGTCAAGGGCGCGGATCTGCTGATCACCGGCGAAGGGCGCTTCGATGCCCAGACCCTGCGCGGCAAGACGCCGTTCGGCGTGGCGCGGATCGCCAAGCAAAACGGGGTGCCGGTGATCGTCATTGCCGGGACGCTGGGTGAGGGTTATCAGGAACTCTACGGCCATGGCATTGATGCGGCGTTCGCCGTCACCAGCGGCCCGATGAGCCTTGAACAGGCCTGCGCCGAAGCGCCGCGCCTGTTGCGCGAACGCGCCACTGATATTGCTCGCGTCTGGCGGATTGCGGCCAAGCCTTGAACCTCATTGCTGATTGTTCCCTCGTGGCCCGTGGGAACAATCAAACAGCCATCATGCACAAGTGTTTCATTCGTGTAACACCTTGAAAAATATTTCTTCTTCCCCTGCAAACTTCCTCAAGCCTGGCCGATACAGAGAACAGGCGCGCACAAGACCTCGTAAAACAGTGACGCCGGACTGACACCCGTTCCACGGGCCAGTGATTACGGCAAGGACGCTCGTTGTTTCCATCATCCGAGAGTCCTCCTATGTCCTTGCGTAATCTGAATATCGCGCCCCGTGCCTTCCTCGGTTTTGCCTTTATTGCCCTGTTGGTGATCGTGCTCGGCGTGTTTGCCGTCAACCGCATGTCGATCATCCGCCAGGCATCCATCGACATGGAAACCAATCAACTGCCCAGCGTTGGCTACCTTGGGGTCGTCACGGAAAACGTTCTGCGCATGCGGATTCTGTCGTTCCGGGTCTTGGTCAATCGTGAGCCGGCCAGCCTGCAAGAGGCCCAGACTCGCATCGGTGTGCTGGTGGACAAGGTGCGTGGTGCTCAGGCCAGTTATGCCGCGCTGCCCGCCGGTGGCGAGGAGGCCGCACAATACAAGGCTTTCGCTGCGACACTTGAGAACTACCTGCAAGCGCAGAGCCAGATGCTGGAGTTGTCGCGCCAGGACAAGGTCGAAGAGATGCGCACCCTGATCAACACCCGGATCAAAGAGGGCACCGATCAGATGGGTGAGCAGCTCAACAAGCTGATTGCGATCAACACCGCCGATGCGAAAACCGCGTCGGCGCAGGCCGGCGAGCATTTCGATAGCGCAATCACCGGCATCATTATCGTCGCGGTAATTGCCGCGTTGGCGACCGTCCTGCTGGCCCTGCTGCTGACCCGCAGCATCGTCAACCCGCTGAACCGCGCGGTGCAGGCCGCGCAAACCATTGCCGGTGGCAACCTCAGCAAAACCATCGAGGTCGACGGCAAGGACGAACCGGCCCGTCTGCTCGAAGCCCTGGCGGCGATGCAGACCAACCTGCGCAAGACCATCGAGCAGATCGCCGGCTCCGCAACCCAGTTGGGCGCAGCGGCCGAAGAACTCAGCGCGGTGACGGAAGAGGCCGCCCGTGGCGTGCAGCAGCAGAACGACGAAATCGAGCAGGCCGCCACCGCCGTGAATGAAATGACCGCGGCGGTGGAAGAGGTCGCGCGCAATGCCGTGTCGACTTCCGAGGCGTCGAACCAGTCGAACCACGCCGCCCGCGAAGGCCGCGACCAAGTGGTGAAAACCGTCGACGCGATCCAGACCATGACCCGTGACGTGCAGAACACTGCACAAATGATCGAGGGCCTGGCCGCTCAGGGCCGCGACATCGGTAAGGTGCTGGACGTGATCCGCGCCATCGCCGAGCAGACCAACCTGCTGGCGCTCAACGCGGCGATCGAAGCAGCCCGCGCCGGTGAGGCCGGACGTGGCTTTGCGGTGGTGGCGGACGAAGTGCGTGCCTTGGCCCATCGCACTGCGCAATCGACTCAGGAAATCGAAAAAATGGTCGCCGGCATCCAGAACGGCACCGGCGAAGCGGTCGAGTCGATGCAGCAGAGCAACCAGCGCACCCAGTCGACCCTGGAAATGGCCCGCGCCGCCGGCATCGCACTGGAGCAGATCACTCAGTCGATCAACCTGATCAACGAGCGCAATCTGGTGATCGCCAGCGCCTCCGAAGAACAGGCCCAGGTGTCGCGCGAGGTCGACCGCAACCTGGTGAATATTCGCGATCTGGCCACGCAATCGGCCGCCGGGGCCAACCAGACCAGCGCCGCGACCCACGAATTGTCGCGTCTTGCGGTGGATTTGAATGCCATGGTGGCGCGTTTCGTGATTTGAGATAGGGTGAAGGCTGGAGACCGCGCAAACAGGAGAGGTAAATGCGCTATTCAGCCTTGACCCAACGAATCGCCGGGGAAGGAGCAGCAGCCTGGCGGATTCATGACCGAGCGCTGGAGTTACGCGCGCAAGGCGTCGATGTGTTGCTGCTGTCGGTGGGCGATCCGGACTTCGACACGCCGCTGCCGATCATCCATGGCGCCATCGACAGCCTGTTGGCCGGCGATACACATTATTCGGAGGTGCGCGGCCGGCTGGAGCTGCGCAACCTGATCGCCGAGCGCCATCAGCGGCACTGCGGGCAAATCGTCGATGCCGAGCAGGTGATTGTGCTGCCGGGCGCACAATGTGCGGTGTATTCAGTGGCGCAATGCCTGCTGGACCCGGGCGATGAAGTGATCGTCGCCGAGCCGATGTACGTGACCTATGAAGGTGTGTTCGGCGCGTGCGGCGCGACCGTGGTGCCCGTGCCGGTTCGCCCGGACAACGGCTTTCGCGTCGACCCGGCGGACGTTGCGGTGCGAATTACCCCGAAGACCCGGGCCATGTTGCTCAACAGCCCCAATAACCCCTCGGGCGCCAGTCTGTCGCTGCCGATCTGGCAGGCACTGGCGGCGCTGTGCGTGGGCCATGACTTGTGGCTGATCAGCGATGAGGTCTACAGCGATCTGTTGTACGAGGGCGAACACGTCAGCCCGGCGAGTCTGCCGGGCATGGCCGAGCGCACGGCGACCATCAACAGCCTGTCGAAATCCCACGCCATGACCGGTTGGCGGATCGGCTGGATGATCGGCCCCAGGGAGTTGGCCGAACATCTGGTGAACCTGTCGCTGAGCATGTTGTTCGGCCTGCCTGACTTTGTGCAGAAAGCCGCGCAGGTGGCGCTGGAAAAGGATCTCCCGGAAGTGACGCAGATGCGCGAGGAGTATCGCTTGCGCCGGGATCTGGTGTGCGAGCGTCTGCGCGGCTGCCCGGGGCTGTACCCGATCGTTCCGGATGGCGGGATGTTTGTGATGGTCGATGTGCGCCAGACCGGCCTTGGCGCCCAGGACTTTGCCGAGCGCCTGCTTGAGGGCTACGGGGTTTCGGTGCTGGCCGGCGAAGCCTTCGGGCCGAGTGCGGCGGGACACATCCGCATCGGCCTGGTGGTGGATCGGGTGAAACTGGCCGACGCCTGTTCGCGGATTGCCTTGTGCGCGGCGCAACTGTTGCAGGCGCGTACGGCCTGAGGTTCCTGTGGTGCCTGTGCCGGCCGCTTTCGCGGGCTTGCCCCCGAAAGCGGCCTGGCAGGCGGCGATAATCTCAACCCTGCCAGGCCGCTGGATTCACCAGATTCGCAGGTTTTTCCCCACTCAACGCCGTCAGCAGATTCTCCACCGCGCACCGCGCCATCGCTTCCCGCGTTTCATGGGTGGCTGACCCCATGTGCGGCGTGGCGACCACGTTGCTCAATTGCAGCAACGGTGAGTCATGGTTCAGCGGTTCGTGCTCGAACACGTCCAGGCCCGCAGCGCGAATGCGCTGGTGACGCAAGGTGTCGATCAGCGCCGCTTCGTCCACCACTTTGCCCCGTGAAATGTTGATGAAAATGCTCTCGGGACGCATCAATGCGAACTGTTCGGCACCGATCAGGCCTTCGGTCTGCGCAGTCAGCGGCAAGGTCAGGCAAACGAAATCCGCTTCCTGCAACAACGCTTCGAGGCTGCGGTAATGCGCATCGAAGCGTGCCTCGACCGTCGGTTTGCGCGACTGGCTGTGATAGATCACCGGCATGCCGAAACCGAAATGCCCGCGCTGGGCCAGCGCCTCGCCGATCCGGCCCAGGCCGATGATGCCCAGGGTCTTGCCATGCACATCGGTGCCGAAGTGCGCCGGGCCGATGCTGCGATGCCACTGACCGCCGCGCACCAGGTTCGCCAGTTCCACCACCCGCCGGGCTGTCGCCAGAATCAGCGCGAAACCGGTGTCGGCGGTGGTTTCGGTGAGCACGTCCGGGGTGTTGGTCAGCAGGATACGGCGGCGGGTCAGGTAATCGATGTCGTAGTTGTCGACGCCCACCGAAACACTGGAAACCGCTTGCAGCTGCGGTGCCAGATCGAGCAACGGCGCGTCCAGTTTCAGGCTGGCACCGAGCAAACCGTGAGCGCCGGGCAGGGCGTCGCGCAGTTTCATCAGGCCATCGGTGTCGAGGCTGTCGATCAGCGTGACGTCCACCTGCTGATGCAGGCGCGCCATCAACAGCGGTGAGAGTTTCTTGTACAGCACAACCTGCTTTTTCATCGCAGTCATCTCTTGGGCAATTCAGGAATGGGCCGGCAGCGGACGCGGTGCGACACGCGGGGCGATCACCCGGTCACTGGCGCCGGGCTTGAGAAAAATCGTCAGCACTACCGACAGCAGCAACGCGCCGCTCATCAACAGATACGAAGCGCCGGGCGAGCCGGTGGAGCTGTTGAGGTAACCGACCAGATAGGAGCCGCCGAACGAGCCGAGTGCGCCCATGCTGTTGATCAGCGCCATGGCCCCGCCGGCTACGTTGGCCGGAAGGATTTCCGGGACAATCGCGAAAAACGGTCCGTATGGGGCGTACATACAGGCGCCGGCAATCACCAGCAAGGTGTACGACCACCAGAAATGCTCCGCGCCCAGGGCGTAGGAGCCGTAGAACGCGATCGATGCGATCAGCAGCGGTGGCCAGACGAAGCGTTTGCGCTTTTGCAGTTTGTCCGAACCCCACGACACCAGCAGCATGCCGATCACCGCCGCCAGATACGGCAGCGCCGACAGCCAGCCGGCCTCGACCATGTCCATCTGCGCGCCGGACTTGAGGATCGACGGCAGCCACAGCACGAAACCGTAGACACCGATGCTCCAGCAGAAGAATTGCAGCGCGAGGATGATCACCTTCGGCGAACGGAAGGCTTCGGCATAGTTCTTCACCGCTTTGATCCCGACCTGTTCGGCGGCCAGCGCGCTTTCCAGATCGTGCTTTTCCTGGTCGTTGAGCCACTTGGCCTGGGCCGGACGATCATCCGCCAGACGCCACCAGATAAATGCCCAGAACACGGCCGGCAGGCCTTCGATGATGAACATCCAGCGCCAGCTGAAATGCTGCACCAGATACCCCGAGACCACCGACATCCACAGCATCGTCACCGGGTTGCCGAGGATCAGGAACGTGTTGGCCCGCGAGCGTTCGGCACGGGTGAACCAGTGGCAGAGGTAGACCAGCATCGCCGGCATCACCGCTGCCTCGACCACGCCGAGCATGAAGCGGATGACAATCAGCCAATAGGCGTTGGAGACCACGCCGGTCAGGGTGGCGAGGCCGCCCCAGAGAATCAGGCTGACGAAGATCAGTTTCTTGACGCTGTGCTTTTGCGCGTAGATCGCGCCCGGCACCTGGAAGAAAAAGTAACCGAGGAAGAACAGCGCACCGAGCAACGAGGAAAGGCCCGGCGTGATCATCAGGTCGGCGGCCATGCCCGACGCGGCGGCGAAGCCGTAGTTGGCGCGATCCAGATACGCCAGGCTGTAGGTGATGAACACGATGGGCATGATGTACCACCAGCGGCGGGTGGCAAGGGTTGCGGTTTTCATGGTTGTTGCTCCTGAGCTTGTTGTTTTTGTCGCAGCAGGTTCAATTAACGGTTGTCTTCGCGGGCAGGCCCGCTCTCACGGGTCATGGGGTTGTCAGCGGTTCGCGGAGGGTGGCTTCGAATTCGGCAGTGAGTTCGGCGCGTGTCGGCAGGCCTTCCATGTCTCCGCGACTCTGCACCGCGCGGCTGCCGATCCAGTTGGCGCGTCTGACCGCGTCGGCAAAACTCTGGTGCTCGAGCAGGGCGCTGATCATGCCGACGGCAAAGCCATCCCCGGCGCCCACGGTGTCGACCACGGTTTCCACCGGCACCCCGGCGACGAATCCTTCGTCCAGGTGGGTGCGGAAATACGCACCCTGCGGGCCAAGTTTGATCGCGACGGCTTCGGCGCCCTGATCCAGGTAAAACCCGGCGATGTCTGCCGGATCTTCAAAACCGGTGAGCAGACGACCTTCACTCAGTCCCGGCAACACCCAATGGGCGAGGGCGGCGAGGCGGTTGGTCTGGGTGATCATTTCCCGCTCGCTGGCCCACAGGCTTGGGCGCAGGTTGGGGTCGAAGGAGACACTGCGGCCGGCGTCACGCATGCGGGTCATCAGCTCGAACGACATGGCCCGACTGCTGGCCGACAGCGCGGCCGGAATCCCGGTGGCGTGCAGGTGAAGGGCACCGAGCAGGGCCGGGGTGATCGATTCGGGCGACAGGTGACTGGCCGCCGAGCCACGACGGAAGTACTCGACCGTCGGGTCGCTGCCATCGTCGCTGCGCGACTTGAGCTGGAACCCGGTCGGGTGTGTTGCGTCCACCGCGACATGACTGCAATCGAGGCCTTCTTTAGCCAGCGTTTCGACCACGAAGCGTCCGAGGGAATCGGCGCCGACCCGGCTCAGCCAGGCGACATTGAAACCGAGTCGCGACAGGCCGATGGCGACGTTGCTGTCGGCCCCGGCAATGCGTTTGTGAAACTGCGCGACCGCCGCCAGATCGCCACTCTGTTCGGCGACGAACATCGCCATGGTTTCGCCGAACGACAGGATATCGATCTCAGACATGGGCAGGCTCCAGGCGGGATTGGCCGAGGCGGGCGAGGGCGGCGACGTGTTCGTGGGTCAGTTGCAGCAGATCGTCGCCTTGCAGCGGGTATTCGGCGGCGCGCATAACGCCTTGGGCCATGTGCCGCAGCAGTTGTTCCCACAGATGCAGGTCACTCACGGCGGGCGGCACGGCGACCAGTTTGCCGTCGGCGCGACGGGCCACGGCCTTGCAATGCACATAACCGACATGCCGGCCCAACAGGCGCGCGGCGCTGGTGGCGGACTGGTCTTGCCATTGCCAGTTGCCGATGTCGAAAGTCATTTTGATCGGCAGGTCGTGCTGCTCGACAGCGGCGAAGAAACGCTGGAACGGCTCGATCCGCCCGCCATGCAGAGTCTGGTCGTTTTCCACCAGCAGTTGCACCGGGCTGTGTTTGATCAGGTGTTCCAAGGCCTGGAGATCGTTGTTGTCGGTGAAGAAACCGAGGGAAACCTTCAGCCACTTCGCACCGAACGCCTGCGCCCGTTGCAAAGCGGTGACGAGTTCGGGATTGGGCCGCGCCTGCCCGGCCAGCCACAGTTCGATGGGCGAGGAATAGATGCTTTGCAGCCCGGCCTCATGGGTGGCGGCCGCCAGTTGTTCGGGGACTTCGTTGGTCAGCAGTTCCTCGCGCCACTCGATGCGATTGGCGCCGGCCAGTGCCAGCGTCTCGATGAACGAGCCTTGGCCACGCTGGCGCACAAGGTCGGCGCCGTAGCTGGACAGGCTGATGGAAATGGCAGGTTTATTCATTGTTATTGACCTCTGAAACCGGTTTCATTTTTGTTCAAAAAAATATCGCGGCTTCTCCGCCCCTCTTGGGAGCGGGCTCGCCTGCGAAAGTATCAGTTCAAGCGCCGCCAACCTTTCGGGTCGATCCCCGCTCAATCAGCACCGGCGCAAAATCCAGTAATCGCGCCGCCGTGTCATCCCCGCGCAAGCGCCTGAGCAGGCACTCGAACGCCTGCGCGCCGATCTCGGCGGTCGGTTGGGCGAGGGCCGTGATGCCGCTGCCCACCAGCGGATACCAATCCAGGTCATCCAAGGCAATCAGCCCGACGTCCTCGAACAACCGGCATCCGATATCGCGCAACGCACGGGTGCAGGCCAGCGCCGCCACGCCGTTGGCGCAGAACAGCGCTTTGGGTCCGGTGGACGGACTGTTGAGAAAGGTTTGCAGGCTGGCGGCCAGCGAATCACCGGTTTCCTGCACCGCCCCGGTCAGGTGCCCGCGCTCGGCGATGTGTCGGTGAAAACTGTTGACCCGTTCGATCCGCGAACTGGTTCCGTCGAAGGGTTCGGTCACCAGCAGCACGTCGCGAAATCCTTGGTGTTGCAGGTGATCGAGGGCCATCTGTACGGCTTGCGGGTTGTTCAGCCCGACCATGTCGCTGTCGAGCCCGTCGACCTTGCGATCCACCAGCACCAGCGGCATTTCCCGTTGCAGCTCATGCAGTTCGTCGCGGTGATGGCCGAGGGTGTTCACGATCAGGCCTTCGATGTTGTACGAGCGCAACAGCGCCAGGTGTTGGCGTTCCTGCTCGTCATCGCGGTCGGTGTTGCACACCACCAGGCTGTAGCCGTGCTGACGGCAGGCGGTTTCCACGCCATGCATCACGGCAATCGAATAAGGGTTGCGGATATCGGCCACCAGCATGCCGATCAGGCGCGTGCGGCCGCGTTTCAGACCACGGGCCATCTGGTTGGGGCGATAACCCAGTTCGGCGATGGACTGTTCGATGCGCAGGGCAATGGCGTCGGAGAGCAGGGCGCGGTCGTCGCCAATGAAACGCGAGACGCTGGCCTTGGAAACACCGGCATGTTCGGCAACGTCGAGCATGGTCACGCGGCTGCGCTGGGCGGCGGAAAAGTCGTTCACGGTCTGAAACCTTATTATTGGATTTGTCGGGTTGGCTCCCTGAGACGCGAGAGCTGAAACCGGTTTCAGGAAACACCAGAAGCCAATCTGCCGTCAAGTAAATGATCGGCCCGAAGCGCAGAAGCGCCGACCAACGGCGTTCAAGCCCAGATGCTCGACCACGCCGAAACCAGCAATAAAACCGCCATGACCCGATTCAGCCGCTGCAAGGCACGCGGTGATCGCAGCCAGCGTGTGGAGCCGGCGCCGAGCAACGCCCACATGCCAAGGCAGGGCAGGGACACCAGGAAAAACGCCAGTGACAGGATCAGCACGCGCGTCACGCGGCCTTCACTGTCCCCCGCGAATACGCTGACCACCGCCAGCGCCATCATCCAGGTTTTCGGATTGACCAGTTGCAGGCCGGCGGCACCGGTCAGGCCGAGTCGGCCACGGCTTTCCTGTGCGCCTAGTTCAACCGCAGGCGCCCGGTAAATCTGCCACGCCAGATAACTCAGCCAGGCCACGCCAAACGCTTGCATGGCGTGTTGCATACCGGGCAATTGCGTCAGCAGCGGACCGGCACCGCTGCCCACTGCCAGCACCAACAGCGCAGCGGCCGCGCAGGCACCCAGAATGATCGGCAACGCCGCCGTCAGGCCGTAACGCGCGCTGTTGCTGAACACCAGAATATTGGTCGGGCCGGGCGTGATCGACGCGACGAACGCGAACAGCAGGAAGGGCAATAACGTCGGGAGGGTGGACAACATCGCAGGCAACTCCGTTGAGGATCAATGACCTCGATCTTCAACGGTCGCGCAAGGGCCTGTCTGGAAGATTTGAGCAGCGCTTGCGGTACATCGCCGGCGTCAGGCCATAGGCGCGGACGAACCAGCGACCGAGGTGGCTCTGGTCGGCGAAACCCAGTTGAGTGGCGACGGTGACCGGATGCTCACCGCCTGCCAGCAGACGCCGGGCAATCGACAGGCGCAGTTGCACCAGATAGGCGTGGGGCGCCAGACCATAAGCGGCCTTGAATGCGCGGGTCAGGCGAAAGCGATCAACGCCGGTGGCCACGGCCAGTTGCTGCAAACCGATGTCTTGTTGCGCATGAGCGTGCAGATACTCGCGAGCCTTTTGCGCCACCAGCGGCAGGCGCGGATCTTCGGAATAACGCTGGCGCCAGTGCAGATGTTGCGTGAGGCGTTCGAGCAGGCCGTCCAATGCGGTCTGACGGACGATTTTCAGCTCGCCGCCGTGCAGCGCCTGAAACGCCTGACTGGTGGCCTGCGCCAGAAACGGATCGGTGGCGAGGGTCCGGGCGAAACTCAACTGGCTGTTGAGCGGTGCGTTTTCGAACAGCGAGGCCAGTTCCCGTTCCAGCCACTGCGGGTCGAGGTAGAGCATGCGGTAGGTGAAACCGCCCTCGGTGGGGGCTTCGCCGTCATGAATGTCGCCGGGTTCGAGCAGAAAGACCTTGCCCGGTGTGCTCTGGTGTCGGGTGCGGCGGCAGTTGAATTGCTGCACGCCTTGCTCGGTGACACCCACCAGATAGCTGTCATGCCAGTGCGGATCATAGGCATGGCCTTCGAAATGCGCGCGCAGAGTCTCGATGCCGGTATCGGCGTCCTGGGCTAGATCGATCCAGTTACGAGCGCTCATGGGGCACCTGTCAGTCGAGGGTTCGGCCAATCTAGCGCCGCACCACGGGCGATGCCTAGAAGATTTGTGCAGCCGTCAGCCGAACAGCCCTGCCGCGATATTGATCGAAAACCCCAGAATCGCGGTGTTGAAGACGAATCCAAGCAGCGACTGCGCCAGGACGATTTTGCGCAAGTCGCGACTGGCGACACCGACGTCCGCCGTCTGCACCGCCACGCCGATGGTGAACGAGAAGTACAGGAAGTCCCAGTAATTGGGGGTGGTCAGGCCTTCGGCGAAACGCAGGGCTGGCTCCTTGCCGTCCCAGGTGTAGAACAGGCGTGCGTAATGCACGCTGAAAATCACCCCGATCAACAGCCACGAACCGATCACGGTCAGCGCGGTGAAACCGTAGTGCAGCAGCTTTTGGGTGGCGTCCAGATCCTTGCTGCCGGCCAGTTCCAGGGTGATGGTGGCCAGGCTCGCCAGTGCGGCGATGCACACCAGCAGCAGCACGAGGCCGGCGTTTTCATCTTCGATTTCGGCGATCCGCTGCACGTCCGGCGCCTTGGCCCGGGCGGTGAGCCAGAGCATCAGGATCAGGTACGTCCACACCCCGGCATTCCAGCCGATGAGGATTTTGCTGGTGAGCGAACCGGCGGGAACCAGCAGCCCCGTGGCGAGGCCAAGCAACGCGGCGGCGGACAGGCGAGGGTGGGTGCGGGCAAGGAAGCGCATGGGAACTCGATGGGCCAGGGTGTGCTGACACCTTAGCCCAGCGTGACGTTGTGTGACCACTGGGGGACCGGGCTTGTCCGCGAAGAGGCCGTGTCAGTCGACATCACTGCCAGATGACACGCCGATTTCGCGACCAGCCCAGGTCCCCATGGTTTTATGGATGCTTCGTGGATTTGCGCACCAGTTTCATGACCACCACAAAGAACACCGGCACAAAGATCACGGCCAGGGTGGCGGTGATCATGCCGCCGATCACGCCCGTACCGATGGCTTGCTGGCTCGCCGAGCTGGCACCGGTGGCGATTGCCAGCGGCACCACGCCCAGGATGAACGCCAGGGACGTCATGACGATCGGGCGCAGGCGCAGGCGAGCCGCTTGCAGCGTGGCGTCGATCAGGTCGTGGCCTTCGTCATACAGACTCTTGGCAAACTCGATGATCAGGATCGCGTTCTTCGCCGACAGACCGATGATGGTGATCAGGCCCACTTTGAAGAACACATCGTTGGGCATGCCGCGCAAGGTCACCGCCAGCACCGCGCCGAGCACGCCCAGCGGCACTACCAGCAGCACCGAAGTCGGAATCGACCAGCTCTCGTACAGTGCCGCCAGACACAGGAACACAATCAGCAACGACAGGCCGAGCAGAATTGGCGCCTGACTGCCGGACAAGCGTTCCTGCAACGACAGGCCGGTCCATTCCTGACCGAGTCCGGCCGGCCCCTGGGCGACCAGGCGCTCGATTTCGGCCATGGCTTCACCGGTGCTGTGACCGGGTGAAGGTTCGCCCGAGATCGAAATCGCCGGATAGCCGTTGTAGCGCGTCAGTTGCGCAGGGCCTTGGGTCCATTTGGCGGAAACAAACGCCGACAACGGCACCATGCTGCCACCCGTGTTGCGCACATGCATTTTCAGCAGATCGTCGACCTGGCTGCGGCGGTCGCCTTCGGCCTGCACCACCACACGCTGCATGCGGCCTTGGTTGGGGAAGTCGTTGACGTAGGTCGAACCGACGGCTGCGGCCAGCACATTGGCGATGTCGGCAAACGACACGCCCAGGGCTTCGGCCTGCTTGCGATCCACCTCCAGTTGCACCTGTGGCGCTTCGGCCAGGGCACTTTCGCGGACGTTCATCAGAATCGGGCTTTTCTCGGCCGCCGCCAGCAACTCGGTGCGCGCCTGCATCAGCGTTGCATGGCCGAGGCCGCCGCGATCCTGCAAGCGGAACTCGAAACCACTGGAAGTCCCCAGGCCATCCACCGGCGGCGGCAGCACCGCGAACACCATGGCGTCCTTGATCTGGCTCAGGGCGGCGTTGGCGCGGTCGGCGATCGAACTTGCCGAGTCATCGCTGCTGCGTTGCGACCAGTCCTTGAGGGTGGTGAATGCCAGTGCCGCGTTCTGTCCGCTGCCGGAAAAACTGAAACCGAGAATCACCGTGCTGTCACCCACGCCCGGTTCGCCGGCGTTGTGCGCTTCGATCTGCTCGACCACCTTCACCGTGCGGTTCTTGCTCGCGCCGGGCGGCAATTGAATGTCAGTGATGGTGTAACCCTGATCCTCCACCGGCAGGAACGAGGAGGGCAGACGCGCGAAGCACCAGCCCAGGCCCACCAGCAACACCACGTAGATCAGCAAGTAGCGGCCGGTGCGTTTCAGCGCATAGCCGACCCAACCCTGATAACGCACGGTCAGGCGTTCGAAGCGGCGGTTGAACCAGCCGAAGAAGCCGGTTTTTTCGTGATGCTCGCCCTTGGCGATCGGCTTGAGCAGCGTTGCGCACAGCGCCGGGGTCAACGTCAGGGCGAGGAATGCCGAAAACAGGATCGAGGTCGCCATCGACAGCGAGAACTGCTGATAGATCACGCCCACCGAACCTTGCATGAACGCCATCGGAATGAACACCGCCACCAGCACCAGAGTGATCCCGATGATCGCCCCGGTGATCTGCTGCATCGCCTTGCGCGTCGCTTCCTTGGGCGACAGGCCTTCGGTGGCCATGATCCGCTCGACGTTCTCCACCACCACGATCGCGTCGTCCACCAGAATACCGATCGCCAGCACCATGCCGAACATGGTCAGCACGTTGATCGAGAAACCCAGCGCAAGCATGGTGGCGAAGGTGCCCATCAGCGCCACTGGCACCACCAGAGTCGGAATCAGCGTGTAGCGGATGTTCTGCAGGAACAGGAACATCACCGCGAACACCAGCAACATCGCTTCGCCGAGGGTGTAGACCACTTTGGTGATCGACACTTTGACGAACGGCGAGGTGTCGTACGGGATCTTGTACTCCACCCCGGCCGGGAAGTAACGCGACAGCTCATCCATCTTCGCGCGGATCAGGGTGGCGGTATTCAGGGCATTGGCCCCCGGCGACAACTGCACGCCCACGGCGGTGGACGGTTTGCCGTTCAGACGGGTGCCGAACTGGTATTCCTGGCTGCCGATTTCGACCCGGGCGACATCCTTGATACGCACGGTGGAGCCGTCCGGGCGGGCTTTGAGCACGATGTCGGCGAAATCTTCCGGCGTCGAGAGCTGGCCCTTGACCAGAATGGTCGCGGTGATTTCCTGGCTGGAGGGCGCCGGCAAGTCGCCGATGCTGCCGGCCGGAACCTGCACGTTCTGCGCGGCGATCGCGGCGTTGACGTCTGCCGGAGTCAAATTGAAAGCGATGAGTTTCTGCGGATCGATCCAGATCCGCATCGCCCGCTCGGCGCCATACAGCTGGGCCTTGCCGACGCCGTCCAGACGCTTGATTTCGTTCATCACGTTGCGCGCCAGGTAGTCGCTGAGCGCCACGTCGTCGAGTTTGCCGTCGCTGGAGGTCAGGGTGATCAGCAGCAGGAAGCCCGAAGACACCTTCTCGACCTGCAAGCCTTGCTGGTTCACTGCTTGCGGCAGGCGCGACTCCACCACTTTGAGGCGGTTTTGCACGTCGACCTGGGCCAGTTCCGGGTTGGTGCCCGGCTGGAACGTGGCCTTGATGGTGGCGCTGCCGAGGCTGCTCTGGGATTCGAAATACAGCAGGTGATCGGCGCCGTTGAGCTCTTCCTCGATCAGGCTGACCACACTTTCGTCGATGGTCTGCGCCGAAGCACCGGGGTAGGTGGCGTTGATTTCGATCTGCGGCGGCGCGACGTCAGGGTACTGCGCCACCGGCAATTGCGGGATGGCCAGCGCACCGGCCAACAGGATGAACAGCGCGACCACCCAGGCGAACACCGGGCGGTCGATAAAGAACTGCGGCATATAAAAGCGTCCTGCTTACTGACCAGAGGTCTGGGCAAGTGGAAGAGGGGTGTCGTCGATCTGCACGGTTTCGCCGGGCCGGGCGTGTTGCAGGCCTTCGGTGACGATGCGGTCGCCGGGCTTGAGGCCGCCGATGACGATCCAGCGATCGTTCTGCACCGCGCCGAGCTGAACCGGTTGCTGGGCGATGCGCATCTGCTCGTCGACCGTCAGCACCTGCGCGACACCGGCGCTGTCTCGCTGCACCGCGCGCTGTGGCACGGTGAGGCCATGCTGGATCACCGCTTGTTCGAGGCGTACGCGAATGAAGCTGCCGGGCAGTAAGTCCAGATCCGGGTTGGGGAATTCGCTGCGCAGGGTGATCTGCCCGGTGCCCGGGTCGACAGTGATATCGCTGAACAGCAACTTGCCCGGCAACGGATAAAGGCTGCCGTCGTCCTGAATCAGCGTGGCTTTGACCTGGTCCTGGCCGATCTGCTGCAACTGTCCGGAGCGGAAGGCGCGGCGCAGTTCGTTGAGTTCACGGGTCGACTGGGTCACGTCGGCGTGGATCGGGTTCAGTTGCTGGATCAGCGCCAGTGGCGTGGTTTCGTTCTGCCCGACCAGGGCGCCTTCGGTCACCAGCGCGCGGCCGATGCGCCCGGAAATCGGCGCGGTGACGGTGGCGTAGCCCAGATTCAGTTTTGCCCGCTCTACGGCGGCCTTGTTGGCGGCCACGTCGGCGGCGGTCTGCCGGGCGTTGGCCCGCGCGTTGTCGTAATCCTGGGCGCTGATGGCCTTGTCGTCGATCAACTGGGCGTAGCGTTGTTCCTGCAATTTCGCCTGGAAGGCATTGGCTTCGGCCTTGCGCAGCGCGGCTTCGGCGCTGTCCAGGTCTGCCTTGAAGGGGGCCGGATCGATGCGGAACAGCACATCGCCCTTTTTCACGTCGCTGCCTTCGCGGTAGGTGCGTTGCAGCACGACACCCGCCACCCGTGCACGAACCTCGGCGATCCGTGGGGCGGCGATGCGTCCGCTCAGTTCGCTGCTGATCGCCAGGGGCTGGGCTTGCAGGGTCTCGATCCGCACGGTGGCCGGCGGTGCCTGCTCCTCGGTATCCGAGGACGAGCCACAGCCGCCGAGCGTCAGCGCCAATGTGAACAGACCGAGCCCGGCCAGCAGATTCTTCGACATGTACAACCCCCGATATTGATGTCCGTATCCTACGGACAGACGCCGAGGGTAGCGGTGAAGCTTTGTAGCTGCTGTGTGAAATTGTGTAAGGGTTTTACTCATGGACGGGTGAGGCCGTATATCCTTTATGCATCGAAATTTATTGCGACACAGATAGCGCTTTCGCGGGCAAGCCCGCTCCCACAGGGTTCTGGTGAGTACGTGGGAGCGGGCTTGCCCGCGAAGGCGGCCGATCAGTCGCCACAGCACTTTCTGGAACACCCCCCGATGCCCAATATTCTCCTGGTCGAAGACGACACGGCACTCGCCGAACTGATTTCCAGCTATCTGGAGCGCAACGGTTACTCCGTCTGCGTGATTGGTCGAGGCGATCATGTGCGCGAGCGGGCGCGACTCAATCCGCCGGATCTGGTGATTCTCGACCTGATGCTGCCGGGCCTCGACGGCTTGCAGGTCTGTCGCCTGCTGCGCGCCGATTCGGCAACGCTGCCGATCCTGATGCTCACCGCCCGCGACGACAGCCACGATCAGGTGCTGGGCCTGGAAATGGGCGCCGACGACTACGTCACCAAACCCTGCGAGCCGCGTGTGCTGCTGGCCCGGGTGCGCACCTTGCTGCGGCGCAGCAGCCTCGGCGAACCACAGACCGCCAACGACCAGATTCTGATGGGCAACCTGTGCATCGACCTGTCCGAGCGCACGGTCACCTGGCGCGGGCAACCGGTGGAGTTGTCCAGCGGCGAATACAACCTGCTGGTGGTGCTGGCCCGGCATGCCGGTGAAGTGCTGAGCCGCGACCAGATCCTGCAACGCCTGCGTGGCATCGAGTTCAACGGCACCGATCGCTCGGTGGACGTGGCGATTTCCAAGCTGCGGCGCAAGTTCGACGACCATGCCGGCGAGGCGCGCAAGATCAAGACCGTGTGGGGCAAGGGTTACCTGTTCAGCCGTTCCGAGTGGGAATGCTGAGCTGATGTTCAGAATCCTTTTTCGCCTGTATCTGGTGACGATCGTCTCCTATAGCGCAGCGATGTACCTGGTGCCAGATCTGGTGGTGATGGGCTTTCGCGAGCGCTTCGTCACCTACAACCTGGATTACTCCCGTGGCCTGCAATCGCTGATCACCAAGCAGTTTCGCGCCGTGCCGCAGGAACAATGGCCGGCGCTGGCGGCGTCGATGGACAAGGATTTCCAGCCGTTGCATATCATCCTGGCGAAAATCGAAGATGCCGAATTCACCGAGCCCGAGCGCGAACGTCTGCGCCGTGGCGAAAACGTGGTGCGCATCGGCGACTGGGGCTGGCGTACCCTGGCGGTGACGCCGCTGAACAGCGAAACAGCAGTGCAGATGGTGGTGCCGCCGGACCCGATGGACGTGAGTCTGCTGTACTGGAGCATCAACGTGCTGGTCGGCGCGGCGCTGCTCGCGTGTCTGCTGTTGTGGTTGCGTCCGCACTGGCGCGATCTGGAACGCCTCAAAGGCACGGCCGAGCGTTTCGGCAAGGGCCATCTCAGCGAGCGTACGCAAATCGCCCAGAGTTCGAACATCGGCAGTCTGGCCAACGTGTTCGACACCATGGCGGGCGATATCGAAAACCTGCTCAATCAACAGCGCGACCTGCTCAACGCCGTGTCCCACGAGTTGCGCACGCCGCTGACCCGGCTGGATTTCGGCCTGGCGCTGGCGCTGTCCGATGACCTGCCGGCCACCAGTCGCGAACGCCTGCAAGGGCTGGTGGCGCACATTCGTGAACTGGATGAGCTGGTGCTGGAATTGTTGTCGTTCAGCCGCTTGCAGAATCCATCGCGGTTGCCGGAACAGGTCGAGGTGTCGCTGGACGAGTTCATCGACAGCATTCTGGGCAGCGTCGATGAGTCGCTGGAGTCGCCGGAAATCGTTATCGATGTGCTGCTGCACGGGCAGTTGGAACGTTTCACCCTCGATCCGCGCCTGACCGCGCGGGCCATCCAGAACCTGCTGCGCAACGCCATGCGTTATTGCGAAAAGCGCATTCAGATCGGCGTGCAGGTGTGCCCGAAGGGCTGTGAAATCTGGGTCGACGATGACGGCATCGGTATTCCGGAGGATGAGCGGGACCGGATTTTCGAACCGTTCTATCGCCTGGATCGCAGTCGCGACCGGGCCACGGGCGGATTTGGACTGGGGCTGGCGATCAGCCGGCGGGCGCTGGAAGCGCAGGGCGGGACGCTGACTGTCGAGAGTTCTCCGCTGGGTGGGGCACGGTTCCGGTTGTGGCTGCCGACGCCGGTTTGAGGACGTCGCCGATTCTGGATTCGGCGACGTATTTTCAGGACGGCGGATTTCTCGAACATCCCCCAATCAGTTCCCTCTCCCTTGGGAGAGGGCCAGAGTGAGGGGCTGCGATCTCAGCCTTGAAGGGTCAGATCAGTTCGCTCGACCGGATCAAGCCAACCCCGGCCGTCTGCATCCGTTCGATCGCCACCGCCAGCGAGCCATTCAGGTCGATCGCCCGGCAGGCATCGGTCACCACAAACGCATTGAATCCCGCCGCCCGCGCATCCAGCGCGGAAAACATCACGCAGAAGTCCAGCGCCAGGCCGACCATATACAGTGTGTCGATGCCGCGCTCCTTGAGGTATCCGGTCAGCCCCGTGGGCGTGGCGCGGTCGGCTTCCAGAAACGCCGAATAGCTGTCGATGTCAGGGTTGCAGCCCTTGCGGATCACCAGTTGCGCGTGGGGCAGTTGCAGCGCAGGGTGAAACCCGGCGCCGGGCGTGGCTTGTACGCAATGATCCGGCCACAGGGTCTGTTCGCCGTAGGGCAACTGAATCACATCGTAGGGTTTGCGCCCCGGATGACTGGAAGCGAACGACGCATGTCCGGCCGGGTGCCAGTCCTGGGTGATGATGACTTGCTTGAACAGGCCACTCAGTCGGTTGATCAACGGGATGATCAGATCGCCCTCGGGCACCGCCAGTTGGCCGCCGGGGGTGAAGTCGTTCTGCACGTCGATGACCAGCAGCGCCGCGCGGGTTGAAATCTGCATCAGGGTTCCTCGTTGGGTAATCACTGGCCAAGCATAGCTTTTCTCAGGCGTTCAACCGCTCACGCAACAGTTGCGCCAGCTCTTCCAGCTGCGCCGGCGGGTTATGGCCGATCAGCATCCAGGCGTGTTCGCGTTCGCTCCAGTACACCACGTTCATGTCATGCCGGCGTTCGTGGGCCAGTGGCTGGCTGCCTTTGTTCGAGCGTGTGACGCACAGCGCCAGCGCCCCGTGCCGGGCATCAAGGAAGGTCATCTGGGCGATGGGCACGCCGTCGTACTCGAGCATTTGCGAGCGTTTCAGCTCGGCGCCGGGTAATTTGAGCGTGGCCGTCGACAGATTCAGCCCCAGCCGCGCATCGACGGTGCGCAACTGCGCCCGTTGCGACGCTTCGTCGGTCGGCAAATGATCGAGGGTTTGCGGCACGTACAGTGCCATGTAGTCGCCGACCAACCCGCGCCAGTTGTGCGATTGCCCGCTCTGCCAGGCAAGGAACAAGCGGTCGGCTGTCACGCCAACGGCCAGCAGGCCCGCAGCGGCGGCGCCGATGAACCAGCGCCGACTGAAACCGGGTCGGGCCGGCGAGGGCGCGGCGTCGAGCCGGGCTTGCAGGCGATCCAGCGGTGCTTGCAGCGCCAGTTCGTTGTAGGCGTTTTTGAAGGGCAGGTTGCTGCGGCTCAGCCATTGCACGCGTAGGCTGAGCAACGGGTCGTCGGCGATGGCGCTGTCGAGCAGGGTGCGTTGTTCGCGGTCGATTTCACCGTCCAGGTACGCCACCAGCAGTTCGTCCGAAGGCGTGTTCATGGCCGGTCTCCTCCGGTGGTTTTCGGCACCGCTTGCAGCGGCGGGTACTCGGCCAGTTTCAGGCGTGCGGTGGCCAGGCGACTCATCACCGTGCCGATCGGCACTTGCAGGATGTCGGCGACTTCGCGGTAGGAAAAACCTTCGACGTAGGCCAGATAAACCGTTTCGCGCTGGGCTTCGGGCAAGGCATCGACGCGGCGGATGACCTGCGCGGCCATGACGTGGGTCTGGGCCGCGTATTCACCGTCGAACGCCAGTTGCCCGTCGGCATCGCTGACGCCCTGGCCCTGGCGCACCCGGCGGGCGCGCACTTCGTTGAGCCAGATCGAATGCAGGATGCTCAGCAGCCAGCGATCCATGCGCGTCCCGGCCACGTACTGGTTCGCGCGTTCCAGCGCGCGCACGCAAGTGGCCTGCACCAGATCTTCGGCCACATGCTTGTTGCGCGACAGCAGCAGGCCGTAGCGCCAAAGGCGCGCCAGGTGCTGCCCGAGTTCGGCCCTGAAGGCCTGATCGCTGAAAATGATGGTCACCGCTTGTGTTCGTTTCAGGTTTTCGATGAGTCGTCGATGGCTTCGGCCAGGTCCCGGTATTCCTCGCAGTTGGTGCCGCAGATCGACTTGATTTGCTGCAACTGTTCCTGCGCGAGGTCGACACGTCCCTTGATCACATAGGCTTCACCCAGGTATTCGCGCACTTGCGCGTAGTGCGGATCGAGCTTCACCGATTGCAGGTAATAGCCGATGCCTTCGTCGGTCCGGCCCAGTTTGCGTGTGGCGTAACCGCGATAGTTCAAGGCCTTGGCGGTATTCGGCTGCTTGAGGGTATCAAGCAATGCCAAGGCCTCTTCGTAGCGACCGTCCTTCGCCAGACGATAGGCATAGTCGGTGCGGTCGGCATCCGGGACCAGGCTGCTGGTCTGCATCACGCATTTCTGCGTCTTGCTGTCATAAACCTGGCCCTTGGGGCAGCTGGGTTTCTGTACCGGCTCGTCTTCATCGCCATGAGCGAAGGCCAGCGGACTGGTCAAAACCGCGGCCATCAGCAACGGGGCGGCGAACATAACGGAACGGATAGTCATGGGCAAGGCTCCACAGTGGGTTACGTTTTACTTTGAACACCTCAGCGTGAAAATTTATTCATTGCTTTGTCAGTCGCCGTTCAAGGAAAGCTCAAATTCGAGGGCTATGCTCGTTGGCGTCCGTCGTCGATCCGGAGTTCTGCCATGAAAGATCAGGTTCATCATTCAGCCGCCACTGGCTACAAAACCGCCGCCGATACCTACATCAAGGGACGGCCGGACTATCCACCCCAGGTCAGCGAATGGCTTACCCGCACGCTCGGGCTGGACGGGCATAAAACCGTGATCGATCTTGGCGCCGGAACCGGCAAGTTCACCGGACGGCTGGTGGCGACCGGCGCGCAGGTGATCGCCGTGGAACCGGTCGCGCAGATGCTGGAAAAACTCGCCGACACCTGGCCGGATGTGCTGGCGGTAAGCGGCACGGCAAGCGATCTGCCGTTGCCGGACGCCTCGGTAGACGCAGTGGTCTGTGCCCAGGCCTTCCATTGGTTCGCCAGTCGCGAGGCACTGGACGAGATTGCCCGGGTGCTCAAGCCCGGTGGCAAGCTCGGGCTGATCTGGAACCTGCGTGACACCCAGGTCAGTTGGGTGCCGAAGCTCGACGCCATCGTCAATGCACTGGAAGGCGATACGCCGCGTTATTACACCGGGGCGTGGCGCAAGGCGTTTCCGCATCCGGCGTTCGGCGCGTTGCAGGTGCAGCAGTTTCACCATGGGCACACCGGCTCGCCGGAGGATGTGATTTTCAATCGGGTACGCTCCACCAGTTTCATCGCGGCGCTGCCTCAGGCGCAGCGGGCAAAGATCGACGAGCAGATTCGCGGGCTGATTGCCGAAGAGCCGGAGTTGCAGGGCAGGGACGTGGTCACGGTGCCTTACGAGACAGCGGCGTTTGTAGTGGTGAAGGGCGGTTAGTTCCACACCTTCAGCGGGGCGGATGAGTCCTGTCTTTGGCCGAACCGCCGCCACGTTGCCTTGTTATAGTTCGGGCCTCATTTTCAGCCCGGTAAAGGATTTCTGCCATGACTCAATACACCGCCTTCAGCGTCGAACTGGCCGACAACATCGCCCATGTGCAGATCAATCGCCCGGAAAAGATCAACTCGATGAACGCCGCGTTCTGGAGTGAAATTGTCGAGGTGTTCCAGTGGATCGAAGACACCGATGAAGTGCGGGTGGTGGTACTCAGCGGTGCCGGCAAACACTTTTCCTCCGGCATCGACCTGATGATGCTGGCCGGCGTCGCCAATGAGCTGGGCAAAGACGTCGGGCGCAACGCGCGCCTGCTGCGGCGCAAGATCCTGACCCTGCAAGCCTCGTTCAATGCGGTCGACAATTGCCGCAAGCCAGTGCTGGCGGCGATCCAGGGTTACTGCCTGGGCGGCGCCATCGACCTGATCGCCGCCTGCGACATGCGTTACGCCGCCGACGACGCACAATTCTCGATCAAGGAAATCGATATCGGCATGGCCGCCGACGTCGGCACCCTGCAACGGTTGCCACGGATCATCGGTGACGGCATGCTGCGTGAGCTGGCCTACACCGGTCGCACCTTTGGTGCCGAAGAGGCGCGCAGCATCGGCCTGGTCAATCGCGTCTACAGCGACAAGGACAGCCTGCTCGAAGGCGTGATGGACATCGCCCGGGACATCGCCGGCAAGTCGCCGATCGCGGTCACCGGCACCAAGGAAATGATCAGCTACATGCGTGACCATCGTATCGACGACGGTCTGGAGTACGTTGCCACCTGGAACGCCGCCATGCTGCAATCCACCGACTTGCGCGTGGCAATCGCTGCCCACATGAGCAAACAGAAACCCGAATTTCTGGATTGAGAAACCATGACATCTCGCTGGACCACTGCAGTACTGGACACTGATCAACCGGGCGGCTGGGCCGTGGCGCGCAGCCCCGAAGGTTTTCTGTTCGATGACAACGGCGCGCTGTTCCCCCGGGAATGGCTCAAGCGTCAGGACTTGTCGATCCTCGCCGAGCATGGCATCGGCCATCTCGACGGCGAGCCGGTGTATCTGCTGGAGCTGCGCAGTCACAGCGAGGTGCCGGGTTGCAACTGGAAAGGCCTGCGCGCGTTCATGCTCGAAGGCGATCACACCGTCTACAAGGTTCTGGGGTATGCCGCGCAGATTGGCACATGGGCGCGGGAGCACCGGTTCTGCGGCAATTGCGGTCAGGCCATGACCCAGGTGCCACGGGAGCGGGCGATGTATTGCCAGCCCTGCGATCTGCGCAGTTATCCACGGATTTCGCCGAGCATGATCGTGCTGGTGACCCGAGGCGACGAAGTGCTGCTGGCGCGTTCCCCGCGTTTTGTCAGCGGGGTCTACAGCACTCTGGCCGGTTTCGCCGAGCCGGGGGAGTCGGCCGAGGATTGCCTGATCCGCGAAGTGCGCGAGGAAGTCAGCATCGAGGTGCAGAACATCCAGTACATGGGTAGCCAGTGCTGGCCGTTCCCGCATTCGATGATGCTGGGTTTCCATGCCGAATATGCCGGGGGCGAGATTGTCTGTCAGGAAGACGAGATCGAAGACGCCCAGTGGTTCAACGTGCACGAGCTGCCGCCGTTGCCGGCGTCACGCTCGATTGCCCGTTATCTGATCGACGTCTACGTGGCGCGGCGCTTAGGCCACGCTGAACCAGTGCTGCCAGGCTAGACGCACGGTCAATCCCAGCACCACGGTGATGAACACCGGACGAATGAACTTGGCGCCGCCGCTGATCGCGGTGCGCGCGCCGAAGAACGCGCCGACCATCACCGACAGGCCCATGGCCAGGCCGATGATCCAGTCCACCTGCCCGGAAAACACGAACACCGACAGCGCCGCGATGTTGCTGACGAAGTTCATGCTGCGCGCCACACCGCTGGCCTTGACCAGGTCGATCGGGTAGAGCAGCAGGCTGCTGACGGTCCAGAACGCGCCCGTACCTGGGCCGGCGACACCGTCATAGAAGCCGAGGCTGAAGCCCTGAGTCGATTGCCACTTCTTCTTGATTGGCGCGTCGCTGTCCAGTGGCGCTTTCGGCGTCCCGCCAAACAGCAGGTACACACCGCAGGCGAACACGATCACCGGCAGCATCTTGTTCAGCCATTCCGCTGGCAGGTAGTGGGCGACGATGGCGCCGCTCAGGGCGCCGACCAATGTACCGACGATGGCGTGTGTCCACTGCCGAGGGTGGAACAGCTTGCGACGGTAGAAGGTGAAACTGGCGGTGGCCGAACCGAAGGTCGAACTGAGTTTGTTGGTGCCCAGCACCAGATGTGGCGGCAGGCCGGCGGTGAGCAGTGCCGGGGTGGTCAACAGTCCGCCGCCGCCGGCGATGGCGTCGATGAATCCGGCAAGGAAAGCAACAGCGGCCAGAATGGCCAGGGTGGTGAGGTCAACGCTGAGTTCGAAAGGCATGGAATCGGCTTATTTCGGCAGGGCGCAGCGCGGGGCTGCGGGAGAGGGCAGCCATGTTACTCATTTCCAGATGTTGCTGCGACCCGTCTGATGCCTTCGCGGGCAAGCCGGGCGTGATCGTGCCCTCGCAGGGCGAGGGCACGATCAGTACTGAGTCAAGGCAGATTACAGACCCAGGTCAGACAGCCCCGGATGATCGTCCGGACGCCGGCCCAGCGGCCAGTGGAACTTGCGTTCGCTTTCCTTGATCGGCATGTCGTTGATGCAGGCGTAACGCTGGAACATCAGGCCGTTTTCATCGAATTCCCAGTTTTCGTTGCCGTAGGAACGGAACCAGTTGCCCGAGTCGTCGTGCCATTCATAGGCATAACGCACGGCGATGCGCGTATCGGAGTAGGCCCAGAGTTCCTTGATCAGGCGGTAATCCAGTTCCTTGGCCCATTTGCGGGTCAAGAACGCCTTGGCTTCTTCGCGGTTGTTGGCGAATTCGGCGCGATTGCGCCATTTAGTGTCCAGGGTATAGGCCAATGACACGCGCTGCGGATCGCGAGAGTTCCAGCCATCTTCGGCCAGGCGAACTTTTTCAATGGCCGATTCACGGTTGAAGGGCGGTAATGGCGGACGAACTTCGGCTGCAGTAGACATATTTGTCTCCCGGTCAAATTAACGATTTAACAACTTGTCAGGCTTATTAAGGCGTTACAGGTCCAATAACTTTCGCGCCATGCATTGCGCATTATCGGCGGCACTGTGATCACCCATCACAAGCGCTACGGTAATGGCACCGTCAATCAGAATCAGCAGCTGTTTGGCCAACAGTTGCGGGTCCTCGGCACCATGTTCGGTACACAGCTCGCACACGTAGTCGAGCAGCTTTTGTTTGTGGTCTTTGGCGACCAGCCGTACCGGGTCCTGTGGATCCCCGGTTTCGCCGCTGGTGTTGATGAAGGCGCAGCCCCGGAAGCCTTCCGAGGCGAACCAGCCCTTGAGCACGGTAAACAGGTTGAGCAGCCGGTCGGCCGGGGTTTCGGCCTGATCGACCGCGCTTCGATACCAGTGCATCCAGCGGATGTCGCGGCGTTGCAGGGCGGCGACGGTCAGCTCCTCCTTGCTGGCGAAGTAGCGGTAAATGCTTTTTCGGGAGACACCGGCGGTTTTCACCAGAAGATCCATGCCAGTGGCGGCGATGCCACTCTTGTAGATCAACTTTTCGGTGACATCCAGAATGATGTCGCGGGTCGAGTCGTTGCTTGTGATTTCGTTCATGTGGCGAACGGTAGAACGATCGTTCTCCTTGGTCAAGTGGAGATTTTATTGGCCTGCGAAAAAGCATTCGCGGACGAGCCCGCTTGCCCATCCGGAATGTGTTTTGCCGGGGTGACGGACACGCCCGCGAAGGCGACATTACAGACACTCACAAGACCCGAACGGGTTGATGGTGTAAGCTCTCGGACTCTTCGGATTCGACCCATTGCGAGCCCTATGCCGTTGCTTTTCAAACGCTCCCTGCTGCCCAAACTGCGCAGCTTTCCGCTGACCGCCGAGGCCGTGACCATTTTGTCCGGCGCCGCCGAGTTCCGTCGTTGCCTGCTGGAGAAAATCGCCCAGGCGACCCAGCGCATCTACCTCGTCGCGCTTTATCTGCAAAACGATGAGGCCGGTCAGGAAATCCTCGATGCCTTGCACGCCGCCAAACTCAAGCGCCCGGAGCTTGAAATCGCGGTGGTGGTCGACTGGCTGCGTGCCCAGCGCGGGCTGATCGGTGCCGGCAAGCAGCCGGGCAATGCCGCCTGGTATCAGGAAATGACCCG
Organism: Pseudomonas botevensis; assembly: GCF_019145475.1. Classification (GTDB taxonomy): domain Bacteria; phylum Pseudomonadota; class Gammaproteobacteria; order Pseudomonadales; family Pseudomonadaceae; genus Aquipseudomonas; species Aquipseudomonas botevensis. The sequence continues at coordinate 277,511 of NZ_JAHTKI010000002.1, forward strand.
TACCCATCAGAGCGAAGTGCCGGTGTATGGCGTGCCGGTGCAGACCCGCGAGCTGTTCGGCGTGCTGCACCTGAAGGGTTTCGTGATTGACGATTGCGTGGTGTACAGCGGCGCGAGCCTGAACAACGTCTACCTGCACAAGTTCGACAAGTACCGCTTCGACCGTTATCACGTCTTGCACAGCCATGAACTGGCGGACTCGATGCATCACCTGGTCAAGCACGGTCTGATCGAGTCCAAGGCTGTGCATCGCCTCGACCTGCCGAACCTGCCGACCACCCGCAGCCTGCGCAACGACATCGGCGATCTGCGCAGCCGGCTCAAACACGCGGCTTACGACACCACCGCCGGCAGCGTCGACCATAGCGGTCTGTCGGTCAGTCCCTTGCTGGGCGTGGGCAAGAACAATCCGTTGAACCGGGTGATTCTGGAGTTGATCGCCAGTGCGCAGAAGCAACTGACCATCTGCACGCCGTATTTCAACCTGCCGTTGGGGATCATCCGCGAGATCAACCGGGCGCTGGCCCGTGGGGTGAAGATCGACATCGTGGTCGGCGACAAGACCGCCAACGACTTCTTCATTCCGCCCAGCGAGCCGTTCAAGGTGATCGCCGCGTTGCCGTACCTGTACGAAATCAGCCTGCGCCGTTTCGCCAAGCGCCATCAGCGCAATATCGACAGCGGCCAGTTGAACCTGCACCTGTGGCGTGAGGGCGACAACAGCTATCACCTCAAGGGCATGTGGGTCGATCAGCGTTACACCTTGCTGACCGGCAACAACCTCAATCCACGGGCGTTCCGCCTGGATCTGGAAAACGCGCTGTTGATCGATGACCCGAAAGGAGAGTGGCTGGAACCGCGACGCCTGGAGCTGGAAAACATCTTTGAACACACCGCACGGATCAAGCATTTCCAGGACCTGGAAACGCTGCCCAATTACCCGGCAGGCGTAGCCAAGTTTCTCAAGCGGGTGAGTCGGGTGCGGATCGAGCGGTTGCTCTACCGGATTCTGTAAGGATTCGGGATCTTCAAATGCCTTCGCGAGCAAGCCCGCTTCTACAGTGTAGAAGCGGGCTTGCTCGCGAAGGGGTCAACCAGACGCTATAAAACTCAGTTCAGACCCAGTTTGCCACGCAATGTGGACAGGTCTTCAGCCAGGGTATTGACCGGCCCGACCAGCGCCTTGCGGTCGTTGTCCTTGACCTTGTCATAGGTCTCGAAACCACCGTCCTTGGTCTTGTACTTGGCGAGGATCTTGTCGACGGTGGCGAAGTTCTTGTCGACTTTCGCGACAAACGCCTTGTCTTGCTTCTCGATCTGCGGACGGAACAGGTCGACGATTTTCTTCGCGCCGTCGATGTTGCCCTGGAAGTCATACAGGTCGGTGTGGCTGTAGCGGTCTTCCTCACCGGAGATCTTGGTGGCGGCGACTTCTTCCAGCAGCGCAGCGGCGCCGCCCACGACTTTCTCTGGCGGGAAGGTCAGGCCGGCCACGCGGGTTTGCAGGTCCTTGACGTCTTTGTCCAGGCCATCGGCCAGCGCGTCGAGGCCTTGCGTGGTTTTCTCGGAGAACAGCGAATATTCGATGCGGTGGAAGCCGGTGAAGTCTTCGGCTTTCACGCCTTTTTCGTGGTCGTCGACCCGGGAGTCGATCGACGCGTCAAGGTCGCTGAACAGCTCGGCGATCGGCTCGATCGACTCGTAGTAGACGCGGGTCGGCGCGTAGAGCTTCTGCGCGGTCGCCAGGTCGCCTTTCTTCACGGCGTCGGTGAATTGCTGGGTGTGGCTGGCGAGCTCATCCAGTTGCTCGGTGACGTAGATCTTGTAGTCCGAAACCGGCCCGACGAGGTCCAGTGGCGCGGTCGCGGCGAACACCGACAGCGGGGTGTTGAGCAAACCGAGGGTCAGCAATAACGCGAGTGGCGTCTTTTTCATGAGGCGGCTCCTGTGGCGATTGTTATGCAGTTGTTTTTGGTTGTGTGGCATTGAGCAGCGAGCGACCGATGAAGTCCTGATCGCCCGTGACACCCGGCAGGGTGAAGAAATAGCCGCCGCCGACCGGCTTGAGGTATTCCTCCAGCGGCTCACCGTTGAGGCGGGTCTGCACGGTGATGAAGCCTTTTTCCAGGTCGGCCTGGTAGCAGATGAACAGCAGGCCCATGTCGAGCTGGCCGTTCTTGTTCACCCCGTTGGAGTAGTTGAACGGCCGGCGCAGGATCAGGTTCGCCTGGGTCGCGGCGGTGCGCGGATTGGCCAGGCGGATGTGCGCATCGAGCTTGGTCAGCTTGCCTTCCGGGTCCTTGCTGTAGTCCGGGACTTCGGTTTCATGCTGGCCGCCCATGGGCGCGCCGGTGGCCTTGACCCGGCCGAGGATGCTTTCCTGCTCTTGCAGCGGCGTGCGGTCCCAGCGCTCGACGAAGTTGCGGATGATCCGCACCGCCTGATAGCTGCCGTGGGCGGCCCAGGCCGGCTCGTCGCTGCCCGGTTGTACCCAGACGATGCGATCCATGGCCTTGCCGTCGTTGGAGTCGGGGTTGGCCGAGCCGTCGCGGAAACCGAGGAAGTTGCGCGCCGATTGCGCCGGCACCCCCGGTTTGGCCGGGGCTTGCGGCGGTACGCTGCCTTCCTGTTTCCAGCGCACCAGCAGCAGGTCCGGCAGGTTCTTCACGATGTCACGCAGGGCGTGGATGTTGGTGTCGGCGGTGTTCGAGCAAAATTGCAGGCTCAGGTCGCCGTGGCAGCAATCGGCTTCCAGCGCATCGTTGGGGAAACCGACCATGCGGATCAGCCGCTTGGGCTTGGCGGCGGCGAGGCCGAAACGCTCGTCGAACAGCGACTCCCCCACGGACACGGTGATGGTCAGGTTGTCCGGTGTCACCACCGGGCCGAGGATGCCGGAATCGACTGGCGGCAACTTGGGATCGATCTGTGCCACCGGGCCGCCCTTCATCAGGAAGGCGATGCGCTCGTTGAGGGTGCGGAACAGCCGCTCGAGGTCTTCGCGGTCAGTGGCCAGCACATCGAACGACACCAGCATGCCGGACGCCGGGCGTGGGGTGACGATGCCGGTCTGGTGGGTGCCATGGAAATCGTGGCGATCTTCGGTCTTGTCGCTGCTCGGCGCTTCGGTGACTTGCGCGGGCGCGGCGGCCATGGCAGGGCAGCTCAGCGCGGAGCCGGCCAGTGCGACACCGGCGGCGCCCATGCCCATCAGTACACGGCGGCGTTGCAGGTTGAGGTTTTCGGAGTCATTCATTGCTATTCGTCTTCTGCTTACAGGCCGGAGAGGCCGAGGGCGGGATCAATGGCATCGAGGGCGTCGGCCAGGGCCTGGGCCTTGTCGGCGATCTGTTTGCGTTGCTCACCGTTGACGGTGTCGTAACTGGCGTAGCCGTCCTTGACCTTGAAGCCGTTGAGCGTGGTGTCGAAATCTGCCAGTGCACGGTCGATCTTCGGCAGCAGCTCGGCGGCGGATTTGCTCAGCAGCGGACGCAACAGGTCGACGACCTTGTGCGCGGTCTGCTGGTTGGCCGCAAAACCGTTGAGGTCGCTGTGGCTGTAGCGTTCCTCTTCACCGCTGGCGGCGCGCACGTCGGCCAGGGTGTTGAGATTGCGCACCACGATGCTCACCAGTTGCTCCGGCGGCAGCGATTGGGCCAGCAGTTGCTGTTTGAGCGAGGTGACATCGTCGAGCAAACGCTGGGCAACCGGGGCTAACCCCTCGAGATTGCGTTGCTGGAACAGCGCGTATTCGAGGCGATGGAAGCCGACGAAGCCCGGGTCCTGCTCGCGCTTTTCGAAGTAATCGGCGCGGGCATTGATGCCGTTGTCCAGTTCGCCCAGGCGTTGTGCGGCCGGGGCCAGGCGCTGGTAGGCGGCGCGGGCCGGCAGGTACAGCGCCTGGGCCTGGGCCAGGTCGCCGCTGGCGATGGCCTGGTTCAGTGCCGTCACGGCTTTGATCAGCGCGCTGCCCTGGCTGGCGAGGTACACGCGGAATTCCGACAACGGCCCGACAAACGCGACCATCGACGGCTTGGCCTTGGCGGCGGCATCCGAAGCGGCGGTCGGCGTCACATGCAGGGTGCCGCGCGGGTTGCTCAACAGGCCGCAGGTGATCGCGTAGTCGCCGGGTTGCAGGTTGGCGTTGATCACTTGGCTGAGGCCCGGCGCGATGTTCTCGCGTTCTTCGATCACCAGCACGCCATCGAGGATTTCCCATTCCACGGCGCGGTCGGAGCGGTTGACGATGCGGAAACTGGCGCGGCCGGCCGGCACCGTCAGGGCGTTGGGTTCACAGCTGTGGTCGTGAATGTTGACCACCACTTCGTCGCGATTGTGCTGACGCTTGGCGGCGGCCATTTTCGAGGCGTAGTAGAACAGGCCTCCGGCGGCGATCATCACCACCACCGAACCGGCCACCGCCCAGCGCAAGGCGCGGGGAGGGGAGGCCTGGGGAGACGTAGGCTTTGACATGAATGCCCTTACTGGTTGGAAACGGAAGATTGCGCAGCGGGTTTGGGCGCGGGAGCCGGGAGGAAAAACATCACCAGCGCCACCAGCAGATAAATCAGGTAGGCACCGAGGGTGCTGACGGTCGGCGCATCCTGGTAACCGAACATGCCGGCCAGCACCGAGCCCAGCGGGCCATCCATCGGCAGCGTCGCGCTGAAGTCGAAGAGCACGGTTTGCAGGTGATTCCACACCCCGGCTTCATGCAGGGCCTGCACCGAATTGGCGAGAATCCCGGCGGCCACCACCAGAATGAACAGCCCGGTCCAGCGGAAGAACGCCGAGAGGTTCAGGCGCATGCTGCCGGTGTAGATCAGGAAGCCGACGATGATTGCCAGGATCAGGCCGAGCAGGGCACCGATGGGCGCGGCCGGGCCTTCGCTCTGCTGGAACACCGCGAGCAGGAAGAACACGGTTTCCAGGCCCTCCCGGGCGACGGCGAAAAACACCATGGCGATCAGTGCGATGACCTGGTGTCTGGACGCGGTCAGCGCATGATCGAGAGAGGCTTGCAGCGAATGTTTGATCGACCGCGCGACCTTGCGCATCCAGAACACCATGGAACTGAGAATGCCCACGGCCACCAGCCCGACCACACCCTCGAACAGCTCTTGCTGCTTCTGCGGGAACTCGGCGCTGACCAGTTCCAGGCCACCGCCCACCAGCAATGCCAGGGCTGCGGCGAGAAACACGCCAATCCACACGGCCGGCATCCACTGGCCGCGACCGGTCTGTTGCAAGTAGCTGGCGATAATGCCAACGATCAGCGCGGCTTCAATGCCTTCACGCAGCATGATCAAAAAGGGAACGAGCATTCGGCATCCATCAAGTCAATCGAAGAGGTTACAAGTTGTAACATAATGACTTTCATTCTCACATGACATTCATTGACATGTACCTGAACCGTAGCTGAACAACCCTGAATATCAATGATTCTCAGACGGGGCCGAATCTGCGGGAGGGCCGTGATGCCAACCCGCTCCGACAGGGTTTTGTGTTGATTTTGAGCGGCTGCGTTAAGATGCCTGCCATTCGCACAAGCACAGGATTTGCCCCGTTCCATGTCGGAAAAAGACACCATCGCCATTCAACTGGTGCGTGAAGCGCTGTTGCAGAGTTGCGCGCCGGGCGTGGCCACGGATGAAGTCCTGAGCAAGGTCGGCATCGAGCCGGCGCTGTTGCAGACCGACGACGCCCGGGTTCCGGCCAGTCAATACGCGCGGTTGTGGCGCTTGCTGGCCCGGCGTGGCGATGACGAGTTCTTTGGCATGGACCCGCGCAAGCTCAAGTCCGGCAGTCTGGCGTTCCTCTGTCGCAGCGCCATGGCCCAGCCGACGCTGGCGGCCGGTCTGGACACCGGGCTCAATTTCCTGTCGCTGATGCTCGAACGGATGCCCGCACAACTGGTGCATCAGCAAAGCCTGGCGGAAATTGTCCTGCTGGAAGACGATCCGCAGCCGCGCCGGGCCTTCACCTATTTCACCTACTGGATGATCGTCCACGGCGTCGCGTGCTGGCTGGCCGGGCGACGGATTCCGATCCTCGCCATCGAATTGCGCTGCCCGGCACCGGACTTCAGCGCCGATTACCGGGTGATGTTCTCGGAAAACCTGCGTTTCGACCGCCCGCGCACGCGGATGATCTTCGCCGCCGATGTGCTGGACCTGCCGCTCAAGCGCAGCGCCGAGGAATTGAAACGCTTCCTCGCCCACGCCCCCGCGAACATTCTGGTGAAATACCGCGACCCGCAAAGCCTGGCCAGCCGGATCAAGCAGGATCTGCGGCAATTGCCCGCCGATCAGTGGCCGGAAACCGAACCTCTGGCCCAGCAGTTGTGCATGTCGGCCTCGACCCTGCGCCGCCGGCTGGCGGAGGAGGGCCAGACCTACCAGGGCCTCAAGGACAGCGTGCGCAAGGAGCTGGCGATCACCTGGCTGGCGGAGCCGTCGATCAGTTTCACCGAGATCGCCACTCGCCTGGGATTTGCCGATGCGAGTTCGTTCTACAAGGCGTTTCGCAAGTGGTCGGGGTCCAATCCGGGGCATTACCGCAGCCTGATTCTCAACGAGGCGTCCTGACCACCCGTCATATCCCGAGTCTTGGCCAAACCAGTCATCCATCTTGATGGCTTTGACCATTGCCCCGCACCCCGGGCGGCGCGAGTATTCCTCTGTTATTCACGGTTCCCCAACCTAATAAAAAACACAGAGGGATTCTGGCAATGCGCGATTACTTGTCTGCCATCGAACAGTTCAACTATCAGCACACCGTCCACGCGGCGCTCAGCGGCACGCTCGAAGCGCTCAACGCCTGTGTCGAATGCTGCGACCGGCACGCTTTGCCGGGGCGCATCGCGCTGTTCTGGGAAGGGCGCGATGGCTCCAGCGCCACGTACACCTTCAGCGACCTGCAAGACAAAGCCGCGCGTTTCGCCAATTTCCTTCTCGCCCAGGGCGTGCAGAAGGGCGACAAGGTTGCCGGCCTGCTGCCGCGCAATATCGAATTGCTGATCACCGTGTTCGCCACCTGGCGCATCGGCGCGGTGTATCAACCGCTGTTTACCGCCTTCGGCCCCAAGGCCCTCGAGCATCGCCTGAACAGCTCCGGCGCCAAAGTGGTGGTGACCGACGCGGTCAACCGGCCGAAGCTCAGCGAGGTCGCCGATTGCCCGACCGTGGTTACCGTTGGCGGCGCCAAAGGCCAGGGCATTGTCCGTGGCGATTTCAGTTTCTGGGCCGAGTTGCCCAATCATTCCAATGTCTGCGAACCGCTGCTGCTGAGCGGCGAAGACCCGTTCCTGCTGATGTTCACCTCGGGCACCACCGGCCCGTCGAAAGCCCTGTCGGTGCCGCTCAAGGCCATCGTCGCGTTCCAGAGCTACACCCGCGACGCCGTGGATCTGCGCCCGGAAGACGCGTTCTGGAACGTCGCCGATCCGGGCTGGGCCTACGGCATCTACTTCGGCGTCACCGGCCCGCTGTCGATGGGGCACCCGATCACCTTCTACGATGGCCCGTTCACACTCGAAAGCACCTGCCGGGTGATCAACAAATATGGCATCACCAACCTCACTGGCTCGCCGACTGCGTACCGTCTGCTGATCGCGGTCGGCGATGAATTCGCCAGGTCGATCAAGGGCAAGCTGCGGATTGTCAGCAGCGCCGGCGAGCCGCTGAACCCGGAAGTGATCCGCTGGTTCGCCGACAATCTCGGCGTGGCGATTCACGACCACTATGGCCAGACCGAGTTGGGCATGGTGTTGTGCAACCACCATGGCCTTGACCATCCGATCCACCTCGGCGCCGCCGGTTTCGCTTCTCCGGGTCATCGCATCGTCGTGCTCGACGAGCAGAACAACGAACTGGGCGTCGGTCAGCCGGGCATTCTGGCCATTGACCGCACCCAGTCGCCGATGTGCTGGTTCGCCGGTTACGCAGGTGCGCCGACCAAAGCGTTCGTCGGCCACTATTACCTGAGCGGCGACACCGTGGAGTGGAACCCGGACGGCAGCATCAGCTTCGTCGGCCGCAGCGATGACGTGATCACCACTTCCGGCTACCGGGTCGGTCCGTTCGATGTGGAAAGTGCACTGATCGAACACCCGGCGGTGGTCGAAGCCGCCGTGGTCGGCAAGCCCGATCCGGAGCGCACCGAGCTGGTCAAGGCGTTCGTCGTGCTCAACCCGCAATACCGCGCCGAACCGGCGCTGGCCGAAGAGCTGCGCCAGCATGTGCGCAAGCGGCTGGCCGCGCATTCGTACCCCCGTGAAATCGAATTTGTCAGCGAATTGCCCAAGACCCCGAGCGGCAAATTGCAGCGCTTTATCTTGCGCAACCAGGAAATCGCCAAGGCTCAAGAGGCTGCGGCGCACAACGTTTCAGCTTGAATCCAAGGAAACAGTCATGCAGATCGAGAACAAGGTTTTTATCGTCACCGGCGGCGCGTCCGGCCTGGGTGCGGCCACCGCTGAATTGCTGGTGAAAGCCGGCGGCAAAGTGATGCTGGTGGACATGAACGCCGAGGCCGTCGCCGCCCAGGCCCAGCGCCTCGGCGCGCAGAGCGTGGTGGCGGACATCAGCAACGAGGCTGCCGCCGAAGCGGCGGTGCAGGCGACGGTCAAGGCCTTCGGCAGCGTCAATGGCCTGGTCAACTGCGCCGGCATCGTGCGCGGCGAGAAGATCCTCGGCAAGAACGGCCCCCATGCGCTGGCGAGTTTCAGCCAGGTGATCAACGTCAACCTGATCGGCAGCTTCAACATGCTGCGTCTGGCAGCGGCGGCAATTGCCGAAGCCGAAGCCAATGCCGACGGCGAGCGCGGCGTCATCATCAACACCGCTTCGGTGGCGGCGTTCGATGGCCAGATCGGCCAGGCGGCGTATTCGGCCTCCAAAGGCGCGATTGCCAGCCTGACCTTGCCCGCCGCCCGTGAACTGGCGCGTTTCGGCATCCGCGTGATGACCATCGCCCCAGGCATTTTCGAAACGCCGATGATGGCCGGCATGACCCCGGAAGTGCGCGACTCCCTGGCGGCCGGCGTGCCGTTCCCGCCGCGCCTGGGCAAACCAGCCGAGTACGCCGCGCTGGTCGGGCATATCATTGAAAACAGCATGCTCAACGGCGAGGTGATCCGTCTCGACGGTGCCTTGCGTATGGCCGCCAAGTAAGGAGGATTTCCCATGACCATTGCCAACGATCCGATTGTCATCGTCAGCGCCGTCCGCACCCCGATGGGCGGCTTCCAGGGTGAATTGAAAAGCCTGACCGCACCGCAACTCGGTGCCGCTGCGATCAAGGCTGCGGTTGAACGCGCCGGTGTCGCCGCCGACAAGGTCGACGAAGTGCTGTTCGGTTGCGTACTGCCCGCCGGCCTCGGCCAGGCGCCTGCGCGCCAGGCTGCATTGGGTGCCGGGCTGGACAAGTCGACCCGTTGCACCACCGTCAACAAGATGTGCGGTTCCGGGATGGAAACCACCATCCTCGCCCACGACATGCTGCTCGCCGGCAGCGCTGACGTGGTGATCTCCGGCGGCATGGAAAGCATGTCCAACGCGCCGTACCTGCTGGACCGCGCCCGCAGCGGTTACCGCATGGGCCACGGCCGGGTGCTGGATTCGATGTTCCTCGACGGCCTCGAAGATGCCTACGACAAGGGTCGCCTGATGGGCACCTTTGCCGAGGATTGCGCCGAAACCAACGGTTTCAGCCGCGAGGATCAGGATGCCTTTGCCATCGCCTCGACCACCCGCGCCCAGCAGGCGATCAAGGACGGCAGTTTCAAGGACGAGATCGTCCCGCTGACCGTGACGGTCGGCAAGGAACAGGTGCTGATCAGCAATGACGAACAACCGCCGAAAGCCAAACTGGACAAGATCGCTTCGCTGAAACCCGCGTTCCGCGAGGGCGGCACGGTGACCGCCGCCAACTCCAGCTCGATTTCCGACGGCGCGGCGGCGCTGGTGCTGATGCGTCGCTCCCAGGCGCAGCAACAGGGGCTGAAACCGCTGGCGGTGATCCACGGTCACGCGGCGTTTGCCGACACCCCGGGCCTGTTCCCGGTGGCGCCGATCGGTGCGATCAAGAAGCTGCTGAAAAAGACCGACTGGTCGCTGGATTCGGTCGATCTGTTCGAAGTCAACGAAGCCTTCGCCGTGGTCGGCATGGCCGCCATGAAACACCTGGAAATCCCCCACGATAAGCTCAACGTGCATGGCGGCGCCTGTGCGCTGGGCCACCCGATCGGCGCGTCCGGTGCGCGGATTCTGGTGACCTTGCTCGCGACCCTGCGCCAGAAGAACCTCAAACGCGGCGTGGCGGCGATCTGCATCGGTGGCGGCGAAGCAACGGCGATGGCCGTGGAATGCCTCTATTGATGTTGACTTCCTCTGTGGGAGCGGGCTTGTCCGCTCCCACAGGGTTTTGTGCTGTACCCCGGATTTAAGGACTCACCATGATTCCCAACGAAGACCAACAACAGATCCGCGACATGGCCCGGCAGTTCGCCGAGGAACGGTTGAAGCCGTTCGCCGCCGAGTGGGATCGCGAACATCGCTTCCCCAAGGAAGCCATTGGTGAAATGGCCGGGCTGGGCTTCTTCGGCATGCTGGTGCCGGAACAATGGGGCGGCTGCGACACCGGCTACCTGGCCTACGCCATGGCCCTGGAAGAAATCGCCGCTGGCGACGGTGCCTGCTCGACCATCATGAGCGTGCATAACTCGGTGGGTTGCGTGCCGATCCTCAAGTTCGGCAATGACGATCAGCGCGAGCGCTTCCTCAAGCCGCTGGCCAGCGGCGCGATGCTCGGCGCGTTCGCCCTGACCGAACCGCAGGCCGGTTCCGATGCCAGCAGCCTGAAAACCCGCGCGCGGCTGGAAGGCGATCACTACATCCTCAACGGCAGCAAACAGTTCATCACTTCCGGGCAGAACGCCGGGATCGTGATCGTGTTTGCGGTGACCGACCCGAGCGCCGGCAAGCGCGGGATCAGTGCGTTCATCGTGCCGACCGATTCGCCGGGCTACACAGTCGCGCGGGTCGAGGACAAGCTCGGCCAGCATGCGTCCGACACCTGCCAGATTCTGTTCGAAGACGTGAAGGTGCCGGTCGCCAACCGTCTGGGCGAGGAGGGCGAGGGCTACAAGATCGCGCTCGCCAACCTTGAAGGCGGGCGCGTCGGCATTGCGTCGCAATCGGTGGGCATGGCCCGCGCCGCGTTCGAAGCGGCGCGTGATTACGCCCGTGAACGGGACACCTTCGGCAAGCCGATCATCGAGCACCAGGCCGTGGCCTTCCGCCTGGCGGACATGGCCACGCAGATCGCCGTGGCGCGGCAAATGGTGCATTATGCCGCCGCCCTGCGTGACAACGGTCAGCCAGCGTTGGTCGAAGCGTCGATGGCCAAACTGTTCGCCTCGGAAATGGCCGAGAAGGTCTGTTCCATGGCGTTGCAGACCCTGGGCGGTTACGGTTATCTCAACGACTTCCCGCTGGAGCGCATCTACCGCGACGTGCGGGTCTGCCAGATCTACGAAGGCACCAGCGACATTCAGCGCATGGTCATTTCGCGCAATCTTTAACCAAGGATTCTGCTCATGAATTACGAAACGATTTTGTTGGAAACCCACGGTCGCGTTGGCCTGATCACTCTCAACCGTCCGCAGGCGCTGAACGCCCTGAATGCGCAACTGGTCAGCGAAGTGAACCAGGCCCTCGACGGGTTCGAGGCCGACGCGAACATCGGTTGCATCGTCATCACCGGTTCGAAAAAAGCCTTCGCCGCCGGTGCCGACATCAAGGAAATGGCCGAGCTGACCTACCCGCAGATTTACCTCGACGATCTGTTCAGCGACAGCGACCGCGTTGCCAACCGCCGCAAGCCGATCATCGCGGCGGTCAATGGTTTCGCCCTGGGTGGCGGTTGTGAACTGGCATTGATGTGCGACTTCATCCTGGCCGGTGACAACGCGAAATTCGGCCAGCCGGAAATCAACCTCGGCGTGCTGCCGGGCATGGGCGGCACCCAGCGCCTGACCCGCGCCGTGGGCAAAGCCAAGGCCATGGAAATGTGCCTGAGCGGGCGCCTGATCGGTGCCGAAGAAGCCGAGCGTTGCGGCATCGTGGCGCGGATCGTGCCGAGTGATGAATTGCTTGATGAAGCGCTGAAGGTCGCGGCGGTGATCGCCAGCAAGTCGCTGCCGATTGCGATGATGGTCAAGGAAAGCGTCAACCGTGCTTTTGAAGTCAACCTGACTGAAGGCGTGCGTTTTGAACGCCGGGTGTTCCATGCGGCGTTTGCCACGCAGGATCAGAAGGAAGGGATGGCGGCGTTCATTGCCAAGCGGCCTGCCGAGTTCCAAGGCAAATAACGCGGCAAAATCAAGAGCCCCCTCACCTTGAGGGAGAGGGGGCTGACTGAGTTGCTTTCGAGAGTTGCACCGACCTGAACTACCGAGTCGAACTCAGGTTATGAAAAACATGTAGTCCGCGATCCATAATCGACTCGGTCTTTCAGGTCGACGTATTTCGTGCGATCACCTCGGTCGGCTCCCTCTCCTGGGGGAGAGGGCTGGGGGGAAGGCGTTACGGGTTACAATTGATAGTTCTTCAACTCCCGCGCAATCACCATCCGCTGAATCTCGCTCGACCCTTCATAAATCTGGGTAATCCGCGCATCGCGGTAGTACTTCTCGACCGGATAATCCTCCAGATACCCATACCCGCCGTGAATCTGGATTGCCGAAGAACACACCTTCTCGGCCATTTCCGAAGCAAACAGCTTGGCTTGCGAAGCCTCCGACAGACAGGGTTTGCCCGCCGTGCGCAGGCGTGCCGCGTGCAGGATCATCAAGCGTGCGGCGTTGAGTTGCATGTGCATGTCCGCCAGCAGGTTGGCGATGCTCTGGTGTTCGATGATCGGTTTGTCGAACTGCACCCGCTCCCTGGCGTAAGTCAGCGCCGCTTCGAATGCCGCGCGGGCGATGCCCAGGGCCTGGGCGGCGATGCCGATGCGTCCGCCTTCGAGGTTGGACAGGGCAATGGCCAGGCCCTTGCCGCGTTCACCCAGCAGATTGGCTTCGGGGATGCTGCAATTGTTCAGGGTCACGGCGCAGGTGTCGGAGGCGCGGATGCCCATCTTGTGTTCGGTGCGATCGACAATGAAGCCCGGGGTGTCGGTCGGCACCAGAAACGCGGAAATACCGCGCTTGCCAAGGTCGGGATCTGTGACGGCAAACACGATTGCCAGTTTGGCGCGCTTGCCGTTGCTGACGAACTGCTTGGCGCCGTTGATTACCCACTGGCCGTCACGCAATTCGGCGCGGGTGCGCAGGTTGTGCGCTTCGGAGCCGGCCTGGGGTTCGGTCAGGCAGAAGCAGCCGATCACCTGACCGCTGGCCAGATCCGCCAGCCAGGTCTGTTTCTGTTCTTCGCTGCCGTAGTTGAGCACCGGGCCGCAACCCACCGAGTTGTGAATGCTCATGAAGGCACCGGTGGCGCCGTCGCCGGCGGAAATCTCTTCCACCGCCAGGGCGTAGGCCACGTAGTCGAGATAGGTGCCACCCCATTCCTCGGGCACGACCATGCCCAGCAGGCCCAGCTCTCCCATCTTCGCCACCAGACCGTCATCGATCCAGCCGGCCTTTTCCCAGGCCTGGGCGTGGGGGGCGATTTCGCCACGGGCGAAGTCCCGGGCCATGTCGCGGATCATTACTTGTTCTTCAGTCAATTCGAGATCGTGCATGGCTCAGCTCCCGCTCTCAGCGAAACCGTGAAAGAAACTCGCGACATGCTCGGCGTCCAGCGCAGCGAGGGTCGGCGGGTTCCAGTGGGGTGATTTGTCTTTATCGATCAGCAAGGCGCGCACGCCTTCGATCAGGTCGCCGTGTTCGAACCACTGGCGATCCAGATGCAGTTCGAGGGCGAAGCAGTGTTCCAGGCTCAGGTGCCGGCCGCGCCGCAGCATTTCCAGGGTCACGCCCATCGCCAGCGGCGAACGGGTTTGCAGCAGATCGGCGGTGGCAGTCGCCCATTCATGGCTGTCGGCGACGGTCACCGCGCGCAGTTGCTCGACCATGCTCGGCACATCCGGCAAAGCGAAGAAGTGGTCGATGGCCGGACGCAAGGTCGCGAGCGGTGCGTCCGCGAGGGTTTGTACGCCAAGGCCGGCGAGCAGGTTTTGCAGATCCTTGAGCGGCGTGTCGTGCCACACCAGATGATCGAGTTGTTCATCGAGCTGGCCGAGTTTGCTGCTGTCGACAAACCAGTCGGCCAGCCCGCAATACAAGGCATCTGCCGCGCGAATCTGCACGCCGCTGACGCCCAGGTAAATGCCCAGCTCGCCGGGAATCCGGGACAGGAAGTAACTGCCGCCGACATCCGGGAAGTACCCGATCGCCACTTCCGGCATCGCCAGACGGCTTTTCTCGGTGACCACCCGCAGATCAGCGCCTTGCACCAGGCCCATGCCGCCGCCGAGGACAAAACCGTCCATCAGCGCCAGCACCGGTTTGCGGTAGTGGTGAATGGTCAGGTCGAGGGCGTATTCCTCGACGAAGAAATCTTCGTGCAGCGTGTCGCCGCTCTTGAAGCTGTCGTAGAGCGAACGGATGTCGCCACCGGCACAAAAGGCCTTTTCGCCGGCACCGCGCAAGACCACCGCGTGTACCTGGGCATCGCTTGCCCAGGCATCCAGATGCCGTTGCAGTTGGCGAACCATGTCCAGAGTGAGGGCATTGAGACCGGCGGGGCGGTTGAGGGTCAGGTGACCGATGTGATTGCGAACCTCGGCCAGCACGTCGTGTGGCGTGGCATCCATGGACGAAGTCCGCGGGGATGAAGCCTGAGCAGTCATCTCTAACTCCCTGCTTTTATTGTCTTTATTCGAGAAGCTCGCGCGCGAGCGTTGCTGGATCGTACCAGTGCAAATTTGTCGGGTACAACCGGGATATATGCAGGGGCAGCGTGCATTTTTGCAAGGTCATGGATCGACGCGGCCTGTGCAAATCCCGTTCGCAGGCGCTCACGACAGAATCGGCTGTGCGAACCACCTTATCAGCACAATAGGGGGGCGGGCATCCGCCCATACGACACCTGCCCCCAGGCGTGGGTTGGCATTCTGGCTGCCGGGTTTGAAGCCAGCCAGGTCAAGGGTTTCAGGCCCGAGGTCGGTAATTGCCCGACGCATTCTGTGCAAAACAATAAGAACGCTGCTGCGGTGAGAGCCGCATCAATCTCTGTTCCTGCCCATAAAAAGCGGCGCGCTGTGCAGCCGCGATAATTCCAAACAAATCGGGACTCAAGAAGATGAAAACAAGATGGCTGAGCGTGTCCGTACTGGCGCTGCTGTGCTCCACCGGTGCTGTCGCCAAGGAGTGGAAAGAGCTGCGATTCGGCGTCAACCCCAGTTACCCGCCGTTTGAGTCCACCACCGCCGATGGCGGGGTACAGGGATTCGGCGTGGATCTGGGCAATGCGATCTGTGCCGAGCTGAAACTGACCTGCGTGTGGGTCAGCAACGATTTCGACGGCCTGATCCCGGCGCTCAAGGCCGGCAAGTTCGACGCCATCGAATCCTCAATGACCGTCACCGACGCCCGCAAGAAGCAGATCGATTTCACCGATCGCCTGTACGCCGGCCCGACCGCCATCGTCACCCGCAAGGACTCCGGCCTGGCGCCGACCGCCGAATCGTTGCAGGGCAAGACCATCGGCTACATGCAGGGCACCATTCAGGAAACCTACGCCAAGGCCAAACTCGCTCCTGGCGGTGTGAAGCTGCGCGCCTACCAGAATCAGGATCAGGTCTATGCCGATCTGGTTTACGGACGTCTGGATGCTTCGATCCAGGACAAACTGCAAGCACAGATGAGCTTCCTGACTTCGCCACAAGGGGCGCCATTCCAGAACAGTGAAGGCATCAGCGACCCGCTGGTGCCCTCGGACATCGCCATTGGTGTTCGCAAGGGCAACGACGAACTCAAAGACATGCTCAATGCCGCCATCAAGGCTCTTCACGAGAAGGGCATCTACGCACAGATCCAGCGCAAGCATTTCGGCGATCTGGATCTCTACAACAACTGATTCACGCGCCCGGAGCCGCGTTCCGTGACGGAGCGTGGCGCCTGATCCCGGGCGCCTGACAGACAGGTGACTGGCGTGAACTCTTTCCTGACTCTGATTGGGCTCGATCTGTCGAGCCTGCAAGGCTACGGTCCATTGCTGCTGCACGGCACCTGGATCACCCTCAAACTCTCGGCCCTCTCGCTGCTGGTGAGCATGGCGCTGGGCCTGCTCGGCGCGGCGGCCAAGCTATCACCGCTCAGGTTGTTGAACCTGCCGGCGACGTTTTACACCACGCTGATTCGCGGCGTACCGGATCTGGTCCTGATGCTGCTGATCTTCTACAGCCTGCAAGGCTGGCTGAGCAGCCTGACCGAGTGGATGGGCTGGCCCTACATGGAAATCGACCCGTTCGTGGCCGGCATCGTCACCCTCGGTTTTATCTACGGCGCGTATTTCACCGAAACCTTTCGCGGCGCGATTCTCAGTGTGCCGCGCGGCCAGCAGGAGGCCGCTGCCTGTTTTGGCCTGAACCGCTGGCAGCGTTTTCGTTTCGTGGTGTTCCCGCAAATGATGCGCTTCGCGCTGCCCAGCCTGGGCAACAACTGGCTGGTGTTGCTCAAGGCGACGGCGCTGGTGTCGATCATCGGGTTGTCGGACTTGGTCAAGGTGGCCCAGGAGGCGGGCAAAAGCACGTTCAACATGCTCGATTTCCTGCTCCTGGCGGCCGCTTTGTACCTGCTGATCACCAGCGCGTCGAACTACGTGTTGCGCTGGCTTGAGCGTCGTTACAACCAGGGCGTGCGGGGGATGGCGCGATGATCGAGTTGATTTCTGAATACTGGAAAGCCTTTCTGTTCAGCGACGGTTACAACCTGACCGGTCTGGCCATGACCTTGTGGCTGCTGGTGGCGAGCATCGGCATGGGCTTCGTGCTGTCCCTGCCGTTGGCGATCCTGCGCGTCTCGCGCTGGAGTCTGCTGCGCTGGCCGGTGCAATTGTTCACCTATGTGTTTCGCGGTACGCCGCTGTATATCCAGTTGCTGATTTGCTACAGCGGTCTCTACGGCATTGCCGTGGTGCGCTCGCAACCGCTGCTTGAGGCGTTTTTTCGTGATGCGATGAATTGCACCTTGCTCGCGTTCACCCTCAACACCTGCGCTTACACCGTGGAAATTTTCGCAGGTGCGATCCGCAGCATTCCCTATGGCGAAATCGAGGCAGCCCATGCCTATGGCTTGAGTGGCTGGCGGTTGTACCTGCGGCTGATCCTGCCGTCGGCGCTGCGTCGGGCGCTGCCGTACTACAGCAATGAAGTGATTCTGATGCTGCACGCCACCTCGGTGGCCTTCACCGCGACCATTCCTGACATCCTCAAGATCGCCAGGGATGCCAACGCCGCGACCTTCCTGACGTTCCAGGCGTTCGGCATTGCCGGCCTGTTGTACCTCGTCCTGTCGTTTGCTCTGGTCGGTGCCTTTCGGTTGGCGGAGAAGCGCTGGTTGAGCTTCCAAGGCCCTGCGCACTAATTTCAATTTCATCCAGAGCGTTGCCGCCGATGGCGACGCTTGGGGAGACGCATGCATGTACAAATTGACGGTTGAACATCTATTCAAGCGCTTTGGTGACAACGAGGTGCTCAAAGGCGTCTCGTTGAACGCGCAGGCCGGCGACGTGGTAAGTATGATCGGCGCCAGTGGTTCTGGAAAAAGCACCATGCTGCGCTGCATCAATTTTCTGGAGCGGGCGGACGAGGGTGCCATTATGCTCGACGGCGAACGCATCATCACCCGCCCGGGCGCCGGTGGTATGCGGGTGGCGAATCCGGCACAGCTGCAGCGCTTGCGCACGCGCCTGGCGATGGTGTTCCAGCATTTCAATCTGTGGAGCCATCTGACTGTGCTGGAAAACATCGTGCTGGCGCCTTGCCGGGTTCTGGGCGTGAGTCGCAAGGTCGCCGAAGAGAGTGCCCGGGCGTATCTGGACAAGGTCGGTCTGCCGCAACGGGTGGCGGCTCAGTATCCGGCGTTTCTTTCCGGCGGCCAGCAACAGCGGGTGGCCATCGCCAGGGCGCTGGCGGTGGAGCCGGAGATCCTGCTGTTCGACGAGCCGACCTCGGCGCTCGATCCCGAACTGGTGGGCGAAGTGCTCAAGGTCATTCAGGCCTTGGCTGAAGAGGGCCGGACCATGTTGATGGTGACCCACGAAATGGGGTTCGCCCGGCAGGTGTCGAGCCAGGTGTTGTTCTTGCACCAGGGACGTGTGGAGGAGCAGGGTGATGCGACCATCCTCGACCGACCGGCGTCGGAACGGTTGCAGCAATTTCTATCGGGTCGTTTGAAGTGAAGGAAGACTTACATGGCGGATATCCGCGATCTGTCGATCGTGCTTGATCGTATCGATCAGGCCATCATCGAGGTTCTGCGCCACGAAGGGCGAATCACCTATCAAAAGCTCTCCGAGCGCGTGCATCTCACCCCCAGACCGTGTCTGGAACGGGTGCGCAAACTCGAACAGCTCGGGGTGATCCGGGGCTATGGCGCGATTCTCGATGAAAAAAAGCTGACGCCGGGGCTGTCCTTGCTGGTGCTGGTCGCGTTGTCGAACCAGAGCGGTCGCGCCGCGCAAAAAGCCTTCGAGGCCAAGGTCCGCGCCTGTCCGCAGGTGCTGGAATGTCGCTTGATCAGCGGTGCCTTCGATTACAGCCTGCGCATGCGCTGTCGGGACATGGAGCACTATCGGGTGCTGACCGAAGTCTGGTTCGACGACCCGGATCTGCACATCGACAAACTGGTCAGCCATCCAGAACTGGCGATGGTCAAGACCACGATGGAGTAACTCGCCAACCCATGAAAAATCGCAGCCAGGTGCTGCGATTTTTTATGCCCGTCACTTCGCCGATTCGGCTGGCCGGACAGCAAATTTCAGCCGTTTCCCACACGGCGCACGCGCTTCTCAGCCGGGTTTTTCCCGTCCCGGAACAGACAATGAGTGCCTCTCAACCCTTATTGAATCTGTGCCCATGCAAACCACCAATACCGTTTTGATGATTCGCCCGACACGCTTTTCGTTCAATCAGGACACAGCGGCGAATAACAGCTTCCAGCGTCCGGCGTGCGTTAGTGAAGACGTCCAGCTCAAGGCTTTGCAAGAGTTCGACGGTTACGTCGCGGACTTGCGCCGGCATGGCGTCGAAGTGCTGGTTCACAACGACCGTGAAGCGCCGCACACCCCTGATTCGATTTTCCCCAACAACTGGTGGAGCAGCCATCCCGACGGCACGCTGGTGTTGTACCCGATGCAGGGCCACAACCGACGGCTGGAGCGCGACAAAGGCGTGCTCGACTGGCTGCGCGAGCAATACCGGGTCGAAGAGACGCTGGACCTGTCAGGTTTCGAGCACCACGAGGTCTTTCTCGAAGGCACTGGCAGCATGGTGCTGGATCGCGAACAACGGATTTGCTACGCCGGATTTTCCACCCGCACCCATGCCCAGGCTCTGGATCAACTGGTCAATCACTTTGGCTATGAACTGTGTGCCTTCAATGCGGTGGATCGCCAGGGCGTGGCGATTTATCACACCAACGTGATGATGAGTGTGGGCACCCGGCTGGCGATCGCCTGCCTGGACAGCGTACCCCATATCCAGGAGCGCGAGAGCCTGCGTCTGCGTCTGGAAGACAGCGGCAAACAGCTCATCGCCCTTGACTGGGCGCAGCTCGAATCCTTCGCCGGGAACATGCTGGAAGTCCACGGCGCGGCGGGTGAACCGCTGCTGGTGATGTCGCGCACTGCGTGGCAATCGCTCGATGCCGGACAACGGCGCCTGATTGAAACCCACGCCACACCGCTACCGGTAAACATCGACACTATCGAGCGCATCGGCGGCGGCAGCGCCCGCTGCATGTTGGCCGAGGTGTTTTTGCCCAAGCGTCAGCCAATCCAGGAGTCCGCACGATGATCGTTCGTCCCGCCACACTCGCAGACCTCCCGGCCTTGCTGGCCCTGGCCCACAGCGCCGGCACCGGTTTGACCACGTTGCCGGCCGATGCCGCGCGTTTGCGCCAGCGCCTTGAATGGGCGGTGAAAACCTTTGCCGGCGACGCGCAGCGCGCCGATGCCGACTACCTGTTTGTGCTGGAAAACGCTCAGGGCGAGGCCATTGGTATCTGCGCGCTGGCTGGCGCGGTCGGCATGCGTGAACCCTGGTACAACTATCGACTCGGGCTGTTTGTGGCGGCCTCGAAAAATCTCGGTATCAATCAGCAACTGCCGACGCTGTTTCTGGGCAACGACATGACCGGACATTCCGAACTCTGCTCGTTGTTCCTCCACGCCGATCATCGCAGCGGCCTCAATGGCCGCCTGCTGTCCAAGGCGCGCTTTCTGTTTCTGGCGGAGTTCCGTGAGCAGTTCGGCGACAAGGTCATTGCGGAAATGCGCGGCTATTCGGACGAGGACGGCGTATCGCCGTTTTGGGAAGGTCTGGGCCGGCACTTTTTCAAAATGGATTTTGCCGATGCCGATTACCTCACCGGGCTGGGCAACAAGACGTTCATTGCCGAATTGATGCCCAAGTTTCCTTTGCCGACCTGCCTGTTGCCCGAGACGGCGAGAGCGGTTATCGGGCGTGTTCATCCGAACACTGAGCCGGCACTGGGCATGCTCAAGGCTGAAGGGTTCGAGCACCGCGATTACATTGATATCTTCGACGGTGGCCCGTTGATCGAATGCGCCACCGGCGAGATCCGCGCCGTGCGTGACAGTCAGGTGTTGCAACTGAGCATCGGCACGCCGGGGGATTCGGCGGAAACCTGGCTGATCCATAACCGCCAGTTTGCCGACTGCCGGATTACCGCAGCCCCTGCACGCGTGGCCGCCGGCACCTTGATCGTCGAGGCACACACTGCCTGTGCGCTGGGGCTGAGTGTCGGCGCATCGGTGCGCGCGGTCAGCCTGGCGGTTCCCGTGTCACAGCGGGTGGCGGCTTGACCCGTGGTCAGACCCGGCCGCTGAGCACTTCCCCAATGCTGCGTCGCTTGGCGTGCCGCTCACTGGCCTGAATCAACTGCTCCAGATCTTCCGGCGTGACGTCGTAGAACGCTTCCATATCCGCCAGGGCCAGTTTCAGATCCTGGGCGGTGATGGATTGGCTGTCGGTCGGCGGATGATCGGCGGGAATCGATGGCACTGGCTCGACCGGGCCTTTCGGGTAGCGAATGCGGGTCAGGTTGTTGTAGGCCAGTGCGCAGACCACCAGGCTCACCGCACTGAGCATTACCGGGCCCAGCGCTGCCCAGTCCATGCCGATGGTTACCGGATCGGCCAGGACCATGGTCAGCGCCACGGCGCCGGCCGGAGGATGCAGGCAACGCAGCCAGCACATCAAAATCAGCGCCATGCCCGCCGCGAGGCAGGCGCTGCCGAGGGTGCGGCCGAGCACGTGAGCCACCAGCAAGCCCATCACGCTGGCGCACAGGTAGCCGCCGACAATCGACCACGGCTGGGCGAGAGCCCCGGACGAAACGGCGAACAGCAGCACCGCCGACGCGCCGAGCGGCCCCATTACGTGATAGGCGGCCTGGATGCCGAACACCTGACTGCATGCCCAGACGCTGACCAGGGTGCCCAACGCCATGCCAATGGCGGCGCGGCTCCATTCAGTGGGGCGGGTGTTGATGGCGGCGGGGAACCAGCGAGCGAGCATGAAAAACCGATCCTCTTGAAGGCATTCCGGAAAACTCCGGGCAAAAAAAAGGACTTGTCCGGCTACCCGGAAAGCCCTCGAAGCGTTCCAACTATTGGGGGAGGAACGCGCACAGTGTGCCGATGAAACTGGATGCTGACAAATTCATATAAATGCACTTTCAATGCATTATTTTTGATCCATTGCCACGCGACGCCCGCTCATGAAGCAAAGGAACCCGCCCATCGCCGTGAGCGTGCCCAAGGCGTAGAACATGGTCGGCGCCGGGGTGTGCATCAGCAGGAAGCCGCAGATCACCGGACTCAGTGCGCCACCCAGGGCCGCCAGGTTCTGCGCGCCGTAGTAGCTGCCGCGCAGTTCTTCCGGGGCCAGAGTGTCGACGAACAGAAACTCCGAGGGGTAAATGATCATTTCGCCGAGGGTGAAGATGAACATCGCGACGCACCAGCTCAGCAGGCTGTCGGCCAGGCTGAACCCGATCAGGCCGAGGATGAACAGGCTGGTGCCGGCGGCAATCCAGTAGCGCAATTTCTCGCGGCTGAGGAAGCGACCGATCTGGTATTGCAGCAGGATCACCGTGATGGCGTTGCAGGCGAGCAGGGCGGCCATGGTTTGCAGGGCGCGTTTCGAATCTTCGACCACCAGCAGGTATTGCGACAGGTACAGGGTGAAGCGGCCATGTACCACGGTGCTGAGCAGGCAGCCGCAGGTGAACATGATCAGTGTGCGGTCGTTTTTCAACGTGACCAGGGTTTTCAGAAAACTCTGCGGCTGACCGACGGGGGTGACCGGGTTGGTGTCCTTCGGTATCCCGCTCATCAAAAAAATGCTGCCGAAGGCAATGGCTGCGGCAATCAGAAACGGCGCGATCGGGTAGACCCCGGCAATCACCACGCCGAGCATGGGGCCGGTGGCGTAGCCGATGTTGGTCAAGGTGTAGCGCAGGGAAAACGCCTTGGCCCGTTGGCTCATGGGCAGGTTTTCGCTGAGGATCGCCTTCGAACCGATCAGGAACAACGCCGATGCGGTTTCAGTGATGACCAGGGTCGCGGTGGTCAGGTAGAGGTTTTGCGCAAACGTCAGCAGTACGAAACCGACGGCGCTGGAGAGCATCGCCAGGATCAGCAGACGGCGCTTCTCCAGGCGGTCGATGATGTAGCCGCCGTACAACGCCAGCAGCGTGGCGATGAACACCGCGATGCCCAGCAACAGGCCGACGTCCTGCTGGTTGAGGCCGAGTTTGTTGCTCAGGAACAGGGTGAGCAAGGGACTGGTGATCGCACGGCTGACGACGATGGTCAGCGAGACGATCATCAGACGGCGGATGACGAGCGAGTAAGTGGCCACGGTGGTGCGAATGTCCTTATTTCAATGCATGTTCACTAAAAGTCTGTAGCGGTGTTTCAAGCACCGCGACCGATTCCAGCTGTTCCAGTCGCCACAGATTTTCCAGCAGCGTCTCGGCGCGCTCTCGCGAAATCGCCCGCAGCGCCAGGCTGAAAAACTTTTCCTCCAGCGCCGCATCGCTCAGCGGATTGCCGGGAGCGCCCAGGGGCACCTCGACACACAGGCGCGCCTCGCGCCCATCCACGGTTCGCACGCGGACCCACGGCTCGCCATCCTCGGACAGTTGCCCGTCCACTTCAAGGTGAATGCGCGCCAGCCATTCGGCGATACGCGGGTCTTGCCGCTGCCCTTGGTCGTAGGCCTCCAGCCGGCAATGCCCATGTACAAGGCGGGCGGCGAGGGCGTAGGGCAGGCTCATTTGCGCTGCCGCCAGACTGCCGATGTCACGGCCGCCACACATGTCCTGGAGAAATCCGCACAGGCTCACCTGAACGTCTTCAACCTGATCGGCCTCGACCTGCAACTGCTCCAGCAGCAAGCCGAGTGCATCGATTGCCGAATGCGTGCCGCGACAGGCGGCATAGGGCTTGATCGAGCATCGCGCAAGTTTCCACACATGCCCCAGATCGGCGTCCAGCGCTTCAGGGTGCGCGCTGTCGGGGGCCAGGGTCTTGAGAAACCCTCCCCACACATCTTCGAACAGCATCGACGGCCCGCTGACGCCTTCGCGGGCGAAACTGGCGGCGAGCAAGCCACCCTCGGCGGCCCGACCGCTGTGCAGTTTTTTGCTCAGCGAGCCGTCATGGATAAAGGCCCAGACACCACCGCTGAAACTGCCGGCGATGCCCAGTGCCGAGACAGTTTGCGGCACGCTCAGCCCGAGTATCCGCGCGCAGCCCGCAGCGGCGCCGAACACACCGCAGGTGGCGGTGGAGTGCCAGCCGGCGCCGTTGTGCGCCGAGTAGCTGCCGCAGGCTTCCAGCACCCGCCGACCGATTTCGTAGCCGATCACCACGGCGGTGATGAACTCGCGACCGCTGACCGGCCTGTCGACCATCGACAGCGCGGCCATCACCGCCGGCAACACCACCGCGCCGGAATGATCGCAGCCGCCGGTGTCGTCGAGCTCCAGCGCATGCGCGGCGATGCCGTTGAGCATGGCGGCATGGCCGGGATTGGCGCGCAGTCCCGTGCCCCAGATCAGCGCGGATCCCGAGCCGACAGCCAACACCTGACGCGCCTGCACCGCCACCGAACTCTCGGCCCCGGCCAGCGCCGCGCCGAACGTATCGAGAATGTGCCGCTTGGCTTGATTCACCAGCGCCGGAGGCAAATCCTCAAAACCTGTCTCGACGCAAAACCGCGCCAACCGCTGCATGCGTTCTGTCATACCAGATAGTCTCGGTAATGGCGTTCATACACCGACGCCGGATGATCCGCCGTCACCGGTTGTGCGGTTTGCGTCCACCACTGCGCCACTTCGGCGCCGGTGGCGATCCACACGTCGTCATGCTGTTGAATGCCTTGCAGCAACTCGCGCAGCACACCGATGCGTCCGGGTGTGGCGATGATTTCCGGGTGCAGGCGCAGCACGTAACACAGACCGAAGCGGTGGAACCCGGCGAAGTCCATCTGCAAGTTGCCCAGGGTGTGGCTGTAGGAAGCGATCCGCGATTGCGCCGGGGGCACCGCCGGACTGAGGTTGAAGGCGAAGTAGGGCTCGTCTTCCAGTTCGTAGTGCAGCGGCACCTCGATCACTTTGGCAGCGGTCGGATGGATGAAGGGCAGGTCATCGCCGCGCCACGAGGACGACCACTGAATGCCGTGGTCCTGCAAGGCTTCGATAAACCCCGGCGCGCCATTGCCGGCGGGAATGCGAAAGCCGCCGGGGCGCTTGCCGGTAAGCGCTTGCAATGCGGTGCAACCCTTTTCGACCTCGGCACTCTGCGCCGCCAGATCGAGCAGGTCGTAATCCTGGTGGCGGTAACCGGCGCAGGCAATCTCATGGCCGCCGGCCTGGATCGCGGCGATGTGCTGCGGGTTTTCTTCGGCGACGATGCCGGGGACGAACCAACTGCTGGTCACCCCGAGCTCCTTGAACAGAGCGAGCAAACGCTCGACCCCGCGCTGCGTGCCGTAGCGCCACACCGACAGGGTCTTGTCGCGCCCGGCAACTTCCGGGGCCTGGGTGAGGATGCCGTGGATGTCGTTGTAATCGACGGTCAGCACCACCGCGCAGCGCTTGCCATCCGGCCAGACCTGATTTGGCGAGTGTTTGGAGTCAACCATGGTGATGCTCCTTCAGCCACCAGCGGGCGACGTCGCGGCAGGTGGCGAACCACACGCCATCGCGCTGGCGCATGTGTTCGAAGAGTTGTTCCAGCAACAGGATGCGCCCCGGCTTGCCGGTGATTTTCGGGTGGAACAGGGTGGTCAGGCACAGGCCTTCGTCCATCGCGCCGTCGTATTCGCGCTTCCAGTTGTCGAGGGTCAGCGCGTAGCTGGCGGTGCGGTCGAGACCGGAAGGGAAGTTTGGCGCGCGGGTGTAGGCGAGGGAGGCATAGTCGTCCATCTCCCAGCGCCCGGGGATTTCCACCAGCGGTGTGCTGTGGCCGGGGACGCTGACCAGGTACGGGCGGTCGTCGCCGCGCATGCTGCTGGAATAGATGACGCCGGCGTCGGCGAGCATTGCCGGGGTTTCCGCGCGCCAGTCACCGGACGGCGTGCGAAAGCCCTCGGCGCGGATGTGCAGGTGTTGCCAGAACACCGCTCTGGATTTGTGCATCACGGCCTGCTGCTGTTCCAGCGTCAGGGCGTAGAAGGATTCGTGTTTGTAGCCGTGATAGGCCACTTCATGGCCGCGCTCGACGATGGCCTGGCATTGTTTCGGCCAGTTTTCGACGACCCAGGCCGGGACGAAGAATGTGGTCGGAATGCTGAAGGCGTCGAGCAGGTCGAGCAGGCGGGGCAAGGCGCGATAGGGGCCATAGCCGCCGAAACCGAAATACTCCGGTTTGCGCCAGATCGAGCCGTTGAGCATGGCGTCGCCGGTCGGGCCGTCGAGGTCGAAGGCCAGGGCGAGGCAGGCTTTGTGCCGGTCGGGCCAGCTGGGTTGGGGGGAGGACATGGGTGCGGCGCTCCGGTGGTGGGTCGGTGGGATCTTCTGCGCGGCGGGATCGAACCCTCACCCCAACCCTCTCCCGGAGGGAAAGGGAGCAGATCCTGGTGTTCTTCCGACCTGCGTCTGCCTGAAAAACCGAGCCGAACACAGACCTTGAACAGCATGAAGATCAGCTCCCTTTCCCCCCGCTTCCTGGGGGGAGAGGGTTGGGGGAAGCGATCTCGAGCCTTACTTCCCGGCGTTGATCGTCACTTCCTTGATCGCCCCCAGTTCCAGATCCCACTTCTTCAGGATCGCGCCGTAGCTGCCGTCATCGACCATGCTCTGCAACGCCACTTTCAGCGCCTCACTCAGCTCAGGCTTTTTATTGCTCACGCCCAGACCGCTGAACTGCACGGAAATCGGTTGGCCGACGGTCTTGTACATGTCCTTTTCCTGAGTCTTCAGGTAGGACAGGGTTTCGCTGCCCTGCATCGCCGCGTCGATCCGGCCCTGACGCAGTTGCGCGCGGGCGTCTGCCGAGCCTTCGGTGCCGATCACGCTGATCGCCGGTTTGCCCGCCGCTTCACAGTGGGCCTTGCTCCACTCGGCGATTTCCGCCGGGAAAGTGGTGCGGCGGCTGGTGCCGACTTTCTTGCCACAGAGGTCGGTGATTTCGTTGGTCGCCGCGTTTTTCTGCAAGGTGTAGAACTGCGGGCCGCTGGTGAAGTAGTCGACGAAGGTCACGCTCTTCTGGCGTTCGGCGGTGTCGGTCATGCCTGACAGCACGGCGTCCACACGGTCGGTCACCAGCGCGTTGATCATTTGCTCGAAGCCGGTTTCCTGCCACTTGATCTTCACCCCCAGACGCTCGGCCAGGGCGTTGCCCAGGTCGTAGTCCAGGCCGGTGAGGGTGTTGGTGGCCGGGTCCTTGAAGTCCATCGGCGGGTAGTTGGGCATGATCGCGACGACGATCTCGCCCTTGTCCTTGATGCTGGCCGGCAATTCGGCGGCCACGGTGAAGCCGCAAGACAGGAGGGAAGCGAGTGCTGCTGGAATAACGAAGTTCTTCATGGTCGTTCTCTTATGAGTGTTGTGGCGCCAGCCGGCGCTTAGGTTCGAACGGCAGAAATGAAGCTTTGGGTGCGTGGGTTTTGTGGGCTTATTAGTATCTCTTCGGGGCTTCCAGCCTCCACGATCTGGCCGCCGTCCATGAACACCATGCGGTTGGAAACCTCCCGGGCGAAGCCCAGTTCATGGGTGACGACGATCATGGTCATGCCGGTCTGCGCCAGATCGCGCATCACCGACAGCACCTCACCGACCAGTTCCGGGTCGAGTGCCGAAGTGGGTTCATCGAACAGCATCAGCTTGGGTCGCATCGCCAGCGCACGGGCGATCGCCACACGTTGCTGCTGACCGCCCGACAACTCGATCGGGTAGCTGTTGCACTTGTCGGCCAGGCCGACCCGGGCCAGCAGTTCCATGGCTTCTTCGTGCGCCTCCTTGGGCGAGCGCTTGAGCACCTGGCACGGGCCTTCGATGATGTTTTGCAGCACGGTCATGTGCGGAAACAGGTTGAAGCGCTGGAACACCATGCCGGTGGCCAGGCGCTGACGGGCGATCTGCGATTCCGTCAGCTCGTGCAGTTTGTTGCCGACGACGCGATAGCCCACCAGTTCGCCATCGACCCACAAACCGCCCTTGTCGATCTTCTCCAGTTGATTGACGCAGCGCAGCAGGGTGCTCTTGCCCGAGCCCGACGGGCCGATGATGCACAGCACTTCGCCTTGCTCGACTTCGATGTTGACGTCCTTGAGCGCGTGGTACTGGTCGTAATATTTGTTCAGGGCCACAGCCTTGACGATGCTTCTCATGTGCGATTCTCCTGCGCGGCTTATGAGCGCTTGCCGGCGCCGCGAGCGAAACGACGCTCCAGACGGCTTTGACCAAAGGACAGGACGGTGACGGTGGCCAGATACCAGATGCCGGCGACGATCAGCAGCTCCATCACCCGGGCGTTGGCGTAGTAGATGTTCTGGGCGTTGTAGAGCAGTTCCGAGTACTGGATCACGCTCGCCAGCGAGGTCATTTTCACCATGCCGATGAATTCGTTGCCGACCGGCGGAATGATGATCCGCATGGCCTGGGGCAGGATGATCCGGCGCAGCGCTTGCAGGCGTGGCATGCCGATCGACTTGGCGGCTTCGTACTGGCCGGTGTCCACCGACAAGAGGCCGGCGCGCACCACCTCGGCGGTATAGGCGCCCTGGTTGATGCTCAAGCCGAGCAGTGCAGCCACGAAGGGCGTCATCAGGCTGACGGTGTCGAGTTCGAACAGACCGGGAATGCCGATGGTGGGGAAAATCAGTGCCAGGTTGAACCACAGCAGCAGCTGCAGAATCAGCGGCGTACCACGGAACAGCCAGGTGTAGGTCAGCGCCACGTAGCGCAGGATCGGGTTGGCCGACATGCGCATGATCGCCGTGATCACCCCGAACACGATGCCCAGCGCCATGGCCAGCACGGCCATGATGATGGTGTTGAACAGGCCCCACATGATCGCTTGCGAGGTGAGGAACTGGCCGATGTACGACCATTCGATCTTGCCTTCGGCGAAGGCCCGTACCAGACCGAGGATCGCGATGACGATCACCGTGGCGAAGAAAATCCGCCCGTAATAACGCCGGGGGACGTGCTGGTACTGGGTGATGTCGAACTGGTTTTCGGCCAGTTTGCGCTCCGCCTGGAGTCGTTCTGCCTGAGTCTGGCTCATGGTGTTTCTCCGTACACTGTTCTTACAAATCAACCACTGCCTGGGGGAGCGGGCAGGCCCGGTTCCCACAGGTGTTGTGGTGTGCCTTACAGGCGGAAGCCCTGATAGTTCTCGGTCCACTGTTGCTGCGCCGCGAGGGCGGTTTTCAGTCGGCCGATCTGCTCGCGCACCTGTTGCGGCGCAGTGCCGCCCCAGCCATTGCGGGCAGCGATGGCGGCTTCCAGGGTCAGGCTGTCGCGCACATCGTCGGTCAGGCGCGGGTCGATCTCGGCCAGCAGCGCCGGCGAGGCCTCCCACAATTCGATCCCGTGTCTTTCGCAGGCCTGGACCAGCGCGCCAGTGATTTCGTGGGCCTCCTTGAACGGCACGCCGCGCACCGCCAGCCAGTCGGCCACTTCGGTGGCAAGGGTGAAACCCAGCGGGGCCTGACGCCGCAGTTCGTCGACGTTGACGGTCATGGTCGCGACCATCCCGGCCATGGCCGGCAGCACCAGCAGCAGGGTGTCGACGCTGTCGAGCACGCCGTGCTTGTCCTCACTGAGGTCGCGGTTGTACGACAGCGGCAGCGACTTGAGGGTGGAGAGCAGGCCGGTCAGGTTGCCGATCAGGCGTCCGGCCTTGCCCCGCGCGAGTTCGGCGATGTCCGGGTTTTTCTTCTGCGGCATGATCGAGCTGCCGGTGGCGTAGGCGTCATCCAGATCGACCCAGCGGAACTGGCGCGACGACCACAGGCAGAACTCTTCGGCCAGACGCGAGATGTTGATCCCGAGCATGCTGGCGATGAACAGGAATTCGGCGACGTGATCGCGGCTGGCCACGGCGTCGATGGAGTTTTCGCAGACCCCGGCGTAGCCCATTTCCTTTGCCGACGCTTGGGGCTGACGGGCAATCGCGGAACCTGCCATGGCGGCGGCACCCAGCGGCGACAGCGACGTGCGGGCGTCCCAGTCCACCAGACGTTGCACGTCACGCAGCATCGATTGCGCGTGGGCCAGCAAGTGGTGGGCGAACACGATCGGTTGCGCCTGCTGCAAGTGAGTGAAGCCGGGGCAGATGCTTTCGACGTGCCGTTCGGCCTGGCCGACCAGCGCTTGTTGCAGGGCCAGCACTTCCACCGCCAGGGTGCGGACGTGGTCACGCAGGAACAGTCGCAGGTCGTTGGCCGTCTGGTCATTGCGCGAACGGCCAGCACGCAGCTTGCCGCCCAGCGCGCCGAGGCGTTCGGTCAGCAGGCGTTCGATGAAGGTGTGGACGTCTTCGTCGTCCAGCGTCGGGGCGATGCGCCCGGCACTGAAGTCGGCACCGATGCCATCCAGGGCTTCGAGCATCGTGCGGGTTTCCTGCTCGTTCAGAAGACCGGCGCGCTGCAGCTCTCCGGCGTGGGCCTTGGAGCCGGCCAGATCGTACGGCGTCAGGCGGAAATAACGCTCCGGGCAACGGGACAGGGCCGCCAGGGCTGCGGAAGGGCCGCTTTTGAAACGGGCGCCCCAGAGACGGTCGGTGGTTTGAGACATTTGTTGTTTTCCTCGTCGGTAACGCGAACTGAAATCGGATGCATGACCCCGGAATTTGCGTTGGAAAAACCAGTGGGCGAATTCAGGTCAAAGCAGTTTTCAAGAGGGCAGTTGCAATGTGGCGAGAGCTGATCGAAGTGTCAGCTTTTGATGTTTCGAGATCAGTGTTATGGCACTGATGTGCTGGATTTTTTGGCGGTTGCCAAGCCTTGTTTTCTGTGTTCATTATTATTGGTCGGCGATGTTTTTGTTGTTGGACACAGATTGTTGAACATTGCGCCAGAGGTAAATCAGCATTATGGAAACCCCACTTTCCAATTCCGGAAACCCGCCGATCAAGACGGCTCATCGAGCACCGCTGGCCCTGAGCGGACTGGACTTCAAACTGCTCAAGGTGTTCAAGGCCGTGGTCGAGGCTGGCGGCTTCAGCGCCGCGCAAAACGAGCTGAACGTGGGCCTTGCGGCCATCAGCAAGCAGATTTCCGACCTGGAAATCCGCATCGGCATGCGCCTGTGCACCCGGGGCCGGGAAGGGTTTCACCTGACCGAGGAAGGGCGCCTGGTGTACCAGGCGTCGATTGATCTGTTTGCGTCGGTCGACAACTTTCGTGATCGGCTTAGTTCGGCGCAGAACGAACTTATCGGCGATCTCGGGGTGGGCGTGATTGACAATACGATCAGCGATCCTAATTCGCCGTTAGTTGCTGCGCTTAAACGGATGAATGAAGAATCTCCGAAAGTAAGATTTCAACTTCAGGCCGCACAGCTGGATGAGATTGAAAGAGGCGTGGTAGAGGGACGGTTAGTTGCCGGGATAGTTCCGGTTTATCAACGTCGCGAAGAGTTCGATTATTACCCGCTGTATGAAGAACGCTCGCACGTCTACTGTGCGGTCGGCCATCCGTTGTTCGACATGCCCGAGACACAAATGGACGGCGACGTGCTGCAGCAATACGAGTGCATCAACCACCGCTACGCGATCCATCGCGACAAGCTGAACTACACGCGCTATGACAGTTTTTCCGCGTCGGCGACCCAGGTCGAAGCGGTGGCGTTGCTGATCAAGACCGGGCGTTTCGTGGGCTTTTTGCCGCAGCATTACGCGGCCACGCTGGTGGTGGCGGGCCAGTTTCGCGCGGTGCTGCCGGAGCGGATCAACATCGTCACGCCGTTCAACCTGATCCTGCGTCACAACACCGTGCGTAGTCCGCTGGTGAAAGCCTTCGCTCAGGCGATGGGTGTCGATTTAAAGGCATCAGCCTGAAGCGTCAGGCGCATGGCGCAGCGGCGTTCGGCGGGCAATCCATGGACGCTTTCGTTATTCAACACGCCGGTTAAATACGCACCGGTTTGTTCAACGCTCAATAGCATGAAACCCAGACGTTGATAGAACGGTGCATTCCACGGCAGATCGCGGAAGGTGGTCAACGTCACGGCCTGAAGTTGTTGCCAGTGTGCATGTTCAATCGCCATCAACAGCAACTTGCGACCGATGCCCCGCCCCTGGAAGTGTTGGCTGACGGACAATTCCTCGACATGCAGTTGGTTGTCGACTTGCACCGCCCTTAGAAACCCTGAAAGTTGCCCCTGCGAATCCTCCGCCACCCATACCCGGGCCTGCTGGATCGCCTGCAAATGCTGCTGTGCATCAGGCACTTCGGCATCGGCCAGCCAGGCCAGTTGCGGGTCAAGACGAAACAGCCCGGCGGCAGAACGTTCGATGGCGGGGAGGGCAGGGGCATCGGCGGGAAGTGCGGGCCGGATGGAAAAAGTCATATCTTGATTTGGCCTTATCGATCCTCGCGGGTATGCCACACGCGCAGCAGATAAATAATGGAGGCTTGGATTTCGTAACGCAGTTCGTAGTGGCCGACAATAATTCGGCGCACGTCACGAGGCTCAAATTCTTCCAGGCGCTCACCAATTCGAGGATTACCCAGCAAGAGGTTGGGAGCAGCCACAAGCTGTTGAACCGTATGCGCGGCGGCTGGTTGATTGACTGCAGCCAGAAATTCGTAGAGCCGGGAAACGTCGGAAAGCGCCTTGCTTGTCCACTTCAATTCCATCAGCGCGGTACCGGTAATGGAGCGTCGGTGCTCAGGCTGTCAGCCCATGCCTGGACAGCCTGGTGGTCAATCACGCTACCTGCGTCAACATCGGCCAACGCCTCGCGGGTCAGGCGACTGCGTTCTTCTTCCTGGTCTATCCATGCGGACAGAGCCTGCTTGACGATCCAGTTCTTGGAGCGTTCCAGACGCTCGGCCATTAAATCGACCTTCTCTGCCAGTTGCACAGGGACATGAGCCGTGACGGATCGAGTCTTGGCAGTCGTAGCCATGATCATTACTCCAATGCTGGGAAATACTGCTTGCATGCAGTTGGCGTCAACCGGGCGCAGCGTTCGCGAGCGTCATAGAGGCTGAATAACCAGAAATTAATCATAGTTAATAAGATTGAATCGTCAAGTCACGCGCCACCTTGGGTCTTTCTAAAAAGACCCAAGGCGCAGTAAGACGTAATCGTTCTTGTCAAAGCGTCCGCTCAACACCGGCTGCAATGAACCCAAAGGCGTGTCCTTCAGGGCCTTGAAGTCATTGAGATCCATCATCAGCCACGCCGGGCCGTGCAGCGCTTCGAGCTCCTGAATGGATTCGCTGAACTGCGGTTGCAGGTCCTGGCCGATATTGACCATGAACTTGATCGCCTTGGCGTCTTTGCCCATGCCATGCAGCACCAGCGGCGCGGGGTTGCGCTGAACTTCGGCGAACGCCGCCTGGCTGAACGCCTGTGTGTCGTACAGGCGCCGTTCCACCGGTTCGAACACCAGCACATACATCGACCAGACCGCCAGCACCGCGCTCAGCGCCAGGACTTCGGCACGCCAGCGCGGCATGAACAGCCGCGACAACGCCAGCACTTGCAAGGCGTTGAGCACCACCAGCACCAGGGTCAGATCAGCCAGCGCCTCGGGAAAACGTTGCCGTGCCACCAACAGCCCGACCGCCAACAATCCCGGAGTCACCAGCCATAGACTCTGAATCCCCACGCGCAACCAGCCGAACAACCGGCCGTGCAGCACCTGAAACGGATACGCCGCGATGATAGCCGCCATGGGCAGCATCGGCAGCAGATAGCGGGCCTTTTTTGCCTGCGGGATCGACAGGCCGACCATCACGATCAACCCGGCCGCCGCGCAATATTGCACCAGACGCAGGGCTGGGCCGCGCTGGCGGGGTTTGCTCAGCCACGCCGTCGCCAGGGCCAGCAGGGCCAACGGATATGCCAGCGCGTAGTTGCCCAGGGAACTGGTGAAGTAATACAGCGAACCGCTGACGCCTTCGCTGCCGTCCATGCGTCCCATGAACTGCATGCGAATCACGTCCGCGCGAAAGGCCGGACCGCCGCTGAGGTCCGCCAGCCACAACAGCAGGCCGACGCACGCCGCCAGCAGCACCGCTGCCAACGCGCCAAAGGTCCAGAACCGCGACCACTGGCGATCCAGCAGGTAATAGCTGCACAGCATGCCGGTCGGCACGACGAGACCGATGGGGCCGCGAATGCCGAAGCCCAGCAGCAACAGAACGAAGACCAGCGGCCAGCGCCGGCCGGCGCCGAAGTGATCGTGGGCGTAACCGAGGTAGAACACCGCAAACGCCACGGCGGCCAGCATCAGGTCCTGAGACACCGCTCGCACTTCGGTGATGAAGGTGATCGAGAGCGTCAGCATCGCGATGCTGAGCCATGCCCAGCGTTGCGAATGGGGTGCCAGCAAGCGATACATCAACGTCACGATCAGCGCCCCGGCGAGCGCACTGGGTAGCCACGCCGCCAGGCTGTTGACTGCGCCGAACGGCAACGACAACAGCCAGACAAACAGCGTCGACAGCGCCGAATAATCGGCATACGGCTGACCGTAGGTGGTGGGGAAAACCGTCGGCCCGTGCCGCAGCATCTCCTGGGCGAACAGCACGAAGCGCGAATCGAAACCGATCGGCGCCTGTGCGTAGACCCCGGCGATGAACAGCAGCAACGCCAACAGCCCTGCGATCAGCGACTGCCGGCGAATCGCCGGTGACAGGCCGCCGTTCAAGCGACGTCAGACGTGTGAGGCCACTGATTGAGTGGAATCGGCAGCGTGCGCGACTCCCCGCGACCCATCGGGAAATACTTGAAGCCGTTGCGCGCCAGACGCTCGGCGTCGTACAGGTTGCGGCCGTCGAAGATCACCGGGGCATTGAGGCGTTGCTGGATCAGGTTGAAGTCCGGTGCCTTGAACTGCTGCCATTCGGTGCAGATGATCAGCGCATCGGCGCCCGGCAATACCGATTCCGGGGTGCCCATCAGCATCAGCTTGGGTTCGTCGGGGTACAGATGCTGGGTTTCCTGCATCGCTTCCGGGTCGAACGCACGCACGCTGGCGCCGGCGGCGAACAGCGCTTCGAGCAGTACGCGGCTTGGCGCATCGCGCATGTCGTCGGTGTTCGGCTTGAACGCCAGGCCCCACAGGGCAAAGGTTTTGCCGCGCAGATCGCCCTTGTAGAACGCGTTGATCCGCTCGAACAGCTTGTGTTTCTGCCGCTGGTTGATCGCTTCGACCGCTTGCAGCAAGTCGCTGGAGCAATGGGCTTCCTCGGCGCTGTGGATCAGCGCGCGCATGTCTTTGGGGAAGCATGAGCCGCCGTAGCCGCAGCCGGGGTAGATGAAGTGGTAGCCGATGCGCGAGTCAGCGCCGATGCCCTGGCGTACCGATTCGATGTCGGCGCCCAGGTGTTCGGCCAGCTCGGCGATCTGGTTGATGAAGCTGATCTTGGTCGCGAGCATGCAGTTGGCGGCGTACTTGGTCAGCTCGGCGCTGCGCAGGTCCATGAACATGATGCGATCGTGGTTGCGGTTGAAGGGCGAGTACAGGTCGCGCATCACATCGCGGACTTCCTCGCGTTCGCAGCCGATAACGATGCGGTCCGGACGGCGGCAATCGGAAACCGCCGAACCTTCCTTGAGAAATTCCGGGTTGGAGACGATATCGAACTGCAGCAGGCGGCCGGCCTTGACCAGAGCCTTTTCGATATGGGTGCGCAAGGTGTCACCGGTGCCCACGGGCACGGTGGATTTCTCCACCAGAATCAGCGGCGCTTCACGATGCCGGGCCACGGCGTCGCCGACCGACAGCACGTAGCGCAGGTCGGCGGAACCGTCCTCGCGGGACGGCGTGCCGACGGCGATGAACGCCACCTGACCATGCTGTACGGCGAGTTTTTCATCGGCGGTGAATTGCAGGCGCTTGCCGTCCAGGCCCTCGCGGACCAGGCTGGCGAGCCCCGGTTCGAAGATGCTGACGTGGCCCTGGCGGAGCAGCTCGATTTTCTTTTCATCGACGTCCATGCACACCACGTCATGGCCGACTTCGGCCAGCACGGCTGCCTGGACAAGACCGACATAACCGCTACCAAATACTGTGATTTTCATGGCGAACTCCTGAGTTCAGGCGCACTTACGGGACGCGAATTGATCGTGATGACACCGAGCATGACCAACGCCACGCCCAGCGATCTGGAAAGACTGAAGGTTTCGTGAAACAGCGGCAGGCTGGCCGCCAACAGGTACACCAGCGCATAGCTGATGCTCAGCAGCGAATAGGCCCGGCCCAGCGGCAGGTCGCGCAACGCCGCCAGCCAGCACAGCATCGACAGCGCATAGGCGACGATCGCCGTGAACACCACGGCCAGCGCGGCCACGTCGATATGGCTGAGGCTCAGCCATTGCTCCGGTGGCGGCAGGCGCGTCATGCTCCAGCGCATGCCCAGTTGCGCAGCGCTGACCAGCCCGACGCTGGCGAGGGCAAAAAAGATTCCGCGACGAGTGCTCATGCGTGCTGCCCCAACAACGCCACGCCGCCGAGTACCAGCGCCACACCGAACCAGTGCCGACGGTCGATGTGCTCGCGGAACACGAAGCGGGCGATCAGGGTGATGATCACGAAGTTGAGGCTGAGCATCGGATAGGCGATGCCGACGTCCAGGCGTTGCAACACCAGCAGCCACACCAGCAGGCCGGCGCCCAGTGCACACAAGGCCACCCACAGCCAGGGCGTGCGCAGTTTGTCCGCCCAGGACGAGTCGGCACCGCGCCAACTCTCCACGGCATATTTCTGCGCGACCTGGCCCAGGCACGTCAGCAGGCAAGCGATCAGCAGCAATAACAGGCTCATGACGGATCCTTGGGCAGGATCATCATCACCAGATTGCCCTGTTCGTAACGGATGCCATCCTTGGGCAGCTTGTCGAGCTCGTCCAGTTCGTCCTGCCCCTTGACCCGCATGATCACGCCGACCGAGCCGCTGCGGCGCGCTTCGCGCATCCACTGCTGCACTTGATCGGTATCGACCCGCTGTTGAATGCCGTCAGGATAGGCAAGGCCATATTTCAGTTCGCCTATCGTGTTGTACAACGCGACTTGCGGGCGTTTCAGACGCCAGGCCAGGGCTGACGCCGCGCCCAGGTCGTTGCTCAGTAGGTGCGAGGTCGCAGCCAGTTCGGCCACATGCGGGCGGATGAACTGATCGGGGGTCTTGTTGGACACCACCGATTGGGGCAGGGCGGCCGGCAGCAGCGCCACCAGCAGCAGACTGCCTACGGCCGGCGCCGCCCAGCATTGCAACGGGCGGAACGCTTGCAGCAGGTTGCTGATGATCCAGCCCACCAGCGCAATGAACACCAACACCAGGCTGTGCAGTTCGTGGTCGTAGAGCGGACGCTTGATCTGCACATAGACCAGCGCAATCAGCACCACCACGCCCAGCACCAGGTTCAGCAGGCCATTGATGCCCAGCGCCCGTTCTTGTTCCAGGCGCAGGCGATCGGCCAAGGCATGACCCAGCAGCAAAGCTACAGGCAACAGGCACGGCAGGATGTAGGTCGGCAGCTTGCCGTTGCTCAGGCTGAAAAACACCAGCGGCATCAGCACCCACAGGCCAAGGAACGCGATGCTCGCTTCACGCCGGGTCTGCCACGCCTGTTTCAACGCCACCGGCAACATGCCGACCCACGGCATGCTGAACGCCACCAGCAGCGGCAGGTAGAACCACCAAGGCGCATCGTGCTGGGCATCGTCACCGGCGAAACGGCGGATGTGCTCATGCCAGAAGAAGAACCGCCAGTAGTCCGGTTCCTGGGCGTGTACCGTCAAGACCCACGGCAGGCTGATGAGAATCGCCACGACCACCGCCACCGGGCCGAACAACAGCAGCTCGCGCCAGCGTTTCTGCCAGATCATCCACGGTAGTGCGATCAGCACCGGCAGCAGCCAGGCGAGAAAACCCTTGGTCATGAACCCCATGCCGCATGCCAGCCCCAGCACCGCCCAGGCGGCGAGGCGCTGACGATGGCTGCGGCTGTCGAGGGCAAACCACAATGCAACCAGGCTCAAATTGACCCAGAAGGTGAACTGCGGATCGAGGTTGGCATACCCACCCTGGCCAGCCACCACCGTGAAGCTCATGTAGAGCAGGGCGCAGACGAAGCTCTTGCGCGGGTCGTTCCAAAGGCGCCGGGCGATCAGGAAGCACAACAGCACGCTCAGCCCGGTGGCCAGCACCGAGGCAAAGCGCACGCCGAACAGGTTCTGCCCGAACAACGCCTGGCCGATCGCGATCATCCAGTAGCCGGCGACCGGTTTTTCGAAGTAACGCAGGCCCATGAAATGCGGCGACGCCCAGTGGCCGCTCAGCAGCATTTCCTGGCTGATCTGCGCATAACGGGTTTCATCGGGAATCCACAAGCCATGGCTGCCCAGCGGCAGCAGATAGGCCACCAGGAAAATCCCCAGCAGCAACGGCAATGCCCAGCGTTTGCTCATGCGCCTTGCACTCCCAGCCAACCTTCACGGCCTTCGAGGGCGCCACGTTGCACACGGCCGACCGGCAGTGTGTTGAGGAACTCGGGCAGCAGATTGCCCAAGGGTTGGAAATCAATCTCGCGTTGTCGCGCGTCGATCAATAACCGTCGAAAATCTTCAGCCATCAGAATCCCTTCTACTTCAGCGTGAATCGTGTAGACGTTCAGTTGCTGCGGGCGGAACCGATCAAGGATGAAGGCGTTGAAATCCTTCGCCGCGACATCGGGGCCGACCACTTCATCAAAGGTAGGCAGATCCACCGGGATCTGCGGTGTACCCGCCGAGCCATCGGCCAGTTGCGGACGAAACAGGCGCTGCCCACGGCAATCGCTGTTGTAGCGAAAGCCGAATGTCTGCTTGGCTTCGATCACGCGTTCGTCCGCGCGCCAGCCGGCAGCGGCCGAGCACTGGATCTTCTCGCCGAGAATGTCGCTCAGGGTGTCGACACCCCGGCGAATCTGCTCGATCAACTGCGCATCGCTCCAGCGCCCGGCATTGGCCTGCCAGCCATGGTGATCCCAGGCGTGCAGGCCGACTTCATGACCGGCGTCCCGGGCCTGACGCATCAGGTGCCCGAGATCGCGACCGATCGGTTTGCCCGGCCAGGCGGTGCCGGCCAGCAGAATGTCCCAGCCATACAGGCCGGCAGCGTTGGAACGCAGCATTTTCCAGAGGAACTGCGGACGGATCAGGCGCCACAGATGCCGGCCCATGTTGTCCGGGCCGACACTGAAGAAAAACGTTGCCTTGATCTGCGCCTCATCGAGCATTTCCAGCAGTCGCGGCACGCC
Source organism: Pseudomonas botevensis (assembly GCF_019145475.1). Classification (GTDB taxonomy): domain Bacteria; phylum Pseudomonadota; class Gammaproteobacteria; order Pseudomonadales; family Pseudomonadaceae; genus Aquipseudomonas; species Aquipseudomonas botevensis. Next base: position 316,703 of record NZ_JAHTKI010000002.1, read on the forward strand.
TTCACGGGTGCCGCGATAGGTGTCGACGTCAATGCGTAGACCGGCCTGCATCAGCGCTTGTCCGCGATTTCAAGCATGGCCTCACGCAGGAAGAAGTCGAGCGTGTTGCCGATGGTTTCGCGCATTTCCACGGTCGGCTCCCAGTTCAGCAGGCGCTTGGCGTTGGCGATGCTTGGCTTGCGGTGTTCCACGTCTTGATAACCGGCACCGTAGAACGCCTTGCTTTCCACGTCGCGGAAACCGGCGAACGGAGGGAAGTTGTGGCGCAGCGGGTGAGCTTCGAACTGACGCAGCAGCTCTTCGCCCAACTGGCGGATGCTGGCTTCGTTGTCCGGGTTGCCGATGTTGATGATCTGGCCGTTGCAGACGTCGTTGTCGTTATCGATGATCCGCGCCAGTGCCTCGACGCCGTCAGCGATGTCGGTGAAGCAACGCTTCTGCTCGCCGCCGTCGAACAGACGGATCGGGGTGCCTTCCACCAGGTTGAGGATCAACTGGGTGATGGCGCGGGAGCTGCCGATACGCGCCGAATCCAGACGGTCCAGACGCGGCCCCATCCAGTTGAAAGGGCGGAACAGGGTGAAGTTCAGGCCTTTGGCGCCGTACGCCCAGATCACGCGGTCAAGCAGTTGCTTGGACACCGAGTAGATCCAGCGCTGCTTGTTGATCGGGCCGACGATCAGGTTGGAGCTGTCTTCGTCGAAGTTCTTGTCCTGGCACATGCCATAGACTTCCGAGGTCGACGGGAAGATCACGCGCTTGTTGTATTTGACGCAGTAGCGCACCAGCTTCAGGTTTTCCTCGAAGTCCAGTTCGAATACGCGCAGCGGGTTGCGGGTGTACTCGATCGGGGTGGCGATGGCCACCAGTGGCAGCACCACGTCGCACTTCTTGATGTGGTACTCGATCCACTCGGAGTGAATGCTGATGTCGCCTTCGACGAAGTGGAAACGCGGATGGTCGCGCAGACGGTCGATGGCGTCGGAACCGATGTCCAGGCCATAGACTTCGTAGCGATCGTCACGCAGCAGGCGCTCGGACAAGTGGTTGCCGATGAAGCCGTTGACGCCGAGGATCAGTACGCGGGTGCGACGCGGCGCACGGCCGGATTCGGCGCCGCGCAGCAGCGAGCCGTCGACCAGACCCAATTCGTTGGCCAGTTGCGGGCCGCTGAGATACAGGCCGTTGTCGTTGCGCTGACCGGCGGTGATCACCAGCGAATCTTCGCCACAGGCAATGCGCAGCGGATCGACGCTGATCACACGGCCCGGTGCCTGGCCTTCGTTGCCCTTGACGACTTCAGCGCTCCAGACAATCAGCTTGTGCTCGCCCACGGCGCAGAACGCGCCCGGATAAGGCCGGGTCACGGCACGCACGAGGTTGAACAGTTGCTCGGCCGGTTGTTTCCAGACCAGTTTGCCGTCCGCCGGGGTACGACGACCGAAAACCGTGGCCTTGGACTCGTCCTGCGGGGTTTCGGTGATCTTGCCTTGCAGCATGTTCGGCAGGGTGTCGCGCAGCAGGTCGCTGGCGGCGGTACGCAATTTGGCGTGCAGGCTCAGACCGGTGTCGCTGCGCTCGATGGCCACGCGTTGCTGGGCAACGATAGCGCCGGCATCGGCGCGCTTGACCATGCGGTGCAGGGTGACGCCGGTTTCGGTTTCACCGTTGACCAGCACCCAGTTGGCCGGAGCGCGGCCACGGTAACGTGGCAGCAGGGAGCCGTGCAGGTTGAACGCGCCTTTTTTACCGAGCGCCAGCAGTGGCTCGCTCAGCAGGTTGCGGTAGTAGAAGGAGAACAGGTAGTCCGGATTGAGCTTGCTGATGCGCTCGATCCACAGCGGGTGATTGACGTCTTCCGGCGCGTGAACCGGGATGCCTTTCTGCGCGCACAGTTGGGCGACCGAGGCGTAGAACGCGTTTTCTTGCGGATCATCGGCGTGGGTGAACACCGCTGCGATGTCATAACCGCTGTCGAGCAGGGCTTGAATGCCGGCGCAGCCAATATCGTGGTAGGCGAAGACAACAGTTTTTGCACTCATGAGAGAACCTGATCGGACGAAGTGGAAGAAGACAGACCGTCAACAGTGACGGCAGGTGCTGGTGCGGCAGGGTGGCTACGCAGCACTTTTTCAATGAAGAATCGTGGGCGGGCGCGCACGTCGCTGTACATGCGGCCCAGGTATTCGCCAAGCAGGCCCATGCCGATGAACTGGCCACCGGTGAACACGAACAGCACGGCGAACAGCACGAACATGCCGTCACCGGCCCAACCTGCGCCGAACGCCAGGCGCAACACGATCAACGCAACCGCGAACAGCACGCCGAGGCCGGCCATGGCGAAGCCGACGATGCTCAGCAGGCGCAGCGGTGTGGTGGTCATGCAGGTGATCAGGTCGAACATCAGATTGATCAGGCGCATCGGGCTGTATTTCGAGTCGCCATGCTCGCGCTCGGCGTGAGCCACGACGATTTCGCTGGTGTGGCGGGCAAAGCTGTTGGCCAGAATCGGGATGAACGTGCTGCGTTCACGGCAGGCGAGCATCGCGTCGATGATCGTGCGGCGATAGGCGCGCAGCATGCAGCCGTAGTCGCTCATGGCGACGCCGGTGGAGCGTTGCACGGCGAGATTGATCAGCTTCGACGGCCAGCGACGCAGGGCCGAGTCCTGACGGTTGCCACGCACGGTGCCGACCACGTCGAAACCTTTTTCGGCCTCGGCCACCAGCCGTGGAATTTCTTCCGGCGGGTTCTGCAGGTCGGCGTCGAGGGTGATGACCACGTCGCCCTTGCATTGCTCGAAACCGGCCATGATCGCGGCGTGCTGGCCGTAGTTGCGGTTGAGAATGACCGCCACGAACGGGCTGTTCTCGGCCGAGGCGGCGTCTTCGAGCATCTGCGCGGAGTTATCGCGGCTGCCGTCGTCCACCAGCACGATTTCGTATTCATGATTCAGTTGCGCGCAGGCCGCTGCGGTACGACGCAGCAACTCCGGCAGGCTGTCTTCTTCGTTGTAGACCGGGATAACGATCGACACGCATTTAATCGGATAAGGTCTCAAGGGCGTTTTTCCATAAGCTGTTCAATGGCACCGACTACGCGGTCCAGATCCTGGTTGGTCATATCGGGAAACAAAGGGATCGAGCACAGCCGTGCAGAGTTCCATTCGGTGTTGGGCAAGTACAAATCCGGGTCACGCTGGCGATACCAGGTGTGCAGGTGAGTGGCGATGAAATGGATGCCGGTGCCGATGCCTTGCTCCTGCAAGCCCTTCATGAAGGCTTCGCGATCCAGGCCGCAGCGTTCGCTGTCGATGCGCAGGATGAACAGGTGCCAGGCGTGCTGTTGCGGATAGTCCGGCACTGTCAGCGGTTGCACCGGCAGGCCTTCCAGGCGCTGATGGTAGAGACCGGCCAGTTCAGTACGACGCGCGTTGATCGCGTCCAGCCGCTCCAGTTGCACCAGGGCGATGGCGGCGTTGATATCGGCCAGGTTGTATTTGAAGCCGGGTTCCATGACCTGGGCCTGTGGCTTGCGGCCGTGGGTCAGGCGGTCGTAGGCGTCGACGCCCAGACCGTGGAACTTGAGCATGCGCACGCGATTGGCCAGCGCCTCGTCATCGGTGACGAACATCGCGCCTTCGGCGCAGGTCATGTTCTTGATCGCGTGGAACGAAAAGATCGCTGTGCCTTGGGAACCGACATGGCGACCCTTGTAACGGGTGCCGGCGGCATGGGCGGCGTCTTCGATGACGGCAATACCGTGCTTGTCGGCCAGGGCGTAGAGCGGGTCGAGATCGAACGCGGCACCGGCGTAATGCACCGGGATGATCGCTTTGGTGCGCGGGGTGATCGCCGCTTCAATGCGCGCGGCGTCGGTCATCAGCGTGTCGCGGTCAACGTCGACGAACACTGGTTTGGCGCCGAGCAGGGAAATCATGTTGGCGGTCGACACCCAGGTCTGCGACGGCGTGATGACTTCATCGCCAGGGCCGATCCCCAAAGCCAACAGCGTAATGTGCATACCGCCGGTGGCGGACGACAATGCCACGGCATGTCGGCAACCGACGTACTGTGCGAATTGTTCTTCAAGTGCCTGGTTTTTCGGCCCGGTGGTGATCCAGCCCGAGCGTAATACCTGCTCTACGGCCGCAATTTCTTCATCGCCAATACTTGGGCGGGAAAAGGGGAGAAACGCCTGACTCATGAACACCTCAATACCCGGAAACAGAAAATGAACCCAGTCGCAGGCTGGATCCAATCACAGCATAGACGCGAAAAAAACATCTGCATCAATAAGTTGGCTAAACGACACACCGTCGGGTTCGGTTGACTTTTCAGGCGATGCCCGGCAGGTTGAGCGTCGCCGGCAAGGAGCTGTATGACGTGAAGGTTATGCTCGTTTTTGTGAAAGGAACATGAAAAACCGGTCGGCGATTCATTTATCTGAAGCCCATACAGCCACTGTTCAGACTTCTACCGTTTATCGCGCTACTTGTCGGAAAAGTCCTGCGCTAGTGTCCTTTTACTTTAAGAAAATTGCAGTTGTTAGTTGCCGTTTTGAACTGTTTTTACTCAAGGCCTTACGTTTGATTGACTTACCCGTTGCACCGTCCGAACCCCTCAAACCCAACCCGATGAGCCTTTATCTGGCGCGCCTGGCCCCCTCCAGCCAGTTGACCATGCGCTACATATTGCAAGACGCGGCCGATCGCCTCGGTTTCGAGGAAGTGAACATCGAGGACATTCCCTGGCACGGCTTGCAGCCGGAAGATGTGGTGGCCCTGGTCGCGGCATTGCGCGCGGACAACTACGCGCCCAACACGTCTTCGCTGTATGTAAACGCCGTGCGCGGGGTCATGAATGAAGCGTGGAGAATGAGCCTGATCAGTCAGGAACATCTGTTGAAGATGCGCTCGGTCAAAGGCATCGCCGGCACGCGCCTGTCCCAAGGGCGCAACCTGAAACGCACATTGATTCACGAACTGATGGAAGTCTGCGCCGCCGATCCGCGGCCACAGGGCCTGCGCGACGCGGCGGTGATTGCGTTGTTATACGGCACCGGCATGCGCAAGTCGGAATCGGTGGATCTGGACCTGGCTCAGGTCGATTTCACCGAGCGCAGCCTGTGTGTCACCGCCAAGGGCAATAAACAACTGATCAAGTATGCGCCGGCCTGGGCGTTCGCCAAGCTCGATGCGTGGCTGGAGTTCCGCCGTTCACAGCTCAAGGAAGGCGAGAGCGACGACGCCTTTCTGTTCAATCGCATCCGCCGGGGCAGCCACATCACCCGCGAGCGCATCACCAAGCACGCGATCTATTACATCGCCCGTCAGCGCGGTACTCAGGTCGGGGTGAAGATCATGCCCCACGATTTTCGCCGTTCGTTCATCACACGGGTCATCGAAGAACACGACCTGTCGATCGCGCAGAAACTGGCGCACCACAGCAATATCCAGACGACCGCCAACTACGATGTACGCGACGACAACGAGCGGCGGCGGGCGGTGGATCGCTTCGACCTGTAGTCATTGCGCCTCGAAGACGTGGGCCGGGCCAACAATCGACAGTTGAACCGTGCTGCCGGCCGGCGGCGCGTGCATCCCGGAACTGCGCACCAGCAGCGAGCGTCCGGCCGCCGGTTCGCTCAGCTCCACGGTCAGGGTGCAGGTGTTACCGGCGAAGTCGCAATCGGTGACCACCGCAGGGCACCCCTGCGTATCGGCCGGGGTGCTGGACACTTGCAGTTGCTCGGGGCGCAGCATGATCTGCGCCGCGCCGCTGAACCCGTTGCTGTTGACCTGCACGCGACCCAGCTCGCAATGCGCCCATCCGGCGTCGATCTGCGCCGGCATGACCACCGCCTCGCCGAGAAACCGGGCGGTCTGCTCGTCTTGCGGGTAGCGATAGAGATCCATCGGATGCCCTGACTGCACCAACCGACCTTCGCGCATCACCGCCAACTGGTCGGCGAACGACAGCGCTTCGCCCTGATCGTGGGTCACCAGGATAGTGGTCACGCCCGCACCCTCCAGCAGCCGCGCGACCATTTTGCGCATGGCGCCGCGCAGGCCGGTGTCGAGGGCGGAAAAGGGTTCATCGAGCAACATCAGGCGCGGTTGCTGGGCCAGCGCCCGGGCCAGCGACACCCGTTGCTGCTGACCACCGGACAGCTCATGGGGCCAGCGCGTGGCCATGTTGGCGTTGAGGGCCACGCTGTCCATCAATTCCAGAATCCGCGCGGACCGGGCGGCGCCGGTATCACTGAGGCCGAAGCCGATATTGTCGGCCACGCTCAGGTGCGGAAACAGCGCGCCGTCCTGCGGCACATAGCCGATCTGGCGTTGGTAGGCCGGTACGGCGTGGGCGCTGTCGACCAGCGTCTGGCCGTTGAGCGTCAGGCTGCCGGCGTCCGGAAATTCGAAGCCGGCGATCATGCGCAAAAGCGTGGTCTTGCCGGAGCCGGACGGGCCGACGATAACCGTGCGGCTGCCGGTGGGCACCGACAGGCAGATGTTGTCCAGCGCGGTTTGCGTGCCGAAGGATTTGCTGAGGGCGTTGATTTCGAGGGCGTTCATCGGCCGGCACTGCGCCTTGATTGGTGATAGAGAATGGCCGTCAGCGGCAACGACAGCAATACCATCAGCAACGCGTAGGGCGCTGCGGCGGCGTAGTCGATTTCGCTGGTCATGGCCCAGAAACCGGTGGCCAGGGTGCGCGTGCCGTTCGGCGCGAGCAACAGGGTCGCGGTCAGTTCATTGGTGATCGCCAGAAACACCAGCGCAGCACCGGCCGCCGCACCGGGTGCGGCCAGGCGCAGGGTAATCAGCCACAACGCGCGGACCGGCGAGCGGCCGAGGCTCTGCGCGATGTTCTCCAGTTCTACCGGGGCCTGGGCGAACCCGGCGCGCAGGCTGACCAGCGCGCGGGGCAGGAACATCAGCAGGTAGGCGAGCAGCACGGTGATCGTGGTCTGGTAGATCGGCCGGGCGAAATGGATGGTCACGGTCACCAGAGCCAGTGCCACGACAATCCCGGGCAATGCACTGGTGATGTAGTTGCAGCCTTCGAGCAGGCGCTGCAACTTGCCCGGCGCACGGATCGACAGCCAGGCAATCGGAATCGCCGCGAGGCTGGTCAGCAGCGCGCCGGCCACGCCGAATGACAGGGTCTGAAGCAACGCCGGCAACAGCTCGCCACCTTGCCAGACCTCCATGCCACCCGCGATCAGCCATTGGCTCAGGGTCAACAGCGGTACGCCCAGGGCCAACAGGCAGGTCAGCAGCTGCAAGCCGAGGCCCAGCGCCGAGGTAGCGGGTTGCAGCTTCACGGTTCGTTGTTCGCGGGCGCTGCCGGAGCCGACGCGGGCATAACGCGCTTTGCCACGGGCGGCGGATTCAGCGGTCAGCATCGCCAGACAGCACAGCGCCAGGACACTGGCGAGCATGTTGGCGGCCGGGCCGTTGAAGGTCGATTTGAACTGGTCGAAAATCGCCGTGGTAAAGGTGTCGAAGCGAATCATCGCGTACAGGCCGTATTCCGCCAGCAAATGCAGGCCAACCAGCAACGCACCGCCACAGATCGCCAGGCGCAATTGCGGCAACACCACCCGGAAAAACACCGCCCACGGCTTGAGGCCAAGGGATTCGGCGACGTCTTCAATGGCTGGATCGAGACGCCGCAGCGTCGCGGAAATCGGCAGGTAGAGAAACGGGAAATAAGCGATCACCGACACCAGCACGCCGGCCGGCAAACCATGGATAGAAGGAACCAGACTGACCCACGCATAGCTGTGCACGAACGCCGGGACCGCCAGTGGCGCGACCGCCAGTACTGACCAGAGGCGCCGCCCCGGCAGGTTACTGCGCTCGGTCAGCCAGGCCAGCGTGGTGCCGAGGACGATGCAGATCGGCAGTGTAATCAGCACCAGCAACACGGTGTTGATCAGCAATTCGGCAACCCGGGGGCGAAAGATCATGGCCTCGATGGTGGCCCAGCCGGTGTACCACGACACGCCGATCACAAAGCCGATCGGCAGCAGCGACAACAGCGAAACCAGCACCGCCAGCACGACCACCCACGAGCTCCCGCGACCGTCGAGGACGCGGATTCTGCGTGACAGTTTGGCGGGGCGCGTCGTTGCGAGCCCCGCCGGTAGTGGTTCAGGCAACAATTACAGCAGTCCTGCCTGGGTCATCAGTTCGACGGCTTTCTTGCTGTCGAGCTTCGAGGCATCGACTTTCGGCGCGTCGAGGTCTTTGAGCGGCACCAGTTTCGGGTTGGAAGCGGCGTCTTTGCCGACGGCGTACTCGAAGGATTTGCCGGTGCGCAGAACTTCCTGGCCCTGTTTGCCGGTCACGTATTTGAGGAACGCCTGCGCCTCGTCCTGGTGTTTGCTCGACTTCAGCACGCCACCACCGGAGATGCTCACGAAGGCACCCGGGTCCTGGTGCTTGAAGTAGTGCAGGCTGGTGTTCTTGCTGTTTTCACCGGTTTTGGCCTGATCGACGAAGGCGTAATAGTGGTAGATCACGCCGCTGTCGACCTGCCCGGCATTGACGGCCTTGAGTACGGAGCTGTTGCCACGGTAAGCAGTGAAGTTGTCTTTCATGCCCTTGAGCCATGCCAGGGTGGCGGCTTCGCCTTTCTGTTGCAGCACGGCGGCGACGATGGCCTGGAAGTCGGCACCGGCCGGGGAAGCGGCCCAGCGACCTTTCCAGGCCGGACCGGCCAGATCCATCAGGGATTTGGGCAGGTCTTTTTCTGTCAGTTTGCTCGGGTTGTAGACGAACACCGTCGAACGCGCGGCGATCCCGACCCATTGGCCGTGGGCCGGGCGATAAGCCGAATCCACTTGCTCGAGGGTGGCTGGCGCGACCGGGGCGAACAGCTTGGCGTTATCCACCAGCACCATGGCCGGGGAGTTTTCGGTCAGGAACACATCCGCCGGCGAGGCCGCGCCTTCCTGGACGAGCTGGTTGCCCATCTCGGTGTCATCGCCATTGCGCACCGTCACGGGGATGCCGGTTTCCTCGGTGAACCCGGCGACCCATTCCTTGGTCAGGCTTTCGTGCTGCGCGTTGTAGACCACAATACCAACGCTGTCGGCGGCAAACGCCTGACCGGCAACGAGCAATGCCGAGGCCAGCAAGGCTTGCTTCATAAACGACGGAAGGGGTGAATTCATGACCGGAACGCTCCTGCTTTTTTAGACGTTGTGTGAAGGCACTCGCGGCTACGTCAATGCGAATGATTTGCATATTTCGAGCCGCAGGCAATGTAGAGAGGCAAATGAGAAAAAAACGTTAAAAAAACGTTAATACATGTCATTGCCATTCAGGTTAGCAGTGACTCGCCACTCGCACGCTTGCCGTGCGTCACACAAACGTCGTTATTCAGGAAAAACCTCAGTCAACTCGCAGGTCGCGGCAAATACGCCACGCTTTGATCCTCCCGGCCGTGAAAGGCCCGTTCGCCACGGGTCGGTGTGGTGGTGATGACCTGATGGTCAGCGCTCAGGTAGTTGAGCGGCAGTGTGTCGCCGCTGCGGTACTGGGCGACGATGATCGTGCGTTGCGGATCCCAATGCTGGCCGCTGGTGCGATCCAGCCAGGCCATCATCGCAGCCGTGTCGCCGGTGCGCGGGAAATCCTCTGTTTCCGGCACGTAGTAGAAGGGCGCGCCGCCGGTTTGCAGGTACATCGGCACTTTGTTGTCCACTTCCACCATGACCATGCGCCACTGCTCGAGCGGGGCTTGCCGGCTGGCCTGTTCGCGTACGGTTTCACCGAAACGGATGACGCCGCCGTCGCTGTTGGTCCATGGGTACAACACACCGAGCACACCCACCAACACCACGCTGGCGACCGCGAAGCCGATCCGCAGTCCGCGTCCCTGGAGATTGCGCGCTGCCATGCGCCGGGTGATCCACCACGCGCCGAGCAACTGCGCGAACGGCACGAGCGGCAGCACGTAGTAACTGCGCCGGCTGCCGCTGGCGGTGAAGAACAGCAACAACAGGCCCAGGCCCTGGACCAGCAGGCGGGTGTCGGGCTCGATCTGCCGCCAGTTTCGTGCCGCCACCCACAGCGCGATGATCCAGCAAGGCGCCCACGGCAAGGTGTAGACCGGCAGATACACCAGATAGGTGTAGATCGGGCCGATGTTGTCGAACGGCTGGAAGAACCGCACCACGTTTTCCCGCAGCACCAGGCCCAGGCCGCTTTCACCGTAGTTCGGCGCGCCGTACAGGTGCGAGAGCAGGAACGGCGTCATGTAGAACGCCCCGGCGATCAGCAGCGCCGCCAGCAATCGCAGGTTCAGGTGGCGTTTCCAGCGTCCCTCCCGCAACAGGTGTGGCAACAGCACCAGCCCCGGCAGGATGAAGCCGATCAGGCCCTTGAACAGCGAAGTCAGGGCCAGCAGTCCGAAGAACCCGACATAGCGCCAGAACCGCGTATCGTCCAGCCCGCGCCAATACCACCAGACCGCTGCCAGCACACCGCACACGGTCAGGATGTCAGCGGTGGCGACCCGCGCCCAGAACACGAAATAGAAAGTGGTCGCGAGCATCCACCCGGCAATCAGCCCGGTGCCTTTGCGAAACAACTGCTCGCCGATCAAGTACACCAGCCACACGCTCAGCCACGCCGCAATGACCGAAGACAAGCGCAGCGACCACGGGCCAAGGCCCCCGGTCAGCCAGGCCGTGGCGGTAATCAGCCAATAGGACAGCAGCGGCTTGTCGTAATACGGGCCACCCTTGAGATAAGGGTCGAAGTAGTCACCGCTTTGCAGCATCTGCAAGGCGATGTTGGCCCAACGGGTTTCCGCGCCCCACAGTTCGCGACTGCCCAGGCCGCACATCAGCATCACGGCCGTGGCGGCCAGCAGGAGCAGCAATGCCCGCCGGTCTTGCGTGGTCGGGATCATGGCTGGCTCTGGGCAAAGATGAAGATTTCCAGATTGCCCTTGCGATAATGCTTGCCGTCCACCGGCAGCAACTCGATTTCCTGGGCTTCCTGCACGCTGTTGACCCGCATCACCACACCCACCGAGCCTTTCTTGCGTGCTTCGGTCATCCATTGGCCGACATCGTCAAGACCGACCTTGCGCGAAGCCATGGCCGGGTCATCGAGGCCGTACTTGAGCTCGCCGATGGTGTTGAACAGATCCACCTGCGGCCGGCCCAGTCGCCACGACAACGCCGAGGCGGCACCGAGGTCGTTGCTCAGCAGCGAACGGGTTTCGCTCAACGCTTGCTGATGCTCGGCGATGAACTGGTCGGGCATCTTGCTGTTGACGATTCGCGCGGGCATTGCCGCTGGGAGCAGGGCGATCAACAAACCGATGCCCAGCGCCGGCATCGCCCACAGTTTCAGCGGTCGCAGGATTTGCAGGGCGTTGGCGATGATCCAGCCGACCAGCACGATGTAGGCCAGCGACAGGCTGAACATCTCGGTGTTTTCGTAGATTTCCCGGCTGGCCTGTACGTAGAGCAGGCCGACCAGTGCGGCGCTTGCCAGCAGGGTATTGATCGCGCCGTTGAGGCGCAGGATGCGCGTGTCGGCGCGCTCCAGCCAGTTGACCAGGGTGTGGGCCATCAACAGGGCGATCGGCAGCAGGCACGGCATGATGTAGGTCGGCAACTTGCCGCTGCTGACGCTGAAGAACACCAGCGGCAGCAGAAACCACAGCGCCAGGAACGCGGTTTTCGGTTCGCGTTTTTCGCGCCAGGTGCGGATCAGGGTTGAAGGCAACAACACCGCCCAGGGCAGGGTGGAAGCTAACAGCAGCGGCAGGTAGAACCACCACGGCCGCGCATGCTGGGCGTCGTCACCCGCGGCAAAGCGGCGGATGTGTTCATGCCAGAAGAAGAATCGCCAGAAGTCCGGTTCCCGGTAATGCACCGCCAGCACCCACGGCAGGCTGACCGCCGCGGCCACCAGCACCGCCACCGGGCCATAGCGCAACAGTTCGCCAAACCGGCGCTGCCAGATCATGTAGGGCAGGGCGATCAGTACCGGCAGAAGCAGGGCAAGAAAGCCTTTGGTCATCAGCCCCATGCCACACGCCGCGCCCAGCAAGGCCCAACCGGACAACCGGGCGCGTGGGGTATGGCTGTCGATGGCAAACCACACCGCTACCAGACTCAGGTTGACCCAAAGGGTGAACTGCGGATCGAGGTTGGCGTAACCGGCCTGGCCGGCGATCAGACCAAAACTCATGTAGAGCAGGGCAGCGGCGGTACTGATTCGCGGGTTGTTCCACAGACGGCGCGCAATCAGATACGTCAGCCAGATGCTCGCGCCGGTGCTCAGGGCCGAGGCGATGCGCACGCCAAACAGGTTTTCCCCGAAGATCGCCTGGCCGATGGCGATCATCCAGTACCCGGCAATCGGTTTTTCAAAGTAGCGAATGCCCATGAAATGCGGGGCGACCCAATTGCCGCTCAGGAGCATTTCCTGGCTGATCTGGCCGTAACGGGTTTCATCGGGAATCCACAAGCCGTGGGTCATCAGCGGCAGCAGGTAAAACAGCACAAACGCCAGCACCAGGCCGGGGACCGCCAGGCGTTCGACCATTGAGCGTTGATCGACGAGATGCAACGGACGGGCAGCGTGGCGCAGCGGATTGTTTTCGGACGTCATGACTGGACCTTGGTACAGAGCAGATTACGTATTTCAGTGAGGCGCCCGCGCAATCCGATGCGAGGGTGTCACTGGGTTGGAAAATGCAGGCGCGTGACGTCGACGGACGTTTCCCGCATTTAAGGAACTAGCGTGCTTCCAGCTCGAAGTTCTTTCTGAAAGCCAAGCTCGAAAACAGAAAAAGTCCAGGCATTGAAAGCGCGTGGTTTGTTACAGAGTGTTTGCGGCCAACTAAGCAGAGGGCGTACGGCAGCGCAGGTTTATATTTCATTCGTACTGTTTGTTTATTGATTTTTTATTTGCGACCAAGCGACTGGGTTGATGATGCCGAGCACTTTCAATTGGCCGTGTGCATCAACACGTAATAACAATGCGCTGCCATATTCAGCGGTGACCGCATGGGGGTAGCCGGTCTGTTTTTCGAAATCGCTGATACAGCCACTGTGGGTGACCAGCACCAAATTGTGTCCGGCGCTCTTGTGCGCCACGACGTCATCGCGCAGGGTCGGGCCACAGGTTGCCAGCCAGTCCTGAGTGACCGCATCGCTGCCGAACATGTAATGCGCGGTTTGCACGGTACGGGTCAGCGGGCTGCTCAGCACCTCGGCCTGCTGCATGCCTAACTGTGTGAAGCCTCGGCCGACGGCGGCTGCCGCCTCGCTGCCCACTTGGGTGATGCCGTCGGCCGGCCCCAGGCACGGGTTGCTCGAACGGTCGCAGCGTTCGGTATGACGCACCAACGCAACAATTTCTCCAGCCTGCCAGGCGCTCAGCCATTGCGAAGTGGCCGCACGGCCGGCATGGCCGAGATCGGTCGGTGAACGTGGCCACCAGACAAATCCGCTCACCAGGCCCATCAGTAAAACGGTGCCAACCACGGCAATTAACACGCGCAGACGAGATACACGCCATCGTCTGGATGGCGTCTTTAGTTGTAATTGTGCAAGCACGATATTGCCCCTGTGGATCCAGAAAACTTGATTCGGCGCAATTCAAGACTGATGGGTAGAGCAACTTTACCGCGCTCAACTTGAATGGATGCTGAATGCTAGGTTCAGGGGCGTGTGAACCCGGTGAAGAACATGTGAAAAATTTGCGAGTGACCCGGCGCCGCAACTAAAACGGCTATTTGATAAATAAACTCAAATGCTCGTTTTGTTTGCCTGGGGCTTAACAAATGCCGATGGTCGAGGCGAAGCTGCAATTTTCAATCAGGCGGAGTCAGTGAGACGGATGGACCTCAAGCAGAACCTCACGAGACGGATCGTGATCGTATTCGCCCTGATGAGCACGCTGGTCGCCGGTATATTCGCCCTGGGCATTCTGGCTTCCGTGCATGTGGTGGAACACAAACTGACCCTGACCACCCTCAGTGCCGAATTGCGTGGTTTGCTGGCCACGGACGACATCAGCCGCTGGAGCCACGTTCCGGAAAAGAACGAGCTGTTCTTTTACGAGGGCGGGCAAGGAGATATGGCCCTGACCAGGCAACTGGCGGCGCTGGCACCGGGCTTCCAGGAAATACGCCTCGACGACGATGACTTTTATGCCATGGTCGAGGCGGTCGGCGGACGCAAGTACGTGTTGCTGCTGGATCAGGAAAGCTTGTTACAGCGTGAGCATTTGCTGTTCATCGTGGTGATCGTCGGTTTTGTCCTCAGCGTGGTGCTGGCCATCGTGCTGGGTCGCTTGCTGGCGCGCCGGGTCATGGCGCCGGTGATCCGTCTGGCGCGGCAGGTGCGCCATCGCGATCAACTGATCGAGATGGCGCCGCCATTGCGTCCCGAATATGCCGCCGATGAAGTCGGCGAGCTGGCACTGGCTTTCGACCAGACGCTGGGCCGGCTGAGACAAACCCTGAGTCGGGAAAAACTCTTCACCAGTGATGTCAGCCACGAGTTGCGCACGCCGTTGATGGTTCTTGCCACGTCCTGCGAGCTGCTGCTGGCCAATCCGTCGCTGGATGCCCGGTCCACCGCGCAAGTCAATCGCATCGCCCGGGCCAGCCATGAAATGCAGCAACTGGTCGAAACCTTTTTGATGCTGGCGCGCAAACCGCAGGATGACGTGGGTGCCGGTTCCACTTGCACACTCCGGCAAGTGGCCGATGCCCAGGTAGAAATCTGGGCGCGGTTGATCCGCGAGAAAGGCCTTGAATTCATCTACGACGCGCAACCGGCCGGTGCGACGCGCTACAACCTGACGTTTCTGCAATCGGTGATGGGCAACCTGTTACGCAACGCCTGGCACTACACCGATCATGGATTTGTCCGCCTGACCCTGCTCGAAGACAGCTTTATCGTCGAAGACAGCGGCATCGGCATTCCGCTAGAGAAACAAAACGCGATGTTCCAGCCGTTTGTGCGCGGTGACGAGCAGCGCGGGGAAGGGCTCGGCCTGGGGCTGTCGCTGGTGCAGCGCATCTGCAACCGGCAGCAATGGCAGGTACAACTCAGTACCCGCGAGCCCAATGGTTGCTGTTTCACCGTGACCTTGACGCCGACGACTCAGGAAGCCGAGGGGCAACCCCGTGGGCTGCCCGCCGCCTGACTGATCAACGCAGCCAGGCGTTTGACGTTGTTTTGCTGGGCAGCCACCAACTCGTCGATGCTCGGCCCGGACGGGGTTTGCAGGGTCGAGCGACAGGTGAGCGGAGTGGCGTCGCTGGCACCCACCGTGCGCAGGCGCCATTTGACGTCGATCAGGCCGTATTGTCCGGGGATCGAATCGAAGCGCTGCACATCGATGCGCACCGATACTTTGCTGCCGCCGCCGGTATTGCTCAGTTGATCCTCCAGCGCGCTGCGCAACTCGTCCGCCAGGCTCGCGCCCCACCATTGGGTTTCCAGAATCGCCAGGCCGTTGGTGCCCTGGCGAATGACGATTTGCGGGCGGTCGACCTGGGGCGGTACGGTGATCCCTTCAATCGGGATTTCAGCTCCGGCGCGGGTGCCGCCGGGTTGCACCGGAGTCAGGGTGTGAAAGCTGATCGGGTCGCTGCGGCAGGCCCCGAGCAGCAGGCAAGTGGCGAGCAGCGTGATTTTCAGCGTTGAGGCCATGGAACAGCTCCTGTGCTCAATTGCGTGGCGGCGCTTTCAGATCCAGCGGTGCGGCGTTGTCGGGACGGCCACGGATCAGCGATTCCGGATGCCGACCCAGATAGTCCGAGAGTTCACGCAGGGAGCGCGACATGCGCCCCAGTTCGTCGAGGGTCTGCGTCAGTTGTTCGCGTTGCGGCGAATCTTCGGCGAGGGTCGAGGTGGCCGATTGCAGGGTCTTGCTGACGTCGGCGAGGGTGGTCGACACCCCCGGCAGGGTCTTGGCGTTGAACTGGGTCAGGCCCTTGCGCAATTCGACCAGATTGCTGTCGAGGTTGCCGGCAATCCGTTCCACCGGCAGCTTGTTGATCTTGTCGACCATGGCCTGCAGTTTTTCCTGCAATTGTTCGAGGCTGCCCGGAATGGTCGGAATGCTCGGTGGCCGCGCCGTCGGGTCGAACACGACCCTCTCGGCTTTCGGGTAGAAATCCAGCGAGATGTACAACTGACCGGTCAGCAGGTTGCCATTGCGCGCCTGGGCACGCAGGCCGTTGTCGATGAAGGTGCCGATCAGGCGCACGGCAGCGGCTTCGTCGTCGGGATTGTGGTTGAGCACCTTGAGCATCTTCACATGGGCCTGGCCGAGGCGCTGGGGGTAGATCAGGATGCCGACGTTCACCGGGAAGCTGCGTTTCTTCTCGTCGTAATCGAGGTTGATGCCGACCACTCTGCCGAATTCGATGCCCAGAAATTCCACCGGAGCGCCGACCTTGAGCCCGCGCAGCGCCTGATCGAAACGCAGGACCAGGTATTGCGCCTTGCCGGCGGGCGGGGCGAGGGCGGTTTGCTGGTCGTCGAACAGGTCAAACCGGGATTCTTCCGCCGCCGCGACGTCGTTGGGACTGTACTCGGGCGCGCGGAAGGCGATGCCGCCGACCAGCAGCGTCGACAACGATTCGGTCTTCACCGCAAAACCGTTGGCGCCGACATTGACGTCCACGCCGCTGGCGTTCCAGAACCGGGTGTTCTGGGTGACGTAGGCATCGTTTGGCGCATGGATGAACACTTCGATATTCACCCCTTTGCCATCGGCATCCAGCGCGTAGGCGACTACCTGGCCGACCGGAATCTTGCGGTAATAGACCGGGGAGCCGATGTCCAGCGAGCCGAGGTCGTCGGTGTGCAGGTTGAAGCGCTTGCCCGGTTCGCCGTAGGTGATCGGCGGTGGATTCTCCAGGCCCTTGAAGTGTCTGGAGCGGCTGTTGGACTGGCCGATATCGGCGCCGATGTAGTCGCCGGAGAGCAGGGTATCGATGCCCGACACGCCACCGGCGCCGATGCGTGGGCGCACCACCCAGAATTGCGAGTCTTCGCGGGTGAAGGTTTCGGCCTGTTTGGCCAGTTTGATGGTGGCGATGACGCTCTTCTGGTCGCCGCTCAACTCGACGTCGGTTACCTCGCCGATTACCACGTTACGGTATTTGACTTCAGTCTTGTTGGCGGTGAGGCCGCTGCCGGTCTTGAAGGTGACCGTGATGCTCGGGCCTTCCTGCATCAGGTTGTGCACCACCAGCGAAATCCCCACCAGCACCGCGACGATCGGCACGATCCACACCAGCGACACGCTGAAGCGTCGGGTCTTGATCGGGGCCTGGCCCGGTGCGGGGGATTTGTCGGTGGCTGACGGCTGCATCCATGACCTCCTGGGTGGTTCGGCCATGCGCGTCAGGAACGCAAAAGCACTTCATCAATATAGAAGTGCTTTGCGACTTTGCATCGGAACCTGCCCGATTGATCGGTGACGCGAACGGATCAGCCGAGCATTTCCCGCAGCCGATACCAGAACATGCCCAATGCCAGCAGTGGCGAACGCAACGCCGGGCCGCCGGGGAAGGTCATGTGCGGCACGCCGCTGAACACGTCCATACCCTGGCTGTGCCCGGCGTGAATCGCCTCGCCGAGCAGCTTGGCGCACCAGTGCGTGACGTTCAGGCCATGGCCGGAATAGCCCTGGGCGTAGAACACATTCGGATGCTGCTTGAGCCGTCCGACCTGCGGGAAGCGGTTGGCGGTGATGCCGATCTTGCCGCCCCATTGATAGTCGATGCGCACCTGCGCCAGTTGCGGGAACACCTTGAGCATCTTCGGCCGCATGTACGCGGCGATGTCCGCCGGGTCGCGGCCCGAGTAGTGGCAGGCACCGCCGAACAGCAGGCGTCGATCCGTCGAGAGCCGGTAATAGTCGAGGCCGACTTTCTGGTCGCACAACGCCAGGTTTTGCGGGATCAGCTCAGCGGCAACCTCTGCCGACACCGGCTCGGTGGCAATGATGTAGCTGCCGGCGGGCAAGACCTTGCCGCTCAGGCGTTGCTCGAGTTCGTCCAGATGGGCGTTGCAACCCAGCACCAGACTGCCGGCACGTACCGTGCCGTTGGCGCAGCGCACCTGCGCGGTCGGGCCATGCATGATTTCCAGCGCCGGGCTGTACTCGAAGATCCGCACGCCGAGAGACGCGGCCAGACGCGCTTCACCCTGCACCAGATCCAGCGGATGCAGATGCCCCGAGCCCATGTCGATCAGGCCACCGGCGTAGATGTCGGTGTTAACTACGTGCTGACGAATCTGATCGGGGCCGACCAATCGGGTTTGATGGACGTAGCCCAGTTCGGCGAGGTCGGCCTGTTCGTCGATGAACGCGGCAAACTGCGCCGGGGTATTCGCCAGTTCGCAAAAGCCCCAGCGCAAGTCGCATTCGATGCCGTGCTCGCCGATGCGCTGGCGCACCAGTTCCACCGAATCGATTCCGGCCCGCTGCAGGTAGCGCACGCCTTCGGTGCCGACGTAGCGCGAGAAACCCTCGACGGCGTGACCGATGCCGCGAATCAACTGGCCGCCGTTGCGACCGCTCGCGCCCCAGCCGATCCGTCGGCTTTCGAGCAACACCACCGACAAACCGCGTTGAGCCAGTTCGATGGCGGTGTTGACACCGGTAAAGCCGCCGCCGATCACGCAGACGTCGGCGCTCAGATCGCCTTCCAGCTCAGGATAAGCGGTGGTGGCCCGAGCCGAGGCGGCGTAATAGGAGCGGGCATGTTCCTGGGTGTACTGGTTCATTTGTTCGACTTCACTTTGCTCCAGGAACGGGTCATCAGACGCATGATCGACTGGGGCGGGGTAGAGGAGATGTAGAGCTTGTCGAGGACTTCCTGGGACGGGTAAACCTCAGGATTGCTGACCAGCTCCGGGTCCATGAACTGTTTGGCCGCCGGGTTCGGATTGGCGTAACCGACCGAGGCACTGACCTTGGCGATCACTTGCGGGTCGAGCAGGTAATTGATGAAGGTGTGGGCTTCCCGGCTGTTGCCGGCATCGGCGGGAATCGCCAGCAGGTCGAACCACAGGTTGGCGCCTTCCTTGGGAATCGCATAGGCGATGTTCACGCCGTTCTTGGCTTCCTTGGCACGATTGGCGGCCTGGAATACGTCGCCGGAGTAACCGAAGGCCACGCAGATATCGCCGTTGGCCAGGTCCGAGACGTATTTCGAGGAATGGAAATAGGTGATGTACGGACGGATGCTCAGCAGTTTGGCTTCGGCCTTCTTGTAGTCCTCGGCATTTTCGCTGCGCGGGTCCATGCCCATGTAGTTGAGGACCGCCGGGAACACTTCGTCGGCCGAGTCCATCATCGACACGCCACACTGGGTCAGCTTCTTCAGGGTTTCCGGCTCGAACAGCACGGCCCAGGAATCGATGTGATCGATGCCCAGCACTTGCTTGACCTTGTCGACGTTGTAGCCGATGCCGTTGGTGCCCCACAGGTACGGCACGGAATGCGCGTTACCCGGATCGTTTTTCTCCAGCAGGGCCAGCAGTTTCGGGTCGAGGTTCTTCCAGTTCGGCAGTTGCGAGCGGTCCAGTTTGAGGAACGCGCCGGCCTTCACCTGACGGGCCAGGAAGTGGTTGGACGGCACCACCACGTCGTAGCCGGTACGACCGGCGAGCAACTTGCCTTCCAGGGTTTCGTTGGAGTCGAAGACGTCGTAGATCACCTTGATTCCGGATTGCGCCTGGAAGTCGGCGAGGGTGGTTTCGCCGATGTAGTCGGTCCAGTTGTAGACGCTGACCTGGGGCTGGGCGTGTGCCCCGACGCTGCACAACAGGGCCAGCGCGGCGGGAACCATGGTTTTCAACAGACGCATATCGACACCTCTTGGAATTATTGGTTTTCAGGTTGTGGGAGCGGACGTGCTCGCGAAGGCGGCGTGTCAACCAGCCAGGATGCTGGATGTGCCGGCCTCTTCGCGGGCGAGCCCGCTCCCACGGGAGAGCGGGCTGTGGGGTTTAGACGCTCAGCAGCAGGAACTCGCGCTCCCAGGAACTGATCACGCGTTTGAAGTTTTCATGCTCGGCGCGTTTGACCGCCACGTAGCCGCGCACGAATTTGCTGCCCAGGTAGTGCGCGACGGTGTCGCACTCTTCCATTTGCGTCAGCGCTTCTTCGATGGTGATC
This sequence comes from Pseudomonas botevensis, assembly GCF_019145475.1. Lineage (GTDB taxonomy): Bacteria > Pseudomonadota > Gammaproteobacteria > Pseudomonadales > Pseudomonadaceae > Aquipseudomonas > Aquipseudomonas botevensis. The sequence goes on from NZ_JAHTKI010000002.1 coordinate 336,900, forward strand.
GGCAGGCGCAGGTTGCGCCGTTCATAGGCGCGGCCCTCGACAGCGGCACTCGGCTCGATGCCTTCGACCATGCCGATATAGCCGCAGAGCAGGCTCGCGGCAATCGCCAGATAAGGGTTGGCATCGGCGCCCGGCAGGCGGTTTTCCACGCGCATGGCTTCCGGTCCGGAAGTCGGCACCCGCAGACCGACGGTGCGGTTTTCTTCGCCCCATTCGACGTTCACCGGCGCCGAGGTGTCCGGCAGGAAACGGCGGAACGAGTTCACGTTCGGTGCGAACATCGGCAGCACTTTCGGGATGTACTTCTGCAAACCGCCGATGTGCTGGCGGAACAGATCGCTCATCGAGCCGTCGGCATTGGCGAAGATCGGTTTGCCGGTGGCGATCTCGACCACGCTCTGGTGCAGGTGCATGGCGCTGCCGGGTTCGTCGCCGATCGGCTTGGCCATGAACGTCGCGGTAACGTTGTGCTTGAGTGCCGCTTCGCGCAGGGTGCGTTTGAACACGGTGATCTGGTCGGCCAGGTCCAGCGCGTCGCCGTGGCGGAAGTTGATTTCCATCTGCGCCGGGCCGTCTTCGTGGATCAGCGTGTCCAGGTCCAGGCCTTGCAGTTCGCACCAGTCGTAAACGTCTTCGAACAGCGGATCGAATTCGTTGGCCGCGTCGATGGAGAACGACTGACGACCGCTTTCCGCGCGACCGGAACGGCCCAGCGGCGCCTTGAGCGGCAAGTCCGGGTCTTCGCAGCGCTGGGTCAGGTAGAACTCCATTTCCGGCGCGACGATCGGCTTCCAGCCCTTGTCGGTGTAGAGCTGCAGGACTTTCTTCAGCACGTTGCGCGGCGACAGTTCGATCGGGTTGCCGAACTTGTCGAAGGTGTCGTGGATGACGATGGCCGTCGGCTCGATGGCCCAGGGCACCACGTACACCGCGTCGCTCACTGGCTTGCAGACCATGTCGATGTCGGCAGGGTCGAGCAGGTCGTAGTAGATGTCGTCGTCGACAAAATCCCCGGTTACCGTTTGCAGCAGCACACTTTCCGGCAGGCGCATGCCTCGCTCATGCAGGAACTTGTTGGTCGGTGCGATCTTGCCGCGGGCAATGCCGGTCAGGTCGCTGACCACGCATTCGACTTCGGTAATCTTGTGATCTTTCAGCCATGTGAACAGCTGATCGAAAGGGGCATTCATAAAGACCTCGTTCTTGGTTTTATAGACGCCGGAGAGTGCGGTTTCATCTTCCGCAGGCTTCCCCTGTGGCGCGTTGACGACTATCTTGGGCGAGCCTTGCAGTTCCATCTATCCACTTTAAGCAGCACCAAAGCGCACCAAAAGAGTGCGCAAGGTCACCCCATGACGACGTGCAATCCGCTACAGGTTCAAGCTTTCAACACCGCCGATGTGGCCGAGCAGATCCGCGCCACACCGGGCTGGGTCCAGCATTACCAACAGATGTCGCCGGGGCATTTCGCCGGGCAGATCCGCTATCTGGACCTCAGCGGGGTGGAGGTTTACGAGGAACAGATGAACACCCGGGTCGAGCAGAATTTCAGCGCGCCGGAAGGGGCGCTGGCGTTCTGTTTCGATCGCAGTGACAACGCGCTGTATCTGCTCAACGAAGAGAGCCGCAACATCTGGATCACCCCGGAGAACTACCAGGAAATCGCCGTGGTGTTCGGCCCGGAGTTCGTCCGTCAGCAGGGGGTGGATGTCGCGCGACTGGAGGGCTTGTTCATGGCACCGCTCAATGGCGGGCAGAACGTGCTCTTCACCCGTTGGCTGAGTTCAACCCTGACGCGCCTGGCGCAGACCTTCGACCCACCGAGCCGTGAAGCGCTGACCCAGCAGCTGCTCGAAGACTGTCTGTTCATTCTCGATAACGCCTGCGTGTGCCTGGATCGCGGCAGTCTGCAACGGCGCAGTGAAGAACGGGCGATCATGAAACGGGTCGGCGAATGGACGGCGGACGCGCCGGAAGAAACCCTCAATCTGCTGGAACTGGCGCGAGTGGCAGGGGTGCCTTTGCGCCAATTGCAGCACGCCTTCAAGGCTTACACCGGGATGACGCCGAGTCACTGGCTGCGCCTGCGCCGCCTCAACAGCGCCCATCGCGAATTGCTCAGGCGCAAGCCCACCGAAACCACCGTGGCCGAGGTGGCGATGCACTGGTCGTTCTGGCACCTGGGACGGTTTTCCAGCAGCTACCGCGCGTTGTTCAACGAACTGCCGAGCGAAACCCTGAAACGCTCCTGTCGCTGACCGCTCCAGTGAAGCGGTTGGCAGTGCCGGCTTCTTCGTGGGCAAGCCCACTCCCACCCTGAAGGGATGTGCCCGTCAGTTGCGCGGCGGGCCTTTCATGTCGATGGGGGCGACGCCTTCGGGGCGGCCGCGAATCAGTGATTCCGGGTGTCGGCCCAGGTAGTCCGAGAGTTCACGCAGCGAGCGTGACATCCGGCCGAGTTCGTCGAGGGTCTGGGTCAGTTGTTCCCGTTGCGGCGAGTCTTCGGCCAGGGTCGAACTGGCCGATTGCAGGGTTTTGCTCACGTCGAGCAAGGTGCTTTGCACGCCTGGCAGCGTCTTGCTGTTGAACTGGGTCAGGCCCTTGCGCAGTTCGACGAGGTTGCCATCCAGATTGCTGGCAATCCGCTCCACCGGCAGTTTGTTGATCTTCTCGACCATCGCCTGCAACTGCTCCTGCAGCAGTTCGAGGCTGCCCGGAATCGTTGGCAGTACAATCGGTCGGGCGCTGGCGTCGAAAGCCACTTTGGGCACTTTCGGGAAGAAGTCCAGGGCGATGTAGAGTTGCCCGGTCAGCAGGTTGCCGCTGCGCGCCTGGGCGCGAAAACCATTGTCGACAAAGGTACTGAGAATCTGCGCCGCACCGTTCTCATCCTCGGTGGTGTGATTGAGCGCCTTGAGCAGATTGGTGTGTGCCCGACCCAGCCGTTGCGGGTAGATGACGATGCCGACATTGACCGGGAAACTGCGTTTTTCTGCGTCGAAATCCAGATTGACCGACACCACCTTGCCAATCTCCACGCCACGAAACTCGACCGGCGCATCGACCTTGAGCCCGCGCATGGCCTGATCGAACCGCAACACCATGTACTGCGCCTGGCCGGCGGGCGGGGCGAGGGCGGTTTGCTGATCGGCGAACAGATCGAAAGTCTTGTCTTCAGCGGCGGCAGTGTCGTTGGGGTTGTAATCCGGGGCACGGAAGGCGATCCCGCCCACCAGCAAGGTCGAAAGCGATTCGGTCTTCACCGAAAAACCGTTGGCGCCAATGTCGAGATCGATGCCGCTGGCATTCCAGAACCGCGTGTTATCGGTGACAAAGGCATCGTTCGGCGCATTGATGAACACTTCGATATTCACGCCCTTGCCATCGGCATCCAGCGCATACGCCACCACCTGGCCGACCGGAATCTTGCGGTAATAGACCGGAGAGCCGATGTCCAGCGAGCCCAGATCCTGAGTGTGCAGCGTGAAGCGCTTGCCCGGCTCGCCGTAGGTGATCGGTGGCGGGTTTTCCAGGCCGGTGAAATGTTTGGCGCGGGCGTTGGATTCGCCGATGTCGGCGCCGATGTAATCGCCGGAAAGCAGGGTGTCGATGCCTGAAACGCCGCCCGCACCGATACGTGGGCGCACCACCCAGAACTTCGAGTCTTCACGGGTAAAACCTTCGGCCTGCTTGCTCAGCTTGACGGTGGCGTTGACGTTCTTCTGATCGTTGCTCAACGCCACGTCGGTGACATGACCGATCACCACATTGCGGTATTTGACTTCGGTTTTATTGGCGGTGAGGCCGCTGCCGGTCTTGAAGTTGAGGACGATGGTCGGGCCTTCCTGCATCTTGCTGTGAATGACCAGGGAAATCCCCACGAGCACCGCGACAATCGGCACGATCCACACCAGCGAGACGCCGAAGTGGCGGCGCTTGACCGGGGCGTTGCCGGTTTCATCATGACTGGATGGGTTCATCCATGACCTCTTCGTCGACGGCTTCTTGATGGGCTGAATGATCCCAGATCAGCCGGGGATCAAAACTCATGGCCGAGAGCATGGTGAACACCACCACCAGGCCGAAAAACAGAATGCCCGGTCGCGGCTCGATATCGCCCAGGGCCTGGAACTTCACCAGCGCCGCCACCAGGGCGACCACCAGCACATCGAGCATCGACCAGTAACCGATCAACTCGACGAAACGAAACAGCTTCGAACGCTCCTTGCGCGCCCAGAGGCTGTCGCGCTGCACGGTGATCAGCAGCAGCGACAAGGCAACAAACTTCACGCCCGGCACGGCGATACTGGCGATGAAAATGATCAGGGCGATGTCCCAGGCGCCGTGTTCCCAGAACTCCAGCACGCCGCTCATGATCGTGCTGTCGGAACCGTTACCGAGCATCGTGGTGTTCATCACCGGCAGCAGATTGGCCGGCACATAAAACGCCAGGGCGGCGAACATGTAGGCCCAGGTGCGGGCCAGGGAATTGGTCTTGCGCCGGTGCAACGGCGCATCGCAGCGTGGGCACTGATGCGGCTCGTCGGTCATGTCGCACGCCAGCCCGCAACTGTGGCACAGGCACAGATTGAGCTCGGCGGCTGTCGGCGGGCGCTTCACAGGACATCCCACAGGTCGCGCACATCGCGACCGGCCACGCGGATCAGCAACAAGCTCAATACAGCGAGAGCAAACAGCCCGATGCCGGGCAACACATCCAGCATCCCCGCCAGTTTGAACACCGCTACCATCGCCCCCAACAAGCACACCTCCAGCATGCTCCACGGCCGCAGCGCCTCCAGCCAGCGCATGCACAGCTTGAACGCCGGGGAACGACGCGAGGTGAGGGCGAACCCCAGCACCCAGATCAGCAACACCAACTGAAACGCCGGGGCGATGATGATCGAAATCGCCGCCACCATCGCCATGAACGTGATCGGCCCCTGACTCAGGGCCAGCACCGAATCCCACAGCGTCGCGCTGTTCTTCAGGCCCTTGAGGCTGATGCTCATCACCGGATAGAAATTGGCGAACAGCCACAACATCGCCGCCGTGAACGACAGCGCCAGACGTTGCTCCACGGTCAGATTGTTGTAGCGCTGCAGCACGCCGCCGCAGCGCACGCAGAGGGTTTTCTGGTGCCGGGCGAGCGTGGCTTTCTCATACACACAGTCGCAGTGTTCGCAAATGATCAGATCTTTGCTGTTGACCATGGGCAGGCTCGCCGAAAGCGGGAAAGGCTCGGAATCTCAAAAGCATAGAAGCGCAGGGGTATTCGGCAAATTTTTATTGGTGATGGCCCTGCACCCAAGGGCGAGGTCACTGGCCTGCCCGTCGCAGATCAGAGCAGGCTCATGGTGATCAGGTAATTTCCTGAACGCAGTGGTGCGCCTTCTTCATCCACCAATTGGTATTGCTGGTCATGAAAACGCCCGTTGTCGATGTCAGACAGCCGTTGAACCGTGACAGGCGAAGCAATCTTGAGTGGATCAACGCTGTTGGCTTCGACCGTCATGGCGCGGGCGGCTGCGGGGCAGCGGGTCAGGTCGAAGCGCGAGTGCATGACCCTGTCCGTGTTGCAAGGCGCTTCAACAATGGCGCCCTGGAACCGTATGACGCCTTGCGTAGCAGGGGGAGCCGCCCAACACGCATTGTTCAGGGCGAATAAAAGACCGGTGACGACGGGCAGGTGCTGGATTCTCATGGCTCTCTCCTCGGGGTTGTAAGGATTACGTCGTCACGAGTGGACAGAACTTGAGTTTTGCTGAGCGGTTATGGGGTCGCCTGCTGCACCGACGAACGGCTGCTGCTTTCGCTCAGAGCACCCTGCAAAAACATCCGCTCCAGTGTCCGTGCCGAATCGGCATTGGCCGCACGTCCACGCTGCTCTGCATCCACTAACCCGTACACCAGCGTAATAAACAGCTCGGTAAAGATCGCTGCCGTGATGTCGATGCGGAACACACCTTGCTCCTGGCCACGCAGGAAAAACGCATCCAGCGCCTCCATGTAAAACAGCCAGCGGGCACCGCCGCATTCGAAGTCGAGGAAGTCGGGGCGATATTGCGCCACGAGAAATGCCAGCAGCTCGCGATGGGCGAGGTGTTCCCTGATCAACCGGCGGAGCGCGTCCAACGGCTCGGCCTCCTGCAATCCGGCGTTCACGATGATTTGGTTGAGCGTGCCGCCGGCGTAGTCCTCCAGCCTGTGTTCCAGATTCTCCCGCGTGCCGCAGAAGCGATGCAGCGTTGCCTTGCTGATGCCCGCCAGTTGCGCCAATTCCTTCATGGTCGCCCGTGGCCGGTTGACCACCGCGAGGGTCAGCGCCTTGAGCAACGGTTCGTCATGGGAAGGTGCGGTCATCAGCAGGCCTCAGAGGTTTTAACAAAGATTCACATAATTCTCACATGAGACATATTTGACTCATTATGGATTCGAAAGTAGCATTCGAGCCGTTTTCAATCAAGCCTCGGGTGATTCATGGGCAATTTGCGTGCAATAGGAATGGCGAGTTCATTGGCGGTCGCCATTGCCTTGGCCGGGTGCGGACCGGCAACTGAACAGGCGAACGTGGCCGAAGTGGCACGGCCGGTCGAAGTGGTGGCGGTGACCACCGAGCCTCTGGCCCTGAGTTCGGAACTGCCGGGCCGGGTTGAGCCGGTGCGCGTGGCGGAAGTCCGCGCACGGGTGCCGGGCATCGTCATGAAAAAGAACTTTGAAGAAGGCGCGGATGTGAAGGCCGGCGACCTGTTGTTCCAGATCGATCCGGCGCCTTTGAAAGCGGCGGTATCCCGGGCCGAAGGTGATCTGGCGCGGGCGCAGTCAGTCGCCCATGAAGCGCAGGCGCGGGTCAAACGCTATGAGCCGCTGGTGAAGATCGAGGCGGTCAGCCAGCAGGATTTCGACAGCGCCACGGCCGACTTGCGCAGCGCACAGGCGGCGATCCGTTCGGCTCAGGCCGATCTGGAAACCGCGCGCTTGAACCTGGGTTATGCCTCGGTCAAGGCGCCGATCTCGGGACGTGTCGGGCGGGCGTTGGTCACCGAAGGTGCATTGGTCGGGCAGGGCGACGTGACGCTGATGGCACGGATTCAACAGCTCGATCCGGTGTATGTCGATTTCACCCAGTCCGTGGCCGATGCGCTGCGTCTGCGTGAGTCGCTGAAGGACGGAAAGCTGTCCGGCGACGACAACAAAGCACTGTCGATCCGGGTTGAGGGCACGCAGTACGAGCGTCAGGGGGCGTTGCTGTTCACTGATATCGCGGTGGATCGCGGCACCGGCCAGGTGTCGTTGCGCGGCAAGTTCGCCAACAGCGACGGCGTGTTGCTGCCGGGCATGTATGTGCGGGTGCGCACGCCTCAGGGCACCGACAACCAGGCGATCCTCGTGCCACAACGCGCCGTGCAGCGCGGCAGCGATGGCAACGCCGTGGTCATGGTGGTCGGCGCCGACGATCGGGTCGAACCGCGCAGCGTGACCACCGGCGCCATGCAGGGTTCGCGCTGGCAAATCAGTGAAGGTTTGAAGGTCGGCGATCAGGTCATCGTCGGCGGTCTTGCCGGCCTGCAACCGGGCGGCAAGGTCGCGCCTGCGCAAACTCAAGTGCAGGCCCAGGTGCAGTCGCCTGCGGCGCAACAGTAAGGGCGATTCGCCGAGGATTTTCCGATGTCTCAATTTTTCATCAAGCGCCCGAACTTCGCCTGGGTCGTGGCGCTGTTCATTTCCCTGGCCGGCCTGCTGGTCATCCCGATGCTGCCGGTGGCGCAATACCCCAACGTCGCGCCGCCGCAGATCAAGGTCACCGCGACCTATCCCGGTGCCTCGGCGAAAGTCCTGGTGGATTCGGTCACCAGCGTGATCGAGGAATCGCTCAACGGCGCGAAGAATCTGTTGTATTTCGAGTCGACCAACAACTCCAACGGCATCGCCGAGATTGTCGTCACGTTCCAGCCGGGCACCGATCCGCAACTGGCCCAGGTCGATGTGCAAAATCGCCTCAAGAAGGCTGAGGCGCGGATGCCGCAAGCGGTGCTTACCCAGGGTCTTGAGGTTGAGCAGACCAGCGCCGGGTTCCTGCTGATCTATGCGCTCAGCTACAAGGAGGGCACGCAGCACAGCGATACCACGATGCTCGGTGACTACGCCGCGCGGAATATCAACAACGAGCTGCGCCGGGTTCCGGGCGTCGGCAAGCTGCAATTCTTCTCGTCCGAAGCGGCGATGCGGGTCTGGGTCGATCCGCAGAAACTGGTGGGCTACGGACTCTCCATCGACGATGTGAGCAACGCCATTCGCGGGCAGAACGTGCAGGTGCCGGCGGGCAGTTTCGGCAGTACCCCGAGCAGTTCGCAGCAGGAGCTGACCGCCACTCTGGCGGTGAAAGGCACGCTGGATAACCCGCAGGAATTCGGTCAGATCGTCCTGCGCGCCAATAGTGACGGTTCGGCGGTAAAACTGGCGGATGTCGCGCGGGTGGAAATCGGTCAGGAAAGCTACAACTTCAGTTCGCGTCTGGACGGCAAACCGGCAGTGGCGGCGGCTGTGCAGTTGTCCCCCGGCGCTAACGCCATTCAGACTGCAACGGCGGTAAAGGAGCGCCTGGCCGAGTTGTCGGCGTACTTCCCGGCGGACGTGGAATATTCCGTCCCCTACGACACTTCGCGGTTCGTCGACGTCGCCATCGAGAAGGTGATCCATACCCTGATCGAAGCCATGGTCCTGGTGTTCCTGGTGATGTTTCTGTTCCTGCAGAACGTGCGCTACACACTGATTCCGTCGATTGTGGTGCCGGTTTGCCTGGCCGGCACGCTGCTGATGATGTATCTGCTGGGCTTCTCGGTGAACATGATGACCATGTTCGGCATGGTCCTGGCCATCGGCATTCTGGTGGACGATGCCATTGTGGTGGTGGAGAACGTCGAGCGCCTGATGGCCGAGGAAGGCTTGTCGCCGGTGGAGGCGACGATCAAGGCGATGGGGCAGGTGTCGGGGGCGATTATCGGCATCACCCTGGTGCTGTCGGCGGTGTTCATGCCGCTGGCGTTCATGGCCGGTTCCGTGGGGGTGATCTACCAGCAGTTCTCGGTGTCGCTGGCGGTGTCGATTCTGTTCTCCGGTTTCCTCGCACTGACCTTCACCCCGGCGCTGTGTGCCACGCTGCTCAAGCCGATTCCTCAAGGACACCACGAGAAACGCGGTTTCTTCGGCGCCTTCAACCGTGGTTTTGCGCGCCTGACCGAGCGCTATTCGTTGCTCAACAATGCGCTGGTGGCACGCGCGGGACGGATGATGCTGGTGTACGTCGGCATCATCGCCATGCTGGGCTACTTTTACTTGCGCCTGCCTGAGTCCTTCGTCCCGGTCGAGGATCAGGGCTACATGATTGTCGATGTCCAGTTACCGCCGGGCGCGGCGCGTACCCGCACCGATGCCACGGGCGAAGAACTGGAGCGCTTTCTCATGTCCCGCGAAGCCGTGGCCTCGACGTTCCTGGTGTCGGGCTTCAGTTTCTCCGGCATGGGCGATAACGCCGCGCTGGCGTTTCCGACTTTCAAGGATTGGTCGGTGCGCAGCAAGGAGCAGTCGGCCGAGGCGGAAACCAACGCGGTGAACGGCCAGTTTGCCGCGATCAACGACGGCACGATCATGGCGGTCCAACCACCGCCGATCGATGGTCTGGGCAACTCCGGCGGCTTTGCCCTGCGCTTGCAGGATCGCGCCGGACTTGGCCGCCAGGCGTTGCTTGACGCGCGCGATCAAATACTCGGGCAGGCCAACGGCAATCCGAAAATCCTCTACGCGATGATGGAAGGCCTGGCGGAATCGCCACAGCTGCGGGTGGTGATCGATCGCGACAAGGCACGCACCCTCGGCGTCAGTTTTGAAACGATCAACAGCACGCTGTCGTCGGCGTTTGGCTCGGCGGTGATCAACGACTTCACCAACGCCGGTCGCCAGCAGCGGGTGGTGGTGCAAGCCGAGCAGGGCGACCGGATGACCCCTGAAAGCGTACTCAAGCTCTACGTGCATAACAGCGCCGGCGACCTGGTGCCGCTCAGTGCCTTTGTCACCACCCATTGGGAGGAAGGTCCGGTGCAACTGGTGCGCTACAACGGCTACCCGTCGATCCGTATCGTCGGTGACGCCGGCCCCGGTTTCAGCACCGGTCAGGCGATGGCGGAGATGGAGCATCTGGCCTCGCAATTGCCTTCCGGGATCACCTACGAGTGGACCGGCCTGTCCTATCAGGAAAAGGTCTCCAGCGGCCAGGCGACGCAACTGTTTGCCCTGGCGATTCTGGTGGTGTTCCTGCTGCTGGTTGCGCTCTACGAGAGCTGGGCGATTCCGCTGACGGTAATGCTGATTGTGCCGATCGGCGCGTTGGGTGCGGTGCTGGCGGTGATGGTCGTGGGGCTACCCAACGACGTGTACTTCAAGGTCGGCCTGATCACCATCATCGGTCTGGCGGCGAAGAACGCGATCCTGATCGTCGAGTTCGCCAAGGAACTGTGGGAGAAGGGCTACAGCCTGCGTGACGCGGCCATCGAAGCGGCACGCTTGCGCTTCCGGCCGATCGTCATGACGTCCATGGCGTTCATTCTCGGCGTGGTGCCGCTGGCTCTGGCGAGCGGGGCGGGGGCGGCCAGTCAACGGGCGATCGGCACCGGCGTGATCGGCGGCATGCTCAGCGCGACCTTGCTGGGTGTGCTCTTCGTGCCGATCTGCTTTGTGTGGGTGCTGTCATGGCTGCGCCGCAAACCTGCCACCCTCGAACAACCGGCCCTGGCCCAGGAGTGATTGCATGCGCATCTTTGCTTTTTCGACGCTGCTGATCGCCATGGCACTGGGCGGTTGCTCCCTCGCGCCGACTTACCAGCGTCCTGTGGCGCCGGTAGCCGACGGCTGGGCGCAAGAGGCCGCCAGACCGGGCAGTCCGATCAATGAACTGGCGTGGCAGACGTTTATCGTCGATCCCGATTTGCGCCGTCTGATTACCATGGCCCTGGACAACAACCGTTCGTTGCGTCAGACGCTGCTGGACATCGAACAGGCCCGGGCGCAATACCGCATCCAGCGGGCCGACCGGGTGCCGGGGGTGAACGCGAGTGCGTCGGGCAATCGCCAGCGCCTGCCGGCGGATCTGTCCAGCGATGGCCGATCAGGGGTGTCCAGCACCTATCAGGTTGGCCTGGCGCTGCCTGAGTACGAACTCGACCTGTTCGGCCGGGTGAAGAGCCTCAGCGACGCGGCGTTGCAGGAGTACCTCGCCACCGAGGAAGCCGCCCGTTCGGCGCAGATCGCCTTGATCGCCGAAGTCAGTCAGGCCTACCTGACCCATGATGGCGCCCAGCGCCGACTGGAGTTGACGCAACAGACCCTGATCAGCCGCGAATACTCGTTCGCCCTGATCAGCCAGCGCCGCGCGACCGGTACGGCCAGTGCGCTGGACTATCAAGAGGCGCTGGGACTGGTCGAGCAGTCTCGTGCCGAACAGGAAAGCAACCTGCGCCAGAAGCAGCAGGCGCTCAATGCGTTGGTGTTGTTGCTGGGAACGAAGGACGCCGCGAAGTCGATCCCGCAAACCGTGCAGAAGCAACCGATGCTGGTTCAGGACATTGCGCCCGATACCACCTCGACGCTGATTGAGCGGCGTCCGGACATTCTTGCCGCCGAGCATCGCTTGCAGGCACGCAATGCCGACATCGGCGCAGCGCGCGCAGCGTTCTTTCCGCGCATCAGCCTGACGGGCAGCTTCGGCACTTCCAGTGCGCAGATGTCGGGGTTGTTCGACGGCGGTTCGCGTTCCTGGGCCTTTGTGCCGACGCTGTCGTTGCCGTTGTTTGACGCCGGGCGCAACAGCGCAGGCCTGAGCCTTGCTGAAGCCCGCAAGGACTCGGCCGTAGCCGCTTATGAAGGGACGATTCAAACCGCGTTTCGCGAAGTGGCCGATGCATTGGCGGCCACCGACACGTTACGCCGGGAAGAAGCGGCGCGACGTGCCTTGGCCGACACCAGTAGCGAAACGCTGAAGCTGGCCAAGGCCCGTTACGAGGGCGGTATCGACAGCCACCTGCGTTACCTCGACGCCCAGCGCACGCGCTTCGTCAACGAGTCGGCATTCATTGAGGTCAGCACGCAGCGGCAGTTGGCCCTGGTCGATCTGTTCCGTTCGTTGGGCGGCGGCTGGTCAGCCGAACGGCAGGTGCGATAGCAACGGGTTGGCGCATCCAGCCTGATTTCAGCCCCGTGGATCATTTGATCGCGGGGCTTTTTTTCGCCTGGATTTTACTGAGGACGGGCGGGACTGGCGGCGCCGTGCAGGAACATTTGCTCCAGCACATTGGCCGAATTGGCGCTGGCGGCACGTCCACGGCGTTCGGCATCGACCATGCCGAAAATCAGGGTCAGGAACAGTTCGCTGAACACCGCCGCCGTGATATCTATGCGAAACACGCCGAGCTGCTGACCACGCAGAAAGAATGCATCCAGCGCATCCACATAGGATTGCCAGCGATCGCCTTCGCCATTTGTCGGCAGGGTATCGGGGCGATACTGGAAGAGCAGGAACACCAGCATTTCACGGTGCGCCAGGTGCTCGTTGATCAGGCTGCGTAGCGCCGCCACGGGTTCACCGTGCAACAGATCGGTGGTGGCAATGATCTGGTTGAGCACCGTTTCGCCATGGCCCTCCATCATCTGCACCAGGTTGTCGCGGGTGCCGCAGAAGCGGTGCAGGGTGGCCTTGCTGACGCCGGCGGACTCGGCCAGTTCCTTGAGCGTCGCCCGTGGGCGATCAACGATGGCCAGGGCCAGCGCCTTGATGAGTCGTTCGTCTTGGGCAGTCAGGGACATCAATAGGTCTCGGCTCGAATTTCTATGGGACGCATTGTGCCGCAAAAGCTTGCGAGAACAATGAAAACGGCGAATCCGTATTGATTTTTACAGCCGTGAACACAGCACTTCGCAATCTGCACGGCTTCAATGAGCGTCGGCGGACGGTTGTCTGGGCGGCTGAACCTTGTGCATCAGCGGCACCAGCAAGGTGGCGACCACAAAGCACGACATGATCATCAGGAACGCGTCGGCATAGGTGAGTGTCTGCGCTTCCCGCCAAGTCAGAGCCCACAGTTGATGCAGCGCGGTCTGGCTGCCTTCGAGGCTGTTCTGGCCGAGCAATTGGGCATTCAGGGTCAGTTGGTCGAGCCAGGCATTCATGGTTTCGTTGCGGGTATTGAGGTGTTCGGCCAGCCTCAGGAAATGCAGGTTGGTGCGATCGTTGAGCACCGTGGCGCACGCAGCAATGCCAATGGCGCCACCCAGATTGCGCATCAGGTTGAACAGTCCCGAGGCAAGCTTGAGCCGGTCAGGGGCCAGAGATCCGAGGGTGAGGGTGACAACGGGCGGCACCGCCAGTTGTTGAGCGAAGCCGCGAATTGCCTGCGGCAACAGCAGCTCCTTGGCACCCCAGTCGTGGGTGATCGGCGAGAAGTCCCACATCGACACGGCAAAGAGGGCCAGGCCCAGCATCAGAATCCAGCGCAGATCGATGCGGTTGGCCAGCAGCGCGTACACCGGGATCGCCAGCAACTGAAAGACGCCGGTGGAAAATACCGCCAGGCCGATGTCCAGTGATCCATATCCGCGAACACGTCCCAGGAACAGCGGCGTCAGGTAAATGGTGGCGAAAATGCCGATCCCGGTGATAAACGAGAACAGGCAACCGAGGGCGAAATTGCGATCACGCAAGGCGCGCAGGTCGACAATCGGTTCGGAAATCTCCAGGCAGCGCCAGATGAACAAGGCACCGCTGATGCCCGCGATCCAGGCAGTGGTGGCGATGGTGCTGTCGCTGAACCAGTTCCAGCGCGGGCCTTCTTCGAGGGTGTATTCCAGGCAACCGAGAAACACCGCCATCAGGATCATGCCGATGTAGTCGGCGCCCTTGAGCAAGGCCAGGTTGGGGCGGTCGACTTTCACCAGCATCGGCACGGCCAACGTCACGAACAGGCCCGGCACCAGGTTGATATAGAACAGCCAGTGCCAGGATGAAATATCGGTGATCCAGCCACCGACCGCCGGGCCGAGGGTCGGGGCCAGCGAGGCAATGGCGCCGATGGTCGAGGCCGCGATCACCCGCTGTTTGCCGGTGAAGTACATGAATGCCGTGGTGAACACCAGCGGGATCATTGAGCCGCCCAGGAAACCCTGCAGGGCGCGGAAAGCAATCATGCTCTGGATGTTCCAGGCCAGCGCGCACAACAGGCTGGTCAAGGTGAAACCGGCTGCCGACGCCGCGAACAGCCAGCGCGTGCTCATCACTCGGGAGAGCCAGCCGGAGAGCGGAATCACGATGATCTCCGCGATCAGGTAAGCGGTCTGCACCCAGGCGGTGTCGTCCGCACCGGCCGACAGACCACCGCCGATGTCCTTGAGCGACGCGGAGACGATCTGGATGTCGATCAGGGCGATGAACATGCCCACGCACATGGTCGCGAAGGCGGCGACTTTTTGCGCCGTGGTCAGTGTCGGCAGTGGGCTGTTCATGGCTGGCCTGCCAGCGCCACTTCGTTGCGCGACGACGCATCATGAGTGTCTACCCGGACCACCACGGACAATCCCGGACGCAGCGCACCCAGTTGGGCATCGGCGGCGTCCAGACGTACCCGGACCGGCACGCGCTGCACGATCTTGGTGAAGTTGCCAGTGGCGTTTTCCGGCGGCAATATGCTGAACTGCGCGCCAGTGGCCGGTGCCAGGCTTTCAACGTGACCGTGAAATTCACGACCGGGCAAAATGTCGGCACGGATGCTGACGCTTTGGCCTTCCTGCATATGCGCCAGTTGGTCTTCCTTGAAGTTGGCGTCGATCCACAGTCCTTTCGCCGGGACCACCGAAATCAGTTGGCTACCCGCTGCGGCATAGCTGCCGACCCGCACGCGACGGTTTCCGACATACGCATCGACAGGGGCGCGCAACTCGGTGTAGCCGACGTTCAGCAGCGCCTGTTCGCGTTCGGCTTGCGCCTGCTGCAAGGCCGCGCGGGCCTGGCCGCGCTGGCTTTCGATCACTGCCAGTTGCCGGCGGGCCGCCAACAGCCCGGCTTCTGCACGAGCGCGATCGGCCCGGGCGGTTTTCCAGGTGGCGTCGACCCGCTGGGCACTTTCGACCGAGACGGCCTGGCTGCGGACCAGATTTTGATAGCGCGCGTGGTCATCCCCGGCGCGTTTGGCTTCCGCGTCCGACGCATCGATCTGCGCCTTGGCCTGATCGATCACCGCTTGTTGCAATTGCTCGGTCGCATCGAGGTTGATCAGGCTGGCCTGTTGCGCCGCGACGGCGCCATCGGCCTTGGCCAGTGCCGCGCGATAGTCGCGCACATCGATCCGGGCGAGCAGATCGCCGGCTTTGACAAACTGGTTGTCCTGCACCACCACTTCACTGATGTAGCCCGGCACCTTGGCACTGATGACCGTGACATCGGCGCCGACATAGGCATCGTCGGTGTCTTCGATGAAGCGATTGACCGACCACCAGTGGCCGCCGTAACCGACGGCACCGATGATGGCGAGGGCCAACAGCCCGAGTTTCAAGGCTTTTTTGGAGCGGGCGGGGCGAGCGGCCTGTACGACTTCGGGGCTGACTTGAGTGTTCATGGCGATGACCTTTGCGGGACGTTAATGGGGGAAGTGGCTGATCAAGGCATCAGCCTCGCGATAGGCCTGACCGGCGCGCACACGCCATTTGGCCAATTCGTCGGCGTCCTGCGACACATGCACCCGGTGGCCCTCGTGGGTGATGGGCTTGCCGGTGTTGGCGTCCATCAACACCAGATCCACAGGTTTGCCAGTGGCTTCGTCGGCCAGGAAAACCTTGTCCGAGCCGCTGGTGTGGCGGGCGCCCCAGGCCATCAGCGTGAGGATGACCGGGCGTAGATCCCGGCCTGCTTCGGTGAGGAGGTACTCGTAACGGGGCGGGTTGTCCTGATAAGGACGGCGTTCGAGCAGACCGGCGGCGGTCAGCGCGCCGAGGCGGCGGGTCAGGGTGTTCGACGCGATACCCAGGCTGTTGAGGAATTCGTCGAAACGGCGCAGACCGTAGAAGGCATCACGCAGGATCAACAGGCTCCAGCCGTCACCAATGTGCTCAAGGGTATGGGCGACCGGACAAGGCATAGATTGAAAGCTGGCTCTTTTCATCGGGCTTCTCCACAGTAAGTGGTGAAATATTATGCAAATAATATTACATAGATAATTTCATCATGGAAGTGACTTTTCTAAAGCGTCGATGCCGGTCATCGGTTCGTGCTCGAACCCAATTTCGGAGGGGGAGGGAAACTCGATGGAGTAACGAGCAAGCAAAAAAAAGCCCCGCAGCCAAATGGCGCGGGGCAACAAATCACCGACGATGCGGGGAGGGGCCGTATCAGCGATCCACCGATTCGCCGTGCGGTTGACGCAAGTAGTGCTTCTCAATGGTATGGCGCGTCGAGGAAATGATTTCCTTGCGGGTCTGCTCCTTCGCCACGACGCGGGACAACATCAAGGCACCCACACATTGAGCGAGAATGGCCCAGGCAGCCTCCGGATCGTCGACACGTCTGGCCCAGGCCTGCTGAATGTGTTTCAACCCTTTCTCGACCGTCTGGCGCACTTCGGGTTCGGCGCGTGCGATCTCTGCGCCCAATGCGGGAAGCACGCACCCCTCATCGGGATGAAGCGAGTGAAAGGTACTCAGGTAGGTGCGCAAGCATTGCTCCAACTGCTCCCCTGACTGGTTTTGATCGCCAGCCAGCATTTCGGTGCTGTTTCGGATCTCGTCTTCAATCACCGCCTGGAACAGTGCCTGCTTGGAGGGGAAGTGGCTGTAGAAAGCACCGCCCGTCATGCCGATGGCGGACATCAACGCGTCAACGCCGGTCGTGCCGAAACCGCCTTTCTTGGTGATGGCTCGTGCGGTTTCAAGCAGTCTGGATCGTGTCTCTTCCTTGTGCGTTTTGGAGTAGCGCATGGGTGGATCTCAGCGATGGATTGACATGCGGCGGAGCTTAGCATGTCGCTCGTTTAGTAAACGATCACTCAGACTCTTCAGTCAGTGCGAAATGAGCCCGTGATCGATCGCGTATTTGACCAGCGCCGCCGGTTTGTCGATGTTGAGTTTGCGGCGAATGCTCAGGCGATGGGTTTCCACGGTGCGCACGCTGATGTCCAGTTCCCGCGCCATTTCCTTGTTGTTCAACCCTTGCGCCATCTTCGACAGCACCTGGCGTTCCCGAGGCGTCAGCTCGCTGTCGCTGTTCTTGTCGGCAATCAGCCTTTGCGCGATTTCGGCGCTGTAGAACGTACCGCCGCTGGTGATGGCTTCGATGGCCGCAAGGATTTCTCGCGACGGCGCATTCTTCAGCACATAGCCGCTTGCACCTGAGCGCAGGGACTCACTCACGTATTCATGATTGTCGTACATGCTCAGGACCAGCACTTTGAGCGACGGGTACTGGCTGCGCAGCACACGGGTCAGCACCAGGCCATTCATGTCGCGCAGGCTGATGTCCACCAGCAGCAGGTCCGGTTGGCAGCGTCCGACCATTTCGATCGCCTCGGCGCCACTTTCGGCTTCGCCCACCACTTCCAGAGGCGGCATGACCGCCAGCAGGGCCTTGATGCCGTCGCGGACCAGAGAGTGGTCGTCAACCAAGGCGACGCGGATAGGAGAGGGCAGGTTCATTGCGGTATTCACTCTTATTGTTTTGGGAGGCGTCAGGATTTGTCGACGGAAGGGTTCATGGGCAGCAGCACGTCCAGCTCACTGCGCCCCGGCGTCGAAATCAGATCGAAGCGACCGCCAAAGTGCTCAACCCGCTCGCGCATGTTGCGCAGCCCGATTCCGGCATGGCGCCGTTGGACCTGAGCGACGTTGAAACCCACACCATCATCGACCACGGTCAGGCGAATGTTGTCGTCCGTGCCGTGCAGGGTAATGGAAACGTTTTTTGCCTGTGCATGGCGTTCGATGTTGGTCAGACACTCCTGCACGATGCGGAACAATGACACCGCTGCGCCATCGACCAGATGACAATCGAATTCGTTGTCGTTGTAGGTCACCGCAAGGCCGCTGCGCTGCTCGAATTCCGCCGCCAGCTGGCCGATGGCCGCCGACAGACCCAGGGTGTCGAGCAACGAAGAACGCAAGTCGTGAGACAGGCTGCGCACTTCTCCAATCGCTTCGCCAAGCCGCTCGGTGGCATTTCTCAAAATCGTCAGGCCATTGTCCTGTCCCTTCTCCAGCACATGGCTGGCCAGTTCGAACTGAAACTTGATCGAGACCAGTACCTGGCTGATGCCGTCGTGCAACTCGCGGGAGACCCGTGAACGTTCCTCCTCTTGCAGACTGACGATGCGCTGCGTCAGACGCTGCAGTTTCTTGTCCGCCAGACGGTGCTCGCTGACGTTGAGGGTAATCCCGGTGGCGAACACGAACAGTACGGCAACGAGGGCGACAACGCCTATCGCCATCATGGTTTTGCGAATGCCCATGGCCACTTCGGTACGCGCTTGCTGAGTGGCGCGCTCGACGTCTTCAATGTAGATGCCGGTGCCCAGCATCCAGCCCCAGCGGTCGAGCATGACCACATAGGCGAGCTTGTCGGTGACCTGGCCGGAGGAGGGCTTGTTCCAGGCGTAGCGTTGAAAGCCTTCGCCGGATTGAGCGCTCTTGAGCAACGCCTGAATCACCGGTAAACCGTGTGGGTCCTTCATGTCCCACAGGTATTGGCCCACCAGTTCCGACTGGCGCGCGTGCATCAGGCTGCGACCTTCATGGTCGTAGACGAAAAAGTAACCGTTGATGCCGAAGCTGAGCTTGCGCAGTTCTTCCAGCACTTGTTGCTGCGCATGGGCATCGCCGCGCCCATCGTCATACAGCGGCGCAATCAGGCTCTGCGCCATTTCCACGTAGTTTTTCAGCTCCGCACGCTTGCTCGCCAGAATGCTGTCTTCAATCAGTTGCGCCTGCTGATCGCCCAACTGGCGGTTGAGGGAAATCACCAACCCACAGATCACCGCAATCGCCAGTACGAGCGGCAGAATTCCAAGGGCGACGATTTTGTGTTTGAGCTGCATGGGGGCTCCTGTCCGGGGCGACGGCTCGGCATCATATGTCAAAAGATACGCCCGGCCTTAAACATTGGCGGACGGAATGACTGACGGCTCGAAACGATCCGTTGAAGCGTAAAACCGGCACCCGCGTGGCATCTACGTAGAACTACGTAGGTGGCGCGTACGTAGTAACGCGGATTTCTTTGATGACAGGATGCGCAGATATTGGGCCAGCTCCGCATCGCGGACACAATTATAAAAATTACCGCCGCAGCCCCTGGTTGTCGGCAGGAGACAAGCTATGCCCCGTCTGGCTAAACACCTCGCCTGGTTTGCCGTGGCTGTCCTTGGAGCGATTGCGCTGAGTGTCGTGGCCCTGCGCCGCGGCGAAGCGATCAACGCCCTCTGGATCGTAGTCGCAGCAGTCGCTATCTACCTCGTTGCCTACCGCTACTACAGCCTGTTCATCGCCAATAAAGTGATGCAGCTGGACCCCAATCGAGCCACGCCCGCCGTACTCAACAACGACGGTCTGGACTACGTTCCAACCAACAAACACGTTCTTTTCGGTCACCATTTCGCGGCCATCGCTGGCGCGGGTCCGCTGGTCGGTCCGGTTCTGGCGGCGCAGATGGGTTATCTGCCCGGCACACTCTGGCTGATCGCCGGCGTGGTGCTGGCGGGCGCGGTTCAGGACTTCATGGTTCTGTTCATGTCGACCCGGCGCAACGGCCGCTCCCTTGGCGACATGGTGCGCGAAGAAATGGGCCGCATCCCTGGCACCATCGCGCTGTTCGGTTGCTTCCTGATCATGATCATCATCCTCGCGGTGTTGGCGCTGATCGTGGTCAAGGCGCTGGCCGAGAGCCCGTGGGGCATTTTCACGGTGATGGCGACCATCCCGATCGCGATGTTCATGGGTATCTACATGCGCTACATCCGCCCGGGGCGCATCGGCGAAATCTCCATCATTGGTGTGCTGTTGCTGCTGGGTTCGATCTGGCTGGGCGGGCAAGTCGCCGCCGATCCGGTGTGGGCCAAGGTGTTTACCTTTACCGGTATCCAGATCACCTGGATGCTGATCGGTTATGGTTTCGTTGCGGCGGTACTGCCGGTGTGGCTGATTCTGGCCCCGCGTGACTACCTCTCGACCTTCATGAAAATCGGCACCATCGTCGCCTTGGCAATCGGCATTCTGGTGACCATGCCCGAGCTGAAAATGCCGGCGCTGACCCAGTTCGTCGACGGCTCTGGCCCGGTGTGGAAGGGTGGTCTGTTCCCGTTCCTGTTCATCACCATTGCCTGCGGCGCGGTGTCCGGTTTCCACGCGCTGATTGCTTCCGGCACTACGCCGAAGTTGCTGGCGAGTGAAGGGCACGCCCGTTACATCGGTTACGGCGGCATGCTGATGGAATCGTTCGTGGCAATCATGGCCATGGTCGCCGCTTCGGTGATCGATCCAGGTGTGTATTTCGCCATGAACAGCCCGGCCGCCGTGGTCGGCGCCGACGCCGTTGCCGTTGCGCAGACCGTCAGCAGCTGGGGCTTTGCAATTACCCCGGAAGCCCTGCAAGCCGTGGCTCACGACATCGGCGAAACCACCATCCTGGCCCGTGCCGGCGGTGCGCCGACCCTGGCGGTCGGTATCGCGCAGATCCTGCACCACGTACTGCCGGGTGAGAACACCATGGCGTTCTGGTACCACTTCGCAATCCTGTTCGAAGCGCTGTTCATCCTCACCGCTGTCGACGCCGGTACTCGTGCCGGGCGTTTCATGCTGCAGGATCTGCTCGGCTCTTTCGTACCAGCGTTGCGCCGTACCGAATCCTGGACCGCCAACCTGATCGCGACCGCTGGCTGCGTGGCGATGTGGGGTTATCTGTTGTATCAAGGTGTGATCGATCCACTGGGCGGCATCAATACCCTGTGGCCGCTGTTCGGTATCTCCAACCAGATGCTGGCCGGTATCGCGCTGATGCTCGGCACCGTCGTGCTGATCAAAATGAAACGCGAGCGTTACGTGTGGGTCACCTTGCTGCCGGCGGCCTGGCTGCTGATCTGCACCACCACCGCAGGCTTCATCAAGCTGTTTGACGCCAACCCGGCAATCGGCTTCCTGGCCCTGGCCAAGAAGTACAGCGATGCCCTGGCCAATAATCAGGTGCTGGCACCGGCCAAAAGTATCGATCAGATGCAACACGTGATCTTCAACGCCTACACCAACGCAACACTGACTGCGCTGTTCCTGTTCGTGGTGTTCAGCATTCTGTTCTTTGCACTCAAGGTCGGTGTCGCGGCCTGGGGCAAAAAAGAGCGGACGGACAAAGAAGCGCCATACCAGGCCGTACCGGATGCCTGATCATGTTCAACGACCTCAATCGGCTCGGCAAATACCTCGGTCAGGCCGCGCGCCTGATGGTGGGGATGCCTGACTACGATAACTATGTCGAACACATGCAAAGCAAACACCCGGACAAGCCGTTGATGGACTACGAGGCGTTCTTCCGGGAGCGCCAGGAGGCCCGATACGGTAGCAAGGCCGGGCCTAAGTGCTGTTGATCTGTTAAGCGGGTAGTGACATGAGTCACTCCCGCTTTTTTGTGGTTGTAGAACCGAATCCCCGCAAGTCGAGCGCTCAGAGCGCAGCCTTCACCTGCAATCCCACCACCAGTGCATTGTCGATGTCCTGCCCGGAAAACGCGCCCGGTTCGATGATGTATTGCACATTCGGACGCAGCGTCAGCCAGGGGGTGGCTTGATAGCCGTAACCGAGTTCGATCAATTGTTCTGCACTGTCCAGGTTCGGGAACGCAGCGCCATTGGCCAGCGCGGCGTCCTGTTGTACATCGCGACTGCGCGGGTTGGGCACGGCGCGGCCATAACCTAAAGCGACAGTGTCACGCGGGCGGCCTTCGAACGGTTTGTACAAAACCACGCCGGTGCCGTACCACTTACTGAACGGCGAAGCTGCTTCGCTCGCGGCCGAATACTGGCCGAACGCATGCAGGCTGCGGCCCTCGGACGTCGGCGAACGCCAGACCGCCTGATCGATCAGCAGATAATGACCGCCGCGCCCGGATACTTCCTTATCGCTGCCGATGCGTTTTACCTCGGAGCTGTCGTAGTAATAACCGAGCTTGTATTCGCCGGGCAGGCTGCCGGCGTGCTTGTACACCAGTTCGATCGGCACCACGGTGCCGGTGGTGTGTTTCGGTCCCAGGTGCCAGGCACGGCTGGAATTACCATTGCTTTCAGGATCGACGTTGAAGGCGGCCACACGCAGTTGCCAGGCGGAGGACAGGTCGTATTTGACTCGCACACCGAGGCGGGCATTGGGGTAGTTGGTCCAGCCGCTGCCGCCGGACATGTTCAACGGGTGACCGCAGAACCCGGCGTTCATGAAGTTGCAGAGAATGCCGCTGTCCAGGCCGCCGAGGTCGTTGCCCATGGCCATGTAGCCGAGTTTGACGTTGAGCGCCGGGGTGTACAGCGTGCGCTCGTAGCTCAGTTCGGTCAGGCGGGTATAGAGGCCGCCGTAGTTTTCCTGGATCGGCAGACGGTTGCCGACCAGGTCTTCCGAGGCGCTGTTGCCGCGTCGGTCGTTGATGGTGAGCTGGATCTTGCCGGCGTTGTCCACGCCATACAGTTTGCTCAGGTCGAATTGCGCGCCGAGCTTGATGTTCTGCGAGTAACGCGCCGAGCGGTGCAGACCGCCGTCGGCGTTGTAGGCGGTCTCGCCGCTGTAGTCACCGGTGAATTTGATGCCGTCTTCGTCGAGCTGGTGGCGCAGTCCGCCCCAGTCGCCGGTCAGGGTATTGCGGGTGAACAGATTCGAATCGGTATCGGCGAAGGCGGGCAGGGTAGCGCTGCAAGTGAGACCGAACAGCACGCCGGTGAAAACGCCGGAATGAGTAAAGCGAACAGCCAATGACATGTAAAAACTTCCTGCTGAAATCTTGGGCATAGACAGAAAACGGCGCGGCACCCGAAGGTGCCGCGCACAAGTGCAATGAAGAAGGGCGGCGGTTTACGGCAAGGCGTAAGCCATCACGTAGTCGCCGCGATCGGTCGACTGACGGGCACCACCGGCAGTGATGACGACGTATTGCTTGCCGGTTTTCGGCGACACATAAGTCATCGGGCCACCCTGACTGCCCACCGGCAGACGCGCTTTCCAGACTTCTTCGCCATTGCCACTGTTGAAGGCGCGCAGGTAGAAGTCCTGAGTGCCGGCGATGAAGATCAAGCCACCCTGAGTCGACAGGGTGCCGCCGAGGGTCGGCAGACCGATTTTGATCGGCAGGTGCATGCGGATACCCAGCGGGCCGGTGTCTTCAACGGTGCCGACTGGAACTTGCCAGGCGACTTTTTGAGTCTTCATGTCGATGGCGGTCAGCGTGCCGAACGGTGGTGCCTGGCACGGAATGCCGGCAACCGACAGGAAGCGGTTCTTGTTCACCGCGTAAGGCGTGCCTTTCAGCGGCACGGCGCCCATGCCGGTGTTCAGTGCTTCGCCGCCGGAGGTGGCCTGGCCCTTGTTCTGCGACGCAATCATCTGAATCCACAGGCCCAGACGCATGTCGTTGACGAAGATGAAACCGTGTACCGGGTCGGTGGAGATGCTGCCCCAGTTCATGCCGCCCAGCGAACCCGGGAAACTCAGCGATTTGTCGGTGCCCGGTGCGGTGTACAGGCCGTCGTAGCGCATCGATTTGAAATCGATTCGGCACAGCAGTTGGTCATACGGCGTCGCACCCCACATGTCCGATTCGGTCAGGTGCTGGGCACCGATCTGCGGCATGCCGACCGATTTCGGCTGGGTGGGCGAGTAAGGTTCGTTAGGGATGTTGGAGGCCTTGACCGGCACTTCCTTAACGTCGGTCAACGGTTTGCCGGTGGCGCGATCGAGCACATAGATTTGCCCGGCCTTGGTGCCGATCACCAGCGCCGGTACGGTTTTACCGTCCTTGGTGAAGTCGATCAGGCTTGGCTGCATTGGCAGGTCGAAGTCCCAGAGGTCGTTGTGGACGGTCTGGTACACCCACTTTTCTGCGCCACTGGTGGCGTCCAGCGCCAGGATCGAGGCGCCGTAGGTGTGATCAAGCTTGCTGCGCTCGACACCATAAATGTCGGTGGACGAGCTGCCCATTGGCAGGAACACCGTGTTGGTCGCCGGATCATAGGACATCGGCGCCCAGCTGTTCGGCGTGCTGCGCACATAAGTGCTGCCGTCGGCCGGTGCGTTGCGATCCTGCGGGTTGCCCGGGTCGAACGCCCAGCGCATGGCGCCAGTGACGACGTCGAAACCACGAATCACGCCGCCGGGCATGTCGGTTTGCACGTTGTCGGCGACGCGACCGCCCACCACCACGGTGGTGCCCGCCATCAGTGGAGCGGACGACAACTGGTAGTAGCTGTCCGGGACATCGCCCAGACCGGCCTTCAGATCCACCTGGCCGTTGTGGCCGAAACCCTGGCAGAACTCGCCGGTGTCGGCGTCGACCGCGATCAGACGCGCATCAATGGTGTTGGTCAGCAAACGGCGTTGGCAATTGGCGGCCGGCGCGGGTTTGGCTTCGATGATGGTCGAGTTGCTCGGCTGAGCGATTGCCTTGGTGGCATCGAAGTAAGCCATGCCACGGCAACGCTGCCAGACTTTCGACTGGGCATTGATCGGGTTTTTCCAGAGTTCCTTGCCAGTGTCGGCATCCAGCGCAATCAGGTTGTTATGCGGGGTGCAGATGAATACCTTGTTGCCGATCTGTAGCGGGGTGAGCTGGTCTTCGGCACCATTGCCATCGCTCTCGGCGACGTCACCGGTGTGGTAGGTCCACGCCACCTGCAGCTTGTCGACGTTGCTGCGGTTGATCTGATCCAGCGCGGCAAAGCGGCTGCCGCCTTCGGTATTGCCGTAATGCGCCCAATCCTTCTGTGCCTTTTCCGGTTCGACCGGAGTGAGGGCAGGGCCGGTGCCAGTGGCGGCAACGGTCGGGTGGGCGACAAACATGTTGCCGGCAGCCACGGCGATCGCTACGGCCAGCACGGCGGCAACGGCATAAGCGCCACGACCCGGCACACCGCCGTTGGCACGCTTGAGCAATGGGTAGACCAGCGTCACCGCCAGGCCCACGACGCTGAACATGAACAGGCGCGAGAACACCGGCCAGAACACCAGCCCGGCGTCGCTCACCGCCCAGATCGCCGTACCCAGCAGAAATACGGCGAACAACCAGGCGCCGGCCGGCTTGCAGCGAGCGATCAGCAAACCGGAAATGGCCATGACCAGACCACCCACCAGGAAGTACCACGACCCTCCCAGACTGACCAATTTCACGCCGCCAGCGGCCAGTGCCAGGCCGAGGAGGGCGATGACCACGCCCAGCCCCACCAGAATGAATGTTGATATGCCCGAGAGGCGTTGACTCTGCTTCACGTTGAATGTCCCGTTGAAATGAGGCGGGCATTATATAGATAGGTAACTACCTAGTTAAATCACTAATTCAGCATGAAGCGTAGTTGGCTGCCCGAAGGCTTGCCAGAACGAGCACGGGCTTGCGTCTCGGGGATTCGCGGGGATTTCTGCAGCGTTTGAAAAAGTGGCTTTTTTGTCAGGAAGGGGAAGAGTTTTGACAGGTATGGATTTTGGCGGATGCAGGTTAGCCCTCCAAACTTCAAGGCGCGGAGGACACTTCCTGAGTGTTAACGACGCGCGAAATGCTGTTGCGGTGCCAGAAAGGCATCATGGAAATACGTACGGAACGCCTGCATCGCCGGACTGAACTCTCGCTCGCGATGCCACGCCAGGCCGACACTCATCGCGGTCACCTTGTCAGTGATCGTCAGCGTTTCGATGCGCTTGCCTTCCAGCGACCAGGGGCGGTGCACGAGGTCCGAAAGGATTGCCACGCCACTGCCATTGGCGACCATGCTGCGCACGGCTTCCACCGAGCTGGTCCGAACTCTGACGTTCGGCTGCTGGCGGGCGTTTTCCCAATACCGCATGGCGCTTTGTTCTGCCTCGTCAACGGTCAGCAGGATGAACGGTTCTTTCGCCACGTCGGCAAGACTGACCGCCGAACGCTCGCACAGCGGATGGTGGCTGGGCAGCCATAACCGGCGTTCAGAGTTGAAGAGTGTTTCTGAAACGATATCCGGGTGGGTGAGGTTGGCAGTGAGC
Organism: Pseudomonas botevensis; assembly: GCF_019145475.1. Taxonomy (GTDB): domain Bacteria; phylum Pseudomonadota; class Gammaproteobacteria; order Pseudomonadales; family Pseudomonadaceae; genus Aquipseudomonas; species Aquipseudomonas botevensis. The sequence goes on from NZ_JAHTKI010000002.1 coordinate 363,171, forward strand.
ACCACCGCCATGTCGAACCGACCTTCCAGCAAGCCTTGCTCGATTGCTTGCCGTTCCTGTTCGTGGACTTCGATGGCCACGTCGGGATGCCAATGCTCCAGTCGCTGCAAATGGTGCGGCAGGAAATAGCCTATCACCGTGTAGCTCGCGGCCAGGCGTAATACGCCACTGGCACGAATGTCCGGCAACGGGCTGTTCAGCGCGTCATCGACACTGCGCAAAATCACGTAGGCGCGGTTCAGGAAATGCCTCCCGGCATCCGTCAGGCTCATGCCTTGGGCCGAGCGCTGGAACAACAACGTGCCGAGTAATCCTTCCAGCTCCTTGATCGCGGTGGTCACCGCCGACTGGGAAATATTCAGGTGGATCGCCGCTTGGGAAATCTGCCCGATCTCGGCCGTGGCAACGAAGTAGCGAATTTGGCGCAGCGTCAGGGACATGAAGACTCCGGGCGAATAGGTATCTGATTTTCAGAAGATAGCCTATCTGATAATAGATCTTCCCAAGGGGGTGGCAGAAATCTAACGTGGCCTGCATGCAGTCACAAGCGCCAGGAGCCAGCGTCATGCAAGCAGTAGATTTCAATTCGGACATGGGTGAAGGCTTCGGCCCATGGACCATTGGTGATGGTGTCGACAACGAGCTGATGGGGTTTATCAGTTCCGCCAATGTCGCCACCGGTTTTCATGCCGGCGACCCCGGCACCATGCGCCGGACCGTCGAGCAGGCCAAGCGCCTGGGTGTGGCCATCGGCGCGCATCCGGGATTTCGGGACCTGGTCGGCTTTGGCCGCCGGCACATCAACGCTCCGGCCCAGGAACTGGTCGACGACATGCTCTATCAACTGGGCGCCTTGCGCGAGTTGGCCCGGGTGCAGGGTGTGTCCCTGCAACACATAAAACCCCACGGGGCCTTGTACATGCACCTGGCCCGGGACGAGGAGGCTGCCCGCCTGCTGGTGGAAAACCTGCAACGTCTGGAGCCTGAGTTGCTGTTGTATTGCATGCCTGATTCGGTGATCTGGCGAGTGGCGACAGAACTCGGCCAGCCGGTGATCCGCGAGTTCTATGCCGACCGCGAATACGACCTTAGCGGCTCCATCGTATTTACCCGCAACGTACGTGCCTACGATCCAGCCCAAGTCGCCGCACGGGTGCTTCGCGCTTGTCAGCAAGGCGTGGTGCGTACGGTCGAGGGTGAGGATCTGGCAATCGAATTCGATTCCATCTGTTTGCACAGCGACACGCCCGGCGCACTGAGTTTGGTTCAAGCCACACGTAAATCCCTCGACAACGCCGGGATCAAGGTGCGCGCACCGCGCTGACCTCTCGCGACATCACCTGGCACCCAGAGGCCAGGGTATGCACCACGATTCACTTTTTGCCTGCCTTTCTACAACTATTCCAAGAAGGAACAGACATGGCCGAACACACTGTAATCACCCCTTTGCCAGGGACCTTCTATCGCAAAGCCACCCCGGAATCGGCGAACTTCGTCGAGGTGGGCGCGCAGGTCAGCGCCGACACGGTGATTGGCCTGATCGAGGTCATGAAGCAGTTTTCCGAACTGACCGCCGGGACGGCCGGTCGCCTCAGTGCCTTTCTGGTAGAAGACGGAGATCCGGTGGAGCCGGGTCAAGTCATAGCAACACTCGACGACGAGTGAGGGCGTGATCATGACTCAAGGCATTCATAAATTACTGATCGCCAACCGTGGCGAGATTGCGGTGCGGATCATCCGTGCCGCCAGACAACTGGGCATTCCCACCGTCGCTGCCTGCAGTGAGGCGGACGTCGATTCCCTCGCCGCACGCATGGCCGATGAGGTGCATATCCTCGGCCCGGCCCGCGCCGATAAAAGCTATCTGAACGTCGAGGCATTGCTCGCTGCCCTGAAAGCCACGGGCGCCAATGCGGTTCACCCCGGTTACGGTTTTCTTTCGGAAAACGCTGATTTCGCCGAAGCGGTTGCTGCCGCCGGAGCCATTTTTGTTGGCCCCAGTGCCGAGACAATCCGGCGCATGGGCGATAAAGCCGAGGCGCGTCGCACCGCGCAAGCGGCGGGGGTGCCTGTAGTACCGGGATCGGCGGGAGAACTGTTCGACGTTGAGGCGGCGCTCAAGGCTGCCGAAACCGTGGGCTTCCCACTGTTGATCAAAGCCTCGGCCGGCGGTGGCGGACGCGGTATTCGTCTGGCGGAGAATGCCCAACAGCTGAGCGAAGAATTTCCCCGCTCTCAGCGCGAGGCGCAGGCGGCGTTCGGCAATGGCGCGGTGTACCTGGAACGGTTTATCGGCCAGGCCCGGCATATTGAAGTGCAGGTGTTGGGCGATGGCCGCAATGCGGTGCACCTGTTTGAGCGCGAATGCTCCTTGCAGCGCCGGCGGCAGAAAATCTTTGAAGAAGCACCGTCACCAGTCCTCAGCCAGCAGCAGCGGGAAAAACTCTGTGCCAGTGCCGTGCGCCTGACAGAATCGCTGGGCTACAAAGGCGCTGGTACCCTGGAGTACCTGTATGACGATGTCACCGGCGAGTTTTTCTTCATTGAGATGAACACGCGGATTCAAGTCGAACATCCGGTCAGCGAACTGATCACCGGCATCGATCTGGTCCAGGCAATGTTGCGCATTGCCGGTGGCGAACCGCTCGGTTTCAAGCAAAGTGACATTCAACTGAACGGTGCAGCCTTGCAAATGCGCCTGAACGCCGAAGATCCGCAGCGCGATTTCTTTCCCTGCCCGGGGCTGGTTGAGCAACTGATCTGGCCGCAGGGTGAAGGCATTCGCGTCGATACGCATCTGTATCAGAGCTACCGCGTGCCGCCTTACTATGATTCGCTGCTGGCCAAGGTGATCGTGCATGGCATTGATCGGACACAAGCGTTGGCTCGGGCACAGCTTGCCGTGAAGCAAACCACGCTCACCGGCATGGCCAGCACGCTGGCGCTGCACGGCGAGTTACTGGAGCAACCGTGGCTGCACAAAGCAGACTTTCACACCGGCACCCTGGAAATCTGGCTGGCCGCGCGCCGCAGCAGAGGTGAAGCATGAGCAAGCCGATCCGATACAGCTTTGGCGCCGATGAGCATTTGTTTGCCGAAGTCAGCGACAGCATGTCTCTGGACGCGTTCTTCAAGGGGCTTGCGGTCACCCGCGCAGTGGAGCGACTGGCGCTCGATGGCGTGCTCGATGTGTGCCTGGCCAATGCCTCGTTCCAGATCCGCTTCGATCCGGATCGTATCGCCCCGCAAACCTTGCTCGAAGCGGTGCAAGGCGCCGAGGCCGAAGCCGTCGCCGAGCGCACGTTGCAAACACGGATCATCGAGATTCCGGTGCTCTACAACGACCCCTGGACTCATGAAACTCTGATGCGCTTTCGCGATCGTCACCAAGACCCGAGTGCCACCGATCTTGAATACGCCGCACGGATCAATGGCCTGGCGGACGTCGATACCTTTATTGCGGCTCACAGTGGCGCCCCGTGGTTTGTGTCGATGGTCGGCTTCGTTGCCGGGCTGCCGTTCATGTTCCAGATGGTCGAGCGCGAACGCCAGTTGCAGGTGCCGAAGTACCTGCGGCCTCGCACGGACACACCGAAGTTGACCCTCGGCCATGGCGGTTGCTTTGGCTGCATTTACTCGGTGCGCGGTGCCGGTGGTTACCAGATGTTTGGCGTGACGCCGGCACCGATCTACGACCCGCAACAGAACCTCGCCTACCTGAAAGAGCACATGGTGTTTTTCCGTCCGGGCGACATCGTGCAGTTCAAGCCAATGGACCGGGCGGCCTATGACCGCGCCGTAGCTGACGTGGAGGCAGGGAGTTTTGACCTGCGGATTCGTCCGGTGGAGTTTTCCCTGGACGCCTTTCTGGCCGATCCGATCGGTTATCCCAAGTCGCTGCAGGAGGTGCTGGCATGATCAAGGTACTCAAACCCGGTCTGGCCACCTCGGTACAGGATCTTGGCCGCGAAGGCTATTACCACCTGGGTATTCCGCCGTCAGGCGCACTTGATCAATACGCGTTGAGCGCGGCCAATCAACTGGTCGGCAACCCGGCGGGTCTGGGCGCGCTGGAGTGTACGCTGCTCGGGCCGGAACTCGAGTTTCAGCAGGACGCCCTGGTGGCGGTTTGTGGTGCACACATGACACCACGGGTCGACGGCGTGGAGATGCACCACGACACGGCCTTCTCGGTAAAGGCCGGGCAAGTGTTGCGGTTCGATTTCCCCAAGGCGGGTGCCCGGGCCTATCTGGCTGTATCGGGGGGGATTGATGTGCCGCTGGTGCTCGGCAGTCGTTCGACCTACGCGCTCGGAGCACTTGGCGGTTTTCACGGCCGCCGACTGGTCGCGGGAGACGAATTGCCAATAGGCGTTGCCGGTGGCAACGGCCGTGTCGGGGCCAGCTTGCCTATGGCATTACGGCAGTCGCTGGGTGGCGAAATTACTTTGCGAGTGGTTCCAGGCCTGTATTACGAGCGCCTGAGCGAATCGGCGTCAAAGAGTTTCTTCGCCGAGCCGTGGACGGTTGGCTCGGAAGCGGATCGCATCGGTTATCGCTTCAAGGGCGGCAGCGCGCTGAGCTTTCAACCGCGTGAACAGCCGTTCGGTGCCGGTTCCGATCCCTCGAATATTGTCGACAGTTGCTACCCGATCGGTTCAATTCAGGTGCCGGCCGGGCTTGAACCGATCGTCCTGCACCGTGACGCGGTGTCCGGAGGCGGTTACGCGATGATCGGCACGGTGATCAGCGCCGACCTCGATCTGATCGGCCAGATGCAGCCCAACCAGAAAGCCCGTTTTGTTGCGGTGACTCTGGAGGAGGCGCTGCAAGCGCGCCGTTCCTATAAGAAAAAACTCAGCTGCCTGAGCATGCTGTTCCCTTCCTGATTCTGCCCGCCGCATCGCGCGGGCCATGCCAAACGGTAAGCCAACGCCGCACTTCGGTGCGGTGACGGCTGCCCGCGCTTCAACCTTTGACTGGTTCTGGAGTTCACGCATATGGCTGCTTTATCGCAATCGAGTCAGACCGGGCAGGACCCGGCCCATCATCCTGTTTCAACCGAAGCCCGTATGGGCCGCCTTTCGCTGACCATGGCCTGGTGGGCGGTGTGCAGCGCAATGTTCTACATCGTGGTCGGCGCTTCACTGGCCTTGTCCTTCGGCGCGCGCAATGCACTGATCGGCATGGTGCTGTCAGTGATCAGCTATGGATTGGTCAACAGCGTGCTCAGCCGATTCGCCATCCGCAGCGGCTTGTCGGTGGCGTTGTTCTCAAAATTGTTGTTCGGCAGCACGGGAGCGTGTCTGGCAACGTTGATCTTCTTTTCTACCGCGATCTACTACGCGGTGTTTGAAGGTTCGGTGATCGCCGTAGCGCTCAATCACCTGTACCCGGAACTGGTCTATCCGCTGGCGGCGCTGGTGGTGGTTTTGTACAGCGTGCCGATGATCCTGGGGAGCGTGCAACACTGGCTGGACAAGCTCAACGGCGTATTGCTTCCGGTGTATCTGGGCGGTTTGCTGGTGGCGGTGGGGCTGTCGATCAACCGTTATGGCTACCAACCGCAGTGGCTGGATTTCGGCCCCCAAATGCCCAGCCCGTACGGTTGGTGGCACTGTTTTGTCGCCTACATGGGCGTATGGATTTTGATGCTCTTCACCTTCGACTACGCCCGTTTCGGCAAAACTGAAGACGCCGGGTATCACGGTCGCTGGAACTTCGGCATGCCGTTCTACGCGGTGACGTTTTTGCTCAATGGCGCGGCGGGGATCTATCTGGTCAGCAGCATTCCCCACGAAGGTGCGCTGAACGAAGTGTCGGTGGTAATGGCGATCCTGCAGTTGATGGGTTTGTGGGGGCTGGTATTCGTCTGGGCGACGCAGACCCGCATCAACACGGCCAATTACTACCTGGCGACGTTGAACATGCAGGCGTTCTTCGGCCGATTTGGCGTACGGGGTTCGTACCTGGCGTGGGCATTGGTGGTGGGGGTGGTCGTGTACGGCCTGATGCTGGCGGACGTGTTCGCCTACTTGCTCAAGGCTCTGGCCTATCAAGGGATTTTTGTGGTGGCCTGGGTCGGTGTGGCGTTGGCGCAGACTGTCTACGGACGCAACGATGCGGCGGCACTTGAACGTGTGGAGGCGTTCAACCCTGTCGGTTTGACGGCGTGGATCAGCGCTACAGCGCTGGGACTGGCGTTGATGTTTGCAGGCGATGGGCTGAGCAGTTTTTCAGCGCCTGCAACGGTGATACTTGCCTTTGCCTTGCAGTCGGGTTTATCCCGGAAAGTCCGGTTACCGTTGACTGAGTGAGGACTTCAGGCAGGGAATTCGAACAGGGCAAGCAGTCTCTGTGTGTAGAGGTCGATGGCACGCGTGCCTTTCGTCGCCATGCTTGAACGCAACGCACGACAACGGCTCTACGGATCTCGTTGGCAACTGTTGTGTTCAAGCCATGACGGGAGAGGGGATTTGCATCAACGCCTGCAACGACCAAAGCACCGGACTGCGTTTTTTGCCGATACCACAGCACTGATCCTGTTTTTCACCACCACCGGGATTATCAATGAACGCTTCATTGCCGGCATGGATTGGAATCAGGTTCTGTACGCACGTCTACTGGGCGCGGCGTTGATGATCCCCGTCGCCAGGCCTTATGGTGTCTGGCGCGATTGGGTGATGACACGGGCCAATCAGAGCAGGGTGTCCAGAGTGTTTTGGGACAGCATTGCGCTGGTCAGCTTTCAGGTGCCCATCTATGCAGCGATCATTGCTTTCAGTGGTGCATCGGGCGGTGACCTGGTACGCGGTACTCTTGGGGCGGCTTTGATGATGCTGTTTTTGGGGCGACCTTATGGTGCGTTTCTGAACGGAGTGAGAAAGTTGTTCGGGTTGCCTCCGGGCGGTGACAAGCCAATGTCGTTGAATAGCTGAATGAACGTTATCGGCGAAAGAATATTGGGATAATCAAAGCCGGTAACTGTTAGGGGATCTAATTGATCCCCGCTTCATAATCGTTCAATTGGGACAATCGCCCCGTCTGAGGATTGCGAACTCGCAGATACACTGGAGCGCACGCCTCACTCACAGCCTATTTCATGGCCCGATCTGCGACAGCGCAGTCATCTGCTACTCCGGCATTCCATGATATGCAGGGAAGTCTGCACGTTCGAGGTGATTGTCGCGTATGGTAGCCCCTGGATCAGACTTTGTACGCTTGTGCAGCATTGCGTCCGAAAACTCAAGCAACCTGATTTTGCGGACGACGCTGCATGCTCAACAAAGCACTCAACCCACTTCACACCTTGACTATTCTCACTGTTAGCTTCGGCGGAGAGTCACTGTTCGAGACAACGCTGGACGACATCGGGATAGGTCATGAACCTGCAAAAACGTAACAATGTGCATATTGCCGGAGACGGCAGCGCAACCTTGATCCTGTCCCACGGCTTCGGCTGTGATCAATCGATGTGGAAGCTGTTGCTGCCACATTTCATCAAGCGTTTTCGCGTTATCACCTATGACCTGGTCGGCGCGGGGCAATCAGACCTCAGCGCTTATGATCGCGAAAAGTACGCTTCATTGTGGGGTTACGCTTCGGATCTCAACGAAATCATCGACGAGTACGCGACCGGACCAGTGGTCGTGGTGGCGCACTCGGTGAGCGCAATGATCGCAGCCCTGGCACAGGTTCAGCGACCAGGACGGATCGCTGGCCTGGCCATGATTGGCGGTTCGCCTTGCTACATCGACTCCGGCACGTACACCGGGGGCTTTTCTCTGGATGAAGTCTACGAATTGCTCGCCACCATCGATGAGAACTACCTCGGTTGGTCCAGCACCATGGCGCCTGTGCTGATGGGCGCACCGGAACAGCCGGCGCTCGCAGAAGAATTGCACGGCAGCTTTTGCCGTACCGATGCGCAGATCGCCAGACATTTCGCTCGCGTTATCTATCTATCCGATCACCGGCAGGACCTCGCCGGGCTGCCGATACCGACCTTGATTCTGCAATGCACCGGCGACCCGGTGGTGCCGGTTGACGTCGGAGAGTATCTGCACAGTGTTCTACCTGACAGCCAGCTGACCCTCATTGACAACATGGGCCACTATCCGCAGTTGAGTGCTCCGAGTGCTTGCTCTGCGGCCATCGATGCATTTCTCACACAATATGGTCTTGTTCATGGATGACACAGCCCAGCTGTTCACAGAATCGTTTTTCGAGAACGCCCCCTGCGGACTGATCGTTATGGCCGTGGATGGCACCCTGCTGCGTTGCAATCAGACGTTCAGTGATTGGTTGGGCTACGACAAAACATCCTTGCAGGAGCGCAGTTTCGATCAGTTGCTGACGGTCAGCGGGCGAACGTTTCAGCTCACCCACTGGGGGCCATTGATGAACAAGCAGGGCTCTGTGGCGGAGGTGAAGCTTGATCTGCGGCATAGCGACGGATCTGTGCGTTCCATGCTGCTCAACGGTGTCCGGCGTGTAACGAGTGATGGAGTACGTTTTCATCTGGCGCTGTTTGCCACGACGGAGCGTGACCGTAGCGAGCGGGCGGTTTTTCTGGCGATGCAGCAAGCCGAAAAGCTGCTGGCGGAGAAAATCAGCGCTGAGGCCGCATTGCACCGCGCTCAAGCCGAGCTCGCCAAGGCCTATGAAGAGGCTCAGCATCGCGCACTCTTCGCTGAGCAGATGGTCGCTGTCGTCAGCCATGACCTGAAAAATCCGATGACCGCCATCAAAATGGCTAGCCAGTTGCTCGAGCAGGAAGCACAAAGCGACAGGGCGCACCGTTTGCTGGCCAGCATCGGCGACTCGACTGACCGGGCACAGCGCATGATCATTGACCTGCTGGATTTCGCCTCGGTCAGGATGGGGCAAGGCATCAGCATCCGTCGCCGGGAGGTCGACCTCCTCAAGGTGGTGGACGAGAGCGTGAGTGAACTCAGGGTTGTATTCGCCAAGGCAAATATCCGTCACTACTCGCGGGGGCGTGGCACCTTCGGCGTGGACCCGGACAGATTGCAGCAGATTATCGGTAACCTCGTCGCGAACAGCGTGGCCTATGGCGACCTGCGGTTCCCGATCACACTGACCACTGACTTGTCGCAGGAAAACGTCACTCTGAGCGTTCACAATCATGGGCCGGCCATCGATCAGGCATTGGTGCCGGCCTTGTTCGAACCCATGACAAGGGGGACCGAACATCAGGATTCAATACGCTCGGTGGGGCTCGGGTTATTCATCGTCAGGCAGATTACCCAAGCGCACGGCGGCACGATTGCCATGACCTCGAACGCGGCCAATGGCACCACGTTCACCATTCGGTTGCCCGTGGAGTTGCCGGAGCAGGTCGGCAGTTAATCCAGGTTGCTGCACCCGGCCACGGAGCTACTCGTACGACAGGACGTCAGCATGAGAAGTCATCGAGACAAACGAATCGTCATTGTGGGGGCGGGCATCGTTGGTGCCTCCCTGGCCTATCACCTGTCTGCCAAAAAGGCGCATGTCACGCTTGTGGATGCCGGGGAAATAGCTTCAGGCGTGACCGCAACCTCGTTCGCCTGGATCACGGCCGCACATTGCGGATCTGATCCCATCTCACAACTGCGTGGCGCGGCGATCGAGGAGTACCGACGACTTGAGGCGCAGGTGCCAGGTCTCGACATCCGTTGGACCGGAGCGTTGTCTTACGGTGCGGATGCCCATCAGACACCGCCGCCCGATGGGGTGCTGTCGGCGAACCTGGTATCGCGCGCTCGAATACTCGAACTGGAACCCCATCTCAAACGTCCACCACGGCAGGCTATGTTTGCAGCGCAAGAAGGCGCGCTGGACGCAGTGGCCGCGACTTACGCATTGGTTGGCGGCGCTCGCCAGAACGGGGCGAAGATTCTCACGCACACGCCCGTTGACGGCTTCATCAGTAAGGGTAACCAAGTGATCGGCGTTGAAACTGCGTCAGGCGTGATTGATGCCGATGTTGTCGTAATGGCGGCTGGTACGGGAATCAAAATGCTGACTGAACAACTTCAAACGCCTGTTCCTGTAACGGCATCGCCGGCGATTTTCATCCGCTACAAGGCCCGGCCCAATCTGGTGCGCACTCTCATTTCCAGCCCTGAGATGGAAGTCCGGCAATGTGCGGACGGTACGTTGCTGGCCGCCGAAGATTATCTGGACAACACCCCGGAAAACCGGCCGCAAGCCATCGCTTTACGTACCGCCAGGGCCATTCAGAATGAGCTCGACGGCGTCGTTGCGATTGAAGCGGAAGTGGCCTGCGTCGGCCTCAGACCAATGCCTGAAGACGGTATTCCCATCATCGGCTATCTGCCGCAAATCAACGGTGTCTACATTTGCGCCATGCACCCGGGAGTGACCCTGGCAGCGGTGGTGGGCCGGCGCGTCAGCGAAGAGATAGTCGACCTGAAGGTCGCGCCTGCTCTGGCTGCGTGCCGGCCGGATCGGTTCTTCCAGGCTGATTGACCGACTCGACCACACCGTAACCTCTTACCGCTCAAATAGACGAAGCCCGCACGAGGCGGGCTTCGGTAGTGCGTTCAGGCGTCTGGCTCACCTTGGGGAGGTAACACGACCAGACATCAGAACGCAGTACTTAGGGTCAACGACAGATTGCGCGGATCGCCATAAATGGCGCCGGCATAGAAGCCGTATCGGGTGTAGTAGGTTTTGTCGAAAAGGTTGTTGGCATTCAGGGTGAGCGAGGTGTCATCGGTAATGTCGTATTTGGCCATCGCGTTCCAGATCGCATAGCCAGACCAGTTGACGTCGGTCGGGCCACGGCTGACGCCGTTGGTTGGAGCGCCTGCCGGCGTGGAAGTGACGCGGATGTTGGTCTGTGCGGTCACGCCGGTGCCCAGCGTCAGGCGGTCAAGCGCACCGGACAGACGATAGGTGGTCGAAGCGCGGAACAGGTGCGACGGATCATTGCGGCCATCGGCGTCAAGTCGACGCATGTGCAGGTAGGTGTAGCCGCCGTAGACATTCCAGTCCGGGGTGAGGGCGCCGGACACTTCGATATCGATGCCATCGGTTTCCACGCCTGTTCCGGCCTTGTACGCCGTGGCGCCGGAAGGGGTCAGATTATCGCCGTCGGTGACCGCTTTGTTTTCCTGCTTGGTCAGGAAATACGCCACCTGCGCATTGACCTCGCCGTCGAACCATTCGCCCTTGATGCCTGTTTCATAGCTCTGGCCACGGATGGGTTCGATCTTGCTGCCGCTGGCGCTTTCTTCGCTCTGCGGGCTGAAAATGTCGGTGTAGCTGGCGTAGAGCGAGTAGGTGTCGTTGAGGTCATACACCGCCCCCAGATACGGCGTGACGATGCCGTTTTCCTGCTGATTGCTGCGTGCGCCTGAGGTTGCGAGCGTGGTGTTGCTGTAGTCGCTGACCCGGGCCCCGAGGATGACCGAGAGGGGATCGGTAATGCTCAAGCGGGTGGCGGCGTACATGCCTTGCAGGCGGGTGGTGGTCTTGGTGTGCAGGCCGGTTTGTTGCGCGACGATCGAATAGTCGTCGTTGACGCCATTTCGCCAGTCGCTGAGCGCAAAGCCGTTGTTGGCCCTGAACTGACAGCCCAGAGAACTGGCGCTGATACGGCTTGAGCTGACCATGTTGCAGCGATACTGAGGCACCCACGCCACCGTGCGGCTGTCGTTGTAGCCGAACATGGCCTGGTGAGTGCGGCCGAACAGGCTGAAAGGTCCGGTCAAATCCACCTGTGCCGACTGTTGGGTGGTGTCCGTTGAGCTGTGCAAACCGTTGAGCACCGCGCCGCTACCGTCCTGATTCCAGTACCCACGATAAGTACCTGCGCCGGCCGAGTTCACTTTGGCCAGGCCACGGTGGTTCAACGCATCTGTAGTACTCTGCGCGACTTTAAGGTTCAGGTTCCAGTCGTTGTCGAAGCGATGCTCCAGCGAACCAAACGTGGTGCGGGTGGTGAACTCGCCGAAGCTCCAGCTCGGCACGACATTGGTGCTGCGTGGCAGGTCGGTTTTGGCGCCGTTGCCGTACCAGATCGGAATGTTGGCGCCCCAGCCGCCACCCACGGTTTTAGAGTACTCATACTGATAGCCCGCGCCGATGGTCGTGGCATCCGTCAGGTCGAATTCGAAATTGGCCAGGGCTGCCCGCGAGCGATCCGATTGCTGATCGCGGAAGGAGTTGGCGTCCTGCTGCGTCATGACGAAACGCGAACGCAGCCGGCCGTCTTCCGACAGTGGCAAATTCAGATCCGCGCCAAGACGGCGTTTGTCCCAACTGCCATAGGTGACGTAAGCCTTGCCGCCGAACTCGGTGCCGGGACGCTTGCGAATAAGGTTGATCGTCGCCGAAGGATCGCCCGTTCCACCCAGGAGGCCGTTGGCTCCCCGCACGATATCGATACGCTCGTACATGTCCATATTCAGCGCGTTGCCACTGCCACTGAAGTCAGATCCGCCCTGAACCTGCAGCCCATCGACTTTCCAGTTGGTGACCGGATAACCGCGAGCACGAAACTCTGTACGTCCGCCCACTTCCGACTTGCTCACGCTGATGCCCGGCGTGGCTTCCAGGGCCTGTTCGATGTTGGTGATCTGGCGGTCGGCCATTTGTTGCTGGGTGATGGTCGTGACCGACTGCGGGGTTTCTCGTGGCGAGAGTTTCATCCCCGTGGAACTGGTGGTGCTCTTGACCGTGTAGCCGAGCTGCTCGTTGCTCTCATTGGCCTGGGGCAGGCTGGCCTGGACATTCACCGCATCCAGCTCGACGGCGTCGGCGACGGCATTTGGACTGATAAAGCCTGCAACCGCGCTTAATCCCATGGCGATAAAAAGTGCGGATTTCGGGTGGCTGCATGCCTGTGTTTTCAGCAAAAGCGGTGAATAGTCCTTCATGTTGCCCCATGTTGTCATTGGTAACAGTTCGTATTTGCAGATGATTTTTGCTAGCATTTTATGCATCGCGGCTCTGCGCTCTACCACTGGCTTGTATGGGGATGTAATGGATTGTAATGAGGGCATCTGCCCCCCGGTCTTGAAGGCCCATCCGCTGGTCAAGACCCTGCTGGTCGTGGATGACGACGATGAAATACGCGAGCTGCTGTGCGACTACCTCAGTGAAAACGGCGACTGTGTACTCGCCGCCGCCGATGGTCCGCAGATGTGGCAGCAACTGGAACAGCAACCCGTGGATCTGGTGATACTGGACGTCATGCTGCCTGGCGAGGACGGTTTGAGCCTGTGTCGACAACTGCAAGCCCGACCAGGTCTGAGCGTGATCATGTTGTCCGCCAAAGGCTCTGCACTGGATCGCATCATCGGCCTGGAAGTCGGCGCTGACGATTACGTCGCCAAGCCGTTCGAGCCGCGTGAATTGTCGGCCCGGATCAAAGCGGTACTGCGCCGCCCGGTTCGTAGCGCGCCCGAGGAGAGGCCACGTCCGGAGCCACAGCATCAGTTCGCCGGGTATCGGCTCGATCATGCCAAACGTGTTCTCAGCGTCCCGCAAGGATCATCTTTCACGTTGCCGCGTTCTGATTTCAGAGTGTTGCGGGATCTGCTGGATGCGCGCGAGCAGGTGTTGTCCCGAGATCAGCTGACGCGCAGTGCAATGGGCCGTGATTACTCGCCGGATGATCGCAGCGTCGACATGTGCATCAGTCGCCTTCGCCAGTATTTCAAGAGCGCCGAGGATGGCCTGGTGCAGATCCTTACGGTGCGCAATGAAGGGTATCTGTTGAGCATTTCCAGCATGGCCGCCGATTGAGATGATTCGTGACCGCCTGCTCAACGGCTTGAGACGTCTGTGGCCCAAGACACTCTTTGCCCAACTGACATTGATCATGGTGACTGGCACGCTGGCCGTTCAACTGCTGTCGAGCAGCATCTGGTTCGATGTGCGCTTCGCCCAGGTACTCGAGGCCCCTTTACGTCTGATGGCCAGCCGTTCCGCCGATCTGATTCGCCAGGGCGGTTGTCATCCCGACGAAGTGATAAAGGCACCTGCGAACTATCAGGTCCAATGTCTGGACTCTGAACCTGCGATACATGCCGATTTGCAACGAGGTGCCCGGCGTACCGAAATGCTGCTCAACCAGGCGCTGACGTATGAGCTTGGTCACGAGCAATCGGTCAAGGCATTGATGATTCAACTGACCGATCTGCAAGGCAAGCCAGTGGTCTGGCGCAGTCTATTCGGGTTGCAGACGGCGCTGACCCATGTCTGCTTTGCCGTGCGGCTGCCCGATGGTCACTGGCTGGAAGTCGACGGTCAGGAGTTGCAGGGCTGGAGTGGCGAGTCGGCCTGGGCGCTGATCACCGATTACATTCTCAGGGTCTACGTGCTGCGGATAATGGCGGTGTTGGCCATTTGTTGGATAGCTGTCCGCTTGTGCCTGAGCCCGCTCAAAAGGATGAGTGATGCCGCCAGGGCACTGGGTAAAAACCTCGATCAACCACCCCTCATTATTGAGGGATCATCGGAAGTCCGTCAGGCCGCGCGCACGTTCAATTCCATGCAACAGCGAATCGTGGCGATGGTCAATGACCAGAGCTTTTTCCTCGCGGCCGTTTCCCATGACCTGCGCACGCCCCTGACTCGTATGCGCTTGCGCATCGAGCGGCTGAAAGAAGTCGATCACCGCGAGCGCCTGAAGCAGAACGTGCAACAGATGGATCGGATGATCGCCCAAGTGCTCGATTATCTGCACAGCGCCAAACAGCATTCTTTCCAGTTTGTGGACGTCGACAAGCTGTTGCATCGACTGTGCACGGATTTGGCAACCAAAGAAGAGAACCTGCCGGTGACCGGGCGGGGAGGGATGATCCACGCAAACGAAGTGTTGCTGCAGCGCTGCCTGCAGAATCTGTTGGAGAACGCTTTACGTTATGCCTGCCAGATCGAGATACATGTCGAGAGGACACAAGAGGCGGTGCTGATCAGCATCACCGACCGTGGTCCCGGCATTACGCCAAGCCTGCTCGACTCCATCACCGATCCGTTCGTGCGTGGAGAGAGCTCGCGCAATGGCCAGTCTGGCGGATATGGCCTGGGACTGAGCATTGCCAAGCGTATTGCGGCGAGCCAGGAGGGCGCGCTTGAACTGTCGAATCGGCAGGGGGGCGGGCTCAGAGTGAGCGTAGGTCTACCTTACAGACGTGAAAGCTGCCGGACGGATTGCTGTTGATCCACGTTTAACCTGATGCCTTCGTGCCCGAAGCCGCTTTCAGGCGATAAGCGGCTGGGGAGCAGCCAAACCAGCGGTTGCAGGCGCGGTAAAAACTGCTGACCTCCTGAAACCCCAGACCTTTGGCGATCACCGCAGAACTCTGGTCGGTCGTACCGATCAAGTGGCGGGCGAGCTGCAAGCGGGATTCGTCCAAAAGCTCCCTGACCCCCGTTTGCTCCTCATCCAGCCGGTTACGTAGCATTCGTGGACTCAAATTCATGGCACTGGCGATACTTTCGAGTGAAACCACGACACCTGTGGCCAGACCCGAGACAATATGATTCTTCACCACGGAAGACATTTTTACGGGGAAGTTCTGGATTTCCAGGTTGACCAGGTTGTCGTGATGAATTTTCAGTTCGGGAAATCCGGTTGGCAACTTCTGATTCCAGTCGTGAACAGAGATCGTTATTTTGTTGATCAGATTGGAAAATGTCAGATTTTCCCCGAAAAGGACTTTAAGTTTGCTTGTGTCGACAGGGGCTTCATAACTAAATGTTGTTGCGACAGGTACGACCTTGTTAAATGGCAGTAACCAATGAACAATTCCAATCAGCGTGGCAAAATAACAGTCTATATAAGATCTGGAAAGATTCAGTAGCTCCAGCCTAAGAAATACGACGCTAAACGAGTCAGGCTCTTCAAGAACCAATAGTGGAGCTCCGTCCGACAATATTGCGGAGAGTCGCGAAAGAAGCAATAACGCGTCACCTAGAGTAGCGCTGGACATTAAAGGGTAGAGTTGGGATTGAAGTTGTCCTGGGTGAAACTCTTCATAACAGGCCAGCCCGATGTCTGTGTTTCCCGAGTCGGACTGTAGGCAGAGCATAAACTTCGATACGTCTTTTATTTTTGTCCGCTGCCCGCTATCCGCCAAAGCGTTCAAATAGTTGTATAGATTTTCTGTTTCATCAGATGTCGCTTGCGCATGCTCTTTTAATCTGAGCATGACTTTTGTACAGGACGGTGCAATGGTTGACATAAGTAGGGATTCAGACCTTTAGCTTTTCTGGTTTTGTGCTCTTAGCTGACCAGGGGACAGAGAAAACCAACGCTGACAGGCTTTACTCAGGCTGCTTGACTGGCTGAAGCCGAGAATGGAGGAAATCTCCTTCAGGCTCAACGCGGAGCTGGCGATCAAATTGCTGGCAAGTTCTTTTCTCAATGCCTCCTGGAGTGCAGAAAACGTTACACCTTCCTCTTCAAGGTATTTTTGCAGTGTGCGTTTACTCATGTTCAGGGTTGTGGCCATTTCCTGAAGCGAGATCAATCGTCCCTCGGTCATGCCGGAAGAAAATACTGAACGAACTTTTTCCATCAATGAGCCATTTATTTTTTCTTCGAGTTGCGCATCGGCATATCGACGGTGAACGTCTTCAAATCCCGGGTTTCTGCTGTAAATCGATTTCTTTTTGATCTCGCTATCGAATACCAGGCGGATATGTGGCGCATCGAAATTGATGTTTTTACCGAATAGCCGCTGCAGATTTATCGTTTCAGCCGGCTTTGGATAGGGCAGATCTACAAAAACCGGCTGTAGTTTCAACGGAAACGCAAGCCAATGAATGAGCCCGAGAATAACGGCTGCTGCGGCGTCGATAATGTGCCGAGTGACTTCGGTGCTGGGTAATCCTTTATTGAAAGCCGAAATGATGAAGTGCTCGTTTTCGTCATCCAGTGTAATGAATGATGAGTCAGCCACTAATGGGTGATATTTGGCCAGGCGTTCAAGCGCGATGTCGAGGGTTGGACTGGACATCAACGAATAGCCGGCTATTCCAAAGAAGTCCGGTCTGGCATGTTTGTAGGCTGACAGACCGATATCCGCATCGCCTGAATACTGAGAGGCGTCATTAAAGAAACGACAGGCTATCGAAAGTTTTAACTTGTCATCGTCATTTTCTTCGATTAACTGCTCAGCGTAATGATTGACCAGCGATTTTATTTTAAAGTTGCTCGATGATATGGCCTGAATGATATTTCTGAAAGAACTTGCGGAAATCGTACACATCACTTTGCCTGAAGTTTTTATGGGTTAATCATCGATGGCACACAATTTACGAGAGGGCAATTTGCGCGGCAGGACATAATAAAAGAAACTCAAGACACTAGGCAAGGCAGCGCAGCAATGTGATCATCGCCTTCGTAATAGCGCATGGCCATTTGTCTTGATTTGTTAATCAAAGATTGATTATCAAGGAAACAGCGCAAGCGTCTCCGTCGACATGCAGAGCGCGACAAATCAATAAGGGAGACCGCAGCAAGGATTTGCGTCTTTTTTGGACTGGTGTTCCATAAAATACCCAAGTAGTTGGTGGCGGAGGAGCTTATGGAGCTATTTTCTTATACAGAGACGAGTTCTGATCTCAAGTTTTGCAGCGTTTCGTCCGAAGATGCACGCGAGTTTGTCAATTGGTTCTATCAGGAGCTCGCGCAAGGCCATTTTTTTCTCGCTTTCCAGCCGATTATTGCTGTCGGCTCAGACAGGTTTTTTTATTACGAGGGCCTGCTTAGGCACTGCAACGGCCCGATGAAATTCAGCCCGTTTGCAATTCTGGAAGGGCAAAAATCTATAAGGGATCTTGATCATTGTGTGGTGTCGAGCGTGATTGCCATGTTGCGCGAGCATCCCGCAATCAGGCTGGGTTGCAACATCTCGGCGCAAAGTGCAGTCGTTGATGAACAATGGAAAAGTATCATTTCTCAATTGAAGGCTGAGCCGCAGCTCGCTGAACGCCTCGTCATTGAAATCACCGAAAGTGCATCTCCCGATCAAAGCGCCGCAGCTGATTTTGTCATTCACATGCGAAGTGTTGGCTGCCTGTTGGCCGTTGACGATTTTGGCTCAGGTTTCAGCACACTTGAATTCATCCGTGTCGCGTCTCCCGACATTATAAAAATCGATAAGGGCTACCTGCTGCGCGCGAGCAATTGCGCAACGGCTGCCAAGGCATTTGAGCATCTGGTCGGTCTCTGCAAAACCTTCGTTCCCTATGTGATTGCGGAGGGCGTCGAGTTCGAGGCGGATACCGAACGCTTGGCGAACTGCGCTGTGGAGTGGATGCAGGGGTTCTTTACAGGTCGGCCTGAGCGCTGCCTGCCGGGTATCACTGGGCAGTGTGTCGTTGGTAACTACCTGTAATGGAGTGATCACCACTGATATCCAGTTCAAATCTTCTCAAATCGAGTTCAGGAAGTAGATTCATGCCCCAAAATCATCGCTTGCATGATATGACCTCCGAGCCTTTACCGAGCCTGTCTCTTCCTGCGTTGACTACCGGTGCATTCGCGGTCGGGACGGTGTTTCTGCAGAGCATTTATCCCGTTCACTGGGGCATCTCTTGCGCGGCAATCCTGTTGGCGACGCTCATGTCGGCGTATTGGCTCAATCCGCTCCGGCGCCGGCAACCATCCAACCGCTTTGTGCTGCAAGGGGCAATGTCCTCGGCGCAGCCTGATGCTGCGGACGATGATTTGCAGGCGTTATGTCTGAAGGCAATGCCCATCTGGTCGAGCCAGATCGAGATCTCCCGCAACCAGACCGAAGTGGCAGTCGTTGAGCTGACCGACCGATTCGTCGGCATTGCTTCGCGCCTGCAACAAACCGTACAGGCATCACAGCAAGCCGCCGGTGATCTGGTCGGGCAGGGCGGTGGCGGCGTGAACGAGACCCTGGCCAGCGGCAAGCAGGACTTGCGCAGAGTGATCGAGTCACTGCGCATCACCCAGCGAAACCGTGACGAAATGCTGGCGCAAGTGCAGAAGCTCAACGACTACACCGGTGAGTTGAGCAACATGACCAAAGAGGTCAAGGCCATCGCTTCGCAAACCAACCTGCTGGCCCTCAACGCAGCGATTGAAGCGGCCAGAGCGGGCGAGGCAGGGCGCGGTTTTGCCGTCGTGGCCGACGCGGTGCGCAAGCTCTCGCAGGAGTCCAGCGCAACGGGTGAGCTGATGTCGAGCAAGGTGGACATCATCAACGCCGCGATCGCTCAGGCAGTGGGCGTTGCGGACAGCAACAGCGAGCGTAGCGCCGACATGATTGCGCAGTCCGAGGAGACGATCCGCAACGTGCTCGCCCGTTTCGGCGATGTCACGGCGCGCCTGAGCCACTCCGCCGAGTTGCTGCAGCGTGAAGGCAGCGGCATACGCGAGGAGCTCGACGACGTGTTGGTGGCGTTGCAGTTCCAGGATCGTACCAGCCAGATCCTGTGCCACGTGCGTAACAACCTGGATCAGTTGCTGGAGCACCTGCACACCCGCGCAAACGCTCCAAGCCAGGCGGGCACTCTCGACACCTTGAGCTGGCTGGCCGAGATGGAGCGCACCTACGCCACTGACGAGCAGCGCCAGTCCCATAAGGGCGGCTTACAGCAGTCGGGCACTGAACATGAAATTACTTTTTTTTAAGGAA
The DNA here is from genome assembly GCF_019145475.1 of Pseudomonas botevensis. GTDB lineage: Bacteria > Pseudomonadota > Gammaproteobacteria > Pseudomonadales > Pseudomonadaceae > Aquipseudomonas > Aquipseudomonas botevensis. Next base: position 382,829 of record NZ_JAHTKI010000002.1, read on the forward strand.
CCGCTCTCGTGGCAAAGACCATTCTCGTTGTGGATGACTCCAGCAGTGTCCGTCAGGTTGTCGGCATTGCGCTCAAAGCGGCTGGCTACGACATCATCGAAGCCAGCGATGGCCGGGACGCCCTGAGCAAGCTGACAGGGCAGAAAGTCCATCTGATGATCAGTGACGTCAACATGCCCAACATGGACGGCATCACCTTCGTCAAAGAAGTGAAGAAGCTGCCCGCCTACAAGTTCACTCCGATCATCATGCTCACGACCGAGTCCCAGGACTCGAAGAAACTTGAAGGCCAGGCGGCGGGCGCCAAAGCCTGGATCGTCAAACCGTTTCAGCCGGCGCAAATGATGGCGGCGGTCTCCAAGTTGATCATGCCGTAAGGCCCTCAGGGAATCCGCACCATGGCAATCGTCAATCAGTGCCCTGAGGGCGGCGTTAATTGGGTTATCGACGGGGAGCTGACCATTTACACCGTCGCAGAGCTCAAGGCTGAGTTGTTGCCCTCGCTCGCGCCGAACGGCGACGTCGAAGTGGATCTTGCCCTCGTCAACGAGATCGACAGCGCCGGCGTTCAGTTACTCCTGGCGCTACGGCAAGCCGTCACGGCGTGCGGGAATGCGCTGCACATGAAGGGTGCTAGCCCGGCAGTACGCGACGCGCTGCAGTTGTGCAATCTCGCGCATGTGTTTGATGGTCACGCGAGCCTCATTTGAGGCTCGCAAATTCAAAGGGCAGTTGGACGATCCATGGATATCAACCTCGATTCCGCGTTGCAGACCTACATCGTCGAAGCCCGCGATCTACTCCACCAGATGGAGGAAGCGTTGCTCGTTCTGGAAAACGACCCGAACGACAGCGACACGGTCGACAGCTTGTTTCGCGGTGCGCACACCATCAAGGGGTCGGCCGGCCTGTTCGGTTTGACCCCCATCGTCAGCTTCACCCATGGCGTGGAAGACCTACTCGATCGCGTGCGGGATGCGACGCTGAACATCGACAGCGCGTTGATTGCCTTGCTACTGGCATGCACGGACCATATTTGCGAACTCGTCGATGTCGTCGCCGAGCGCAGCGCCAGCCTTGATGCGCAGGCAGTACAGCGCGAAAACGCCCTGCGTGAACGGCTGATGACGTATCAGGTTTCGACACCAACGAGTCCAGATACGTGGGTGCGCCAGTCTGTGATCGACGATTCTGCAGTGCGGGCAGCCAATCTCGACTGGCATATTTCCCTGCGCTTCGGTGAGCAGGTTTATCGCAATGGCATGGACCCGTTTTCGTTCCTTCGCTATCTGAACACCCTCGGCGAAATCCTCCATATCGTCACCACTACGACGGCCATGCCTGCCTTGCCTGAGATGGACCCTGAGTCCTGCTATCTCGGCTTCGACATCCGTTTTCGCTCCGCTCAAACGTTTGAAACGATCAACGAGGCTTTCGATTTCGTGCGCGACGATTGCGCCGTGCACATCCTGTCGCCGCGCGCTTCATTGAGTGAGTTTGCAGCCTTGCTGGGGCAACTTCCGGAAAGTCGCGATCACGCCGAGCGTTTGTTGGTGGAGTCCGGTTCGCTGCTGCCGGGAGAACTCGACAGCGTACAGAGCCAGTTACCTACGCAGCCGAGCCCATCAACGGATCTCGAACTGCCTGCTGATCCCGTCCAGTTGCGCGGTGATTCCGCCCCCCAGGCCACCGCACGCGAGCAAAAGAGCCGGGAAAGTCGTTATGTCAGAGTGCATGCCGACAAACTGGAAGAGCTGATCAACCTGGTGGGCGAACTGGTCATCGCCGGGGCAGGCGCGAAGTTGCTGGCGAGCTATAACCCCGAGTCTGAGCTGCGCGATGCCACGGCAGCGGTGGCGGAGCTGGTCGAGAAGACCCTCGATTGCGCGCTCAGAATGCGCATGGTACCCATCGGTGACACGTTCAGCCGCTTTCAGCGAGTGGTTCGCGATGTCAGCAAGGAGCTTGGCAAAGACATCGAGCTTGAGATCAGTGGTGGCGAAACCGAACTGGACAAGACCGTCGTCGAGCGTATCGGCGACCCGCTGATGCACCTGATCCGCAATGCACTGGATCACGGTATCGAGGCCCCGGCGGTGCGCCAGGCCAACGGCAAGCAGGCCAGGGGCCGACTGCGCCTCAATGCGTTTCACGATGCCGGCAACATTGTCGTGGAGATCATCGACGACGGCAGAGGCTTGGACCGTGAACGCATTCTGGAAAAGGGCCGCGAGCGCAATCTCGTGCCTGCCGGGGCGACGCCGAGTGATTCGGACATCTACAACCTGATCTTCGAACCCGGTTTTTCAACCGCCGAGGCGGTTACCAACCTGTCCGGCCGAGGCGTCGGCATGGACGTCGTGAAGCGCAATATCACGGCGCTGCGTGGCTCAATCGACCTGGACAGCCGAAGCGGCGAGGGCACGACCGTGCGAATCCGCCTGCCGCTGACACTGGCGATCATCGATGGCTTCCTGGTGGGTGTAGGCGAGGCCTTCTACGTCATCCCCCTGGAGCGCGTGCAGGAATGCATGGAGCTGACGTCTGCCGCCAACGACGCAGCCCGCCGCTGCGGTTACATCGATCTGCGCGGCGAGGTGCTGCCGCTGCTGTTCATGCACGACTACTTCTCGATTGAAGAGGCAGGCGCGGGCAGTCGCCGGCAGAACGTGGTGGTCGTGCATCACCTGAGCAAAAAAATCGGGCTCGTGGTGGATGAGCTGATGGGCGAGTACCAGACCGTTATCAAACCGCTGGGCAAACTCTTCGGTGCGCTTCACGGGTTTGGCGGATCAAGCATTCTGGGCAACGGCGCGATTGCCCTGATTCTGGATATTCCGGCCTTGCTCACGCGCTTGTCTGAAGACAGCCGAGCCTGCGTCTCCAAAAGCACAACCACATCCGAATCTCTTTCCGTTTCGCAGGGGCAACGCTCATGAACTGGTTCTATAACCTGAAAATATCCACCAAGCTGCTGACGTCTTTCATGCTCGTGCTGGTGCTCACGGCGGGAATGGGGATCTTCGCGGTCTTTCAACTGCAACAGGTGAATTCCAGTTCTACCGACATGAAGGAGAACTGGATCCCGTCGATCCGGCTCGCCGCCGGCATGCGTTTTTATGCGAGCCAGTACCGTACCCGCGAACTGCGCAACGTGCTGGCTGATGATCTGCGGGAAAAAGCCGTACAGGAAAAGCAGGCTGCCGAATCCCGGCATGAGATGGACGAACGGATTCAGCGATACAAGCAACTGGTCAGCGACGAGAACGAACGCCAGATCTATGAATCGGTGATAGACGATTGGAACACCTACCTGAAGTTGAGCCAGTCGGTGTTCGAACTCTCGCGCACCGATCGGCCACGGGAGGCCGAAGCTCTGCTCACCGGCGAATCGAAAGAGGTCTCCGACAGCCTCTCCACCAAACTGCAACAGCTCGTTCAGCTCAATGACGACGGGGCTGCAGCCGCCAGCGACCAGGGTGACCAGATTTACAGCAACGCGCGCTTGTCGATCCTCGTGGCGCTGGCTGTCGCCTTGGGTGTCGGGTTGTTCCTGGCCTTTTTCATCGCACGGATCATTTCCCGCCCATTGATCAATGCCGCCGAGGTTGCCAGCCGTCTCGCCGAAGGCGACCTGACCCCGAACGTGATCGTCACCTCGCGCGACGAGACCGGTGTTTTGCTGGGCGCCATGGACAACATGATCGGCAAACTCTCGCACATCATCGGCGAAGTACGTAACGCTTCTGACAATCTGGCCAGCGCCTCGGAGCAAGTCAGTGCCACGGCACAATCCATGAGTCAGGCCACTAGCGAACAAGCCGCCAGCGTCGAAGAAACCAGCGCTTCGATCGAGCAAATGAGTGCGAGCATCAACCAGAACACCGACAACGCACGTGTGACCGACGGCATGGCCAGCAAAGCCGCCCGTGAAGCGACTGAAGGTGGCCAGTCGGTGCAGCAGACCGTCATTGCGATGAAGAAGATCGCTCAGCGCATCAGTATCATTGACGACATTGCTTATCAGACCAACTTGCTGGCGCTCAACGCCGCCATTGAAGCAGCGCGGGCGGGTGAGCATGGCAAGGGTTTCGCCGTGGTAGCCGCCGAAGTACGCAAACTGGCCGAGCGCAGTCAGGTAGCCGCCCAAGAGATTGGCGAGCTGTCGACGAGCAGCGTGGAAATGGCTGAGAAGGCCGGCAGTCTGCTCAATGAAATGGTGCCTTCGATCAACAAGACCAGTGATCTGGTACAGGAAATCAGCGCCGCCTCCGAAGAACAGGCCGCCGGTGTCGGGCAGATCAATACCGCCATGGCGCAACTCAATCAGGTCACTCAGCAAAACGCCTCGAGCAGCGAAGAGCTGGCTGCGACCGCCGAGGAAATGAGCAGTCAGGCTGAGCAATTACAGGAAGCAATGAGCTTCTTCACTCTCTCCACCACGACATCCTCTGCCCCCCGAGCACGCGCAGCAACACCACCCCGTTCGGCGCCGTCGAGCCCGACAGCCGTTCCGAGCTTTCGACCGGTTGCTGCCAGCGCAGCGATTTCGGAACACGAATTCACGCGATTCTGACGGGAGCATGTCATGAAGGGTTTGGCAGATAAAAGCCGTGTGCAAACACCTCCTGAGGGCGACGGTCAGTACCTGACGTTTACCTCGGGCGGCGAGATGTATGCCATCGCCATTCTAGGGATCAAAGAGATCATCGAGTATGGCGGTTTGACCGTGGTGCCGATGATGCCCGACTTTGTGCGTGGGGTGATCAACCTGCGGGGCGCGGTCGTGCCGGTCATTGATCTGGCGGCACGATTCGGTCAGCCCAATGCAAGCTTGAGCCGGCGCAGTTGCGTGGTGATTGTCGAGGGGCACTCCGAAGCCGAAGGGCGTCAGGACATCGGTCTGTTGGTGGATGCGGTGTCCGCTGTGCTGGATATCGCCGCCAGCGACGTCGAGCCTGCGCCGAACTTCGGCGCCCGGATCAACGCCGAATTCATCAGCGGAATGGCGCGCATGGATGGCAAGTTCGTCATTGTGCTCAACGTTGACCGCGTGTTGTCGGTGGACGACATGGCGGTGATAGGCACTGCTTGCGCCCCGGCTCATCCGGAGCCAGCGTGAGAGCCGTCGATGAACGCTTTTGGCGCGGGGTTGCTGCGTGAATACGATTGTCTTGCACGACAGTGAGTTTCGGCAGTTCCAGTCCTGGCTTCACCGCGCCGCCGGCATCAGCCTTTCAGAAGCGAAAAAGCCACTGGTGGCGGGGCGTCTGTTCAAGCGTCTGCGCCACTATGAGTTCAATAGCTATGGCGAGTATTTAACCCTGATCATGGGGCGCGACGGCGCTGCGGAATTGCAGGTCGCGCTGGATATGCTGACCACCAACGAGACCTACTTCTTCCGCGAACCCAAACATTTTGAGTTCCTGCGCGAAGTGGTCTTGCCTGAGGTCAGGGGCGGCCAGCCGCTTCGGGTCTGGAGCGCGGCCTGTTCTTCCGGCGAGGAGCCTTACAGTCTGGCCATGACCTTGGCCGAAGGCCTGGGGAGCAAACCCTGGGAGATCGTCGCCTCGGATATCAGCACCCAGGTATTGGCGCGCGCCTGCACCGGTCATTACCCGATGACGCGCACCAGCACGTTACCGCGTGAGCTGTTGGTCAAATATTGCCTTAAAGGCATCGGGCGCCAGGAAGGGACGTTCCTGGTAGAGGCCGGATTGCGCAGTCGCATTCAGTTTTTGCAAGTGAACCTGAATGAGCCGCTGGCGCCGATGGGTGAGTTCGAGGTGATTTTTCTGCGCAACGTGATGATCTACTTTGAAATGGAAACCAAGCGCCGGGTGGTGGCGCGCATGCTGCCGCTGCTCAAACCCGGCGGTTATCTGATTGTCAGTCACTCCGAAAGCCTCAACGGCGTGTGCGAAAGCCTGCAATTGGTTGCACCGTCCATTTATCGAAAACCATAAATATGGCCAGACCCATCCCACCGCAACCGGCAGAGGTCTACCTCGAGATCGGGGCGATCTATTTCGGACAGGCCGGCACGCGCATCACCACGTTGCTCGGTTCATGCGTGGCGTTGACGTTCTGGCACCCCACATTGCGCGTCGGCGGGATGTGTCATTGCTTGCTGCCAAGCCGGCGCAACGGCCAACCACCGTTGGACGGTAAATACGTCGATGAGGCTGTGCAGTTGTTGCTCAATGCCATGGCGAAGTGCCGTCGCCCCGTCAGCGAGTACCAAGTGAAACTGTTCGGGGCCGGCAATATGTTTCCTAGCATCGTCGGATCGGGGCCGCAGGTCGATGTGGCAGGGCGCAATGCCGAGGCCGCACGAGAAAAAGCGGCGAGCCTGGGGCTACAGATAGTCGCTGAAGATACCGGCGGCTGGGGTCATCGAAAAGTGGTGTTCGATTTGGCCAGCGGGCATGTCTGGGTCCGTCACGAACGCATCAACAACAGAAGAATGAAATGAATCCGATCAAGGTTTTGGTGGTGGACGACTCTGCGGTCGTTCGCCAGGTGATGCAGGCCATTCTTGACGCCGAGCCAGATATCCAGGTTATTGGTGTGGCCTCGGACCCACTGTTTGCCATCGAGCGCATGCGCAAAGAATGGCCGGATGTCGTGGTACTGGATGTGGAGATGCCACGGATGGATGGCATCACGTTCCTGCGCAAGATCATGGCTGAACGACCGACGCCGGTGATCATCTGTTCATCTCTGACCGAGAAGGGCGCGCAGACAACCCTGCAAGCTCTGGCGGCGGGTGCGGTGGATATCATCACCAAGCCGAGCATGGGCTTGAAGAACTTTCTGATGGAGTCTGCCAGCGAGTTGGTGCGCGCCGTGCGTGGCGCCAAACAGGTAAACATGCGCAATCTCAGTCGGGCACACGCAGCACATGACGCCACGACAGATCAGCCGCCCCCCAAAACCATTGCCGTCAATCCGCGCTATAACGCCGACGCCATCCTGCCGTCAGGCGATGGCCATGCCATGGTCGCCACGACAGAAAGAATCGTTGCGCTGGGCACCTCCACCGGGGGAACGCAAGCGCTGGAATACGTGCTGACCCGCTTGCCCAGAGTCTGTCCAGGCATCGTGATCGTCCAGCACATGCCGGAAAAATTCACCGCATCCTTTGCCACCAGGCTCAACGATATTTCACAAATCGAAGTCCGCGAGGCTCGTAACAACGATCGCGTCTTGCCGGGCACCGCGCTGCTGGCACCAGGTGGCAAGCACTTGCTGCTCAAACGCAGCGGCGCGTTATATCTGGTCGAGGTGCGCGACGGTCCCTGCGTCAACCGCCATCGACCTTCGGTGGATGTACTGTTTCGCTCGGTGGCCAAGTTTGCCGGACGCAACGCAACGGGAATCATCATGACGGGCATGGGCGATGACGGTGCCCGGGGTCTCAAGGAAATGGCCGAGGCCGGGGCCAACACCTACGCCCAGGATCAAGCGAGTTGTGTCGTGTTTGGAATGCCCAAAGAGGCGATCAAGCTGGGAGGGGTAAAGAAGGTCCTGGAGTTGCGGCAGATTCCGGGGGCAATTGTTGGTGGGTGAAGCGGCGGTATTATCCGGACGCGTCGCTGTCGCTGCGATGTGTCATTCTCCGCCACGGACGTGCCAGCGATCTCGATGCTCGAATCGGGCTATTGTCCCATCAATCCCTCTTCAGATCCGTCGTGGCTTTTGTCGTCTCGAGGCGAGCGTCCAAAATAACTTTTGTAGGCGCGACTGAAAGCCGCCTCGGACTCGTAGCCGATCGCGAAACCCACCTCGCCGATCCGGCTGTCCTTTTTGGCCAGCATCGATTTCGCCAGGCTCAGGCGCCATTCATTCTGGTAGCGCAGCGGCGAGCGTCCAACCAATGAGCTGAATCGCTCGCAGAAGCTGGATCGAGACATCCCCGCGATGGCCGCAAGAGCATCGATCCGCCATTGCTGTCCGGGCTTTTCGTGTATGGCCCTCAGCGTTCGCGCAATGCGTTCGTCAGACAAGCCCCCGAGCCACCCCGACGCCATGCCCTGTTGAACCCAGGTGCGGAGGATACGAATGACGATGAGGTCAATGAGACGTGAAATCATCAACGCACCGCCGGGCTGTGAGTCATCGGACTCGATCAGTATGAAATGCAGGATGTTTTGCGCCCACGCTGCCGCTTCGGTTTGCTTGATATGAATGAGCGATGGCAAGGCGAACACCATCGCCTGGAAACTGCTGGCATCAAACCAGAAGCGACAGATGATCAGCGCCGCAGGTCCCTGGGTGGCCATAATCCTCAGGGAGGAGGGGTCGTGGGGCAGCAGGAGAATGTCGCCCTTTTCAACAGTAATGATTTGCTTGTCGGCGCCTTCGATATGGAGTCGCCCGAGCTGCAGCACGCAGATATGTGAGCTTTTTGCATCCAGCTCCAAGCGTTTATCCATGTCCAGTGTTGCTGAGTAGACACGATCCCCTGTCAGGCGAATCTTGGCCAATACCTGCGAGAGCAGATCCCCCGTGGACAGCCCTTCCAATTTCAATTCCGGAAGAATGGTCAAGTTTTCCAGCAAATCAGTCATGTCGGCATGGTCACGTGTTGAATAGTCTGAATGCCTGAATCATAAGGTTTTCAAACGACAAAATTGGCATTTCTGAAGCAAATTTTGCTTTTAACACATCATCCATAAAACAAGGATACATCGCATGTTCGGGATATCTGCCCTCGGCTGGCTGCACACACTTGGAAGCCTGCCCGCCATTCCGCTGGCCGCCTATATGCTCTTCAAACACGGGCGCATCGTACCGAGGTCGCGAGCCGGGGCTGCCTATTTTGTCTTTATGCTGATCGGCGGTTGCACAGTGTTTCTGGTTGCTCGTCAGCCGATCAGTCCAGTGATCGGCGCCATAACACTGTTGTTACTGTTTGCCGGTTACGGAATAGGGTTCGTTCGCTGGCTGGGGCGAGCAGGGGTGTACCTTGAAACGATTCTCTTGAGCCTGACCGTGTTCTTCTTGATGGTTCCGACCGTCTCGGAAACCTTGCGTCGTGTTCCGGATGGCCACCCTGTTGTGACCGACCCGAATTCGCCTTTGCTCAAAGGCGTGCTGGGTTTCATAGCGCTTGCGCTGGTCATGGGTGTCACGGCGCAGGTGGTATTCCTGCGACGTTCTGGAAGATCGAAGTGAGTGATCACAATAGCCCTGATACGAGGAGCTCTTATGACCAGAGTTTCCCCCGTCCCGCCAGCTCCATCAATCTTGCCGGCTGAAGAAAATAAACCGCAGGTGACGACCAGTGGGCCGGATTTCCACTCGCAATTGCAGGCTCAGTCCAACCCTCGTGAGCGGCAGCCCGATACAACACGCGCTCAGGGGCTACTGAATATGACCATGAACGTGTCACGCCGACCGGAAATGGAAGCAATGCTTCAGTCATCGGAGTGGCGCAAGAATGCGGCCAGTGCAACGAACAAACCCGCTCGACCAGTGCCAGGTGCTCGAGCCAGTGGACTTGATATTGCTGACTACAGTTTTCCGGATCGAGACGTGCAGGTCGATGGGGAGGTCGTCAAGCAGGCCTGCTTGAATGAGCACGGTAGCGAGTTCGCTCCAGAGTCCGTCGATGATCCGACCGCATGTACTCCCAACGGCGAAGAGAGCCAACTCAACTCTGACGTTATCGGTGGAGGAGGACTGAATGCGTTCGCCATTGCAGTGGCTTTGTCCCCAATCACGCTCACCTGGGTACCGATTGAAATTGTTCGAGCACCACTGCGATCACCCCGGATCCGGACCTGGCGGCGCAATCCGTTTGCAGCGCAGAGCCATCTTCCAGACACGTCGGATTCAGAGGCAGGAAGTCCCAAACCGGTTCTTGATACTTAATCGTAGACGAACTGGTCAATCAGTCCCAGACGTGGAACGTGGGTGTTTGGCCGTAATATGGCACCGGGGGCTATGACTGCATTTGCCCCGATTTTGCATCCATCACCGACCAAGGCACCGAATTTTTTCACTCCCGTCTCGATCACACTGCCTGCGTAGCGGATGCTGATGTCTGCGCCATCCAACTCGTTACGGTAATTGGCGATGATTGCCCCAGCTTCAATGTTTACGCCTTCGCCAATCAGTGAGTCGCCGACAAAATTGAAGTGAGCAAGCTTGCTGCCATCAAGCATGAAGCTGCTTTTCAATTCGCAGCTTGGTCCGACAATGCAATTGCGGCCGAGATAAACCCCTCCACGCAGGTAAGCCCCCGCAGCCACAAAAGATCCCTCGCCGATGATAATCGGCCCCTTCAGCACAGCACCGTGCTCCACATCGGCGCTTTCGTGGATGGCTACATTGCCGTGGCGGCGATAACTCGCGCCGAGACCTTCCAGCAGGGACAAAACCTGGTTTTCGCAGTCTTGAGAAATCATTCAGGGGGCAGAGGGCAGCAAGCCCAACATGGGCCACCGACTAATAAACGCACTGATCTCAACTAGCTTCATGGCATCCTTCTGGTGCGGACAATGTGGGGAAGTACTGCGCGGCCAACGGCATGTCGATGGCGCCCGGACATGTGCAGCACATACCCGGGCTGATCGCTTATCCCGTCATCAAATAAGGCCAAGGGCGCTGAAAATCACTAGCGATTGCGCGGCAAACGCTTCGGCAGACTCGGTCAGTTCGGCGAGGTTTTCTTCAGCCGTGAGCAAAGGCTGATTGTCCTTGATCAGGACTTCGCCTTGTTCGCCGAGGACACTCCAGGCCAGCATTGCCCAGTCGGCAGGGCGCTTGTTGCCTTGTTTGATCGAAATCAGGAACAACTGCTGGAAGCGGCTGACCGTTACGCCGCCACCGGTGACCGGGCTGGCCAATACCTGGATCTTGGCGCTCAGCAGCGCGCGTTTGCACAGCTGCAGGTTGAGTGTGCGGCAGCGCGCCTCGACTTGTTGTTCGGCGGCTTCGCTTTGGCACGGTGCCGCGGCGCCCATCCCGACCAGTACGGTAATGGCCTGCACCAATTCGTCATATGGCAGCGAGGGCGCGGCCACTGACAGCTGACGCAAGGTTTTTGGCGTATAGGCGTTGGCGGCCAATGCTTCGAGCACCGGGCCGTAGATCTCCACTTGCAGCGATGCTTCGCCGGCCGGCCCACGGACGCTGGCGGACACGCTTTCTGCCGCTTGCAACAGCACAAAGCGCGTATTGAGCAGGGCCTGGCGCTGTTCCGAGGCGGTCAACCGGTTGGCGCCGCGCACGTACAGATCCCGGCGGAAGTGCTGATTGACGAAATAGTCACGCGCCTGTTCGCGCATGACCGGATGCTCGATGCCCTCGAGGAAGTCCATGCCTTCGGCGCTCAGGTTGAGCGGATCCACGGTATCCAGCGGCACCGCCGTCGCCGCGTAGTCGAGCTTGGCTGGCGCCAGGGCATCGACCACGTCGGTGAAGTACATGCAATTCCAGTCGCGGTTGAAGTACTCATGGGCAACGTAGTGGCGATCCTGGCCTTTGATGCTTTGCAGTTTGGCTGCGATGCTCGGGGCCGCAGCGGCGTAGTTGGGATTGGCCGCCAACAGCGTCTCGGAGAACTGCAGGGCGGCGTCTATGCGCTGCTGCGGGTTTGTAGAACTGCTGGTGGCGAAGCGATCGTGCAAGCTGAACAGATGGCGCAACGGTGCCGAAGGCGACCAGCCCGGCAAGCAGTTGTAGCTGACATACAGCATGCCGCCAGGCTTGAGGTGGCGGCGGGCGAATTCAACGATCAGCTTCTGGTTGTCGCGACTGACCCAGGTCCAGATGCCATGCAGGCTGATGCTGTCGAACTGTGGCAAATCCTTGCGCGCGAGTAGTTGTTCGAAGCTGTCGTCATACAGTTGTGCATCGCTGTTCCAGGTACGCGCAAGCGCTTGGGCATGGGCGGCCTGAGCCGGGTGAAAGTCCGTACCGATGAAAGACCCGGGATTGGCGGCAGCATGGATATTGATTGAAACGCCTTGGCCAAAGCCCAGTTCGCAGTGATAACCGTCGCTGGTCTCCAGCGTGGCAAAACCGCGCAACAACAGGCAGTAGCGCTGGAAGACGGGATTGATTTCCCGGCTATAGCTGTAGGTATAACCCTCGTCCGTGAAATACCCTTCGTTCCAGGCGTTGCTCATGCTTGTTTCCTTTATCTCGGGAGGGAAAGCGGTCTTTATACGGGGTAGCCGTGGCGCGCCACAAGCGTAATGAGCGGCACGTGGTTCGGCTTGGGTCAGACATGCTTGAGAGGCATGGTTGAAGCCATTCAATAAGTGTTACCCGGCTACCAATCTGCACTTGTTTGAGGCTCATCGTGAGCCAATAGGTAGCAGACTCTCAGGCCAAGGTCCTGAGACGGTCGCTGTCTCATTTCGCAAAAATCATTGGAATCAAACGCTTGGCAAGTGCTGGCGCAATTTGGCACGCGTCGTGCTTTTCTGCATTCATGGATAATTGGATACAAAAATACAAAAAAGGTGCCGTCATGCAATTCGCTCCCGCGTATGAACAACGACAACCGATGACGGCCGAGGAGGAGGCCTACAACTTTCTCCTGGAAGGCATCTGTGGCGGGCGTTACCGCAAGGGCGATCGACTGATTGCCGAGGACATTGCCGGCGAAATCGGCATGAGCCGCATGCCCGTGCGCGAAGCCTTCCGCCGTCTCGACGCCCAGGGATTGGTCACGCTCAGGCCCAACCGTGGCGCAATTGTCAGCGGTCTGGATGTAGAGGAAATGCACGAAGTCTTCGAGATGCGCAGCGCCCTGGAGGGGCTGGCGATGCGAATCGCGGTGCCGAAGATCACTGAGCGTCAGTTGATGGCCCTGGAGCGACTGCTCGATGAAATGGACGACTACCGCGACGAGAGTGCGGCCTGGGTCAGCCGCCACCGCAAGTTCCATGAATACCTGTGCAGTCTCAGCGGTCGCCCGCGACTGCTGAAGCAGATTTGCGCCCTCTATTCGCTGATCGAAGCCCCGATGCGCCTATGGCTGCAGCATGTGGAGAAGCCGCTGAGTGCTCGCCAGGAACACACGATGATCCTTGATGCGATTCGGGCCGGTGATGCTGACAAGGCCGAAGCGGTGGTGCGCGAACACATCGAGGGAACCGTCCCTGAGCTGATCAAGTTTCTGCAATCCGAAAGATAACCAAAGAGCGGTCAACAAGGCCGCCGATGTTGTGACTTTGAGTACTGCCCCGTTACTAACCGAACTGGAGTGTCTGGTCATGCATAAGTCTCGTGTGTTACTCGCTGCAATCTCCTTGGGGCTCTGTACACAGTGGGCGGTTGCTGCGCCGACGGTGCCGGAGCGTCTGGTCAAGGTCGACAAGCTCACCTATTGCTCAGGCATGGATTCCCCACCTCTGGTGTCCTTCGATGAGGCGCAAAAGCCCAAGGGATTGACCATCGATCTGGGCCTGGAAATTGCCAAACGCCTGGGGGACAAGAAAGTCGATTGGCGGGTCATTCCGTTCTCCGGATTGCTCCCGGCGTTACTCGCCAAACAGTGCGACATGATCGTTGACCAGTTGTTTGACAAGCCCGAGCGCCGCGAGGTGATCGACATCGTCAACTACATGTATTCCAGCCAGGCGGTGGTGGTGCCGAAGGGCAATCCGAAGTCGCTCAAGACACTGCCAGACCTGAGCGGGCACAAGATCGCGGTACTCAACGGCTCGACCATCAAGACCCTGCTCGACACCGAGAATGAAAGCCTGACCAAGGCGGGCAAACCGCCGATGAAACTGGTCGTCTACAACACTGACACCGATGCTTTCCAGGCCCTGCGGATCAACCAGGTCGACGCGTACGGCACCACCGTGGAAACCGCCGGCTACTACGCCGCCATGGCGCCGGATCTGTTCGAGGAGGGCGTGCCTGCCTTTAGCCGAATCCTCACCGGCCTGGGCATTCGCAAGGACGATCCGCAACTGAGCGCCGCCGTGCAGCAGATCATCACCGACATGCGCAGCGATGGCAGCTACAACCAGCTCCTGAATAAATGGCACGTCGCTAGCGACACACTCGATTGAGGTCAGGCGCTGATGAATTTCAATTGGGATGTGTTCTGGCAGTACCTGTTGCAGCCGAGCGGGGTGTACCTCACCGGGCTCTGGCTGACGTGTGTGATCAGCGTGCTGGCGATGTTGCTGGGTTGCGTGCTGGGCCTTGCCGCCGCCTTGTTGCGGTTATCGAGAAATCCGTTGCTGCATCTGCCGGTGCGGTTCTACGTGTGGTTGATGCGCGGTACACCGCTGCTGGTGCAGATCGTTTTCCTCTACACCGCACTGGCCGCTGGCGGAATCTTCCGCTTTCAGGACATTGAACTGTTCGGGCTGCTGATCCCCGGCAACATCCAGGCCGCGATCATCGCGCTGGGCCTGAATGAGGGCGCGTACATGGCCGAGATTATCCGTGCGGGTATCGGCGCCGTGGACAAGGGCCAGTATGAGGCCGGGCGTTCCCTGGGCATGACCTTCGCCAAGCTGATGCGCCGCATCGTTCTGCCGCAGGCGTTTCGGGTGATCGTTCCGCCGCTGGGCAATGAGTTCAACGTGATGCTCAAGAATACCACCCTGGTCAGTGTCATCGGCGTGCAAGAGCTGCTGCTCAGTACCCAGATGGTAACGTCGGCGACTTTCCGGGTGTTCGAGTTGTACCTCGTGGTGGCGATTTATTTCCTGTTGCTTACGACGCTGTGGGGCTTCTTCCAGCGCTGGCTGGAGAAACGCTTTGGTCAGTCGGACAGGCCTTCGTCACCGCCACCGGCAACCAGCCGCATGTTCGGGCGCAGCACGCTGAAACTGTTGAGGGGGCGTTAATCATGGCGCATCAAAGTGACGAGTTGATCATCGAGGCGCTGAACATTCACAAGTCCTTCGGCGATCTGCAGATTCTCAAGGGCATTTCCCTCCAGGTACGACGGGGTGAAGTGGTTGTGCTGATCGGTGCCTCCGGCTCTGGGAAAACCACCTTCATCCGCTGCATCAATCTGCTGGAGGAGATTCAGTCCGGGCAGATCCGAGTGAGTGGCCACCCCATGGGTTATCGCACCAAGGCCGACGGAAGCCTGGTGCGGGACTCGGAGCGCAACATCGCTCGCCAGCGCCGTGACATCGGCATGGTGTTCCAGCGCTTCAACCTGTTCCCGCACATGACGGCCCTGGAAAACATCATCGAAGCCCCGATTCAGGTGCTGGGTGTGCCGCGCAAAGCTGCGGTTGAACAAGCACAGGCGCTACTCAAGCGTGTCGGGCTCGCAGACAAGGCCGGTCATTACCCCTCGATGCTTTCCGGTGGCCAGCAGCAGCGGGTGGCGATCGCCCGGGCCTTGGCCATGAAGCCTCAGGCGATGCTGTTCGACGAGCCCACCAGCGCCCTGGACCCGGAAACCGTCGGCGAAGTCTTGCAGGTGATGAAGGAGCTGGCCGAGGAGGGCATGACCATGGTCGTGGTCACCCATGAAATGGGCTTTGCCCGAGAAGTGGCCGATCGCGTAGTCGTGCTTGATCAGGGCGAACTGATCGAGCAAGGCCCGCCGGAGCAGATTTTCAGTCATCCGACTCACCCCCGCACCCAAGCCTTCCTCAGCCGCGTGCTGTGAAACTCGACAGGAGATTGACGATGCGTTTATCGAGCTTGTTCGCGGCGCTGTGCTGTGCCGCTGTGGTACCCATGATTCAGGCCGCTGACTCGGTGGTGAAGGTCTACAACTGGTCCGACTACATCGGCCCCGACACGCTGAAAAACTTCGAGAAAGACCAGGCGATCAAGGTTCAGTACGACATCTTCGACACCAACGAGATGCTCGAGGCCAAGCTGCTTTCCGGGCATTCAGGCTATGACGTGGTGGTGCCTTCTAGCCAGTTTCTCTCCAAGCAGATTCGCGCCGGCGCCTATCAGCCGTTGCAGCGCAACTTGTTAACCAACTGGAAACACCTCGATCCACGTCTGATGCAGCGCCTGGAAGCCGCCGATCCCGGCAACCGTTATGCCGTGCCTTACATGTGGGGCACCGTGGGCATCGGCTACAACGAAGAAAAGGTTCGCGCGGTGTTGGGTAAGGATGCGCCGCTGGACTCCTGGTCTATGGTGTTCGATCCGCAGAATCTCTCCAGGCTGAAAAGCTGTGGCGTGGCCTTTCTGGATGCGCCGGTGAAGATCATTCCCCAGGCCCTACTTTATCTCGGTCTGGACCCTAACAGCGTCAAGCCTGACGACTACAAACAAGCCTCGAAACTGCTGATGACCTTGCGGCCGTCGGTGACGTACTTCAACTCATCGAAGTACACAGCGGACCTGGCCAACGGTGATATCTGCGTGGCGATCGGTTACTCGGGGGATGTGATGCAGGCTCAGACCCGGGCGAGGGAGGCCGGGAAGAACATCGATATCCGCTATCTGATTCCCAAGGAAGGGGTGAACCTGTGGTTCGACATGCTGGCGATTCCCAAGGACGCCGGCAACGTCGCCAACGCTCATGCCTTTATCAACTACCTGCTGCGTCCAGAGGTGATTGCGCCGGTCAGCGACTACGTGGGGTACGCCAATCCCAACAAGGACGCCACCGCGTTGATGGATCCCAAGGTCAGCGGCAATCCCGGGATCTATCCGACCGATGAAGTGATCAGTCACACCTTCGTCTCGGCGGATCTGCCGGAAAACATCCAGCGGCTGATGACCCGTGAGTGGAACCGGATCAAGTCCGGCCAATGAATGCTTGTTTGAAAGAGACTTTGTCATGTTGAAATTTTCTGCTCACGAATATCCGTATCCGTCGCAGCGCCAGAGCGTTTTTGCCCGTCGCGGCATGGTGGCGGCTTCCCAGCCATTGGCCGCCCAGGCAGGCATTGAAATGATGCAAAAGGGTGGCAATGCGATCGATGCGGCCATTGCTACGGCGGCGGCATTGACGGTGGTTGAACCCACGGGTTGTGGCTTGGGTGGCGATGCGTTTGCCTTGGTCTGGTTCAAGGATCAGTTGCACGGGCTTAGCGCCAACGGGCACGCACCGGCGGGGCTGAGTATCGAAGCGGTGAAGGGCGCCGGCCATGAGCAGATGCCGCTCTATGGCTGGACGCCGGTGACGGTGCCGGGTTGTCCTTCGGCCTGGGCTGAACTGTCGGAACGCTTTGGTGCGCTGCCGTTTGCCGATTTGCTTCAGCCAGCGATCAGCCTGGCGCGAGACGGGTTTCCACTGTCGCCGGTGGTTGCCCATCAATGGCAGGTTGCGCTGGATGAGTTCACTCCCCATCGCGACGGGGTTCTGGAGGCCTGGTTCGAGACCTTTCTGATAGACGGGCGAGCGCCCAGAGCAGGAGAGATCTTTCGCAATCCGGAGCAGGCGCGAACGCTTGAAGAGTTGGCTGCCACCCGTTGCGAGAGTTTCTATCGAGGGGCTTTGGCCCAGCGTCTGGATGCGCATTCGCGGGCCACGGGCGGCTATCTGCGGGCCACAGATCTTGAGCAGTATCGAGCGCAATGGGTGGAACCGATCAGCGTCAATTACCGTGGCGTGGACGTGTGGGAAATCCCGCCGAGCGGGCAGGGCCTGGTTGCGTTGATGGCGCTGAAGATTCTGGAAGGGTTCGACTTCGATCACCGTGACAGCCAGCGGACCTGGCATCGGCAATTGGAAGCCATGAAGCTGGCTTACAGCGATGGACTGCACTACATCACCGATCCTCTGCATATGCGCGTGGCGGTGGCTGACTTGTTGAGTGAGGACTACAGCGCTCGGCGACGCGGGCAGATCGGTGAGCAGGCCCAGCCGCCAAAGCCTGGAGATCCACATGCCAGCGGCACGGTGTATCTGGCGACGGCCGATGAGGAAGGGAATATGGTTTCGTTCATCCAGAGCAATTACCACGGTTTTGGCTCGGGCGTGGTGCTGCCAGACAGTGGTATTGCGCTGCAAAACAGGGGGCAAGAGTTCAGTCTTGACCTCGAGCACGCCAATTGTCTGGCTCCTGGGAAGAAGACATTTCACACGATTATTCCGGGGTTTCTCACCAGGGACGGCAAGGCGCTCGGGCCGTTTGGAGTGATGGGCGGGTACATGCAGCCTCAGGGGCATGTGCAGATGGTCATGAACCTGGTGGATTTTGGTTTGAACCCGCAGGCGGCACTGGATGCGCCTCGCTGGCAGTGGTTGGGGGGGAAGAAGGTGGGAATCGAGCAGGGGGCCTCGAGGGATTTGGCCAATGCGCTGGCCCGGCGGGGGCATGAGGTGCAGATTGCCAGTGACCTGACTGATTACGGGCGAGGGCAGATCATTCTTCGTGATTCGGAGAGCGGGGTGCTTTGTGGCGGGACGGAGCCGAGGGCGGATTCGCATGTTGCGATTTGGTAAATCAGAGGTTGCCTTTAAGCGCCGGTAAAAAAGGGAAGAGAAGCCACTGTTTTTGATTGGTGAATTATTTTCACCGTGGCATCAATCATTGAGCAGATTGTTGCGACAGTCTGGCGATCTTAGGATCGAGGGGAGAAGTGCAGCAAGGGTTCCACGCCCGTTGGCGTCGCTCTGAGCCCTTGGTTTGCAACCCTACAGTGATGATGATCTGGTGGAGAGAAAAGCGCGATGAAGATGAAGGCAGTTGTGATGACGGGGGCGAACAAGCCTTGGGAAGTTCATGAGGTTCCTGTGCCCAAGGCAGAGCCAGGGCTGGTTCTTGTGAAAGTTCATGCATCCGGCATGTGCTACACGGACGTGTGGGCAACCCAAGGGGCTGGTGGTGACATTTATCCGCAAACTCCAGGTCACGAGGTGGTTGGCGAGGTTGTCGAAGTGGGTGCGGGCGTCCATACGCGCAAGGTTGGAGACCGAGTCGGCACCACTTGGGTACAGTCCTCGTGCGGTCGGTGTCCGTACTGCCGCCAGAACCATCCGTTGACCGGCCAGACGGCCATGAACTGCGTCTTGCCCAGAACGACCGGCTTCGCGTCTCAGGGCGGTCACGCAGAGTACATCGCGATTTCTGCCGAAGGCACCGTATTGTTGCCCGATGGGCTGTCCTACAAGGATGCTGCGCCCATGATGTGCGCGGGTTATACCACCTGGAGCGGCCTGCGCGACGCGGAGCCTAAACCTGGTGAGCGGATCGCGGTGCTGGGTATTGGCGGACTGGGCCACGTCGCCCTTCAGTTTTCCAAGGCTTGCGGATTCGAGACCGTCGCGATCACACATTCGCCGGACAAACACGGGCTGGCCAAGGAGCTAGGTGCCGACATTGTCGTCGCCAACGGCGAGGAACTGCTGGAGATCGGTGGCGCGGATGTTCTTCTGGTCACGACCAACGACTTCGACACCGCCGAAAAAGCGATGGCGGGGGTAAGGCCTGACGGGCGCATCGTCCTTTGCGGGCTCGACTTCAGCAAGCCGTTCTCGATCCCGTCCGATGGCAAGCCATTTCACATGATGCGCCAACGCGTGATCGGATCCACGCATGGCGGACAGCATTACCTCGCCGAAATTCTCGATCTTGCCGCAAAGGGTAAGGTGAAGCCGATCGTCGAAACTTTTTCGCTCGACCAGGCAAATGAAGCATACGACCGCCTGTCTTCAGGGAAGATGCGGTTCCGTGGAGTGTTCCTGCCGCACGGCGAGTAAATTTCAATTCCAAGGTGACTCCGGCGACTGAATTGTCGCCGGAGTCGTTTTGATCAACTGTCGGAAAGCGTTTCAGTCAGCATATTGATTAGTGCTCTCAGACCCGATGATACGTGTCGATGCCCTGAGTAGTAGAGGCACAGTCCTGGTTGCGCGGGACACCAATCCTCCAGAGCTCGTTTGAGTCGGCCATCTTTGAGAGCATCTGCCGCAAGATGCTCGGGCACGAAGGCGATGCCTATTCCATCGATCGCGGCATCTACCATCATCGGTTGATCAGTCAACGTTAAAGGTCCCGACGCATTGAACCTTTCAGCGACTCCCAGACGCTCTAATTCCCATCGGTAGATTGCACCACTTTCGAACCGGAAGCGTATGCAGTCATGCCCATGCAAATCATGGGGCACCTTTGGATATCCGCGTTGTTCAAAATATCCGGGTGACGCAACTACTGCAAAACGCACGTCTTTCGAGACAGAAACCGCCACCATGTCTCTGGGCACGGCCTCTGCTAATCGGATACCCGCGTCGAAACCGTCGGCAACAATGTCACTGAGCTTGCCGTCGCTGACAATGTCGAGGTGCACTTGAGGATACTCACGAAAAAATCGCGCCAGAACAGGTCGCAGCACCAAACGGATAGCGCCTTCACTGGCATTGATTCGCACCACACCTTTTGGGCGATGGTCATCGCTCTCCAGTTCTTGAATGGCTTCCTCGATCGATGCCATTGCCGGTCTCAATTTTGAGGCAAGACGTTCTCCTGCGTCAGTCAAGGAAACGCTACGCGTCGTTCGGTTGAAAAGGCGGACATTCAACCGTCGCTCGAGCACCTTGATCGCATGGCTTATCGCCGAGGGCGTCATGTTGAGTTCGTCAGCGGCGCTGCGAAAACTCCGATGGGCCGCCACCGCTAAGAATGCGGTGAAGGAGGAGAGGTCATTATCTTTTGATTGGTGAATAATTTTCATCGTGGAAACGATAATTGAGCATACTTTTGCGACAGTCAAGCTATCAGGGAATAACGCAGCATTGCGTGTTTATAGCCAACTGGTGGCTGTCCAATCCTTTAAGAGAATACCCAGAAATATACGGAGCATTTTTTTGATTTGAGCCCGCAGGTAGCGAGGGTAGATCATTGCTGGTGGGTTGCCCGGCGCCGGCGGGCCGAGGAGGATTAGTGCAGTTGGCCACAAAGGGCTATGTAGATATCCGGGTCTGGGAGTTATCGGATAATTGACTTGAGTTGGGACGCAATGATCTGAATAGCAACTCAGCACGGTGAGTAGTTAACTGCACTAAATAGCCGTTTAGTTGAGCTATCAAAAAAAATCAAGGGGGGCAGGCCATGAGTCAACGCAATGTGAGTGCAAATGACGTCATCAAAACGCTGAATCTTGAGCCTCACGTCGAAGGTGGCTATTTCCGGCGAACCTTCCAGGCCGACCAGCGCGCCATGCTCGAGACCGCCGCCGGCCCACGTTACCTGATGACGTCGATTTACTATCTCTTGACCGAGCAATCACCGGTGGGCCAGTTTCATTTCAACCAGTCCGACATCCTGCATTATTTCCATCTGGGCGACGCCATCGAATACAGCCTGATCCTGGCTGACGGTTCATTGCAGACACTGGTGATGGGAAACGATGTCTTGGCCGGACAACATCTGCAATTGCACGTACCGGGCGGAATCTGGAAAGCCTCGCGACTGCTTGAGGGGGCGAACGGATTTGGTTTGATCAGCGAAGCGGTTTCACCAGGATTTGATTTCGCGGATATGGAAATGGGCGATCGACAGAAACTCACGGCGCAGTACCCACAGCATCGCGCGCTGATTGAAAAGCTGACGCGAGACGGTGAATGAGTACTGTACATTTCAAGGGGGCGGCCAGGTGTCGGCGAAAGTGGTTTTGTGAGTGATGCTGGAGATTGAAATCGTGCGTGCAACGAGGCTGATCTTGAAACATGATGTTACGTGTAATGTATATTATGTTAAACCATGTGCTATGTCAGAGATGTTCATAAGCCACGTAAGTCACTGATTCGACCAATTCGTATTTGACGCCTACTTTCTCAACGGGCCATGTCCATAGTGTTCATAACGATTCCCTAAATGAGGTGGCTGTCGATGAAACTGATTCAGTGCAGGTTCTCTTCGGGTCAGCGTGTACCGCTGCGGCGCCTTTGCTGGCCGGTTACGCCATTTGGCTCCAAAGCGGCCGTCAAGCCGACAACCTAGTCGGCCGAATCGGCACAGCTGAAACGGCACCTTTTTCGCAGATCGATCCGCGTATTCATGACCAGTACTTGCGATTACTGAAGCTATACCTTTCCCTGTATGTCACCCGATATTCGCAGATGTCGCCAAAGTCATTGAACGTCGCTTTGAGAGCCATATCATCAATGGTCGTCACGACCATGCTCGTTATCGCAGCCTGACAGATACTCAACTCCAGATTATTCGCACACTGATTCGCCCGGGCGCCGCGGAAAATCCGTTTCCAGAACGATTGCAGATGCGCAATTGGCTAATGATTGAGAAGCAGTCGTTCGCTAAATCGGCCTTGCGCTTTTGAGTGAGCCAGTCTGTCTTCAGAACTCGTTTTCGTATGAAACATCAGGATAATAGGTCTTGTATCGAATTCCTGATAAATGGCCGCCAGGCAAGTTCTTGATTAAGTTGTATTTGGTTATGAGATTACTAGAGACCCCGGCTAAATCTGACACGTCAGCTTGGAATTCCCACTTCATTCCAAGACTAGAAATGCTATTTACTAACAACAACGCCTGCTCATATGTTGAGAGTTGTGCTCTGTACAGCTTGCCATAGGAATATTTTTCTTTCTCGCTTAAGTCAGGATGATCATTGAGATACGTATAACTTTGATATAGGTGTCGAAAGTAATGCCCCAGCCTAAACTGATGTCCACCATAGTACTTATTATATGCTTTGCTCATATCAAATTCGTGAACAAGGGGGAACGAGGATTTCGGTTGCGACGGCTGCTTCCTGGCTTGGTAAAGGTCGTCTATTACTTTGTGAAAATTTTCGTATGTCAATTGATTAAGTCGCTCCCAGCTCTCAAATCTGCTTGCGTTAGAGCGTTTTGGCTTAAGCCTTATAAAATAAATAAGCTTATAATAATAGTCCTTGCTGAACTTGTTTATTATATTTGCCTTTATTATTGCCTCCCCCTCCTCCCCCAGACCGAAAAACACTATAAGGAACGCCAGATCAATGGACGCCATCTCGATAATATCTATTCCGGGATTTTGCTTCACAGCTATTGATCTAAGTTTTTTCGCATAAACTGGATGGAGGTAGTCGAGCTCATTCTTGGAATTTGAGTATTTTCGAATTTCCCTGTAGCACTCAATAAATTCTTCAAATATCAGTCGGGCAACCTGTCGATTCTCATACATATCATATTCACCCCCCATGAACTTTTTGTATCTAAATTCGCTGACATTTTCTCGATAAAGTTTCAACATTCCAAAAAAAGAAGATTCGAATGCAGAGCGCTTATTTTCTTTGGTTTGCTCCTTGAAGTTCATGTAAATAAGTAAGGTTCCGGACAATGCGAAAAATGTACCCACGACCCCACCGACGAAATCCCCAAACTGGCCGGTTGTCGGATAGTCAGTAGGATTGAAGCTGAATATGGTGTAACCGTCAATGGTAGCCTTGCCCACGAAGCAAGCAAGAACGACAGTGCCACAAAACAGTAAAACGATTGCGGATAGTTGGAGAAATCTCATACCTTGTCCTTGGCGTAAAGCCTGTAAAATTACACATATTCACCCAATCTGAAAACTGAGGTGTTCGAAATTTCGCACTAGTACAGCCTCCGGCTTTATAGCGTCACCTCCTGTGAAGGCCATGACTGTTTCACTCCATTCCAGTGACCCTAAGGAGTTTCCGCTCAGTGCTTCCTTAATTGGCTGCTCACGAAAAAAAGCCAAGCACTCGAATTGAAAGAATTAAGCACAGAAATACCCTCTGATAAAAATCACATCCGGTACGGGTTGACCTACAAGTGTTTTCTTTCGATTATCCCCCTGCACTTTGATCGCCGTCTTTCTTAATTTTCTGAAAAGTGCTAAGAATTCCGGCCACTTGGTTTTATTTATGAATGTGTCAGATACCCGTTGATCCATGCAAAGTGTTGAGATAATCATACAGCGCCAAAATTCATCCATGGTCGTAGCAAGAGATATTTCTCGCATCCATGATTTTGCCCATTGAGCCGCATCGTGGGCGGCCTTGGCTTTTTGCGCAGCCTGGCCCGTGATTCCTTTGTCATCGAAGTGCTCTTCAATTACGGACAGCCATTCTTCTGAACGCTCAGAAAATCCAGCCACACAGATCGCGAAGCATTTATCCAGCGTGGATGAACTGCGCACTTTTTCTTGCACGAAGTTCTCAATAAATGTCGCCGCACCGAACCGCTCCGCTGCCGCAACCTCCCGAGCGAGAACTTCGTCATCCCCCGCGGTTAAGAGCCGCTCCTCCCAGAACAAGTTAGTCGTTGAAGAAGGAGCGCTTGACCAAATCGCTTCATGTTCAAGGGTCAGCCCGTCAGCCAGTTTATAGGTGATAAAGAACTGAGTTTTCTGAGCTCTTTTGAATAAACAAACTGCCACCTCGGGCATATCACTCGATATTAAATTAGCGACCACCAATGCCAAGTTTTTTAACCAACTAAATTCGGCATCACCTGCCTGCTCTAATATGCCAAGCATGGTTGGCAGCAGTGTGGGCACCGCTAGAGTCAGCAATCTCAGATCATCGATCGTCACATGCTCCGTAAAAAGCAGCGCGTTCGCCCCCTTCAGCCTCGCGAAAAAGTCATCGGAGATTGCACGGAGTCGATCTTGCTTACCGTAAAAATCTTCTTGAGAGCCAAATAATTCGGCGAAAACTTCTGGGTTGACAAATCGACTCGTCTCTTGCGCAGGTTCCTCAATTGACAGCATCGGATAGGGAGCTGATTCCGATGGTGTGAGCGTGAGCTGAACGCCCGGTGCTAAGATGCAACTAACCTCCTCAATTCCCAGCTCTAATCGCTGCAGGAAATGGGCGGCCAAAGGTTCCAGCATCTCTGAGCCAACGCGTTTGGCACACGTAAACCAAGTTTCTGGATGGACCCTATTTATAAGCTCTTCCACTTTAAGTTCATTCTTTTTGCACGCATCTGCTAGCAGGATCGCGCCATACCACCTCTCTTTAGTCTGAGTGTCTAGGGTACGTCCAGACCAACCACTAAGGACGTGGGCATCTCTGATCGTTTTCAAGTTTTCTAGGGCAGCCAACTCTAGCACGAACGCCCTCCCTCTTACCGTTGTCGACTGGTAGCAACGAAGTAATTGTGACTCAAGCTCCTCTGTGATGGGTGTACGACCGTATCGAGTAGCTGCGAGAACAGCATAAGTTTGCACCTCGTTGTCATCATCCAGCGCTAACTGCAGGGCTTTTCTGATTGCATCTGTGGATAGAGGCTTCAGCATTGGAATAACATTTAGCAGATAATCCGTGCCGAACACTGGATTACGCATGCAATCGAGCTGTTCCAGTGCTGATAGCTGTGGAGCCGCATACATGAATAAAAACATTCGCTGCGTATTTTGCTCGCGCCCGACAAGCGTAGCCACTACATCATCTTTGCCTTCAGTCATTCGTGCGATCAGCCGAAGAGCAATATCCCGCTTCATTAGAGGGGCGTACTGCATCCCATTTAGTATCAATTGACGTAACGGCATTGAAGTTCGAGTGAGAAGACCTGAAAGTACCGAGCGAGCCTTCTCTAGCGCCTCTTCAGGGGCGAAGCGACAGGCTACAGGTAGAAACTCCTCAAATTGGCGATCCCTCGCGCTGGACGTCATGGATTGAAGGACACAATCGGGGTCAATGGCATTAAAGCGTTCTAGCTCACTGACCATATCGCCGGGTCGCATCGCGTTAGGGTTAGCAACGCTTAAGTGCCGCCATTCACTCAGTGCGGGCATGGCCTGGCGCACTATCTTGTCGCGCAGTAAGCGGGAGATTTCCTCAGCTTCTCTAGCTGCTGATTCATCCCCAGTGGCAAGCAACATTCGTACGACAGTCCATTTTCCCCCTCTCGAGGTATCGGGTGATCGCAACGGTTCAATGGCTTTCAGAAAGGATTCCATCGCAGCTGCGCGGTCCGAACTGTTAAAGGTCGTCAAATGGTCAAATGCTTTCCGAGCCCCCGAAGTATCTATATCCATCGAGAGACCGAGGCCAAAGAAGATAAAGCTTTCAGCGAATTCCGCAAGAGGCCGACCCGCCAGAAGCTGAAGTGCGACGCTGTAAAGATCATCTAACTGACCTTCTACCGCAGTCATTTTTTGCAGAAGCGTGCGTTCGAAAGCAGACAGAGAGTCAAGAGTCGCCTGAATTTCGATCGTCTTTTTCTCAAGTCGCTGTGTTTGTTCTTCTTCCGTTTGCTTCGGATATCTACTCACCTGATCGAGTGCGTTATTGTTGTAGTAACGTAGCCACTTACGAACAGCCCCTGCGGCTATAGGCCAACCCTTATGTGACGCTGCAGTTGAGAACGCTGAATGAACGAACCAGTCGTAATTAAGCCTTCGTCTTGACTCAAGTGTGAAAACACCTAGCAATTCAAACAGTGCCGTCGCTTGTGTTTTGACAATCCCCGCGAACTCTTCGAATCGTTGATCATCAACGTTCTGCAGAGTAGAAAAAGCGTCCAGCAGAACTGCGAATATAGTTTGGTTGAAGCGAACTGAGTCGAAAGCACAGATCATCAAGGCGGCAAACACTACATCAACGGTCCGGTCCATTGCGTGAATGGGATCGATCAAGGTTGTCATTCGTTGCGAAAGGTCGTGGGCAGAGTGTTGCGCCTGCCAGAGCTGGTCAATGAGCGTATAACCGAGTGCCAGGGTCAGACCTTCCTCGCGAAGTTCATAAGTATCTCTTGGTCCATGGAGTGTCTGGAAAAAGCGCGTTTCGACCACCGCTATTGAGTCGGCCTCAAAATTATGAGGCGGCTCGTGTCGCATTACGCTGATACGCTCCAATACCTTTCTTGCATGATCGCTGAGACGTGCAGTCAGCTCTTTCAAGGTCTCTGATTCAAAGTTTTCCCGTTGTGAAGCTCGTAAATGCTCAAAGAGAAGTCTGTCAGTCGTGAGCCCTTTCCAGGCGAGAGAACTCGTGTGAGGCATCGTCGCGATTGCAACTCCGAGCAACCGGGGATTTCGAAGGGTGCAGAGGGTTCCCTCGTCAAGCCAATCATGGCGGATACCGTGATGCGTCAGTATTTGATCACGTTCGTCCGGTGACCACTCTGGCACCTCGATTTGTATTGGTTCGAAAGAAAGACCTGGAGCAACAATTTTTAACCAATATTGCGGGCGAGCAGTAACAACCAGACACCCGCCGATGGCGAATAATCTTTCCCTCAAACCATTTAGGATAAGGTGCCATCGCCGACTTTGTCGCTGATTGACACCGTCGACGACCATCAGTAATGGAAGAGCCGGCGGTTGATGTTTCCAAGCAGCAAATCGATGGCGCCACCTCAGTTTCACAGTTTCATCTGAGACATCACCAGTCTGACTTATCAGAAGTTCAACTATAAAGTCGTCGAGATCTTTAACGTTGACTTCATCAAATTGCTCTGCACTTGAAAAAAGAGCCAGACCTTCATGGTCCCAGCAGATTTGCGCCGCTAGCCAAGACTTTCCATGCCCCTCACCACCGGTTAAGACTATGGGCTGACCAATTTGCAGGCTGTCCTTGACCTGTTGCCGCAGAGTTGCCCGCAGTGGCAGTGAGCACGATTTGGCGATTACCAATGCTTGTCCTAACCGTTCTCGCGCGATGTGTTCAGAGCCAAACGATTCAATGCGCCATGTTTTATTCAGCTCGGTCGACCGTGCCGTTGCTAGAGTCGAAACGTTCAAATTCGACTTGAGTTTTTCCAGCAGGGTGTGAAAC
This sequence comes from Pseudomonas botevensis, assembly GCF_019145475.1. Lineage (GTDB taxonomy): Bacteria > Pseudomonadota > Gammaproteobacteria > Pseudomonadales > Pseudomonadaceae > Aquipseudomonas > Aquipseudomonas botevensis. The sequence continues at coordinate 410,437 of NZ_JAHTKI010000002.1, forward strand.
CGAGGGTCATTGGTGATGACTTCGAATGTTCGGGAAAGCTCTTGGCAATCAGGTTTTGGATTGCAATGTGTCATCAAAAAATCAGTAGCCTCATTAGCCGCCGCTACAGTGGCGATAGCCAAGAGGGGTAATGGATCAGCCCAATCAAGCATAAGAGTGGAAATAGCATGTTTGTCGCCGTCTTCTTGCAATGACTTCGCTAACTGCGCGGCAATTTCACTTGTCGCAGCTAGTACCCAGAGCCGGTCTGGTGACTCGCTCTTACGTGAAAGGTCTGCAATTTTTGTCAGGACTTCATTTCGAGGAACAGAGCCTGAGTAACGCTTTGCCTCGAAACACACAGCATCAATTCGCAATGCCGCATCACCATCTACCCCCCCTTGGAGACCACTTGCGGCTAATCTAAAAGGAACGCTGGTCAGTGCAGTAAGGACTACCCTGACAAATCCTTCAAAGCCTGTCGCTCCCGCTGCATCAAGCGATAGCAGTACGCCCTTGAGATATTCGAGCCGCTCTCTAGTCAACTCCTCGAATGACATTTTTCACAATCTCCTTATATTTTGGGTGTAGTGGTCTAATGAAACCGGACACCCATTTAGGCGAGAATGCTCGCCAGATAGAGGTGTCTGATGACCAAGCAACGTCGTTCCTTTTCCGCTGAGTTCAAACGCGAGGCCGCAGGCCTCGTGCTCGATCAAGGCTATAGCCATACCGAAGCCAGCCGCTCGCTTGGGGTGGTCGAGTCCGCGTTGCGTCGCTGGGTTAACCAACTCCAGCAGGAGCGCAACGGCGTGACTCCGCAGAGCAAAGCGCTGACGCCTGAGCAGCAGAAAATCCAAGAACTGGAAGCGCGCATTGCTCGCCTTGAGCGGGAGAAATCCATTTTAAAAAAGGCTACCGCGCTCTTGATGTCGGAAGAGCACGAGCGCACACGCTGATTGATCAGTTAAGCGCCCAGGCGCCAGTCGATTGGCTTTGCGCAGTCTTTGACATCACTCGCTCGTGTTACTACGCCCACCGCCTCAGACGCCGAACTCCGGACGTTGAGCGGCTTCGGTTGCGCAGTCGGGTCAATGAACTGTTTACGCAAAGCCGAAGCGCCGCCGGTAGCCGCAGCATCGTGTCGATGATGCAGGAAGACGGCGAGCAAATCGGGCGGTTCAAGGTGCGTGGTCTGATGCGGGAACTGAAGTTAGTCAGCAAACAACCTGGATCACATGCCTACAAACAAGCGACGGTCGAGCGGCCTGATATTCCGAACATTTTGAATCGAGAGTTTGAGGTGCCCGCACCCAATCAGGTCTGGTGTGGTGATATCACCTACGTCTGGGCTCAGGGGAAATGGCATTACCTGGCTGTTGTTCTGGATCTCTACGCGCGCCGAATTGTGGGCTGGGCGCTGTCGCGCAAGCCAGATGCCGAGTTGGTTATCAAGGCGTTGGACATGGCTTATGAACAGCGTGGCAGGCCTCAAGGACTGCTGTTTCACTCAGATCAGGGTTCGCAATATGGCAGCCGTCAGTTTCGCCAACGGCTCTGGCGTTACCGCATGCGCCAGAGCATGAGCCGTCGTGGAAACTGTTGGGATAATGCGCCGATGGAGCGCGTTTTTCGCAGCTTGAAAACTGAATGGATACCGACCGTGGGCTACATGACGGCTCAAGAAGCGCATCGAGACATCAGTCATTATCTGATGCATCGGTACAACTGGATTCGACCGCACCAGTTCAACGATGGGCTGGCCCCAGCTCAGGCCGAGAAAAAACTTAACGTCGTGTCCGGGATTAGTTGACCACTACA